>JAEEXI010000015.1 GCA_016291495.1 Prevotella sp.
GCTTGTTTTAAGCGGTTGCAGGGCCAACTCCTGCGATTGACAACCTTGCGTTGTCGGGATGAGGCGACTCGAACGCCCGACCCCTACGTCCCGAACGTAGTGCGCTACCAACTGCGCTACATCCCGATTTGCAATCGATTTCGAAAAATCGACTGCAAAGGTAACACAATTAATCGAGAATGGCGCATCGGGGACTGTTTATTTTTCCGTTTTTAACATTTCGGGTTACTTGTTCCTCTTGATAAACGTGGTATAGACGTCACAGTTGGATACCACAGCACTGGGATGGTTGCCGTTGGCTTTCTCGAACTGCTCCAAGGCGAGCAGAGCCTTGAACTGGTCTGACTGCGGGCGATAGACAATCTCGAAACGGGAGTTCTCTTCGCTCCATACGGACTCATACCACGGGGTGGGGTTGAGATAGAAGTAACAACTGCCGAAGAGGGCTTTTTCCTTCAGTACGGGGTCCTTGGTCTGGCTGGCTTTCTGCAGCAGTTGCTTGGCAATCAGTCCGAAGTTCGCCTCGTTAACCTCCACGGAATCGGTACAACTCTTGCTATAGCGGGTGAGATACCAGCAGTCGCCGGAATAGGATGCCTGTGCATAGCGGATGGCGAGGTCGTAGTAACGCTGGTACTGTGCCTGACCTTTCAGGATGGCAGCCTCTTTCTCCATCGCCAGCATCTCCTTGGCGAAGTCGAGCTTGTAGTTGCTCTTCAGCTTGTGCTTCTCGTTGCTGTATTCTACCTCGTCACTCAGCCACTGACGCGTAATCCACGGTTCGATGGTCCATGTACGGTTGACGGCATAGACGACCTGTGTCTGTTCCGCCATATAGGATACAGGAACCTGCTGCAGCCAGTTGATGGCCTGCTCCCACTGGCAGACACGCAGGTGCTTGGTACCAATCAGTTCATACATTTGTGTAGGACTGATCTTCATCTGGCCCTTCAGATACTCGTCCAGTTCGTTGTCGGAAGGCGACTTCGTATAGGTGAAGAAATCTTCCAGGCGTTCTACTTTCATCGAGTTGATGCGACCTTCAAAGGCATAGTTGGTAGTGACGTTAAGCAGGGCGTTGGTCGTGAAGTCACGTCCGGCATGGTCGTATTTGTCGACAAGCTGTTGGTTGACGGTACGTGTCAGCGCTCCGCTCTTGAAGCCCTCGAAAGGTTCTGCGCCGCCGTTGATCCATTGCAACTCACTGGTTAACCAGGAGTCAAAGGCTTTGTTCAGTGGAGCCACGTCCGACTTGATATAGAAATGGATGACACGGGCACTGGTCTTTGCCCATTCCGTACCGTCCATGTTGAGTGCCTGTTGGATATCATCATAGCCCTGTTTCTTCTGTCCGAAGAGATATTCCAGCCAGCTCTGCGCGGCTTTCCACATGGCGGGGTTGTTGGTCTTGCCCTCTCTCACCACCTGTCCGGCAAACTGGGCCATCTGCAGGGCTTCTTCCTTCTTGATGTCACGAACGAAGAGCTTACCCTCAAGGTCCTGGTCAATGGCCTCCTGAGCGTTATTCACGAAGTCCTGCAGCAGGAAGGGCAGCACACCAGCATTCGGGTCGCGCTGATACTCCTGGCGGATGGCAGTGAACGAACGGCGTTTGTAGAACTGGGTCATCAGACTGTTGTAGTCGCCCATCTCCGCAAACAGTTCTCCTGCTTTTGCGTCCTGCCCCGTCTTATACAGGGCTCCGGCATAGATATTCTTCATCATGTCCTTATAGACTGTCTCAATGAACTGGCTGGCGGTGTTCTCCCAGAACGTGACATTGTCGCGGTTCAGTCCGAGCACCATGTTACAGCGCATATAGAGCAGGGCATGCTGGGAGCGTAGCTTTGACTTGATTTTGCTGAGGGCATAGGCCTGAACGTCACGGAGCGTCTGGTTGCGCTTGGCGAGTTCCTCCTTGGTAGGATACTTCCACGAGTCGTCCCTGACACTGGAGCATACATCAAGGTAGCGTTTCAGGTTCTTGACATAGCTGACCATCAGGGCGTCGTTCTTCTTCTGGGCAGCCTTGATGATTTCGTCGGCATCGAACCAGTAATAGTCCTGGTTGAGTCCAAGATAGGCTTTCCAGTTGTCGCGTGTGATTTTGTCGACACGCTCACTGAATTCATTACTGTCGTACATACGGAACAGGTAGATGTTGTCCGTTCCATACCAGCCACATGCCATTATCGGCAGACTGAGCACGACAAGCAGACTAATGAGAATAGATCTTTTCATAGGTTTCTGGTTTGTATCTGTTAATATTATCTGTTTCTAAATCGTAGGTGAGGATGGCGCGCTTCAGTTCCGGGCGCTCCTTCTCTACGGCATTTTTGACTTTGAGAATTTCCTCTGCGGTAGCGACGTGGTCGATATCCACTCCATGGATGATACGGTGCCAGAGGAAGACGGGATAGGCGGCAGCCAAAGGCAGGTCGTAGCCTTCGAGGTGCCGCAGGTAAGGTGCTACGTCACGCATGTCGAGGATGGGGTTACGCTCCATGAACTTCATGGGGTGGCCTGTGTTATAGAGCATCAGGACACCATAGTCGACGGGCGGCACCTTCATCGACAGCTGGTGCAGGCGGATGGTGGTGGAGAGACGCATGCCATGTGCTTTTGCCTCTTTTCGGACCTCCTCCAGAAACGCATAGTAGTGCATACGGCTCCGTGCCGTATAGTCACAGTCTATCTGTATCTCCTTCACCCCTTTGATATCGTTGGTCTCGTTCATCTGTACGATGCGGTCGACGAGTTTTTTAGCAAGTCCCTCGGGCTTCTGGTGCATGCAGTTCTCCACAATAAAGACGGTCGGTATCAATTCGATATTCTGGGGTAGTGTGTCGCTGAACCGGAGGGTGGCATTAGGCATAGGACCTAGGCTGTCGCTCATGACCACATCGAAATAACGGCAATATACCTTATTGATATGATACTGCTTCAGGAAGGCACGTTCTGTGGAGTCGAGCCGTAAGTCCGTGCGCCAGTAATAGACGGCATTGCCTTCTTCTAACTCGGCTATACCTTTCTGCTTGCTGCATCCTGCCGTCAGCAGGCACAGCAACAGCCCTATCCATATGATGTTTCTTTTAATGCTCAATGTTCAATGGTCAATGTTCAATGATTATAGCAGTTCGGGCAACTGGAAGAGTTTATTACTGTTCGATCCTTTGATGAGAATATATTTGCCGGTTAGCGTCTGGCGGTTAGCGGTTATCGCTTCTTTGACTTCCTCGACGTCTTTGAACTTGCGGAAGTTACATGGGATGTCTTGGAACTCATCACCTACCAGCCATACTTCCTCGAAGTCGGCAGCGGTCAGCATATCGACGACCTTCTGGTGCTCCTCATCGACGACATCACCTAACTCTCCCATCTTTCCGATAATCGCCATCTTATGTGGGACCTCCATCAGTTTGAAGTTGTCGATGGCGGCCTTCATGCTTGTCGGATTGGCATTATAGGCATCCACAACGAGGTGGTTATGCTCCGTAACGGTCATCTGACTGCGGTTGTTCGATGGGATATAGTTGGCTAACGCATGGTTGATCTGCTCAAACGGTACGTTATTGACATAGCCGATGGTAATGGCTGCCAGCATGTTGTCGAGGTTATAGGCTCCGATGAGGTGCGTCTGAACCTCCATCCACTCACTCTGATAGCCAGCCTCATGGTCTTGTTCACGCCAGCGGAACTTGAGGAAGGGGGCGCAACTGACGACTTCGCCATGAATGAGGATGTCGTTCGAGTCGCTCTGGCCATAATAATAGATGTCGGCAAGTCCGTTGGTCATCTTCATCAGGTGTTCGTTGTCACGATTGACGAAGACAGGACACTCATGGTCTCTCAGGAAGTCATACAGTTCTCCTTTCGTTTTGCAGACGCCTTCAAAGGAACCGAAGCCTAGCAGGTGGGCGCGTCCTACGTTGGTGATGAGTCCACTGGTCGGCTCTGCCGTCTCTACCAATGTCTTGATGTCACCAGGATGCGAGGCACCCATCTCTACGACGGCAATGTCGTAATCTTCGTTGAGGCGGAACAGCGTCTTAGGTACTCCTACGTCGTTGTTGAAGTTTCCCTCTGTGGCCATCACGTTATAGCATTCAGAAAGGACGGCACGGATGAGTTCCTTCGTCGTCGTCTTGCCGTTTGTTCCTGTGATGCCAATCACGGGGATGTCGAACTGGCGACGATGTTCCCGTGCCAGGTCTTTGTAGGTTTGCAGACAGTCGTCGACGAGGATAAGGCGTTGCTTTAGACGTTCTGGATTATCTAGATGTTCTAGAACATCTGGCTCATCTATGATGGCATAGGCACACCCCTTTTCGAGGGCTGCCTCTGCGAATTTGTTACCATCAAACGACTCACCTTTCAGTGCCAGGAAGATGCTGTCCTTAGGGCAGTCACGCGAGTCTGTCGTGATGCACGGATGCTGCTGGTAAAGTTTATAGAGTTCCTTAATATCCATTTTTATAGTTTTTATGGCACAAAGGTATAAAATATTTCTCAATTCTTAATTCATAATTCTTAATTTATTTGTATCTTTGCAAAGATTATGGAGTATACACTGAATTGTAACGGTAGGTTGTTGGACCTCAGTACACCACAGGTGATGGGTATCCTGAATGTGACACCCGACTCTTTCTATGCAGAAAGTCGTCAACAGACGGAGAAGGATATTGTTCTGCGTACTCAGCAGATTCTGCAGGAGGGAGCGAGTATCATTGATGTGGGAGCCTGTTCGACGCGTCCTGACAGCGAGCCTGCTACGGAAGCAGAAGAGATGGAGCGCTTGCGTTATGCGCTGGCCATTGTCCGCCGTGAGGCACCGGATGCCATAGTCAGTGTCGACACGTTCCGTCCTGCGGTGGCTCGTATGGCGGTGGAGGAATTTGGTGTAGATATCATCAACGATGTGTCGGAAGGTGCCGATGAAAAGATGTTCCGTACGGTGGCTCGTCTGGGTGTGCCCTATATCCTGATGTCTGTGCAGCCCACCATGCGTGAGATGCTCCTACATTTTGCTCGTGAGGTGGATGAGTTACGTTCCTTGGGACAGAAAGATATTGTCCTCGATCCAGGTTTCGGTTTCGGTAAGACCTTGGAGCAGAATTATGAGGTGATGAACGGGTTGGAGCAGTTGGACATGCTGCATTTGCCGATACTGGTCGGTATCTCCCGCAAATCGATGATATATAAGTTACTGCATACGGAACCTTCAGAAGCCTTGAACGGTACTACTGTACTGAACACGATTGCCTTGATGAAAGGTACCAGTATCTTGCGTGTCCATGATGTCAAAGAGGCGGTGGAAACAGTCATGTTAACCGCTAAATGCCAATCACTAATTGCTAATTGCTAAGGATATGTTTTTTGATTTTGGAATAAAAGATATTATCGATATTGTCCTCGTCGCCCTGATGTTGTATTACACCTATCGGTTGATGAAGGAATCACGTTCTCTGAATGTGTTCATGGGTATCCTGGTCTTTGTGGTACTGTGGCTGATTGTATCACAGGTATTGGAGATGCGCTTGCTGGGATCGATTATGGACAAGCTGGTCAGTGTGGGTGTGATCGGTTTGATTGTCTTGTTCCAAGAGGATATCCGTAAATTCCTGTATAACTTGGGCGCTCATGAACGGATGCGTACCATAACCCGTTTGTTCGGGAAAGGCAAGTCTCATGATAAGGAGGGATTGAAACAGATTATCATGCCCATCGTGATGGCCTGTCTGAATATGAGTAAGCGTAAGGTTGGTGCATTGATTGTCTTGGAACGAAAAATGCCTTTGGACGATATCGTAGCTACTGGTGAACGGATAGACGCCATGATTAGTCAACAGCTGATTGAGAATATCTTTTTCAAGAACTCCCCTTTGCATGACGGAGCGGTGATTATTTCCCAAAAACGAATCAAGGCTGCGGGTTGTATTCTGCCCGTCAGTCATAATCTCGATATTCCCAAGGAACTTGGTCTTCGCCATCGTGCCGCTCTCGGTATTTCCCAGGAATCCGACTGTGTGGCTATCGTGGTGAGTGAGGAGACGGGTGGCATCACTGTCGCCATCAAGTCAGATTTGCAGATTCGTCTGTCAGCAGAGAATTTGGAGAGTATCCTGACCAAGGAAATGATGTAAGTGGGAATGTGAAGCATCTAAAAGTTAAAAAATACCAAGGCGGTAGCAAATTCTTCACTCTTCACTCTTCACTCTTCGCTAAAATTCGTATCTTTGCAGTTCAGTATATGTCTAAGAACTAATTGATAAAAACAAATTATGGATTTATTAAGTCAAATCGTAGCGCGTGCTCAGAGTAACAAGCAGCGCATCGTGCTCCCTGAAGCAGAAGAGGAGCGTACATTGTGTGCAGCCGACAAGGCTTTGGCTGATGGTCTTGCTGACATCATCCTGATTGGTAACCCCGCTAAGGTAGAGGCTCTGGCTAAGGAGAAGGGTCTGACCAATATTGGTAAGGCTACCCTCATCGACCCTGAGAACTATGACAAGAGCGAGGAACTGGCTGAGAAGCTGGCTGAGATTCGCAAGTCGAAGGGTATGACTATTGAGGAAGCTCGCAAGCTCGTTAAGAACCCATTGTATTTGGGTTGTATGATTATCAAGACCGAAGGCGCCGATGGTCAGATCAGTGGTGCATTGTCAACTACTGGTGATACCCTGCGTCCTGCTCTGCAGATCATCAAGTGTCAGCCTGGCATTACCTGCGTCAGCGGTGGTCTGCTGCTCATCTCTAAGCAGAAACAGTATGGTGAGGATGGCGTGCTCGTCGTTGGTGACGTAGCTGTAACGCCTATGCCCGATGCTGCCCAGCTCTCTCAGATTGCTGTCTGCACCGCTCAGACGGCTAAGTCTGTTGCTGGTTTTGCTGACCCCAGAGTGGCTATGCTGAGCTTCTCGACGAAGGGTTCTGCCAAGCATGAGGTTTGTGACAAGGTGATCGAGGCTACCCGTCTGGCCAAGGAGATGGCTCCTGAGCTGAAGATTGACGGTGAGTTGCAGGCTGATGCCGCCCTCGTTCCTGGTGTTGGTGCCAAGAAGGCTCCTGGTTCTGACATCGCCGGTAAGGCCAATGTGCTGGTATTCCCCAACCTCGAGGTAGGTAATATCGGTTATAAGATGGTACAGCGTCTGGGCGATGCTATCGCTATCGGTCCTATCCTTCAGGGTATTGCACGTCCTGTCAATGACCTCTCTCGTGGTTGCTCTATCGATGACATCTACTACATGATTGCCATCACTGCTTGCCAGGCTATGGACGCAAAAAAATAATTGATAATTGATAATTGAAAATTGATAATTATATGAAAATCCTTGTTTTGAATTGCGGTTCATCGTCTATCAAGTACGCACTGTACAACATGGACGACAAGAGTGTGATGACCAGTGGTGGCGCTGAGCGCGTAGGCTTGGACGGTGCCTTTGTGAAGGTGAAACTGGCCAATGGTGAGAAGAAGCAGATTATGCACGACATCCCTGAGCATACTGAGGGTGTGAAGTTCATCTTCTCATTGCTCACCGATCCTGAGATTGGTGTCATCAAGAGTCTCGATGAGATTGACGCCGTAGGTCACCGTATGGTGCATGGTGGCGAGAAGTTCAATAAGTCGGTAGTGCTGACCGACGAGGTGCTGAAAGAGTTCGAGAAGTGCTCCGACCTTGCTCCGCTGCACAACCCCGCTAACCTGAAGGGTGTGAATGCCGTGAAGGAACTGATGCCTGGTCTGCCTCAGGTAGGTGTGTTCGATACCGCCTTCCACCAGACCATGCCTCCCAAGGCCTTTATGTATGCCATCCCTTACGAGCTCTACGAGAAGTACGGCATCCGTCGCTATGGTTTCCACGGAACTAGCCATCGTTATGTATCTGCTCGTGCTTTGGAATTCCTGGGCATGAAAGCCGAGGGAACGAAGATGGTCACCTGTCACGTAGGTAATGGTGGTTCAATCGCTGCTGTCGTTGATGGCAAGTGTATCGATACTTCTATGGGTCTGACTCCGCTGGAGGGTCTTGTCATGGGTACTCGCGCTGGTGATATCGACGGTGGTGCTGTAACATTCATCGAGAAGAAACTCGGTCTGGATGCTGACGGCATGTCGAACCTGCTTAATAAGAAGAGTGGTGTGGCTGGTCTCACTGGTGGTTCCAGCGATATGCGTGACGTAGAGCGTGCTGCCAAGAGCGGTGACGAGCGTGCTAAGCTGGCTCAGGACATGTATTTCTATCGCATCAAGAAGTACATCGGTGCTTATGCTGCCGCTATGGGTGGCCTTGACGTGGTCGTCTTCACTGCTGGTGTTGGCGAGAACCAGACCTCTATGCGTTCTGAAGTCTGCAAGAATATGGAGTTCCTGGGCATCAAGTTCGACGAGTCGAAGAACAATGTCCGTGGCGAGGAAGCCATCATCTCTGCCGACGATTCAAAAGTCAAGGTCGTAGTCATTCCTACTGACGAGGAACTGATGATTGCCACAGACACGATGAATCTGCTATAATCGTCGTCAGATAAAAAAAATCTCCCGCTCAGTCGAGTGGGAGATTTTTTATTCTATTGTCTTGTAAAGCGTCGTTGGATTATGACGACCTTCCATCACATCCAGTATTTCGTCTTCAGTTGATAGGTTGAAGTCACCAGGAATTGTATTTTTCAGTGCGGCAGCAGCCAGTGAGTAGTTCAGTTGCTTCTCCTTGTCATCGGGGAAGATGTTGATGGCGTGCAGCCATCCACCCATAAACGCATCGCCTACGCCAACGGGGTCTATCACATCAGGAATGTCGATGATGGGGGCCTCCAGCAGTTGACCATCCGTCCAAAGCAGCGCAGTCAGTGTGTGATGATTAGAACTGACAATGTTACGCATACCCATCATCCAGTGTCTCACTCGTGGGTACTGGGCATGCAGCTCATCGAACCATTCACCGTATTCCTTCATCTGCATCTGGAAATTGGAGTCGGTAGCTGTGAAGGGTGGTTGCGGATGTTGTGAGAGCCAGTCAAACTCGATGGCATCGCCAAACATCATGTCGCAACGTGATAGCATACGGCTCAATGTCTTGCGTGGTTCAGCACCCTCGTATTGCCAGAGATTCTTGCGGTAGTTGATGTCGAAACAAACGGTGACACCCAGTTCATCTGCGATATCGAGTGCCTCAAAGGTGGCCTCAGCAGCTTGTGGAGAAATAGCTGCTGTAATGCCCGATACATGAAAGTAGGCACAATCCTTTAGGATTTCGCGCCAAGGAATCATGCCTGGCTTCAAATCATAATAGGCAGAACCGGCACGGTCGTAGATGACCTTGGCTGCACGCATGCCGGCAGCGGGTTCAAAATAATACGTGCCGATGCGCTGACCGCCATAGAGGACCTGGCTCGTATTGACCCCTAGCTGAGCTAGGTTCATGGCTCCTGCATGACCTACGGGTGTGTCAGGCAGTCGGGTGATATAGGTGACGTCCTCGCCTTGTGCGGCTAATGATACTGCTACGTTGGCCTCGCTGCCACCATACTTGCTGGTGAACAAGTCGCCCTGCGTCAGTCGCAGTTGTCCAGGTTTAGAGAATCTGAGTAGCAGTTCTCCAAAAGTAACTATCTTTTTCATAACATCTTACTTCTTACATCATACATCTTACATCTCCTACGGCTGACTCTCACCTTCTACATATTCCTCCAGGAACATATGCTCACCATCGAAGACGGCATAGGTAAACTGGCTGATCCAGTCGCCTAGAATCATCAGACGGGTGTGGCGTGCCAATTTGATATCGAGTTCGATATGACGGTGTCCGAAGATGAAATAGTCGATATTCGGATGGTCCTCGATATAGTCTTTGGCGAAAAGCACTAAGTGCTCTTTGTCTTCACCCATATAGTGTACGTCGTCCGTTTCTTTATGTTTGATATAGCTGTGCTTAGCCCAAGTCAGTCCGAAACCGACACCCCAACGGGGATGCAGATTAGAGAAGAGCCATTGGCATACCTTGTTGTGGAAGAGGAAACGGATGAACTTAAACGACTTGTCGGGGTCGCCCATCCCGTCGCCGTGTGCAAGGAAGAACTCCTTACCGTAAATCTCTGTGGTCTCTTCTTTCTTGTGTAGGATGACACCACACTCTTTCTCTAGATAGTCATATGCCCAGATATCGTGATTACCTGTGAAGAAATGTACTTCCACCCCCATATCGGTGAGTTCTGACAACTTACCGAGGAAACGGGTGAAACCCTTAGGAATCACATGTTTGTATTCATACCAGAAATCGAACATGTCTCCCAACAGATAGATGGCTGCTGCTTTCTCCTTGATGGAGTCGAGGAAGCGTACTAACCGTCGCTCCTGCATCCGCTGATGGGGGATGGCAAGTGACCCAAGGTGGGCATCGGAAAGGAAATAGACGTTCTTCATACAATAACCAATAACCGTTAACCAATAACCGTTTAGTCAAAGCCTAGTTCGACTCTGGCTTCCTCGCTCATCATACTCTGGTCCCATGCTGGCTCGAAGACCAGATTGACATTCGCTCCCTTGATTCCGTCGACACTCTCAACCTTCGTGCGTACATCTTCTAATATAAAGTCGGCAGCGGGGCAGTTAGGTGCCGTAAAGGTCATGTCGATATCAACGGAAGCGTCCTCTTGTACATCAATCTTATAGATCATGCCAAGGTCATAGATGTTAACAGGAATCTCTGGGTCATAGACGGTCTTCAACACATCTACAATCCGTTCTTCCAGTTTTGTTTTCTCTTCTTGTGTCATAGCAACTGCAAAGATACAAAATAATTCTTAACTATGCACCATTAACGAAGAACTATTAACTATTTTAATGCCCTCATGGCATTCAGCACTGCCAGTACGGTGACGCCGACATCGGCGAAAACGGCCATCCACATTGTGGCGAGACCGAAGGTGGCCAGGATGAGTACGGCGACTTTGACGCCGATGGCAAACCATACGTTCTGGCGGGCAATAGCCAGGGTGCGGCGTGCAATACGGATGGCAAGGGCAATCTTCGAGGGGTGATCGTCCATCAAGACGACATCGGCAGCCTCGATAGCGGCATCACTACCTAATCCACCCATCGCTATTCCTATATCGGCCCGTGCGAGGACAGGAGCATCGTTGATGCCGTCTCCGACGAAAGCGGTAGCATTATCTTTTTTCCTTATTTCGTTATTACGTGATAACGTTATATCGTTATTCCGTAAATCTTCAAAGAATTTTACTTTGTTTGCAGGGAGGAGCTCGGTGTGGTATTCGTCTAACATTAGTTGTTGGGCAACATACGCTCCCACTTCCTTGCGGTCGCCAGTGAGCATGACGGTTTTCTTGACTCCCAATTGCTTGAGTTGCTGGATAGCTTCAGCACTGTCTTCTTTGATCTTGTCGTTGATGACGATATGACCAGCATATATTCCATCGATGGCAACATGGATGATAGTGCCTACGTGATGACAGTCGTGCCATTTAGCTCCAATAGCATCCATCATCTTTGTGTTACCCACACAGACGACTTTTCCTTCAACCTTTGCGCGGATACCCTGTCCGGCAATTTCTTCTGCATCAGTAATTTGACAACCGTCTGTCGCCTCGTCAGGAAAGGCATCACGCAGGGCGGCTCCAATGGGGTGAGTGGAAAAATGTTCCACGTGGGCTGCGAGATGTAAAAGCTGGTGCTCATTACAGGTGTCGGGATGGATGGCTTCTACGGCAAACAGTCCGTGGGTCAGCGTACCTGTCTTGTCGAAGACAACGGTATCAACTTTGGCCAATACATCCATATAGTTTGCCCCTTTGATGAGGATTCCCTTTCTGGAGGCTCCCCCAATCCCTCCAAAGAAGGTGAGAGGAACACTGATGACCAGTGCGCAAGGACAACTGACGACTAAAAACATCAATGCCCTATATAGCCAGGTTACAAAACTGCCTCCAAAAAGTGTGGGGAGAATGGCAATGGCGATAGCGGCACAGACAACGATAGGCGTATAAATACGGGCAAATCGGGTGATGAACGTCTCGCTCTGTGACTTGTGTTCAGTGGCATGTTCTACCAGTTCAATGATTTTAGAGGCAGTACTTTCTCCAAACGACTTGGTGGTACGTACCTTAATGACTCCAGAAAGGTTGACGCAACCAGAAATAACTTCGTCTCCGGACGTGATGTCTCTGGGGACGCTTTCACCTGTTAGTGCAGCTGTGTTGAGGGCAGAGGTCCCTTCGATGACGACACCGTCCAACGGTATTTTCTCTCCTGGACGGATGATGATGATGGAACCGACCTCCACCTGGTCTGGCGAAACATCTCTTACCTCTTCCGTCTTACCTCTTGCCTCTACATGGGCCACGTCGGGACGGATGTCCATGAGGTGGGCAATGCTCTCTCGACTTTTCCCCTCTGCATAGCCCTCGAAAAGTTCTCCTACTTGGAAGAACAGCATGACGAAGACGGCTTCAGGAAATTGAGTCTCTGCACCAGGAAGGAATCCGATGCAGAGGGCCCCGATAGTAGCCACCGACATTAGGAAATGCTCGTTGAAAGCATCACCGTGGGCAATTCCCTCTGCGGCTTCTTTCAGTGTGTCGTAGCCTATAACCAGGTAGGGGACGAGGTAGACGAGTAGGAGTTGCCAGGTCGGTAACTGGAACTTGTGTTCGATGACGACAGCTAGTATCAATAGGTTGATGCTGGCAAAAATCAGTCCTAACTGATGTTTCAATCCGTCATGATGATGTTCATGATGATGTTCGTGCTCGTTGGCACAGCATTTGTCGTGATGATGATGTTCGTGTGACATACCTTTTCAGTTTTAATGATTTTCTGACTGCAAAGGTATGGAAAGAGTTTTGCAACCTGGTTGCAACTGCGGAAAAAGTGTCGTTTTCTGCAACTGGGTTGCAAAACGCTAAAGCCGTCCTTCCTCGTGATAACTGTAGTAATTCCCGTCAGTCACAATGACATGGTCGAGAAAATGGATGCGCATCACTTCACAAGCCTTCTTGATGGTCTCTGTCAGATGGTCGTCCTGTTCGCTGGGATGAAGACTTCCAGAAGGGTGGTTATGACAGACGCCAAGAATGGTGGCGTTGGCAAGGAGTACTTCGCGCAGGATAATGCGGATGTCAACAGCCACCTCGGTGATGCCACCATGTGAGATACGCAGTTTTTTGATGAGTTTGTAATTCTGGTTCATCAACAATATCCAGAACTCCTCCACATCAAGGTCTTGCATGACAGGATGCATGTGGTTGTAGATACGTGTCGCTGTACTACACTCCGGACGCTCCTCCGCCGTTTCCATTTGTCGCCGCTTACCTAACTCACAGGCGGCAAGGATGGTGATGGCTTTTGCCTCTCCGATTCCGTTGTATTCACAGAGTTCTCGAAGAGTCATCTTCCCTAAGGTGTTCAGGTTGTTGTTACAGTCGCTAAGTATTCGTTTCATCAGGTCGACGGCACTCTCCTTGGTGCTGCCTGAACCGATGAGGATGGCTAACAACTCTGCATCCGATAGCGCTTGGGGACCAAGAGCCATCATTTTCTCGCGAGGTCTGTCCTCTTCTGCCCACTGGTTGATGTTGAGTTTCTCCATCACTTATAGAAGTTCTTTTCGAAGGCAGTAAACTCGTCTTTCCCCAGCACGCAACGTTTCCACCAGCTTTCCAGAAAACCGAAACCATAGCCCATTAGTTGGACAAAGGCGGCAGGGACACTGAGCAAACCGACTTTCAGACTTTTGTTCTGAATGGTTGAGTCAATGAGGATGATGAGGCTATATAATAAAATAGGTAACCAAGGAGCGAAACACATCCAATAGAATTGGTCGCGGTCGACGTAGTGCATGAGGGCACGTCCAACAGCGGATATGAGGATAAGTCCGATGACTCCCACTGTAAATACTGTTGGCAACAGATGGACGAGTTTCATGGTGCCAGGATGGCGCTTCTCTAAGTTAATACGGGCAATACCGCTGTTGTAGACCTGCCGGAAGAATTTGCGGAAATCCGTACGCCGTTTGTGCCATACCCATGCTTCAGGGAATAGTTGGGGCTGATAACCTGCCTCTACGATGCGATAGCTGAAATCGACGTCTTCTCCGAACCGCATCTTTGAAAAACCGCCTAATTGCAGGTAGATATCCCTGCGGATACCCATATTAAAAGAACGGGGATAGAACTTGTCGAGTTTCTTCTTGCCGCCACGGATACCACCTGTGGTGAAGAAAGAAGTCATGGAATAGCTGATGGCTTTTTGGACAGGTGTGAATGACGGATGAGCGGCATCAGGACCGCCAAAGGCTTCGCAAGGAAGTGAAGAGTGAAAAGTGAAAAGTGAAGAATTTACTGCCGTCAAATAATTAGGTGGCAGGACGACATCGGAGTCGAGGATGATGACATACTCGCCTTTGGCACGCTCCACACCATAGTTACGACTTTGTCCGGGACCGCTATTGTCCTTATAGTAATAATGCAAATCAAGGATGTCTGCGTATTTATCGCAAACATCCTTGCATGGTTTCTGTGATCCGTCCTCAACAATCACCACCTCAAAGTCCTTAAGCGTTTGGGAGCAAAGGCTCTCAAGCAACTCGTCCACTTCGTCAGGACGATTGAAGACTGGAACGATAATTGAATACTTCAATTGTCAATGATCAATTGTCAATTAGGGCAAAGCCCGCAATTACTCCTTGGCGCGAGCCAGGTAAGAACCGTCGCGGGTGTCAACCTGAATCAAGTCGCCCTCGTTGATGAACAGAGGAACGCGAACCTCAACACCAGTCTCCAGTGTAGCGGGCTTCAGCGTGTTGGTAGCGGTGTCACCCTTGATACCAGGCTCAGAATGAGTAACGCGAAGAATGGTCTTCACGGGCATCTCAGCATAGAGGATAGTACCATCGGTCGTGTCGCTGACAACAGAAACGACGTCGCCTTCCTTCATGTACTCATGACCGATAACGAGGTCATTGGCGATGGGAATCTGCTCGAAAGTCTCCTGGTTCATGAAGATACGACCTTCCTGATCCTCATAGAGATACTGGTAGTCACGGTGCTCAATGACAACATCCTCCAGTTTTTCACCGATGTTGTAGCGGCGCTCCAGCACACGACCGTCAGTAACGTTCTTCATCTTGATGTTCATGATGGTGTTGCCCTTTCCTGGCTTACGGTGCTGGAAATCAATGCAAACCCAAATGGCACCGTCCATGCGAATGGCGGTTCCCTTCTTAATGTCTTGTGAGTTAATCATAAAAAATAGCTATTTTAATATGTAATTGTTCTTTTTGCGCTGCAAAGTTACTACAAATAAATTAAAAATTAAAAAATAGAGATGAAAAATTGACGTAAAACTTGCACGATTGGAATTAATTATGTAATTTTGCACCCCGAAACTCTATTTTTCGGAGTGCGAAGACAGGCTGCACCTCAGCAAAAAGCGAGCTTTCTGCGTTCGGTTTGCACTGTCTTTATCAGCCCGAATTGACGAATAATAACAATAAAAATACAATAAGACAATGAAAAGAACATTTCAGCCGCACAATCGTCGCCGCGTGAACAAGCATGGCTTCCGTGAGCGTATGGCAACAAAGAATGGTCGTCGCGTACTGGCTTCTCGTCGCGCAAAGGGTCGCAAGAAGCTGACTGTATCTGACGAGCATCACGGAAAGTAATCTCCGTTTGATTCAGGAGTAAAGGAAGAATGTCGGGAGTAGACGAATGGTCAGCTCTCGATTTTTTTTTGTCTATTATTTGGTGTTATCGATTATTCTTTGTACTTTTGTCGTTTAGATAATTCAATATATAATATATAATAATGAACGCAAAGGAAATCTGGGGCAAGATTGCCAGTCATTATATCCTCCTCAACTTGCTTGCCATGGCAGTGGTAATCGTCATGTTGTGCGTTGGTGCCAAGTATGGATTGGATATCTATACCCATCACGGAGAGGGTATTGCCGTACCTGAGTTGAAAGGTATGACTTACCTGAAGGCAAGACTCCTTTTGGAGGAGGAAGGATTGAATATTGTGGTTAGCGATTCCGGTTATGTGAAGACCTTGCCAGCTGATTGTATCTTAGCCCAGACTCCTGGCAACGGAACGAAGGTGAAGTCTGGACATACGATTTATGTGACGGTTAATTCTCCCTCTTCGCCGACCTTTGCCATTCCCGATATCGTGGATAACTCCAGTTTTCGTGAGGCAGAGGCGAAACTGATGGCGATGGGCTTTAAGCTGACACAGCCCCAGCAGGTCGTTGGAGAGAAAGACTGGGTATATGGCATTATTTGCCGTGGCAGGAGGGTGTCTAATGGCGACCGCATTCCTATTGACTACCCGTTGACCCTGATGATAGGTAAAGGAACTTATGACGAGTCGGAGGACATGGAGTTTGTAGATCCGACCTATAGCCCTGATATGACAGATTCGCAGCCCACTGACGTGGATGAATTTGAGGAGGTTACTGCTCCTCCTGTTAGTGGTATGTAGTAGAAAGAGTTAAAGGGAGATGGCAGAAGAGCTGGACGACATATTCTTGGAAGAAGAGGACGAGGGACAGGGTGAACTTTATGAGCACCTGCGTCTGGAGATCGATCGTGGACAAGTGCCTGTCCGCATTGATAAATATATGTCGGAACATGTCCAGCACTCCTCGCGTAACAGGATTCAGAAGGCGGCAGATGCTGGCTTTATTCAGGTCAACGGAAAGCCTGTCAAGAGTAATTATAAGGTACGTCCGGGTGATGTCATTACCCTAATGCTTGACCGTCCCCACTATGATACGACCATAGAACCAGAGGAGATGCCGCTGGATATTGTCTATGAAGACGACCAGTTGATGGTGATTAACAAACCGGCGGGACTGGTGGTGCACCCAGGATGCGGTAATTTCCATGGCACGTTAGTCAATGCCGTTGCGTGGCATCTGCGTGACTTACCGACCTATGACCCCAATGACCCTTCTGTAGGACTGGTACATCGCATTGACAAGGATACCAGTGGACTGCTGGTTATTGCCAAGACACCGGAGGCGAAGACAGAATTGGGTGCCCAGTTCTTTAACCACGACACACATCGTAGCTATAACGCTCTGGTTTGGGGAAACTTCGCGGAGGATACGGGACGTATAGAAGGGAATATCGGACGTGACCCGAAAGACCGTCTGCGTATGGCTGTCTTCCCTGTTGGTTCAGAGAACGGAAAGTCTGCTGTTACGCATTATAAGGTACTGGAGCGCTATGGATATGTGACACTCGTAGAATGTCGCTTGGAAACAGGACGTACCCATCAGATTCGTGCCCACATGAAACATATCGGACACCCGCTGTTTGGAGACGAACGTTATGGAGGTACAGAGATTCTTAGAGGGGAGCGTACCGCCTCCTACAAGGCGTTTATCCAGAACTGTTTTAAGCTCTGCAACCGCCAGGCGTTGCATGCCCGGACATTAGGTTTCGTCCATCCCGTGACAGGACAGCAGATGGACTTCACCTCGGAGTTGGCTGCAGATATGGCGGCGTTAATAGAGAAATGGAGAAAATATAGTCGTAATGACGTAATATAGAATAACGAAAAAAGCAAAATATATGAAAAATTTAAAACGTGTCATTGCCATCGTCTGTGGTGGCGACTCTTCTGAGCACGATGTGTCATTGCGCTCAGCACAAGGTATTTATTCTTTCTTTGACAAGGAGCGTTATGATGTGTATATTGTTGACGTGAAAGGTCAGGATTGGAATGTCGAATTACATGACGGTACGACAACGCGCATTGATCGTAACGATTTCTCGTTCATTGAGGATGGTAAGGCTAAGCGCTTTGACTATGCCTATATCACTATTCACGGAACACCGGGCGAGAATGGTATCATGCAGGGTTATTTTGATTTGGTGGGAGTGCCCTATAGCACCAGTGGCGTTTTGGTGGAGGCGATGACTTTCGATAAGTTCGTGCTGAACCAGTATCTGCGAGGATATGGTATTGCCGTTGCAGACTCGCTGTTGATTCGTAAGGGCTATGAGGAACTGGTGAGTGACGAGGAGATAGAGCGTCGCATCGGTATGCCTTGTTTCGTCAAGCCTGCTGCTGACGGCTCTTCCTTTGGGGTGTCGAAGGTGAAGGAAACGGACCAGTTGGCTCCTGCCATCCGTAAGGCAATGATGGAAAGTCCGGAAGTGATGGTCGAGGCGTTCCTAGAGGGTACGGAGATAACGATGGGTATCTATAAAACCAAGGAGAAAACCGTGCTGTTACCCATCACTGAGGTGGTGACCCAGAATGAGTTCTTCGATTATAATGCGAAATACAACGGTCAGGTTCAGGAGATAACCCCTGCTCGCATCCCAGAGGAAGTGGCTCGCCGTGTCCGTGAGATTACCAGTCATATCTATGACATCCTGCATTGCAATGGTATCATCCGTATTGACTATATCATCTCACCACAAGGTAAGATTACTATGTTGGAGGTGAATACCACTCCAGGAATGACAGCTACCAGTTTCATTCCTCAGCAAGTGAAAGCGGCAGGTCTCACCATGACGGAAGTGTTGGCTGACATAGTAGAAAACCAGTTCTAGGAAGTGAAAAGTGAATAATTTCTTGCTTAGGCAAGCGTACTAAAGAAACGATTAGCTACAGCCATGGAGTACGATATCAAGGAGTTTGATGAGATACGGCCTTATAAGGCCGGGGAGATGAAGCAGGCGTTTGAGGAACTGATCAACGACCGCCAGTTCTCGCTGTTGTTGAAAGGTTTTGCTCCTTGGCTTCCCAAGTCGATACGTAATGGCCTGTTGCGTCTTGTTTTCATCGGTGTGAAGACGCCGCTGGACTTCCAGTTGCGTTTCATGAAACCCATCGTCTGGTATTTCGTCCGCAAGTATACCGACGGCTTGGATTTCGAAGACTCGACGATCAGCCAACACCCAAACGAAAGGTTCACTTTCGTGTCCAATCACCGTGATATTGTGCTCGACTCCGCCTTCCTTGATGTTCTGCTCAATAAGCATGACTATCCGACGACGGTGGAGATCGGTATTGGCGACAACCTGTTGATTTATCCTTGGATCAAGCGACTGGTCAGGATGAACAAGGCCTTTACCGTGCGTCGTGGGCTGACTGCACACGAAATGATGAAGAGTAGCCAGTTGATGAGCCGATATATCCATTATGCCGTTACTCAGAAAAAAGAGAATATTTGGATTGCCCAGCGTGAGGGTAGGGCAAAGGATTCTGACGACCGGACCCAGGACTCGGTCCTGAAGATGTTGGCAATGGGAGGGACAGGCGGCTTTTCCGACCAGCTCCGCGAACTGAACATCGTACCGCTGACCATCAGTTACGAATATGACCCCTGCGACTACCTGAAGGCTCAGGAGTTCCAGCAGAAACGCGATAATCCTGCCTTCAAGAAGAGCAAACAGGACGACCTCGATAATATGAAGACGGGTATTTTCGGCTATAAAGGGCGTGTGCATTATCATTGTGGAACGCCAATTAATACTTGGCTTGATGAACTGGGCGAATTGCCCAAGAACGAGTTTTTCAAAGAAGTAGCCCACCACATGGATAAGGAGATACATCGCCACTACAAGCTCTATCCTTGTAATTATATTGCCTTGGATCTTCTAGATAATCCTGGAGCAGCTAGATATTCTAGTCATTATTCAGAGACTGATCAACAACGTTTCGAGCAGTATCTCTCTCAACAGCTTTCGAAGATTAATATCCCCAACAAGGATGAGGCTTTCCTCCGTGAGCGGATGCTGACGATGTATGCCAACCCCCTCCGTAACTATCTTGCCGCCCAATGAAGAAGTTTGTGTTTGCAACCCTATTATGGCTGCCCGTATTGACAGCCTGTACCACCGACAGTTACAACAAGGGAGAGGGGAAATATTCGTTGATGCAGGCAGAACTGGTCGATCTGAACATCAATGGGCAAAAAGAGGCTACTGCCTTTATGCTTGACGACGGTGGCCGTTTCACCTTGACTCCTCCTGCCACGGCTAAGTGGATTGAGACGGCAGATACTACATACCGAGCCGTGCTGTATTTCAACAAGCTTAGTGAATCGACGGCAGAGTGTGTGTCATTAGGAGCTGTACCTACCCTTCGTGCTGTTAAGCATTGGCAACTGAAAGAACAGCCAGAAGATCCTACGGGTATTGAGAGTGCCTGGCTGAGTAAGAACGGAAAGTACCTCAACCTCGCATTGTTGCTCAAGTCAGGACAGGCAGATGACAATGACGGTGTCCAGTCACTGGGACTCGCTCAGGATACCATCCGCAAGAATGACGACCAGACCCGTACGGCTTGTTTCCGTCTGTTGCACGACCAGCGTGATGTTCCCCAGTATTATACCATCCGTCGTTATGTTAGTATTCTCCTTCCTGATACTGTCGAGTTAGACACTATCCGATTGATGATCCCCACCTACGAGGGAAAGAAGGAGCGTGTCTTTATTCCGTAGGGGGGAGATCATTTTGTTAAAAAGCAAGCAAAATAGTATTTGAAAGTCGATTTGAGTGATAATAAGAGCGAAAATCAAGAATGTCGCTTTTACACTTATTGGTAAAATATGGATGGTTTGTTAACAAATGGGATTAAAAATGAGGAAAATGTAGGTAAGTACCAAAATTTGTCAACAAAATATAATATGGTTTCATAAATTTGTATTATCTTTGCAAATTGAAAATTACTACTAATTATATATTTACAATAACAAAAAACGTATGAATCTATTTTGCAGTAAGAAAACTCTGCTAGCGGGATTATGCAGCATATTCCTGCTGGGATTCTCGTCGCAAGCGTACGCCGGGGGGGGCGAATCTCCGCTGCCTGCTGTACAACAGACGAAGAAGATTACTGGTACCGTATCGGATGTACAAGGTCCGATTATTGGTGCAAGTGTAGTAGTGAAAGGTACGTCAAACGGTGTTGCCACCGACTTCGACGGAAACTTCACGCTGAATGTCCGGCAAGGGCAGACCATCGTGATATCCTATATCGGATATATCACGAAGGAGTTCAAGGTTGACAGTCGCACCCAGTATGACATCACCCTCGAAGAGGACAAGAAGATGCTTGACGAGGTTGTTGTTGTGGGTTATGGTACGATGAAGCGTTCTGACTTGACGGGTGCTGTATCGTCTATCGACGAGAAAGCCATCAAACAAGGTGTCAATACCAGTATTGAGCAGGCCATGCAGGGCCGTATTGCCGGTGTTGCCGTTACTCAGAACTCAGGTGCTCCTGGTGGTGGTATCTCCGTTCAAATCCGTGGTATCAACTCTCTGAGTGGCAATGAACCTCTGTATGTCATCGACGGTGTTGCTATGTCAGGACAGACCGGTGACAACTCTTCTGTGTTGAGCACCCTGAATCCCTCGGATATTACATCTCTTGAAGTGTTGAAGGATGCCTCTGCCACCGCCATTTACGGTTCGCGTGCTTCCAACGGTGTTGTACTGATTACTACCAAGCGTGGTAAGGAAGGTAAACCCAAGGTAGTCTATGAAGGTATGATGGGTTGGCAGAAACTGCCCAAGTATCTGGACATGATGAACCTGAAACAGTATGCCAAGTTCTATAATGACCGTGCTGCCTTATGGGGATGGGGTGCCTTGGAACAGTATAAGGATCCTACCTTGTTGACCGACGGTACAGACTGGCAGAAAGAACTCTTCCAGGTTGCCTTCATGCACCAGCATCAGTTGGGTGTCAGTGGTGGTACCAAGGATATGAACTATAACCTCTCAGGTGGTTATCTGAATCAGGACGGTATCGGTGTCGGTTCAGGCTTTACCCGTGCCAGTTTCCGTGCCAATGTAGAAACCAATGTCAATAAATGGCTGAAAGTAGGTGCTAATGGCTATTTCGCTCGTACTAAGCAGATTGTCACGTTCGATGATGCAGATAATTTGGGAGGTACCGTTATTCGTGATGCCATTTCCATGACTCCTGATGTGGCTGCCCGTAATGCCGATGGTTCTTATGACTCTGGAGCAGAAAACGAGTTTAACTATACCGAGAACCCATTGTTCAAGGCTCAGATGATAGATAACCATAAGACGAAGTCACAACTTGACTATAACCTCTATGCAAACATCTTACCGATTAAGAATCTGTCAGTACGTATTGAATATGGTGGAAGTTTCTCTTGGACAGACACCTATTATTTTCGTCCAGAATACACTTATGGCTCGAGTAATCAAAAAGTGGAGTCATTGGGTCAGCGCTCCTCTTCTACCAGCAAGTATCAGAGTTTCAAGCAGTATGCCACATATGATATCGACCCGTTGAAGGGCCATCATCTGCAGGTGATGTTGGGACATGAGTCGCAGTGGGGAGACTGGGAAAGTCTTACTGCTTCACGAAGAGGTTATATCTCTGACGCTATCCATTCCTTGCATGTAGGTGACGCTACTACCGCTACTAATGATGAGCAAGGCAGCGAGTGGGCTATTGAGTCATACTATGGTCGTCTGAACTACAACCTGTTAGACCGCTACCTGTTGACTGCCACGCTGCGTGCCGACGGTTCTTCATCTTTTGGTCCGAACAACCGCTGGGGATGGTTCCCCTCTGTGGCTGTCGCCTGGCGTATCACTCAAGAGCCGTTTATGAAGGCTACCAACAAGTGGTTGAGCAATGCGAAACTCCGACTCGGTTGGGGTCTCGTAGGTAACCAAAGTGCAGGATCTTACGCATATGGTGTTGCTATGAGTTCTGTATCCACCGCATGGGGTAATGGCTATTATGCCGGGAACTATGAAAACCCAGACCTGAAGTGGGAGAGAACAAAGGCGTGGAACATTGGTCTTGACCTTTCTTTTTTCAATAATCGTATTGAGTTCATCGTGGATGCTTATTATAAAAAGACGGATAACTTGTTGATGTACTCCGTATTGCCTACCTATCTGATTGACGAGGAGGGTTACCAGTGGTATTTTGGTGCCAAACCTCCCTATGTGAATGCAGGTGCCATCCGCAACAAAGGTATTGAGTTTACCTTGAATACGGTGAATATCTCTAACAAGGATTTCCAATGGCGCACAAGTGCCACCCTCTCCTTCAACCGCAACAAACTGACTGCACTGAATAGCGATGACTCTTCTTTACAGGGACGCATCGGTAGTGAAACCTATACTCTGTCGGAGATAGGCGGCCCAGTTGGTCGTTTCTATGGCTATAACGTGATTGGTATGTTCAACAAGGAAGACGACTTCTATCAGAAAGATCCCAATGGTGAAAGAATGATAGACAAGGACGGTAATTACATTCCTGTTGCTCGCCCGGTAGACAGCGACGGAAACTTGTATGATATCAAGCAGAATGGAATCTGGGTTGGTGACTATATCTATGAGGATGTGGATGGTGACGGTAAGATTACCGAGTCCGACCGTAAGTATATAGGTAACCCGAACCCGAAGTTCACCTTTGGCTTGAACAATACGATTACCTACAAGGATTTTGAGCTCTCTTTCTTCCTGAGCGGCTCATATGGTAACGATGTTTACAATGTGCTCCGACAGACCAAGACCGATCCGAAGGGATGGGGTAACAAGATGGCGTATGTGTCCAACTGTGCTCATATCGCGATGTATAACCCGGAAGGCTCTCTGAGTGATATCTCGAATGTGTATATCTCCAATGCAGGTTCTGCGGAGTGTTGGCGTATTGAACCCTCTGGCGGTGGTCAGAACAGTAACAGCCGTATCTCATCCGCTTTTGTTGAGAACGGTTCTTACATCCGCTTGAAGTCTCTCTCTCTCGCTTGGAACTTGCCGAGGCGCTGGATTCAGAAGATTGGTATTGAGTGGTGTCAGGTATATGCCAACGTGCAGAACCTCTTTACGATTACCGGTTATGACGGATACGACCCCGAAGTCGGTGCCATGGGACAAAGCGTAATTCTCCAAGGTCTTGATAATGGACGTTATCCTTCACAGCGTATTTATAACTTTGGTCTTAAACTCAACTTCTAATTATTATAGAATATGAAAAAACTGAATATATTGCTGCTGGCTGGTTCTTTGGTCGCCATGGGAACACTTACTACTAGTTGTGGTAAGGATTTCCTGGAAAAGACACCCACCCATGAATATACAGCAGATACCTACTATTCTTCGGACGAGGCTGTGATGAAAGCCGTTGAACCATTGTATAATTATGCTTGGTTCAATTATAACTATCGAGCCATGGTGGGTATGGGCTCCGCTCGTGCCAATGATGGTTGGAACCCCTATCTGAATCCACAATATGCTACCTTCCAGGTCACAGGTCTGGATGGTGACCTTGCTAATGCTTGGAAATCTTTCTATCTGGTTGTATCATTGTCCAACCAACTGATATCTGATATTAACGCATATTGTACTGACGCTGTCAGCGAGGAAATCAAGAACCTTGCCTTAGGTGAGGCCTACCTGATGCGTGGTACCGCTTATTTCTATCTGCTCCGTTCCTGGGGAGAGGTGATTGTCTATGAAGACAACCTTGCCATGACTCAGAACCCTGTGATTCCTCTGACGAAGGAGGAGGATGTCCTGAAGTTTGTCATTCGTGACTACAGACGCGCTGTGGAATTGCTGCCGACAGCAAGTACCAGAAACCATGCCACGAAGTATTCTGCTGAGGGACTTCTGGCTAAGGCACTTCTTGCCTATAGCGGTTGGAACAAGACAACCCGTGACGAGAGTATCTTGGAAGAGGTGATTGAACTTTGTGACGATGTCATCAACAGCGGTAAGTATTCTTTGATGGAAGACTATGCTGACTTGTTCAAGTATTCCACCAATAACTTCTCGATGCTGAATTCTGAGACGTTGCTCGCCATGCGTTGGGCCGACCCGTTGACCGCTGCCTGGGGCGAGTATTCAGCAAACTTTTCCGACCTTGCATGGAGCGGTTCTTCCGATGTCAATGTTTGGGGTGGTATCTATGCTTCTGTCGATATGCTTGACCTCTATAACGAGGACATCAGTGACTCTATCCGTTTCCATGCGACCTTCTGTCTTCCGGGTCTTTACTATGATTACTGGGATACGGGCAACGACCTTGTGTCTGCTGCTGAAAAGACTCCTGCCAATGGCTATCCGCAGGCTTCAGGCTTCGTGTATGGAAAGAAGTTCTGTCAGTTGAAGAAATGGGTGGTAGGCACGAAGGCTGACTGTCAAGGACACCTCGCACAGATGGCTTCTCCGCTGAATACCTATATCCAGCGCCTTGCCGATGTTTATCTCATCAAGGCAGAGGCTGTGTTGGGAAATGACGACATGACATCCGACCCAGAGGGTCTGGCTGCTATCAATGCTGTAAGAGCTAGAGCTAAGGTTGACGATATGTATACATCATATGGACTGGAAGAACTTATCAAGGAGCGTCGTAAGGAGTTCTGTATGGAGTTCCAGAACTGGTACGACATGGTGACCTGGTATCGCTGGAAACCTCAATATATGTTGAACTATTTCAACAACAAACAGCACCGTGCTTATATGGTGAACCAGGGTGACGTACTCTTCAATGCCGACCGTACCATTTCTTATCGTACGTTCCCCAACCGCCAGTCTAGTCCTTGGTATTTCTACGATAATACTACCGATCCTCGCGGTTGCTATTGGAACGACTGTATGCGCGAGGGCGACACTGAGAATGTTTTAAAGACCAAGGAACAAGGTTACGTCTATGATGTGGACGCACTCTCTCGTGCCTGTGACGGCTATGACCCTGTAACACTCAGCGAGGCAAATATTTTCCTGCCTTATCCTGAGGCTGACGTGATTCGCAATCCTTATTTCAAGGAGCCTGCACAGAACTATGATTTTGGAGATGAGTAATAATATAAAGATGACAAAGCAATGAATAAGATAATAAAATATAATAGAGGTGTCCTGATGACGGCGCTATTGGCTGTCATCGCACTGGGTTTTACTGCTTGTAGCGATAGCGACAGCAGCGGTGGTGGACAGCCCGAGATTACGGGTGTCCGTGTCTGTGACCCTGAAAAGGCAGACAGTCTCTTTACGAAGTCGGCACAAGGACAGACCATTGCCATTATCGGCCATAATCTGGGCGGTGCAAAGGCTGTCTATATCAACGACCAGAAGGTGGGTTTCAGCTCAACGATGAATACCGACCATAGCATTATTGTAAAGGTTCCATCCGAGAGCGACGGTTTCCAGCTCACAGCTTTTAACTCTGACCTGAAGGATGAGATTCGCGTGGAGACAGACGGAGGTGTCGCTACCTATGCCTTCAAGGTTCTAGGTGCAGGTCCGGTTATCCAGCGTATTCAGGGTAGTTATCCCCGTAAGACTGGTGATATTCTGAATGTTTATGGTCTCAATCTCTATAGCATTGAGGATATGTATTTCACTGATGCAACGGAAGAGGAACTTTCTACGACGAAATGGGAAGTGGTGCCAGGCAATCGTGTACAGGTCACCGACTATATCGTAGAGAAGCAGGACCGCTACCTGAATTCAAATCAGAGCTATGAGGTGTCTTCTCAATTGGCGCTGACTACACCCGACCTTCCCTTCGATGAGGGCTGTCTGGTCATTGAGTGTGCTGCGGGTATCGTATATATTCCTTATACGAAGGTTCCTGGTAAGCCGGTGATTACCTCTATCAATACGGATATGCCTATTCCTGGCACCGACCTGATTATCAAAGGTCGTGAGTTCGTGCAGGTAGAGTCTGTTACCTATGGTGATATCACACTGGGTCCGGACGACTTTACTGTGGCTGAGTCTGAGGATCAGATTACTATTGCTTTCACTGAAGACTTGAAACCTTCAGCAGGTTTTGGTACAACCCTGACGGTTACCACTCCTGGTGGTACGGCTTCGCAGGATTACTTCTATGTTACAGATGGTATCATCCTGAACTTCGAGGATGGATTTGCCACGGATAACGGATGGGGACCGAACGGAACACTGATGTCGGAGGCTACCAGTGAGAGTATTCCTTACACCAGCGACGGAAAGTTCTGGCGTATCAAGTCTACTGACGGTGGCTGGAACTGGTGGGCAACGATGTGTTACTTCCGCAAGGACTGGTCTGGTAACTCGTTCTCACTGCCGGGCTTCGACCTGATTCCTGCCAGCACTTCTACCGATGATGTTTATCTCGCCATGGAGGTATGGGACAACAATACTGATTTCGGCGGTGCACAGTATCCGTTCCTGCACTATCAGATTCAGACCATTGGTGATGCCAAGGCATATTGTGCATTTGCTCTTGTTGTGGGTGGTGATGGTTCAAAGAACGTCGGAAACTGGGTTGATGGTGACTATGTAGAGAAACCTCTCCGTGCTATAGACGATACTCAGCCTAAGGAGAAATGGTATCGTCATGTTGTGAAGCTGAGCAGCTTCCAGACAACAGACGGTAGTACTTGGGCTGGCAAGACCTATGGTGACGTTAAAGCTGAGGGTATCAACCAGATTCGTCTCATGCACATGAACTGGACTGGTACTCCTTCTACGATGGACATCATGTTCGACAACGTGCGAATCCTGTATGTGCCTGCTGCTAAGTAATGAGTCTAATATATAAAGAATAATGATTATGAGAAAGAATATATTAAACACTGCACTCCTGCTGCTCCTTGCCTTTGTGGCAGGAGCATGCAGCGACAGTGATACCACCAAGACGGTGGACAATGGTCGCAGAAGTGGTGCTGCCACCATTCTGGAGTTGCTCGATGCCGATGGGGTAACTCTCTCCACACTGAACTTCTCTTTGGGTGCTAGCAATTATATCATTGGTATCAATTGTGATGGTGACTGGACGGCAACGACTGATGCCGACTGGGTGACGCTTTCCAACTATGCTGGCTATGGTTTTACCAACAAATACAGCTACGATAAAATCAGTGTCAGTAAGAATATGGGGGATGCGCGTACCGCTACCGTTACCATCAGTTCCGGAAATCTGAGCAAGACGATTTCCATCACACAGAAAGGTGCAGGAGGCGATCCTGACGATCCTTTCATGACATCCTTTGAATTGGTGGAAAATCTCGTTCTGGGCTATAACCTGGGTAATACCCTTGATGCCAATCCATGGGGTGACTGGTGGGATCCTTCTACGAAGACAGTCAATGATTGGGAGACTTCTTGGGGCCAGCCGACTACCACGCAAGAGATTATCGATGCGATTGCGGTCAGAGGTTTCAACATCATCCGTATTCCTGTTACATGGTATACGCATATGGATGCTGATGATAATGTCAGTGAGGAGTGGATGGCTCGTGTAGAGGAAGTTGTCAACTACGTACTGAACGCAGGCTGCTATTGCATCCTCAACGTACAGCACGACAGCGGTGCAGCCAATGGACGTACCGATGGTGGAGCATGGCTCTATGCCGATATTGACGACTATCCAGTCATCACCGTCCGTTATCAGAAACTGTGGAAGCAGATTGCCGAGCGTTTCAAAAACTACAACGAGTTCTTGATTTTCGAATCGTTCAACGAAATTCTGAACAAGAGCTATTCGTGGACAGCTCCCGCTTCTGCCTCTGATGGCGCCTATGAAGCCATCAACAAGCTGCAACAAGACTTTGTCAACGTGGTTCGTGCCACTGGTGGCAACAACCGCTATCGCAACCTGGCAGTGACAACCTATGCCGCAACCGGAACAAGCGATGTGGCTCTAGAGGCATTCCAGCTTCCCGAAGATCCTGTCAGCAATCACCTCTATCTGTCCATCCATTCCTATGATCCTTACAACTTCTGTAATAACAATGCTGGTAAGAATGATGATGGAACAGAATATAACTATAATCAAGAGGTGTTTGACGACGATTGTAAGGCTGTAATTGACGGTGTATTCAACCGCGTCAGCAACAGGGCTTCGACCGTTGGCGTTCCATTCGTCTTTGGAGAGTTCGGTGCCATTGACGAGAACAAGAGCATGGCAGAACGCATCAAGTATGCCAAGTATCTCAAGTCGAAGTTTAATCAGTATGACACTGCCGGTTTGTGGTGGATGGGACTCATCGACCGCAAGACATTGGAATGGTACGAGGACGAGATCGTCACAGCGCTCTTACCATAAATGTATCTTCATACTAAATAACAATAAGCGCAACCTGAACAAGGCTGCGCTTATTTTGGTTCTTCATTTTTGTGGCTACCTCCCGATTATTCAATGTATATAAATTGCACGTTAGTTGCAGGGGGAACATGGACTAATCAGGACCATAGGCTAGAAAATCTTTGGTATAAAGCGTAAAAATGCCCCTAAAAAGTAAAATAGTATCAGAGTTGGTCAATAAAATGTTATCATCATATCAATAATTATTCGTATCTTTGCAACCGAAAACATATATTGCAACATTTTATATTATATATTAACTAAAACTTGTATTTATGAAGAAAATCTTTACTTTAATTGCTATGGCTCTCGTAGCTATGAGTGTGAATGCCAAAACTGTTGTTGAGCTGAATAAACCGGCAGGTGTAACTACTCAGTTTAGCGCATGGGGCTGGCAGGATTGGTATGTTCCCTCGACAGGTGAAGCTGTCGTAAGCGGCAGCACTGCTGATGATTCTGGTATTACTTATTTCGATGCAAGTGCTTATGACTATCTTGTATTGAAGTACAAGGAGTGTACCATGGAGACTGCTTTCATCCTTCAGACGAGCTGTAAGGGCACTGCAGGCCAATGGGGTGCAGAGTTCAATCAGTGTGATGCAACGATCCAAGCTAATACGAGTGGTTTGGTAGGTATTAAGCTTGATGCCACCAAGAACAAAGTTTACAAGGCTGCTCTACAGTCTCATGCTGCTGGTAGCATTGTCATCGAAGAAATGTACTGGGCTAGTGAGGCTGAATATAAGGCCGACCTCGAAGCCAATCCTGTTACTCCTTATATTGCTCCTACAAAGGAAATTGATATGTCTGGTGCAAAAGATTCTGACTGGGGTGGCTCTGTCTTTAATGGTATTTGGCTAACAGGCGACTTCTCTGGTTACGATTACCTCGTGTATGAAATTGAGGACATGAATATCGTTAGCTGGGGAAAGTGGATTCTCTTCGGAGGTGATGCAACTCTTTATAGTACAAGTGGCTCATTTATACAGGTTGTTGACATTTCTGGATTTGAAAGAAATGTGTCCAGCGGTATGAACTTCGGTATTCAGGCTGCTACAGGATCAACGTTTAAATGGAAGAAGGTGTACTTTGCAACCAAGGCGTATGTTGAGGAGAATGGTATCAAGAGCGGAGGAATCTATGGAGATACTTTTGAATTGACGCTTGCTGACCTCAATGCTGGTTGGAATGCTGAGTACAGTGCAGACACTAAGACTATCACAATTACCGGTGATGCAGATGGCGCAGGCGGCGGTAAAGGCTGGTGGTTTGGTACGGGTACGGACGCCAAGGACTTCTCACACTTCGATAACGTAGTAATCGAGTTTGAATCCACGACTTCAGGTGGTACTGTAATGGTGGATTATGATGTAGAAGCAGCTGCACCTGTTGCAAATAGGGCAGAAACTGCTGTCCCCGGTACTTTTGGTGTAGGTGCAACATGCGTTGTAGTTCCTCTCGATGCTACTAACAAAAGCAAGGTGAAGTCCATTCAGATTTCTGGTGACAAGGGTTCCACCTATACCCTGAAGGCAGCTTACGTGGCTGTTGCTTCTGCTACTCCTGAGGCAAAAATCGGTACTGTTACAGCCGTCCAGACCGCTAAGATTGGTGAGTTGAACAGTGGCGTTTGCTATAACCTCGCAGGTCAGAAGATCAATGCTTCTTACAAGGGCTTAGTAATCAAGAACGGTAAGAAGGTCGTTGTAAAATAAAGAGACTGAATGACATATATGAAGTGCCCCCGAAAGTTTTTTGTCTAACTTTCGGGGGCACATCACAATGACGATGGTAGTGTGGCTGCCAACAGTTGGGGTCACAATGCTAACGCCGAAACTTCTGACGATGGTGTCAATGAGGACTACGTGATAGCACAGCTCTACAAACAGCGTACTGCCTATGTCGGGAACAAGTCGACTGTTTATGTAGGTCCGGAAGAATAACGTATGAGTAAACATCTCCTGATATAATTAGAAGCGCAACTCCCCAAGGGTTGCGTTTCTTTTTTGTTCCAAATGTTTGGAAGATTGCGGGGGGGAAAGTATTATCTAAAACATGATTATCGTATTTTCGATAATTATTATTTGGATAATTCAATAATGTTTTGTATCTTTGCACCATTGACAACGTAAATTATCATAATATGGTTAATCCGTTTATTACGAAAGGTTATGCAGGCCCTTCATACTTTTGCGACCGTGTGAAAGAAACAAAGGACATTGTGCAGCTGATGACTAATGATAATAATATGGCACTAATCTCACCACGTAGGTTAGGTAAGACGGATCTTATCCACCATTGTTTCAACCAACCGGAGATTAAAGGACGATATTATACATTTATCATCGATATCTATGCAACGAATTCTCTTCAAGACTTTGTAAGTGTTTTCGGGAAAGCCATCCTTGATGAACTGAAGCCGCGTGGTAGAAAAGTATGGGAACGTTTTCTAAGTGCGATAAGTTCTCTTCAGCAGCAGATATCCTTTGATATCAATGGTAATCCTGTTTGGGGGCTTGGCATAGGACATATAGAGAACCCTGCAGTCACACTTGATGAGATATTTAGTTATCTTAAGACTGCTGATAAACCATGTCTCGTGGCTATTGATGAGTTTCAGCAAATTACGCACTATCCTGATGGGCCAAACGTGGAGGCTGCTTTAAGAACTCATATACAGCGTTGTGTGAATGCCACCTTTATCTTTGCAGGTTCGAAAAGACACCTTATGGGTGAGATATTCACTTCCCCCTCCCGTCCTTTTTACCAGTCTGTGATTATAATGGGGCTTTCCCCTATTTCTGAGGACAAATATTCCACCTTTGCAGTAAATTTATTCAAAAAGAATGGAAAACTCTTGGACAAAGAGGTAGCTCATCAGGTATATCAAAAATTTGATGGGGTAACATCTTACTTGCAGCGGGTTATGAATATCCTCTTTTTGCAAACGTCAGAGAAGGGACATTGTACAACAGATATGATTGACGATGCTATAGACTATCTGCTTGATTTGAACTCAGAAAATTATGAGATGCTGTGGAGTCAATTGCCAGAAAAACAGCGTATCGTATTCCGAGCTGTTGCTGCAGAAGGAAAGGCAACTGGGGTTACAGGAGGTAGCTTCATTAAGAAATATGGTTTGTGGTCAGCAAGTAGTGTCATGTCTTCTCTTAAAGCACTTCTTGACAAGGATTTCGTTACGCAGGAAGCAAATGTCTATTCAGTTTATGACAAACTTTTTGCCCTCTGGTTGCGTAGGGAAATCATGAAAGGTTGATATTTATGGAGAATCCTTTTAAATCCGGTACTATACTAATTAATGACTATAAATAATGGCAATAACATAGAAGTTGACCCAAATGTCTAAAAAAGGAGCAGTCATTGGTTTGGCTGCTCATTATTATGATAGAACATTCTGTTCAAATCTGCATAGTAATAGTCTGTTCCTTGGACTCTTCTCAAAGTATATAGCATACTTGCAATTTCTATCAATTTCCTATTTTTTGTTTCGAAACAGAAGTATCTTACATTTAACTCATAGAGACTATTATAGAAGAATTGCTGTAATTGAAACATAATATCAGGATTGTTAACAGTACGAACTCCTATAATTTCATAGCAACGTTCACCGTTTAGAATATCAAGATTATTAATGACAGACACGATAGATGCTATATCAGTATCATCATTATATGCTATTGCTGATATTTGTCTTCCATCGTGTTCATTTAATAATCTTATAATCACATTATCTGTGTCACATACTATTCTTGTATTCTTCTTGTATATCATATATGAACTATTTTTGGGCAAAGGTAGACCTTTTTTTCAATGATGGAGATATTTATTATTATAAAGTTTGTTAATATGAACAGAATAATTGAAAGAGTTGTTTCGCAAACCATTAACAAGTTCATCAACGAAAACTGTTCAAAACCGTCAATTATAAAAGAGAATGATGGGGATGATATGGGCGTCTACAAAGAACTTGATGACAAGGTATATGATATTTGCTATCGTCACGGATTCAATGTTCAAACAAGAGTTGGCAACGATTTGGCATATTATGCATTTTTCATTGCAGATGACAGACTACCAAAAGTTCAAGAAGCAATACAAATGTTGGAGAAACTTGGACTAAGAAGAATCAATAATGGAACTTTAAGCGGAACAATACATTATTACACTATAGATTTTCACTAAATAACGAATTAATACGTATTATAATATGAATAAGAAACTTATAAGATTAACAGAAAGTGACCTTCATAGAATTGTGAAGGAGTCTGTGAATAGAGTGCTGAACGAATGGGAATACGCTAGATGGATAAATGATATTGAAGACCCTATTGAGTATGACCCTAACGACCCCGAATCAGTGAAAGAAAGAGAGATTGAAGACTCTTGGCGTGAATTTAGAGACCATATTTCAAATAGACGTGAAATGAATGACAGAAGAAGGAAATTCTATGATGATTTGAAAAATTACCCTAAAAGGGTTCAAACTTCATCTACTTTAAATGGAGAAGATAGTCAAGGCGTTGCATCAATGTCAATGTTGGGAGACGAGCCGAAAGGAGGATGGGGTAAAGGATTTAACGATACAAAGAAAGGATTTAATGACAGATTCCTTTCTACGAAAGCGCCAAAACAAAAATATTAAGCAGCCTCACACAGCCTTAATTCACTCCAAGTGACAATCAGTCCAATGGACTTAGCAAACATATCCTCAAAGCGTTCCGATTGGGACGCTTTTCTTGTGTTCCAACGGTACACAGCCTCGTCAATGTACTGCTGCAAATGCTCGTCAGATACATCGTGATAACAGCCCACAATCATACGTCTGAAATGACCCCAAAAGCCCTCAATGCTATTGGTGAACACGTCACCTTTGGCATACTCTTCAGCACCGTGTGCAACAACAGCGTGAGTATAGCCTAACTCAGCAAGTCCATTATAGGCTGCAAGCTCATCAGTGATGACTCTTGAACCATCAGAAACGAACTGCTGAATGATGGGCTGCAATGTAGCCCTATTCGTGTTCTCAACAACGAATGCGTGAACATAGGTGATAGGTTCAATTTCACCCTTCTCATTCTCAAAGGTGCTACGCTCCATCATACCAAAGACAGGTGTCTTGGTCTTTGTGGAACGACCTTGTGTATTAGGTGTGCGCATTGACTTGTGCTTCCATTTCTCCTTACCACCGATGTACACCTCATCGCACTCTACAGTACCATCAAATGCATCAGCATCGCTCTGAGGATAGAGAAGACGCACCTTCTGAAGCATATACCAAGCAGTGGTCTGAGTCACCTCGATGTTCCTTGCAAGTTGGTATGAACTAATGCCCTTCTTGTGGGATGAGATAAAGTACATAGCCAAGAACCACTTGATGAGCGGCAACTTGGTATTCTCGAAGATAGTACCAACAAGGCAAGAAAAGTTCTTTCCACAGTGCTTGCAGCGGAACTTACCATCCTTGCGAACAACGCAGTGATGCCCACCACAGTAGGGACATACAACGTCACCGTCAGACCAACGTGATTCAATGATGGCTTGCTTACACTTCTCATCAGAGGTAAAGTATGAGGTGAGGGAGATAACGCTGTTGAACTTCTTGAAATCTATCATATCCTTGAGGTTTTTTATTTAAATTCTAATGCAAAGATACAGTTTTTCAAGTGCGAGGTCTCCTTTCTATACGTATAATGTTTACAAACTTGCAATATATTTCCTCATTCAATTTACAAAGTAAATTGTTCATAATAATGCTATGATGAAAAGACAATACAAAAATAATTCCTCGAAATCACGAGGATTCCAAGGAATTATTAAAAAGTTGGGTCAACTTCTATGTTATTGCCTAAATAATATATGAAAAAGACTTTATTCTTATTGCTGCCGTTTGGTTTGATGCTGATGGCATGTGGCGGTGGACAGCAGAAGGCGGATGATCCGCTGGCTGATAGTGGAAGAACACAGCGGACAGAGAATCTGCTGGCGAATTTGAAAGTGTTAGGTGATAGTGGGGTCTATCTCTTCGGACACCATGACGATACCGTCTATGGCATCGGATGGGAGGGCGATGAGGACCGTTCGGACGTAAAAAGTGTCTGCAACGACTATCCAGCCCTGCAGAGTTTTGACCTCGGACACATCGAACTGGGCGACACCGCTAATTTGGACGGTGTATCTTTCAACCGCATCCGTCAGGAAATCATCAAACAGTATGACCTTGGCGGTATGGTGACCTTGAGCTGGCACTTGGACAATCCGCTGAGCGGCGGTACTTCGTGGGTGGCTGACTCCTTGAAGGATATAGAGATGAATACGGTGGCAGCCGTATTGGAAGGTGGTGAGAAACATGAGCTGTTCCTTTCCTGGATTGACAAGGTGGCTGACTTCCTCAACTCCCTGGAGACGCCCTATGGGGTCAAGGTTCCGGTATTGTTCCGCCCTTGGCATGAGCATACTGGCTCCTGGTTCTGGTGGGGACAAAACCTCTGTACTGCCGACCAGTATAAGGCTTTGTGGAAGATGACCGTCAACCGCCTCCAGGAGGAGGGCGTGACGAATGTGCTGTATGCTTATTCGCCCGGTACGGAGCCTGACGGTGACGAGGCAAAGTATCTGGAACGCTATCCGGGTGACGAAATTATCGACCTGATGGGACTGGACTGCTATTGCTGGGCTCCCGAGGCTGATACCACACAAATCGCCCAGTATGCCGCCACGCTCGACAAGAACCTCGCAATGGTCTGTGCCGTGGCGAAAAAACACGACAAGGCGGTGGCGCTGACAGAAACGGGTTATGAGTGTATTAAGACGAAAGACTGGTGGACGGCAACGCTGGAACCTGTCCTTGCCAAGCATCCCATTTGTTATGTTCTGGTATGGCGTAATGCCTATAATCGTCCTCATCACTATTTTGCCCCTTATCCAGGACAGCAGTCTGCCGCAGACTTCGTCCGTTTCTATAACGACAAGAAGACGCTTTTCCTGCATGATATCAACGACCTGTACTTAAAGCCTTAATACTACACATATCAGTCGTTTTGTATTATTTATATTGACAAAAAGTGTACTTTTAGCCCTAAAAAGCAAAAAAGTATCACTTTTTGTCAAAAAAAGATTATCGTATTTCGTAAAAAAGTTTTAAATTTGCACCGTGAAATTGTGTATTCACTCGAACTGTATAAATACTATTAACATAATAAAATTAAAATTTAGCCAAAAAACTATGCCATAAGAAAGAGAATTAGCTAACAGCCATTGCGGGTCCCAGGGACTTGGCGTGGAAGGGGATTATCAAGTCTCCGTTCAACTAAGAAACTATAAATGTATTTACTCAATCAATCTAAGAAAAATACTTAAGTATGAACCAAAAAATCAGAAAAACAGCGCTGCTGATGGGTGCGTGCTCACTGCTGGGTATGTACTCACCTGTAATGGCTGCCAATCCCGATGCTTCGGTAGAGGCCGTTCAGCAGACAACGAAGAAGGTCACGGGTACCGTCAGTGACTCTCAGGGTCCCGTGATTGGTGCAAGCGTAGTTGAAAAGGGTACTACCAACGGTGTAGTGACCGATTTCGACGGAAACTTCTCCCTCAACGTGAAGCCAGGTGCAACCTTGGTCATCTCTTACATCGGCTACACCACTCAGGAGGTTGCTATTGGCAATCAGTCAAACTTTGACATCAGTCTGAAGGAAGACAATGCCCTTCTGGACGAGGTGGTAGTCGTAGGTTATGGTGTTCAGAAGAAAAAGCTGGTGACCGGTGCCACTATTCAGGTAAAGGGTGAGGACATCGCCAAATTAAATACCACCAATGCTCTGACTGCTATGCAGGCTTCCTCTCCTGGTGTGAACATTACTCAGAGTTCTACACAGCCAGGTAAGGGCTTTAAAGTAAATATCCGTGGTGTGGGTACTATCGGAACATCCTCACCATTGTTGATTATCGACGGAATCAACGCAGGTACAGCAGACGATGGCTTGAACGGCTTGAATCCTAATGACATTGAGAGCATCGACGTGCTGAAGGATGCTGCTTCTGCAGCAATCTATGGTGCCCGTGCTGCCAACGGTGTTATCTTGGTAACTACTAAGCAGGGTAAGTCTGGTAAGCTTTCTATCCAATATGACGGTTATGTAGGTTGGTCTAACGCCTACAAGGTGCCCGGACTGGTCAACGCCCAGCAGTATATGCAGATCATTAACGAGACCAATTTCAATACTTACGGTACAGCTACTGACTGGAGCTCTCTAGTTCCTGCTAATATCTTGTCTGCCGTTGAGAACGGCTGGACCGGTACAGATTGGTTCAAGGAGTATGAGAATAAGAACGCCCTTCAGTTCAGCCATGCTGTGACTTTGAGTGGTGGTACTGACCGCTCCAAGTTCTCCATGAGTTTGAACTATAGTTCCAACGAGGGTATCATGGGTAGAGACAACGCTTCTAACTACAAGCGTTATGGAGGTCGTATCAATTCCGAGCATGTCCTCCTGAAAGGTAAGGACCTGCTGGGTGAGGAGCACGACCTGGTGACCATTGGTGAGAATGTTTCCTACTGGTATCACAGAAGTCATGACCTCGCTGAGGGTAATGGTTACTGGAACATCATGCAGGCAGCCTATGTAGCTTCTCCTCTGGTAAGACCTTTCAATGAAGACGGGTCACTCGCTTCTTATAAGGATAACGGTGCAGGTTACAGCACCATGATTTACTCCAACCCCTTGAACCATTTCCTCAATGGTGGTTACAACTCCATTAATAAGAACCGTGACTTCGGTGTGGGTGCTACCATTTATTGGATTGTGGAGCCTATCAAGAACCTGAAGTATCGTGGACAGTTTAATACGGGTTACAGTAGTTCTTATAGTCGTAACATCGCATTGCCTTATAGTTCCAGCTTTACAGATGCAAGTGCAAACTATAACTTGAACATGAGTGAGTATCAGAGCAGCAGCTTTACTCTGGAGAACACACTGTCGTATGTATTGCCGAAACTGGGCAAACACACTATCGACGTGTTGGTTGGACAGAGTATCGAGCGTTCTAACTGGAGTTCAGGAATGGAAATGAAGTTTACTGTTTCTGAGGAAAACCTCAACTCTCTGGTTCGCAATGGTTGGAACTATAATATCCCCAGCAATTATGAGACACAGTATATGACTGGTCACAAGGGCTATGACAACCCGTGGCAGGGCAGTATAGCCTCTTTCTTTGGACGTATCAACTGGAACTACGATGAGAAATACATGGCTACGTTCATTCTCCGTACCGATGGTAGCTCCAACTTCGCAAGAGGCAAGCGCTGGGGTACCTTCCCCTCAGCCTCTGTAGGTTGGGTCATCACCAACGAGCCGTTCATGGCAAAGACCAGCAAGTGGCTCGACTTCTTGAAGATCCGCGCTTCTTGGGGACAGAACGGTAACTGTCAGATTAATAATTTCTATTACCTCTCTAACATTGGTTTCTCACCGACGGACTATGCGGACTATGGTTACAAGTTCTCCAGCGATATGATATACACCGTTGAACAGAACAAGTATTCTACCGGTGCCTACGCCAAGAATGCTCCTAACCCAGACGTGACTTGGGAGACTTCTGAACAGTGGGACCTCGGTCTTGATGCCCGTTTCCTGAGCGGTCGTCTCGGTTTGAACTTCGACTGGTATGTTAAGAAGACAAAGGACTGGTTGGTACAGGCTCCTATGAATGAGGTGCTTGGTTATGAGGAAGCTGCCATGATTAACGGTGGCGATATCAAGAATACTGGTGTCGAGATTGCACTCTCTTGGCGTGACAAGATTGGTAAGGACTTTACCTATCATGCCAATGTAAACTTCGCTACCAACAAGAACAAGGTAACCCGTCTGGCCGCTGCCGGTGGTAAGATCGGTATCGATACCAAGAAGTATGGTAGCTCTTTGTTCCAGAACTCTTCATACGTTTCTGTTGTTGAAGAGGGCCATCCTGTAGGTTATTTCTCTGGTATGTCTTACAGCGGCATCTGGCAGAACCAGGCTCAGATTGACGCAGCCCGTGCTACAGGACAGGCCGTTCTAGCCAATGCACAGCCCGGTGACCCCATTTGGGACGACTTTAATAAGGATGGTGAAATCGATTACGACACTGACCGTCACGAGATCGGTAGTCCTCATCCGACAGCAACATTGGGTATCACCCTTGGTTGTGAGTGGAAAGGCTTAGACTTTAGTGTTCAAGGCTATGGTGCCTTCGGACAGCAGATTATGCAGTGCTATCGTACCGCTTTGCTTGCTAATCCTTATAATAACTATACAGTTGACGTATTTGACCGCTGGCATGGTGAGGGCACTAGCAATACACAGCCTCGTCTGACCGTAGGTGCTGTTGCTGACCAGTGGGTAAGTACTCGCTACATGCAAAATGCAGACTACTTCAAGATTCAGAACATCACCTTAGGCTATGATTTCTGCAAGCTTTGGAAGAATAGTCCGTTCCAGCAGCTCCGCCTTTATGTTCAGGCTCAGAACCTTGCAACCATCACTGGTTATACTGGTGTTGATCCTGAGTGTAGCTCTGATGGTGGAAAGTCTCAAGACAACATGAACTTCATCCGTGGTATCGATGTAGGTCTCTATCCTTCTGCTCGTACATGGATTATTGGTGCAAGCATTAAGTTCTAATTCAAAACATATAATAGAATAGATGAATATGAAAAAAGTATATATAATGGCTATCGCGGCTCTCTTCACATTTGGCGTAACGTCATGTGAGGATTTCCTCGATTCCTCGAACTACACAGAGGCCAACACCTCCAACTACCCGGCATCTGCTGAAGACCTGAACAAGGAGTTGGCTGCCCTTTATGGTGTGATGAACCAGTATTGCTCTGATCCGCTTCAGACTTTCTGGTTTGTTAACAACATCATGTCTGATGATTCCAACGGTGCTGGTGGTACTGGTGACGTGGAGTCACATGCTATCGGACACTTGATGGTGAACAAGGAGGGTATCTTTGACAATGCATGGCACTGTACCTATGTTGGTATCGCTCGTGCTAATGCCGTCATCTATGCCGTCGATGCCTTTGACTGGACTGGTCAGGAGGCTACTCGCAACCAGCTTCTTGGTGAGGCTTACTTCATGCGCGGTCTGTTCTATCTCTGGGGCTCACAGTTCTGGGGCGACATCCCTGCCTACTGGGCAGCAGTAGCTCCCGATCCATGTCCTCAGCAGAGTGCAGAGAATGTTATCTATCCGCATATCCTTGCCGACTTTGTCAGTGCATCTAACCTGATGCAGCATGGTGCCACTACCCGTGGCGACGGTCATGCTACCAAGGCTGCCGCTGAGGGTTACTTGGCACGTGCCTATATGTTCTATCAGGGCTTCTATAAGAAAAAGGGTGAGCTTGCTACGGCTACACTTGAAGATGTAGAACTTCCTGAGCAGGAAGGTGTGACGGGTCCTTTGAGCAAGTCTCAAGTGGTTGGTTATCTGGAGGATGCCATCACAAAGGGTGGTTATAGCCTTGTTCCTGATTTCCGCCTGTTGTGGCAGTACACCAATGAACTGACAGCTCCAGATTATCCTTATGTGGCTGACCTTGTTGCTGCCGGTAAGTTTTGGGCAGGTAACGGAAACTCTGAGGAGATGTTCCAAGTGCAGTTTGGTAACTTTGCTTCATGGAATGCCAGCAATACAATGGGCTTCACCAATATGACATCATTGTACTGTGGTCTCCGTTGTGATGACAATGGTGCTGGTGTCAGCAATGGTGACTTGGCTTCACTGCCTTTCGGACAAGGATGGGGTCAGGGTACTATCAATGCTAAGCTGTGGGACGACTGGTCAGACAGCGACCCACGTAAGGCAGCTACCATTTTAGACGCTCCGGCAGAACTCACAGAGGGCGTAGGGTTCGTCTTCACTACAACCTGTTCAGAGGATGCCGGTTACTACAACAAGAAATGGATGCCTATCACTTGTTCCGCCAGTTCGTGGGATGACCATAACACTGCTTATACATGGTGGGGTGTTTATCGTGTAGCTAACACAGATGCTGCCAATAACAATGGTAACTCTTTCCAGGGTGACCACTTTGCTGACATCATACTGCTTCGTCTCGCCGACGTGATGCTGATGCACTCTGAATTGACGGGTACAGCCACTTATATGAATCAGGTTCAGGCGCGTGCCGGTGTTCCACAGACAACTTACTCTTGGGCAAACATCAAGAATGAGCGCCGTTGGGAGCTTGCCGGTGAGGGCATCCGCTTCAACGACCTGCGTCGCTGGTCCGGTAAGGATGGTGGCGAGGGCTGTATGGCAGCTCAGGCTCTTGAAGCACAAAACGGAACCCGTGTAAACTACACTGGTAGATGGACAACCATGCACCATGCCGCTTCTTCTTGGAAAGCGCGTTATGCTGCTACAGATGGTTTCCTGCAGATACCTCCCGCTCAGATTACGATTGCTGACGATCCGGAGATTCTGAAGCAGAATCCTGGCTGGGGTTCTGATGTGAAGGATGCTAACATGAGTGGTACTCCTGTATATTAATTAAACATTCAAAAAGGAAAGTAATATGAAAAAAACAATATTATTGTTCGCTGTAGCACTTGGGTTGCTCACCGCTTGTAATCCTATTAAGGAGGAAGGCAGTTTTGATGTAACCAATATCAGTGCCGATCAGTTGCTTGCCAATTCTACATTCAGTCAGTATGCTGATATAGATTGTACAATACCTGCCGCTGATGGAAACTATATCAAGTTCAACTGCCCGAATGTGCAGTCTTTGACAATCTTCTATTTGAAACCTGATGGTAGTGAGCAGGTGTTGTCTACTGGTAAGGCTGGTGGTGTATTTAATTTCACTCCAAAGCGTGGTTCAGACCCTGTTCAGACCGTTTATTTCCGCTATGTCAATCAAGACGGTAAAGATGTAGTGGCCTCTAAAGAATTCACACTTCAGGTAGCTGCTGACCTTGCACCGGAGATTAAGTATCTGGCAAGTAACGCAGGCAAGAAGAAGTGGATGTGGGATTTGTCCATGAACGGTCAATGCTGGGGTAACGCAGCTTACTGTATGGGTGATGGTGCTGACTTCGCCGAGAATGGTGCTAACCAGTGGTGGGGCACTACGCCTGATATGCTGTGGTTCGATGGCGAAGAAGGTCAGTATGGTCATACTGATAAGGATGACTCCAAGGCAGGCGAAGGTGACTTTAATGCCTATATGATTATCACAGAGGATGGTGACATCGCTACTTATGACGCAGCAGGAAAGGCTCTCCGTACTGGAAAATATGAGGTTAAAGGTTATGATGGCAAACGTCATGACGTAGGTGGTAATGCTTGGGACCTTGGTCATCTGGTGACAGATAAACCTGTAGTGATGTTTCCTTACATGATTAATGGTGGCGGTACCACGGTAACAGAATTCGAGATCTTAGGTCTGAACGACGACCAGTTGGTATTGGTTTATCCTGGCACTGCTGCTCCCGGTTCATGGAGTGAGGCAACAGTCTGGCGCTTTGTCGCTGTGGAGAATGAGGATCTGCTGTACAAGGACTGGACTTGGGAACTGAAGAAATATGATGGAGAAGCCAAATACTGGAAGATGCCAGAGGATCCAAAGGATCCTGAAGCTGGTAGTCAATCATGGGGTAACTTCGCCTATGCTATGGGCAGTGGTGAAGGATTTGCCAACAAATCAGAGAACCAGTGGTGGGGCTGCCCTCCTGAGATGCTATGGTACAACGGAGAACATGGTCAGTATGGTCATACTGACAAGGATGACTCCAAGGCAGGCGAAGGTGACTCTGGTGCCTATATGACCATTGAAGAAGGCGGCAAGATTACCACCTATGATAAAGACGGAAAGGCATTGCGTTCAGCAAATTATGAATTCGAACTGTTTGACACTCGGGCAGAAGTCGGAGGTAACCCATGGAATATTGGTACCCTTAAGACCTCGGCTCCAGCAGTCATGTTCCCATACATGATTAATGGCGGTGGTACTACGGTAACTGAATTCGAGGTGATGGGTCTGACAGGAACGAGTCTTGTTCTTGTATATCCCGGAACTGCAGCTCCTGGTTCATGGAGTGAGGCAACATTCTGGCGCTTTACCAAGAAAAAGTAAAATTCAATTCTCTAATATTCAATCGCCCTGCATCCTAATCCGATGCGGGGCGATTTGTTTTTCTTATGAATAATTTGGAGTATTCAGAAAGAATATGTAACTTTGCCTCTCAAATGATAAATAGGCTAGCCAGCTACTGGAAATGGGGACTCACGATACTAATGGGTGTCGTGCTGTTCTTGTATTGGGGATTTGCGTATCCTCATGCACTTTCCTATCAGGAGCAGTACCAGTTGTTCCTATGGACGGGTGATTATTTCTTGGAACGACTGAGTGTGGCAGGCGGTCTTGCCGACTGGTTGGGAGAATTCCTGGTACAGTTCTATTACTATCCGACAGCGGGTGCCGTCATACTGGCTGTACTTTTCGTCGTGATGCAACAGTTGGCTGCTTATCTGTTGTCGTCACGTTGGTACCTGTTGAGCTTTTTGCTTCCACTGTTCATGTGGTGGCTGATGGGAGATGTTAATGTGCTGTTATCATTTCCCATAGCAGTCGTCTTGGCGTTGGTTATGGCTGCTGTTGCAGGGAAGATAGGTTTTGTAGGGAGAGTAAGGTCTTTAGAGATTTTAAGGGAGATTGTGTTGATTCCTATTATGTATTGGCTGATAGGTCCGGCAGTGTGGCTGTATGTGATTATCAGGGTGATACAGATTGGCTGGCGACATATGTGGACAGCAGGATGGCTGGTGGCAGTCCAGCTGATGGTGTATGCGTGGCTGTTGCCGCAGTGGCCGTTCCAGATGGTGATGACGGGACTGACCTATTATCGTGTACCGATGCAATATCCCCATTTGCATGGTTATGAGAAAGATGTCTATGAACTTATCTGGCAGGACTATCAGATTCGTCAGGAGGAATGGGATGCCGTCATTCAACGGGCAGGAGAGTATGTCGTCAGGACTCCGTTTTGGTGTAACTGTGTGAATCTCGCCCTCTCCCAGAAGCGGTTGCTGGCAGACAGGATGTTCGATTTCTACCAGAGTGGTGATGATGCGCTTATTATGCCGCGAGTGCGTGACTTGACCAGTAACCTGCCTTCTGCGGAGGCTTTTTTCCGGTTAGGACTGGTCAATTCGGCACAACGCTATATGTTTGACATCCAGGAGTCGATCTTGAACGGCAAAAAGAGTGGTCGTTGTACGAAAAGGATTATAGAGTGTATGCTGGTGAACGGTCATTATAAGCCTGCCTTGAAACACATCGACTTGCTCAAGAAGAGTTTTGCCTATCGGAGTTGGGCAGTAGACATGGAACGGATTGTGACAGCTGATGCGAAGACCCGCGAAAGGCAGATTAACGCTCATCCGCGGTTGGGACGACTGCGCCAGTTGCGTTTCAAGAAAGACTTTCTCTATAGCCATCCCGAGAAAGACAAGATATTAGGTATGCTTTTTATGAACAACCATGACAATAAGATGGCACTGGACTATTTCATCGGAGAACTGCTGTTGCGTGGTAATGTGCAGGCAGTGATGCAGTATATGTCGTGGGCAGAACAGTATGGCGGTTACCGTCAGATGCCAATCGGTTATCAGGATGCCGTACTGTGTATCCAGAAGCAAGGTGACTTGCCTGGGTCGATGTATGGGAATTATGTAAGAAGGATGATGCAGCGATGAAGAATTTTTTATTGATAGGCTTGGTGTGTATTGTGACTTTGGTAGGGTGTCGGCAGGAACCTGCCGATGCCATTTTGATGAAGCAATTGCCTGCCATCTATCCTGACTATATCGGTGTGACGGTTCCTGTAGATATCGCACCATTGAACTTCAATGTGCTTGGGGATGGCATCGATATTGTCGATGCACGGGCGACAGGAAGCATGGGGGGTGAGGTACATGTCCAGGGGGCTTATGCCGACTTTGACATCGATGCGTGGCATTCGCTGACGGAGCAGAACATGGGTGGTGAGTTGACGGTGACCGTTTGTGTCCGCAAGGATGGTAAGTGGCTGCAATACCAAGACTTCAAGATTTTTGTGAGTCCCTATGCTTTGGACGACTGGGGTGTGACCTACCGTCGTATTGCCCCAGGCTATGAGGTAGGAGGGGATATCGGCATGTATCAGCGTGACATTCATACTTTCAAGGAGTATGCGATGTTGAAGGAATCGGCTGTTCCGGGTCGTTGTATGAACTGTCATACCGCCAATCGGACGGATCCTGCCCAGCTGACACTCCAGATTCGTGGCGAAGGAGGCGGTACGATGATACAGAAAGAAGGAAAACAGCGATGGTTGAATACCAAGACAGACTCAACCAAGGCAGCAGGCTCTTATGCCTATTGGCATCCTTCTGGCAATTATTGTGCATATGCTACCAATTCGGTGCATCAGAGTTTCTTTGTAGGGAAAGGACAGCGAATCGAGGCTTATCATAAGTTCAGCAATATCGTAGTATTGGATACTCGTACGGATGAGTTGATTCTGGCTCCAGAGTTAATGACCACCACCGACCTGGAGATATTCCCGGCATTCTCTTCTGATGGGAAATACCTGTATTTCAGTACTTCCAAGAGTTGTCAGGTGCCTGCAGAGTATTTGAAGGTGAAGTGCAGTATCTGTCGGATAGGCTTTGATGCGATGAATGGGCGGTTTGGACATGAGGTGGATACCCTGCTCAATGGTCCTAAGGATAACCGAAGCTATGTGCTTGTCCGTCCGTCGTATGACGGAAAATGGCTGATGTACACCGTAGCGAGTCGTAGTAACTTTCCGATTTTCCAGTCTGACGCAGATTTGTGGCTGATGGACCTGAGGACCGGGAAAACACGTCCGCTGACAGAGATCAACAGCAAGGATACGGAGAGTTTCCACAACTGGTCGAGTGATAGTCATTGGTTTGTGTTTTCCTCTAAGCGGGAAGACGGGATGTATGCCCAATTGTATTTCGCCTCGATAGACGAGCAGGGAAAGGTGACCAAGCCATTCCTGTTGCCTCAGCGTAACCCCAGGAAGTTCTATCGGGAAATGATGGACTCGTATAATGTCCCTGACTTTACCAAGGTCAAAGTGGACTTTGATGCCCGGGAGGCTCACCGTCAGGTATTCCGCGATGAACGGATACAAGTGAAGATTAAACAATAGAGTAGATATGAATAGAATTTTGTTTTTCAGTTTGGCTGCTTTAGCAGCCGTCGTGTTTATGGGATGCCGGAAAACGAGTGTTTGCCATATTCACGGTACGGTGGTCGGTGAACAGTATGAAGGTAAGCGTATCTTTCTGGTACCCTTTACCGGACCTGCTACTGCAGAGACAGTTGACAGTATCGAAATCAAAGAAGGTAAGTTTGAGTTTACGCCCGACTCCATGCAGATGTATAAGATTCTGTTGGACTATCACTACCGATTGGGTATTCAGCCGCTGATTGTTATTGCCGAGCCAGGAGAGATACAGGTGACGATTGACAGCATCAGTTCTGCCGGGGGGACACCTCAGAACGACTCCTTGCAGGCATGGAAGGAACTCACCGAGAAATATCATCGGGAATATGCTGCGATGAACCGCCTTGCCGCAGCGAAGAAACAACAGAATGACACTGTACAGGAGACACGTGCCAAGGAACAGGCACATGTTCTCCATGTGGCTTACAAAAACCGTAGCCGTCAGATGGCAGCCAATATGGAAGGTACTGTCTTGGGGAATTTCCTGAAGGGGATGTTTCCAAAGACCTATAAGCGGAAGATGCCGGACGGTACAGAAGTAACGATGGATGCAGATACCAATGAGCCTGTTAAGTAGATATTGGAAGATAGGTACGTCCCTTTTGTCCGGGGTGGTCGTATTTTTGTTCTGGTGGCTTGTCCGTCCGGCAATGCTGTCGTATCAGGAGCAGAACCAGTTGTTCCTGCTTGACAGCGACTACTTGTGGCAGTTGCTGTCTGTTCCAGATGGCTTTGCCCGTTGTTTGGGGGAGTATCTCACGCAATTCTATATCAACCATTGTCTGGGTGCCTTGGTATTAGCCGTTCTTTTCGTTATCATTCAGCGGTTGGTATGGCGGTTGATGAAGACGGTCTGTCAACAGGCAGATACCCATTATGCCTTGAGTTTCATACCTGTCCTGTCCCTGTGGTTGATGATGGGTGACGAGAGTGTGTTGTTGACATTTGTCATTGCCCTGATACTCGCCTTGGCAACGATGTGGGTATATGAGTTGATAAGGAAGTGGCTTCGCGCATACCTCATTATATTATTAATACCAGTTCTTTACTGGCTTGCAGGACCTGTTGTGCTGCTATTTGCCGCATGGGTGTTTATGCGCCAGTTCCAGACGATGGATTCAAAGTGGACAGGATTATGTATAGGAACTTGTGCAGTCATCTATGCGTTGGCATGTATCTTGGTAAGTTCATGGTTTGTCCCTTATCCATTGTTCCGCTTCTTCTATGGAATAGACTACTATCGCATGGTGGAAGTCTATTACTGGATGATGCTTATCACTATGGCATGGTGTGTGCTGATACCAGCCTCCCTTTGTTGGGTACCCTCCTTTAAGAAAAAACGATGGGTGGGCTTAGGTGAGGCAGTCATTGTCTTTGCAGCATTCCTTCTGCTACGTCCTTCCTTCTATGATGCCCGAAAATACGAGGTCATGGAGTATGACTATCTGGTGCGTTGTCAGAAATGGGATGAGATTATTGCGAAGGCAGAGAAAAATACCCCAGACCTGCCGATGACGGTATGTGCTACGAATCTTGCCTTAGGCATGAAAGGACAGTTGGGTGACCGGCTCTTTGACTTCTATCAGCATGGCATACAGGGACTCCTGCCTACATTTGAGCGTAACTTCTCTACACTCCCATTGACAGGAGAGGCTTATTGGCAGTTAGGAATGGTCAATACTGCCCAGCGCTTTGCCTTTGAGGCGATGGAGTCAATTCCTAATTATGCCAAGAGTTGTCGTGCTGTCAAACGACTGGCGGAAACCAATCTGGTGAATGGGGAGTATGCCGTTGCCCGAAAATATCTCCAGATGTTGGAGAAGACACTTAGTTATCATCAATGGGCTAAACGTACAATGGCCTTATTGGACAATGAGAATGCCATCAACGAGCATCCCGTCTATGGACGAATGCGTCAGCTGTGCCTCAAGAAAGACTTTTTGTTCAGTGAACAGGAACTGGATAAGATCATGGGACATTTGATGATGAAGAACCAGCACAACGGGCTTGCCCTTCAGTATTTGTTGGCAGCCCCCCTGTTGGAGCGTGACATCAAGAAGTTCATGCAGTATATGGTCTATGTCGACGGGTTGCATTTAGGCTACTGTCCCCGTAGTTGTCAGGAGGCTGTTGTCTTTGCCTATGCCCAGCTCAACCAGCGTCCTCCGAAAGGCTATGTCAATGAAATGGTGTTACGAAGTTTCGGTGATTTCTATCAGACCTTCAAAAACGGAGGGAAGGATAATCCTCAAATGAGTAGATTCAAGAATACAGCATGGTATTATTTAATGGGTGGAAGATGAAGAGAGTTGTGTTGACAGTGCTGGTAGGTGCCGTAGGTTTGTTGGTGCTGGTAGGGTGTAGGCAGATGCCAGAGCATCCCGAAAAGACCGGTAAGCAGCCCTCCATCTATCCTGACTATATCGGTGTGACGATTCCAGCGGATATTGCGCCTTTGAACTTCAATGTGCTTGGTGAGGGAATTGATTGTGTGGATGCTGTCATTACAGGCAGTAAGGGAGGTCAGTTGCATACCAACGGAGCTTATGCTGACTTTGATATCGATGAGTGGCATTCGCTTACGGAACAGAACAAGGGTGGTGACCTGACGGTGACCGTTTGTGTCCGCAAGGATGGTAAGTGGCTGCAATACCAAGACTTCAAGATATCAGTGAGTCCCTATGCTTTAGACGAGTGGGGCGTGACCTACCGTCGTATCGCTCCGGGCTACGAGGTGTATAGTCACATGGGACTCTACCAGCGTGACTTGTCGAACTTTGAGGAGACGGCCATCTTTGATAATACACAAGTAACAGGGCAGTGTATGAACTGTCATACATCCAACCGTACGGATCCCAGTCATTTTGTCTTTCATGTCCGTGGTAACCATGGTGCCACGATGATACAGATTGACGGGAAACGGGAGTGGTTAAAGGCTAAGAACGACTTATTGGGTGGTTCGATGGTCTATCCCTACTGGCATCCGTCAGGTGACTATTGTGCCTTCTCCACCAATCAGACCCGCCAGGGTTTCCATGTCGTGCCTAAGGAGCGCATAGAGGTCTTTGATTTGTCGTCGGATGTCTTTGTCTACCATCCCGCAACTCATGAGATTCTGACAGACTCCCTGTTACAGACTAAGGACTGGTCTGAGAACGCCCCCGTCTTCTCTCCTGACGGAAAGACCTTGTATTTTATGACGTGTAGACAACAGGAATATCCGGCGCATTACAAGGATGAGAAATATAATCTCTGCAAGATAGCCTTCGACCCGGCAACAGGAAAGTTCGGTGACCGAGTAGACACTTTGTTTAATGCCGTTGCCATGGGGAAGAGCTTGACGTGGCCGCGCCCCTCCTATGATGGAAAGTATATCCTGTTTACTTTGATAGACTATGGCTATTTTTCCATCTGGCATGAGGAGAGCGACCAGTGGCTGCTGGATCTTCAGACAGGAGAGGCGCGACCGTTGAAGGAGCTTAATAGTCCGGGGGCTGACAGCTATCATAACTGGAATGTCAACTCCCACTGGGTGGTGTTTACCAGTCGGCGCGATGACGGACTTTATTCCCGGCTGTATATTGCCTCTATCGATGACAAGGGAAATGCCACGAAGCCGTTTATGTTGCCGCAACGTTCTCCGAAGGAATATTACGATGAGAGCGTCTATTCCTTCAATATACCTGATTTTACGAAACGGAAAGTGGAGTTTAATGCCCGTGAGGCCTCCTATGAGGTGGTCAGTGACAAGCGGGTAGAGACGAAGGTGAGATAAGGTGAGATATGGGCTGCGACATGGTTGCAGCAGAGGACAGGGGGGCAGGACTTTAGCGGAAAGGTTCTGCCTCTTTTTCGAGCAGGCGTTCTACGTCAACTGCGTTAAAGGGAATGTCGCCTTTGGAGAGTTCGGGGACGTTGAATGATTTCAGTGTCTGGTCATAGAAAGACGGTGAGCGTTGAGGAAGTACAAAGGGCTTATGTGCTTTCCCGTTACGGTCGATATAGCAGAAATAAGGCTTACCATAGAGTCCATTGTCACGCTTGGAGGCGAATACCAGCCAGTGGGAGTTGCTGGACCATGAATGGTAGGTGTCACTGCGTGGACTATTGACTATTGTCATTTTGTCAATCTGTCCCGTCTGCAGGTTGATCATCTGCAAGTCGGATTCCTGGTGCCAGATAGGGAAGGTTCCGTAGTCAGCTACCGTATAAACCAAGTATTTGCCATCGGGGGAGATACGGGGGTGGCAGACGGAGGTTTTGGGTTGCGACGTGGTCGAAGCAGAGACTATGGTATCCACCTGGGTACCGATGGTGCCTGTCTTTACGTCGAAGGGGATGCGGACCAGTGCATATTGTAGTTTTTTCAGTTCCTGTGGCAGTTGGACATGAGCTGCCGTACAATAGTAGATATATTTGCCGTCTGGTGAGAATGTCGGGAAGGTCTCGAAAGCAAGGCTGTCGCTTAACAGGGGAGAACGGAGAATGCGGTTCTCCTGCAGGTCTGCCACATAGACATCCGATTTACTGTCATAGACTTCCAGACGTTTGTCTGCCTTACTATGGAAGGCGGGGATGATGATATTCGTTGAGAATGTGATATAACGCCCAGAAGGCGAGAAACCGTAATAGACGGAACCGCTGATCATGTCACTGGTCTTGATGGCGAGTTTACGCAACTGACCGTTCTGGTTCAGGATGGCACCGCCCTTTGGACCACGGACATACATCATGGAGAGGTTGGGGTTCTGGCTCTCTGTCACATGACAGTTCATACACTGATTGTCAGCGAGATGGTAGTCGCAAAGTGCCTTCTCCTCAAAATTCTCCACGCAGCGTTGTTTGATCTGTAGGTTGTTCCAAATCTCGTAATCCGGTTCGATAAGACGATAGGTGAGATAGGGGTCAACCTTGTCTTTCACCACCTGCCAATGGAAGGAGCGGTATTCTGTCCATTTCCCGTCTTTCAGTGTCGTGACAGTCACTTTGATTTTTTTATTGCCTTCTAGTAGCTTGTGCCAGTTGTCCTCGTCGAAGATAACCTCATTCCCTTTGCTGTTTACCGTGATATCGCCAGCAGTTACCTGTACTGCCTCTATGTCATCCCTGATGAGGAAGTTCAGTGGGGCGATATTGACAGGAATCGTTACGTCAGTATAGTCTGGATAAACTGGTGGCATCTCCTCGCTCATGGTGACATCTGACGGGGTGGGAGTGCAGGAGAGTAGAGCCAGTAGGGTAGTTAGGGAGAGTAGGGCGTGTAGTTTTTTCATATCTTAGGTGTCTTTCCTTGATCGTAGTAATACCAGTAAGTGTCTTTGAACATCGTATTGCCACGCTGTTGGTTATACTGCATAAACCGTTGCATGATATTTTTGTCCTTGATATACCGTTGCCAGTCCTCCTGGGGAGCCTGAGAGGCGGCAAGCCAGATGCAGAGGGCTTCCTGATAGAGTTTCCGGATACGTGGACATTCCGTGCAATAGCGGTCATAGTCTCGCTTGAAGCTCTGCACGTCCTTGAGTAATAAGGTACTGCATAGGATATAGTCGAGTGCTACTTCGTTTTTCGGGTTGGAGTCGAGGAGCTGCATCATGATGACATGGGCATTGTCAGATATGCTGATAGTGTCTTGTTGATTGAGAAAGGCGGCTTTCCTTTGATATGTTTCAGACTGACGTGCCAGTCTTGTCCAGTTCTTCCATACAAAGGTTTTCTCTAATATACCTAGGTGTTTTTGGGTAGCTGCCGAATCCCCTTTGATGAGACTACACTCGGCAAGTCGTTTGATCATACGGTTGTTTCGGTTGTCGGGAGAGAAGACGCTTGCCATCATTGCAGCACGTTCACAGAAAGTCATATCACCGAGTGCATAATATAACTCATTCATACTCTTGATGATTAGCATCGGTGTCTTGGGACCTATCTGGTAGAATGTCCCTAGGTTGTTTGGCTGATATTTGAGCAAGACTTCTGGAAGTTGTCCCTGTTGTACCTTCACTAGATTATAGAAGAAAAGCATTTGTTCCGTAGGGCTCGGATCATTCTCCACCAACTGTGTCACTTTTCTCCAGTTTCCGAAATAATACTCATTGTCTATTTGGAACTGTTTTTCTAGGAACCAGTTCGGCATACTTAACTTACCAATGCCGGGATAACTATATAGTTGAGAGGTGGGGAGTAGATAGGTACTTTTCAGGAAGCTGATACCGATAACCATGAGGACGGAAACAGGTAGGGTCCATTTCCAGTTTTTAATGACCGACAATAGTAAATATAGCCATACCCCATAGCCGAACAGCCAATAGCAAAGCGGAGCAAAGAGAATTGTAAGGTATCGTTTCTTTGGTTTACAACAGAACAGCAAGGTACTTCCAGTCAGGGCATAGGTGGATGAAAGCCTGAAGTCATACCTTAAATGGCAGACCGCTTCCAGGGTGGTCAGGAGGAGTGCGAGAGCGAATGCCCACCCTTTTATGATACCGTTCTTTCGCAAGGCAGAGTATAAGATACCCATCAACAAAAGCAGGGAGAGTGTCAGAATAGAACTTCCGGCATAGAGATAATAATAGAACTGGGTAAGGAAATCGCCCGTCATACAAGCCAGCCATGCTGGTTTGTCGAAGTAGGTCGACAGATAGTCACTTGTCCATAAGAACAGCAGGTTCTGTTCCTTGTAAAAGAAGTGATAGGGATAGAATCCTTGGAAGAACACAAAACAGCCGATAGTCCATAACAGAACCGTCAGCCACTGATAATGTATGGCGGATAATCTACTACGCATTATTCAGGATGCTTTCCAGTTTGTCGAGTTCTTCCTCTGTCGTTGCCCAGCTGGTAACGAAACGGCAGATGGTGCGATGGCCCTCGGCCTGTCCCCAATGGGTAAACTCCATCTTTTGGGAGAGTCGTTCTACCAAGGCATCAGGCAGGATGACAAACTGCTGGTTAGTGGGAGAGTCAATCCAAAACTCAAAGTTTTGCTCTAGAAAGATGCTCTTCATCTTCATCGCCATCTTAATGGCATGACGGGAGAGGTCGAAATAGAGGTTATCGGTGAAGAGGGCCTCAAACTGTAATCCAATCAATGCGCCCTTCGCAATGACAGCACCGTGCTGTTTCTGGATGGAGAAGAAATGCTTATGGGCCTGACGGTTGGTGAAGACGACAGCCTCGCCACAAAGGGCTCCTATCTTCGTGCCACCGATATAGAAAACGTCACAATGGCGGGCCAGATAGGGCAGGGTGATATCATTTCCCTCTGCCATCAGTCCGTATCCCAAACGGGCACCGTCGATATAGAGGGGTATCTCATAATGCTGGCAGACCTGATAGATTTCGTCCAGTTCCTTGGCAGTATAGATGGTTCCTAATTCCGTGGGGAAGGTGATATAGACCAGACCGGGGAATACGGCATGGGCGTTATTGCCGTCATGCATGAAGTCGTCAAGGTATTTGTCAAGGGTCTTGGGATCCATCTTACCGTGGTTGCCGGGTAGTGTTATGATTTTATGCTCCGTAAACTCTACGGCACCTGCCTCGTGAACGTTGATGTGTCCAGTTTCCACACAGATGACACCCTCGTATTGGTAGAGCATCGAGTCGATGGTGGTGGCATTAGTCTGAGTTCCTCCTGTCAGGAAGAATATCTGGGCATCGGGCATACCACAGGCTTCACGGATACGGTCTTTGGCACGTTCGCTGAACTCGTCGAAGCCATAGGGGGTCGGTTTCGCCCCATTGTATTTAATGAGGTTCTCCAGCACCTTCGGGTGTGCCCCGTTGTTATAGTCGCATTCAAAGGATATCATAGATCAATAACCCTTAACCATTATAGTGCTTCCAGCATGCGCTTGATGACCACGGAGCACGAGATTTCGCGGTTGGCGGCCTCAGGGATGACGATAGAGTTAGGACTCTCAATGACATCGTCGGTGACAATCAAACCACGGCGGACGGGCAGGCAGTGCATGAACTTACCATTGTTGGTCCATGACATATGCTCAGTATCAACAGTCCATGACATATCTTTGGAGGTAATCTTACCGTAGTCGGCAAGATTCGTCACTCCTGGGTTGCTCCAGTTCTTGGCATAGATGAAGTCGGCACCTTCGAAGGCTTTCTTTTGGTCGTATTCCACACGGGTGTTACCCACGAACTTGGGGTCGAGCTCATAGCCCTCAGGATGGGTGATGACGAAATCGACATCAGCAGCATTCATCCACTGGGCAAAGGAGTTGGGCACAGCCTGTGGCAAGGCACGGCAATGGGGAGCCCAAGTGAGGACGACCTTGGGTTTTCTCTCACCTCTCCAAAACTCTTGGATGGTGATGAGGTCGGCGAAGGCCTGCAGGGGGTGCACCGTGGCTGTCTCCATGGCGAAGACGGGCTTACCGCTGTATTTGATAAACTGGTTGAGCACCGTCTCGGCATAGTCATACTCACGATCGGTGAGTCCGGCAAAAGAGCGTACACCAATCATGTTGCAGTAGCAACCCATAACGGGAATGGCCTCCAACAGATGCTCGCTCTTGTCTCCGTCCATGATGACGCCACGCTCGGTTTCGAGTTTCCAGGCACCGGCATTGACGTCGAGCACGATGACGTTCATGCCGAGGTTCATGGCAGCCTTCTGCGTGGAAAGACGGGTACGCAGTGAATTATTAAAGAAAATCATCATCAGGGTCTTGTTTTTACCCAGATGCTGATACTTGAAACGGTCGTTCTTGATCTCAAATGCTTCGGCCATCGCCTTGTCCAGCGGGCCGATATCCTGTACGTTGATGAAGCTTTTCATTTTTTTTAGCCCCCTAAGTTAGGGGGATGGGGGTCTGAACAAGCGTTTATCAGACCATTTATTGTTATTACTAGGAGCCTGCGCTTGTTCAGACCCCTGTTGTCCCCTAACTTAGGGGACCTTGGTTATGCTCTTGTTTGTCCTTCGCCCTCAATGAGCCATTTATAAGTAGTAATCTCTTCTAATGCCATTGGACCGCGCGGACCGAGTTTCTGGGTAGAAATACCAATCTCGGCACCTAGTCCGAACTGCGCTCCATCGGTGAACGATGTGGGGGCATTCCAATAGACACAGGCGGCATCGACATGCTGTTGGAACTTACGTGCCGTCTCCTCGTTTTGGGTGATAATGGCCTCACTGTGTCCGGAACCAAACTGGTCGATATGCTTCAATGCCTCTTCTAAGGAAGAAACGGTTCTAATGGCCATCTTATAATCCATGAACTCTGTACCGTATGAATCTGTCGTAGCCGGTTGCAACAAGATAACGGGATAGCGTCCTGTCAGCAACTGATAGGCAGGACCGTCCACATAGAGTGTTACCTTATGATCTAATAATGGCTTGACGAGTTCAAACAAGTCGCCCAGTCGCTTCTCATGGATAATAAGACAGTCGAGGGCATTGCAGACACTTACCCGACGTGTCTTGGCATTGCAGATAATCTTCTTGCCCATCTCCAAGTCGCCGTCCTTGTCGAAATAGGTGTTGACGACACCAGCACCAGTCTCAATGACGGGAATGCGGGCGGTATCCCGGACAAAGTCAATCAGTCGTCGACCGCCACGGGGGATGCACAGGTCGATATAGCCTACGGCATTCAACATCTCACCGGTCGCCTCATGGGTGGCAGGCAGTAGGGTGACAACATCTGGATTGACGCCGAAGCGCTCAAGTACCTCATGGATGAGTTCCACGGAAGCCTGGTTCGACAGGTCTGCATCACTACCGCCTTTCAGGACACAGGCGTTACCGCTTTTGAAGCAAAGTGAGAATACGTCGTAGGTCACGTTGGGACGTGCCTCGTAAATCATACCGATGACACCAAAGGGTACGGAAACCCGACAGAGGCGCAGTCCGTTTGACAGCGTCTTCTCTTTCGTGACATGTCCCAAAGGAGAGGGGAGCGATGCGACGTTACGCATATCATTGGCAATATCGTCCAGTCGTTTCTCCGTTAGCTGCAGACGGTCATAGAGTGGATTCTTGACATCCATCTTCGCCAAGTCCTTCTCATTGGCAACGAGGATACGCTCCTTAAAGTCTACGATGGTATCGGCGACAGCCATTAGGATTTCGTTACGTTGTGCGTCCGTGAGTAAGGCTAGGCTCTTGCTTGCCGCTTTGACGTTCTTAAAAGTTTCTGTCAGGCTCATGATAGATAAGGTTTAAATTCTGTATGTGGGGTCTCTTGTGACTTCTCTATCAAGTCAACAAGGATATTATCACGTTCTCCATTGGCAATGATAACGCGGATGCCGGCTTGGGAAATCTGACTTGCCGTCGTGTATTTGGAATGCATGCCACCTCTGCCAAAAGCACTCTTCTCCGTCTGGATATACTGGCTGAGGTCTGTTCCGTTTTCTACTGTCCGGATAAGCTGTGAGGCAGGATCGTCGGGATGACCGGTATAGATGCCGTCAATATTGGAAAGCAGGATGAGGGTATCGGCATGCATCATACGGGCTATCAGTCCCGACAATTCGTCATTATCGGTAAACATGAGCTCGGTGACACTCACCGTGTCGTTCTCGTTGACGATAGGTAGTACACCATTCTCCAGCATGACTGTCATACAGGCACGTTGGTTCTCATATTGTTCTCCAGGTTGGAAATTCTCTTTCATCGTCAGCACTTGTCCGACATGGATATGGAACTCACGGAACAGGTCGTAATAGAGTCCGACGAGTTTGACCTGTCCTAAAGCGGAGTATAATTGTCGCTGTTCTACGGAGTCCAAGGAGTGATCTACCTTGAGTTCCCGTCTGCCACAGGCGACGGCGCCAGAGGAGACGAGGATGACCTCATAGTCGTTTTTCCTCAACCAGGCAATCTGGTCGACCAATGCTGACATGCGAGTGACATCTAATTTTCCGTCTGGACGTGTCAGTACATTCGAGCCTATCTTTACTACGATACGTTGCTTCATTTCTCTGCGTCTTTGTTTCTGATTTCCACACGGCGGATTTTTCCGCTGATGGTCTTCGGCAACTCGTCTACGAACTCGACGATACGCGGATATTTGTAAGGCGCAGTCTCCTTCTTGACGTGCTGCTGCAGTTCCTTGATGAGGTCTTCGCCGGCCTTGTCCTTCCACTCCTTGCCGAGTACGACGGTGGCCTTCACCACCATACCGCGAATATCGTCAGGAACACCCGTGATGGCGCACTCCACAACGGCGGGATGGGTCATCAGGGCTGATTCCACTTCGAACGGACCGATGCGATAGCCGCTGGACTTGATGACGTCGTCAATACGGCCCTCAAACCAGTAGTAGCCGTCCTCGTCGCGCCAAGCCATATCGCCGGTATGGTAAATGCCGTCGTGCCACGCCTCGCGGGTCTTCTCGGGGTCACGATAGTAACCCTTGAAGAGGCCGATAGGTTTGCGATCACCCACGCGGATGACGATCTCGCCCTTCTCACCGTCCTCGCACGACGTGCCGTCAGCACGCAACAGGTCGATGTTATATTGGGCGTTGGGAATACCCATCGAACCGGGTTTCGGCGTCATCCAGGGGAAGGTGCCGAGGGTCATGGTGGTCTCGGTTTGTCCGAAGCCTTCCATGATGTTGAGGCCGGTCTTTTCCTTCAGTTTGTCGAACACGGCGGGGTTCAGGGCCTCGCCGGCCGTGCAGCAGTATTCGAGTGAACTTAAATCATATTTGTTCAGATCCTCGCGAATCATGAAACGATAGATGGTCGGGGGCGCGCAGAACGACGTCACGCGGTATTTCTCAATCTGACGCAGCAGGTTGTCGGCATTGAACTTCTCGTGGTCGTAAACGAACACTGTCGCGCCGGCAAACCACTGTCCGTAGAACTTACCCCAGACGGCCTTGCCCCAACCAGTATCAGCTACGGTGAGATGCAGTGAACCTTCGTGCAGGTTATGCCAGAAGACGCCCGTCGACAGATGGCCCATGGCGTACAGATAGTCGTGTGCCACCATCTTCGGTTCGCCGCTCGTGCCGCTGGTGAAGTACATCAGCATCGTGTCGTCGTTCTCGTTGACGAAGGCGGGACGCTGGAACTTCGGTGCCTCTTTCCATTCCTTCCTCCAGTTGCGGAAACCTTCTTCGTCGCGTAACGTGATATATTGTTTCACTGTCGGACTCTCAGGCATGGCCAGCTTAATCTGACCGATAATATAATCGTCGTCGGCGCAGATGATGGCCTTTACCGATGCCCGCGTATTGCGATAGACGTAATCGTGCTTGGTCAACATGTGTGTTGCGGGAATGACGATGGCGCCGATCTTACACAGGGCGAGCATGATGACCCACCACTCATAGTGACGCTTCAGAATGAGCATCACGGGGTCGTTCTTGCCGATGCCCAGCGTTTGCAGATAACTCGCTGCCTGATCGGTCTGTTCCTTCAGTTCAGCAAATGTGGTGCGTATCTCTTCTCCCTGATCGTTGGTCCACAGAATGGCCAGTCCCTCGGGCTTCTCCTCAGCCCACACATCCATCACGTCGTAGGCGAAGTTGAAGTTCTCGGGGATGATAAACTCCAGGTTCTTGTTGTAATCCTCAACAGACGTGAACGTCGTCTGTTTTAAAAATCTTTCTAACATAACTTATTCTACTGTAAACGCTAAGAACTTCACTGCCTTGTCGCCAACGGCCAGCATGCCGTGGGGCTTCGTGGAGTCGAAATAGATGCTGTCACCTTCCTCAAGGATGATGGTCTTGCCACCGATGTAGAGCTCCATGCTGCCTTCTAGCACCATGTTGAACTCCTGTCCAGGATGGGTATTCTTATAGATGGTGCGGGCACCCGGCTTCGGCTCGACGGTGACAATGAACACGTCGGCCTTGTGGTTGACGAAACCACCCACAAGGCTTTGATATTTGTACGCCTTTGTGCGCTCGATACTCATGCCCTGACCCTTGCGTGTCACGTAGTACGACTTCATGTGCGGTGCCTCGGCGAATATCAGTTCCTCCGTCGACACGCCGTACTTCTTCGCGATTTTCATCAGGTTCGAGATGGTGATGTCCAACTCGCCCTGCTCAATTTTTTCATACTTCTCTGTGCTGATGCCGATGGTCTCAGCCATCTCGCTCACGGGGATGTCGAGCACGTCGCGCAGTCCGCGCAGACGTTCTCCGATTTGTTTTAACTGTTCGTCCATAATTATTCCCTTTTCACTATTCCCTTATTTTGCTCCTGCCTTGAGTCCTCGGATGACAGCTGAAGTAAACCCAGCATGTTCCATCTCGTTAAGACCTTTAATCGTTACACCGCCAGGTGTCGTTACCAAGTCGATGGCGGCCTCAGGATGCAGACCGCTTGCCTGTAATAACTCCACAGCACCCTTTATGGTCTGCATCACTATCTGTTTGGCATCGTCAGCCTTAAAACCTAATTCCACACCGCCTTCTGAGGCAGCACGGATATAACGCATGGCATAGGCAATGCCGCAAGAGGCAAGGGTGGTACCTGCAGCCAGATGCTGCTCATCAGTGATGATGGTCTTACCCATCTTGTTGAAGATGTCCTTTATCTGCTGGGTCTGTTCGGACGTGGCAGATACAGGAACGAGGAAGGTCATTGATGCCAGCTGGGCAATAGCGATATTCGGAATCATCAGGAAGAAGGGAGGGCAGTCAGGCAACCACTCCTTGATCTTTGCAGAAGCCACACCTGCTGCTATCACGATGAGCAGTTGTTTCTTTGCATCCAGTGAGTCCTTGATGTCTTTCAAGACTTTTTCTACCAGCCAGGGCTTCACACAGACGCAGACGATATCGGCATCCTGTGCTGCCATCTGGTTGTCGGTCGTTACCGACACACCTTGCTTAGCAAACTTCTCTACCACTTGTAGAGATGGATCTGCCACAGTGATATTCTCGTTCTTGAAATATCCACTCTTGATGAGTCCTTCTACCGTTGCGCCACCCATGGCACCGGCACCTATCATTGCTATTTTCATATTCCTTTGTCGTTATGATGTTATAACGATTTTAAAACCTTAGTAAATTTCTCAATAAACTCGTCGGCCTCAGCTTTTGTCAGACAAAGTGGCGGTAACAGACGCAGGATGTTCGTTCCAGCACAGCCGGTAAAACAGTGTTCCTGATAAATCAAGGGCTGGCGAACGTCCTTGTGGGGGATATCCAGGTCAATACCAATCATCAGACCACGACCGCGCACATCCACGATATGACTCTTCCCTTTTGAATTTAATTCTTCAATTCTTAAATTCTTTAATTTTTCAATCAGGTATTCACCCACCTCATGGGCATTCTCCACCAAGTGCTCTTCCTCAAAGATGTCGAGTACGGCAAGGGCAGCGGCACAAGCGAGATGGTTACCTCCGAAGGTAGTTCCTAATTGACCGTAAACGGGCTCGAAATTCGGTGAGATCAGGACGGCACTCATCGGGAAACCGTTGGCAATACCTTTTGCCACGGTGATGATGTCAGGACGTATACCCAGCCATTGATGGGCGAAGAACTTACCGCTACGACCGTAGCCGCATTGTATCTCGTCGCAAATCAGTACGGTGTTGTGCTCCTTGCAGAGTTTCTGCAGCCCCTGGGCAAACTCCTTGGTGGCGAGTTTGATACCGCCTACGCCTTGGATGCATTCTAAGATGACGGCACAGACATCGCCCTGCTGTAACTCCTTCTCCCAGGCGGGCAGGTCGTTTAAAGGAAGATAAGTGACGTGACCGTTATCATTGATAGGGGCGATAATCTTCGGGTTATTCGTCACCTCTACGGCAAGGCTCGTCCTGCCATGGAAGGCCTTCTCTGCGGAAAGCACACGGGTGCGCCCGTTGGTAAACGAGGCAAGTTTCAGAGCATTCTCGTTAGCCTCGGCTCCGCTATTAATCAAAAACAACTGGTAGTCGTCGTAACCACTGATACGTCCTAAGCGTTCTGCCAGTTCCACTTGCAACTTGTTGACGACGGAGTTGGAATAAAATCCGATTTTATTCAGCTGTTCCGTCACTTTCTGGATATAGTGAGGATGGGAATGCCCGACACTGATGACGGCATGCCCGCCATAGAGGTCCAGGTATTCCTGTCCTTTGTCATCCCAAACCTTACATCCCTGTCCCTTCACTATATTTACGTCGAACAGGGGATAAACGTCAAAAAGTTTCATTTTCTATACCTTATTATAATAAAAACGTTGCAAAGGTACGAATAAGTGAGCAAAATGCAAAAGAAAAGACAATAAAAAATGACGGCATTTTTATCAACTTGCCGTCATATCGTAGTTTGGAAGTTCCAAATGATTACTTCTTTTTCTTATCTTTTTTCTTTTTGCCGGTATTTACATTGAAGGGATCTGAAGAACTGCGGGTAGGGATGCCTTCTTTCTCAATGATATCCTTCTCCGAGTAGGTGATACTCTCGTCGTAGTAACCCATATTATCTTTGCCGGTAGCACCGCCAAACCAACACTTCTTACCCTTGTATTTGGCAAGATAGATATCAGAAGACTTGTCGTTAATGATGAAGTGGTAGTTTAAAGCGCGCTCTTTCAGTGTGCTACGGTCAACATACTTCTTGCTAGGGCCGCCTTGCCAAATCTTCGAACCTTCCTGTGCACAAACACTCATGCTCATGGCTACGAGTGCAACTAATGTCAATAATACTTTTTTCATACGCATTTAGTTTTTAGTTAATAATTATGTTTTGGCTTTCGTACAATGCGAGAGGAGAAATTGGTACACGAAATCGAAGTCTTCGTCGTTGACGTAGATACGATTTTTGGCAAAGCGTTGGTTTACCTTTATGAGGTTCATCCTTCTGCATGGGATTAATCGCTCCACATTGGCAAGTGTGGAGGCCATCGACATGCGTGATTGAGATAACAAACCAGTGCCCACTACTCCAGGACGCCCCGATGCCAAACCTGCCAATATCGTCAAGGCCCCGATGAGTTGACCTTTTTTGACAGTGTTAGGCATCTGTTGGTGTACCACTTCTTTCTCATCCATGATGAAGAGCACGGCATATTTCCATCCAGAGATAGCTGCATATACAAAATAACCAATCAGTCCCAATACTAACATCACCAAAGCTACAATGCCTAATGACGAGGCCATGCCGATGAGCGAGTCAAAGTTCCAATCGCCGTCAAAAAGTGCAATGATGACAAACAATATGACTAGGATACCCATGCTGATGCCCAACACCTTCCACACATCAAAAAGTATGGAGTAGTTAGTCAGCATATTCACTTCATATACCCACCGATATTTCCCATCTGGGTACAGTTGAATATGGTCATTGGCATCCTTCATCATTGTTCTCGAGTAGATTTAATATTAAAGCTTAGGTCTCCTCAGGGAGGTAATATTTGCAAAGATAGGCAAATTATCCTAAAACTCCAACTTTTTCTTGTTATAAGTTATAATACAAAATAAAAAGAGGAGCGAAAAACACTTTTCACTCCTCACTTTTTTCTCCTCTCATTTCTAGAACGCCGATGCCTTGAGGCGCAGACCGGCGGTCTCGTCGATGCCAAACATCAGGTTCATATTCTGAACGGCTTGGCCAACCGCACCCTTCAAGAGGTTGTCGATGGCAGAGGTAACGAGTAGTTTGTTGCCGTATTTCTCTACATGCACCAGTGCCTTGTTGGTATTCACCACTTGCTTTAGGTCGATGGACTTGTCACTGTAGTGGGTGAAGGCGGCTTCCTGATAGAACTCCTTGTAGGCTTCGATGACATCCTCGACGGGAGCGGGTGTCTTGATGACGGCGGTACAAAAAATGCCACGGGCGAAGTCGCCACGATAGGGGATGAAGTCGATATCGGCATCAAGGTAACCCTGTACCTGCTTCAGTGACTGACGAATCTCGGCAATATGTTGGTGGGTAAAAGGCTTGTAGATGCTCAGGTTGTTATTGCGCCACGAGAAATGGGTGGTGGCGCCAGGCTTCTGTCCGGCACCTGTGGAGCCTGTAATGGCATTGACGGCTACATCCTCCTTCAACAGATTCAGGTAGGCAGCGGGCAACAGCGCCACTTGGATGCAGGTGGCAAAGCAGCCGGGATTGGCCACATGCTGCGCTTTCTGGATGTCCTCTTTGTTAATCTCAGGAAGACCATATACGTAGTCGTGGTCGCCTTTAATGCGGAAGTCCTGTGCCAGGTCGATGATCTTCACGTTGGCAGGGATGGTGTGTTCCTTCAGGAACGCCTCACTCTTGCCGTGACCGAAGCAGAAGAACACGACATCCACCTGGTCGAAGGGCATCTCGTCAGTAAATCGCAAATCGGTATCGCCAATCAAGCCCTCGTGTACGTCGCTCACCAGATTGCCAGCATTGCTCTCAGAGTTGGCAAAGACAATCTCTGCCTCTGGATGGTTCAGCAGCAGGCGAATCAATTCACCTCCTGTATATCCTGCTGCACCTAAAACCCCCACTCTAATCGACCCCCTCCTGGCCTCCCCAAAGGGGAGGGAATTGTTGTTATTGTTAGTCATATTTATATAGTTGTTCTTTTATATAGTTTAAAACGCTTTCGATGTCTGCAAATAGTTCTTCATTTGTCAATCGAATGACGCTAAATCCCATAGACACCAAATTCTCTGTACGGTGTTCATCCTTTTGTATCTGTTCATACTCAGAATGATACCCACCGTCTATCTCTATGATGAGTTTTTTCTCTAAACATACGAAGTCTACGATATAGTCGCCTATGACGTATTGCCTATTGATGTTTACTCCCAACTGGTTGTTTCGTATGCGATTCCAGATTAAACATTCTGCATCAGTCTGGAAATGCTTGTTTTTCTTCGCAAATTCCTTTAACATTTTGTATCGATCAGGCGATGCATAGTTATATCTGAACTTAAAACTCATATCTTTTGATCCTTATGTCTCCTCAACTCCCTGCTCAGTCCCCCCTCCCTTGGGAGGGTAGGGGTGGGGTCGCTGTGTCGGGTTACCTTTTCTCGTCTTTATGAATGCCATAGTATACGCGGAGTGGCGTACTAGAAACCTTGATAAAGCCCTTTGCTTCATCGGCAGTCCAACCAGTCTGCGTCTCACCGTATTCGCCGAGCTTGCTCTTCGTCAGGTCGTTGACAGAGTCAATACCCACTGTCTCGAAACCGTAAGGACGGAGCTTCAGAATGGCAGTACCCGTTACGTTGCGCTGGCTGCTGGTAAGCATAGCCTCGATATCGGGCATCACGGGCTCCAGATACTGACTCTCGTGCAGGAACATACCGTACCAGTTGGCAACCTGATCCTTCCAGTACTGCTGCCACTTGCTCAGCGTCGATTTCTCCAGCAAGCGGTGAGCCTCGATGATCAGCTTGGGTGCTGCGGCCTCGAAACCTACACGACCCTTGATACCGATGATGGTGTCGCCCACGTTGGCATCACGGCCGATGGCATAAGAAGCACCAATCTCCTCAATCTTCTGAATAGCCTTGATGTGGTCGTCGAACTTCTCGCCATTCACGGCTACAATCTCGCCCTTCTCAAACTGAATCTTCAGCAGAGACTCCTTCTCAGGGTTCGTTACATGCTTCAGATAGGCCTCCTCGGGCAGACCCTGTGTGGGGTCGAGCAACTCGCCACCACAGATACTGGTACCCCAGATGCCGACGTTATAAGAATACTTCAACTTGGTGAAGTCTGCAAAGTAGCCGTTGGCGTTCAGGTAGTCCACCTCTTCCTTACGAGTCAGATTACGATCGCGGGTGAGTGTGATAATCTCTACGCCGGGAGCCATCACCAGGAAGGTCATGTCGAAACGGATCTGGTCGTTGCCGGCACCCGTAGAACCGTGAGCGATAGCGTCGGCACCAATCTCCTTGGCATAGCGTGCAATGGCAATGGCCTGGAAGATGCGCTCGCTGCTGACCGAGATGGGGTAGCAGTTATTTCGCAACACGTTACCGAAAATCATGTATTTCAGCGACTTCTCGTAATACTCCTGCGTTACGTCGAGCGTCACGTATTTCACGGCGCCCAGCTTGTAGGCGTTCTCTTCGTTTCTCTTGAGTTGCTCGGCTGAAAAACCACCTGTATTGGCACAGGCTGCATAAACTTCATAACCTAACTCCTTGGTCAAATACATCACGTTGTAGCTGGTGTCCAATCCACCACTGAAGGCTACTACTACTTTCTTCTTGTTTGCCATATCTTTTGTTTATTTTATTTATCATCTAGTTTTTTGATTCGCTCTATCACTTCTTCGGGAATCTTGGCGGGCAGATGTTCCTCAGGATCGTAGAGCATCGCCGTGCAAATGCAGTATTTACGACCAGTGCGATGTAGCACGTCCACGTTCACACAACCCTCACAACCGCGCCAGAAGGCTTCGTCGTCGGTCAGGTCGGCAAAGGTCACGGGCTGGTAACCTAACTCCGTGTTCATCTTCATGACGGCGGCACCGCTGGTCAAGGAGAAAATCTTGGCGTGCGGCCAACGGGTGCGGGCTAATGAAAAAGTCATGTCCTTAATCTTCTTGGCTACACCCAATCCACGGAAGTCGGGATGCACGATCAAACCGGAAGTCGTCACATATTGTTTGTTGCCCCATGTCTCAATATAACTGAAACCGGCAAACGTGTTGCCACTCAAGGCAATTACGGCTTTTGCCTCTTTCATCTTGGTGGCCAGATACTCATGAGTACGCTTGGCAATACCCGTTCCGCGTACCTTGGCAGCATCGGCAATGGTCTGCAGAATGGTGTCCACATAAACCTCGTGCTCAGGACCTGCCACAAATACCTCTATATTCTTATTCTTTTCCATGATCTTACTTCTTACCTCTTCCATCTTACTTCATATTCGGTACTACCTCGCTTAAGGCAGCAATGACTTCATCCTGACTGATACCTTCTTTGATGACGATAAAGATGGTGTCGTCGCCGGCGATAGTTCCGATAATTTCATTGATTTGATGATTGTCTATATTGTATGCAATGCTGCTGGCATAGCCGGGGCGCGTTTTAATGACCCCCATATTGCCGGAGAAATTGATGCTCATAAAACCAGGAACTTGCATCATCTCACGAACACTTTGGGGCGTACTGACACGCTTGTACATGGTGTCGTTAGGTAATACATAAACATAATTCCCGCGCATAGAGGCGGCTTTGGCAACCTTCAATTGCTTGAGGTCGCGGCTCAATGTGGCTTGTGTCAACTGAAAACCTTCTTTCTTCAGCGCTGACAACAATTCATCTTGGCTTCCCAGCTCCTGACTGGAGATGATCATCCTAAGTGCTTCCAATCGGTTATTTTTTACCTTCATATTTGGTATATTTATTCAAACGGCGGTGCAAAATTATACATTTTTTTGCATATCACCAAACTTTACGTCATATTTTTTATTTGTTCCGATAAACAAAATTGTTTTCGACTCTTTGTGGTTTTCCCTGACTTCTATATTATAATATAATAAGGTGTAATGGTTTCTGGCGGTTGACATAAATCAACTGCCAGATTTTTTTTGCTTTTTCTTGAAAAATTTTCCGTAAAAAGTTTGCCGGTTCGGAAAAAGTTCGTACCTTTGCATCCGCTTTCGGCAAAAATGCCGTTAGCACAGAGAAAGAGTTCTTTGAAAAGACTTACATAAAACAGAGAAGTAGTAGTACAAGAAGCGAGTGCATATTTTATAATATGTACTTGGGTAATTGAACAAACCGTCAAATTATCTTTTTTAGACTACCGGATGAGCGTTCTGAGACAGATTACGTCTAGTTCGTCTAGTTCATCTAGACGATTTAGTCAAAACTTATAAGAATATACAGTGAAGAGTTTGATCCTGGCTCAGGATGAACGCTAGCTACAGGCTTAACACATGCAAGTCGAGGGGCAGCGAGAAGAAAGCTTGCTTTCTTTGTCGGCGACCGGCGCACGGGTGAGTAACGCGTATCCAACCTTCCCCTTAGTAGGGCATAGCCCGGCGAAAGTCGGATTAATACCCTATGTTGTTTGAAGCGGACATCTAATTCAAACCAAAGATTCATCGCTAAGGGATGGGGATGCGTCTGATTAGGCAGCAGGCGGGGTAACGGCCCACCTGGCCGACGATCAGTAGGGGTTCTGAGAGGAAGGTCCCCCACATTGGTACTGAGACACGGACCAAACTCCTACGGGAGGCAGCAGTGAGGAATATTGGTCAATGGGCGCGAGCCTGAACCAGCCAAGTAGCGTGCAGGAAGACTGCCCTATGGGTTGTAAACTGCTTTTATCAGGGAATAAAGTGAGGCACGTGTGCCTTTTTGTATGTACCTGACGAATAAGGACCGGCTAATTCCGTGCCAGCAGCCGCGGTAATACGGAAGGTCCGGGCGTTATCCGGATTTATTGGGTTTAAAGGGAGCGCAGGCGGGCCCTTAAGCGTGACGTGAAATGCAGCGGCTCAACCGTATGAAGTGCGTCGCGAACTGGGGGTCTTGAGTGGGTACGACGGAGGCGGAATTCGTGGTGTAGCGGTGAAATGCTTAGATATCACGAAGAACCCCGATTGCGAAGGCAGCCTCCGAGTCTCTTACTGACGCTAAAGCTCGAAGGTGCGGGTATCGAACAGGATTAGATACCCTGGTAGTCCGCACGGTAAACGATGGATGCCCGCTGTTGGCGATACACTGTCAGCGGCCAAGCGAAAGCGTTAAGCATCCCACCTGGGGAGTACGCCGGCAACGGTGAAACTCAAAGGAATTGACGGGGGCCCGCACAAGCGGAGGAACATGTGGTTTAATTCGATGATACGCGA
>JAEEXI010000016.1 GCA_016291495.1 Prevotella sp.
GTTATTGCGGCGGGGTCCCACCTCTTCCCATTCCGAACAGAGAAGTTAAGCCCGCCTGCGCCGATGGTACTGCAATGCAATGCGGGAGAGTAGGAGGCCGCCACTTTTCAAAGAGAGAAGCCCTGAGGATACAATATCTTCGGGGCTTCTTCGTTTATTATTTGTATGCAATGGACTGACAGAATCCGTCAAGTAAAGATTTTATTAGTGATTGTAGCGGTAGTGATTGCCGTTGCCTCTCTGTTAGTATCCCATTTTCTGGTTCGTGACCTTTCCCATGAGGAAAAGAGGAAGATGGAAGTGTGGGCACAAGCATTACATTCACTTAATGAGGCGGATGAGCATACAGATTTGGCGTTGGTATGGAGTGTGATGGAAGGAAATAATACCATTCCTGTGATAGTGATGAATGGGGAAGGTGAGATTACAGACTATCGCAATATAGATGACACCACCCATATAGCGGGTTATGCCAGTCGCATGATACAGGCTGGTGACACCATTCGTGTGGATGGTCAGTTAGTTTGTTATGATGATTCAGTTATGTTGAAACGTCTGGCTGCCTGGCCGTATGTACAGTTAGGAATTGTATTGATCTTTGTCGTTGTAGCTATTTTCGCTTTACTCTCTTCCAAGCGAGCCGAACAGAATAAAGTATGGGTGGGATTGTCGAAGGAGACAGCCCATCAGTTAGGAACCCCGATATCGAGTTTGATGGCATGGACTGAGATGTTGAAGGAAAATTATCCTGATGACGAGTTATTGCCAGAGATGGATAAGGACGTGAAACGATTAGAGCGTATTGCCGAACGTTTCTCTAAGATAGGTTCAGTACCAGAGCCTGTTGATGCCTCTATGAATGAGGTGCTGACTCATGTCATCGAATACATGAATCGTCGGACATCCCAGAAAGTACAGATTATTAGCAAGATGCCTGAGGAAGACGTTGTTGTTAAGATGAATGCCTCGTTGTTTGAGTGGGTCATCGAGAATCTTTGTAAGAATGCCGTTGACGCCATGGAAGGAACAGGTACCATTACCCTGTCGTTGGTTGATGAGACGGAGCAGGTAATATTAGAAGTTCAAGATACAGGTAAGGGAATCCGTAAGAAGGATATCAAAAACGTCTTCACTCCAGGCTTTACCACTAAAAAGAGAGGGTGGGGACTAGGACTGTCACTGGCAAAACGTATTGTAGAAGAGTATCATAAAGGTCGTATCTTTGTCAAACAGTCAGAGATTGGCAAAGGTACGACCTTCTGTATTGAGATGCCCAAGAGCTGTTAGCTTTATTCAACGACAATTCCTTGTTCTTCGCAGAGTTTCAGACTCATCTCCTTGAGTTTGAACTTCTGGATCTTGCCTGAACCCGTCAATGGGAACTGGTCTATGAAGAATACGTACTTCGGAATCTTGTAGCGGGCAATCTTGCCGCGACAGAACAGTTGTACGTCTTCGGCAGTCATCTGTGCGCCCTCCTCCAAGATGATGAAGGCACCCACGGCCTCGCCGTATTTCTTCGAAGGCACGGCAGCCACCTGTACGTCGCGGATGCCGGGCATGTGGTAGAGGAACTCCTCGATCTCACGTGGATAAATGTTCTCTCCGCCTCGGATGATCATATCCTTGATACGACCGGTAATCTTATAGAAGCCCTCCTCGTCCTTCACACCCAGGTCGCCTGAGTGCAAATAACCGTTCTTGTCGATGACCTCTTCCGTGGCCTCGGGGTTCTTATAGTAGCCCTTCATCACGTTGAAGCCCTTGCAGCACATCTCACCCTGTACACCGACGGGGCACTCCTCGCCAGTCTCTGGGTCGAGCACCTTCACATCGACAAACGGGAAGTCGCGGCCTACGGTCGTACAACGCTGTTCGAAGGTATCGTTCAGACAAGTCTGCGTCATACCTGGCGACGATTCTGTCAGTCCATAGACGCTCGTGATGGTCATATACATCTTCTCGCTCACCTGCTTCATCAGTTCGATCGGGCAGAGTGAACCTGCCATAATACCTGTACGCAGACAAGTCAGGTCGAACATGTCGAACATCGGGTGGTTGAGTTCGGCGATGAACATCGTGGGTACGCCATAGACAGCCGTACAACGCTCCTTATGGATAGAGGCCAGCACCACGAGGGGATCAAATTTCTCGACCATCACCTCCGTACAGCCGTGCGTCAGACAGTTCATCGTGGCCAGCACGACGCCAAAGCAGTGGAACAAAGGCACGCACACGCAGAGTTTGTCGTCCTGGGTGAATCCCATGTTCTCGCCAGTAAAATAACCGTCGTTCGAGATACCAAAGTGAGTCAACATGACACCCTTGGGGAATCCGGTGGTACCGCTCGTATATTGCATGTTGCATACGTCGTAGCAACTCACCTGCTTCTTCATCTCGTTGAGCGTCTCGTCCTCGATGTTCTGTCCAAGGAGCAGCAACTCGGCCGTGTTGTACATACCACGGTATTTCTCCATACCTATATAGACGACGTTCTTCAAGTAGGGGAATCGCTCGCTGTTCAGGTGGCCGCGCTCGCAGGTCTTCAACTCGGGCAGCATGGTGTAGGTCATATCGACGTAGTTACAGTCCCATGTGCCGTCGGTGATGCAGAGTACTTCCATATCCGAGTCCTTGCACAGATATTCCAACTCGTTCTGCTTGTAGTTGGTGTTCACAGTAACCAATACGGCACCGATCTTGGCAGTTGCATAGAGGAATGTCAACCAGTCGGGCACGTTTGTAGCCCAGATACCGACATTCGAACCGCGCTTCACGCCGATGGATATCAGACCCTTGGCGAGGTTATCGACACGCTCGTTGAACTTGCTCCAGGTAAATCTCAGGTTGCGGTCGGAATAAACGATATATTCTTTATCTGGAGTCGTCTCAGCCCAGTATTCGAGCCATTCTCCTAATGTCCGTTCCCACAACTTATATCCCTCCGATCCGGTCTCAGCAGGATAGGTCCTATCGGGCAATGGCCTGCCCGCCATATCTAATCTCACGTTGCTCATACTTAGAAGGGGATATAGACAACTGCTAAGATTTTTGCACTCTTGCCTGGGGCACCGTGTACGTGGTGCTTCACAATGGAGTCGTAGAAGATGCTGTCGCCCTCTTTCAGACTGTAGGTCTCTTTGCCATAGACAATCTCCACCTCACCCTGCATCACGTAGATAAACTCCTCACCCTCGTGAGCCGAAAGTTGGAACTCAGGGCTCTCCTCAGGGTTGATGTCGATGATAAACGGCTCCATGTGGCGACCAGCCTTCTGCTGGGCCAACGGATGATACTCCATGTGTTTGCGGGCATCGGTAGCACCATTCGAGAAACTGATGCTGCTGTCGGCCTCGCGGTCCTTGGCACGCGTGATGACTGGACCCAGGGCGTCGTTGTCGTCCATAAACGTACCCAGTCGCACACCCAGTGCACGGGCTATCTTGATCAGCGGCCCTAACGAGGGCAGGTTCACATCGTTTTCAATGCTGTTTATCTGCTCTATGGTCAGACCACTTCGCTCAGCGATTTCCTCTACGCTGAGATTTTTCGTTTCTCTAAGGCCCTTGATCTTAGCGCCTACCTTTGAATTGTTGTTAGACATACCTATTTTACATAAAATGACGTGCAAAAGTACGAAAAAATATGGAAAAACCAACATCTTTTCAATGAAAAGCATAAAAATATTAAAACTTACATCCATAAATCGAAAAAAGTTTGTACCTTTGCAAGCCAAAAGTGTAATTATGTGCAGTTCAGAGACTTTGAAGATTGATTTGAAAGGGATGATGACCGATGAGATGAGTCGGGATTTTGACTTAGGCGATGATTTCTTTGGGGCTTTGGACGGTTCACAGTTGGAACATGGAGCATTGCATGTGTCGGTGTCTATACGCAAGGCAACCGGTTTTTATGAGTTTCAGTTCCACATTGAGGGCACAGTGATTGTTCCTTGCGATCTATGTCTTGACGACATGGAGCAGCCAATAGTTACGGACAACCGTCTTTTGGTGAAGTTGGGGGCAGAAACTAACACTGACGATGATGTCGTGATTGTTGACGAGAACGAAGGAATACTCGATATGTCATGGCTCATCTATGAGTTTATAGTACTATCCATACCCATTAAGCACGTTCATGCACCTGGAAAATGCAATAGTGCGATGACACAGAAACTCGAAGAGTTGAGTGGCGCTGTCCGAAGCAGCGAAGAGGAGGAAAAGGACATAGACCCGCGGTGGGAAGCACTTTTAAAATTGAAAAAGTAAAAAGTTTAAAAAGTAAAATTATTAAAGGAATAGAATTATGGCACATCCTAAAAGAAGACAATCAAAGACTCGTACTCTGAAGCGTCGTACTCATGACAAGGCAGTAACTCCCACATTGGCAGTATGTCCCAACTGTGGCGCATATCATGTATATCATACAGTATGCCCCACTTGTGGATACTATCGTGGCAAGATTGCCATTGTAATGGACGAAGCAGCTGAATAATGGGTAAAATCAATGCGATAATCACCGGTGTTGGTGGCTACGTGCCTGACTATGTCCTCAACAATGAGGAATTGTCTCGCATGGTAGACACCAATGACGAGTGGATTATGACTCGTGTTGGTATCAAGGAACGTCATATCCTCATAGAGGAGGGTCTTGGCACCAGCTATATGGCACGTAAAGCTGCCAAACAGTTGATGCAGAAGACAGGTGTTGATCCCGATACCATTGATGCTGTCATTGTCACTACTTCCACGGCTGATTATAAATTCCCGTCCACAGCCAGTATCGTATTAGGAAAACTCGGATTGAAGAATGCCTTTGCATTTGATTTCTGGGCTGCTTGTTGTGGATTCCTCTATACGCTTGATGTCGCCAGTTCCATGATAGAGAGTGGACGCTGCAAAAAGATTATTGTGATAGGTGCCGATAAGATGTCGTCAGTGACTGACTATAAGGATAGAGCAACTTGTCCGCTGTTTGGTGATGGTGCTGCGGCTGTCCTTGTTGAAGGAACAGAAGAGGAGAACCTCGGTGCGATAGACTCTTATTTCCGTTGTGATGGTAAAGGATTACCTTTTCTCCATATCAAAGCAGGAGGTTCGGTATGTCCTCCCAGCCATTTCACAGTGGATCATCGTTTACATTATCTTTATCAGGAAGGTCGTACCGTGTTCCGTTATGCGGTAACCAGTATGAGTGACGACTGTGCCCTGATTGCTGAGCGCAATGGACTGAACAAGGATAATATCCAATGGGTCGTTCCTCATCAGGCCAATATGCGTATTATCGAGGCTGTGGCGAAACGCTTAGAACTTCCGATGGAACAGGTGATGGTGAATATCGAGCACTTTGGAAACACTTCTGCTGCTACCATCCCACTTGCGCTATGGGAGAACGAGCATCGTCTGAAGAAGGGTGATAATATGATTTTCACGGCTTTCGGCGCAGGTTTCGTTCATGGAGCAAGTTACTACCGATGGGCGTATGATGGAGACGAAAATGCATAAAGCTGGATTTGTAAACATAGTTGGAAATCCCAATGTTGGTAAAAGTACGCTCATGAACCAGTTGGTTGGTGAGCGTATTTCGATTGCGACGTTTAAGGCACAGACCACACGACATCGCATCATGGGTATTGTGAATACCGATGACATGCAGATTGTGTTCAGTGACACCCCTGGTGTACTGAAGCCCAACTATAAGTTGCAGGAATCGATGCTTGCCTTCTCTGAGTCGGCGTTGCAGGATGCCGATGTCTTGCTCTATGTGACAGACGTGGTGGAGAATCCCGAGAAGAACATGGACTTTCTGGAGAAGGTGCAGAAGATGACTATTCCTGTGATTCTGCTCATTAATAAGATTGATGAACTGAAGAATCAACAAATGTTGGATGCGATTGTTGAGAAGTGGCATGGGCTTCTGCCTAATGCGGAGATTCTGCCCATTTCGGCAAAGAACAAGTTTGGCACCGATATGTTGTTGAAACGTATTCAGGAACTGTTACCAGAAAGTCCTGCTTATTTCGATAAGGACCAGTTGACCGACAAGCCTGCCCGTTTCTTCGTGTCTGAGATCATCCGTGAGAAGATACTACTTTATTACGATAAGGAGATACCTTATGCTGTAGAGGTGCGTGTAGAGCGTTTCAAGGAAGAGGAGAATCTTATCCGTATTAATGCTGTTATCTATGTGGAACGTGATTCTCAGAAGGGTATCATTATCGGACATCAGGGTGTTGCCTTGAAAAGGGTGAGCACGGAAGCACGTAAGGCTTTGGAGAAATTCTTTGGCAAGTCAATCTATCTGGAGACCTTCGTCAAGGTCGATAAGGACTGGCGTTCGTCACAAAAGGAATTGGATTCATTTGGATATAATCCAGAGTGATTTTATAATTAAGGAGTTAAATCTTGGAGTTATGGAGTTAAGGAGTTATGGAGTTAAGACAGTAGTGCTGGCTTGCATGATGCTGGTGCTTGGTTTTTTGTCTGTGATGGCGCAGACGGAACAGGAGGTAAAGTATGAGAAGTTTACAGGAAAGATTGGTCCTTATGCCGTTACGCTTTTTGTGAATTTGGAATATGCTGATGAGGATTCCGAGGTAGGTTATTATTATTATAATGACCGTCCGAAGACCCATTTCTCTCTGAAACTCGTGGAGTATGCAGCTATCAATGCCAAGGGCTCCATGCATCTGGAACTTAAGGAGTTCTCGCCTAAGGGCAATCATACTGGCACGTTCGACGGTCAGCGTGAGTTGCGTGGCGACGGTTTCGATGGAACATTTACTAACAGTAAGGGCGAGAAGTTCAAGTTCGAGCTCATGCAGCAATACGATGATTAAACTCTTATGGGAAACCTAGTAGCGATTGTAGGACGCCCCAACGTGGGAAAGTCCACCTTGTTTAATAGACTCACCAACTCGCGTCGCGCCATTGTGAGCGACGAGGCTGGTACCACTCGTGACCGCCAATATGGGAAGTGCGAGTGGAACGGTCGTGAGTTCTCAGTGGTAGATACAGGCGGTTGGGTAGTCAATAGTGACGACATCTTCGAGGAGGAAATTCGCAAACAGGTCGTTGTCGCCACAGAGGAGGCCGATTTGGTGCTTTTCCTGGTGGATATCAAGAATGGTGTGACAGACTTGGATATGGATGTTGCACAGATTCTGCGTCGTACGAAACTTCCTGTTATCCTGGTAGCCAACAAGGCCGATGATGGCAAGGATCTCTATGGGCAGTATGAGTTCTATAAGCTTGGACTGGGTGATCCCTATTGTGTCAGTGCCGCTACAGGTAGTGGTACAGGTGACTTGCTAGATGACATACTCTCTAAGTTGAAGGCCGATGTGGCTGATGACTTGGAAGACGGCATACCCCGCTTTGCTGTTGTAGGTCGTCCGAATGCCGGAAAGTCAAGTATCATCAATGCTTTTATCGGAGAAGACCGTAATATTGTGACGGAAATCGCAGGTACTACCCGCGACTCCATCTATACCAAATACGACAAATTCGGTTTTGATTTCTATCTGGTCGATACAGCTGGTATCCGTCGCAAGAATAAAGTGACGGAGGATTTGGAGTTCTATAGTGTGATGCGTTCCATCCGTGCCATTGAGAACTCGGATGTTTGTATCTTGATGATTGATGCCACTCGAGGTATCGAGGCACAGGACATGAATATTTTCCAGTTGATACAGAAGAATAACAAATCGCTGGTGGTTGTCGTTAACAAGTGGGACTTGGTGGAGGATAAATCCCAGATTGCCATCAAGACATTCGAGGACGCCATCCGTAACCGTATGGCTCCGTTTGTCGATTTCCCCATCATCTTCGCCTCTGCTGTCACCAAACAGCGAATCTTCAAGGTGCTGGAGACAGCGAAGCAGGTCTATCTAAACCGTACCATCAAGATTGGAACCTCAAAACTTAACGAGGTGATGTTGCCTTTGATAGAGGCGACGCCTCCCCCCTCCATTAAGGGAAAGTATATCAAGATTAAGTATGTAGCTCAGGTGCCTGACACCCAAATTCCCACATTTGTTTTCTATGCTAACCTGCCTCAGTATGTGAAGGAACCCTACAAGCGCTTCCTGGAGAACAAACTGCGTGATAACTGGACTCTGACAGGAACCCCGATTAATGTGTTTGTAAGGCAGAAGTAATATGAAGTTAAGGAGTTATGGAGTTCTGACAATAGCACTGGGGTGCTTGTTAGCAATCTCTTGTTCTCAGCCAGAGCTGACTCCAGAGGAGTTGGCTGGTAAGGCGGCTAAGGAGTATTATGACTGTTTGATAGCTGGCGACTATGAGGCTTTTCTGAGTGGAAAAGCCGATACAGACTCCCTTCCTGCTGACTACCGTACTCAATTGCTGAGAGCTTATGAATTGTATAAGCAGGAATTGGAACAGATGCATGGAGGCATTGCAGAGGTGACTATCTCCAATGCACGATGCGACAGCACACAACAACTGATGCATGCCTTCCTGCTACTTCATTTCAAAGATTCTGTCAAGGAGGAGATTACTGTCCCGATGGTGCAGCGTGAGGGGCTGTGGAAGATGCGTTGACAACCTCGCGCATCTCTTTCAATAGGTCACTGGCAAATATGAAGTCTGTCAACCGCTTGTTGGTTGATTTCATGATGTCAGCCGAAATCCCTTGCCATTCCTTGTGACCCTCATAGATGAAAATGATGTTCTCGCCGATTGTCGTCACCGAGTTCATGTCGTGTGTGTTGATAATCGTCGTGATATTAAACTCCTGCGTGATACTGTGCAACAGGTCGTCGATGACCAATGAAGTCTTGGGGTCGAGACCGCTGTTCGGCTCATCACAGAACAGATACTTGGGATTGAGGGCTATAGCTCGGGCAATAGCCACACGTTTCTGCATACCACCCGATATCTCGCCAGGATATTTCTCTTCGGCACCTACCAGATTGACACGATCCAGACAGTCCATAGCACGCTTGGTGCGATCTCGGAGGGTCATTGGTGCAAACATATCCAATGGGAACATCACATTCTCCAATACTGTCATTGAGTCAAAGAGAGCAGCACTCTGGAATATCATACCCATCTCACGGCGCATCAGGATTTTTTCTTGTTTCGACATTGCGACGAAGTCACGTCCGTCATAAAGAATCTCGCCACTGGTGGGCTCAAACAGTCCTACAAGGTTTTTCATCAGTACTGTCTTGCCACTACCGCTCTGACCAATAATCAGATTGGTCTTTCCGTTCTCGAACACCGTACTGATATCCTTCAGCACTTCAAGTCCGTCGAAACTCTTACAAAGATTCTTTACCTCAATCATGACAACAACTGTGTTAAGAATACATCACTACAGAGAATCAAGACACTCGAGGTGACTACGGCATCAGTCGATGACTTACCCACATTGACGGAGCCACCTTCTACCGTATAGCCGAAATATGAAGGTACGGCAGAGATGATAAAGGCAAAGAACAGACTCTTGATGATACTCATCCATACGAACCACGGTTGGAAGGAATGCTGAAGTCCCAATGTCAGGTCGTCAGGCACGATGATATGTCCGATATACGCCGTACCATAAGCACCGATGATACCCATAGCTGATGAGAAAATCACGAGGATAGGCATAATGGTCAGCATGGCAGTGATCTTTGGCAGTATCAGGAAACAGGCAGAGTTAACTCCCATGATGTCCAGAGCATCTATCTGCTGTGTTACACGCATGGTACCAATCTCTGAGGCAATGTTCGACCCCACTTTACCAGCTAATATCAGACACATGATACTGCTGGAGAACTCCAACAGCATAATCTCACGCGTCGTATAACCGCTCACCCAACGGGGCATCCACGGACTCTGGATGTTCAGCTTCATCTGGATACAAATCACAGCACCGATGAAGAACGAAATCAGCAGTACGATGCCGATAGAGTTGACACCCAGCTGCGCCATCTCCTTGATATACTCCTTGGCGAACATTCGCAATCGTTCAGGACGTTGGAATGTGCGTCCCATCAGGAGGATGAATTTCCCGAATGTCGTCAGTGCTTTATGCAGTAATTTAATCATCTTTCTTATTTTTCGTTGCAAAATTACTAAAATCCTCTCAAAGGTACTCTCTTTTGCCTTTCTTTTCGACACTTAATCAGTTAATAAAACTTAATATTAGAGAGCGTTCTAGTAAAGTTTGAAGATTAAGCGCTACTTTTACAAATTGAATTGATAGTTATGAGCCAAAACCTAAAACATACAATATGAAAAGAACATTTTTACTTTTGTTGACTGTTATCCTTTCAACAGTTATGATGGCAGGGAATGTGACTCCTGAGCAGGCGTTGGAACAGGCGCGGAACTTTATGCAAAAGCGTGAGGCCAACGGCATCCGTCCCAGAAGGGGAGCAAGCGTCGTGCAACAGTTCAGTACGGCAAAGCAGGTCAGTGGCCTCTATGTGTTTAACATCGCCAACAACGGTGGTTTCGTTATCGTCTCTAACGATGATAGAACGACACCTATTCTCGGCTATGCAGACAGCGGAAACTTGGATCCAAATAACATGCCAGAGAATATGAAGGCATGGTTGCAGGGCTATGCTGACGAGATTGCGTGGGCGAAGGAACGTGGAATTACGGCTAAGGCTGCACGCCGCACACCATCCGCTATCAAGATACCTATTTCGCCATTAGTGCAGACTAAATGGAATCAGGGTGATCCCTATAACAAGCAGTGTCCGGACTTCTTTACCTACGGCAAAAGTGTCACAGGCTGTGTCGCAACCGCAATGGCACAGGTGATGTATTATACAGAGACAAAGGCTGGTACGATATCTTCTAACACATTGAAAACGATTGAAGCTTACGATTGTGAAAGAAACTGGGGCAGTCATATCCATGTAGACGCAGTTCCTATAGGTACCGCCATCGAATGGAGCAAGATGAAAAATACCTATGAAGACGGTGAGACAGGCGATGCTGCCGATGCTGTGGCAAAGCTTATGAAAGTAGTAGGTGCCTCTGTCCATATGGACTATGCCAATGCTGATAATGGCGGCTCTTCCGCCAATAGTGATATCGTTGACGATGCCTTGAAAACATACTTCGGATATGCAACCACCACGCAGTTGGCAGACCGCAGTTATTACTCCTATAGCAACTGGATTGACATGTTATATAATGAACTATACCAAGAGCGTGTTATATTCTATGCCGGACAATCGAAGGGCGGTGGTCACGCCTTCTTATGTGACGGTTACCAAGGTGAAGACTTTTTCCACATTAATTGGGGATGGGGCGGAAAAAGTGATGGTTTCTTTAAGTTGGCGGCATTAAATCCTGACGAGCAAGGTATCGGCGGCAGTAGTTCTACTGATGGCTATAGCACAGGACAAGTAGCAGTTATCGGTATCCAGAAAGACGGTGAGACAGGCACTGTATCGAGCCATCCCAATACAGTTAGTCTTACACTCAACAGTGTTGCGACGGACAAAACCTCTATGACTACCGACGAAACAGCCAAGATTACTTTTAATATTACCAACAATAGTGCTGATGAATACGACGGAGAGATTGGCCTTTACTTTATCGATATGGGTTTGGGAGATGGCGAGATGTTCCTTATCCCAGCTGGAGAATCCAAAGACTGTGTCGTAGACTTTAGTCCTTCTTCTGCAGGAACCTATAAGATTACTGCATATAAGCCTAATGGAGTAGGACGCTATGGAAGTATTGATAATACAAAATATGTGACAATTATTGTTGCTGCGGGAAGTGAAAGTTATACAGACAATGTCACGCTGACACTCACACCAATCGTGGAACATGCTGACCCTTATAGTTCAACGATATATAAGCTTTATGGAAATGATTTCAATGCTGTTATAAGGGTTCAGAACACGAGTGCAACAGATAATTACAAAGGCAGACTGCTTTGGAAACTCCTCCCTGGATCTTTCATAGGAGAATTCAATTATGAAGCTGTCGTTATCAACGTTCCTAAGAACAGCTATATTGACGTACCAATAAATGTTGAGAATCTTGATATGAGTGAACCCTATTATCAATTTGCTCTTAATTATAGGTATAACGGCAGCACAGCTTCACCAACATGGTACCGTTATAATACAAATCCTGCTATCATGACTTATAATGCTGATGGCAGCAAAACAGTCACTAAAGTAAGTGGAGCCTCTTATGCAGTACCTGCAAACACTTTGGCGGTTGATTTGACAGGAACTGGTATAACAACAGTGACGTCTAGCACAAATCCGAACTGTCTGTATATTACGGATGCTGCTACACTCTCTGGTGCTACTAACATTATCAAGAAGAGTGGCTCAACCTACACTGCCACAAATATCACATTGACTGATGGTAACGACTTCTATTCTCCTATTGACTTTACAGCCACGAATATTGAGTTTACCTACAACAACGACCGCTGGGCGGATGGTACGAATGGATGGAACACCATCATTCTGCCCTTCGACGTGACATCAGTGACAGCCAACGGTACAGCAATCGACTGGTTCCATAGCGACAGCGATACCGATAAGCAGTTCTGGCTGAAGAAATTCGTCAGCGATGACGTGACAGGCAAAAAGGTGTTCTTCGACTTTACTGACGAGATGAAGGCAAATACTCCTTATATCATCGCATTGCCAGGAAATCATTGGGGAACATCTTATAGCCTCAGCGGCAAGGCCATCAAGTTCATAGGCAGCGGCGAGGTGAAAAAGAGCGCACCTGCTGTGGTGACAGGTAGCAACTATCGCTTCGTTGGAAATACAAAGGCAGTAAGCACGGAGAACATCTACTGCATCAACGGCGCAGGTAATATGTTCGAACTGAAAGCCTCTGGTGGCAGCCCTGCTTTCCGCCCGTTCTTCAAGTCAGGAGTCTTCGATCGTAGCGTTGCTAGTCTCAGCATTGGTTTCAATGGCACGACAGGTATTGACGCGATGCTGAAGAGCAATGATAGAAAGAATGACGTATACTATGACCTTAACGGTCGTCGTGTTCTCTATCCTAATAAGGGTGTGTATATCTTAAACGGTAAGAAAGTTGTGATTAAATAAAGAAGGAGGAACGAAAAATGAAAAAGACATATATACAGCCAACAATGGAAGTCTTCATGACAGTGACGCGATATCAGTTATTGGCAGGCAGTGGTCCTGGTGCAGGAGATCAGGTTGATCCGGGACTCTCCAGAGACTTGTTCGATTTCGACGATACTGACGATGAGAATCTGAATCAGATTTTAAAGTTAATGTAATAGAATAAATGAGCGAAAATTTGTTTTTTCGCTCATTTATTTGTATCTTCGCAGCCAATTATGGACGAGACAACAAACAGACAGGACGAACAACTGGTGCTCCGCACGGAGGGACTCGTGAAGGTGTATGGAAAGCGCACGGTAGTGAACGACGTGAGCTTTAACGTCAGACAAGGCGAGATTGTGGGATTGCTGGGCCCAAATGGTGCTGGTAAGACGACCTCTTTCTATATGACCACAGGACTGGTGGTGCCCAATGGCGGACACGTCTATCTGGGCGAGGAGGAAGTAACAACTTATCCCGTATATCGTCGTGCCCGTTCTGGTATCGGCTATCTGGCACAGGAGAACTCCGTATTCCGCAAGATGTCTGTGGAGGACAACATCCTCTCTGTGTTGGAGATGACGGGTAAACCACGTGACTACCAGTTGGAAAAGCTGGAGAGCCTGATTAAGGAGTTCCGTCTGGGTAAGGTCCGTAAGAACAAGGGTGACCAGTTGTCGGGTGGTGAGCGCCGCCGTACGGAGATAGCCCGCTGCTTGGCCATCGAGCCGAAGTTCATCATGTTGGACGAACCGTTTGCTGGCGTCGACCCGATCGCCGTAGAGGATATCCAGCAAATTGTGTGGCAGTTGAAATATCGTAATATCGGTATCCTGATTACTGACCATAACGTACACGAAACGCTGAATATCACTGATCGTGCCTACTTGCTGTTCGAAGGGCGAATCCTCTTTCAGGGAAGTCCTGATGAACTGGCAGTCAATCCCATCGTGAGAGAGAAATACCTTGGCTCCAACTTCGTCCTGCAGAAGAAAGACTTCCAGCGGATGGCGGAGGAGAAGAAACGAAAGGAAGAGGAAGAAGACAAAGTATCATAAAAAGAAAATCAGCCGATTGGCTGATTTCTTTTTTATAGTAATTCCTTCGGCATCAGTTCCTGTGCCCGTTGGAAGTCCTCTGGCGTATCCAGCTCATAGGAGAAATAGTTGGTGGTATCCACCACTTTGAACGTATGTCCCTGTGGGATGAGCCGCTCGAAGCAACGCTCATAGAACACGTCGATGAGTCCTTCCTTCTCTATCATCTGGTCGAGCTCCTTGTAGAGTGCCGTGCTATAGTCTGCCGTCATCTTCTCAATGCCTACGGATTCCCCGATGGCATCCTGGATGCTGCACACCTTGCTAATCTCCGTAATATGTCCGTCGCCATCCACAATGACTTTGATTTCCTCCTCGCCACACTCGTGACGATTCAGGGCGAGGGCAGACTCCGGCTCATGGGCGATGCGTGCCACAGCAGCAGGGTCGCAGAGAATGTCGCTGTCCATTAGCAGGAACTCCTTGCCACGCACAAACTCACCAGCCATCCATAGCGAGTAGATGTTGTTGTTATGCTCGTAGTCGGCGTTGTGGAGGAAGTGGAAGGTAGGCTTGTCTAGACTATCTAGAGGTTCTAGATTATCTAGGAAACTACGAATCTGGTCGGCGCGATAGCCTGTGACTACCACGAACTCGCTGATGCCAGCCTGTTGCATGGCACGTACGGTACGCTCCAGCAGGGTGCGCCCGCCTACCTCCAACAGACATTTGGGTTTCGTGTCTGTCAGGGGGCGAAGGCGTTTCGCCATTCCTGCGGCTAAGATAACTCCAATCATGGTCAATTGAAAATTGAGAATTGATAATTGAGAATTAATTTCTCACTTTTCACTTTTTCAGGACGTTAAGGATGGTATCAACGACAGTCTGTGTCTGCTCCTTACGACCCAGGGTGATGCGCAGGCAAGACTCCAGACCCTTGTCGCTCATGAACTTGATCTTGTAGTCCTGAACCTTCAGAGCCTCCATCAGGGCGTCCTTGATTTCCAGCGGATACTTGATAAGGATGAAGTTTGCCACACTCTTGTAAACCTTGAAGCCAGGCAGGTTGCCAAGTTCCTTCTTATACAACTGGCGTCCCCATTCCATATCGTCAGCCACCTTGCGGTAGTGCTCGTCGCTGTCGAGGGCAGCCAGCGCTACAGCCTCAGAGAAGCGGTTGTAGCCTAAGTACTTGTTGATATAGCTCTCGAACTGGTCGTGACCCTTGCCGATGAAGCCGAAACCTACACGCAGGCCAGGCAGTCCGTAGAACTTAGACAGCGTGCGTGAGATAATCAGGTTGCTGTATTTGTTGACCAGCGGAGCGATATAAGCAGTATCGGTGCTGATGAAGCTGGCATAAGCCTCGTCGATGAGTACCATCGTGTCGCTGGGAATGTTCTCCATGATGCGACCAATCTCCTCAGGCGTCAGTCCGTTACCTGTGGGGTTGTTGGGCGATGCGAGCAGCAGCATACGGGGATGTACGCGGTTGGTGTACTCGATGACCTCGTCGATGTCGTAGGCGAAGGTATCCTCTTTCTCGTGCAGGGGATACATCTCAAACGTGCCGCCACACTCGCTGGCTACACGATTGTAGTACCACCAGGAGAACTCAGGGATGAGAATCTTCGTGTTAGGTGCTCCTGTCTGGCTGTTGACGGAGAGGAAATAGTGAATGGCATTCTTCAGCATATCCTCACCACCATAGGTCAGCAGCACCTGACTCTCGTCTACGCCGTAGATCTCGCTGAGGCGTACGGAGATGACGCTCTTCTTGCCCTGATCGTAGATACGGGTGTAGAAACATAACGTCTTGGGGTCGAAATTCTTGATAGCCTCTACCACTTTCTGGCTGGGCTCAAAGTTAAATTCGTTTCTGTCGAGATAATTCATAATTCTTTATTTTAATTTTTTTCGTTATATCGTGATTACGCTATTTCATCTTCATCAGCGCCATTCCGATGGCAATCCAGATGATTTCCCTCACGCGGCAGATGATGCTCACAAAGATGCCTAATGCTGCAGAGAGTCCCAATGCAGCAATGGAGAGCACGAAGCCACCCTCCTGGACGCCGAGCTGCATCGGCAGGAAACCGATGAGGTTGGCAAAGAGCGTGGTGAACGCCACAATCAGGATGCTATGCAGGAAGGTGAGTGTCAGTCCGCCCAGTCCGCCTCCGCAGTCAATGCCGAAGAGCAGCAGCATGAACATCACCTCCAGGCTCTGAACCACACGCGAGGAGTATTCCAATACCAAACTCTTATAGAACGCCCCCTTGTCCTGCTGATGCAGGGAGGCTATCTGGTTGTCGATATTCTCTATGGCTTCCGAGTGGCGTGCCCAGAAGCGCAGCGTCCATTTCTTCAGTCCAGGAATCTTTGCCACCACACCCAGCACATACTTCACCAGTCCGTTGCGATAACCCTTTCCGAAGAGGTAGAAGAAGAACAGGCAGAACGCCACGATGATGCCGAGTATGATGCCGATAGCCGTTGTCATAGGCATATCACTCACCAGCACCAGCGCCAAGTAGATGAAGATGCTGATGAACCAGAACCAGAAGTGGGCGAAGAAATGCATCATCGCATAGAGGATGACACTCGACGTTGCATGCTGGTTGTCGATATCCTTCGATAGTTCCATGATGCGATATGGCTCGCCGCCCAGTCCGCCGACGGGTGTGGCGTAGTTGAGGGCATAGCCCGTAATCGTCAGGCGGTAGAGGCGCCAGAAGCTCACAGGCATCTTGCCTCCGATGTTTCCTTCAATGGTAGCCTTCCACGCCAGCGCATTCAGTGCATAGACGAATATCCAGATGCCGATGATGGGTATCAGCCAGTAGCCTGCATGACAGAGGTGGTCCCACAGTTCGACGAAGCTCACGTCGAACGTCAGCAGCATCACGATGCATGCCGCTACTCCCAGTATGAAGAACAGGTTATTGAGCCTTTGTTTCGTCCACTTCATAGATGATTACTATCGGCGCAGTCTTTACTTTTCACTTTCTGCCATCTGACGACAGAAGGTCTCGTGACGGCGGTTGACATACCAGGCAATCAGTCCCATGCCTACGATTTCCCAGACGAAGTTCATCACGGGAACATCCAGCAGACAGAACAGGAACAGCCACGCAGAACGGAAGTTGAAGGTCAGCAGTCCGTTCCACTTGATGATGGGCAGCGAATGCTGGCGGAACTCCTCGCGCACCTCCTGCGGGATGTTGTCGTAACTGCCGTATTTCTCTTTCAGGACAGCGAGCAGGCGCTGGAACTCAGGAGTCTTCTTCTCCTGTTTCTTCGTATAGTCGATATACGATTTCTGGAAGTAGCGCTCCACCCACGGCGTCTCCTCCGTCATCTGGTCGTAGATTTCCTGCTGGCGCTTGGAGTTATCCAGTTCCGCACCCTTCTCGCCTTTCAGGAAGAAGAGGTGCACCTGGATGTAGTAGTCGGCCAGACGCTGCTGACCAGCCAGTCCTGCTACACCAGAGATAATGCCCAGAATATAGACCACGATGGTGGCAATGATGACGTTCTCCGGAGTGTCCTCTATCCCCAGCCATCCGAACTCAAGGTCGTGATGCACGTAGAAACGGTAAACCAGCGCATGATAGATGGGTACGAACCAGGTGAAGCCTGCCACACCGTCGAGGATACGTCCCAGTCGGCTCTTCTTGCCTGTCATGCGGGCCAGCTGTCCGTCCGTGCAGTCGAAGATGTCAGCCAGACACAGCAGCAGGATGGCAATGATGTTCATCCAGAGTCCCTGTGTGCCCTCGTAATAGAAGCAGCCGCAGGCAAAGAAGAAAGCACTTCCTGCTCCGATAATCATCGAAAGGATGGTGACTGTATTGGGATGTATGTCGAATTTGGCAAAGAGTACTGCCCACCAATAGCAGAACGGGCGCACTACATGCAAGTCGAGCCAGTCTTCTGTCTCGGCTGATTTCAAAGTTTGGGAAACCTTTTCGTTCATGTTTTTCTCCTATTTAATAAATTCAGCGTGCAAAGGTAGTGCAAATCGAGCGAAATACAAAATAAATTAATATTTATTTTTATTTACTTTACCTCGCTTCGCGAACAGTGACCGTTGGTTCCGAGATGCAGCCTACTTTCGGCGAAGCCAAAGTACAAAGAAGTGAGAAGTTAGCCAAATTTCCATAGTTTATTTGGGATAATTTAAGGTTCAAAAGTTTCGTTGTAACTAGAAAAGTTATGTTCACGGTCCTTAAACATAAGTTCAAGGGCTGTGTACATATGTTCAAGGGCGTTAAACATAAGTTTACGGTGCGTAAACATAAAAAATATCACGTCCTCCTCACATTTTTCTCTCGTCTTTCTCACATTCTTCTCATATCTTCCTCATACTTTTCTCATGCTCTAAAGGTATGAGAAACGATAGAGAAACCATAGAGAAAGGATAGAGTATCCTATGAGATGCCTATGAGATGCCTATGAGCAACCTATGAGCAAGCTATGAGCAAGGTATGAGTATTTTAAAACAAAAAACTAGTCATAGATTTGCAATTATCAGAAATAATCTTTATCTTTGCGATTGAAAAGAACAAAACGTATAATCTAAAAACTGAAGAGCCTATGGGCTGAGATAACATATACGGACATATAGGATGAACATCCACTTTTAGATTCTTGTTTCTGAAAATCTCCTAATTCAAGAAACCATCAAGAACTGAAGTTGATAGTTCACGCCGTCGGCGTGGACATTTACTCGTTTAAGATGCTTAGGTGTTGGGAGATACCTCAGAAACGTAGACGAAGTAAATTGTCCACGTTTTCTTTTTGTACTTACAATCAAAATAACTAAAACTATATGATCATGAAGAAACTATTACTCATATTAGTAACGATATTGCTGCCGATGGTAGCTAGTGCCCACGACATTGAAGTTCAGAATGCCGATGGTGTTACCATTTATTACAACTACACTAATAATGGTACGGAACTGGAGGTTACTTTCCGTGGTAGCAGTTATAATGATTATACAAACGAATATCAAGGCAATGTCGCTATACCTGAAGAAGTAACCTATATGAACAGAACCCGTAAGGTGACGAGCATTGGAGATAGAGCGTTCTATGATTGCCCTCGCCTTACCTCAGTCACCATCCCCAACAGTGTGACGAGCATTGGAAGTTATGCGTTCGCTAGTTGCAAAGGCCTTACCTCCGTCACCATCGGCAACAGTGTGACGAGCATTGGAGGTTATGCGTTCGCTAGTTGCTATGGCCTTACCTCTGTCACCATCCCCAATAGTGTGACGAGCATTGGAGAGGGTACGTTCACAGGCTGCTATGGCCTTACCTCTGTCACCATCCCCAATAGTGTGACGAGCATTGGAGGTAGTGCGTTCCGTAATTGCTCTGGCCTCACCTCCGTCACCATCGGCAATAGTGTGACGAGCATTGGAACTGAAGCGTTCTATGGTTGCTCAGGCCTTAAAAAAGTAATCGTAAAAGATATAGCAGCATGGTGCGGAATCAAGTTCGATAGGTCTAACTCTAATCCTTTAACTTATGCCAAACATTTGTATAGTGACGAGGATACAGAAATCACAAATCTAATTATCCCCAATAGCGTAACGAGCATTGGAAGTTATGCGTTCAATGATTGCAGTGGCCTTACCTCCGTCACCATCGGCAATAGTGTGACGAGCATTGGAAATTGGGCGTTCGGTGGAGTCGATATTCCTACTATCATTTCTTTGATAGAGAATCCGTTTACGATAACAGGAAAGACATCGGGTTCTAGAACTTTCTCTCAAAACACATTCAATAATGCAACGCTATATGTTCCGAAGGGTACTATCGATAAGTACAAGGCTACGGAGGGTTGGAAGGACTTCTTATTTATTGAGGAAGGAACAGGTGGTGGTGGTACCACACCTGAGAAGTGTGCCACACCTGTCATCAGCTATAAAGACGGCAAACTGTCGTTTTCTTGCGACACTGAGGGTGTTGAATACGTGACGAATGTAGAATGTCTGGATAACAAGACGTTCACAGGAAATGAGATTCAGCTGAGTGGAAAGTATAGGGTCAGCGTCTATGCTACGAAGGCTGGCTTCGACAACTCGGATGTAGCAACGGAAGAAATTGAAGTTCTGGGCATGAAGGGTGATATCAATAGTGATGGTGAAGTGAATGTGACAGATATCGTCACATTAGTCAACATCATTATGTCTGGCGATAGTCAATAAAGCTTGATTTGGATAAAATTACACTGGTACACAAGTTTGTGGACCACAAATTTGTGTACTTCGAAGGTACTCCCGTTCGAAAAAACTCAAGATTCTCTTGGTTTTTTGCTCACTTATTCGTACCTTTGACCTAAAGGTCGAAGACAGGCTGCACTTCAAAAAAACTCAAATAAATTTGGTTTTTTGTTCAGTTTGCACTATCTTTGCACGCTCAAAACGACAATATTTAATAAATAAGGTATAAAAGAGATGAATATTTCATTTGAAGCTCCTGACAAGATTAATGGCTTGATGACCATTACACTGGAGAAAGAAGACTATCAGGCAGAAGTCGAGAAGACTCTGAAAGACTATCGTAAGCGTGCTAACGTGCCTGGATTCCGTCCTGGTCAGACTCCTATGGGACTGATCAAGCGTCAGTATGGTGCCGCTGTGAAGGTGGACGTAGTGAATAAGATGCTGGGTGAGAAACTCTACGAGTATGTTCGTGAGAACAAGATTCAGATGCTGGGTGAGCCATTGCCCAGCGACCAGCAGAAGCCGCTGAACTTCGAGGGCGAGGAGCCTCTGGAGTTTAAGTTCGACATTGCTGTGGCTCCTGAGTTCAAGGCAGCCCTCTCTGGCAAGGATAAGATCGACTACTATAACATCACTGTTGATGATAAGCTCATCGATCAGCAGGTGGAGATGTATCAGAGCCGTGCCGGACAGTATGAGAAGGTGGAGCAGTTTGATGCTGAGCAGCGCGACATGCTGAAGGGCGACCTGCGTGAGGTGAACGGCAGCATTGAGGTTGCTGACGCCGTACTGATGCCTCAGTATATGAAGGTGGAAGACCAGAAGAAACTCTTCGAGGGTGCCAAGCTGGGTGACATCATCACTTGGAATCCCCGTAAGGCTTATCCGGAGAGCGACGTCGAGGTGTCTTCGCTGCTGAAGATTCAGAAGGAGGACGTGAAGGATCACGAGGGCGACTTCACCTATCAGATTACGGAGATCAGCCGCTTCGTGAAGGCTGAGGTGAACCAGGCGCTGTTCGACCAGACCTTCGGTGAGGGTACTGTGAAGGACGAGAAGGAATTCCGTCAGAAGATCAGTGATATCATCAGCCAGCAGTTCAAGGCTGACAGCGACTATAAGTTCCTGCAGGATGTCCGCAGCCACATGGAGAAGAAGGTTGGCAAACTGGAGTTCCCAGAGGCTATCCTGAAGCGTGTGATGCTGAACAACAACAAGGACAAGGGTGCTGAGTTTGTGGAGAAGAACTTCGAGGCCAGCATCAAGGAACTTGGCTGGCACCTGATCAAGGAGCAGCTGGTGGCAGCTCAGGAGATCAAGGTGGAAGAGGACGATCTGAAGAACGTCGCCAAGGAAGCCGCCCGTGCCCAGTTTGCCCAGTATGGTATGTCGAATGTTCCCGATGAGTATCTGGAGAACTATGCTGCTGAGATGCTGAAGAAGCGTGAGAACGTGGACGGACTGGTTGACCGCGCCGTTGACGTGAAGCTGACTGCCGCCCTGAAGGGTGTTGTCAAACTCAACGAGAAAGACATCACGCTGGAGGACTTCCAGAAGATGCTTCAGGAGAAGTAAAAAGATAAAAAAGCAAAAGGGCAAAAGGATTTATAATTCTTTAACCAAAAAAAGAGTCGGAATGCTTTGTGTTCCGACTTTTTTTCGTAATTTTGTATTTCCGTAGTCCTTGGGGCTACGTTGCATCCCTCCTTTGGCGGGAATGCTTAAATTGCTAAATTGAATAAGAATGATGAACAACGATTTTAGAAAATATGCTACCAAGCATTTAGGAATTAACGGCCTCGTACTCGACGAGGTAATGAGTGCACAGTCACAGTATCTGAACCCCTATATCCTGGAGGAGCGTCAGTTGAATGTGACCCAGATGGACGTATTCTCACGCTTGATGATGGATCGCATCATCTTCCTGGGAACACAGATTGACGACTATACCGCCAACACGCTGCAGGCGCAGTTGCTGTATCTCGACTCTGTGGACAGCGGTAAGGATATCTCCATCTACCTGAACTCTCCTGGCGGTAGTGTGACGGCAGGATTGGGTATTTATGACACCATGCAGTTTATCTCCAGCGACGTAGCTACCATCTGTACAGGTATGGCTGCCTCGATGGCTGCTGTCCTGCTGGTGGCAGGTAAGGAGGGTAAGCGTTCTGCACTGCCCCACAGTCGTGTGATGATCCATCAGCCGTTGGGCGGTGTGCAGGGTCAGGCCAGCGACATCGAGATTGAGGCCAAGGAGATTATGAAGTTCAAGAAGGAGCTCTATACGATTATCTCCGAGCATTCGCACACCCCTTATGACAAGGTGTGGAACGACTCTGACCGCAACTACTGGATGACGGCAGAGGAGGCAAAGGAATATGGTATGATTGATCAGGTTTTGGTGAGGAAGTAATGGTAAAGGTATGTAGTTTCTGCGGAAGGTCTGACAAGGAGGTGAAACTGCTCATCACTGGTCTGAACGGCAATATCTGTAATGAATGTGCTGCTCAGGCCTATGAAATCTGCAAGGTAAACGGCTTTGGCCCGGAAGGCAAGAAAAAGCCTGCGGGTGCTCCAGACCTAAAGAAGATTCCCAAGCCCAAAGAAATCAAGGACTATCTGGACCAGTATGTCATCGGACAGGATGAGGCCAAGCGTTTCCTCGCCGTTGCCGTCTATAACCACTATAAGCGACTGCAGCAACCCGTTGACAAGAATGGGGTGGAGATAGAGAAGAGCAACATCATCATGGTGGGTTCTACAGGAACAGGAAAGACCCTGCTAGCCCGTACCATCGCCAAGTTGCTGGACGTTCCGTTTACCATCGTCGATGCAACAGTACTCACAGAGGCGGGTTATGTAGGCGAGGATGTGGAGAGTATCCTCTCCCGTCTGTTACAGGTAGCTGACTATAAGTTAGAGGCAGCCCAGCGGGGTATCGTCTTCATTGACGAGATTGACAAGATAGCCCGTAAGAGCGACAACCCCAGCATTACCCGTGATGTGAGCGGCGAGGGTGTTCAGCAGGGATTGCTGAAGCTGTTGGAGGGTACCATCGTGAATGTTCCTCCCAAGGGCGGTCGTAAGCATCCTGATCAGGACTATATCCATGTGGATACGAGGAATATCCTGTTTATCTGCGGTGGTGCCTTCGATGGTATCGAACGTAAGATAGCCCAGCGTCTGAATACCCATGTGGTGGGTTATAACTCCGTACAGAACGTGCGTAAGATAGACAAGGGCGACTTGATGAAATATGTGTTGCCGCAGGATTTGAAGTCGTATGGTCTGATTCCCGAGATCATCGGTCGTCTGCCTGTGCTGACTTATTTGAATCCCTTGGATCGTGCGGCTTTGGAGAGAATACTGATAGAGCCCAAGAACTCTATCATCAAGCAATATGAGAAACTGTTTGAGATGGATAGGATCAAGTTGACGTTTACGCCGGAAGCGCTGAAACTCATCGTCGACAAGGCAGTGGAATATAAATTAGGTGCCCGCGGACTCCGTTCGATTGTAGAGACAATCATGATGGACGCGATGTTCGAGGTACCCTCGAAACGAACTAAATCCTTTGAAGTGACAGCAGAGTATGCCCAGCAGCAGCTCGATAAGTCACACTTACAATGAAAAGTGAAAAGAAGCCTATGGCAAATAAGAAAGTGAATCTAACAGCGGCCCTGAAGAAATATTTCGGTTTCGACAAGTTTAAAGGGGATCAGGAAGCTATCGTGCAGAACGTACTGGATGGCAGGAATACTTTTGTACTGATGCCTACCGGTGGTGGCAAGTCGCTCTGCTACCAGTTGCCGTCATTATTGATGGACGGAACGGCGATTGTCATCTCTCCGTTGATTGCCCTGATGAAAAACCAGGTGGATGTCATCAGTTCGATGAGTGAGGAGGGTACTGCCCATTATCTGAACTCGTCGCTTAACAAGGCGGCTATTGACCAGGTTAAAGCGGATATCATGGAGGGTAAGACAAAGCTGTTGTATGTGGCTCCGGAGTCGCTGACCAAAGAGGATAACGTGGAATTCCTGAAACAGGCGAAAATATCTTTCTATGCCATTGATGAGGCGCATTGTATCTCGGAGTGGGGACATGACTTCCGTCCGGAATATCGTCGTATCCGTCCGATTATCAACGAGATAGGCGATGCTCCGATAATCGCTCTGACAGCGACTGCCACAGATAAGGTCCGTACGGATATCAAGAAGAACCTGGGCATTTTGGATGCCGATGAGTTCAAGAGCTCGTTCAATCGTCCGAATCTGTATTACGAAGTGCGTTCGAAGACGAAGGATGTTGACAAGGATATCATCAAGTTCATCAAGCAGCATCCAGGCAAGAGCGGTATCATCTATTGTCTCTCCCGCAAGAAAGTGGAGGAACTGGCAGAGATTCTGCGTGCCAACGACATCAAGGCGCAGGCATACCATGCGGGATTGGAGTCCGCCCTTCGTTCGCAGACACAGGATGACTTCCTTATGGAGAAAATAGATGTCATTGTGGCTACGATAGCCTTTGGTATGGGTATCGACAAGCCGGATGTGCGCTTCGTCATTCACTATGACATTCCCAAGTCACTGGAAGGTTATTACCAGGAGACGGGACGTGCAGGTCGTGATGGTGGAGAGGGAATGTGTATCACGTTCTACTCCAATAAGGACTTGCAGAAACTCGACAAGTTCATGGAAGGCAAACCTGTTGCCGAGCAGGATATTGGTCGGCAGCTCTTGCAGGAGACGGCTGCTTATGCAGAAACCTCTGTCTGTCGCCGTAAGATGCTGTTGCACTATTTTGGAGAAGTTTATGAGCAGGATAATTGTCACAACTGCGACAACTGTCTGCACCCCAAGACGAAGATAGAGGCAAAGGATCAGCTGGTTATCGTGCTGAATACCGTGATTGCCGTCAAGGAGAATTTCCGTTCCGACTATATCATTGACTTTATCATGGGTCGTGAGACAGAGGAGATCATTGCCCATAAGCACCAGGATCATGAACTTTTCGGTGCAGGAGAAGATGAGGACGACAAACTGTGGAATCCTGTCATCCGTCAGGCATTGATTGCTGGTTACCTAAAGAAGGATGTAGAAAACTACGGTTTGTTGAAGATTACCTCTGCTGGTAAGAAATTCCTCAAGAAGCCTGAATCCTTCATGATTGTGGAAGATACGGAGTTTAACGATGACTATGAGGGAGCTCCTGAACAGGAAGGCGGTACCAGTGCCCTGGATCCAACCCTGAATGCTATGTTGAAAGACTTGCGTAAGAAAGTGTCGAAGAAGCTGGATCGTCCTCCTTATGTCATCTTCCAGGATGTGTCTCTGGAGCAGATGGCGACAGACTATCCTGTCAATCTGGAGGAATTGAAGAACATCCAGGGGGTGGGAGAGGGTAAGGTGAAACAGCCTTATGCCCAAGAGTTTGTTGATCTCATCAAACGCTATTGCGAGGAGAACGACATCACTCGTCAGGCTGACCTGCGAGTACGTACCGTTGCCAAGAAATCGATGCTCAAGGTGAAGATTATCCAGGGTATAGACCGCCAGGTGGCTCTTGACGATATTGCCAATGCGCAGGGCTTGGAGTTCGAGGAACTTTTGGATGAGGTGGAGGCTATCGTCTATAGCGGTACTAAACTGAATATTGACTATTTCCTCGATGAGGTGATGGACGAGGATCATATAGACGACATCTACGATTATTTCTCGGAAAGTGACACCGATTCACTGGAAGCAGCCATTGAGGAGCTGGGTAATGAATGTTCGGAAGACGAGATTCGTCTGGTGCGTATTAAGTTTATCTCGGAAATGGCGAACTGATGATTCGCGTTAAATCGTATTAATAATAAGGTGAAACGCTTGTCATATCGGAAAAAATGAGTAATTTTGCACGCAATAAAATTTAAAGGAGCTTTTTTATGTCATCATTTATTGCAGACAAGATTGTCATGGACGGCTTGACTTTTGACGACGTCCTGTTGATTCCCGCTTATTCGGAAGTACTGCCAAAGACAGTAGAGTTGCAAACCAAGTTCTCGCGTCATATTCAGTTGAATGTGCCGTTTGTAACAGCAGCTATGGATACAGTAACGGAGAGCCAGATGGCAATAGCCATTGCCCGTGAAGGTGGTATTGGTGTGATCCACAAGAATATGTCTATCGAGAATCAGGCTCGTGAGGTGGCTATCGTCAAGCGTGCCGAGAACGGTATGATCTATGACCCAGTGACTATTCCTCTAGGCTCTACGGTAGCTCAGGCGTTGGATATTATGGCCGAGTATCATATTGGAGGTATTCCCGTAGTTGACAATGAGAAACATCTGAGGGGTATTGTGACGAATCGTGACCTGCGTTTCGAGCGCCGTCTGGATCGCCCCATCGAGGAAATCATGTCGAAGGACAATCTCGTGACGACTCATCAGCAGACGGACTTGACTGCTGCTGCCCAGATCCTGCAGGAGAATAAAATCGAGAAACTTCCTGTTGTTGACAAAGATAATCGTCTGATTGGCTTGATTACCTATAAGGATATCACCAAGGCAAAAGACAAACCAATGGCATGTAAGGACGATAAGGGTCGTCTTCGTGTGGCTGCAGGCGTCGGTGTTACTGTTGACACCTTGGAGCGTATGCAGGCATTGGTAAATGCTGGTGCTGATGCTATCGTCATTGATACCGCTCATGGTCATTCCAAGGGCGTGATAGAGAAATTACGTGAGGCAAAAGCCTCATTCCCCAATATCGATATCGTTGTTGGTAATATCGCAACAGGTGATGCTGCCAGGATGTTGGTGGAGAACGGTGCTGATGCCGTGAAGGTAGGTATTGGTCCGGGTTCTATCTGTACCACTCGTGTGGTAGCAGGTGTGGGCGTTCCTCAGTTGAGTGCCGTCTATGATGTCTATCAGGCATTGCAGGGTACAGGTGTTCCCTTGATTGCCGATGGTGGCTTGCGCTATTCTGGTGACATTGTTAAGGCTCTTGCCGCTGGTGGCTCCTGTGTGATGGTCGGCTCGTTGGTCGCTGGTACAGAAGAAAGTCCTGGTGATACCATTATCTATAACGGACGTAAGTTCAAGAGCTATCGTGGTATGGGCTCTCTGGAGGCGATGGAGCATGGTTCGAAGGACCGTTATTTCCAGGCAGATACCAAGGATACGAAGAAACTTGTCCCAGAGGGAATTGCAGGGCGGGTTCCATACAAAGGAACTGTTCAGGAGGTCATCTATCAGATGGTTGGTGGACTCCGTTCTGGTATGGGTTATTGTGGTGCCGCTACTATTGAACAGTTGCATAACGCTAAGTTTACACGTATCACAAATGCTGGTGTGAACGAGAGTCATCCTCACGACATCACGATTACCAGTGAGGCTCCGAACTATTCACGTCCTAACGATTAAGATGAAGTCCCGACTGATGCTCGTCTTCCTGTTGCTTGCTCCGCTGACGGTTCAGGCAGCTGATGATCCGACATTGTTTACCGTTGGCGATATGCAGGTGACGCGTTCGGAGTTCGAGCAGTCGTATTTAAAACATTGTACAACCAGTCGGGCACATCGTTTGAGTGTGGCAGACTATTTGGAGTCGTATATTGTCTATAAGTTGAGGGTGAAGGCGGCTCTTGATGCACATCTTGATGCCACCAGCTCCTTCAAGAGCGAGTATGCACAATGTCTGTCAGAAATGCCGAAGCAGTCGTCGCCTTCTTCTTTCAGTTCTTCCTCGGTATCCTCGTACCAAGTTCAGGAAGCGTATGAGAAGATGAAGAGACGAGTAGGGGCAGACGGACAGGTTTGTATTGCACAGATTCTAATCCGTGTTCCCCAAAAAGCACGTCCTGATGAGCAGCGACAGGCACAGCAACAGATAGAGGCTGTCTACCGTGAAATACAGAATGGGGCAGATTTTGAACAGTTGGCCCGTCGTTATTCCCAAGAGCAGATTCCTGCCTCGGAAGTTACCACAAAATGGTATACTCGCGGGCAGATGCTGCAGGAAGTAGAGAATGTCGCATTTGGTATGAAAAGGGGGGAGGCCTGCCGTCCTTTCCTTTCTACGATAGGGTACCATATACTGATGCTAAAAGACCGTAAGGGAGTGGATTCATATCAGGAGATGGAAAAGGTTCTCTCTTCTGATATCGCACAACGACAGCTACAGCGTCAAGTAGATACGAAACCAATCCATGGAGAAGTCGTGGAGACAGTCTCCGACAGACAGGAGGAACCCTATGGGATTCCTACTGATGCCTTGCAGAGAGAGTATTACGAAGGCCTCCTCTTGTTTGAGCAGAACAAACACTCGGTGGGAAAGCAGGCTGCTGAAGATGAGCAGGCACTGGCCTATTTCTTTAAGAAGAACAAGAAGAAATACAGGCGCAAGGGTTTCAAGCCGAAAGATTATACGGAGGTGAGGGAACTTGTTGTTGCTGATTTGCAGGAGGAAATGAATAAACACTGGATAGCCGACTTACGGAAAATCTATCCGGTGAATGTGGATAAGAAAGTATTAAGGACAGTAAATAATCACCTTTAAGAATGAAGATACGAAGCATTATAGCAATCATCTCGTGTTTGGCTGTCTTGCCTATGGAGGCAAAGACTGTCAATGACAGTACTAATGTTCAGAGTGTTGTCGATGAAGTCATTTGGGTAGTTGGCGATGAGGCTATCCTGAAATCTGATGTGGAGGCAATGCGTCTACAGGCACAACAAGAGGGCGTTCGCTGGAAAGGCGATCCTGATTGTGCTATTCCCGAGCAGATTGCCGTTCAGAAACTCTATCTGCATCAGGCTGCTATTGATAGTATTGAGGTGACGGAAGCTGAGATTTCCGCAGGTATTGAACAACAGATAGAGTATATGATCTCTGTCATCGGTTCCCGTGAGAAACTGGAGGAGTATCATAAGAAGAATATGTCACAGATTCGTAGTGAGCTCCGCGAGACATTCCGTGATCGTCAGTTGATTCAGGGAATGCAGCGCCAGCTGGTGAAGGATGTCACCGCGACACCTTCTGATGTTCGCCGTTATTTCGCTGACCTCCCCCAAGACAGCCTTCCTTTTGTTCCTACGGAGGTGGAGGTACAGATAATCTCCCAGACTCCTAAGGTGGATCAGGAGGAGATCAACCGGGTGAAGGAGGAACTGCGCGACTATACTGACCGTGTGAATAAGGGAGAGACTACTTTCCAGACCTTGGCACGTATGTATTCTGAAGACCCGGGAACGGCCCGTCGTGGTGGTGAACTGGGCTATACGGGACGTGGAACACTCGATCCGGCATTCGCCAATGTCGCCTTTAACCTGACAGACCCTAAGAAGATCTCTAAGATAGTAGAGTCTGAATTCGGATTCCATATCATCCAGTTGATAGACAAACGAGGTGATAAGGTGAATGTCCGTCATATTCTCCGTAAACCAATCGTCAGCCAGGAGGCTATTGACAAGTCGTTGGCTCGTTTGGATTCTATCCGTACGGATATCGTGGATGGTAAGTTTACTTTTGAGGCTGGTGCATCTGTGATCTCTGACGACAAGAATACCCGAAATAACAATGGTTTGATGGTCAATGTCATTGAAGAAGGTCGTCAACGCACCTCTCGCTTCCAGTTGCAAGACCTCCCTTCGGAAGTGGCACGTGCCGTGGATACCTTGAAGGTGGGAGAAATCTCTGCACCGTTCCAGATGATTAACGAACGGGGTAAGACGATGTGCGTCATCGCTAAGTTGAAGAGTCGTACGGAAGGTCATAAGGCTACCATCACGGAAGACTTCCAGGTGATGAAGGAAGTTGTTGTCAATAAGCGTCGTCAGGAGAAGTTACATGAGTGGGTTGTCAATAAGATTAAGTCAACCTATGTCCGCGTCAACGACCGTTACAAGGATTGCGAATTCGAATATCAGGGTTGGATTAAATGAGACTCCGGACTGTAGCATTCATGCTGCTGTGCCTTTTCGGGTTGAGTCTCGTCTGGGCGATGCAGCCTACCCGCAAGCGCAACACCCCAAGCAAGCGGACGGAAGACAAACGTGTCTATCTGGTTCATTCTGACCAGTTGAGATACGACCAGTATCGGAATGGGGATGCCCAGATACTGACAGGTAATGTGCATTTCCGCCACATGGGTGCCAACCTTTACTGTGATAGTGCTAATTTCTTTCAGCAGACAAACTCCTTTGAGGCATTCGGGCATGTGAAGATGTTGCAGGGTGACACCTTGAAACTCTTCAGCGACTATGCCTATTATGACGGCAATGCCCAAATAGCTCAGGCGCGTTATAATGTCATTTTGAAACATCGTCAGTCTACGTTGTATACAGACAGCCTGGATTATGACAGACTGTATAACTTCGGTAATTTTTTTGAAGGAGGTAAGCTGGTGGACGGAAGTTCTACGCTGACGAGTGACTGGGGCGAATATCATACGGATACCAAGATGGCGATGTTCTATTATGATGTTCGTCTTCGTGACAAGAATTTCTACCTGACTACGGATTCTTTGTATTATGATACCCAGACCTCCCGCGCTCATATCGTCGGACCGTCGAATATTACTTCTGGTTCCAGTCATATCTATAGTGAGGATGGCTATTACAACACGAAGACGGAGTATTCAGAACTGTTCGGCCGCTCTGTGGTGAAAGATCAGGGACGGACGATTGTGGGCGACAGTGTCTATCATGACAGCAAGAATGGGACGAGTCATGCCTATTGGAATGTTGTCTATACAGACTCTACGAATAAGAATGGACTGACGGCTGACTATTGTGAGTACAATGACTCTACAGGCTATGCTATGGCCACGAATCGGGCGGTAGCTATGGAGTATTCCCAGAAGGATACCCTGTATATGCATGCTGACACTTTTAAACTCTTTACATTTAATATCAATACCGACTCCGTCTACCGTAAGGTCCATGCTTATAATAAGGTTCGCGCGTATCGCGTGGATGTTCAGGCAGTGTGTGATTCTTTGGTTTACAACTCGAAAGACTCTTGTATGACGATGTACCGGGACCCTATTGTATGGAACGGTAGGCAGCAGCTGTTTGGTGAGGAGATTCGGGTCTATATGAAGGACTCTACTATCGATCGGGCGCATGTCGTGGGACAGGCTTTCTCTACGGAACAGATGCCGGATACAATCCATTTCAACCAGGTGTCGTCGAACGAGATGTTTGCTTTTTTTGAAAAAGGGGAAATTTATGAGACGGATGCAAAAGGTAATGTGCTGATTGTCTATTATCCCATTGATGAATCAGACAGCTCCATGATAGGTCTGAACTATACGGAGACTCCGTTGATGAAGATGTATCTGGAGAATCGAAAGATGAAAAAAATCTGGATGGAGAAGCCGACAGGTACCCTCTATCCGATGACCCAAATTCCTCCTGTGAAGTATTTCCTGCCTCGTTATGCGTGGTTTGACTATATCCGTCCTCTGAATAAGGAAGATATCTTTAATTGGCGTCCTAAGAAAGCTGGGCAGGAACTAAAGGAAATCAAGCGAAGGGAGGCTCCAAAACAGAAACTGAACAGGAAAGGAGGACAGTCTGATGAGTGATGTAATACAGCTATTGCCAGATTCCGTTGCTAATCAGATAGCTGCTGGTGAGGTAATACAGCGTCCTGCCTCTGTGATTAAGGAACTGGTAGAGAATGCCGTTGATGCAGGTGCGCATACCGTTCGTGTACTTGTAGTTGATGCTGGTAGGACTTCTATTCAGGTGATAGACGATGGTAAAGGCATGTCGGAAACGGATGCCCGACTGGCTTTTGAGCGTCATGCTACCTCTAAAATCCGAAAGGCAGATGACCTATTTGCCTTAACCACAATGGGCTTTCGTGGCGAAGCACTGCCTTCCATTGCTGCTGTGTCGCAAGTGGAGTTGCGTACCAGAATGGCAGACAATGAGTTGGGAACCTGTTTGCGTCTTTCTGGATCGAAAGTGGAGGGACAGGAAGCCGTTGGATGTCCTGTCGGTAGTAATTTCAAGGTCGAGAACCTTTTTTTCAACGTTCCTGCCCGTCGTAAGTTCTTGAAGACGAATGCCACGGAACTGAATAATATCCTGACGGCTTTTGAACGTATAGTTTTGGTCTATCCCGACATCAGTTTCTCTCTCCATAGCAACGGACAGGAATTGCTGAACCTAAAAGGAGGATCACTACGCCAGCGCATAGCCGATGTATTTGGTAAGCGTTTTACCCAGGATCTATTGGAAGTGAAGGTGGAGACAGCTATCTGTAAGATCTCTGGATTTGTGGGGAAGCCGGAGTCTGCAAAGAAAAAGGGGACACATGACTATTTTTTCGTGAATGGCCGTTTCATGAAACATGCCTATTTTCATAAGGCAGTGATGCAGGCTTTCGACCGATTGGTTCCAGTGGGTATGCAAGTCCCGTATTTCATCTATTTCGAAGTGGCGCCTTCTGATATTGATGTGAATATTCATCCTACGAAGACGGAGATAAAGTTTGAGAACGAACAAGCTATCTGGCAGATTCTCATGGCGGCGGTCAAGGATGCTATTGGCAAGTTCAGTGAGATCCCGCAGATAGACTTCGATACGGAGGGGCGTCCTGATATCCCTGTGTATGACCCTGTACAGCCGCAGGCAGTACAGCCGATTCCGACCTACAATCCAACTTACAACCCCTTCAAACAGCAGCGTCCAGCGCAAACCAAAAAGGTGGTGGAAGGATGGGAACAACTTTATGAGCAGTTGCCAGAACAACAACCTGTGGAAGTAGCCGTGTTTGAGGCGGAGGAGAAATCTCCGATACATTATCAATACAAGGGACGCTATATCATGACAGCAGTCAAGTCTGGTCTGATGATTATTGATCAGTATCGGGCTGATGTACGGATTCGATATGAGAAATATTTATCCCAAATGGAGTCACAAACGGGAAGTAGTCAACGGATTCTCTTTCCGGAGGTAGTACAGTTTCCTCCCTCCGATGCTGTAGTTTTGGAGAAGATCATTCCAGAACTGCATAGGATGGGGTTCGATCTGACTGACCTCGGACAATATAGTTATGGTATCCACGCCATACCAGCCGGACTGGATGGACTGAATTATGTACAACTGATACAGGAGATGGTTCATGATACTATAGAGAAGGGTATGGGTAATCTTCAGGAGATTCATGCCTCCTTGGCCTTGAGTCTAGCCCGCCATGCTGCCATTCCTCTGGGACAGGTACTGAGTAATGAAGAGATGGAGAATGTTGTCAACGAACTCTTTGCCTGTTCGAATGTGAACTATACTCCTGACGGGAAAGCCATACTTTGTATCCTGCCTCAAAAAGATATAGAACATTTATTAGGATGAATTTACCTTTTTTATGTCTTTTGGGGGGTCAAAAAGTGATAAAAGACAAATTTTTTACTAAAAAAGTGCAATTTTTTGCGAAAAAAGTTTGTAGATTCAAAATAAATGTTTACTTTTGCACAATAATTGATAAAAGTGTATAACAATTTTACATTAATATTTAGTATAGGTATGAAAAAGTTATTAATGGTACTGGCTTTTGCCAGTGTTTCTGTTGCCTCAATGGCACAGGATGCTGTACCCACTGAGAAGTACAGTGTTTCTACTAATTCTTTCTGGAGCAACTGGTTTGTTCAGGCTAACGTTGTTGGAACTTCTTTCTGGGGAAGCCAGGAGAATTCTGGTGTCAAGTTTGACAAGTTGTTCAAGGGCTATCGCACCAACCTCGGTTTCTCTGTAGCCGTTGGTAAGTGGTTCACTCCTGGTCTGGGACTTCGTACAAAGTTCACAGGTATTTGGGGCCGCTCAGTGATTTCTGAAGACAAGAAGATCAATGCTAGCAAGTATTGGGTGTTGAATGAGCAGGTTCTGTTCAACCTCAGCAACATGATTTGCGGTTACAACGAGAACCGTGTTTGGAACTTCATTCCTTATGTTGGTGCTGGTGTAGGTCGTAACATGAGCTACAACACTTACTCAATGGATCTGAATGCTGGTATCTTGAATACTTTCCGTCTGAGCCGCAAGGTCGCTGTCAACCTCGACATCAACTACGGTCTGTTTGATCCCCGTTTCGATGGTTTCAACTACCACTTTGCTAAGAAGAACTCTTTCAAGAACATGGATCGTACCATCAATGTTGAAGTTGGTTTGACTTACAACCTCGGTAAGGCTACATGGAACAAGACTCCGGACGTAGAGGCAATCAAGGCTCTCTCTCAGGGTCAGATCGACGCTCTGAACGCTCAGCTTGCTGACGCTAACGCAGAGAATGCTCGCCTGAACAACCTGATTAAGAACCACAAGTGCCCAGAGACTAAGGCTGGTGGTGAGAAGATCGTGAAGGAAGTTGTTTCTGCACCTGTATCTGTATTCTTCAACCTTGGTAAGGCTAAGATCGCTTCTCAGAAGGATCTGCAGAACGTACAGGCTATCGCTGACGCTGCTAAGGCTAACAACGCTAAGATTGTTGTAACTGGTTATGCTGACAGCAAGACTGGTAATGCAAACATCAACCAGAGCCTGTCTCAGAAGCGTGCAGAGGCTGTTGCTGACGCTCTCGTTAACATGGGTGTTGACCGTGCTAACATCGAGACTTCTGCAGCTGGTGGTGTTGACACTCTGTCTCCAATCAGCTTCAACCGTCGTGCAACTGTTGAGTTGAAGTAATTTAATTCGCAATAAAAAGAAGACCGCAAGACACAAGTTTTGCGGTCTTTTTTTTGTGTTCTCATAATTTATCCTTACCTTTGCATCACACAAAACTATATAAACTTAGACACAAACCAATAAACAATAAGGAAACAATGATTTGGAATGAGAGTGTGGAATGCATGGATCGCGAACAATTGCGAGAAATCCAAAGCATCAGACTGAAAAAGATGGCGGAATATGTATATCATAACACGCCATTCTATCGTAAAAAGTTTCAAGAAATGGGTTTGGAACCAGGCGATATCAAGGACATCGATGATATCGTCAAGTTGCCGTTTACAAATAAGCTGGACTTACGCGACAACTATCCTTTCGGACTGGCTGCCGTGCCTATGTCGCAGATTGTGCGTATTCATGCTTCGAGCGGAACGACAGGAAAACCTGTAGTGGTGCTGTATACCCGCAAGGACTTGTCTATGTGGGCAGAGGCTATTTCTCGTGCTTTTACCGCTTATGGTGCTACGAAAGACGATATCTTTCAGGTGGCCTACGGCTATGGTCTTTTTACAGGTGGCCTGGGTGCTCATGATGGTGCTACGAATATTGGTGCCAGTGTGATTCCTATTTCAAGCGGTAATACACAGAAACAGATGACGCTGATGCACGATTTCGGAACGACCATCCTTTGTTGTACGCCCTCATATGCTATGTTCTTAGGTGAAGCTATGAGAGAGTGCGAATATCCCCGTGATGAGTTCAAACTGAAGGTAGGCGTATTTGGAGCAGAGCCTTGGACAGAGAAGATGCGCCAGAAACTGGAAGAGAGTTTGGGCATTAAGGCTTACGATATCTACGGACTGTCTGAGATTGCTGGTCCTGGCGTAGGCTATGAGTGCGAACACCAGTGTGGCACACACCTGAACGAGGACTATTTCTATCCAGAGATACTCAATCCTGAGACGGGCGAGCCGATGCCTGAGGGCGGATTGGGCGAGTTAACCTTTACGCACCTCACCAAGGAGGGTATGCCATTGCTGCGCTATCGTACTCATGACCTGACAGCGTTGCACTATGAGAAATGTCAGTGTGGACGTACATTTGTCCGTATGGATCGTATCTTGGGCCGTTGCGACGACATGCTGATTATCCGTGGTGTCAATGTGTTCCCATCCCAGATAGAGGATGTCATTTTGAAGTTACCTGAGTACGAGCCCCACTTCTTGTTGACAGTAGATCGCGTAAACAATACGGATACCAGTGAGTTGAAGGTAGAGGTGAAAGAAGAGTACTTCACCGACGACATGGCAACGATGGTGGGCCTGCAGAAAAAATTGGAAGGCGAGCTGCGTAGCGTGATAGGGCTGGGCTTCAAGGTGAAACTGGTAGAGCCAAAAGGCATTGAGCGTTCTACGGGTAAGGCAAAGCGCGTCATTGATAATCGAAAGTTGTAAACTCTAAAACAATCATATTATGTTAGCAAAACAATTATCTGTTTTCCTGGAAAACAAGTCGGGACGTCTCACGGAAGTGACTGACGTGTTGGGTGAGGCAGGCATCAACCTCTCTGCCATGAGTATTGCCGATAATTCTGATTTTGGTATCCTCCGTTGTATTGTCAGCGATCCTGACAAGGCTTACCAAGTGTTGAAGGCAGCCCATTTCGCTGTGAAGATTACGGATGTGATAGGTTTCGTCTGTCCCAATGTCAGCGGTTCGCTGGCTAAGGTGCTCAGGCTGCTTTCTGATGCAGGTGTCTTTATCGAGTATATGTACTCGTTTGCCAATGGCGATGTGGCTACTGTTGTCATCCGTCCTACCGATTTGGAGAGTTGCGACCGCATTCTCACCGAGAAGAAAGTCGAGTTGATGGCAGCGAGTGATTTATATAAATTATAAGGAAAAACAAAAAAAGTGGGGCAAAAGTTTGGCAGATTAAAAAAAATGCCTTACCTTTGCACCCGCTTACAAGAAATAAGGGCGTTTAGCTCAGCTGGTTTAGAGCATCTGCCTTACAAGCAGAGGGTCGGCGGTTCGAATCCGTCAACGCCCACCAAAAGGGTTCCAAAGAGATTTGGGACTCTTTTTTGTTAAATATCAAAAAAACGCTCCTGCGGTAGCAAATTATTCACTTTTCACTTTTCGCTTTTCACTTTTATTTTGTAACTTTGCAGTCCAATTGGGAATATAGCTATATTTTAAGTTTTAAGGTATTAAGAAAGAATAATGGAATTAGATGTGTTGACAGCCATTTCGCCTATTGATGGCCGTTATAGGAACAAAACCGAGCAACTGGCAGAGTATTTTTCTGAGTATGCGTTGATTCGCTACAGGGTACGTGTGGAGATAGAGTACTTCATCACTCTTTGCGAACTGCCGTTGCCGCAATTGGAAGATTTCGACCATAGCCTTTTCGAAACGTTGCGTGACATCTACCGCAACTTCACGGAGGAGAATGCTGCACGTGTGAAGGAAATCGAGAAGACGACCAATCATGACGTGAAGGCAGTGGAGTATTTCATCAAGGAGGAGCTCGACAAGATCGGCGACTTTGAGAAATACAAGGAGTTCATTCATTTCGGACTGACCTCGCAGGACATCAATAACACCAGTGTGCCCCTTTCTGTGAAGGAAGCACTGGAGGAGGTGTATTATCCGATGGTAGAGGAGCTTATTGAGCAGTTGAACGACTATGCCGAGCAGTGGAAGAACGTGCCGATGCTTGCCAAGACTCATGGACAGCCTGCCTCTCCGACCCGTCTGGGTAAGGAGGTAATGGTGTATGTTTATCGTTTGGAGGAACAGCTTCGTGGACTGAAAGACACACCGATTACCGCTAAGTTTGGTGGTGCCACAGGTAATTACAACGCCCACCATGTGGCTTATCCGCAGTATGACTGGCGTGAGTTCGGCAACAAGTTTGTCAGCGAGAAACTTGGGCTGGAGCGTGAGCAGTGGACCACACAGATTTCGAACTACGACTGGTTGGGAGCCATCTTCGATGCCATGCGCCGTATCAATACCATTATCATCGACCTTGACCGCGACTTCTGGATGTACATCTCGATGGAGTACTTCAAGCAGAAAATCAAAGCTGGTGAGGTGGGATCGAGTGCGATGCCCCATAAGGTGAACCCCATCGACTATGAGAACTCAGAGGGTAACTTGGGTATTGCCAATGCCATCCTGCAGTTCTTGGCACAGAAATTGCCTGTCAGTCGTCTGCAGCGTGACCTGACAGACTCGACGGTGCTTCGTAATGTAGGTGTTCCCATGGGACATGCCTTAATAGCTATCCAGAGCACGCTGAAAGGACTCCGTAAACTGATTCTCAATGAAGAGAAGTTGCAGGAAGATCTTGACAATACATGGGCTGTTGTGGCTGAAGCTATCCAGACCATTCTACGCCGTGAGGCTTATCCTCATCCCTATGAGGCGTTGAAGGCGCTCACCCGTACCAACCAGAAAATGACTCCCGAGCTGATTCATGAGTTCATCAGCGGACTCGATGTCAGTGAGGAGGTAAAAGAAGAATTGATGGCTATTACGCCAATGAATTATACAGGTATTTAATTTATTAACAACACAAGCGGGAGCCGTGAGGCTTTCGAACTAAAAAATCAACAAACAACATCATGGAATTAGAGAACGAAAAGAAAGTAGAAGAGCAGTCCGCTGAGCAGCAGAATGCATCAAGCCGTGAGGCTCAGAGCCAGACGGGCGGTTACCAAGGTTACAAAGTAGGACGTTCACCTCGTCCGCGTATTCATCAACAGACACGCCCCTACAACCAGGGAAGTTATAATCGTAATCAGAGTCAAGACGAAGGCGGATTCCGTCCTGAGGGCTTTGGTGCAGGCTTGCAGAGCAGTGCACCGCAGCGTTCTCAGGGTGAATACGGTCAGCCACGCAGTGGTTATCGTCCTCGTTTCAGTTCCAATAATGGCGAGGGAGGCTATCGTCCTCGCAACAATTATCAGCAAGGTGGTGGCTACCAACAGCGTCAGCAGGGTGGTTATCAATCCCGTGGAAACTATCAGCAAGGCAATTATCGCCCCCGCTATAACCAGCAGCCGGAAGGTGAGGAGGGTGGATACCAGTCTCGTCAGCCCCAAGGTGAATATGGTCAGCCCCGTGGTGGTTACCAGCCTCGTGGAAACTACCAACAGGGTGGTTATCAACAGCGCGGTGGTTATCAACAGCGCGGCGGCTATCAGCAGCGTGGCGGTTATGGTCAGCAGCGTGGTGGCTATCAGCAGCGTGGTGGTTATGGTCAACAGCGCGGCGGCTATCAGCAGCGTGGTGGTTATCGTCAGCGTACTGCCGATTATGATCCCAATGCCAAGTATAGCATGAAGAAGCGCATAGAGTATAAGGAGGAGAACTACGATCCCAACGAGCCCATCCGTCTGAATAAGTTCCTGGCTAATGCCGGTGTGTGCAGCCGTCGTGAGGCTGATGATTTCATTCAGGCTGGTGTAGTATCTGTAAACGGTCAGATCGTTACAGAATTGGGTACCAAGGTGCTCCGTACAGACAGCGTACTTTTCCACGATACTCCTGTCACTCCGGAGAAGAAGGTATATGTATTGCTCAATAAACCCAAGGACTATGTGACGACCAGTGATGATCCTCAGCAGCGTAAGACGGTAATGGACCTCGTCAAGGGAGCTTGTCCTGAGCGCATCTATCCTGTAGGTCGTTTGGACCGCAATACCACAGGTGTGCTGCTGTTGACTAACGATGGTGATCTGGCTTCTAAGTTGACACATCCGAAGTTCTTGAAGAAGAAGATATACCACGTATTCCTCGATAAGAATGTGACCGCCCATGACATGCAGCAGATTGCTGAGGGTATCACCCTGGAGGATGGAGAGATTAAGGCAGACGATATCCAGTATGCCGATCCTATTGACAAAAAACAGGTAGGTATTGAGATTCACTCTGGTAAGAACCGTATTGTACGTCGTATCTTCGAGAGCCTGGGTTATAAGGTGACGAAACTCGACCGTGTACAGTTTGCCGGACTGACTAAGAAAAACCTGCGTCGAGGTGACTGGCGTTACCTGACAGAGGAGGAGGTCGATCGTTTAAGAATGGGTGCTTACGAGTAATTGATAATAGACAATGAAAAGAACAAAGATAATTGACGTGCTGAAGAGCACAGAATATGGTAAGGAAGTTTGTGTGAAGGGCTGGGTGCGTACGCACCGCAGTTCGAAAGCTGTTGACTTCATTGCCCTCAACGATGGTTCTACCATCAAGAATGTGCAGATTGTTGTTGATCCTACGAAGTTTGGCGAGCAGTTACTGAAGGATATCACCACAGGTGCCTGCATCTGTGCTGAGGGTACGCTGGTCGAGAGCCAGGGTGCTGGTCAGAGCAGCGAAATCCAGGCTTCCAAGTTGGAGGTCTATGGACTCTGTGGTAACGACTATCCCATGCAGAAGAAGGGTCAGTCGTTTGAGGCCATGCGTAAGAATGCTCACATGCGTCTGCGTACCAATACCTTTGGTGCCGTGATGCGCATCCGTCACAATATGGCGATGGCTATCCACACCTATTTCCACGAGCACGGCTTCTTCTACTTCCACACCCCGCTGATTACTGCCAGCGACTGTGAGGGAGCAGGCAACATGTTCCAGGTAACTACCAAGAACCTCTACGACCTGAAGAAAGACGAAAGCGGAAAGATTATCTATGACGACGACTTCTTTGGCGAGCAGACCTCACTGACCGTTTCTGGTCAGTTGGAGGGCGAGCTGGGTGCTACGGCCCTAGGCGCTATCTACACCTTCGGTCCTACGTTCCGCGCTGAGAATTCGAATACTCCTCGTCACTTGGCTGAGTTCTGGATGGTAGAGCCTGAGGTCGCTTTCTTGGATCAAGAGGAGTTGATGGACCTCGAAGAAGACTTCATCAAGTATTGCGTGAAGTGGGCTTTGGACAACTGTAAGGACGACCTGCAGTTCCTGAACCAGATGATTGACAAGACCCTGATTGAGCGTCTGGAGGGTGTCCTCAAGGAGACCTTCGTGCGCCTGCCTTATACAGAGGGTATCGACATTCTGCAGGAGGCTATCAAGAATGGCAAGAAGTTTGAGTTCCCCTGCGATTGGGGCGACGATCTTGCCAGTGAGCACGAACGCTACCTCGTTGAGGAGCACTTCAAGAAGCCCGTCATCATGACCGACTATCCCACGGAAATTAAGTCGTTCTACATGAAGCAGAACGAGGAAGCACCTACGGGCTCACAGCTCGGTTCGAGCATCGGCTACAAGGGTACGTATGCTCCTGGTCCCACCATGCAGGGCACCGATGTGCTGTTCCCGCAGATTGGTGAGATTATCGGTGGCTCCGTTCGTGAGGATGACTACGGTAGGCTGATGGGCGAGGTGAAGCGTCGCAACATGGATATGACTCACCTCTGGTGGTATCTTGACACTCGCAAGTGGGGCTCTTGTCCTCATGCCGGCTTCGGTCTTGGTTTCGAGCGTCTCATCCTGTTTGTTACAGGTATGCAGAATATCCGAGACGTGATACCTTTCCCACGTACTCCTAAGAGTGCAGAATTCTAAACGAGGGTGATGCCCTCATCGGAAATCATAATCAGGCGGCGGCGGTAAAGGTCGCCGACTGCTTTTTTATAAATTTTCTTCGAGACGTTGAAGCGTTGGGCAATCTCTTCGGCAGGACTCTTGTCGCCTAACTCACAAAAGCCACCATTCTCTCTGAGATAACGTAATAACTCGTCGGAGAAGTCGAGGGCACGCTCATAACCGTTGTGCTTCTGATAGCGTTCCACTTTCGCAGTTGCCATCAGACGGTGTGTCTTCTCGTCCTCCATGACATAGACATAGTAACGCTGTCCTTTCACCATGCGCTGTTTCTGTTCACGGAACGGACAGAACAAGTCTTTCATCAGTCCCCAGTTCAGGAAGGCTCCGTATTCATTCGTCCAAGCGCATTCCAACCAAGCAAACTCACCCACCTTGGCTAATGGTTTGAGAGTGGTGGCTATCAGTTTTTCGTCTTGGTCGAGATAGATAAACACTTCAATCTCATCTCCTATCTTGGCTTTCTTTGGAACGTATCTGCTGGGCAGGAGAATCTCGCCTTCGTCTCCTCCGTCAAGGTAAAGACCGAAGTCAACGCTCTTCACTATCTTCAGGGTATTGTAATCGCCAAGTTTAATCATTGTCTTCTTCTGTTTTTTCTAGAGTTTCTAGATTTTCTAGGATGCCGTCCCGCATATGGATAGTGCGGTCGGTGATACTGGCCAGTTGCTCGTCATGAGTGACAATGACGAAGGTCTGTCCGAACTTGTCACGAAGGTCGAAAAAGAGTTGGTGCAGTTCCTCTTTGTTTTTTGAGTCGAGGGAACCGCTGGGCTCATCGGCCAGGATGACGGCAGGGTGGTTGATGAGAGCACGCGCCACGGCGACACGTTGTTTCTCTCCGCCACTCAGTTCATTGGGCTTATGATTGCTGCGATCGGTAAGCCCCATAAATTCCAATAGTTCTTGTGCCCGCTGTTTCGCCTCCCGATGGGAGAGTCCTGCGATATATGCCGGAATCATGATATTCTCGATAGCAGTAAACTCTGGCAACAGTTGGTGAAATTGGAAAACGAAACCGATATGCTGGTTGCGGAAATCTGACAGTTTCTTCTTGCTGAGGTTGCTAACATCGATACCGTCGATGCACACCGTTCCGGTATCCGGTTTGTCCAATGTCCCGATAATCTGTAACAGCGTTGTCTTGCCGGCTCCGCTTGGACCGACGATACTGACAATTTCTCCTTTGCTGATATGAAGGTCTATGCCTTTCAGTACTTCGAGAGAGCCGAAACTTTTCTTGATTCCTTGGATTGATATCATAAATATTACCTCTTACTTCTTATCTTTTCCTTTTCTTATTAATCCAGCGGGAGATGGTATCATAGATACTGCTCTCCTCCTGGTGTTGGGCCTCTGTGAATGTCATACTCTCCTCCTTGGTCTCACCATGTTGGTCAGGGAAGATAATCATCAGGTTCTTGCCAGAGAAATGCTGCATCAGTTCGTTCGGCAACCGTTCCAGGGCGTTCTTATAGGAGATGGTGCCCTTACGTGCCGTAATGACCACGAACATATGATCTTCGTTGATGGTCTCTGCCAGTTTGGGCAACTCATTCCAATGTGCCATGAAGGTGTATTCCGCACGGACGGCAGGGTGGAGGTTGTTGATATACTCCCTTATCAAAGTCAGACTCTCATTGCGTCCGTGGAACTGGATGCGGCAGTCGAGGTTTTCTGCCATACGTCCTAAGCGCTCCAACCAGCGATGGAAGCCTGGCTCGAATTCCGCACGAGAGGGAACGACCACTTGAATGCGTCGTAAGGTGTTCAGAGGCTGTACAAAACGAGTCAATAATATCTGGCGGTTCAGACCATTATACAGACTCTGGATGAAGTCTCCCCAGAATTTCGGGTTTGCTTCTGTATGAACGTGCATGCCCATGATAATCTCAGAACTGGCAAACTCGCGGAAAGCATGCTTAATACCATTGGCAATATTGGTGGCAAGTCTCACCTGTGTCTGAACTTTCACTTCACTGGCACTAGCCTGTTGTTGCAACTTTTCCAGCAACCGAAGTCCATTTTCACGGTTCATAGCGGCATTGTTATCGTCGTACACAACATTCAACGCCACAATACCACGATTTAGCTTCTGGTTACGTACCATGATGGCAAGCTCTAACAGCTGAGGTGCTATTTCCGGATACTTCACACAAAGCATGATTTTCTCGTCGTCGCGCAGGTTAATCGTTGTCGGGTGTTGGTTGTTGGCCAATACAATCTGTTGGGCGGCACGTGCAGTCATCATCGTACTGATGATACACGTGACGAGGATCATGATAACCACACCATTCAGAATCTCATCGTTTACCAAGTAGATGCCAGGAGATACTTCCAGTCGCATGCCCACCATGACCATTGCAATGGCACCTGCAGCATGGGCACTGGTCAGTCCGAACATCATATTGCCTGCCGACTTGGGCAGATGAAACAATAAGCTGGACAGATAGGCCGCTACCGCCTTTCCGAAGGTACCGAAGAAAGCAATCAGCAAGACAATCCAGAGCATGTGAAGCCCGGTGAATAGTGAGCCGATGTTGATGAGCATACCTACACCAATCAGGAAATAGGGGATAAATACCGCATTTCCTATAAACTCAATGCGGTTCATCAATGGGGACACATGGGGGATATAACGGTTGAGGATTAATCCGGAAAGGAATGCCCCAACGATGCCCTCAACGCCAACAGCCTCTGATGCTGCCGCACTAAGGAACATGACGGCAAGTACAAAGATAAACTGCATCACGGCATCTGAGTAGCGTCGCAGGAAATAACGGCAGAGCTTAGGAATTAACCATATACTGCATCCGCAAAACAAGCAGAACTTCAAAAGGAAGAGCATCCAGAAAACAAATCCTGTGTTTTCTCCGTATGAGGCAGCAAGTGCGGCAAGCATCAATAGTGCAAGGAACAGGGATATCATGGATGACCCCACGCCCAGCATCACGCTGGAGTCACGTTGCAGTCCGTAGCGTCTTACGATAGGATAGGCAATCAACGTGTTTGATGCCATGATGCATCCTAACAGGAAAGAGGCCTGAGAGGAATAGTCCAGTAGCCACATGGCCATGAAATAGGTCATGACAAGTGGAACCAGACAAGTGAGCAGTCCGAAGATCAGGAACCTCTTGGAATTTTTCTTCACACTCTCCAAGTCCATCTCCAGTCCGGCAAGGAACATGATATAGAGCAGTCCTACTTTGCCAAACAACTCGAAGGAAGAATCGCGTTCCAGGATGTTCAGTCCGTATTTTCCGATGAGCATACCAGCCAGTACCATTCCAATGATATGTGGGATGCGTAGTTTACCCATGATGATAGGGGCAAACAGGATAATCAGTAATACGACGAAGAAAATCAGCGTCGGATTCGTAATCGGGAAATAATGCGCAATATATAACATATTCTGTGCAAAGGTACGAATTTTTTTTCGTACCTTTGCAAAAACTATAAATAAACTATGAAGAGATTATTGACAATTGTTTGGGTGTTCTGTGCTGTCATGGTTGCAGACGCTTTGGGTCAGCCGCTTCTGAAGACCCATGTGGAGACTGGTGATGTGGAGGGTATCCTTGACGGTTCCCTCGCCGTGTATAAAGCAATCCCTTATGCTGCTCCACCTGTTGGAGACCTTCGCTGGCGCGAGCCGCAGCCCGCAAAATCATGGGAAGGTGTGTTGAAGGCAGAGAATTACGGTCCGTTGCCTCCACAGCCCACACGCCCCGGTCGAACAGCAGATATGATGAGCGAGGACTGTCTCTATCTCGGTATTGCAACTCCTGCCACTTCTGCTAATGACCGCCTGCCAGTGATGGTATGGATTCACGGTGGTGGCTTCCAGACCGAGTGGTATGGTGGTGACTTGTGGAAATACCTTGCCATGCGTGGGGTGGTTATCGTCAGTGTAGAGTATCGTACGGGAGTTCTTGGCTTCATGGCGCATCCTGAACTGACAAAGGAGAACAAGAACGGTCATTCAGGCAATTACGGCATTCTTGACCAGATATTTGCGCTCCAGTGGGTGCAGCGTAATATCAGGAATTTTGGCGGTGATCCTACGAATGTCACTATCTTCGGTGAGAGTGCTGGCGCTATCAGTTGTAGTATTCTCTGTGGCTCCCCGCTGACAAAGGGACTCTTTCAGCGCTGTATCAGTCAGAGTGGTGGCTCCTTTGCTCCGTGGAGAGATCAGCCACGTAGCTTAGGCATGGATGCCTCACAGAAAGGTGCTGAACAACAGGGACTTGCCTTCCAACAGCATCTGAAGAAAAAGAATCTCAAGCAGTTGCGCAAGATGGATGCCATGTCGCTATGTGACGGTAACGTGGGCTTTGCTGGTTTCTGGCCTTGTGTCGACGGCTATGTGATTTGTGACGACCAGTACCGTCTGTATGAGCGTGGCGAGTATAACGACGTGCCGGTGATCGTAATGACTAATTCCGATGAGGGTGCGCTCTTTAGTCCAGGTAATATCACCCCCGAGGACTATGAGAAGACTGTCAAGGAAATCTTCGGCTCTTTTGCCGATGAGGCTATGAAGGTCTATCCGGGCAGTACTGCCGATGAGGCATGGCATGGTTTCGGTGATGCTTTCCGTGACATGGGCTTTGCCTGGCCCTCGTATGCCTGGGTCAGTCTGCAGGCCAAGACGGGTAAGAGCCCTGTCTATGCCGCCTATCTCGCTCAGCCTTCCACGCGCAGCTTCTCACCCGATTCACGCCGACGTGGTGTGGCACATGCTGATGACATCCTCTATCTCAACGGTGAGTTCCTGACACAACCCGACAAATACCCTGTTGAGTCTGCCGTTGCAGAGATTATCCAGCAATACTGGATCAACTTCGCCAAGACGGGAAATCCCAATGGTAAGGGACTGCCTTACTGGCCCACGTTCGACGACACGAAGCCTACTACCATGCAGTTTAGCAATGGTGCTTCGCTTATCCCAGTCCCTAACCGTGAACAGATTAACTTCGTAGATCGTTTCTACAAGACGAAGCGTGAAGAGACTGAGCGTCAGAGAAAAAACAACTAATAAGGTAATGAATAGGGTTATCAAGGCATTTGCCGTATGTTGTGGACTCATGACAGTCGCAACAGGCATGGCACAAGACGTGAAGGTGGAGTTCTTCACGCCGAGTATCGTTCATGTGGTAAAAGATGAACCTACGAAGACGTTGGTCATTACTGCCAAACCGGAAAATGTTGCCGTAACGCAAACGGGCAACACATGGAAGAGCAGCGAGCTGACGGTAAAGCTCGAACCTGAGACGCAGACCCTGGTCTTTATGACGAACAAAGGTAAGGTGCTCCTGAGGGAAAAGGGCATCAGCATGGTGCGTAAGACTGAGCATGAGTTCGAGGTCAGTCAGAGCTTCTTCCTCGAAAAGGACGAGGCCATCTACGGTCTGGGAACCATCCAGAACGGCAAGATGAACCGCAGGGGCGAGAAGAAACGCATGGAGCAGTCGAATCTGGAAGACTTTCAGAACGTGCTGCAGAGCATCAAGGGCTGGGGACTCTATTGGGAGAATTATTCGCCGACAATGTTTGAGGATAATGCCGAGGGGATGTCGTTTACCTCTGAGGCCGGTCAGGGCATTGACTACTATTTCATGTATGGCGGAAGTGCCGACGGCGTGATAGCCCAGATGCGCCACTTGACGGGCGACGTGCCAATGTTCCCGCTGTGGACCTACGGCTACTGGCAGTCGAAGGAGCGCTATAAGACAGCCGCTGAGACGGAGAGCATTGTTGACCAATACCGTGCCTTGCAGGTGCCTCTGGACGGTATCATTCAGGACTGGCAGTATTGGGGCTCGAACTATCTGTGGAACGCCATGGACTTCCTGTCGGAGGACTTTGCCACAGGACCTCAGCTCATCAAGAATGTGCACGCCAAGCACGCCCACTTCATGATCTCCATCTGGGCCAGCTTCGGACCTCAGACGCAGCAGTTCCGGGAACTGAACGAAAAGGGTTTGCTGCTGCCTTTCGAGACATGGCCCCAGAGCGGTATCTCGCATATCTGGCCCCCCGTCATGAAATATCCTTCGGGCGTGAAGGTCTATGACGCCTTCAGTCCTGAGGCCCGCGCCATCTATTGGAAATACCTGAAGACGCTCTACGACTACGGTTGCGACGCCTGGTGGATGGACTCTACCGACCCCGACTTCTTCAATCCCTGCGAGAGCGACTATGCGCACAAGGTGTATGGCGGTACCTGGCGTTCACAGCGTAATGCCTTCCCGTTGGAAACTGTTCGTGGCATTTATCAGTCACAACGTAAAGAGTATTCTCTCACCTCTGACCACTCACCTCTCACCTCTAAACGTGTCTTCATCATGACGCGCTCGTCGTTTGCTGGTCAGCAGCACTACGGCTCAAACATGTGGAGCGGCGACGTGAATTCGTCGTGGGATATGTTGCACAAACAGGTGCCTGCCGGACTGAGCTTCTCGCTGACGGGCAATCCCAATTTCAATACCGACATCGGTGGATTCTTCTGTGGTTCCTACAACACCCAGGGACCTGCATCGGCGCCGAAGAATCCTCAGTTTCAGGAACTGTATGTGCGCTGGATGCAGTACGGGCTTTTCTGTCCTGTGTTCCGCAGTCATGGTGCCGATGCACCTCGTGAAATCTGGCAGTTTGGCAAGAAAGGTGAGCCAGTGTATGATGCCATTGAGAAGATGATTCGTCTGCGCTATCGCCTGTTACCTTATTTATATAGCACCGCTTGGCAGGTGACGAGCAATAACGACAGCTATATGCGTCCGTTGTTCGCTGACTTTGCCAGCGACAAGAAGGTGTGGAACACGACCGACGAATTTATGTTCGGTCGTAGCATCCTTGCTGCCCCCATTGTTGACCCGCAATATACGGAGGAAAAAATCATCCGCACGGATGCCATGACGGGATGGGACCGTCAGGATGTAGGAGGTAAGAAGGATGATGGAAGAAGTGTTGACTGGACGGCAACGAAGACTGCTGTGAAGTATCTGCCGAAGGGTGCTACGTGGTATGATTTCTGGACGGGCCAGCGCTATCAGGGTGGAAAGAATGTCACCCTTGAGACCACCTTCGACCGCGTGCCGATGTTCGTGCGTGCCGGCAGCATCCTGCCCTTGGGTCCAGAGATGCAGTATGTTGGCGAGAAGGCTTGGGACAACCTCGAACTGCGTGTCTATCCTGGTGCCAACGGCTCATTTGTATTGTATGAGGATGAAGGTGATAACTATAATTACGAAAAGGGCGTCTACAGCACCATCGCCTTCCAGTGGAACGACAAGTCTCATACACTGACCATCGGCAACCGTCAAGGTTCCTATCCTGGTATGCTTCAGAAACGCCAGTTCACCATCATCCTCCCAGGCGGACAGTGTCGGACAGTTGATTATGAGGGTCATCAATTGCAAGTGAAGTTATAATATTCAAATAAATTTGGTATTTCGCTCAATTTACACTACCTTTGCACCCATATTTACTTTAAAATAGCGATTATTATGAATACAGGTAACGTGAGACCGGCTGATATGGAGCGTATTACTACTCCCGCTTTGGCCCAGAAATACATTGAGGAACAGATTAAGGAGCTTCGCGCTCAGATTGGTGACAAGAAAGTGCTGCTGGCATTGTCTGGTGGTGTTGACTCTTCAGTAGTGGCTGCTCTGCTGATTAAGGCAGTGGGTAAGCAGTTGGTATCGGTGCATGTGAATCATGGACTGTTGCGCAAGGGTGAACCTGAGCAGGTGATTAAAGTGTTCCGTGATGAGCTGAACGCTAACTTGGTATATGTAGATGCTACCGACCGCTTCTTGGACAAACTGGCTGGCGTAGCTGATCCCGAGCAGAAACGTAAGATTATCGGTGCTGAGTTTATCCGTGTGTTTGAAGAGGAGGCTCGTAAGTTAGAGGGCATCAGTTTCTTGGCTCAGGGTACCATCTATCCTGATATCGTGGAGTCGGGTCCTGTGAAGTCTCACCATAATGTGGGTGGACTGCCTGAGGACATGCAGTTTGAGTTGGTGGAGCCTATCAAGCTGTTGTTTAAGGATGAGGTCCGCGTCGTAGGTAAGGAACTCGGATTGCCTGATAACATGGTTTATCGTCAGCCATTCCCTGGTCCTGGTCTGGGTGTACGTTGTACAGGTGCTATCACCCGTGATCGTCTGGAGGCGTTGCGTGAGAGTGATGCTATCCTTCGTGAGGAGTTTGCCAAGAACGGCTTGGAGGGTAAGGTATGGCAGTACTTTACCATCGTTCCCGACTATAAGTCGACTGGTGTTCGTGATGACAAGCGCAGTTGGGACTGGCCCGTCATCATCCGTGCGGTGAATACGCGTGATGCCATGACAGCGACCATTGAGGAGATTCCTTATGCGCTGCTGCACCATATCACCAAGCGAATCATCACTGAGGTACCAGGAGTGAACAGGGTGTTGTATGACCTGACTCCGAAACCCACAGGAACGATTGAGTGGGAGTAAAATAGTATATATAATTGGAAAAGAATTAGACTTATGAAAGTAGCAATCGTAGGTGCCTCAGGTGCCGTAGGTCAGGAGTTCTTAAGAATCCTCGACCAGAGAAATTTCCCGATGGACGAGTTGGTGTTGTTCGGATCAGAGCGTAGCGCTGGTAGGACATACACTTTCCGTGGCAAGGAACTGACAGTGAAGTTGCTTCAGCATAATGACGACTTCAAGGACATCGATATCGCCTTTACATCTGCTGGTGCAGGAACGTCGAAGGAATTTGCTGAGACGATTACGAAGTATGGTGCAGTGATGATTGACAACTCCAGCGCCTTCCGTATGGACGACGATGTCCCCTTGGTAGTACCTGAGTGTAATGCGGAGGATGCCCTGAAGCGTCCCCGTGGTATCATTGCCAACCCCAACTGTACGACCATCATGATGGTCGTGGTATTGCAACCATTGGAGCAGTTGAGTCATATCAAGCGTATCCATGTATCTTCTTATCAGAGTGCCTCTGGTGCAGGTGCTGTTGCAATGGCAGAGTTGCAGCAACAGTATAAGGAGATGGTGGAGACGGGTGAGGTGAAGACCATCAAGAAGTTCCCCCATCAGCTGGCGTATAACGTCATTCCGCAGATTGACGTGTTCCAGCCTAACGGCTATACGAAGGAGGAGATGAAGATGTATAACGAGACACAGAAGATCATGCATACCGATGCCAAGTGCTCGGCCATGTGTGTGCGCGTCAGCTCGTTGCGTTCTCACTCTGAGAGTGTATGGATTGAGACAGAGCGTCCCATCAGCGTAGAGGAGGCACAGAAGGCGATTGCTGCCGCACCTGGTTGTACACTCGTTGACGATCCTGCTAACCTCGTTTATCCCATGCCGTTGGAGACGGCTGGTAAGGACGATGTCTATGTAGGTCGTGTCCGTAAGGATCTCTCTGATGAGAATGGTCTGACCTTCTGGCTCTCTGGTGACCAGATTCGTAAGGGTGCTGCCCTGAATGCTGTTCAGATTGGAGAATACCTGGTGCAAGCGAGAGACTTGCCATGCTTTGCATGAGCAAGTCCGAGTGCAGCAGGGTATCGACTGTAAGTCAATACTTATCAAAGTCGGCAACGTAAAATAAACGTTTTGCTGGTGCAATAAGAAAGAAGCAACCTTACGAGGCTGCTTCTTTTTTTGTGTCGACACTTGCGACACAATTTTCTTAATCGAACCAACGCCAAAAATACTATAACGTTAAATATCAGATAGTTATAAGAAACTTACAAAATTGACTTTTCCGCCAAAATTCGGTTGAATCACGCCAATTTAAGTAAAAAACGCCAAAAATGCGCCAAAAATGTTTGGTTTGTTTATGATGATTTTGTAACTTTGCAGCCAGTTACAAATATATCGAATTATGGCAAAAATAGAATTAAGACTTTCTTCAAAGGTTCAACAAGAAACAGGAAGACAAGAGATACTTATCAGATTCTTCAATGGTAGTGTCTTCAACTTGAGGACAAAAAGTGAAATCTATGTCAATGCTGATTTCTTTGAATATTACGTTGACAGAAAGAAAACGCATGAGTTGCTGCACAATGACATTCCTGACAGGATTAACACCGCAACGCTACAGGAAGCAGAGAAGTTTGGATGGGCTTTACGTGAAAGCGGCGAGTTGGTCGTTAATGGGAGAAGAAATGAAACTCCAGAAGTGGTATATCACAAGGAGCAGTTAAAGCGGATTAGTAGCCTGAAAAAGCATATCATTGAAAAATATGAGGCAGCAGATAAGGATTCTGTGAAGGGTGACTGGCTTTCTGATATTGTTGACAGGTACAATCATCCTGAGAAGTATCAGGTGAAGGTTGAGAAAAAGGAGTTCTATGAACTTGTAGAGCAGTACATAACAAAAAGACAGCTTGCGGAATCTCATGCACGAGCTTTCCGTGTCATCACTCGTGCCATTGCCAGATATGAAGGATATATTAGGGCAACTGATGACACCCGCAAGAACTTTGTCTTTGATATTGATACGGTTACCCGCAATGACATTGAAGATTTTGCAGATTATCTTAAAAACGAGAAGGAACTGTCGGATGCTAACCCGGAATTATTCAAGAAACTGTTTGAAGATTATCCCTTGGCAGTCGGCTCTGGGCAGCATGTATTGGAAGGACGTGGCGATAATACCGTGAAAAACATGCTGTCACGATTGAAGTCTTTGTTCCGTTTTTATTATGAACGAGGAGATACTAATAACAGACCTTTTGATGGATTGAAGATTGGTGCCGCGATTTTTGGTACACCTTATTATATTACTATAGAGGAGCGAAACCAGATTGCAGATGCAGATCTTGATAAAGCCTGGAAGAACTATGATGAAGAAAAGAAGAAAGCATCAAAGATGCCTCTTAAGACCTTAAAGGTTCTACGCGACATTTTCGTATTTCAGTGTTTTATAGGTTGTAGAGTCGGTGATTTGGAAAAGCTGACTCCACAGCACATTCATAACGGTGTTCTAGTTTACACACCTCATAAGACCAAGGACGAAACGGAAGAACCGATTCAGGCTCGTGTTCCGTTGCATTCAAAGGCATTAGAACTGATAAAGAAATACAAAGGCCAAGACAGACGGGGTAGGTTGTTTCCTCTTATTTCTCCGCAAAAGTACAACGAAGCGTTAAAGGTCATCTTCACATTGGCTGGCGTTACGCGTAATGTGGAGATTAGGAATCCGAAGACAGGAGAAAGCGAGATAAGGCCAATCAATGAACTTGCAGCAAGCCACCTCGCACGTCGTACATTCATTGGTAATGCGTATTTCAAAGTAGCCGACCCAAATCTGATAGGTAAGATGTCTGGTCATGTTGATGGTTCCAAGGCGTTCAAACGTTATCGCAAGATTGAAGACGAGACGTTGAAAAACGTGATTGATATGATAGGATAACTCTATCCAACCGTTAATATATATAATAAGGTATAGCAATTTGAAGAAAAAGTAGTAACTTTGCACGCAAATGATGACGATAGAAGAGATAAGGACAGGGAAAGAAGGTCAGACGTTTGACCTGAAGAGCATCCTGATAGACCCTAAGGCGTTGGCAATACCCATCGTTGCGATGGCCAATGCCGATGGTGGCTTGTTGGCAATCGGCATATCTGACAAGACCAGAAGGATTGAGGGCATCAATCAATATACGGAGAAACTGAACGAACTGTTGCGCGTCCCCTTCGATTTCTGTATTCCATCCATTCCTGTCAAGTGCAGCTACATGGATTGCACAGACCAGCATGGGAATGAGAACCGAATACTGTTGATGGACATCCCTGCCAGCATGTTCCTGCATACCAATCAGGCTGATGAAGCCTATATCCGTGTTGGCGACAAGAGCCGTAAACTAACATTCGAGGAGCGTTTGCAGCTGATGTACGACAAAGGCGAGCGTTCTTATGAGGACACAGCTGTCTATGGTGCCACGGTTGATGACATTGACATGGATGCCGTTGCTGACTATGCCAAGTTGCTGGGATATGGAAAGTCGCCAATGGAGTACTTGCGCGAGAACAACAACTTTGTGACGACCAACAACAAAGGTGAGGAGGATGTCAGTGTCGCCTGTATCCTGCTCTTTGGCAAGAACCCTCAGAAGTTTTTCCCTCGTGGCCGTACCCGTTTTATCAGATACGAAGGTATTGACGAGAAGGTGGGTGCAGAGATGAACGTCATCAAGGATGTCACCTTTGAAGGAACCATCCTGAATCAAGTTAAGAAGACGATTGAGTATCTGGAGACACAGGTACGTGAGCATACGTTCCTCGGACAGCATGGCCAGTTCATTACTCGTCGCGACTATCCTGAGTTCGTGATACAAGAGATGACCGTAAATGCTTGTTGCCATAGAGCGTACAACATCAAAGGAACTGAGATTCAAATCAAGATGTTCGATGACCGCCTTGTTTTTGAATCGCCTGGCAAATTGCCAGGACTGGTAAAGCCTGCAAATATCCGTACCACCCACTTCTCTCGTAATCCGAAGATAGCTGCATTCCTCAAAGCATATCACTATGTGAAGGAGTTTGGCGAGGGCCTGGATCGTATTTGTCGCGAGCAGGAAGCCAATGGTGCTAAGGCACCATCCTTCCGAACCGACGAGTTCATCCTGAAGATTACTGTGCCGAAAGTCACAGAAAACGTGAACGTAAATGCGGCCAAGGTGAATGTAAACGGGGAAAAGGTGAATGAAAAGTTACTAGATAATTCTCATGGGTTAACAGAAAAGTTACCAGAAAACGTCACAGAAAACGTCACAGGAAGCGTCATAGATACGTCACAGAAAACGTCACAGAAAACGTCACAGAAAACGTCACAGAAAATCATTGACTTGGTAAGAGAAGACCCTTACATCTCAACCTCTAAGATGGCTGAAATAATAGGTATTGACCGGAGAAATATCGCAAGAAATATCAAGAAACTCCAAGACCAAGGTGTCATACGTCGTGTTGGTCCAGATAAAGGAGGCTTTTGGGAGATTATTGAGTAATGAGCATGGAAGGAAACGTAATCCTCAATACAGCATCCAGACTACACGCTGTTAATGAACTTCTGAAAAAGTACGTTAGCGGACAGACTCTTAGTTTTGAAGAGAAGCGTGACTTGTGGCTTTTTTATAGAGACCACAAAGACACGAATGCCATCATTGACTATGTTCTTGGCGAGGGTGGAAGTAATCCTGACCTGCTACTTCATGATACGAAGCAACTGTTAGCAAAAGCAGAAGCGTTTATAGAAGTATATAAAGCTTCAGGATCTCTCATTTCTTCGTTTGAAACGAAGTCTGATTGTGACCAGTACCTAAAGCCATTCAAGGATGCATGGGAGTCAGAGAAAGAAAAAGCCCATGACCTATGGATGGAACATGAGAAAATCGGACGCCGTTTAGACTTTATGCCATATTCTGATCCAGATTTTAAGCCCTTAGAGGAGGAATGCGATAGGTTGAAGGAAGAATATGACAAAGTACACGCTCATGTAAATGAGTTGTATGAAATCCATCGGAAGGAAATACTTGCTCTGTCAGGTTTGTATTATTTCGACATAGCGTTTTTGAATGTCCTTGTTCATCGATTGTCAGAGATTGCTAAGTGCATTATTGCAGACATCTGTAATCCTGAGGAAGGAGGTGAGGCATGAGCAATAACTCCTTTTCAAGAACTCGTCGGCAACGTGACTTTGTAAGTTTGCAATTATGCCTATATCTTTATCCGCTCTGTAATGGCCGTCAATTCGAATACATGGAACCGTCCGACTTTGTCAGTTTCCTGAATCTGAGACGTGGAGCTGATGGCGTGGTTCGTGACAGGGAAAAGCTCCGGGTAATATATCTTATCCATGAAGTTGCGGACAACCTCAGTGAACCATGGCGAGCAGAAGAATGGAAAGGGGAAATACTCAGTGCCTGTGGCATCGATATGGCATACTATAACTCACATTATTTGGATGTAAAACACTCGGAAGTGATGGCTAATAAAAGGTTCGCAAATGAACTGAAAAAGGCGATATCACGAGCCAACGCCTTGTAAAAACCACACAGGATTACAGACCAACCACAAAAGTTGGTTGAAGGAAATAATAGAAATAGACTCAAAGTGCTTATAATCAGCACTTTGGGTTTTGCGTTTTTTAAGCAAACACCACAAATAATACACTTGTAACAACGCGGAAAAAGCGGGACCTTTGCAGCCGAAAATTTAATTTATTTCAAGATGATAAAAACTAATTTTTTGCAAAGTGAGACCAACAAGGTTGGCTGCTTTGAATCGAGTGAAGAAAATGAGATGTTTGCAAAGGGTCTCGTGTCAGCAATTTCAAAGGGGAATGATCGTATCTCCTTTACGTTAACAGAGAAAGGTGCAATAGCCTTCGCCCGCGAACTCTCTGAGTGTATTCTTGCTGAGAATGCCGCACAGGCTTCAGGCAAGGGTGGTGATGACGGCACATTATTGCCAAAACAGGAGGTCATGGAAACTCTTGGAGTCAGTTCTACTACTCTGTGGCAATGGGATAAGAGTAGATACCTGGTACCTGTCAAGATTGGCCGAAAGGTGTTCTATCGTAAAGGGGACATAGACAAACTCTATGACTACAAGCATTAAGAGTAACGCCCGCGCCTTTGTGTGCGGGCTTAACTATCCTAATAAATACATATAGAATAATGATAGATAAAAAATACATTGACTTGATACTCGACACGGTTGACTTGGCAGAAGTGGTCTCTGACTATGGCATCAAACTGCATGTCAGTGGCCACACCGCCAAGGGCCTATGTCCGTTCCACAATGAGGACACAGCGTCCTTTTGTGTCAATACCGCCAAGAACCTCTGGCATTGTTTTGGATGCGGAAAGGGTGGTAACGTGATTAACTTCGTCATGGAGATGGATAATCTCTCTTTCCCTGAAGCCATTAAAAAGCTGTTGAAAGAGAAAAAGAACATCGATCTGAAAGTGAATGAGCTTCGGCTCACCCCGGAAGAGGAGGCAAAATACAAGAAACGTGAGGCGATGCACATCATCAACGACAAACTATGTGCTTTCTACGTCAGTCAGTTAGATAATGGTACTGCCGACGCGAATGCTGCTAAAGCCTATATGCTCAGTCGGTGGAATGCCGACTTCTGCAAGGAACAGCAGATTGGCTATGCCCCCAACGACTGGACATCCGTGGTGAAGTTCGCCGAAAAGGCAGGACTGAGTTTAGACCTGATGCAGCAGATGGGTATCTTGCGACTAAGTGAGAAGACTCATTCTTTGTACTGTGTCTATAAGAATCGTCTCATGATTCCCATCAGAGACCGCTATTCCAATATCGAGGGCTTCACGGCCAGAGCATTGGACGATAAGTCTGAATGCAAGTATCTCAACTCAGCCGACAGCGAACTCTACCACAAGTCTGAGTCCGTCTTCGGCATTGATGCTGCCGTCCAAAAGGCAAGAAAGGAGTGTAAACTGTATCTTGTAGAGGGAGCACCTGATGTGATGAAGCTACAGTCTCTCGACATTCTCAACACCATTGCCTCCCTGGGCGGTTCTTGGAACGACAAGCAGTTCCAGAAGTTAAAGGACTTACGCCTTCAGAACTGTACGCTCTGCTTCATCCCCGACTCTGATGTCCCCAAGAATAATGAGAGATTAGGAGCTGGATTTGCCAATGTTCTCCGCAATGGTACCCTCGCTATGCGTCTGGGCTTTACTGTCAGCGTCAAGGAGATTCCCAACGACCTCACTGTAAAACAGCCAAAGAAGATTGACCCCGGTGAGTTCTTCACTGACAAGTCCGACCTAGCCAAGTTGGAAGAACGCGAGTTCCTGTTATGGTCATTTGAGAAGAAGTTCACCCCCAACGGCACGACGGAGGAGAAGCAGAAAGCCATTGAAGAAACTTGCGAATTGCTTCTTTGTATTAAGGACGAAGCCATTCAAGAACGATATATCACGGCTCTTGCAAGGATTGACGGCAACAAGACCATCTGGCGCCAGGCTCTCAACACAGCCATGAAGAAACGGCAGAAGCAACTCTCCGAGAAGAACAACGAGGGTGACATTGACATGCTCCGTTCTTTCGGCTTCACCGTCCAGCACGGCTGTTATTTCGGTTACAACCAGAAAGGCGAGGAAAAACAGTGGTCTAACTTCACCTTGAAGCCTCTGTTCCATGTCAAAGACGACATTCACCCCGTCCGTTTGTTCGAGATATGCAACTCTGACGGACAGAAGGAAATCATCGAACTGAACATGGAGGAGTTTACTTCTTCCAAGAAACTGCGTCAGAAACTTGTTGGCATCGGTAACTTCATCTGGTTGGCAGACGATTCTTCGCAAATTCAACTGATGTGCTATCTGGCCAAGGTGTCAGAGACCGCAGTGGAAATCAAGCAACTCGGCTGGCAGCAGCAGGGCTTCTACTGTTTCTGCAATGGTGCCTTGGAGGATGGTGTCTGGCATCCTGTAGATGACAAGGGCATTGTCAGGCTGAAGAAACGCAACTACTATCTTCCCGCCATGTCGCAGATATATAAGGACTCTACGGAACTGTATTCCAACGAACGCAAGTTCCGTCACCAGCCCTATTCCAATATCTCCCTGCACGACTATTTCTCTAAGATTATCGATGTGTTCGGCGACAATGCGGTTATCGGCCTCTGTTTCTATATCGCTACCCTCTTCAAGGATGTCTATAAGCAGAAGTCCACTTCTTTCCCTATCCTCAACATCTTCGGCCCGAAGGGTTCTGGTAAAACTGAACTGGCCGAGACGATGATGGCATTCTTCGTCGTGGGCAACGACCCTCAGAATATTGAGACTGCCACCGTTCCTGCACTGGCCGATGCTGTGGCCAGCGTCAGCAACGCTCTCGTCCATATCGACGAATACAAGAACGGCATCGACACCAAGAAGATTGAGTGGCTGAAAGACCTCTGGGCATGTATCGGGCGCAGCCGCATGAACATGGACAAGGACAAGAAACGCGAACAGGCCAGGGTGGACTCTGGCATCATCCTCACAGGTCAGGAGATGCCTACTGCCGATATTGCCCTGTTTACGCGACTCATCTTCCTGGCCTACGACCGAGACCACCACAACCAGCAGGAGCGCGAACGCTTTGCCGAGCTGATGCAGTTGCGAATGTATGGTGCCACGCACATCACCATTCAACTCTTGAGTCTGCGCGACAAGTTCACAGAGCGTTTCGAACTTGCCTGGGAGAAGGCTAAGAGCGACGTTGCCCTCCATCCTAAGTGGACTCCTAATCTGAAGGACCGTATCGAGAACAACTGGCTCGTTCCCCTGTCGGCATACCTGGCCCTCCAAGGGGAAATCGACTGCCCGTTCACCTACGACCGTTTGCTCGACCTCTGCATGGACGGACTGATCCGGCAGAACAAGCTTTGCAACCGTTCCGACGAGGTGTCCAACTTCTGGAGCCTCATTAGCTGTGCGCAGCAAAAGGGCGAACTCATCAACGAGAAGGACTATCTCATCAAGTCGAAGAACCGCCTGAAGACCAACAAGATGAAGGATGGCTATGAGTTTGGCGAGCCTCGTCAGATACTGATGCTCAGAAAGAACACAGCGCTCAACGCCTATCAGAAGATTGGCCGTGAGATGAATATCAGCACCCTGCCCAACGAGTCTATAGAGTACTATCTCCAGATTTCTCCTGAGTTTCTGGGCGTGGCCACCTCTGCCGAGCGGTTCAAGCGCATCAACTCCAACGGCCAGCCCGTTCAGAACTACGTATTGGAGGGTGGAAAGCCCAAGTGCAAGATCATCACCGAGCAGGATCGCCCGCTCTGCTTCTGCTATACCGAAGTCTGCGAGCGTTATGGCATCAACCTGAGCACATTCCTCAGTGATTCACTCGACGATGCCCCCACTGAGGTACAACAAGAAGACTTGCCATTCTAAGCAATTCCCATGTCGCACTTGTCGCAACCTGCGCATCGCTGATTTACAGACACATAGCGACCGTCCTGCCTGTAGCACCACCATCGCATCGTGTCGCACCATCAGCCCCAACGCCCCGTTCTGTCGCAGTCTTGTAGCAGTAATTAAGGGTAAGTATGATTGATACAATATAAATCTCTCCCTGTTAATCACTGGCTCAGGCGGCAGCGACAAGTGCGACAAGGTGCGACATTTTTTTCGTCAATGTAATTCTTAAGGTGATAGCAATCCTCCCTTATTTTGCATCTTTATCGAAGAAAACGAACCGTATTTCAATTTTAATCCTTATCTTTGTAACCTATTTAAAATGGATAAAACGACATGAATAGATAGACTAACTGACATAAGAAAGCGTTGACGACAAAGGTTTGGTTGAATAAGAAAACCATCATAACCATCCTGCTCGTTCTTGTCATAATATCGGGGAATAGCAACTCTAGCCATTGCTTTACCCAAACCAAACAATACACGCTTAGTGATTGATATATCTACAATCAAATAAAAATAAAACAAGTTTCGTACAACCTTTTGGCCTGTTCAAACGTTTATATAAAAAAAATGAGAAAAACCAGAAAAAGTTGTGTTTTTCGTGCAGTCTTTTTGGGAAAGGGGTATCTACATTAATAGAGACGGAGTGTATCTAATGGACATAGAACAACTCATAGAGCGGGGGCGACAGGGTGACGAGGCGGCACTCGGAAGCCTGTACGGGGCATATCACCGACGGATGACGGCGATATGCCAGCGCATCGTGGGCGACCGCCGCGTGGCGGAGGAACTGGCGCACGACGCTTTCCTGCTGGCCTTTGCCAAGATGGAACAACTACGCAATCCGCGACGCTTCGAGTCGTGGCTGACGAGCATCACGACCAACGTAGCCCTGCGCTACATGGAGCGTCACCACGAGCCGCAGATGCTTTCGCTTGCCGCGCTTACTGAGGAAGAATTGGCTCAGGACGCCACGCCAGCAGACGAAAAGCCACTGCCGACGATGGCCGAACTAATGGCGGCTGTCGATGCGCTGCCAAACGGCTACGGCCAGGTGTTCCGGCTGGCGGTCATTGAGGAAATGTCGCACAAGGAGATTGCTGAAATCATGGGTATCGCTGCCCACTCGTCATCGTCACAACTAACAAGGGCGAAGAAGATGCTGCAAAAGTCGCTCGCCCATTACTGGCTGTTGTGGCTACTGCCGTTGTTGCTGCCCGTCACTTACTTCTTGCTCAGAACAGACAAGCTACCCGATGAAACCAAACCGATAGCAACAAAGCAGGACGAGACGAAAAAGCCGCCCGTAGTCCGTCCTGTAATCCTCGACGTGCCAAGAGATACAACGCTCAGGATGGCGGTAGTGCCCATCAATCATCAGCAAGCCGATATGATGACAGCGGGCGACACAATTCCGCAACGTATGGAACAGACGGATACGGTCACGACCATACACGAGGACAAACCATTGCCCGACATCCGCCGCAACAACGATACACATATCGCCGACCTGCTCCCAGAACAGCCAACGGAGGTTAAGAGCAAGCAACATAAGTGGTCACTGGATTTGGCATATACTGGCGGTATGGGTGACAGACAGGATAGCCGTCCGTCTGTTTTCGCTGGTATGGTTAAGACTGATATAACTTCCGAAGAGCCCACTCATCTAATTCCCGCCATCTTCGACAGTTGGAGCGACTATGCTGACTATTTATCGAAATATCCCTGTGAGGGAGATAGTCACAAGCACAATATTCTCTTGAACATAGCACGGAACAATGCCGATCAGCCAGGAGATGGCAAGATTGATCGCAAGAGCCATCATTATATGCCTATTACTTTCTCATTGACCCTAAAATACCAAATGAATAATCGCTTCGGTCTGGAAACAGGCCTGAACTATAGCCGTCTGAAGTCTGAGTTTGAGATGGGTTCAAATGGTAACACCATCAACGAGCAGCAGACCATCCACTACCTCGGCATCCCGCTGAAGGGCACATATAATATATATAATGGTAAGCTATGGAATCTCTACGGCAACTTTGGCGTGACAATGGATATTCCCGTCTATGCCCCGCTTAGCACCAACTACTTTGTCAATGGTACGATGGAACTCAACGAAACATCTAAGCTCCACGCCCCATGGCAGTGGTCGGTAGGCACAGGTCTCGGCCTGCAGTACAACCTCACGCCCAACGTCGGCCTGTTCGCCGAGCCAAGCCTGCAATACTACATCCCGACTAGCGGCGGCATTGAAACTTATCGTACAGAGCATCCGTTCACGTTCTTGTTGCCATTGGGAATCCGCATCACATGGTAATTTCCCATCCGAAACCGTGCAGTCTTTTCTTACTTTGTGGTATCTATCCCTATAGAGAAGCGAAACAAGAAAAGACAATGCAACAGAGACATCTTAACAGGAAACAATACTTCTGCGAGTTAGTAAACACAGCCCGCGAGTTCTACTTTGACTATGTGAAAGCTGTTATTACGCTTTCACCTGATACCCGTATCTTGGAAATCGGCTGTGGCGAGGGAGGTAACCTGCTTCCCTTCGCAGGAAAAGGCTGTCAAGTGACAGGGATAGACATCTGCCAGAAGCGCATTGAAGAAGCACAGACTTTCTTTGCAGAACACCATCAGCAAGGGATATTTATCTGCCAAGACTTCCTCCTTGCAGAAGTTCCCAAAACTGAAACAGGCAAGTTCGACCTCATACTCATTCATGATGTTATAGAACATATCGAGTCGCCTTACAAAAAGATTTTCATGCTTCATATAAAACACTTTCTCAAACAGAATGGCATCGTGTTTTTCGGTTTTCCTGCCTGGTACAACCCTTTCGGCGGGCATCAGCAAATATCCGTTGGCTTTGCCTCCAAACTGCCTTTCATCCACCTTTTTCCCAAGCCGCTCTATCAAGCCTTGTTGAAGGTAAGCGGAGTCAGTTCCAGTAACATCAACGAACTCATGAGCATTCGAGCCTCGCGTATGACTGTCGAGAAATTCGAGCGCTTGGCTTCTGAAACAAGCTATACCATCTGCCAGCGCACCCTTTGGCTCATCAACCCACACTACAAGCAGAAGTTTCACATAAATCCCCGTCGTCAATGGGCTTTCTTTGCCAACATCCCATATTTACGTAACTTCTATACTACATCTGCATGGTATTTGCTTCGTCAAACCCTAAATCAATAACTATTCCTGTGCTCACCATTATATTCCGTCGAGATATAATTTTCTAATTCAAACAACGTTTATTATATAGATAAATAGCGAAATGAAAATGAAACGAATGAAACTCTGGAGTTACTTTCTATCAGTTCTCCTCACTCTCTCCCTTACTGCTTCGGCGCAGCTGTTTCACCCCCTCGACCTCGGTTTCAGCGGAGGCGAACGGCAGGGGAACTTATCTCAACCTCGGATGCACGTCGAGGGCGAAAAACTCTATGTCTGCACCAGCCAGGGCCTCTACGCCAAAGACCTGACCGACGACAACAGCGCATGGCAGCAAGCGGGCTTCAACGGCATACCTTTGCAGGGCTACGTCCGCAGAGGTGCTGACATTCTGGCTCTACGCTATAATGAGGGCGGAGAATACCTTCTTCTCTCGCACGACGGCGGAAAGACATACGAGGACGTGACCCCCGACATCTTCCGAAACGGAGAGCGTGAGCGACTGGGATGTCTCGTACAGCATCCTACAGACCAGAATACGTTGCTTGTCGCTTCTCTCTACAAGGGCGTTTGCCGCTCCATTAATTTCGGCCAGACTTGGGAGCAACTGACCGAATTTGTTTATGGCAACCCAGCAGCATCCTTCATCGGCTTTCATCCTGCAAGGCCGAATGTCATCTACAACAGCGGGGAAGGCATGATTTACGAAGGGCACATCAACATCACCTACGACGGTGGGCAGACGTGGAACGACCACGGCAATTCGCTCGGCTTCCCCGGAGACAACTGCGTTCATCAAGTCGCGTTCCACCCTGCCAATCCCGACCTCTGGATAGCAGGCGGCGAGGGCTGCGTGTTCATCACCGACGACAACGGCCAGACGTGGAACTGTCAGAACTACTGGGGCGACGAGGCACGCATGGCCTACTGGTACTTCACTGCCTTCGACGACGAGCATCCCGATACTGTGTACATGGTGGGATGCCTGGGGCGGAATGGTCAGAAAAATGCTTGCATTAAAATCATGTGCTCCACCGATGGCGGGCGCTCGTGGCATGAGTCGCAAGTGATGGAGTCAATGAGGGAATTCGACAGAGTGAACGACCTGCAGCAGTATAACGACCGTCTGCTCATCTACGCCGAAAGCGATGTCTATACCGTCTCGAAAGCCGAACTAATCGCCCAAAGCACCGCTGCCATCCGCTCCATCACCTCAGACACGCCGACCTCCCCGACCTACGACCTCCAAGGCCGACAGGTAGAAGCGCCACGGCGCGGCATCTTCATCAAGAACGGAAGAAAGGTTATCAGATAAAATGAAATGAACAAGCAAGTCATCATTACCGTTCTGCTCGCCCTCGTCGCAATGGCGGGGCAAGCGCAGACATTCACTTGGAGAATAGAAGGGACTGTGGCAAACGCCGCACCGACAGATACGCTGACTGTCATCGATGCCGAGAAGCAAAGGATGATAACTACGCTGCAAGTCAAAGATGGGAACATCGTCCCTGCAAGCGGAATGCTTGACGAACCTGCCGTCTGCTGCATCGCCAAGCAGGGCAGGCGCGGATGGATAAGGTTTTTGTCTTGGAAAGCGGAACCGTAAATCTCACGGTTGACTTGGACTTGGTTTACCTCATACGCATTGGAGGTACGCCGATGAACGACGAGCTGATGGGCGTGCTTGCGGTACAGAACACGGACATGGATGTGGACACATACGTCAAGAAGATGTGCGAAGTGGTCAGTCGTATCGTCAGCAACTATCCAGACCATCCACTGTCTCCATTTCTTATCGGACAATCCAAGGCATTATTCACGTCCACCGAATCGATTGGACTTATAGAGAAGCTGTCCCCCGACTTACAGGCAAGTCCTAAGATGGACAGGCTGAAGGAAAGTCTTTTGCTGGTGCAGGAAACCGAGGAGGGCAAGATGTTCAAGGAACTCACGGGCGTTTCTCCTGATGGCAAGCCGACCGCCATTTCCGACTTCGTGGGGCGAGGCAACTATGTGCTTGCTGATTTCTGGGCATCGTGGTGCGGGCCTTGCACGGCTGACATGCCCCATGTCATTGCCTTGTACGAGAAATACAAGGACAAAGGGCTGAAGGTAATCGGAATCACCATCAGCGACACCCCAGAGAAATCCGACAGCGTCGTGCAGAAATTGGGCATCCCGTTTCCCCAGATTTACGAATCCAAGCCCATGAGCATCTATGGAGTGACAGGGATTCCCCACAAGATTCTCTTTGCCCCCGACGGCACCATCCTCTCCCGCAGGATTGCAAGCAGCAAAGAACTTGACAGAAAACTCGAAGAGATATTTTACAAATAACAATTCGTGACCCAATCACTTTATGTCAAACTTTCAAAAAACAGTAAGGATTATGGAGAACCCATAAATTCTAAACATAGACTGTACTCTCGTCATTTTGGAAAAAGACTTATCCGAACCAACAATGTTACATTACTAACTTGGATAAGTCTTTTTCTCATTAGTTTATGACACTGACAATTTGGATAAGGCTGATTCAAGATCACAATGTCATGTTGTGAGGTCAAATAAGGCTGATTCTTGTTATTATTTGTGTCAATGAGGTCGAATCTGGCTGATTCGGTTTTTCAATGCTATATTAACCCAATAAAATTGAACTGAAAGCTACTGAAAAACGCAAAAATGAAAGTTGCACGAGGCCGGGAAATAGTGCTTTTATTTCTTGGCAGTATGGATGATTCCCCCTACCTTTGCGCTGTCGAAGGTGCCGAAACGTGACGTAAGTTAGCAAGAGGTTTTTTCGTGATACGAAAAACTCTTGAACACTTGACGACAAGTGTTGATGACGGAGTACTCGCAGGCTCGCACCTCATGTATGGAATATTAATTCAAATGAAAATGAAGGATAACAACAAGGAAAATAGGTTGATGAGGCGTAGGGGGAGGCCGCGCAAGTCAGAAACGGAGAATTCGGTAGTCAGAAAGCCGAGGGCTTTGAGACTGTCAGACGAAGAGGAGAGGTACATCGCTGGCAATGCCGAGAGGTGCAGGATGAACTTCAGCGAGTATTGCAGACGGGTGCTGATGGACTACAAGCCAGGGGTGCCTGACACATTGTTCCGGGACGAGTTGTTTGCTGCCCGTAAGGACATAGTGAACTTCATCAACAACATCAAGGGACTCAAAATGGGGAGTGAGGAACGGAAGGAGTTTCTCAGGTCAATGCCCGTGATTCAGCAATGGTGGAAGAGACTGTTTCCGATGATTGAGTTTCTCGACAAAAAGATAGAAAGGGGGTAAGCGATGATAGCAAGAGCAAGAGCCGTGGCGCACGGCAACGCCTATACGACGTATGCCACGCTGAAAAGGGATGCAGAGTTCGTCTGCTGTGAAAATATGGCGGGGGATATGACCGCTGCCGTGACGGATGATGACCTGGACAACATCTGGATGCAGTTCAAGTATGCTGGGGAGAACTATATTGCCAAAGGCAAAGCCGTGAGCAGAAATCTGATAGCAATGGAGGTGTCGCCCACTAAGGATGAGTCGAAGGGCTGGACGCTGGAGCAATGGAAGTGGTTTGCACATCGATTCA
>JAEEXI010000005.1 GCA_016291495.1 Prevotella sp.
AGAAGTTGTAAACAACGGTAGCAACCCAAGAGGTCAAGATACCAGATGCTGTGTTCACAAGAGCCTCAGAAATACCGGCAGACAGAGCCATAGAGTCAGCACCACCACCAGCAGACAGAGCCTGGAATGATCCGATCATACCGAGCACAGTACCGAACAGAGCGGTCAGGGTACCCAGAGATACGATGGTAGCAACCATAGGCATGTTCATCTGAAGGGTAGGCATCTCCAGCTGAGTAGCCTCCTCGTGAGCCTGAGAGATCTTAGCGATCTTGGCAGCCTTCTTCAAAGTGTCGTCAGTCTCAACAGTCTGATACATGTTGATGGAAGCCAGCACGACGTTACCTACAGAACCCTGCATCTTGTTGCAGAGATCCTTAGCCTTAGCAAAGTCCTGAGCCTTGATGGCAGCCTTTACATCAGCTGTGAACTTAGCCAGATTGATCTTACCAGAAGCGGTCTTGATAGCGAAGAAACGCTCGATACCGAGGCAGATAACGGTGAAGAGCAGGGTAAGGATCAGACCTACGACGAAACCTCCCTTATACACTGTTCCGAGAAGGTTTGCGGGATGTCCGCTGCGGTCGCCACCGATGAAGTTGTCGGGGTTACCCATGACGAAGTACCAAACACTGTAACCTGCGATAGCGCAGATAACGAGGATAATCCATGCAGCTTTTACACCCTGGAAGCCCGAATTCTTTTTGGCTGGGGCTGCAGCCTTTGTTGTTGTTGCCATAAAATTGTAAGTTTAAAATTTTAGTTATTAAATGAATTAAGTTTGTTATATGTTTCTGTTTTAACGTTAATTGCCTTGCTCTTAGTATGTGAGAATTGAGAATCCCCACACCTATCTTTCGGCAAAGATAACAATTTACGGCGTTTAAAACGCCCATTTAAGAACTTTTAACTTGATATTCGTCAAATTTTAATGAAGAAGTGCCAATACGTCTTTGATTCGGCGCATTGCCTCGACGATATTCTCGTCACTGGTAGCATAGCTCATGCGGAAGCAGTCCGGGTCTCCGAAAGCGTCTCCGCCCACTGTTGCCACGTGTCCTTTTTCCAACAGGTACATGGCTAAATCGGTGGAGTTTCCGATGGTTTCGCCATCGGGGGTCTTCTTGCCGTAGAAACTGCTGCACTTGGGGAACAGGTAGAAGGCTCCTTCGGGTACGTTGACCTCCAAGCCGGGAATGTCCTTGGCGAGCTTGACAATCAGGTCGCGACGGCGCTCAAAGGCCTTACGCATCTCCTCTACACACTCCTGGCTAGAGGTATAGGCAAACTCAGCAGCCTTCTGGCTGACAGAGCAGGGGCCGCTGGTATACTGACCCTGCAGTTTGTTGCATCCCTTGACAATCCATTCGGGGGCTGCGATATAGCCGATACGCCAGCCTGTCATGGCATAGGCCTTGCTGACACCGTTGACGATGATACTACGCTCCTTCATGTCAGGGAACTGGGCGATACTCTCATGTTTGCCGACATAGTTGATGTGCTCGTATATCTCGTCAGCAAGCACAAACAGATCGTCATGCTTCTTGATGACATTAGCCAGTCCTTCCAGTTCCGCCTTGTTATAGACACTTCCCGTAGGGTTGCTGGGGGAACAGAGGATGAGCAGACGTGTCTTGGGCGTAATGGCGGCCTCCAGTTGCTCTGGGGTTATCTTGAAGTTCTGTTCAAAGCCGGCCTCGATAATCACGGGTTTTCCGCCAGCCAGCAGTGCCATCTGCGGATAGCTGACCCAGTAGGGAGCGGGGATAATGACCTCGTCGCCAGGGTTGACCAATGCCATAACGGTATTGCAGACACTTTGCTTGGCACCGTTGGATACCAATATCTCAGAAGGCTGATAGTGCAGGTGGTTCTCACGTTCCAGTTTACGGGTAATCGCCTGACGCAGGTCGGGATATCCTGGTACAGGTGAATATTTCGAGAAATTCTCGTCGATAGCCAGCTTGGCAGCCTGCTTGATATGATCGGGGGTATTGAAGTCTGGTTCTCCAACACTCATGTTGATGACGTCAATGCCTTGCGCCTTCATTTCAGAACTCTTCTGTGACATCGCCAGCGTTGCCGAAGGTGCCAGTCGTTGCAAACGGTCAGATAATTGTGCCATATTGTTTAATAGTGTTTATAATTGGCTGCAAAAGTACAAATTTTAAGTGAAAAGTGAAGAGTGAAGAGTGAAGAATTTGCTTCCGCTCTTCATTTTTTTATCTTTTTCACATTTACACCTTTTTCACTCTCACCTCTCACCTCTCACCTCTTACCTCTTACCTCTTACCTCTTACTTCAAATGAAGCGTATGCCCCATCCGGTTCTTCTTGGTTTCCAGATAGCGTAAGTTATAGGGATTGGGAGTGACCTCAATAGGAACGTTCTCCACAATTTCCAGTCCGTAAGCCTCCAGACCCACACGCTTGACAGGGTTGTTGGTCAGTAGCCGCATCTTATGAACTCCCAGGTGGCGCAGCATCTGTGCCCCGCAGCCGTAGTCGCGTTCGTCGGGCTTGAAACCAAGGTGTACATTGGCATCTACCGTGTCGAGTCCTTCTTCCTGCAGTTTATAGGCGGCAATCTTATTCATCAGTCCGATACCCCTGCCTTCCTGCTGCATATAGATGACGATTCCCTTGCCTTCTTTCTCAATGGTCTGCATGGCCTTATGCAGCTGCTCACCGCAGTCGCAGCGTTTCGATCCGAAGATGTCGCCTGTCATACACGACGAGTGGACACGTACCAGGATGGGCTCGTCCTCTTTCCATTCCCCCTTGATGAGAGCCATGTGCTCCAGTCCGTTGCTGACCTGCCGGAAGGGAATCAGCTTGAAGTGTCCGTAGTCCGTGGGCATCTCTACCTCTTCTCCCACCTCTATCAGGGATTCTTTCTTCAGGCGGTAGGCTATCATGTCCTTGATGCTGATGATTTTCATGTCATACTGCCGGGCAAACTCCATCAGTTGCGGCAGACGGGCCATCGTGCCGTCGTCGTTCATGATTTCCATGAGTGCGCCGGCGGGGTAGAGCCCTGACAGCTTACAGAGGTCGATGGCTGCTTCTGTATGTCCGCTTCGGCGCAACACACCATTGTCCTGGGCATAGAGCGGATTCACATGTCCTGGTCGTCCGAAGGTCTTGGGCGTCGAGGTGGGATCGGCCAATGCCTTGATGGTAGCGGCACGGTCGTGGGCGGAAACGCCTGTCGAGCACCCTTCAATCTTATCTATCGTCACTGTGAAGGGAGTGCCTAGCAGCGAGGTATTGTCCTGTACCTGATGGGGCAGGTCGAGTTCCATGCTGCGGCTGATGGTGACGGGTGCACAAAGCAGTCCCCGGGCGTTCTTCAGCATGAAATTCACCATTTCGGGGGTGATTTTCTCGGCCGCACAGATGAGGTCGCCCTCATTCTCACGGTCTTCGTCATCCACCACAATCACAAACTTTCCTTCGCGGAAATCGTCCAAAGCCTCTTCGATGGTATTTAGTTTGAAATTCTCCATATGCTTAATTAGTTATTATACCTTATTTATTATTGTCATGGTCAATGTTACGCAGCAGCTCGATAATGAACGGTGTCTTCTCCAGTTCCTCCAAGGTTGATGGCGTAGAGGGAACAATCACGGAGATACGTTTGACAACCTGTTGGTTGGTGTCCAGAATCATATACAGGTCCTTGCGCAGGCGCAGTCGGAAGCGACACATTCTTAGATAGAAGAACACACCTGTGGGCAGGAAGAGTCCGGTGATGATGTTCAGCCACTTCCGGCGGAACGGACGGGTATGGGCATGGGTCGCCACCAATGGGTAGCGATTCAGGTAAGCCAGAATCTGACGGTCCCTGGTGTTGGCAAGGTCCTCGATGGTCTCCTCCAGCTCTCCCACGATGCGCTCGATGGTCTGGTCGTCGCCAGGACGGAAGAATACCTTGATGGGATTAGGCAGGTGCAACAGCTCGTGCTCTGAGATGTATTGCTTGATTTCCTCACTGATACGCAGCAGATGATATGAGTCAGCCATGTAGATGGGGTCCTCGATGATGACTTCTTTGCTGCTGAGGTGCCGTTTGTCACGAAGTCCGAGCATACGGAAGAGCAACTGCTTGTAGAGGTCGATATTGAACACGACGGAGTCGTTGTTGGCCTTGTAGGTGAAGAAGACGGCAATAGGTGTTAGCGTACAGGTACCCAGCAGCTTGCCGAACCACACCGTCCAGATGTTGTCGCGTGCCATTCTCATACCGCTATTCTCCAGGATGTAGTAGATGATAAACACCAATACGGAGATGATGACGGGTACACCGAGTCCTCCCTTTCGGATAATGGCACCCAACGGAGCACCGATAAAGAAGAATATCAGACAAGAGAGCGACAGCGTCACCTTGTTGATGGCCTCAATCATGTGCAGGCGCTCGTTGTGGTTCAGGGCATCGGAATAGCTACCCTTGAACTCCAGGTCGGTCGATGCGATTTGGGCATCATTGACCGCCATCTTCATGACGTTCTGTTTGACCTCGGGCGACAGCTTCTTGTAAATGGAGTCAAAGTTGATGATGTCTTTCTGCACCTCCTCCCTTGCCTTGAGGGAGTCGCTCTTGCTGATGGTGGGAAGATAGAATCCCACCTGCTTGGCCTCGTTGTAGAACTGGTGTCCTACGGAGTCGTTGAACTCACGGATGGAATCCAGGTCGTGCAGAATCTTGCCCATACTCTTTGAACGGGCATCACTGGCTACCCAGCCGGCCTCCTGCATGTTGAAGCCTCCGTCAAAGTCGAGTACGATGCGCTTGTTCGAGAAAGTCTCCCTTCGATAGGGCACATTGGCAGAGCCGGCCACATCTTGGGAACGCATATTCTCAAACCACTCACCGCTGTAGAGCGTCAGTATCAGGTGTTTCTTCTCCTCTGTCGTCTGCATCTTTCCTGAGTCGGCAAGGATGACGGCGGCATCCTCGTAGCCTCCGTTCATACGGTAGATCATGATGCCATAGAGCATACCCGTTTCCATTTCCTTCTTCTGCACGTAGAGGTTCGAACCGCTGATGCCGTCGTAGAAGATGCCCTCGGGAATCTCCACCTCAGGGTTCTTCTGCTGCATGGAGATCAGCAACTGGCGGAAGGAAATAAACGATCGGGGACCGATGACCTCCTGGAAATAGAAGGAGATGCCGGAGACGATGATGACAATGACAATCAGCGAGCGCATTGACTGCAGCAAGGAGATACCAGCCGACTTGATGGCGGTCAGTTCCGAACTTTCTCCCAGGTTTCCGAAGGCAATCAGCGAACTGAGCAGGATGGCGAGGGGAAAGGCCTGGGGCATCAGCATCAGTCCCATATACCAGAAGAACTGCGCCAGCACCTCCAGCGAGAGACCTTTACCGATCAGCTCGTCCACATAACGCCATAGGAACTGCATCATCAGCACAAACTGACAGATGAAGAACGTTCCGATGAAAAGCAGTCCGAACTGCTTAATAATGAATATGTCTAATTTCTTGATGCGAAACATGGACGACATGCACTCTATGAGCATGCAAAGGTACGACTAAGTCGGCAAAAAACCAAGAGAATCGCAAGTTTTTTGATGACTTATAACAGAAAACCGCTGACGCGATGCAACCGCTCCATATTGGCATCCCAGAGCCCTTTCAGGTCTTCTATGTCCTCCGGGTCGGCATAGTCGGTAATCAGGAGATTCAGATTCCCTGTCAGCTCACTCTGCTCGATGCGCATCTCCCAGTAGGCATCAGGGTCATCCTCCTGATAGTCCCATTTCAGCTTGATATGGCTGTATTTCTCCAGTTCCAAGACCCTTGAGACTTTGGTGTCCCGTTCTGTCCACGGATGCCCCCATGTGAAGGTCATCTCTTCTCCGTTCTCTATCACCACGTCAGCAAGCCATTTTTGCAGGCCCGCAGCATTGCTGATCATGTCCCATACGATTTTGGAAGACTTGGCGGATAATGGGTATTCCTTCTTTAGAATCTGTTTCTGCATATCCCAATAGGTTAGTTTCTGCCTACAAAAATACAAAAAATATTCGAAACTCAAAGTTTTTTCAAGAAAAAGTTTTGCGAATTAAAAAGTTTATATTACCTTTGCACCCGATTTCAGAGGAATCACCCTCTGTGATGGCGGGATAGCTCAGCTGGTTAGAGCGCATGATTCATAATCATGAGGTCCCCAGTTCAATCCTGGGTCCCGCTACAAAAAAGTCCTTGTGGACATTTCCGCAGGGGCTTTTTTCATGTTAACGGTACTGCGAAACGGGTCTTAAATGGAAAATAAATTCCCATTATCTCCATTTAATCGAAATTTTGTACTATCTTTGCTCCCGAATCGAATATTGTCATAATGAACTCAAAAAGTATCAAGAGAAAAATCAAGGCCATGTGGATGAGCGTGGCACTCATCGTGGTGGCTGCTGTGCTGACGCAGCTCATCAGTTTCTATTCCTACACTTATACAAAGCGTACGGTGGAGTGGAAAACGAAAGAGCGGACACAACAGAACCTGAAGGAACTGGAGCGCATCAATGAGATGAAGGCGCGCGTGGAGACAGCAGTCACGGCGAACATCGGTACGGTGGAGGGAAGCTTGAAGAATCCAAATAGCCTCTACGATATATGTGCTAACCTCGTAGGCCGTAACAAACACGTCATCGGGAGCGCAGTGGCCCTGAAGCCGGGCTTCGTCGCACAGGCCGACTACAACAATGGGGCCTTTGCCGCCTTTGCTTTCCAGACCAGCGACAACGCTCAGGTCAGGACGAAACAGCTGCCATACGACTATGAGAAGTCGGAATGGTATGAGCACCCGATGAAAAATAACTGCATTTGGTGGAGCCAGCCCTACCGCGATACGGGTGGCTCGGACATGCTAATCTATACGTTCTCGGCACCACTACATGACTACAAGAACGAATGCATCGGCGTGTTTACCGCCGACGTCAACTATGAGGAGATGGTGTTTCGCACGGGCGACGAGGAAGCCGACTACCAACGCCTGGGTATGTGGATACTGCTGTCACAACTGCTCTGCATCGCACTCATCGTGATTATCGTGTGGCGCTCGGCCAGCAGCATACGTCGTGTGAACAAGCTGATGACGGATCAAGAGCTGATGAACCGGGAATTGAAGATAGCCGGTGACATCCAGCGGTCGATGCTGCCGACGACGCAGGTGTATGAAAATAAGAAACACCATCTCGACATCGGGGTGAACCTGCTCAGTGCCTCGGACATCAGCGCTGATTTCTATGACTATTTCTACACCAGCCACTCGCTGGTGTTCTGCCTGGGTGACGTGCCGGGGTCGAACGTCAGGGCATCGCTGATGATGGCTGTCGTCCGTAGCGTGTTCCGCACGGCGGCAACCGCTGCCGAAGACGCTGCAGAGAGTATCTCGCCGGTAACCGTCGTCAAGGCGATGAATCGCTCGTTCTGCTCCATGCTGGACAACCAGATGTTTACCACCTTGCTCGTGGGTGTCCTTGACCTCAATACGATGCAACTTACCTATTGTAACGCCGGCCACCCCTGTCCCGTGGTGCTCAGTCCGAAAAACGGCATCCGGCTGCTCTGCGTCAATCCGAACGTTCCCGTTGGTGTGGTGGATGACTATGAATTCAAAGAGGAATACGCCTCGCTCCTGACGGGCGACATGGTGTTCCTATACACGGACGGTCTAATAGAGACGGAGAATGCCACGCATGAGGTATTCGGCACGAAGCGCATGATGCTCTGTCTGGAGAAGTCGCTGGAGAACGGAGGAACTCCGGAGCAAATCATCGAGCGCATGACTAACAATGTGGAGAAATTCCGTGCTAATGCCGACCGCATTGACGATGCCGTGATGGTGGTCATCAAGACGCTGTAAGCCTGCAGTAGCTGCAAGACATTCGCCGTTTGGATAAGCAACGATAAGTTGACGTACATTATTAATTTTCGCGTGCGAGAATTTTTTTTCGTGAAAAGATGATGAAGTATGGCAGTTTTTTAGTACCTTTGCATCCCGATTTTTAACGAAGGAAATTTATATAACGTTATATTATGGCAGATACAAAAAAGATGAAGACAGCGCTCATCTCGGTGTTCCACAAGGATGGGCTGGAAGAGTTGTTGAAGAAACTGAACGACGAGGGCGTGAAGTTCTTGTCGACAGGTGGTACTCAGACATTTATTGAGAGTCTCGGCTATCAGTGCGAGAAGGTGGAGAACGTGACGACGTATCCCTCTATTCTGGGTGGCCGTGTGAAGACATTGCATCCGAAAGTGTTCGGAGGCATTCTGGGTCGCCGTGAGAACGAAGGCGACCGTGAGCAGATGGCTCAGTATGAGATTCCTGAGATTGACTTGGTGATTGTCGACCTCTATCCTTTTGAGCAGACGGTAGCCAGCGGTGCCTCTGAGGAGGATATCATCGAGAAGATTGATATCGGCGGCATCTCGCTGATTCGTGCAGGAGCGAAGAACTTCAACGATGTGGTCATCGTGCCCTCAAAGGCTGAGTATGGCATGCTGCTGGACATCCTGAACAAGCAGGGTGCAGAGACGACGAAGGCACAGCGCCGTGAGTTCGCTACCCGTGCCTTTGGCGTGTCGAGTCATTACGACACAGCTATTCACAACTGGTTTATGAAGTAATTGAAAATTGAGAATTGATAATTGATAATTAAGAAAGATGGGATTTTTTAGTTTTGTCCAGGAAATAGCCATGGACCTTGGAACGGCTAACACAATCATTATCAGTGATGACAAGATTGTGGTGGATGAGCCGTCGGTAGTAGCTCTTGACCGTCGTACCGACAAGATGATTGCTGTAGGTAACGAGGCCAAGATGATGTATGAGAAAACACATGAGAATATCCGTACCATCCGCCCGCTGCGCGACGGTGTGATTGCCGACTTCTCGGCCTGTGAGCAGATGATGCGTGGACTGATTAAGATGGTGCATACGGGCAGTCGCCTGTTCTCGCCCTCACTGCGTATGGTGATTGGCGTGCCCTCGGGCAGTACTGAGGTGGAGCTGCGTGCCGTTCGCGACTCTGCGGAGCATGCCGACGGTCGTGACGTGTACCTGATTTTCGAGCCGATGGCTGCTGCTATCGGTATCGGTATCGACGTAGAGGCTCCGGAAGGAAATATGATTGTCGATATCGGTGGTGGTTCTACGGAGATTGCCGTGATCTCACTGGGTGGTATCGTCAGCAACAACTCCATCCGTACGGCTGGTGACGACCTCACTGCCGATATTCAGGAGTATATGGCCCGTCAGCATAACGTGAAGGTATCGGAGCGTATGGCCGAGCGTATCAAGATCAACGTGGGCTCTGCCCTGACAGACCTTGGCGATGAGGCTCCAGAGGATTATATCGTACACGGTCCTAACCGTATCACAGCCCTGCCGATGGAAGTACCTGTATGTTATCAGGAGATAGCCCATTGTATTGACAAGACGGTAGCAAAGATTGAGAATGCCGTTCTCTCCGCTTTAGAGAATACACCCCCTGAGCTGTATGCCGACATCGTGAAGAACGGTATCTGGCTCTCTGGTGGCGGTGCTTTGCTGCGCGGACTGGACAAGCGCCTGACAGACAAGATCAATATCCAGTTCCATATTGCAGAGGACCCGTTGCACTCAGTGGCAAAGGGTGCGGGTATTGCCCTGAAGAACGTTGACCGTTTCTCTTTCCTGATGAGGTAAGAGGTGCGAGGTAAGAGGTAAGAGAATGCAGAACCTGCTGGAGTTCCTACAGAAATACCATCATTGGTTTCTCTTCGTCCTGCTGGAGGTAATTAGCCTGATACTGCTGTTTCAGTATAACAGCTATCAGGGCAGCGCATGGCTCTCGTCAGCCAATGCTGCTGCAGGAACCATCAGTGAGGGGAGGTCCAAGATGGAGTCGTTTTTCTCGCTCTCGAAGATGAACGAGGAACTGACGTTGCGTAATTTCTATCTGGAAAGGCAGGTGACGCAGTTGCGCCGCTTATATGGCGAGGCAACGGAAGACACGGCAGCTCTGACGATGAAGGAGATGCAGTTCCTGAAGAAGTATCAGCTGGTTCCTGCCAAGGTGGTGACTAACGAGTTGAACAGACAGGAAAACCTGATAACCATCAATCGCGGGGCGGCAGATGGTATTGAAGCAGGAATGGGTGTTGCCTGCGGACAGGGTATCGTAGGTGTCACCTATTTGGTTTCTGACCACTATACCGTTGTGATTCCGGTGCTGAACAAGACTTCCCGTATCAGTTGTGCCATCCGTGGATACAATTACTTCGGTATTCTGCGGTGGGACGGTAAGGAGGCGGGTGTTACCTATTTGGAGGACATCCCCCGTCATGCCCGTTTCAAGAGAGGCGACTGGGTGGAGACGAACGGCTATTCATCGATCTTCCCTCCAGGAGTGTTGGTGGGTAGGATAGAGACGGTCTATAACTCCGTCGATGGATTGTCCTATCGTTTGAAGGTTCGTCTGTCGACAGACTTCGGGTGCCTGCGTGACGTCATGGTGATTGTCGACAAGTCGATTGCTGAGCGTACCCGTTTGTTGCAGTCAGCGCGTGACTCATTGAAGTTGAACGTTAAGGAATAGAAGATGTCAGTAGACCTGTTGAAGCGAGCCGGATTATTCCTCGTCTTTGCATTGGCACAGACGATCGTGTTGGGGCGTATCCATCTGTTTGACTATGCCACACCGCTGCTTTATGTCTATTTCGTCCTTTTGTTCCCCCGCAACTATCCCAAATGGGCTATCCTGCTGTGGAGCTTCTTCCTGGGACTGACCGTTGACGTGTTCTTCAATACGCCGGGAGTCGCAGCAGCCTCCATGACGCTGATAGGTGCTATCCAACCCTATTTCTTTGAATTGTTTATACCCCGTGATTCCAGCGAGAATCTGCTGCCTTCCATCAAGACGCTTGGTCCGCTGAAGTATCTGAATTATTCCGTTGCACTGGTCGTACTCTATTGTCTGGTGTTCTTCTCCCTGGAAGTCTTCAACTACTACAACTGGTTTGAGTGGTTGAAGTGTGTCGTGGGCAGTGCGGTATTCACCTTGGTGCTGATATGGACGTTTGACACTGTGGCGAGCAAGCAGGAATGAAGGACTATGAGATTGACTATCGGCGTTATGTAATCGGCGGTGTGGCAGTTGTCATTGTCGTCGTCTACATCATTCGGCTGTTCACCTTGCAAATCATGAGTGACGACTATAAGAAGAATGCCGACTCCAATGCTTTCCTCAAGAAGATAGAGTATCCTTCCCGTGGTGTGATAACGGACCGGCATGGGAAACTGCTCGTCTATAACCAGCCCGCCTATGATATCATGGTGGTGATTAACGAGGCCAAGGACCATCTGGATACCCTTGAATTCTGTGAAGCCCTGAATATCACAAAGACAGAGTTCGACAAGCGCATGGCGGATATGAAGGACCGCGCGAAGAACCCTGGCTATAGCCGGTTTACCCAGCAGATGTTCATGAGTCAGTTGTCGGACAAGGACTTCTCCGTGTTTCAGGAAAAAATGTTCCGTTTCCCTGGCTTTTATGTGCAGCGGCGTAGTATCCGCCAGTACCAATACCCCTATGCCGCCCATGTCTTAGGTGATGTGGCAGAGGTGTCTCCCTCTGATATCGAGGAGGACGATTACTATATCCCAGGCGACTATATCGGTAAACTGGGTATTGAGCGTAGTTACGAGAAACAGTTACGTGGCGAGAAGGGTATACAGATCCTGCTGCGTGATGCCCATGGGCGTATACAGGGACGTTATCAGGACGGAGCTCTCGACCGTCGGCCTGTGCCAGGCAAGAACCTCACGTTGAGTATTGATGCCGACTTGCAGGCTCTGGGAGAACGGTTGATGGAGGGGAAAATCGGCAGTATTGTGGCTATTGAGCCTTCTACGGGTGAGGTGCTTTGCATGGTGTCTTCTCCCTCTTACGATCCTCGTATGATGGTGGGACGGGCCCGTTCGAAAAATCATCGCCTCTTGAGTCAGAATGTCTGGAAACCCTTGCTGAACCGTAGTATCATGGGACAGTATCCGCCAGGTTCTACCTTTAAGACCACACAGGGACTGACCTTTATGAGTGAAGGAATCCTGCATCCCACCCAGACGGCCTATCCGTGTGCCCATGGTTTTAATTTCAAGGGACTGCACGTCGGCTGTCACGGTCATGCTGCCCCATTGCCGTTGGTCCCTGCTCTCTCCACATCGTGTAACGGTTATTTCTGCTGGGGACTCTACTATATGATCAATCAGCATCTCTCGAAATACGGTAGTGTGCAGAATGCTATGAACAAATGGCGCGACTATATGGTGAGCATGGGATTCGGTTATCGGCTGGGCATAGACCTGCCAGGTGAGAAACGCGGACTGATTCCTAATGCGGACTTCTATGACCGCGCCTATAAGGGCTCGTGGAACGGACTGACCGTTATCTCCATCGCTATCGGACAGGGTGAGGTGAATGCCACGCCGTTGCAGATAGCCAATCTGGGTGCTACTATCGCCAATCGTGGCTACTACTATGTGCCTCATGTGGTGAGGAAAGTACAGGGGGAACCTCTTGACACCGCCTTTACTCGTAAGCATTATACGATGGCTAAGCGTGAGGCCTACGACTATGTGGTGGCTGGTATGCGGGCCTCGGCAACAGGCGGAACTTGTCATGAACTGGCCAAATACGACTTTGTAGCCTGTGGAAAGACGGGTACGGCACAGAACCGTGGTCACGACCACTCTGTCTTCATGGGTTTCGCTCCGATGGACAAACCGAAAATTGCCGTTGCCGTCTATGTGGAGAATGGCGGATGGGGCGCTACCTATGGTGTGCCTATTGGCGGCTTGATCATGGAACAGTATATTCACGGGAAACTCTCAGAGGCCTCGGAGAAACGGGCTACGGAGTTCCAAAACAGACATATCGCCTATGGCAACACAAGCAGGTAGACAGACCAGTATACTCCGTTCAATCGACTGGTGGACGATATTAATCTATATCGCCCTCCTGTCGTTCGGTTGGATCAGTGTCTGCGGCGCCAGCTATTCCTATGGCGATACTGACATCTTCAGTCTTGATACCCGTTCCGGTATGCAGATTGTCTGGATTGGGACATCCATCGTCCTGGGATTTACCATCCTGATGTCAGACGACCGTTTCTATGATACCTTTGCCTATATCATCTATGCTCTTTTGCTGGTGTTGCTGTTTGCAACTATCTTCAATACACATACCATCAAAGGTTCCCGTTCGTGGCTGGTATTAGGACCCTTACGACTGCAACCTGCTGAGTTCGCCAAATTTGCCACCGCCCTCGCTCTGTCGAAGTTCATGTCGACTTATGGCTATAATATCCATCAGTGGAAGGATTTTGCAGCAACGTTGGCTATCATCATTTTCCCCATGCTGTTTATCGTCTTACAGCGTGAGACGGGATCGGCACTGGTGTATTTCGCTTTCTTCCTGATGTTCTATCGGGAGGGAATGCCTGGATCCATCCTGTTTACGGGTGTGGCCATGGTCATCTATTTCGTCGTAGGCATCCGGTATGCGGGAGTCTATATGGGTGATTCGCCGACGTCAGTGGGGAAATTTGCCGTCTTATTGCTGATACAGTTATTTGCGGCTGGTATGGTGTGGGTTTATGGCAACGACAAACGACTGGCGTGGCGCATAGGTCTTTACAGCATAGGTATCACTCTTTTCTCATTGTTGCTATTGAAGATTCCTTTCGATATTGTCTATATCCAACTGGCTATGACGGCCATCCTGATAGGCTATCTGGTATTCCAGGCATTGAGTTCCCGTATCCGTAACTATTATTTCATTGCCCTCTTTACGCTGGGTTCGGTGGGCTTCTTCTATGGTGCCGATTTCATCCTTAACAATGTGATGGAGCCTCACCAGCGTACCCGTATCAATGTGTTGTTGGGATTAGAGGAGGACCTTCGTGGTGCGGGCTATAATGTCCATCAGAGTGAGATAGCCATTGGCTCGGGCGGTATTGAAGGTAAGGGCTTTTTGAATGGTACACAGACCAAGTTGAAGTTCGTGCCTGAGCAGGATACTGACTTTATCTTCTGTACGGTAGGTGAGGAAGAGGGATTTCTTGGCTCTGCGGGTGTTCTGTTGTTGTTCCTTGCCCTGATACTGCGTCTCATCTACCTGTCAGAACGACAACCATTCCGCTTTGGGCGGGTCTATGGCTATTGTGTGTTGAGCATTTTCCTCTTCCACGTGTTCATCAATGTAGGAATGGTATTAGGACTGACCCCTGTAATCGGTATTCCCCTGCCGTTCTTCAGCTATGGCGGCTCATCCTTATGGGGATTCACCATCCTGCTGTTTATCTTCCTGCGTCTTGATGCGGCGCGTAACTATCTGAGGAATTAGCGGCTATTGTTTGGTCAGGATGATACCTACGTCAGAAATACCTGGCAGAATTTCCCTTTTCATATCATGACGGATGTCGATATGAAGTGACTCGCCTTCCTTGACGGATATCGTTTTGAGGGGTATCTCATACTGATAATGGCTGATGCCAGGTCCTTTCGCATTCCCCTTATCGTCTATCAGACTACAGTTCAGTGTATCGCTTTCCGTTTCCATAGAGGGAAGCTTTGTCTGGTCGATGATGAGTGTCAGTCCCATAAAGGGATAGAGTCCGCTGATACGTAGGCCAACCTTCTCCTGATAGATTCCCGCTTGATGGATAGGAGGGGTGAAGAAACCGAGCGTGTCGTTCTTCTCCCATCCGGAAATGGCTACAGGCTCGTAATGGCTATAAACCGTTTGATGGTCACATGCCACGCAAGCCAATAGTATCACAAGTCCTATATAATATAGTAAGGTGTGCCTATTCATTGCGCTATTGGCTGTTGTCTGTCGGCTTTTGGGGCTTTCCGTTGGAGGGTTTCTTATGCTTCTTCTTTTTCTTCTTCGTTCTGTCGAAGCGGTTGATATTCTCTTGTGTGGCGAGATCAAGTGGGCGGTCGGGTTCTTGCTTCCTACCGTCTTCCTGCAAAGAGAGCGGCTTTTCTCCCTTACGGTTCATATTGATAATCTCTTTCGCCCGTTCTGCCGTGATGGTTTCTATGTTGGCAGCGACATTCTTGTCAGTAGAGTAGGAGATAAGACCTGCAAGGATGTCTGCTTTGAAATAGTAATAGTCTGTGTCCTGAGTCTGTAGGATGATGTCTTTGGCAGGCAGGTTGCGTCCGGCCTCTACATAATCGTCGACCTCATAGTTCAGACAGCATTTCAGCTTGGCACACATACCGGCTAGTTTCTGAGGGTTCGGTGAGATGTCCTGATAGCGGGCAGCTCCCGTTCCTACGCTCACGAAGTTCTTCATCCAGGTAGCGCAGCAGAGCTCTCGTCCGCAGGGACCTGTTCCTCCGATTCTTCCTGCTTCTTGACGGGCACCGATCTGCTTCATCTCGATACGTACATGGAAGGTGGCAGCAAGGTCTTTGATCAGTTGGCGGAAGTCAACGCGCTCATCAGCGATATAATAGAAGATGGCCTTATTACCGTCGCCCTGATATTCCACGTCACCAATCTTCATCTTCAGTCCCAGTCCCTTGGCAATCTGTCGGCTCTCTATCATGGTGGAGTGCTCACGACGTTTTGCCTCATGGTATTTCTCCATATCGATAGGACGGGCAATACGATAGATGCGCTTGATGTCATCGGCACTCTTCAGGTTAGCTTTCTTGATCTGCAGCTTTACCAGTCGTCCTGTCAGCGTCACCACACCGATGTCATGTCCAGGGTTGGCTTCCACAGCCACGATGTCGCCTTTTTTCAGGTCGAGGTTGTTCACATTATGGTAGTAGCCCTTGCGGGTGTGCTTGAACTGTACCTCTACCAAGTCTGTCGTATCTGTATTGCCAGGTACGTCAGCGAGCCAGTCGTAGGTGTTCAGTTGCTTATCCTGTCGTCCGACGGCCCTGTGGCAAAGTCCGCGGTCACATCCTACCTTTATCTCGAGGTCTTTTGTTTTTTCCATTTATTTAGCTATTAATAGTACAATCATTTGTAGTGCGAAGTCAAAGAAGACGATCTTCGCATTGGCATTCTGCCCGATGTCGCGAATGGCCTTGTTAGCCAATTCGCTGATGGGTATGATGTTCGCCTCATTGATGAAACGGGCGAAGTTCTTGGCAAAATCCTCTTCCCTCTCTGCCATATAGCAGAGGTCGGGATTCTGGAAGTTATAGACAAAATTCTCGCGGATGAGTCGCAGGAAGTATTCCAGAAACCGCTTCTGCTTCTCACGTCCCAAGGCTGCCATGCGCTCACTCCATCCCTTCAGCTCTTTCACCTTTCGTTGGTAAGCAAGTCGCATCAGGGTCTGGAACATATCGAGGAACAGCTCGTTCTCGGAATCGACACTCAGCATCTCCAGGGCTTTCAGCCAGCTGCCGTTAGCCATACGGGCTACTCGCTGTGCATTCTCCTCGGTAAGTCCTCGTCTGCTGATGAGTGCCTCACGGATATCCTCATCGGCAATACGCTTGATGTCCAGGCGCTGCACGCGACTGCGAATGGTCTCCAACAGTTTCTCTGGCTCTTCACATACCAAGAGGAAGACGGTCTGCTGGGGCGGCTCTTCCAGGAGTTTCAGTATCTTGTTGGCACACTCGGTGTTCATGCGTTCTGGCAACCAGATGAGGCTGACCTTATAGCCGCCCTGACTGGACTTCAGCGACAACTTGCGTGTCAGGGCATCGCTCTCGCCCGCTGTGATGATGGCCTGTTGGTTCTCGCCACCCATCATCTCCAACCATTCGTTCATGGTGAAATATGATCCTGACATTACCAGCTCATGCCACTCCCGTGCGAAGTCGTCCGAAACAGGCTTGTGGTCTGCACTCATCGACGGCAGCTTGATGGTGGGGTAAGTGAAGTGCAGGTCAGGATGTTCCCATTTGGCAAGCATCGCCTCGATATTGGCTGTTGGTCTTTGGCTATTGGCTTTAAGCAAGTGGGCGGCAAAAGCCATCGCGAGTGCCATCTTGCCACAGCCCATAGGACCGCAGAACATTAGCGCATGCGGCAAACGCTGCTCCTCTACCAGTTGCAGCAATCGCTCCTTCGCTTCCTGTTGTCCTATTACCTCAGACCAGTTCATAATTCATAGTTCACAGTTCATAGTAGTCGCTTGGCTACTTCTACAACGGAATCGACAGCGGAGACCGTATAGAAATGGATATTCTTCACACCATGCTCATAGAGCTCACGACACTGCTGGGTAGTCCATTCGATGCCCAACTGCCGCGCCTGCTCATCCGTCTTACACACTGCGATCTCTTTGGCAAGTGCTTCTGGGATGTCACAATGGAACGTCTTCGGCACTACCGTCAGTTGACTCAGCTTCGCCATAGGCTTGATGCCGGGAATGATGGGAATGGTGATGCCCATCTCCCGTGCCTTCTTTACAAACTCGAGATATTTCTCGTTATCATAGAACAACTGTGTGACGGCATATTGTGCTCCCAAGTCCTGCTTCTGTTTCAGGTACTCCATGTCCCTCTCCAGATTGGGTGCCTCTTCGTGCTTTTCAGGATAGCAGGCAACGCCAAAGTCGAACTTTGGACCAGGATGCTTGATGGGAGTGCCATCGGCAAAGAAGCCCTCATTGAAGCGTACCACCTGACGAATCAAGTCCGTCGTATGGGCATGACCTCCAGGCGTAGGTGTAAAACGGCTGTCCTCCTTCGCCTTGTCGCCTCTGAGCAACATCAGGTTACGGATGCCCAGGAACTGTAGGTCGAGCAGCTCGTATTCTATCTGCTCAATGGTTGTGCCGCTGCAAATCACATGCGGCTCCACAGGAATGTCATACCGCTGCTGAATAGCGGCGGCAATGGCGATGGTGCCAGGACGACGGCGGATGCGCTGACGCTCAAACTGTCCGTTCTCCAGCTCCTTATACACATACTCTGAGTGGTGTGTCGTGATATTGATAAACGCAGGGTTGAACGCCACGAGTTTGTCTATCGTCCCAAACAAAGCCTCCGTGCCATTCCCTTTCAAAGGTGGCAATACCTCAAACGAAAAACGCCTCTCTCCTGTATCTTGTTTAATATAATCTGCTACTGTCATAATTCGTGTGTGCACACAATACGCTACAAAATTACGAAAAAACGGGCGAATGACAAAAAGAAAACGTATTTTTCTTTCTGATACCTTCGATGAAACGGATAAAACTATCCTTTCTCACATCTTTCTCACATTTTTCTCATACCCATCTCATGTTCTAAGGGTATGAGAAACCATAGAGAAAGGATAGAGTATCCTATGAGATGCCTATGAGATGCCTATGAGCAACCTATGAGCAACCTATGAGCAAGGTATGAGCAAGACATGAGTAATCTTTCCCAGGAATCTTTAAAAAAACTATTCATGGATTTGCAATTATCAGAAATAATTTTTATCTTTGCCTTTGAAATGATAAGACTATCCTAAAACAGAGAAAAACCTAAAAACAATTACGTATGATGAAAAGAATATTAATGAGTCTGATGGCAATGTTCTGCCTGATGACAGTGAGTGCGCAAGGTAAGTATCCCAACGGAGCATGGCAGTCGTCTCCAGAATCAAAGTACATGGCAGAAGGAGTTATCTACACCAAGAAAGCTAAGGGGCATTCTGAACAGTATCCTGACAATGTATGTAACGGCGAAGTCAAAATGGAAAGCGAGAACGGATGGACGGAGAATTATGTCTTGACTTATACGGGTACGAAGAACGCCAACGGTCATGTGTTTAACGTGATCATGACAGATACGGACATGATAGAGGAAGAAGGCAAGGTGGTCATCAAACAGGTGGGCGATGCCAGTAAGACGCAACCCTATATCCTGATTAAGGCTGTCAGCCCGAATATGAAGAAGCGCATGATTAACAATCAGAAACTCATGATGGTGTTCACCAACGGTGCTGGTATTCCCTAACACACTTCTGGATATCACTGAGAACAATGATGGAAGTAAATGGGATTAAGATCGTGGTGGGTGACATCACGAAGTTGAAGGTAGATGCCATTGTGAATGCCGCCAACAGAACTCTTCTGGGTGGTGGCGGCGTTGATGGTGCCATTCATCGGGCGGCAGGAAGCGAGTTGCTGAAGGAGTGCAGGACGCTGGGTGGCTGTGAGACCGGACAGAGCAAGATGACGGGTGCTTACAAGTTGCCATGCAAGAAGGTGATACATACCGTTGGGCCCGTATGGTATGGCGGAAACAATAACGAGCGGGAGCTGCTGGCTTCCTGTTATGATACCGCCATGAAGCTGGCTGAGGAGAATGACTTGAAGAGTATAGCTTTCTCTTGTGTCAGTACGGGGGTCTATGGTTTCCCCAAGGACGAGGCAGCCCGTATTGCCTTGCGGGTGCTGAACGACCATATCCGGAAGGGGTATCAGGGTGAGGTCATCGTCTGTTGCTTTACGGAAGATGACGCCAAATACTACCAGTTTTAAGTGCGTGCGTCTCGCTACCTAATCCGATAGATGCGGAACGACATGGGGGGCAGGTCGTCAAGGAGGAGGGAAGAGCCTTTTCCTTCGTCAACTTGGACGGTGCCTTCTTGAGGCGTGATGAGCTCAGGCTTGCTGATGGAGTTTTCATCATCCATCCCGTTGTGGAAGAGGGTGAGCGTCGTTGCTGTATGTGTTCCCTTCATGCCAGTAAGTTTGAAAGAGACGGGTTGTCGCTTCTTACTGGTGTTGGCAATCTTGATAATGACCTCGTTCGTTTTGCTGTCGAAGGCAGCAGAGGCGAAGAGTCCGTTCTGTCCTGCTTGGTTGGCAACGGGCTGCTTGTCCATCGTCAGCGAGAGCACATGGGTACCTGCATTCGTGGCATACATCTGTTGTACGTAGTAGCTCACTGTCTTGAATATCTCCGTATTGTCGTACCATATCTGGTCGGGACGCCACTGCCAGCCGTCCACATGGGCGAAGAGCGGAGCGGGAGAAGTCATGTGGACGATGTCGGCATTACGCTCGAAGCTAGTCATGAAGGCAGCCTCCAGGATGGCGGCCTCGTAGTGGTTCCATTTCTTGCCCTTTCCATGACAGGCATACTCGCCGGCAAACACCTTCGGTCCCTTGCGGTCGTAGGAGTCGTAACGCAGTCCATTACTAAGGAACCACTCCTCATCACGATAGTAGTGTTCGTCAACGAGGTCAGCCTTCAGGGCTCTCATCGCCTTCCATCCATCTTCGAAGCGATAAGTGTTGTCGGTCTGGTCGTCAGGCATCGGACCGCTGCTGCCTACAATCTTGATGTCAGGATATTTGGCGCGGATGGCGGCGACGAAGGGTTTCAGTCGTTCATAGTAGAACTCACCCCACTGTTCGTTGCCTACTCCGATGTACTTCATGTTGAAAGGAGCCGGATGTCCCATGTCTGCACGCACCTTTCCCCATTTGCTGTTGGCAGGTCCGTTGGCAAATTCGATGAGGTCGAGGCAGTCGTCGATATAGGGTTGTAGCTCGTCCGTCTTCACATGGGCTGACGCATCGTTCCAGTTCTGGAACTGGCAGGCGAGACCCACGCTGAGGATGGGCAACGGTTCGGCACCGATATCCTCTGCGAGTTGGAAGAACTCGAAGAAGCCGAGTCCGTAACTCTGGTAGTAGTCAGGGAAGTAACGGTGGTCGAAGGTGTGTTCCCAGCGGTTCTGGTTCAGCGGACGGTTCTCCACAAGACCGATGGTATTCTTCCACTGATAGCGGGTGTCGAGATCGGTTCCCTCCACGATGCAACCGCCAGGGAAACGGAAGATGCCGGGATGCAGGTCGGCAAGAGCCTGGGCAAGATCACGTCGCATACCGTTCTCACGATTTTTATAGGTATTGACGGGGAAGAGGGATATGTGTTCCAGTGCCACACTATTGGTGCCTTTCAGGAAGATGCGCAATTTGGCATGCTTGTCTGTCTTGGGTGATGTCAGCGTGACAGTATATTTTTTCCAGTCGGATGAGGTGATGGCTATCTCCTGTTCCACGAACTCCTGCCGCTCCTCCATCGAGCTTTCGTCGATGAGTTGCACACGGATGGCGGCATTGCCTTTCGGCGCCTTTGCCCATACGGAGAAGCGATAGACCTCTCCTTTCTCCACACCGATGCCGAAGTAACCCTCGTTGACCAGTCCCGTGCGGCGATCTCTGTGTCCCGGGTCGGAGAGTACGACGTAATGTGGACAACGCTCGAAGGGTGCATGGTCATCCTCGACATCGACACAGCCGAAGGCCTGCCATCCCATCAGGTGCTGTGGGAATTCAAACGAGCGGTTCTTGACGAGTTCGCCATACAAGCCACCATCGGCGGCATAGTTGATGTCCTCGAAGAAGATACCGTACATCGTCGACTGGATAGGTGCTCCGAGTTTCTTGGTATTGATGTCTATTACATTGGTCTGGGCCGTAGCAGTAAGGGATAGTGCTAGTAGGCAGCATGTGGCGAATTTCCTCATATTAGTTGTTTTAGGTGATATTATAGGTACAAAGATAATCAAAATAAATGAGATTGGGAAACATTCTTTGTAAAAGGTGGATAATTAGCGAATAATTTTGGATATTTCAAGGAAAAGTGTTATTTTTGCAAAGATTTTCTGAGAATTACTAACATAAAACATAATTATATGGAATATCAAAAGAGAGGTAGCTCGGCCTACCTGTTTTCTATCGTACTGGTCGCCGTCTTGGGTGGTCTGCTTTTCGGTTATGATACCGCAGTGATTTCTGGAGCAGAGAAGGGTCTTCAGGCTTTCTTCTCAGAGGCAAAGGACTTTACCTATACTGATGGCTGGCACGGCTTTACGTCAGCCTCTGCCCTGATCGGTTGTATTATCGGTTCTGCCCTTTCCGGCTATCTTGCCACCAACTTCGGTCGTAAGAAGGCATTGGTCATTGCCGGTCTTTTATTCTTCATTTCCGCGTTGGGATCTATGGAGCCTGAGTTTATGTTCTTCACTCATGGAGAGCCTACTTACTCACTGCTCATCATGTTTAACTTCTACCGTGTCATCGGTGGTATCGGTGTGGGACTTGCCTCAGCTATCTGCCCGATGTATATCAGCGAGGTGGCACCGTCGAATATTCGTGGTATGTTGGTAAGTTGTAACCAGTTTGCCATCATCTTCGGTCAGCTGGTGGTTTATTTTGTCAATTTCTTCATCCTCGGCGACCATATCCAGCCGCTGGTGGAGGAGATGGGTAAGGGACTTGCTGCCATCAACCCCGCCGCACAATGGACAGTGACTACTGGTTGGCGCTATATGTTCGGAAGTGAGGCTGTGCCCGCAGGACTCTTCGCCCTGCTCATCTGCTTCGTCCCCGAGTCGCCGCGTTATCTTGTTTCTGTCGGTAAGGACCAGCGCGCACTCGGCATACTGACGCGTATCAATGGCAGCGAGCGTGCACAGTTCATCCTACAGGCCATCAAGGAGACACTGGTACAGAAGACCGAGAAACTGATGACCTATGGTGCTATGTGTATCTTCATCGGTATTATGCTCTCTGTCTTCCAGCAGGCTGTAGGTATCAATGCTGTGCTTTACTACGCACCGCGTATCTTCGGCGACATGGGTATGGAGAATCCGATGGTCATCACTGTCTTCATGGGTGTCATCAATATCCTCTTTACACTCGTTGCCATCTTCACGGTAGAGAAATGGGGTCGTAAGCCGTTGCTGATCTCTGGCTCTCTGGGAATGGCATTGGGTGCCTTTGGTGTGGCTGTGACTTTCGGACATGCAGGTATGGAGCTTTTCACTGCTGCCTCGCTGCTCGTCTACTCCGCTTCGTTCATGTTCTCGTGGGGACCCATCTGTTGGGTACTTATTGCCGAGATATTCCCCAACACTATCCGTGGTGCCGCTGTGGCTATTGCTGTTGCCTTCCAGTGGATCTTTAACTTCATCGTCAGCTCCACCTTCGTGCCGATGTTCAATATGCACTTGACAGAGGGTGACGATTTCGGTCACTGGTTTACTTACGGACTCTATGGTGTTATCTGTGTGATTGCAGCCATCTTCGTTTGGAGACTGGTTCCAGAGACCAAGGGAAAGACGCTGGAGGATATGACCAAGCTATGGCGCTGGAAGGGCTATGTGCCTGGTGAGGGCGTTCATGAGGGAACGGCCTATTCAGATCGTGGCGGCAAACAGTAAATATAGAATTTTATGAAGCGAATTCTTGTGGCAGAGGACAACGACAGTAACTACCTGTTGACGTGCTATATCCTGAAGAACCGTTACGAGTGCATACGCGCCCGTAACGGTCAGGAAGCCATAGAACTGGTGGAATCGGAAAAGCCCGACCTCGTCCTGATGGATATGAGAATGCCTGTGATGGACGGGATGGAGGCAACAGCAAAGATAAAGGCAACGAATCCGTCGCTGCCCGTTATCGCGATGACTGCAAATGCCTTCGAGTCAGACAGTGAGGATGCCATGGCGGCAGGATGCTGCGATTTCCTGTCAAAGCCTGTCAGTTGTCAGAAATGCTTGGAGACTATCGCCAAGTGTATAGGCAAATAAAGAGGACTGTCACCGCTTGCTCTTGAAGAAGTCTTGTATCAGGCGGCGACATTCCTCTTCCAACACACCCTTGGTGACCGTTGTCTTAGGGTGTAGTGCATGCGGGGCATACCGTTGGTAGCCCCGCTTTTCGTCTTCAGCCCCGTATACGATGCGTGAGACTTGCGACCATCCCAGGGCACCTGCACACATCGTACAGGGCTCAACGGTGACATACAAGGTGCAGTCTGTGAGATACTTTCCTCCCAGCTCATTGGCGGCTGCAGTGATAGCCTGCATTTCCGCATGGGCCGTCACATCGTTCAGCATCTCCGTGAGATTATGGCTTCTGGCAATAATCCTGTCTTGGCACACAATGATGGCACCAATGGGTATCTCGCCCTCGGCAAGAGCCTGCCTGGCCTCGGCAAGAGCTTTTTGCATATACTGCTCGTCTTTTTTTTGCTGTTCTTCTATCGTCATGATGCAAAGATACACAAAACTTTGAACTTTGAACTTTGAACTTTGAACTTTTTTTGTATCTTTGCAACATGAAATGGGAAATCGTGCATATCGATGAGACGGATTCTACGAACCGATGGCTTCGTGAGAATGCACAAGGAGACTGTGTGGTCGTGGCGGAGTATCAGACGGCAGGACGTGGACAGGGTTCCAATTCGTGGGAGTCGGAGCGTGGCAAGAACTTGTTGTTTTCGATGCTCTATCACCCTCGCCTGATTCCTGCCAATCGGCAGTTTTCCATTTCTATGGCAATCTCGTTGGCAATAGCGGACGCCTTGGGTGAACAGATTGGTGATGTCAGCATCAAATGGCCCAACGACATCTATTGGCGTAATGGGAAGATTGGTGGCATCCTGATAGAAAACCAACTTTCGGGGTCGTCTATCAAAGACTCGATTATCGGGGTAGGCATTAATGTCAATCAGCAGCAGTTCCATAGTGACGCTCCCAATCCTGTTTCACTATGGCAGATTCATGGTTATGAGACAGACAGGGAATTGTTGTTGAATAACATCCTCGACAGGTTTTCTGAATATATTGGCAAGGACGTCAAGGAGCGGTATATGGGCATGCTCTATCGTCGTAGGGGCTTTCATCCCTATTGTGATGAGGAGGGCGCTTTTATGGCGGAATTGAAGAATGTAGAAGATGACGGGCATTTGCTGCTTAGTGACGAAAACGGTCGGGAGCGTCGTTATGCTTTTAAGGAGGTGAGTTTCATTTTATAAAGTCGTGATCACAATATAACGTAATAACGAAAAATAAAGAACTATGGCAAGATTCAAAAGAATTCTATTGAAGCTCTCTGGTGAGAGTCTGATGGGAAAACAGGGACACGGTATTGATCCTGAGCGTCTGGGCGATTATGCGCGTCAGATTAAGGAAGTGGCCGAGATGGGTGTTCAGATCGGCATTGTCATCGGAGGTGGTAACATCTTCCGTGGACTGAGCGGTTCGAAGAAAGGCTTCGACCGTGTGAAGGGCGACCAGATGGGTATGTGTGCTACGGTCATTAACTCGCTGGCACTGAGTAGTGCGCTGGATGCTGAAGGCGTAAAGAACAAGGTACTGACAGCCATCCGGATGGAGCCTATCGGTGAGTTCTATAGTAAGTGGAAGGCTATCGAGGCGATGCAGGCTGGTTATGTCTGTATCTTCTCTGCTGGTACAGGTCAGCCTTACTTCACCACCGATACGGGTTCGAGTCTGCGTGGTGTGGAGATTGAGGCAGATGTGATGCTGAAAGGTACCCGTGTGGATGGCGTCTATACTGCTGACCCGGAGAAAGACCCCACAGCTACTAAATTCAACGAGATTACTTATCAGGAGGTACTGGAGCGTGGTCTGAAGGTGATGGACCTCTCGGCCGTCTGCATGTGCCAGGATAATAACCTACCTATCTATGTCTTTAACATGGATATTGTCGGTAACCTAAAGAAAGTAATGAACGGTGAAGAGATAGGAACACTTGTTCATCCGTAAGACTATTAATGCGGCGGGTAGGTGTACGGGCTATCAGTGATACCGTACGGATACACCACGCCACCAATAGTCACTGTGCCACAAGTGGCTCCGTAACCCTTACCGATACTGCATGGTGCAGTGCTCTTCCTGGCTGTGACGGTGCCGCCCGATATGGTGATGTCGCCACATTTTGTACCAGTGTCGCTTCCGCTACCGATGCCAGCACCATAGGTGCCCTCTGCTTCGACAGTGCCGCCAGTAATGATAATACCAGCGCAACCACCGATTTTCCCACTACCGATGCCAGCACCCAAACCTGTTGAGGTAGCCGTAACGTTTCCCCCACTGATACTGATGGTACCGCAAGAGACAGAATTACGTCCGCTACCAATCGCTGCACCCTCAACAGTAGAATTGGCGGTGACTGTGCCGCCCGATATGGTGATGGTACCGCAAGAACCTGCATCACCGCTGCCGATCGCCGCTCCCGCACCCGTAGAACTGGCTGTGACGGTGCCGCCCGATATGGTGATGGTGCCACAAGAATGCATGTTGTTACCACTACCGATAGCAGCACTTGCTGTGCCAGCCTTGGCGGTGATATCACCGCCAGCAATGACAATATTTCCGCAGTTGTAATTTTGGCCTCCACCGATGCCTGCACCACAATCGGTACCATCAGCCTCAAGCGATCCGCTGCCACGGATAGTGAGCGTATTGTCTTGGGGGATATAGATGGCTGGCTTTAACGCTCCACCACCCTTTACCTTGTTGGTACCGCTGAGGACAATGGTGGCATTGCCCTGACAATCAATGCCTGCATATTGTTTGCCGTAATCTGTATTAACGGAAGTAATTTCCGCGTTGTGCAGCACAACGGTTGCGCCGGCTGCTATCTTCACGTTGCCGGTATTCGTTGCACCGCCGCCGAGGATGCCTGTCAACAATTCTCCGTTTTTTGCCGTATAGGGAGTAGCAACAGTAGCGAGGTTTATAAGCTTATAAAAAACAGGGTCTAGCCAGTAGCGCGCCACATTATATACTTTAGCCGTGAAGTCGAGTGCACCCAAGTCGATGTCGCCAACGGGTGTTGTACTCTGAAGGATGTTAAGGATACGTGTATGACTACCATCAGAAGAGATGAAGGCAATCGTACCAGTACCGTTTACATCCGTAGTGAAGTCGTAGGTGGCAACAAGACTGGCATCACTATTAAACTTCACCTTGTAGTCGGTGGAAGCCGTCAGTCCACTGAGAGTGCAACTGAGGATGGCATCCGTACTGCCGAGCGAGAATCTCTTGGTCGATTTGTTATAACTGCCACTGACCTCCAGCACCGTCGTCATCAGTGTCTCCACGTCAGTGGCAAAGGCTTCGTCGGTATTGTAAGCAAGGGTATGATCATCTTGAATGGTGTAGATGCTCGCCTTCATATCTTTATGGAAAAGATGGGCAGTAGCACTCGTGCAGTCGGCTAATGGGTCGGAAGGGTCTGTGAAGTCGTAAGTGTCTACATCTACGTTGGCCGAATTATACACCTTAATGGTTCCTGAGAAATTAGCGCTCTTACCTTCAGGGGTGATCGTCAAGGCATCAATGTCGAGGGTGCCCACCAGGTAATAACCTTCTGGGAGATTTCCATAGACATAGAGTTGATCGCCATCGGTGAAGTGAAGCGCCCGTTTTCCGTCCTCTATAGCGACGGCAGAGCGACCTGATGTCACATCATCGCCGATACCAGCACCAACAGTCATCGTGATACCACCTGTGGAGGGCGTATCAGGCTGTTGTGGCTGCTCAGGAACGGTGATATCGGCATCATTACTGGTGCAGGCTGTATTTACTGCAAGGAGTGCTACCGCTATCGCCAGCGCACTCAGTATCGTCTTCAACTGCTTCACCTTAGATATCCTCCTCAGGATAGGTTACGTTCAGATCACCGCCACCACTAGCACTTGCTGGCAGCAACAAGGTTTCGTATGGGATTTCCACGCCGAGTATGACTGGCTGTTCGTAGTGTCGCTTTGCCATATTCTCTTACAGCTTTACCAGCACTCGCCCTTGCTGTTGAAGTAGTAGGTGTAGACGTTGTTGGCATTGTTAACCGCCAGAGCTACCTCCCATGAGGAAACGTAGATGTCGTCGCCATCGCTGAGACGAACCTTCCAATGGCCTTTGTCAAAGAAATAGAACTTGGTTGTGTTGCTCCAATAATACCTGTTGAGGTCGCTGAAGAGACCTGCCTGGTTCAGTCGGGCACTGACTTTGTCGACGCCCACTTTCTTCACCTGCGCAGCCATCGCCTTTAGAGTCTCTTTGCAGGTATTGGCGCGCCAGTCTTGGTAGCCACTCTCATAACTGGTGGGACAGATAATCATGCCCATGGTGCCGTTGGACCATTCGCGGATGCAGATACCTCTTGGCCTGCCTTCCCTATCGCTGGGCACCGTGACAATGTCAAAGAGTTTATAGGGCGAAAGAGTAGCACCCAGCGAAGGCCATTTGTCTAAATAGCGCAACTCGGTGATGCCCGGAAGGGTGAATCCTTCGTAGGTCATTGTGGCAACCTCGGCAACGCCGCTCTTCTTGAAATACACCTTACCCTGTTCCTTTCCTTCGGCATCGTGCAGAACGACAGTGATGTCGTCGCCAGCGGTGGAGATGTCGGTGAATCCGTCAATCAGTCCCATAAACATGGCCTTGGCTTCTGCCAGGTTTTCTACTTTGACGCTATAGACTCCGGGAGCCGCTTGCTTGTTGAGCTCCTCTCCGATATTTACACCTTCCAGTTTGCCCTCATCGTCAACAGTGATGAGGCGGTCGGTAAATATGTCGAGATCGTGAACGCGTTCTTCTACAGGAGGTTCGTTATTGTTATTGTCATCGTCACTGCTACAGGCGATGAAACACATGCCTGAGAGGAATATCCATGCAAATAATATTGTCTTCTTCATTGTCGTATGTTTTTTTATTTGTTTTGTAATGCTTATTTTCCTGCCAGTTCCAACATCTTGAGTGCACGGGCTTTCAGCCAGCCATTGTCGATATAGTCGGCACTCGCCTTACCCTTGCAAGTCTTCACCGTAGTGGGGTTATAACCACTGATGCGACTCTTGATGTCGCTGATCTCGCTGCTCTTGAAAGCACGTATATTGGGCAGATAGTGCTTGGAGATGATTTGCATCGAATTGTCGCTCTTGGTAAGTCGCGCAACGACGGTAACATAGATTGGTCCTAAGTGGCTCTTATTATAAATAAGGTGGTCCTTATTGGTCGGGACGTAGATAATCGGGTCAACAATGACTTTCCTGTTACCGTTAAAGAAATCGGCAGTGAGTCCGTAGTAACGATAGGTGAATCCGCTTGCAGAAACTTCCTCAAACTTGTCGATACAAGGCAGTTCCGACATTTTGTAATCCACATTGTAGGTGGCTGCGAAGTCGGCATCGTCACCTTTCACGACAGTGGGAATCTCGCTGTTGGGACACGCCACGAACTTCATCGACTTTGTGTCGCCATAACCGAAAACATTATCGTCAGCGGTGTCATGTTCCGTGAGCTGTATCTGGTCGTTTTGCAACTGATAGTAGCCGAAATAGGGGGTGGGGGCTATATACTGGTCATGAGGACCGGCATTGGCAGTAAGACTGACACTGATCTCGGCATGTTCGAAGTCGTAGCCCATCATCTCCTTGTTGAAGAACATCTCTACAGATGAGGGGTCGAGGAAGGAGATGTAGCGGAACTCTTCATCGTCGCCAGATTCGCAACTAATCAACTCGTTACCGGATTTCATCTCATAGATTGGAGTCATCTCTGCTGGCGTATAAAGCAAATGGTCGGCAGAGACATAGACCACCGGCGAGCTGAGGGTGTTCATCAGTCCGAAAGTGGGCTGTGTATTGTCGGTAGCCCATTTGGTCGGATTGTCAGACATCAGGGTATTCCAGTTGTATTTGAACGCAACAGGCGAGAAGGTGATGCCTGGCAGTCCGTTGATGGTGTTGAACTCTATCGTACCGGTTAAGGAACCCTTGGTGTCGAAGTTAACTTTAGCAGAACCTTCGAAATTCTGTGAAGAATCCAGAGCAACATCAACAGTACTCAGGATAGTACCTACAAACGTACTGACGCCACCTGCTGCCTGGAAAATGCCACCAACCTTGCCTTGCTCGCCTTGACCTGCACTAGCGATACCTGAACCGACCTGATAGGCAGCATTGCCTAAACCATTGAAGAAGGTGGCGGCGGCACCCCAATCATCACCTTCCTTGAATAAAGTCACTCCCGACATATCGATAGAGCCTGTGGTCTTGAGATCGACTGCCAAGTTAACATTAGCCGAGAGGGTGGTCTCCAGTCGTATTGTGAGCTTAGTGGCAGGGTCTTCGAACGCCTCTTTGGTGGCGTCGGAATAACCATGATCGGCATCCAGATCGAAGCATGCCCAGCCAGAGGTGATGGTACGATCAGAGCCCGTACCTATCGGCATGACATAATAGGTCTTTGTCGTCTCTGAGTTCAGTTTTCCGCTGTTCTGCAGGTCGTCGGGCACCTCCAGCATGGCATTACTATTCAGCGCATGCGACATTTTTCTTTGGGGGTTATACACATCCACCGCAAATACTGCCGACGAGCCCGAGGTGATGGAGTTGGCAGGGATATAATAGAAGAAACGCAGCTTGCTCAGTTTGCTGTTGAAGAGCGTGAAGAAATTGGCTCCACTGGTCGACTCCAGTCCCAAGGTGCTGTATACCAGTTTCCAATCATCCATATGTTTCGTTATCTCGTCAGCAACGTCTGCCGGCACAGAGCCCAGGGAGTTTTCGCCCCATGGCAGATTGCGGTACATCCATGTATCCCTGTCGCTCGACTCGGTGATATACACTTTACCGTTGTCCCCTTTGAACCAGTCTTTGTAGAATGCCTCGTTCATTACAGTCACCTCAGGGATAATCTCTCCGTCGCCCATCAAGGATACACCCCTCTGCTTGACGGTAATGGTCACTTGCTGGTTGGACAGCGATTTCAGCGTCACATTGGCGGTGCGCTCATTTTTGTCTGTTCCTGTGAGCGTCAACTGCAGGACGGGGTGTTGCTCACCATCCTGTCCGTCTTGCACAGCCGATATCCAGTCGGCATCGCTGGTTATACTTTGTACGTCGCCCGTCATGCTACCTATGACTAACACATAAGAAGAGGTACCATGAGGTATGCGGACAGTAAAATCAAAGTTTTCCTTCTCTGGCTGACCGCCTTGGCCGCCGTTGGAGAGATTATCATCCGTGCAACTGCTGAATGATAGCAACAGCAGTACGAACCCTATACTTATAAAAACGTGTTTCATCATTATTTGTTTTATGTTAGTATTATTTGTTAGTTCCTTTTTTTATTCTTCACTGAATTCTACGTATTCGCCGTCGGTGTCGTCGTAGATTTTCTTGCTCTCACGTCCAGTACGACGGTCGATGATGGTCTCGCCTGTCTCGGTCTTGGTATGTATCTCAACAGGCTCCTCTACTTGTGGCTCTTGCACTTTTTCTTGCTCTGAACGGGGTTTGGCTTCCTCTTTAGGTGTCTCGCTACGTCCGCTATAATGATATTGCTGTTGCTGACGTCCCGTTTCGTCACGGTATTTTTGGCTTTTGTCATCAGCAGCTTTCTTGGCCTTCAGTTTGGCTCTCTTGATAGACTTGACAATCGTACCGCCCATTAACAGGAGGACGAAGACGACGATAAAAAAGATGAAAATCAGGAATCCCATGTCTTCTTTCATAGTTTTGAAGGTATTAGTTAGTTTGGGTAGAATGACGGTTAGTAGCTATTGATAAGAGGATATACCATGCAATGATGGCTGCCAGTCCGCTGATGCCCAGGATAACCAGCAACGGTATGCAGGTGAGCAGGAAGATGTATTTGATTTCATTGTCTTTCCATCCCCAGTGCTTGAACTTCAAGGCAAACATAGGAATTTCTGCGACAAGCAGGTAACAGCTGATGAAAATACCCACCAGGACCAAGTAAGGGGCATAAGGCAGTTGGGCTATCCACTCTCCGCTTCCAACAACGAGTGCTCCCCAGAAGAGTGCATTTGCAGGAGTGGGCAGTCCGATGAATCCTAAAGCCTGACGCTCGTCGAGATTGAACTTTGCCAGACGCAGGGCAGAGAATGCTGCCATAATGAATGCGAGGTAGGAGGCAATAGGTGGAAGGTGAGAGGGGTAAAATGAAAATTGAAAATCAAGTGTTGTCAGATAGCAGAACAGAATGGCTGAGGGGGCAAAACCGAAGGTGATGCAGTCGGCCAAGGAATCGAGTTCTTTTCCGATAGGAGACGACACCCCTAACAATCGGGCACTCATACCGTCGAAGAAGTCGAAGATCGCTCCGATGACGATGAACAGCAGTGCCATCCCGAATTCGCCCTGAAATGCCCAATAGGTAGCAATGCAGCCAGAGATCAGGTTGCAGCAGGTAATCGTATTTGGTATATGCTTCTTCATATCTCTCACCTCTTATCTCTCACCTCTTATCTCTCACCTCTTACCTCTATTTTAGTTTTGCTATCACAGTCTGGTCGCCTGTCGTCGGCTGGTCCATAATGACGCAGGGCCTGGCATCCAATGGTAAAAAGACATCAACGCGGGAACCCAGTTTGATGAATCCCAAATGCTCATCGATATAACACTCCTCGCCCTCCTTGGCGTATGTCACGATACGACGCGCCATCGCACCGGCTATCTGGCGCACCAGAATATCCTCACCCTCTGGGGTGGTAATCATGATGTCGGCATGCTCGTTCTCCTCACTTGCCTTAGGCAGCCACGCCTTATGGTAGTTTCCGTTAAAATGCTTGACGAACTTCACCTTGCCATCGACGGGAAACCAGTTGGCATGAACGTTCAGAGGACTCATGAAGATACTGATCATCAGTCGTCTGTCATGAAAATACTCATTCTCTTCAGCCTCCTCGATGACCACAATCTTTCCGTCGGCAGGGGCAACGACCAGTTTTTCTGTGTCGCCATTGAAATAACGGATAGGACAACGGTAGAAATTGAGGGTCATCAGCCATGCTGCGACAAAAATGCCGCAAATAATCGGCATGACGATATGGCATGTGAGCGGATGAAGAGCATGAAGTCCATACCATAGTGCTGAGCAAATGACAATGATGAGGATAGCACTGTATAGTAATTCAGTAGTGCCTTCCCGGTGTATTCTTATCTTCTTCAGTTTCTTTATCTTTTGGATCTTTTCTCCCATGAGTGGTAAAGTCGATTGTTTGCTGTTCAATATGCAAAGGTATAAAATATTTCTTAATTCTTAATTCATAATTCATATTTTTTTGGTTATTTCGGTTTTTTGATGTAACTTTACGGCTCAAAAGCAGAAGAAATACTTCTTATGGAAGACTTTATACACTTACACGTACATACCTACTACTCCATTCTCGACGGACAATCGAGTATCAAACGGCTCGTCAATAAGGCAATCGACGACGGCATGAAAGGCATGGCCATCACCGACCACGGTGATATGTTCGGCATCAAGGAATTTCACGATATCTGTAACGACGTGAACAAGGGTCGTAAGAAAGAAGGACTCGAACCTTTCAAACCCATCTTCGGCTGTGAGATGTATGTGGCTCGTCGTGGCGATAAGAGTTTGAAGGAACATAAGGAGGACTTGGGCGGTTACCACCTGATCGTATTGGCCAAGAATGCCAATGGCTACAAGAACCTCATCAAGCTGGTCAGCAACTCTTGGGTCGACGGTTTCTATAACCGTCCGCGTACCGACCGGATGGAACTGGAGAAATATCATGAGGACCTGATTGTCTGTTCTGCCTGTATCGCTGGTGAGGTGCCTGCCAAGATTCTGAAGGGCGACATTGCCGGAGCCCGTGAGGCCATCGAGTGGCATCAGCGACTCTGGGGCGATGACTACTATCTGGAATTACAGCGCCATGAGGTGACAGACCCTAATATCCGGGCCAACCGTGAGACCTATCCTATGCAGCAGCAGGCCAATAAGGTACTGATAGAACTGGCGAAGGAATATGGTATCAAACTCATCTGTACCAACGATGCCCATTTTGTGGATAAGGAGAACGCTGAGGCCCACGACCATCTGCTCTGTCTCTCGACGGGTAAGGACCTTGACGATCCGACGCGTATGCTCTATTCCAAGCAGGAGTGGTTCAAGACGCGTCAGGAGATGAACGATATCTTCAGCGATGTGCCTGAGGCATTGGCTAACACCTTGGAAATATTAAATAAGGTGGAGATGTATAGTCTCGACAACGACCCCATCATGCCGTTCTTCCCCATCCCCGAAGACTTCGGTACAGAAGAGGAATGGCGACAGAAGTTTACGGAGCAACAACTCTACGATGAGTTCACCAGCGACGAGAATGGTGAGAACCAACTCTCACCGGAGGACGGCGCGAAAAAGATCAAGAAATTGGGTGGCTATGACAAAATCTATCGCATCAAGTTCGAGGCCGACTATCTGGCAAAACTCGCTTACGAGGGCGCAGATAAACGTTATGGTTCGCCACTTACGAAAGAGGTTGAAGAACGCATACGATTTGAACTCCACATCATGAAAACGATGGGATTCCCAGGCTACTTCCTCATTGTTCAGGACTTTATCAACTCTGCCCGTGACGAGTTGGGGGTGATGGTAGGTCCTGGGCGTGGTTCGGCGGCAGGTAGTGTGGTGGCCTATTGCTTGGGCATCACGAAGATTGACCCGTTGAAGTACGATCTGCTGTTTGAGCGTTTCCTCAATCCAGACCGTATCTCACTTCCTGATATCGATACCGATTTCGACGACGATGGGCGTGGCAAAGTACTCAAGTGGGTGGAGGATAAGTATGGTCATGAGAACTGTGCCCATATCATCACCTATGCTACGATGGCCACCAAGAACTCCATCAAGGATGTGGCCCGCGTAGAGAAGGTGCCCATTCCTGTGTCCAATGCCTTGTGCAAGGCGATTCCCGACCGTCTGCCGGATGGAGCGAAGATGAATCTGCCCAATGCCATCAAGTATGTCCAGGAGTTGCGTGATGCGGAAGCTTCTACTGACAAGGCGCTGGCCAATACCATCAAGTATGCGAAGATGCTGGAGGGGACCGTGCGTGGTACGGGTATCCATGCCTGTGGCTTTATCATCTGCCGCGATCCCATCAGCGACCATGTGCCGGTATCTACTGCCGATGACCCGGATTTCAAGGGGGTAAAGACCAACTGTACCCAGTATGATGGTCACGTCATCGAATCGACGGGACTGATCAAGATGGACTTCCTCGGACTGAAGACCCTTTCGGAGTTGAAGGAGGCCTGTGAGAATATCAAGCGCACCCGTGGTATTGAGGTGGATCTCGACCATATCCCCATTGACGACCCCAAGACCTACGAACTCTACCAACAGGGACGTACCGTCGGCACCTTCCAGTTTGAGTCGGATGGTATGCGCAAATACCTTCGCGAGTTGAAACCCACCGTGTTCGAGGACCTCATTGCTATGAATGCCCTCTACCGCCCGGGTCCTATGGAGTATATCCCTTCGTTTATCCGTCGTAAGCATGGTGCCGAAGACATTACCTATGACATTCCTGTGATGGAAAAGTATTTGAAGGATACCTATGGTATTACGGTCTATCAGGAGCAGGTGATGTTGTTATCCCGTCAGCTGGCTGACTTTACCAGAGGTCAGAGTGATGCCCTGCGTAAGGCGATGGGTAAGAAGAAAAAGAATATCGTCGATGAGATGAAACCCATGTTCATCAACGGCGGTGTGAAGAACGGCCATGATCCTAAAGTTCTTGAGAAGATTTGGGCCGACTGGGAGAAGTTTGCTTCCTATGCCTTCAATAAGTCGCATGCTGCCTGCTATTCGTGGGTGGCTTATCAGACCGCATACCTCAAAGCCAACTATCCTGCTGAGTTTATGGCGGCTATTATGAGTCGTCGTCGCGACCAGATTACGGAAATCACCAAACTGATGGACGAGTGTAAGGCGATGGGTATTGCCACGTTGGGACCAGATGTCAACGAGTCGTATGAGAAGTTCGGTGTGAACCATCATGGTGAGATCCGCTTTGGCCTAGGTGCCATCAAGGGTATGGGCGATTCTGCTGCACAGGCCATTATCGAGGAACGTGAGAAGAATGGACTCTTCAAAGATATCTACGACTTTGCTCAGCGTGTCAGTTTTTCATCCATCAACCGCAAAGGTTATGAAAGTCTGGCGTTGAGTGGTGGCTTCGATAGTTTCGGCATCCGTCGCGAAGATTATTTTGCCGTCAATGCCAAAGGTGAAATGTTCTTGGATACTCTGGTGCGCTACGGTCAGACTTATCAGCAGGAGAAGGCTGAGATGCAAAACTCGCTGTTCGGGATGTTTGGCGACGGTGTCGAGATTGCCCGCCCCCCTGTGCCGAAGAGTGAAGCACGTTGGAGTGATATCGAACGGCTGAACAGGGAGCGCGACCTCGTGGGAATTTATCTCTCCGCCCATCCGCTTGATGAGTACAAGATTGTACTTGACAACTTGTGTAACACAAAATGTGCCGAATTGGCAGATCGGGGTATCGCCCTACGGGATAGAGAGGACGTTACCTTAGGAGGTGTCGTCACTGGCCTGCAGTCGAAGTTTGGTAAGAACAACAAACCTTGGGGCATTGTCACACTGGAGGATTTTGAAGGCTCAGGAGAACTGGTACTCTTCGGTGACGATTGGATCAACCTGAATGGTAAGTTCATTGAAGGTGCGGCAGTCTATGTCACAGGTAAGATGCAGTCACGTTTCTACAATAGTGACCAGAAGGAACTGAAAGTGACCAATGTCGAGTTGCTGCAAACCGTCAAGGAGAAGTCCATCGACCGCATCACCATCTCGCTGGCCTCAGATATGCTCGACGAACAGATTGTGGAAGAACTCAGCGAGATCATCAGCGAGAATCCTGGCAATACCAAGCTCTACTTCCTCCTCCGTGATTCCCAGGGCAAGAACCACGTGTTGCTCCGGGCCCAGAACGGAGGTGTGGATGTGCGTCATTCGCTGATTGACTATATCGACAGTCACGAGATGCTTGACTATAAGATCAATTAATGTTTAACGTTTAATAAATAATTGAATGATGGAAGTAACAATCACAAGTGAGAATTTCGAGAGCCTGAAGAATGGCGAGCAGCCATTAGTTGTTGACTTTTGGGCAACATGGTGTGGTCCCTGCCGTATGGTGGGCCCGGTTATCTCAGAACTAGCCGAGGAGTATGATGGTCGTATCGTCGTTGGTAAGTGCGACGTAGAGGAAAACGAGGATCTTGCAGTGAATTTTGGAATCCGTAACATCCCGACCATCCTGTTCTTCAAGGAAGGCCAGCTTGTTGACAAGCTCGTTGGTGCACAGTCGAAAGCAAAGATACAGGAGAAGTTCGAGGCTCTCCTGTAAAGGCTATTAGCTGTTAGCAAATAGCTATTGGTTAAAAGCTGACAATCCTGCTACCGTCTTCCTGCTCGGTGATGCTGACACGTACAGCATCATCGGGCAGGATTTCTTCTATCAGTTCGGGCCATTCTATCAGACAGAGAGCCCCACTATAGAAATATTCCTCATAGCCCATGTCATAGACTTCCTCCAGTTTCTTGATGCGGTAGAAGTCGAAGTGGTAGATGCTGGAAGAGGTGAGAGGTAAGAGGTGAGAGGTGAGAGAATACTCGTTGATGATGGAGAAAGTGGGACTGGTGATGACATCCTCCACTCCTAATTCCTCACAGATAGCTTTGACGAAGGTTGTCTTACCTGCACCCATTTTCCCATAGAAGGCAAAGACGCGTGCCTCTCCGATGTGCTGGATAAACTCACGGGCAGCCTCGCGGATACTGTCCAGATTCTGTATGCTGATTTCCATGATTATCTGTTTTTTCCTTTAAGTGTGATAAATGGTATGATCATCTCCTCCATAGAGATACCTCCATGTTGGAAGGTGTTCTTATAGTAGGTGACGTAATAGTTGTAATTATTAGGATAGGCAAAGAACTTGTCACCCGTGGCGAAGACATAGCTCGTAGAGATATTGGGCGAGGGCAGGAATGCCTTTTGCGGCTCCTTGATGACGAAGAGGTCCTTGTCGTCGTAGGCAAGGTTCTTGCCGAGTTTGTAGCGCAGGTTGGTATTGGTGTTGCGGTCCCCGATGATCTTGACGGGAGAGTCGGTACGGATCGACCCGTGGTCTGTGGTGATAATCACCTGATAGTCCGTCTGGGCCAATTGCCGCAGCAGCTGTGACATGATGGAATGCCGGAACCACGACAGGGTCAGTGAGCGGTAGGCCGCCTCGTCGTGTGCCAGTTCGCGTACCATCTTGGACTCTGTACGGGCATGCGACAACATATCGATGAAGTTGACCACCAGCACGTTGAGGTCGTTCTTCTCCAAAGAGGGGAATAGGTTCATGTATCGTTCCGCATCGTCCGTGTTATTGATTTTGTGATACGAGAATGTGTCGTGTCGCCTGTAGCGGTCAATCTGTGTCTGGATGAGTGGTGCCTCGTTGAGGTTCTTGCCCTCTTCCTCATCCTCATCCACCCAGAGGTCAGGAAACATCTTGGCAATCTGGTCGGGCATCAGTCCTGAGAAGATGGCGTTGCGGGCATATTGCGTAGCCGTAGGCAGGATGCTGCAATAGAGCTGCTCGTCAATCTCAAAGTCTGAGAGTTCCGTCTCTATCGTCTTCCACTGGTCGTAGCGGAAGTTGTCGAGAACAATCAGGAAGATTTTCTTGCCAGCGGAGAGAGTAGGGAATACCTTCTGCTTGAAGACGTCGGGACTCATCATCATCTCCCGCTGTCCTAACCAGTCCAGATAGTTCTTCTTGACGAATTTGGCAAAGCCGATGTTCGCCTCTTCTTTCTGCATCCGCAGCATATCCGCCATCGCAGAGTCGGTGGCAGAGAGTTGCAGTTCCCACCTGACGAGTTGGCGATACAGCTCTGTCCAGTCGTCCCAAGTCCTACAGTCCATCATCTGCATGCTGAGTTGCTGGAACTGCTGCTGGTAGGCGGTCTGGGTCACCTCTGCCACAATCTCCCGCTTGTGGATGAGCTTCTTCAGGGTGAGCAGTATCTGGTTGGGGTTGACGGGTTTGATGAGGTAGTCGGCAATATTCTGTCCTACCGCCTGGTTCATGATGTTCTCCTCCTCACTCTTCGTCACCATGACGACAGGTACGGTGGGTTGCAGTTCCTTGATACGCTGAAGCGTTTCCAGTCCTGTCAGTCCCGGCATCATCTCGTCGAGCAATACCAGGTCGAAGGTCTGCTTGCGACACTCCTCTATGGCATCGATACCGTTCGTCACGGTAACGACCTCATAGCCCTTTTTCTCCAGGAACAGCAGGTGTGGACGGAGCAGCTCCATCTCATCGTCAGCCCATAGTAACAGTCCGTTTGTCATAATTCATGTATTTAGGTGGTAATAATCAGTGCGTTGTTGATTCGTGAACGGTATGACCGTATGGTGTTTTGGCTGATAGCCATGATATGTTGCAGTTCTTCGTCCGTCTTCCCTAAGTGTTCCATCAAGGCGAAAAAAATGTATTTGGATGACAGATGGCGGTAGTCTTGTTCCATGTGTGTCACGAAGGCAGCGTCCACGGTACGGTAAAACTCTATGCAGTCAGTGAAGTCGTTGCGGCTCCAACGTAGAGTAGTTCCACCCTGTTCAATTTCCTCGTAGCGTTCTCTTCCGTTTTGCAGCAAGGCTCCTTGTTTCGCCTGTAACTCAGCGATTTTCTGATTCAGTCTCTCCACCTCCTTGCTATCTGTTTTACCTTCCTGTTCCATCACTTTCAGTCGGTTGCGGTATCCTTCCAGATGCTGTATGGTTTCAGCCAGTTTCTTTTTTCCTTTCGTGTTGTTATATAAAAGATAGGCTGCGGCAGTGATGGCTATCAAGAGGAAGACGCTGATGGCTGAGACGGTGACATAGTACAGATGTCTCTCTGCTTTCCGTTTCTGTTCCTGTTCAAACTGCTCTTGCAGCCCCCTGATGTCCTCGTCCTTCTCTTTCTGTGCGATACTGTCTTTCAGTTCTGCTATCTGCATAGCCGTCTGGCTTGCCTCTTTATAGTCTCCTTCCTCTTGTTGACTGTTATAGAGCGCCTGCAGAATTTCAGTTTTCAGATAAAGGTTGTCGGTTTGTAGTGCCTTTTGCCACATTTCTAGTGCCTTCTCACGCTCTCCTTTTTTATAATAGATACGGGCAAGGCCTCTATAGGCGAAGGCATTAGGATTAGTTGTCACTGATTTGTTAAGATAATCTTCTGCTTGTTTTATATCTGTATCAATAAGAATATTACCAATATTAACATAAAAATTGGGACGTAGACTCTCAGGGAGGTTATGTATTAAAGGAATACATCTTTTAATATAATACGACGTTGAATCTTGGTTTCCAATTGAATGATAACACATTAATATGTTTAAAAGAGAGAATGCTATATTTGTATGGTTATCTAACAAGTAAGCATATCTCAAAGATTTTGCCCCATAATCTAATGCCAAATTAAATTCTTTGGCTTCATAGTTAATGCGAGCAAGACTGAGGTATATCATATTAGCAAGAGGCGCTTCTTTTTTATCATTCCGTACTAAAAGTTCTGCTTCTTTTAGTGCGGTAGATGCGCCCTTTAAATCGCCCTTTCCTTCTAAGATGTGGGATTTGTAGCCATATGCTCTTGCCAGCTTTCCTTTATCTTTGTTTTTATAGAACTTGATAGTGATTTCTAATGGATCTATAGAATTAATCTCTTTTTGTAGTCTGATTTCTGTTCTCATTTTAAGAAGCCAATAATAGGCGAGGCATTCTTCGTCGTCAATAATTTCTGGCTTTATTTTATCTAAAAGTTCTAATGCTTTTGTGTCTCCATCTTGAAAGGTTATACTATCAATCTCAATTAATTGTTGCTTGAGACTACTATTATTACAGCCTGATATTAGTAATAATATGCTTATAAGAATAAGGACTTGTTTCATTCTCTAGATGGTTTATTGAATGCAAAAGTACTATTTTGTTGCGAAAACGCCAATACTTTTTGTCTCTTTTTTCTGTTCAAAACGTTGCAAAACGAAGTGTTGCAAATGCGTTGCATTTAATGCAACATATTGAGATACAGAACAATATATTCTGTTTTTGGTTGCAACAGAGTCCTTGCTTTGCAACGTAAAATGTTTGGAACACTTTTACTCCTTTTCTAATTTTGTACTCGGAAATCGATTCCCAAATTTATTTTTAATATAACAAAGTAGATAAGTAAAGTAAAATGAAAAAATTGATGATTACAGTTTTGTTGGCAACTTTAATACCAGCAATGAACTTTTCCTTGTGTAGTTGCTATGCTTATGATAGCGAACAGGCAAGAAATCCACTATGGCCTGATGCATCACCAGTGTATTCCTCCTATTATAATGATGTTGAGGATCTGTTGTACATTTATGGCGTAGGAAATAGTAATGTAGTAACCGTTAAGATTATGTTTGAAGGACGAGTGGCCTTGCTTGATTATGTTCAACCAGAAAATCTCCCAGCAGTCTATGATTTTAGTAATAGCAAAGGAGGTGAATATCAGGTTATTATCATTGCTGATGACACTATCCTTGTATCATTTAGTTTCTACAAAGATTAATTATTATATTTCAATTATTAACATTATAAGCAGTATTTACGTATGAAAAAGATAAAAAAATATTCTAGTTTTTTTATTTTTATGTTTTGTATGTTCATGACTTCTTGTTCTTCGGAGATTAATGAAATAGTCCAACAACGAGAAGAGATGTATATTGATTCAAAAGCAATACAAGAGTTAAAGGTTTTCAACGATAAGACGTTGGAGTCAAAAGGGAACAAGATTATGCGTGGTGGAATACCAAGATGGGTTACTATATCTGTTCATGATGCCATAGGTGCTTATTGTGGTGGAAAGACAGGTGCGGCAATGGGTGGTAAAATCGGTTTGGTTGCGGGAAGTCCCATTACAGGAGCAACGTTCGGGGGATTTTTAGGAGCAGTTGGTTGGGGTGCACTTAGATCTGCTTTGAAATATCATGATACTTGTTCATATGCGTGTACGCCTGAAGATTTTCAAAATAACTTCGTTAATAAAGCATGTCCCTTGGTAAAAAAATATTATGATGACCTGCAATCGAATCTAAATATTAAGGAAAATGATTTGTTAATCCCAGATAGTTTATGTGAGCAGATTGATGTTGATGAACAAATTCTTGATAGTGTGAATATGGATAATCACTATTTATATGTAGGTAAACTTCACAATATCATACTATCTTCTTTGGATAATTCAACACAGGTGGGTGAAGATATAAGTTTATCAATGAGAAGTTCTTTGAATTATGAAGATATTGAAGAAGATATCAATTTTACATACATTTCTTCTCAAATGGATTGGAATGAGTTTTATGATGAAGCTAATCAAATGACAATAGAACTGGAAGCTGATACTGTAAACTCAAAAGTGGATTATGTGATGACGCTTTTTGCTGATATTTTTTCGTCTTACTCATCTGAAATCACTGATGTAGTAATGCTAATTAATAAATATGCGGCTGTTGTTAAAGCTTCTGATGAGTTTACAGAGGAAGAAAAAGAGTACATTATGTATGGACTTGCTACAGCTCTTTATAGTTATAACTATTGGGAAGTTGAATACTTAAAATAAGTAGTCTATGTATTATGAGAACAAAGTAACCAAGGTTCTTTTTTGGTTACCAAGAATAGCGATTTTGCTTTATGCTTTATACCCTTCGATAGAGGACAATGAGGCATTTGCATTACCTTTTTATTGTACAATACTTGGTTTGTTCGTGTTGTTCTTTATAGGGTGTGGCTATTATATGATAAAGACTCCCAGGAAAGCGTTGTATTTTTTGTTGAGTAGTAATAAGAAGGAAAATATACTTGATTTATGCCTGTCCGTTTTCGGATTATGTATCTGTCTTTATAAAAAAGAAGGATTCCCCGATGGGACGTGGATAATTCTTATTATTGGATCTCTATTGGCTTTGCTACCGGATAAAACTATTATAAAGAAAGATGAAAGAGTGTATCGCAAAAATCATCCTTGTGGTTAGCTTGACAGCTGTCCTTGTACTTAGTATTGTGGCATACCACTTGTATTAATGCACTTCTCCATGAGGCTATCTGTAAAAGTCGTCAGGGAAATCAATCGTCTCCACATTCTGTGGCGGTGTGTCTGAGTTGAAGAGGTCGTCATCGTCCTGTTGTTGCTGCGGCGGTGTGTCCTCTTCGTCAGGCTCTTCCACGATGGTGTCTGGTTGCAGCAGCAGTTGTTGCTTCGTAACCTCTACGGGTTCCAGCTCTTCATGGAAGAAGATGTCGTAATCTTCGTAGCTGAAGGTCGTGCCCAGCAGTGGCAGGTTCTGGTCGCTGATGATAATCTGCCGGCATCCGGCCAGTCGTTGTTTCATCTGCAGGTTGGCGGTGAGCTGGTGGGCATATTGCAGGGCCTCGTCGTAGCTGCGGAAGCCACTGACCATCATCCTGCTGATAGGTCCGTCGGTATCGATGTTGATGTCGAAGTTGCGCACCAGATAGCTGGTGAAGTTATATTTCGCAATGTCATAGAGCAACTGGTTCTGGTTCACGCTGTCTGGCGAGTAGGCAAGGATAAAGGTATAGCGGGTCTCCCGTTCCGTACTGAGCGTATCAATCGCCATCGAATCATTGGGATTCTCCAGATTCTGTCGCTTGCGCCAGATATCATCTGCCGTCATCCGTCCGCCTATCAGTCGTTTTCCTTGTTGTACACCCTTCACAATCTGTCCGGCCATCTCACTGACCTCACTCTCCGGATACTGTTCCACAATCTGGCGCATCCTTGCCACGCAACTGTCTGCCTGGTCGTTGTTGAGCAGGCTCAGTCCCTCGATAAACAGGAACTTGGCACGGTTCTGTCCTTTGGGGAACCGTTCTGCCGACAGCCTGACGTTGCTCGCCACCTCGCGATAGCGCTCTTCCCGGAAGGCGTCATAGGTGGCAGCATATAGCGAGTCCTCGATGTGTTGTCCGAAACGCTGGTTCTCCGCATAGTAGGGGTCGGAGAGCAGGATGGTCCACTGGCTCTCCGCATGCAGCTGCTTCATCTGGGCGAGTGCCATCTCCGCCTCTGCCCATCTCTCCAGACGGGCATAGATGAGGTAGAGGTGATACCACGCCTCGTCGTTGTGCTCGTAGTCAGGATACTGGTTCACCAGTCGGTAGAGCATCTTGTGACTGAGTATCAGGTTGTCCAGCTTGTCCTTGAGGATGATACCTGCCCGCAACAGCGATTCCATGATAATGGCGTCACTGGCGGCTTTCTGCTCTTCCGTGAAGGGTATCTGGGCAAGGTAGTACTCTCGGGTATGGGGGTCTGTGGAGATGCTGTCAAGGGCGGTGGGGATGTTGTCGATGGAATCGCCAGGTTCCGACGACTGACCAGTGCCTGCTGTCCCTTCGGCTCTCTCTGAGCCCTCTGCACCCTCCGTTCCCTCGGCGTTCTCCGAGTCCAGATTCACCACGGTGAGGTTCGAACGTTGCCAGTTGTCGGCATTCTGGCGCCGTCCCCATTGCTGTTCGAACCGTTGTTTTCCCTGACTGACCGCCTGTGGGTTATAGAAATACCAGATAGTGCTCTGTTGCGTATTCGTAGGTGGCCGTTGCTGCTGCGTTGTAGGCCTCTGTGACAGATTGCCGGTGCCGCTGTTCTGCATGGACTGCTGTTCGGCCTCCGCCTCCTGCTGGGCACGCTTCTCCTCTTTCTCTTTTCGGATCAGTTCCTCTATGACGCGGTCGATGGCCTTGTTACGCTCCGCCTCTGGCATAGCGGCCAGTTCCTGCAGGGAGTCCTGAAGATGGATGGCTTCCGTGTAGGGAACGAGTTCGTCCAGCACTTTCGAGCGCTGTGCCAGTTCCTTATAGCCTGGGCGGTCTTGGTCTAACAGACCGATGGCCTCTCCATAGCACCGCCGGGCATCGCTGTATTTCTCCTTCTGCCAATAGAGGTTACCCAGTTGGAGCAGCAGCACACCTTTCTCCGTTCCCCTGCGTGTCGCCTTCTTATTGCCTTGCTCGTAGGCGGCAATGGCCTTGAGCGTATCCTTTTGTATCAGATAGATGTTACCGATGGCATAATACACCTGGTCGAGATAGTCTTTGTTATTGTCGGAGGAAGCCATGCGGCGCAGTTTGCTGATGGCCTTGCGGGTGTCCATCGACGCCATTACCTCACTTTGGGCGATTCTCGCATTGAACTCCAGCTCATACGGCGGACTCAGGCGAGTTACGTGGCGGTAGGCGTCATAAGCCTCCTGACGGTGTCCCTGCAGCGTCTCTATCTGTCCCAGAAGGAACCACATGCGGGCACGCTGCTTCCTGCGCCGTTCATGTTTGATGGCCTTGCGCAGGTAGGTGACAGCCTCCGGCCAGTGTTCACTGCGGATATGATAGTCGGCAAGGGTATAGTCCCAGTCTGCCGCCGCCTTATAGGGGATGGAGTCGCGACGCTGCTTGGTAATCAGGTCCTCTGCCTCATACAGCCAGTCCATCTCCGCATAGCATTTCGCCTGCCACGCCCTCGCACGGGCCAGGATGGTGGGCTGTGTCTGATAGAGGCGTGCCATGTAGCCGAACGTGGCTGAGGCTTCTTCGAACTCACCTTTCTGGAACTGCGACTTACCCAGCAGCAGCCAGGCCCTCCAGATGAAGGGGTTGTATTCCCGTCGGTTCAGCCATTCCAGGTCTTTCTGCGTCTTCCGCCTCGTCTTCTTCCAGGCGGGACGTGCCTTGATGCTATGTCTGCGGATGGCCTTTTCCGACTTCTCGATGGCGCGGTCGAACTGTCCGCTGCCCAGTGTCTTGCTGTTCTTGTTGGCTACCGTATAGAGCGGTATCAGCTGTGTGTGGTCGTCGTGGTTACCGTTCTCCTTCTCCAGGCTACCCTCAATAAACGCCTGCGAACCGTTGAAATAGGTGTTGTAACGGGCATTGAACGAATGCCACCAGCGCGTGCCTGCCGTATTCTTCTTCGTGGAACAGGACACCAGCAGCAAAACTGCTGATGTAAGAAGTATGAGGTAAGAGGTAAGAGATGTGTTGGCTTTTGAGGAATGGCACGCTTCTTCCTTCTTCCGTTTTCCTTCTTCCACCAAATCCGCCAGTTTACACTCACTCCTGCTGCTGCACGAACCGCAGTCGCCCTCGCTCTTGACAATAGGCTCGTCCTTACCACACATCGAGAAGAGGGCGGCAATGGCACCCAAGGCAACCAGTGCGATGACAACGATCAGCAGAAACGACATAATTTATGCGGTAGCAAATTCTTCACTCTCAACTTTCAACTCTCAACTTTCAACTTTGAATTGCGCTTTGCGCAAGTCTTCCCAATAGTGGGGATATGATTTCGTCACGACCTGCGGCTGATTGATGGTCAGCGAATCCAGCCTGAGTGCCGCAGGGGCAAACGACAGGGCCATACGGTGGTCTTCATACGTGTCGATACCCTGCTGGAAGTCTGGTTCACACCGTGTTCCGTCCCAGATCAGCTCGCTGCCGTTCACGTCACGCAAGACGAAACCGAGTTTCCTCATCTCCTTCTTGAGTGCCTCGATGCGGTCGGTCTCCTTGATTTTGAGCGTCGAAAGCCCCTTGAAATGGAAGGGCACATTCAGCATGGCGCAGGTCACCACGAAGGTCTGGGCAAGGTCGGGCGAGTTGACGAAGTCGTATTCCAGCCTCGGCACACAGCGTCCGGAATGCCGGAGTGTGACAGTGGTAGGTACTCCCTGTTCTTTGGTCTCAAACACACTCTTCACCCCCAGCAGACTGAAGATGTAGCGTACGGACGAGTCGCCTTGTTTCGAGCCGTCCATCAGCCCCTCCAGCCGGATAGTAGCCTCCCGGTCTTTCGAGAGCGCCATGATCTCATACCAGTAAGAAGCACCGCTCCAGTCGTTCTCGATATAGTAGGCACGCTCCCGGTAGGGTTGCGACTGCACCGCTATCGTGTTATAGTCGCTCCATTCCGCATCAGCTCCGAACTCACGCATCGTCCATAGTGTCAGGTCGATGTACGGACGTGAGATGACGTCACCCGTCAGTTGGAGTGTCAGACCGTTGCTCAGCGCAGGACCGATCATCAGCAGCGCGGAGATATACTGTGAACTGATATTGCCGGGCACCTCCAGTATGCCGCCGTCCAGTCGTCTGCCACGGATACGGAGTGGGGGATAGCCCTCCTCACCCATATAGGTGATGTCTGCCCCCAGGAATCGCAGGGCATCCACCAGCACCCCAATCGGACGGTGCTTCATGCGCTCCGTCCCTGTCAGAACGTGTTCCTCGCCTTCTTTGACGGCCAGATAGGCTGTCATGAAACGCATGGCTGTGCCTCCCGCCTTGATGTCAATCTCGTAGGGATTGTCTTTCAATGCCGAGACAATCACCTCCGTGTCGTCACAGTCCGACAGGTTCTCTGGCAGGATACGACCACCCGACAAGGCGTGGATAATCAGCGCCCTATTGGAAATACTCTTCGATGCTGGTAGTTTAGCAGTATGTTGGATACGGTCTGGTGCCGTAATCGTATATTGTGTCATTCTTGCGTACCTTACATTAACAGAGGTCAAAGTTACGACAAAATGCCGGATATAGCAAAAAAAGTCCGTTAAAAATTTGCAAATCCAGAAATAAAGCCGTACCTTTGCACACGATTTTTAAAAATCATTTGCAAAGGATCGGGATTTAGCGCAGTTGGTAGCGCACACGTCTGGGGGGCGCGAGGTCGCTGGTTCGAGTCCAGTAATCCCGACCAAAAGTAAAAAGGAAGTTGCTGATTAGCAGTGACTTCCTTTTACTTTAATCACAATTTTAATCACGTTTTGGCTTGTTAAGTGATTTCACGCAAACAAAAGATTTTCAAACGGTCTCACGGGTCTCACGGTCTCACGGGTCTCACGGTCTCACGGGTCTTTTTTCGTATAGGGTGAAGTTTGCGCATTATAACTTGGGCTTGCACGCCAGAGGGTTAAAGACCAAAGAAAGCTGAGACTTTAGATACTTTTGAAACCGCTTAGGCTTGATATACACCTGTTTTCAGACTTACTAACGGGAATTCTAAGGCTTACTAACAGATTTTTTAAGGCTTGAAAAAGTGTGCAGGAATTTGAAAGACTGAAACACGAGACTTGGAAAGATTTTTCCATGCGGAAATATATTTCCAGGAAATGAGGAGGAAATAACGGTTAATGATTAATGGTTAAGGGTCCCAGAGAGAAGTGAGAAAAGAAAGAAGGCTCCCATGCGGGGGCCTTCTTGATGGTTTATGTTTTGCGCTTTATTCCATTCTCCTGGCTCCGCTGGCCATGATGATGTTGACCATCTTGACGATGTCGGTCACGTTGACGGTGCCATCGCCAGTCAGGTCGGCAGCTTTCTTGTTGAAGCCGGCAGGATTCTTCTCCATGATGAAGTTCACCGTTGACACGATATCCGTCACGTTGACGAGATCATCACCATTGGCATCGCCAGGGATATAGTCAACATAATTCAGTTTTTTAGAACGAAGCATCTGGAAACCTTGATTAAAGTAGTATGTAAGCAGTGTATGGTTGAATCCTTCGGTCAGGATACATTCGCCCATGTTAAATGAAACAGTGGTGCTTTCACCTGGTTCCAGATGCAGGTACCATGCTCGTCTCCATGGTACTGAGGGAATGCCATTTTCTGGTTCTATAATGAGATTGCCTGTTACTTCATCGTATCCTTTTTCTTTATTGATCTCGGCTTTAATCAGATTGTCAAACGTGGTAGTACCCGTATTCTTAACGGTGAGGTTAACTGTACAGTTCTTGAAAATCGTATTATTTTCACCCGCACCCTTGAGTTCTATTTCTCCCTCGAGCGTGCAATTGGGAACGTCGGTGATGGTCACCTGTCCATTATAGATGATGGCATTGCCTTTATCGTCAGTCGTTATCTTGATAGCATGCACACCCTTACTGGTGGGAGCCGCTATGCTGAAGTCTGCCTGACCAGACTTACCTGGGTCGACATAAACGCCGACACCAGCCTTTAACTCTCCGTCAATCCAAGCGAACAGATGATTCTCATAATTGGTGCCACCATTGGTGAGGAAGGCACGTAGATCCATTTTCTTACCCACATAGGCCGAATAGTATTCCACCTTGTCAATCGTGATGTGGGGGTCTAATGACGAGACGCCGACGTGGAGGCTGTTGCCCTGAATGGTCGCCGTGTAATGGCGTAACGGATTACTATTTTCATCGGTATAGCCGAATTCCCTATAAGACTCCCATTCCGTAGCTCCCTGATAGCGGATGACGGGATAGAACTGATAAACGCCGTCTGCCAGTGTGCTGCCGAAGGTCAGTTTCATATCCGCACTCGCCTTTTGCTGATTGGTCGATGCATAGCCTGCCACCTGTTTCATCAGTCCGTTCTGGAAGAGTCCCCAGCCATATTCCACCGTCAGGCTGTTCATGTCATAACGTTCCATTTCAGCCTTCAGGACCACATCCTGGAAGTCTGCATTGGCTCCGCTACGTGTATAGTCCGACTTGGCCAGCGCGTAGTCGCCATAGTTGAAATCGACTTTAGGAAGTGCGTCGTTCCCCTTGTCGGGCTGGAAACCGAAATAGCCTGTCTGCCAGAAATTATAGCCACTAGTTGCATTAGGATTATTTTGAACGTCAGAGTGATTAATGACAGCCAGTTTATAGTAGACATTATCGTTAGCCTCTCCGAGATTGGCATGGAAATAGCCATCGCCGTCATAACCGTCGATGATGAACATGTGGTTTTGTCCATGAAAGGCTCCTCCGGAATAAGGCACAGGGCGTCCTGCTGCCAGTTCGTTATAGACCATCTCCTCCCAAACGTCATGCGGATAATTGCCGGCAGCGAGGCGACGGCATTTCTTGTCAAAGCCAAAATACTTGGCAATGAGGTCAATGTCAAAATTGGATGAAGAACCTCCGACAGAGTAGTTCATTTGTAAGGCACAGCCCGCGTACAGCATCAACTTGGCAATCTCTTGTATAGAGGGGTTGCTGGCATCTACTTCATCCCTACCATAGGCAGGGGGATAGTTAATGTGCAGTTTTGAATAGTCGAAGGTGGTAGGCTCCAAAGCGGGCATGTTATAACCCGTTCCTGTCGTATAGGCGGGAATGGTCGTCGTCGTAGCAGCAGGATACTGATAGTAATTCATCAGTTGTGCCAATGCCAGAGCGACACAGCCCACAGGGGTGCTCAAATTCAACTCAGTATCAAACGGACAGTTATATGAAAGGGGCAGGTCCTGGTGCCACATGGTCTTGATAAGTGGTGCAATCACCTTGCGCTGAGGCGATGCACTCCGGTGGCGCAGAGGTACCCCCTGAGGCAAACTGCCTATCTGCAGGTCGTAGCCCAGAAGCATGATCTGCATCGACTCTGGCATCTTGCCGGGATCGAGCACATCAGTCGTACTATACGCCAAAACAGGGTCAACACGATCGTCTCCTGCCACCACGACGAAGCCGCCAGCCTCGTCAGTAAAGGTATAGAGATGGCTGAAACCTAAATCTTTGTAGGTAAGATTCGGCTGAACCGCCGCACGTCTTCCGTTAGGTTGAGCGGAAAGCGCCTCTGTTAGGAACTGGTTAGCAAGTTGCTGTGCCTTTTGCTGTTCGACAGGGTTGGCTTGAGCTGTCAAGACAGTTGCCAGGACAAGCAGGATAGCGAGTAAAGATTTCTTCATAATGATAAGCTTTATAGTTTTCGGTGCAAAGATACGAATTATAATTGAAAATTGAAAATTGAAAGTTGAAAATTTTTATATTTGAAAATTGCGGCATAAAAAGTTTGAACGCTCCAAACGGGGTCGAATGGAACGTTCAAAAGGGGATGTTGAACCAGCTCACGCTCGTTAGAGCTGATGCGAGCATCGCTCTATGCTCGCTTAACCGCTGCTTTTTTACGCTGGTCGTGGTCGAGGATGATCTTGCGCATGCGCATTGACAGGGGAGTGACCTCTACCAACTCGTCTTCCTTGATATACTCCAGGCACTCCTCGAGGCTCATGACGACCTTGGGGATGATGCGGGCCTTCTCGTCGGTACCGGAGGCACGGACGTTGGTGAGCTGCTTGGCCTTGCAGACATTGATGACGAGGTCATTGTCGTGGACGTGTTCGCCGACGACCTGACCCATATAGACGTCCTCACCGGGGTCGATGAAGAACTTGCCGCGGTCTTGCAGCTTGTCGATGGCATAGGCGAAGGCATTGCCAGTTTCGAGGGCTATCATGGAGCCGTTGACGCGGCGCTCTATCTCACCCTTATACGGCTGATACTCCTTGAAGCGGTGGGCCATGATGGCCTCGCCCTGAGAGGCTGTCAGCACATTGGTGCGCAGTCCGATGATGCCGCGGGAGGGAATATCGAACTCGATATTCGTACGCTCGCCCTGTGACTCCATCGACGTCATCTCGCCCTTGCGGCGGGTGACCATATCAATCATCTTCGAGGCAAACTCCTCGGGGACATTGATGGTGAGTTCCTCAATAGGCTCACACTTCTTACCATCAATCTCCTTATAGATAACCTGCGGCTGTCCGACCTGCAACTCGTAGCCTTCGCGACGCATGGTCTCGATGAGCACGGAGAGGTGGAGCACGCCACGGCCTGAGACGATCCACTTATCGGTAGTGTCCTCAAAAGGCTCGACACGCAGGGCGAGGTTTTTCTCCAGTTCCTTCTCCAAGCGGTCGTTGATGTGGCGGCTGGTGACGAACTTACCCTCCTTGCCGAAGAACGGGGAGTCGTTGATGGTGAAGAGCATCGACATCGTAGGCTCGTCGATGGCGATAGGGGGTAGGGGCTCCGGATTCTCGATGTCGCAGATGGTGTCGCCAATCTCGAACTTCTCCAGTCCGATGACGGCACAGATATCACCACAGTCCACCTGATCGGTACGCGAGTGACCCATACCGTCGAAAGTATGCAGTTCCTTGATCTTCGTCTTCTCCTGAGAGCCGTCGCGGTGACAGATGGTTACCTGCTGGCCGTCCTTCAGACTGCCACGATGTACACGTCCTACGGCGATACGGCCCGTATAAGAGCTGTAGTCGAGGGAGGTGATGAGCATCTGCGGGGTGCCCTCCAACTGCTTGGGGGCAGGGATGACCTCTACAATCTTATCCAACAGGTAGGTGATGTCATTGGTGGGGGTGTTATAGTCTTCTCCCATCCAGCCGTTCTTAGCAGAGCCATAGACAACGGGGAAGTCCAGCTGGTCTTCCGTCGCATCAAGGGCGAACATCAGGTCGAAGACCATCTCATAGACCTCTTCGGGACGACAGTTAGGCTTGTCGACCTTGTTGACCACGACGATGGGTTTCAGACCGATCTGCAGAGCCTTCTGCAGTACAAAGCGGGTCTGTGGCATCGGTCCCTCGAAAGCGTCGACCAGCAGCAGACAACCGTCTGCCATATTGAGTACACGCTCTACCTCGCCGCCGAAGTCGGAGTGTCCCGGAGTATCGATGATATTGATTTTCGTTCCTTTCCAGTTGATGCTTACATTCTTCGAAAGAATCGTGATGCCTCGTTCGCGTTCCAAGTCGTTAGCGTCCAGTACTTGGCTACTCAGGTTCTGTCCCTCACGGAACAGGTTGCCTGCCAGCATCATCTTGTCCACGAGTGTTGTCTTACCGTGGTCTACGTGTGCGATAATCGCAATATTCCTAATATCCTGCATACCTTTTTCTTATTTTCGGGTGCAAAGGTACGAATATTTTTCGAAAAACTTTGCAGATTCAAGAAAAAGTAGTACCTTTGCACCCGCATTTGACGATGTACCCCACGGATGATGACTGTGGCAGGCATCTGAAAGATGTATCATATTAACAATTAAATCATCAAAATTATGTATTTAGATTCAGCTAAGAAGAAAGAGATCTTTGAGAAGTATGGTCAGTCAGTAACCGATACCGGTTCTGCAGAGAGTCAGATTGCACTGTTCTCTTACCGTATCAGTCACCTGACAGAGCACCTGAAGAAGAACCACAAGGACTTCGGTACTGCTCGTTCACTGACCAAGATGGTAGGTCAGCGCCGTAAGCTCCTGAAGTATCTCTACAACAAGGACATCAATCGCTACCGTGCTATCATCAAGGAACTCGGTCTGCGTAAATAATCTATTGTTGAACAGACAAAAAGAAGCCTCGCAATTTGCGAGGCTTTCTTTGTTTATTGGATGGTGATGTTCACGTTTTTCTTCGTCACATTCTTATAGTTGCTGAAGACGGCATCCTTCTTGGCAAGAATCTGGATGTTCTCCAGGTTGATGCCGTCGATAGGCATCTCAGGCAGTCCGTTGAACTCCATAGCGCGTCCGGCACCGTTGCAGATAACATCCTGGATGTTGATGTTGCGGAAGATCGGTGTCTCCTCCGTGACAGGCATCTTCGTGGTGTTGTCAGGATTGTCGCCGTCGGCCAGCATCTCAGCCACAGACTTTCCACCATAATACATATTAAAGGTAATAGCATCGGTCTTGATATCCGTCATCGAGATACCCTTGATGAAAATGTTCTCCACGATGCCGCCGCGTCCGCGAGTTGACTTGAAGCGCAGGCCTACGTCGGTACCCAGGAACTGACAGTTCTCGACGAGGATGTTCTTCACGCCGCCGCTCATCTCAGAGCCTACGACGAAGCCACCGTGCCCGGCAAATACCGTACAGCCATCGACGACGACATTCTCACAGGGGATGCCGCGACGGCGTCCGTCAGCATCCTTACCGCTCTTGATGCAGATACCATCGTCGCCAGCATCAAACTTGGAGTTGATGATGAGGGCGTTCTTGCACGACTCCAGGTCGAGGGCGTCACCATTCTGGGCATAGGCCGGATTGCGGGCCAGGACACGTTCGATGATGACATTCTCACACATCAGCGGATGGATATTCCAGGCAGGAGAGTTCTGGAAGATGACATCCTGCAGGAGTACATTCTTGCAGGATACTAGGCTGATCATCACAGGACGGAGGAAACGCTTGACGGCATTCCATTCTGCCTCTGTCGTAGCCTTGGGCACATTCATGTTGGCATTCTTCTCGGCATCGGCATAACCCTGTGAGGGTACCCAATAGCCCTTCTTCATCTCCACGCCACCAGGACGGGAGAGCACTTCATTCCACTGGCCGTCAGTCATCTTGCTCTTCTTGACAGGACGCCAATACTGGCCGTTGCCGTCGATGACTCCCTGTCCCGTGATAGCGATGTTCTCACAGCCGTTGGCACTCAGCGGAGACTGACAGCGACGGGTGTCGAGACCCTCGAAAGAGGTCTTGATGATAGGGTAGAGTGTCTCGTCGGCAGCGAAGAGGATGACAGCACCCATCTCCAGGTGCAGGTTGATGTTTGACTTGAGGACGATGGGTCCTGTATGCCACACACCAGCAGGTACGACGAGTTTGCCGCCACCCTGACTGCTCAGGGCATCGATGGCTTTGGCGAAGGCCTCGGTATTAAGTGTGATACCATTGCCTACAGCACCGAAGTCCTTGAGGCTGACCTGGCGGTCAGGGAACTGGGGTGCCTTTACCTCAGGCATCGTAAACGGCAGGTTAGCCGTATACTTCTTATAAGGATTCTCACAATGTGCACAGGGCTTGCCCTTATCGCAAGCGTGCTTTTGGGCTGAGGCAGTCAGTGTGACACCTAACAGCAGCAGACTGATTAGTTTTTTCATTTTAGTTTGTTTTAGTTTGTTATCATCATATTTATTTCAGGTTTCTCACTTCTTCCAGCGAAATCATCACGAAGTCGCGCTCATGCATCAGCGGATGCGGAATCTTCAGGTCGGGCTCGTCAACGGTCAGGTCGTCATAGAGCAGGATGTCGATATCGATAGGACGATCTTTGAAAGTTGAAAGGCTACGGGAAAGGCGCTTGGTAGCGTGTTTTTTGGTCTTTCCCAGCTCTCGCTCTATCTTCTGCGTCGCCTTTAGTACCTGACGGGGAGTGAGGGTCGTCTCGCAGAGGATGACGCCATTCAAGAAACGGTTCTCCGACTCAAATCCCCAGGGTTCGGTCTCTATCAGTGATGACTGGCGGATGACCTGTCCCACCTTCTCACTAATCAGCAAAATGGCCTTTCGGATATTCGCTTCCTTATCGCCCAGATTGCTGCCGAGTCCGAGATATATCAGATGGTTAGTCATCAAGTATCAGCATCGCGTCTCCGTAACAGCCAAACAGATAGCCGTTCTTCACGGCTTGCTCATAGGCCTCATAGACCAACTCATAGCCACCAAAGGCAGCCGTTGCCATCATCATCGTAGATTCAGGATGGTAGAAATTGGTCACGAGGGCATCAGCCAGTCCGAACTCATAGGGAGGGAAGATAAATCGGTTGGTCCATCCGTCGAACTCCTTCAGCAATCCGTCTGTACCTACGGCAGTCTCTGTAGCACGTAACGTGCTGATGCCTACCGCACAGATGTGATGACCTTCCTCTTTCGCCTTGTTCACCACCTCGCAAGCCTCACTCTTGACAAGCATCTGCTCGGAGTTCATCTTGTGCTTGGTCAGGTCCTCCACTTCAATGGTGTCGAAGCAGCCTAAGCTACAATGGACAGTGATAAATGAGAAGTTCACACCCAGAATCTCCATACGCTTCATCAGTTCACGACTGAAATGCAGTCCGGAGGCAGGAGCCGTCACCGCACCCTCGTTGGCTGCGAAGATGGTCTGGAAGTTTTCCATATCATCGGGGGTCGCATCCCGCTTATCGACAATATAACGAGGCAGTGGTGCCGATCCCAGGGCGAAGAGCTCGCGCTTGAACTCATCGTGAGGACAGTCATAAAGGAAGCGGAGCGTTCTGCCGCGACTGGTGGTATTGTCTATCACCTCAGCTACCATAGGACCATCTTCGTCGAAGAAGAGTTTATTGCCAATACGGATTTTACGGGCTGGTTCCACTAATACATCCCAAAGGCGCAGCTCCTCATTGAGCTCACGCAAGAGGAAAACCTCAATCTTGGCATCTGTCTTCTCCTTCGTACCAAAAAGGCGGGCAGGAAATACTTTCGTGTCGTTGAACACAAAGGCATCACCCTCGCCAAAATAGTTCACGATGTCACGGAACAACAATGGCTGGTCGGTATCCTTGCCTTCAGCATCTTTCTGGAACATATCAATCGTCTGACTCTTACGATGTACCACCATCAGGCGGCACTCGTCACGGCGATAGACTTTCTCTACGGTTCCATCCTCATTCTCAAAGACTTTGTGAGGCGGTTCCAATGCTATTTGTGCCTCGGGCAACTTGAATCTGAATTGTGATAGTTTCATTATGTTATTTCAATTTTCGTTATTACGAGATTTCTATTTCTTGTTGTTCCAACCATTGGGGGAAGTCATCAATGGTGATGCAGTCGTCCAGACGGACATCCCCTACACGGGTGCGACATAAAGCTGTCAGATAAGCTCCGCTGTTCAGCGCCTCTCCGATGTCGCGTGCCAAAGAGCGGATATAGGTTCCCTTGCCACAGACCACCCGGATAGCAGCCTGTTTTTTCTCTGCATCAAAGGACGTCAGCTCGATCTCATCCACACGGACAGTCTTAGGCTTTAGTTCCACCTCATCACCTCTCCGCTTCAACTTATATGCACGTTTCCCGTCTATCTTGACGGCAGAATACTGAGGAGGCACTTGTTGGATATCCCCCACGAAATGCGTCAGGACCTCTTCTACCAGTTCTTTGGTGATATGTTCCACAGGATAGGTCTCGTCCACCTCGTGCTCCATATCGTAGCTGGGAGTTGTGGCACCTAACTGTAGGGTGGCTGTATATTCTTTCGTATCGTATTGCAGGCGTTCTATCTCCTTTGTCTTCTTTCCCGTACAAAGTACCAACACGCCTGTCGCCAATGGATCCAATGTGCCGGCATGACCCATCTTTACACGTTTCACCCCAATCTTTCTGGAGATGCGTGTACGGACATAGGCCAAAGCACCGAATGATGTCATCCGATAAGGCTTGTTGATATAGATGATCTCTCCCTGCGTGAAATTCATTATTCTGCTATTATTATTGAGACTAGTCGTACTTGTTTAATCAAGTTATACTAGCTGTGTAATAATCGTTATCGCACCGATGATGGCACAATAGATGCCGAAATAGATGAGTTTGCCTTTCTTGACGATATTGATCATCCATTTGCAGGCCAGACAACCTGATAGGAAGGCTGCGATAAAGCCGACAACAAGCGGCAAAGCCTCAATACCTCCCAACACATTCTCACCTTTCACCATCTTCATGGTATCCAGTAATGCCTCTCCCAAGATAGGGGGAATCACCATCAGGAACGAGAATTGTGCCAGCGACTCTTTCTTATTGCCCAACAGAAGTCCTGTGGCTATCGTTGAACCAGAACGCGAGAGACCTGGTAATACTGCTGCCGCCTGTGCGAGACCGATGATGAAGGCATCCTTCCAAGAGATATGCTCCTTTTGGCGGGGCTTGGCGTAATAGGAGAAAATCAGCAGGGCAGAGGTCATCAGCAGACAACAGCCCACCACCAGCAGACCTGAGCCGAAGATAGCCTCCACCTCGTCTTTGAAAAACAGGCCGACAATACCTACAGGAATCATCGACACGATGATGTTCAGAACATATTTCGTCTCTGCATTTAACTGACACTTGAACAACCCACGGAATATCCAGTCTATCTCACTCCACAGTATCACGACGGTAGATAATACAGTGGCAACATGGACGGCAACAGTGAACATCAGGTTGTCCTCGCCGTTCTCCATACCGAAGAGCGCCTGTCCGATAGCCAAATGACCGCTACTGCTGACGGGAAGGTACTCCGTCAGTCCTTGTATGATTCCTAAAATTAATGCTTCAAACCAATCCATCTTTCCTTATTCTATTACATCCTTATCTTTAGGTTTGTGCATCACGGCAAAAATCATCGATACAAAACCAATCAGACAAACCACTGGTGCCACTTTGATACGACGGGCACTGAAGATATCCGGGTTATAGGCTGTCTCCGTAGAACCACTTCCACTCATCAGAATGAAGCCGATTACCACAATAACCATACCTACAACTAACATGATATAGTTGACGCGGTCAAATGCTAAATTTCTCCTATCCATATTTATTTTTTAGTTCTTAATTCTTACCTCTCACCTCTCACCTCTTACTTAAATCTTATACAATTCCCCAGCAGTCATCTTCAGGAACTTATTAACTGCCAGCCAAGCACACAAAGCGGTAATCAGAAGTCCGAAAAGGAATACAGCACCTGCTGTAATGGTTAGTTCCTCCCATTGAATCAGACTCAAGATGCCTGGCTGTGTCAGGTAAAGCCCATAGAAACAAGCTCCCAAGACGATGTTGGCCAAAATGGAGGCGATAAGACCTACGGTGACCGCACTCCTGATAAACGGTCGGCGGATGAAGCCCCATGAGGCACCTACCAGTTTCATGGTGTGAATGGTGAAACGGCGGGCATAGACACTCAGTCGTACGGTATTACTAATCAGCGCAAAGGAAACAAATGTCAATAGCACGGCTAGTACCAGGAGGACGATGCTGATCCGACTCAGATTATAGTTGACCTGATCCACCAAATCCTCCATATAGGCAATGTCGCTGACCCTGACATCCTTGCGTATCTCCTTGACAATCCATTTCAGGGAGTCGCGGTTGGCATAGTCGGACTTCAGTTGTATTTCCAATGTGGCGGAGAAGGGATTGAATCCTAAGAACTCCGACGGGTCGCTGCCCAGTTCCTTGGACTGCTCTTTCTGTGCCTGTTCCTTACTGATATAATCAATATTACGAGAATAGGGACGGTGATACAGGTCACGACACAGACGATGCGCCTGGTTGACTGTCACATAATCTTTCAACATCACCGTAACGGTCAGGTTTTCCTTCATATGGTTCGACAAGTTGCGAGCCAGCAGGACAGAGAATACGACCATTCCCAATAAAATCAGCACCATCGTGGTACTGATACAAAGTGTAACAACCTGCATGCCACGACGGCCGCGGGTCCTTTTTCGCTTGTTTCCCATTTCTTTTTTAGACGTAATACACCTAATTTCGTGCAAAGGTACGAAATAAAATAGGAAATAAGAAAGAAAAAATAAAAATTATTTTGTAATTTTGTCGGCATTATGAGCACAATTATCTATCCATCGCCCATCTTCGGTCCTGTGCATAGTCGCAGATTGGGAATCTCGTTAGGTATCAACCTTTTACCAGCAGACGGCAAGGTTTGTTCCTTCGACTGTATCTATTGTGAGTGTGGCTTCAACGAAGACCATCGTCCCACCAGGCCATTGCCTGTCCGTGAGGAAGTGTCTCGAAGCCTGGAGCAGAAGCTGCGGGAGATGGCGGCGGAAGGACAACTGCCTGATGTCCTCACCTTTGCCGGCAATGGCGAACCTACCTGTCATCCTCATTTCGCAGAGATTATTGACGACACGATTCAGTTGCGTGATAAATATTGTCCCAAGGCAAAGGTCTGTGTGCTCAGCAACTCCACGATGATTCATCGTCAACAGGTGCACGATGCTCTGATGAAGGTTGACGACAACATTCTCAAACTGGATACCGTAGATCCTAGCTATATCAAAAAGGTGGACCGCCCCAACGCTACTTATGATGTCCGTCTCATCATCGAGCGGATGAAGGCCTTCAATGGACACATCATTATCCAGACGATGTTTATGAGGGGTGAGTGCAACGGGGAAAGCGTCGACAATACCTGTGAGGAGTATGTGAATCCCTGGCTGGAGGTCGTCAAAACTATCAAGCCCCAGCAAGTGATGGTATATACCATTGACCGTGAGACCCCTGCCCAGGGCTTGGAAAAAGCAAGTCGCGAACAGCTGGATGCCATTCGCGACCGTGTGATTGCCGCAGGTATTCCCTGTACGGCGAGTTATTAGTCTTATATCTTCGTGATAATACCCTGCGATGCACGGATGAACTCGATGATATGACGGATATGGGGACCGTCGGGCACCTGTTCCTCTATCTGGTTCACGGCATCAAAGACAGAAGTCTTTCCGTGGAATAACAAACGGTAGGCATTGGCAATGTGGTTGAGTGTCTTCTCATCCACACCGTTCTTCCTGCCGATAGCCATATTCACACCACCATACTCCCCTTTCTTGGTCGTAATAATATAAGGTGGAATATCCTTCGAGAAGGTGGTTCCAGCCTGTATCATAGAGCCGATGCCCACACGGGTATTGGCGTTCTCGATGACACTCGACGAGAAGATGACGCCATCCTCTATCTCACAGTCGCCGGCTATCTTCGTACCATAGCCGAACACACAGCGGTTGCCCACCTTCGTGTCGTGTGAGATATGGGCACCCTCCATCAGGAAGTTGTCATTGCCGATGACGGTTTTTCCGCCAGTATGGGTAGCGCGGTTGATGACCACATTCTCACGGATGATATTATTGTCGCCGATGACGCATTCCGACTTATCGCCATGGAACTCGAAATCCTGTGGCAGGGCACCGATGACGGCACCTTGGTGCACCTTGTTCTTCTTACCCATTCGTGTACCATTCAGAATACTGACAAATGGGAAGATGATACATCCGTCACCAATCTCCACATCACCCTCGATATAGACAAAGGGGAAAATCTTACAATTATCGCCGATCTTCGCTCTGGGATCTATTTCGGCTTTTGGACTTATTTCGTTCATTACATTCACAATTTAAAAATTAAACAATTTAATAATGTAATAATCAGGCAATACTATTTACCATTTTTGCATTCTTACATTTTTTAATTGTTACGTATAATTACTTTCCTCCGCCTCCAAGTGCAGTATAGAGTGATACCACAGTCTGCATCTTGTTGAAGTCGTCGGTCACCTTGTTGAGTTGGGCACCGAGCAACTGTGTCTCAGCTGTAAGTACTTCCAGGTAAGTGGAGCCGCTGCTCTTATAGAGCGCTTTGGTGTCCTCCACATTCTTCGTCAGCACCTCTATACGCTGTGCCTCCACTTTCGAATTGGCATCGTAGCTGTTGTAGTTGACAAGGGCATTCGATACCTCATTACCTGCCGAGAGGATGGCATTTTGCCAAGTGTTGAACGCCTGCTCATATTGCAACTTTGACACTTTCAAGTTGGCCGTCAATGCACCACGCTGGAAAATGGGCTGGGTCAGACTTCCGAAGAGAGAGAGCAGCCATTTGCCAGGATTCAGCGAACCACTGGCATTGCCAAAGGCACCCGTCACCCCTATCGTGATATTCGGATAGAATTGCGAACGGGCCGTCTGTATGTCGTGGAAACAGGCAGCTAGGTTCATCTCGGCATTATGAACATCAGGACGGTTTTTCAACAGACCGATGCCGACACCTGTACTGAACTCCGTTGGCAACGATTGTTCGGCAAGGGTGGAACGGGGAATCTGCTGACCAGCCTGTCCAATCAACAGGGAGAGGGCATTCTCCGTAGCACGTATCTGACGTTTGAACTCGTTGATCTGTGTCTGGGTAGACAGATAGGCAGCCTCTGCACTCTGCACACCTGTGGAACGTATGCGTCCCAACTTATACTGCAGCTTCATCATCTCCCAGGTCTCCTTCGACATCGCCGACATCTCAGTCGAGATACGGAGTTGTTCGTCGAGCATTAACAGAGTATAGTAGCAATTGGCGATGCCACTGATGACCTGGGCACGGACAGCCATCTGGTAGTCTTTATATCCCAGCAGTTTCATCTGCGTAGAACGCTTCTGCGACAAGATGTTACCGAAGAGATCAAGTGTCCACGAAGCGGTCATCGGGAACGAATAGGCCTTGATGGTCTGTGAAGGGTTGGTATACAGTGTCTGGATATTCCCTATTGAATTCCCACCGAAATTAATTGCAGGCAAGAAGGCCAGCTTGGCTGCCTTCAGCATGGTCTCGTACATCTGTACCGTAAGTGCCGCATTCTGCAGGTTGGCATTTTTCTCCAGTCCCTGTTCTATCAGCCGGCGAAGCTGTGGATCGGTAAACACGCTGCGCCAGGGCAGGTTGCCAAACGAGGCGGTATCCTGTACGACCAGCGTATCCACATCCGATACGGCATCACGAATCAGTCCCTTGGTGTCCACGTCAGGACGTTCGTACTTATTATATAGACCGCAGCTGCTCATCAGCAGCATGACGGCAGAATATATCATTGCTTTCTTCATAATTACTCCTCTACTTTATATTCTACTGGACGGTGGGCATACTGGGAAATCTCGGCAGCAACGTCGGGATTCTCCTCTTCACCCTCAAACTTCATCGGACTGACTTTCTCCTGTAATGACTGGAAGATGACGAATAGTCCTGGCACGACGAGAATCTGCAGCAGCGTACCTATCAACATACCGCCTACGGCAGCGGCACCCAGCGTCTGGTTACCGTTCTTGCCTACACCCGATGCAAACATCATCGGCAACAGACCGATGACCATTGCCAACGAGGTCATCAGGATAGGACGCAGACGGGCTGCGGCACCTAAGATGGCCGACCACGTGATGGCCATACCTGTCTGACGGCGCTCCAGTGCGAACTGTACAATCAGGATAGCATTCTTAGCCAGCAGGCCAATCAGCATGATGAGTGAGATCTGCATATAGATGTCATTGGCGTGGCCGAACATCATTGTGAACAGGAAACAGCCTGCCAGACCGAAGGGTACGGAGAGTACTACTGCCAGCGGCAGGATGTATGACTCATACTGTGCCGACAGAATCAGGTAGATGAAGATGAAGCACAGCAGGAAGATAATGGCTGTCGAGTTCGAGGCCTTTGCTTCCTCACGTGTCAGACCCTGATAGTCATAGGAGTAACCGGCAGGCAATACATTGGCAGCAACTTCCTTAGCCGCATTCAGCGCCTCACCGGTAGAATAGCCGTCAGCGACGGTTGCCGTTACGTTGATACTGGTAAACAGGTTGAAACGGCTGATGTTCATAGGACCGTAAACGCGCTCCAAACGACAGAACTCCTGTACTGGCGACATACCGCCAGGGGTACGCACATAAATGCTGTTCATCGACTCAGGCGTCATGCGCGACTCGGGGGTACCCTGAATCATCACACGATACAGTTTTCCGTAACTGTTGAAGTTCGATGCGTACAGTCCACCGAAGTAACCCTGCAGTGTGCTCAGTACGATGTTTGGCGTAATGCCGGCCTGCTTACACTTTGCCACATCCACATGCACCATGTACTGTGGGTAGTTGGGGTTATACGACGTCTGTGCCGTCTGGAACTCAGGTCGCTTGTTCAGTTCAGCCAGATAATCCTTCACGATACCGAAGAACTTGTTTAGGTCGCCACCCGTACGGTCCTGCATCACCAGCGAGATACCGCTGCTCAGCGAGAAGCCGGGAACCATAGGCGGTGCGAAGGCCAGGACCTGGGCATCCTTGATATGGGCCGTCTTGATAAATATCTGAGCGACAACACCCGTGGCACTATAGGGGTCGAGGAAGAAACGGTAGATACCGTCGCCCTGCCACAGACCACTGAGTTTCCACCAGAATCCCCTCTGGCGCTCTCCAAATGGCTTCAGTTTGAGGATGAAGGTGGCCTGGTCGGAGCCGGCACCTGCAATGAAGTTATAGCCCTGAATCTGTTCGCGGCTCTGGATGGCAGGGTCGGCAGCGAGAATAGAGTCAACCTGGGCCACAATCTCCTTGGTACGGGCTTCCGATGTTGCAGGAGGCATGGAGATGGTACAGAAGAGCGTACCCGTATCCTCGTCGGGAACCAGTCCCGTCTTGGTGGTCAGCATGGTAGTTGCCAGGACGGCGATACCGATGACGACAGTGATGAGGATGGGGAGGGGCTTGCGCACCAGTTTTTCTACGCGACTCTTGTACTTGCCCAACACCTTGTTATAAGCTGCATTGAACGAGGCGTGGAAGCGGTCGATGCGTGACATCTTCTTCTCGTGACCCTCCTTGTCGTGGGCTTTCAAGAAGATGGCACACAGGGCGGGCGACAGCGTTAGGGCGTTCAGGGCGGAGATGAAGATACTGATAGCCATCGTCACACCGAACTCACGGTAGAACGTACCTGTCGTTCCACCGAGGAACGATACGGGGACGAATACCGATGCCATCACCAACGTGATAGAGATGATAGCGCCTGAAATCTCGTTCATGGCGTCGATACTGGCTGTCAGCGTGGACTTATAGCCCTGGTCCAGTTTTGCATGTACGGCCTCTACTACCACGATGGCGTCGTCCACCACGATGGCGATGGCCAAAAGCAGGGCAGACAGCGTCAACAGGTTGATAGAGAATCCCATCACGTTCAGGAAGAAGAACGTACCGATCAGCGACACAGGAACGGCAATCAGCGGGATGAGTGTCGAGCGCCAGTCCTGCAGGAACACGTAGATGACGATGAACACCAGTACAAGTGTGAAGACCAGCGTGAAGACTACCTCCTCGATACTGGCGTACAGGAACTCCGTCACGTCGTAGTTGATTTTATAGGTCATGCCCGGTGGGAACAGCTTGGACTGCTCTTCCAGCTCGGCTTTCACCTGCTTGGCTATCTCGTTGGCGTTCGATCCTGCCACCTGCTGAACCATCGTCATGATAGACGGCATACCGTTGTTGTGCATCGATACCGAGTAGCCTTCGCCACCCAGCTCTATCTTGGCAATGTCCTTCAGCTTCAGGGTCTGGCCGTCCGTATCGCTCTTGATGATGATATTGCCAAACTCTTCGGCGCTTTTGAAGCGGCCCGTATAGCGCATGGCATACTCGTAGGCCACGTTGTCGGACTGCTGGCCGAAGTTACCTGGTGCAGCCTCGATGTTCTGCTCAGCCAGCACGGTGGCAATGTCAGAGGGCATCAGGTTATGCTGTTTTAACACGTCGGGCTTCAGCCAGATACGCATGGCATAGGTCTTGGAACTGAAGCTCGAGGCATCACCCACACCCTGGATACGCTTGATGGCGGGAATGATGTTGATGGCGTTATAGTTGGTCAGGAACTCGTCGTCGTAGCGTCCGTCGGAGGTCAGCGAGATCATCAGCACCTGTGATGACTGACGCTTCACCACGCGCACACCGATTTGGTTCACCTCGGCAGGCAGCAGGGGGGTAGCCTGGCTGACGCGGTTCTGCACGTTGACGGCACACATGTCCGGGTTCGTGCCCTGTCGGAAAGTCACCTGAATCATCGCCGAGCCAGGTGAGGCCGTCGATGTGATAAAGTCCATGCCTTCCACGCCGTTGATACTCTCTTCCAGCGGGGTGATGACGGCATTCTTCACCGTCTCTGCATCGGCACCAGGATAGCTGGTTATCACCATGATGTTAGGCGGTGCAATATTCGGATACTGCTCAATAGGCAGCGATATCAATCCGATGAAACCCAGCAGTACGATGAGGATGGAAATCACCGTCGATAATACCGGGCGTTTGATAAATGTTGTAAAAGTCATATTTTTTACCTCTTACTTCTTACTTTTTACCTCTTACTTCTTCATTGCGCCAACGATGTCGCCAGCACTCATCTCCTTGGCCTGCTCTTCAATCTTCTGTTGATAGCGCTCAGGCGTGATGGGCACAATCTCCATACCGTCGTTCAGTTTGGTGATACCGTTGGTCACATACTTGTCGCCAGTCTTTAAGCCGTCGGTCACGATGTAGTTCTTGCCGTCGTTCTGTGGGTCGACCTTGATCTCGGTATACTTCACCTTGTTGTCCTTGCCTAAGGTATAGACGAACTTCTTGTTCTGTACCTCAGAGACGCATGCTTGTGGGATGATGATGGCGGAAGTAGCCTGACGGGGGATGATAATCGTACCTGTACCGCCGCTCTTCAGCTGTTTCTCAGGATTGACAAAGGTGGCTATCAACTGGACGGCACCCGTAGCTTGGTCGATAACGCCGCTCATCTTGATGACCTTACCCTCATGGGCATAGATGCTGCCGTCCGCAAGCTGCAGCTTTACAGGGGGCAGCGACTCCAGTCCTGCAGTGGAGAGCGCCATCGCGTCAGTCTCCGTCACTGAGAAATAGACCTCCATCGACGAAATGTTCGATACGGTGGTCAGCGAGTTAGAGGCACTCACCAGGGCACCTTTCTTGAAAGGCAGCGTGCCTACGACGCCAGAAGCGGGGCTCTTTACATAGCAGAAGCTCAGTTGCTCGCGGGCAGACGCCAACGATGCCTGCGCCTGTGCAAGTTGTGCCTTAGCACTCTCCCAGGAGTTCTGTGAGGTCTGCAATTCATAGTCGCCAATCACCTTGTTGGCATGTAGCTGCTTGGCATTCTCGTATGTCAGTTGGGCTGTGTTAACCTGCTGCTGGGCCGTGTTAACGGCAGCCTGAGCCTGGCGAACTGCAGCCTGGTAGGTCTGGTTATCGAGCACGAAAAGGGTTTGTCCGGCACCTACCGTCTGACCTTCCTTCACATTAATCTGAGTAATGAATCCTTGTACCTTCGGACGAATCTCCACATCCTGTACACCCTTGATCGTTGCAGGATAGGTCGACTGCATGTCGGCACTCGAAGTACCCACCGTCACAACGGGATACTCGTTATCGCCAAAAGTCGGGCGACCACCGCCGCCACCACAGGATACTAACGTTGCGGCAACTGCTGCAAACATCATTAACTTTTTCATTTTCATACCTATTTTCCAATTGTTTATTTATTCGAACAAATATCCGCCTCAACGAGCTGGACGCTCTTTTTTTGCGAATTCGGCTGCAAAGGTACTAAAAAACCGGCATACCTATAAAATAGGTAAGCCAGTTTTAACAAAGTTTCTCTTTTTTTTGTTTTGGTTTTTATGGAAAATATGACAGATTGTCGCTTATTTCTGTCAATATGACGGCAATATAGGTGTTGGCACGTAACTTGTACTAGAGTGGGTGAACGCTGAAACGAAAGCGGAGGCATTCAAGAATAAAAATATTTACAAACAATTAAAAATAGAATTAGGAGGTATGATTATGTTACCAGTATTCAAAAACAGTTGGTTTCCAACAGTATTCGACGACTTTATGAACAACGATATGATGGCATGCGCCACTACTACCGCACCAGCAGTCAACGTCAAGGAAGATGAGAACGCCTATACGATGGAAGTAGCCGCCCCAGGTATCAAGAAAGAGTATTGTCGTGTAAACATCAATAACGAGGGCAATCTGAGCATAGCCATCGAGAACAAGATGGAGCATAAGGAAGAGAGTAAGAAGCAGCACTACCTGCGCCGTGAGTTCAGCTACACCAACTATCAGCAGAACTACTCACTGCCTGAAGACGTCGATAAGGAGCAGATCTCTGCAAAGGTCGACAACGGCATCCTGACGGTCGTGTTGCCGAAGATGAAAAAGGAGGAAACGAAGGTTTCGAGGATGATTGAAATTTCATAACAATATCATCCTGAACCAAGAAAAGAAATCCAGATGAAAATTTGGATTTCTTTTTTTTTCGTCGTATCTTTGCGACCTAAATATATTATAATGATATGGGAAACGGGAAACAGCGTGACGACCTCGTCACCAAGAATATGGGATATGTGGTGACTCTGGCACGACAGTACAAGTCGGAACTGCTCAGTACGGACGACCTCATCAGCGAAGGTACTATCGGCATCATCAAGGCTGCGGAAAAGTATGACCCCAGTCGCGGCAAGCCTTTCGTCACCTTTGCTGCGCCCTATATCCGTCGCAGCATTGAGGATGCCATCCGCCGCGTGACAGGGGAGACGCCCGTTCTTTCTACGGACGAGAGTCTGCCCGTGGGTTCCAACAATAACTTTACGCTGCTTAATGTCCTAGAAGACAAGGATGCACCCAACGCTGGCCAGGAACTGGAGCAAAGGACGCTCTCTGACGACCTCGTGAGTGCCATCGGCGTGCTTAACGAACGGGAACAGACAGTCATCAAGGCTTTCTTCGGAATAGGGGAGGAGCGGCAGACAATGGCGGAAATCGGCGAAGGACTCGGACTGAAGCGTGAGCGTGTCCGTCAGATTCGTGACAAGGCGTTGCGCAAGTTGCACAAGGTCTCTAAATAAGTCCCATTGACTTTGCTTTCTCCATCAACAGGTGCATGAGGGGCTCGCGCTCGTTCTCCACCTTGTTGTCGAGAACGGCATCCTTCAGGTATTGTTTCAAGACACCCACCTCGCGTGAGGGCTGCAAGTGGAAGAGTTCCATAATCTCGTTGCCATCAATCACAGGCTGCAGCAGTCGTTTGTAGTCTTTCTCCTTCAGGTCGGTCAATTTCTCACGCACCATCCGGAAATTCTCCAGGAACAGTTGTTTGCGCACTTCGTTCTTCGAAGTGATGTCTGCCTCGCAGAGGCACATCAAATCGTCGATATCGTCACCAGCGTCGTTCAACAGGCGACGCACAGCAGAATCAGTTACTTCCTCGTCGGCAATGGCGATGGGACGCATATGGAGGTCGACGAGCTTCTGCACATAGCGCATCTCTGCTCCCATCGGCAACTTCAGGCGACGGAAGATGTTGGGCACCATCTTGGCGCCAATATAATTATGGTTATGGAACGTCCATCCAACCTTCGGCTCCCAGCGTTTCGACTTCGTCTTGCCGATGTCGTGGAGCAATGCCGCCCAGCGGAGCCATAAGATAGAGGTGAGAGGTGAGAGGTGAGAGGTGAGAGAACTGTCTTGCGATTTAACAACATTCTCTAGGACTTCCAGCGTGTGGTAGAAATTATTCTTATGGGCTTTGTCATCACGTTTCTCCACGATGTCAAGGGCAGCGAGTTCTGGGAGAATGATCTGCAGGAGACCGCTGCGCTGCAGGTATTCAAAGCCGATACTGGGATGTGGGGCCATGATGATTTTGTTGAGTTCCACCTCGATACGCTCGCCGCTGACGATCCTGATGCGGTCTGCCATATCTTCCAGTGCCTTGAAGGTCTCGTCTTCTATCTGGAAATTGAGTTGGGTGGCAAAACGGATGCAGCGCATCATACGCAGCGGGTCGTCAGAGAAAGTCACTTCAGGATCGAGAGGTGTGGCGATGATGCGGTCCTGCAAGTCGCCAATACCATTGAAGGGATCGACAAGTTCTCCGAAACGGCTCTTATTCAGACAGATGGCCATCGCATTGATGGTGAAGTCGCGACGGTTCTGGTCGTCTTCCAGTGTTCCGTCTTCGACAATGGGTTTACGCGAATCGTGGCTATAGCTTTCCCTTCTGGCTCCTACAAACTCCACCTCCATCTCATGAAACTTCACTTGGGCGGTGCCGAAATTCTTAAACACGCTGAGATGTGCCCGTTTTCCAAGTAGTTTTTTCAGTTCAGAAGCCACCTCGATGCCGCTGCCCACGACAACCACGTCGATGTCGTCGGAAGGACGCTCCAGGAAGATGTCACGCACATAGCCTCCCACAACATAGCACTCTACGCCCAAACGGTCAGCAACAGCACTGATCTGGTGGAAAATCTCGCGATCTAATATCTTCGCCAAAGCGGCATCAGAATAGAGTTTCATCAGTCTATTTTTACTTTTCGACTGCAAAAGTACAAAAAATATTTATAATTTTTAATTCTTATTTCCATTTTTATTTGTACCTTTGCAGTCAGTAATTAAAATATGTAAATTATGGGAACGATGAGATCTTTCTTAATGACTATGCTGCTGGGTGTATTCTCAGTCGCGTTTGCTGACAATGGTAATTACAAGGATATGGAACCCTTGAAACTGACCGTTCCTGAGATGAAGGCAGAGTTGGGTACCATTACCGATGAGAGACACGACGTAAGGGCGTTGTCCCTGGAGGCTCCTAATGCCAAGATGGACTTCGACTTCTTCAAGTCAAAGACAAATCCTGACACCAAGGCCTATAAGTTCATGGACGACATGACTTTCGTAGGTGTACCTTTGTTTGTGGCAGGTATCATTGCCAAGAGCGAGAAGAACGCTTTTAAGCAGCAGACAAAACACTCTTTGTTGACTAAGTTCAAGACGGGCATCGACGATTACACCCAGTTCTTCGGTCCTGCAGCCGTAGTGGGTCTTAAGTTAGGCGGTTATGAGGGTCGTAGCGACTGGCCCCGCCTGTTGGCAAGTGCCGGTATGGGCTATGGTATTATGGCACTCTTGGTCAACACCATCAAGCATACGGCTAAGGAAATGCGTCCTGACGGAAGTTCAGCCAATTCATGGCCCTCTGGACATACGGCTACCGCTTTCGTCGGTGCTACACTGTTGCACAAAGAGTATGGTCTCACTCGTTCGCCTTGGTGGTCAGTTGCCGGCTATGGTGTGGCTACGGCAACAGGTGTGATGCGTGTATTGAACAACCGCCACTGGATTAGCGACGTACTCTCTGGTGCAGGTATCGGTATTCTCTCCGGCGAGTTAGGCTACGCCCTCTGTGACCTGCTTTTCAAGGGAAAGGGTCTGCTGCGTAACGATATCATCGGTGCTCCCAATGTCATCGACCATCCTTCGTTCTTCTCCATCTCGATGGGTATCGGACTGGGAAGCCGTGACCTTGATTTCGAGATGAAAGAATACGGATGGGCTGATAACCTGAATCTGAAATTCCAGGCCTCCACAGTGGTAGGTGCTGAAGGTGCTTATTTCTTCAATCCCTACATCGGTGTGGGTGGTCGCCTGCGTGTGAAGAGCTCACCTATCAAGGGATGGAATAAGATTACGGATTTCGCATGGGAGGATGTAAATGCTTTGTATGATGCAGTAAATCAATTGGACGAAGAAGACCTGAATGACATAGAGGCATCGATTGACGATATCGACTTTGTCATCGAGAGTGACCACCTGACGGAATTTGCCGTCGATCTGGGTGCTTATTTCAACTTCCCCCTCTCCAATCGTTTCGCATTGGGCAGTAAACTGCTCATCGGTCGTAGCATTATGCAGGAGCTCTCTTTGAATGCCAGGCTTTCAGGTAAGGAATTTAAAGAAGGCGACAAACCCTATCAGCCAACCGGTAATGATTATGACATAGAATGGGACTATTTCACCGTGGACGGCAACAATACCATGAAGTTTGGTACAGGTATCTCCCTCACCTATGCCTATAAGAAGAACTTCTCTTGGAAGGTGTTCCTCGATTACGATATTACGCGTAAGACCTACACGATGAATTACAACTACGGAGGTATTCCTTATGCTATGTTCCCATCTTACTTTAAGGATATGACCGAAGCAGAATACGCTGAGTATTTCACAGCTAGCAAGAGCATTAAGAAAACCATGCATTCTTTTGTTCTGGGTGCATCCTTCTCTGTTAATTTCTAATCATCATGTCAAAGGAAAACGAGAAGACCAACGCACAGTTTGAACAGGTGATGCAGGAATGCCGCAGCCTGTTTGAGAAGAAACTCCACGACTATGGGGCTTCATGGCGTATCCTGCGCCCTCAGTCACTTACCGACCAGTTATTTATCAAGGCTAAGCGCATCCGCTCCCTAGAAATCAAGAAGGAGTCGCTGGTGGGCGAAGGTATCCGTCCTGAGTTCATTGCCCTGATCAACTACGGTATCGTGGGTCTCATCCAACTGGCACACGGCTTTTCGGATACTGTCGATATGCAGCCCAAAGAGGCCATAGCGCTCTACGACCGCTATGCACTGGAGGCACTGGAGCTGATGAAGCGCAAGAACCACGACTACGACGAGGCGTGGCGGGGTATGCGTGTCAGCAGCTATACGGATTTCATCCTCACAAAAATAGAACGCATCAAAGAGATTGAGAATCTCGGCGGTGACACCCTCGTCAGTGAGGGTATCGATGCCAACTATATGGACATCATCAACTATGCGGTCTTCGGAGCGATAAAGTTGAGTGAAGGATGACGAGAAAGATATTAGTGAACATTGCCCGACTGCTGGTCGCTCTGGCATTCATCCTGTCAGGATTCGTCAAGGCCGTCGACCCGTCAGGCACACAATATAAAATTGCCGACTATCTGGAGGCGATGCATCTAGGGACCTATGCCCCTGATGCCCTGACACTCATCCTGTCAGTACTTCTCTCGGCTGCCGAGTTCTGGCTCGGCATCTGTTTGCTATTTGCCATCCGCCGACGTGTAGTGACACGTATCATCCTAGGGTGGCTCATCATCATGACGCCGCTGACGCTATGGCTGGCACTCGCCAATCCCATCAGTGACTGTGGTTGTTTTGGAGATGCCATCGTACTTACCAACTGGCAGACGTTCTGGAAGAACATCGTCTTGCTGACATGTGCCATATTATTGGCATGGTATCCGCTAGACATGATGCGCTTCATATCAAAAACAAACCAATGGATCGTGATGAATTTCACGGTATTGTTTATCTTGATAGTAGCAGGACGGTCGCTCTACGACTTGCCGTATTTCGATTTCCGATCCTATCATATCGGAACGGATTTGCGGAAAGGATGGCAGCAAATGATGGAGGGCGAGGAGTCGCCCTATAGCGACTTCTTCCTAGAGCGTATCGAAGACGGGAATGACATTACCGACTCTGTGTTGAACAAGAAAGGTTATGTGTTCCTGCTGGTGTCCCCCCATTTGGAGAAGGCTGATGAGAGTCAGTTCGGCAGACTGAACCTGATTTACGAATATGCCCAGGAGAATGACTACCCTTTCTACGGCTTGACAGCGAGCGGAGAGAAGGCTATCACCAAATGGAAAGATGGTACTGGAGCTGAATATGCGTTCTGTCAGACGGACGATATCGTCTTGAAGACTATGATACGGAGTAATCCTGGACTGATATTACTCAAGGATGGTACTATCATCCGCAAGTGGAGCCACAACAACCTGCCAGAAGAGGAAGAATTGAACGGGCCGCTGGAGAAGATGGAGATAGGAAAAATGCCAGAAGACTCTGTACCCAAGAAAATCCTGGTGATTCTCTTGTGGTATGTGCTGCCTCTGGTGCTGTTGACCATAGCCGACCGTCTGTGGGCTTGGTCGAAGTGGTTGAAGAAAAAAGAAAAGTCAAATAAAGTACATCAAATTTTAAAACGTAAAAACATGAGAAAGAAAATTGTAGCAGGAAACTGGAAGATGAACATGAATCTCCAGGATGGTATTGCTCTTGCAAAGGAGCTGAATGAGACTTTGAAGGCTGACAAGCCCAACTGTGGTGTAGTTATCTGCACACCGTTTATTCACCTCGCTTCTATCGCACAGTTCCTCGATCAGGACATCATCGGTCTGGGTGCTGAGAACTGCGCCGACAAGGAGAAGGGTGCTTTCACGGGTGAGGTAAGCGCTGAGATGGTGAAGAGCACTGGTGCTCAGTATGTCATCCTCGGTCACTCAGAGCGTCGTGAGTATTACAAGGAGACACCTGAGATCCTGAAGGAGAAGGTGCTTCTGGCTCAGAAGAACGACCTGAAAGTGATTTTCTGCATCGGTGAGAGCCTGGAGGAGCGCGAAGCAGGCAAGCAGAACGAGGTTGTAAAGGCCGAGCTCGAGGGTTCAGTATTCAACCTCTCTGAGGAGGACTTCCGCAAGATCGTTATTGCCTACGAACCCATCTGGGCTATCGGTACGGGTAAGACCGCTACCGCTGAGCAGGCTGAGGAGATCCACGCTTACATCCGCTCCATCATCGCTGAGAAGTACGGTCAGGCTGTAGCTGAAGACACCACTATCCTGTATGGTGGTAGCTGCAAGGCTAGCAACGCTCCTGAGCTGTTTGCTAAGCCCGATATCGACGGTGGCCTGATTGGTGGTGCTTCACTGAAGGCTGCTGACTTCAAGGGAATCATCGACGCTTGGAAATAATCCACGACATGAATAATATATCCCTTCGTCGTGACCGTTGGATAGTCACATTGATTCTGTGTGTTGGTATGATTTTTCATGCCAATGCACAGACTTTTACAGAACGTGTTCAAAAGAAGGTGGAGGGAAAAGGCACGGTGACCATTCATCAGAGTGACGATATCGAGCAATTGGTGAATGACCCTCAGGCAACAGGCGTTCAGTCCCCCCAGAAGTCGAACGACGATAAGAAACAGACGGGGGCTTCGAAAGATAACGGACAAGCCAACAAGGGAACAATACAGAATGGCGATGCCAATTCGGAGGGCGACACCACCAATACTCCACAGAATACGGTGTCTGGTGGTCATAAGGTGATGGGCTATCGTGTTCAAGCTTTTGCTGGAGGTAACTCCCGCAAGGATCGCCAGATGGCTGAACAAATCCGTAACAATATCAAGGCACACTATGCCAATGTTCCTGTCTACGTACATTTTTATTCGCCACGCTGGATCTGTCGTGTAGGTAACTATCGCACTTATGAAGAAGCCCATCAGATGATGGTGAATCTCCAGAAACTGGGCTATAAACAAGCCTCTATCGTTAAGGGGAAAATAACCGTACAATATTAATGAATCCGGAAACAGAATATAGAGAAGGGCTTGACGAACTCGCCGCCCATTATAAGGACATCCTGAAACTGCTGGGTGAGGATGTCGAAAGGGAAGGCCTGCTGAAGACCCCTATGCGTGTTGCCAAGGCTATGCAAGTACTGACGCGCGGCTATCAGATGGATGCGCATCAAGTTTTGAGAGAAGCGCTTTTCAAGGAGGATTATACTCAGATGGTCATCGTCAAGGACATTGATTTTTTCTCGCTGTGTGAACATCACATGATACCTTTTTACGGAAAGGCTCATGTAGCGTATATCCCCAATGGCTACATCACAGGACTCTCCAAGATAGCTCGTGTGGTTGACATTTACTCTCACCGTCTGCAAGTACAAGAGCGTATGACGTTGCAAATCAAGGAGTGCATTGAGCAGACGTTGCACCCATTGGGCGTTATGGTTGTTGTGGAAGCCCGCCATATGTGTATGCAGATGCGTGGCGTCGAGAAACAAAATGCCATTACGACGACTAGTGATTTCAGTGGTGCTTTCAACCAGGCCAAGACCAGACAGGAATTTATGAATCTGATACATAACAAATCTTGAATAATAAAAATCTTTAAATCATGCAACAAGACGCAAGAAACTCATATCGTACTAAGCAATCACTCCCACAGGAGTTCTATCACAGTTGCTTGGGCAAGATAGCCATTTTAGTTGTTTTATTTTTTGTTCTCTTTGTGATTGCTGTTATCACCGTACCTTCCGATGAGAAGATGGAACGTGAGATGATGGACAATATCCGTGAGTGTATTCATGATAACGACAGTATCAAGGGTGATGCTATCGACGATGCTGTGGCTAACTTCTCACGTGTCTTCACAGAGATTGATTCGACTGTTAACGACAAGGAGGTGATGGAGGCATTCCACAAGTACAACAAGCTGGAAATCTACCGTCATAGCTTCTACTCTACAGCACGTCTCCGCAACAACTTGAGTGGCGAGGGTATCCGCGTGGGTGTTGGTATTTTCAATATCGTCATTCCTACGGTGAAATACAGTGACATTATCTTGTTTGTCAGCACCTTTAAAAACTATAACAAGAAACGTCTCATCGAACCTACACCACAAGACGAGTATGTCGGTGAGAATCCGAATATCAAGGAGTATCACTACTTAGGAGATCCGGATAATTAATCGATTAAGAGGGTTCAATACCCACAATTCTTATTCATTATTGTATATTTGCAACGATTTTTTAACCATAGAGCGATAAAAGATGAAGAAATTGTTGCCACTTTTGGCATTCATGTTTCCTACATTGGTATTTGCGCAGTGGCGCATTGGAACCAATGTAGGGGCAACCTACAATCACTTTACTGCTGATAAGCATTATATGATTGACTACGACTACAAGGACCGTTGGGGCCTGGGCTTAGGCGTGATGGGACAATATGATGTTACTGATTGGTTGGGCGTGCGTGCTGAACTGAACTTCATGCAGAAGAACCATACCGTGCAGCGCTCGCAGGTCTCCATGCAATACAAGTACACCAACAACTATCTGGTATTGCCCGTGATGGCCTCATTCAGTTTTGGCGGACAGAAACTGCGTGGCTTCTGTAATCTGGGCGTCTATGGCGGTTATTGGCTCAGTAGCCACCGTGAAGGTATTGATTATAACTCGTTTCAAAATTTGTCCTATGGCTTTTCTGAGAAAATGGATATCGACAGCGACCATGATCAGCGTCTGGATTGTGGACTGTTAGGTGGTATAGGTATGGAATACCGCTTTGCCAAGAAATGGGGCGCTCAGGTAGAGGTGCGTTACTACTACAGTGTCACCAGTGTGGAGAAAGAATACATGCGTGTGAAGGATCCGAAGTACAACTCTACACTTGCTTTACAAGCGGGAGTGATGTACTTTTTTTAGTTGAAAATAAGAGTTTAAAACTGAGAGTTTGGAGTTATGAAGAACAAGATAATGATCCTGGGAGCCATGCTCCTGATGCTGACCATGAATTCTTGTCGCGAGGAGGCAGACAGGCTGGTATCTTACGACCACAATGACGATTTGGTATTCGGTGCGGCAGAGAAAAGTTTTGCTGCCCAGTTCAAAGTATTCTGGAATGGCATGAACCAGAACTATGGATTATGGGACTACGAGGAAGAACAGGGCGTCGACTGGAATGCCGTCTATGACCAGTTCCTGCCGCGTTTCGAGGAACTTGACGAACGTGACCAAGCAACCAACCCTGTTAGTGATGATGAGTATCAGAAACTGATAGAAGAATTGGTAGTCCCATTGCATGATGGCCACTTCTATGCAAGTTTCAAGAATCTGCATACGGGGAATTATGTCACAGGAAGTCCTGGCTTTCTGCATGTTAAGGATCGTGATGACTATGAGAATGCTCTCGGTTTCGTACCTATGCTGGATGCCTATATAGAATCCGGTATGGTTACTGAACATCGCTATGCGACGACATCGAAAAAACAACTTGCCGACAATTTCAGAAGAACCAAATACAAGACTACTGGTATGGGGTACGTCACTGACCGCATCGCAACGTTGAAGAAAAAAGAACAAGACGGTACGATTACTGCTACTGAGCAGGAGGAGCTATCTGCCCTTTCCGCTCTGGCGGAAGAATGGAATGCCGGCATGGTCTCCATAAAGACCTATGACCAATTGGTAGCGCTATATGACCATGTGGCTGCCACCTACGGATTGATGAACATCCCTGGACTATACGTTGTGGATAGCACCTTCGATGATATAGGTATTACCATGCAGTATGCACTCTTCAACGACAATATACCATATCTGGCTTTCTCTGGTTTCAAAATCTCGGCATACATTGATCCGGCATTTCTGGCTAAATACTTAAGTGGGCTGGTAAAAGGAAGTTCTATGTACTATCTTGCTGAAAATATGAGCGAAACATGGCTGGCATGGTTCAATAAGGTACAGGAGCTGAAGGCAAACGGTACACTGAAAGGCGTCATCATTGATATACGCTCCAATGGCGGCGGTTTTATGAATGACTATCAGTATGTGCTGGGTGCCCTGATGGAGCCTGGCACGGATATACAAATCGGCTACCAGCGCTTTAAGCGCGGAATGGGGCGCTACGACTACTCACCCCTGATGCCCGATATACGTAATAGCGTCGACCTTTCCACAAAGATTCCTGTAACGGCCAGTCAACTTGGTATCACCGAACCGATTGCCGTAATGACCAACTGTTTGTCGGTAAGCATGTCGGAGATGACGACGATGGGTGCTAAGATTCTTGACAATGTTTGCGTCGTTGGCAAGCGTACTTTTGGCGGATTGTGCGGACTGACAGAAAACTCCGCCTATAGTTTTAATTATTCGGGACACATCGGTGTCGAGAATGTCACCCCCGTTTATTGCTACACGCCAGCTGTAGTGACCATCCAACTCGACAAGAAGACAATTCTTGAGAGTATCGGTATCATGCCAGACATTGAGGTTGCCTTCGATCTCAACCAGTTTAAGGCTACTAGAGTCGATACCCAACTGGATCGTGCTATACAATTCATTCAGACGGGTAACTAATCTTTCGTCGTTTATAGGCTTTCAATAAATGTCTTGGTGACTTGGAAAGAATTGTTGGCGATGGTGTTCCAGAAGTCGTGATACTGCGAGGCATTGGTATCGCGAAGAGGAATGTCACTAATGACACGGAAGGAGATAAAGGGAACCTTGTTAATATAGCACGTCTGTGCAATGGCACATGACTCCATATCGACGGCTTTTGCCTCTGGGAATTTCTCGATGATACTGCGCATTTTCTCTTTGGAGTCTACAAACCAGTCGCCTGTTACGATGAGGCCTTTATGAATACTGATAGCTGATGGCTGAAGGCTGATAGCCTTTTCCAACAGAACAGGGTCGGCTTGATAGCGGGCGGGAAGTCCTTGTACTTGTCCATAGATGGTGCTGTTGTCGATAGCAGTACCGCAGTAAACGTCATGGTAGGTGATTTCCGTACCGACAATTACGTCTTGTATTTTGATATCGTCACCATTTCCTCCGGCGCATCCACTGGAGATAATGATGTCCGGATGGAACTCATTGATAATCTTTTGTGCACCTAAGGCAGCATTTACCTTACCGATTCCACATTTCTCAACACGTATACTCCTGTTGTTAAAGAGTTGCTGGAGTTGTTTCAACTCCTTGTCCATTGCTACGATGATTCCTATTTTCATATTTGTTTTACTGTATTATGGTGCAAAGGTAGTAATAAAATTGAGAATTGAAAATTGAAAATTGAAAAATATTTGTTACCTTTGTGCGCTAAATAATAATAAATAAGGTATGAAAAGTTTGAAACAGTGGCTGCCAGACATCTTGGTGGTAGTGCTATTCGCATTGATATCGTTTGCTTATTTCTTCCCAGCTGACATTGAAGGGCGTATCCTCTATCGGCATGACACGTCAGCAGGACGTGGGGCAGGACAGGAGGCTTCGGAATACTATCAGCGGACAGGAGAGCGTACCCGTTGGACCAATGCAGTGTTTAGTGGCATGCCGACGTATCAGACGGCGCCGTCGTATAAAAGTACCGATACATTGGCGAAGGTGGAAAAGGCCTATCACTTGTGGCTGCCTGAGAACGTATGGTATGTGTTTGCCTACCTATTAGGCTTTTATATCTTGTTGCGTGCCTTCGATTTCCGTTGGTATCTTGCAACCTTAGGTGCTGTAGTGTGGGCGTTCAGCAGCTATTTTTTCATCATTATTGCCGCAGGACATATCTGGAAGGTTATTGCCCTTGCCTATTTGCCACCGATGATAGCGGGTATCGTCCTTGCCTATCGGGGTAAATATGCATGGGGTCTGATAGTTACCGCCTTGTTCTGTGCGCTGGAGATTCTTGCCAACCATGTACAGATGACCTATTACTATCTGTTTATTGTTTTGGCGATGGTGATTGCCTTTATCATTGAGGGAGCACGGAAGAAAGAATGGAAGCATCTGTTGAAGGCAACAGGTGTCTGTTTGGCAGGAGGTGCCATTGGCATCTGCATCAATATGTCGAACCTCTATCATACATGGGAGTATGGAAAGGAATCGATGCGTGGCAAGAGTGAACTGGTGAAAGCGAATGCCGCCAACCAGACTTCAAGTGGACTGGATCGTGACTATATCACCCAGTGGAGCTATGGTATTGATGAGACATGGACTTTGTTGGTACCCAATACCAAAGGTGGAGCTTCTGTACCGATGGTATTGAACAAGACCGCTATGGAACATGCCAATAATGACTATCTTGGTATCTATGAACAGATTGGACAATATTGGGGGAACCAACCGATGACAGCGGGTCCCGTCTATGTGGGAGCCTTCGTCTTGATGCTCTTTGTATTGGGTCTGTTTATTGTCAAGGGACCTTTGAAGTGGGCTTTGCTGGCTGCCACGATTCTTTCCATTCTGTTGTCGTGGGGGCGTAACTTCATGCCGTTTACGGACTTCTTTCTTGACTATATCCCGATGTATGCGAAGTTCCGTACAGTTGCATCTATCCTCGTCATCGTTGAGTTTACAATACCATTGCTCGCAATGTTGGCATTAAAGAAGGTCGTGGACGAGCCAGAGCTATTGAAGTCGAAGATGAAATACATCTATATCAGTTTCGGGCTGACAGGTGGACTGGCTTTACTCTTCGCCCTGATGCCGAAACTCTTCTTCCCGGACTATATTAGTAATAGCGAAATGCAGGCGATGAGTCAGATTCCTGCTGACCAGCTGACACCGCTGATTCAGAATCTGACAGAGATGCGTGTTGCCGTCTTTACGGCAGATTGTTGGCGCTCGTTCTGGATTATCGTCATAGGAACAGCAGGTCTGTTGTTGTATAAATACAGAAAACTGCGTGCAGAATGGCTTGTGGGCATCTTGACTGTTCTTTGTCTCTTTGATATGTGGCAGGTCAACAAGCGTTACTTGAACGATGAGATGTTCGTTTCGAAGACGGTTCGTGAACAACCCATCCAGAAATCGACAGCCATCGACCATATCCTGCAGGACAAATCACTTGACTATCGTGTATTGAACCTCGCTTCGAATACGTTTAATGAGAATGAGACGAGTTTCTATGTGAAGAGTATCGGTGGTTATCATGCTGCTAAGTTGCGTCGCTATCAGGAGCTTATCGATGCCTATATCTCGAAGGAGATGAATCGGACGTTCAGTGCTATTGCTGAGGCACAGGGGGATATGACACAGGTGAAAGGTGACTCCGTATGTCCAGTGCTGAACATGTTGAATACCAAATACTTCATCCTGCCGCTACAAGGTGGTCAGACCGTTCCCGTGGAGAATCCCTATACCTATGGGAATGCCTGGCTGGTAGACAAGGTCACTTATGTGGATAACGCTAATCAGGAATTAGACGGCATTGCCAAACTCGACCTCCGCCATGAGGCTGTCGCTGATAAGAAATTCAAGGAACTGTTAGGTGAGAGTACGGAACAGGATACGCTGAGTGTAGTACGCATCAAGAGTTATGAGCCTAATCAACTGTCATACGAGGTAGAGTCGGGCAAGGGTGGCGTCATCGTCTTCTCTGAAATCTATTATCCAGGGTGGACTGCTACTGTGGATGGTGTGGAACAAGAGTTAGGACGTGTCGACTATGTATTACGTGCCCTTCAGGTGAAGCCTGGAAGGCATGAGATTGTACTCAGTTTCTTCCCGAAGAGTATTACCACGACGGAGACCATTGCCTATGTGGCACTAGGTATCCTATTGCTGTTGCTCATCGTTTTGGCAGTACAGTTCTACCGTAACCGTTCTAAGATAGAATAAACTTATTTCCTTGAGCACTATGAAGAAACTACTCTCCGTGCCACCCAATCTGGTGGACTGCTTTCATGAACTCACAGGACTGAGCAAGGAAGACTATTTCTGTACCTGTGACCCTATAGGACATCGGTTAGGATCTGGTGGCGGTACCGTATGGCTACTCCAACAGGCTGCCGATTGGTTGGGGGATGAGCGAAGCATCATCCTGCATGCAGGTGGACAAAGTCGCAGACTGCCTTCCTATGCCGTCAGTGGCAAGATTCTAGCTCCTATTCCCGTGTTTCGTTGGGAACGCGGACAGCGACTCTCACAGACTTTATTAGATTTACAACTGCCACTCTATGAACGGATGATGGAGGCGGCTCCAAAGCGTTTGCGTACCATGATTGTCAGTGGTGATGTATATATTCGCGCTGCCGAGCGTATCGGTCCGATTCCTGATGCCGATGTGGTATGCTATGGTTTGTGGCTTGATGCCTCGATAGCAAAGGATCATGGCGTGTTCGTCTGTGATCGCCGTACACCGAATGTACTGAAGATGATGCTGCAAAAGCCAAGTACGGACCGATTGTCGGAATTGTTGAAAGATCATTTCTATCTCACAGATATCGGTATCTGGCTTCTTAGCGATCGTGCCCTTGAGTTACTGAAGAAACGGAGCACAGATAACTCTCAATTCTCTGCTCTCCACCCTTCATTAAAAGAGTACGATCTCTATAGCGAGTTCGGCTGTACGTTAGGTACACATCCCACCATTGATGACCCAGAGTTGCGTGAACTCTCTGTCGCCATCGTGCCGCTTCCAGGGGGAGAATTCTATCATTTCGGAACCTCAAGAGAAATGATCTCTTCCACATTGGCGATACAGAACATTGTCAATGACCAGCGAGAGATCATGCACCACGACCGTAAGCCGCATCCTTCTATTTTTACGCAAAATACGGTGACTTATTATCAGTTTACTCCCGAGAATCGGAATATCTGGATAGAGAATAGTTTTATAGGTCCCAAGTGGCATTTGACTTATGATAATGTTGTGACGGGAGTGCCAGAGAACGACTGGGATATTCGATTGGAACCTGGTGAGTGTATTGATGTAGTGCCAATAGGGGAGCAGGATTATGAGATTCGCCGTTATCACATTGACGATGCTGTGAATAGTAACGAGCTTGCTGAACGTGCCAATCTGCGGCGGTTGTTTGCTCAACGGAAGGATTTCCGCAAGGAGAACTGGAGCAAAATGGCTCGTAATTGGCAGCATAGTGTGTTTTACCAGTTGGACTTGGATGATGCTGCCCGTGAGTTTAAGGAAATGAAGATTGAGATGCCTTCCGTTCTTCCGGAAACGGCTCCGATGATGACGCGGATTCATGATGCCATGTTACGCGATGACCAAGGACGTGCTTTCTCACTGTTAAGAGAGGGACTGACGGAGGATGTGATAGCCCGGAAACAGTCGCCGTACCTTTCTGTTTTCAGAGACCAGATCGTCTGGGGACGTTCTCCTGTTCGTATCGACCTTGCCGGTGGTTGGACGGATACGCCGCCGTTCTGTCTGATGGAGGGCGGACGGGTAGTGAATATCGCCATCGAGCTGAACGGACAGCCTCCGTTGCAAGTTTATGTCAAACCCTGCGAAGCGTGTCATATCGTATTACGCAGTATTGATTTAGGCGCTTCGGAAGTCGTAGAGACCTATGAACAATTAGGTGATTTCATGCATGTGGGATCTCCGTTCAGTATTCCGAAAGCAGCCCTAGCTTTGGCTGGTTTCCTGCCTCGGTTCTCTGCTGAAACTTATCCGTCTTTGAAAGTGCAATTGGAGGCTTTCGGTTCAGGTATAGAATTGACTCTCTTGTCGGCAGTTCCTGCAGGTAGTGGATTGGGAACGAGTAGTATCCTTGCCGCAACGGTATTGGGTGCTGTTAATGATTTCTGTTCGCTGGCCTGGGATAAGAATGAGATAGGCCGACGTACGTTGGTACTGGAACAGTTGTTGACGACAGGTGGCGGTTGGCAGGATCAGTTTGGTGGTGTACTGGGTGGCGTGAAATTGCTGGAGACCACCCGTGGTTTTGAACAAAATCCCGTAGTGCGGTGGTTGCCCGATGATGTGTTCACCCAACCCGAATTTCAGGCGTGTCACCTGTTGTATTATACGGGGGTGACCCGTACAGCGAAGAAAATTCTTGCAGAGATTGTCCGTCGGATGTTTCTCAATCAGCATGAGCAATTGTTGATGTTGAGGTCTATGAAAGCCCATTCCTTGGATCTGTACGAGGCGCTACAGCGAAATGACTTCATGGAGATGGGGCGACTGATACGCAAGACCTGGCAGCAGAACCAATTGTTGGATAGTGGTACGAATCCTGATTCTGTCCGTCGTATCACCCATCTGATAGACGATCTGTGTTTAGGATATAAATTGCCGGGAGCAGGAGGTGGAGGCTATCTGTATATGGTGGCGAAAGACCCGGAAGCGGCTGCCCGTATCAAGCAGGTCATCCAACAGAGCGAGCAGAATCCCAATGCCCGTTTTGTCGATATGACGTTGAGTAAGAAAGGACTGTTAGTAAGCAGGAGCTAAAATTAAAGAATATGGAGTTTCGGACTGTAGTTGATATTCCGAAGCCGAATTTTCGGATAGAGCCGATGGAGGAGATGCTGTTGGTAGGCTCTTGTTTTGCCGATAGTATCGGACAACGATTCAAGGGAGAGAAATTTCAGGTTACCGTTAATCCTTTTGGGGTGATGTATAATCCTGCCTCCATCCTCCATACCATCCAGCGAATCGAGAAGATTCCGCGTATCGTCTTCCTGACCTTAGGCACGAACCATGTCTATCGACTGAAAGAGACTGGGGAGATTGTCGATAATTGTGAGAAACGTCCCCAACGGCTGTTTCAGGAAGAAGAGCTGACAATAGATACGTGTGTGGACTATCTGCGCCAGACGGTGGAACTCCTGAGAGAACGTAATCCAGAGGTAAGGGTTGTCCTGACAGTCAGTCCTATCCGTTATCAGAAATACGGCTTTCACGGCAGTCAGTTGTCAAAGGCGACCTTATTGCTGGCCATCTCTTACCTCTTACCTCTTACCTCTAACCTCATCTATTTCCCTGCATACGAGATTGTCAATGACGAGTTGCGTGACTATCGCTTCTATGCTGCTGACATGCTGCATCCTTCAGCGCAGGCCGTTGACTATATCTGGGAGCGTCTCTCAGCAACCTATTTCAGTGAGGCTACGAAGACATTCCTTGCCGAGTGGCACCCCATTAAACAGGCACTCGATCATAAGCCTTTTCATCCTGATTCGGAGGAATATAAGGCATTTATGGATAAAACTATGTTAAAAGTTGCCGAGATTAAGAAGAAATATCATAACTTTGTCCTATGATTTACACCATCGAGAAAATAGCAACACTCACTGGAGCGCGCCGCATCGGTCATGCTGATGCCAAGATAGGATGGCTGTTGACCGACAGTCGTTCCTTGTGTTTCCCTGAAGAGACATTGTTCTTCGCCCTTCGTTCGCAGCGCAACGACGGCCATCGTTATATTGACGACCTTTATCGTCGTGGCGTCCGCAACTTTGTGGTGAGTCAAGAAGGAGTTAAGACGATGGACGATGCCAACTTCCTGGTGGTACCTTCCCCGTTGGAAGCCCTTCAGCGATTGGCTGAGCGCCATCGCGACGAGTTCGACATCCCTGTAGTGGGTATCACTGGCTCTAACGGAAAGACGATGGTCAAGGAGTGGCTGTATCAGTTGTTATCGCCCCAGATGACCGTGACACGCTCTCCTCGTAGTTATAACTCCCAGATTGGTGTCCCTTTGTCAGTGTGGCTTTTGAACGAGCAGACGGAGGTGGGTGTCTTCGAGGCAGGCATCAGTGAACCTGGTGAGATGCCGTCGTTGCACGACATCATCCAGCCGACCATTGGCGTGCTGACGTCCTTAGGTGCTGCCCATCAGAAGAATTTCCGTTCGATGGACGAGAAGTGTATGGAGAAACTGCAACTCTTCCATGGGGCGAAGGTCATCGCCTACGACAGCGATAACGATACCATCAGCCGTTGCATCCGTCGTTCTGGCTATAAAGGTGAGAAGATCGGGTGGAGTAGGGAGAATATCTCTGCCCCGTTGTATATTTCTAGTTTAACGAGTGATACTAGTACTTCTAGTATTTCTTATGAATATAAGGGGGTACGTGGGGAATACCATCTGCCGTTTATCGATGAGGCTTCTATCGAGTGTTCTTTCGCCTGTGCCGCCGTTGCCCTTTACTTAGGGGTGAAGCCCGAAGATCTGGATGCGCGGATGACACAGCTGGAACCTGTTGCCATGCGTCTGGAGGTGAAGGAGGGACAACATGGCTGTACGTTGATTAACGACTCGTATAATTCCGATATCAACTCGTTGGACATCGCCCTCGACTTCATGAATCGCCGTCCTGAACATCAAGAGCGTCGCCATACCTTGATACTGAGTGATATCCAACAGACAGGTATGGATAAGTCAGCCCTCTATCGCGAGGTCAGCGACTTGTGCCTGAAACGAGGCATCGACCGCCTGATAGGTATTGGTACGTCCATCCAGTCGCACAAGGATGTCATTGCTGTTGCTGACAAGGCGTTCTTCCCGGGTGTCGAGCAGTTTATCGCCAGTGATATCTTTCGTAACCTGCATGATGAGGTCATCCTGTTGAAAGGTGCCCGCGTCTTTGGCTTCGATCATCTGACGGAGCTGTTGGAGCAGAAGGTGCATGAGACCATCTTGGAGGTGAACCTCAATGCAGTGGTGGATAACCTGAACTACTACCGTTCGTTCTTGAAACCTGAAACCAAATTGGTATGTATGGTGAAGGCGGATGCCTATGGTGCAGGTGCCGTAGAGGTAGCCAAGACGCTGCAAGACCATCGTGTCGACTACCTCGCTGTGGCCGTTGCCGACGAGGGCGTGACGCTCCGTCGTAATGGCATCACACAGAACATCATGATTATGAATCCTGAGATGACGGCCTTCAAGACGATGTTTGACTACGACTTGGAACCAGAGGTCTATTCCTTCCGATTGATGGATGCGCTGATTCATGCGGCCGAGAAGGAGGGTATCACAGGATGGCCTGTGCATATCAAGTTGGACACGGGCATGCATCGCTTAGGCTTTGATCCGGAGAAGGATATGGATGAGGTCATCCGTCGGCTTCGCAGTCAGAACGCCATCATTCCGCGTTCTGTCTTCTCGCATTTTGTGGGTTCCGACAGCGACGACTTCGACCGCTTCTCTGCTATGCAGTTTGAGAAGTTCGATGTGGCCAGCAAGAAGTTGCAGGCGGCCTTCTCGCATAAGATTCTCCGACATATGGACAACTCCGCCGCCATCGAGCACTTCCCCGAGCGTCAGCTGGACATGTGTCGCTTAGGACTCGGACTCTATGGTGTGGACCCTCGCGACAACCGCATGCTGCATACTGTCTCGACGCTGAAGACCACCATCCTTCAGATACGACAAGTGCCGAAGGAGGAGACGGTGGGCTATAGTCGTAAAGGCGTACTGACACGCGACAGTAAGATAGCCGCCATCCCTATCGGTTATGCCGATGGTCTGAACCGCCACCTCGGACGAGGTGCCTGTTATTGCTTAGTCAACGGACAGAAAGCGCCCTACGTGGGTAATATCTGTATGGACGTGGCGATGATTGACGTGACGGACATCGACTGCCAGGAGGGTGATATGGTTGAGATCTTCGGCGAACATCTTCCCGTGACCGTGCTCTCTGACGTCCTTGACACTATTCCCTACGAGGTGTTGACAGGTGTCAGCAATCGCGTGAAGAAAGTATATTATCAGGACTGATTAAAACGTTTACGGGATTTTTTTCCCGTAATCGTTTCTTTTCTCAATAATAATTCTTACCTTTGCAGTCAAACTACGCTAAAAACAAATGAATATCATCTAATGGAACAAGTCTTTAGTTACATTATCAGTTTAGGTGCCAGTGTGATGATGCCTATCCTGTTTACCATCATCGGATTGTGCATCGGCATGAAGTTCGGCAAGTCATTGAAGTCTGGTCTCTATGTGGGAGTCGGTTTTGTCGGTCTTGGTATTGTGACGGCACTGCTGACGACGAACTTCGGCTCACCGTTGAGTGAAATCTCGCAGCTCTATAATCTGCAGCTCGGAGTTTTCGATATGGGCTGGCCTGCTGCTGCTGCCGTTGCTTATAATACGGCTGTTGGTGCTTTGATTATTCCCATCTGTCTAGGTGTTAACTTTCTGTTGCTCATCACAGGTTGTACGCGCACGGTGAACATCGACCTGTGGAATTATTGGCACTTCGCCTTTATCGGCGCTGTGGCTTATTTCGTGATGGACCAAAGTTTGGCATGGGGTTATTTCGCTGCTATCGTCTGCTATATCATCACCTTAGTGATGGCCGACTTGACTGCCGATAAGTTTCAGAGCTACTACGAGGATATGGATGGAATCTCCATCCCACAGCCTTTCTGTCAGAGTTTTACCGCTTTTGCCATTGGCATCAACTGGCTGCTCGACAGGATTCCTGGTTTTTCGAGGCTCGACATTGATGCAGAGGGGTTGAAGAAGAAGTTCGGTGTACTCGGTGAACCTATCGTTTTAGGCGTTATTGTGGGCGCCCTGATTGGTGCTGTTGCGCAACTTGATATCAAGAAAGTCCTCTTCCTGGGTGTGACGATGGGTGCTGTGATGGAATTGATTCCCCGCATCACCAAACTCTTCATCGATGGTTTGAAGCCGATTGCAGAGAAAACCCAGGAAGTGGTTCAGAAGAAGTGGGCGGGTAAGAAAGTGTATATCGGTATGTCGCCCGCACTTGTTATCGGTCACCCTACTACGCTTGTAGCCTCCTTGATTCTGATTCCTCTGGCTTTGCTGATGGCGGTTGCCTTGCCAGGCAATGAGTTTCTGCCATTGGCATCCCTCGCAGGTATGTTCTATGTATTTGTGATGGTACTGCCCTATACAAAAGGTAATGTGGTGAAGACGTTGATTATCGGTATCATTGCAGTAGGTATCGGGCTGTGGTTTGTTACTGATATGGCTCCAGCCTTTACGCAGGCTGCCCAGACGGTTTATGTCCAGACGCAGGATCCTGCTGCCAAGATTCCAGAGGGTTTCCAGGCTGGTGCCCTTGACTTTGCCTCCTCTCTTTTCGGCTGGGTCATCTATAAGTGCGTGGCTTACCTGAAATGGATTGGTGCCGGTATCCTGACATTAGTCACTATTGGAATGGTGGTATGGAACCGTATGCGCATTGCAAAAGAAGAAAAGAATAATCAAAAATAGACAATGATGAAAAAGACAATTTTGACTTTAATGCTTATGGGAACGATGGCTGCTGGTTATGCTCAGCAGACAGTAAACTTCCAGACGGCCTGTCATCCTGAGGACGTGAAGCACTACGACACGAAGACGCTGCGTGAGCGTTTCGTGATGGAGAAGGTGATGGAAGCCGATAAGATTAACCTGACGTACTCCCACTACGACCGCTTCATCTTCGGCGGTGCCATGCCCGTGACAAAGGATCTGAAACTGGAGAACTTCTTGGAGTTGGGTCTTGACGTAGATCCCACCATCAAGGAGAAGTATTTCCTCTACAACCGTGAGATCGGTATCGTGAACTGCGGTGAGGGCGATGGTTGGGTTATCGTCGATGGTAAGGAATATGCCTTATCACCCAAGGAGGCCCTCTACATCGGTCGTGGCCACATTGCTAAGGACAAGGATGTAAACAAGGAGGTGCTTTTCCGTTCGAAGGATGCTTCAAAGCCTGCTAAGTTCTATCTGAACTCAGCTACCGCCCACCAGCATTATAAGACACAGTGGGTGACGCTTGATGGTCGTAAGGGTTCGTTGAAGGCTGCCGTATGGGGTCCCGTAGGCTCGTTGGAGGAGTGTAACAATCGCACCGTCTACAAACTCATTGTCAACGACGTACTGGAGGAAGGTCCCTGTCAGCTGCAATTGGGCCTGACACAACTCAATCCTGGCGCAGCCTGGAACACAATGCCTCCTCACACCCACGGTCGCCGTATCGAGGCTTACTATTATTTCAACCTGCCTCAGGAGCAGACCATTGCCCATATCATGGGTGAGCCACAGGAGAGCCGTGTGGTCTGGCTGCACAACGAGCAGGCCATCATGTCGCCCGAGTGGTCGATGCATGCTGCTGCCGGTACTTATTATTATACCTTCATCTGGGGTATGGCTGGTGAGAATCTCTACTATAATGACAAGGACAATATCCCCGTCATCGACATCAAGTAATACTGAAATAACGAAAAAAACAAAAGAATATGGCTCCTGTACAAACTACTAAAATGTCCAACTTCCGTTGGGTCATCTGTGCGTTGCTGTTCTTGGCAACCACTATTAACTACATGGATCGTCAGGTCCTGTCACTTACTTGGAAAGACTTCATTGCTCCCGAGTTCCACTGGACCGATGGTGACTACGGTACGATTACTGGTTATTTCTCGCTGTTCTATGCCATAGCCAACCTCTTCGCAGGTAAGTTCATTGACTGGATGGGCACCAAGAAGGGCTACCTCATCGCCATCTTCGTATGGTCGTTGGGTGCCGTGCTGCATGCTGGTTGCGGTTGGGTGGCTATGACCATCGAGGGTTACGACTCTGTTGCTCAGCTCGGACAACTTACAGGTGATGCAGCTGTGGCTATTGCTACCATTTCCGTATGGCTGTTCCTCTCCTGTCGTCTGATTCTTGCTGTCGGTGAGGCAGGCAACTTCCCTGCTGCCATCAAGGCTACGGCAGAGTATTTCCCCAAGAAAGACCGTGCTTTCTCTACCTCTATTTTCAATAGTGGTGCGTCTGTAGGTGCCCTTGCCGCACCTGCCACCATTCCCCTCTTGGCTCGTGCCTGGGGTTGGGAAATGGCCTTCATCATCATCGGTTGCTTAGGCTTCGTATGGATGGGACTGTGGATGTGGCTCTATGAGAAGCCTGCCAAGAACAAACACGTCAATCAGGCAGAATTGAACTACATTGAACAGGACAACGACCTTGCTGAGGCTCAGGACCGAGACAATATGAAGGAGGAGAAGGCTATCCCGTTCTTCAAGTGTTTCACTTACAAGCAGACATGGGCTTTCCTCGTGGGTAAGTTTATGACCGACGGTGTGTGGTGGTTCTTCCTGTTCTGGGCTCCTGCCTATTTCTCAGACCAATACGGCTACACCTCTGATTCTGCAATGGGTATAGCCCTCATCTTCACGCTCTATGCCATTGTGACGATTCTCTCTATCGGTGGCGGTTACCTGCCTACCTATTTCGTCGACAAGAAGGGCATGAATCCTTATCTGGGACGTATGCGTGCCATGTTTATCTTCGCTTGTTTCCCCGTATTGGGACTGTTTGCGCAGCCTATGGGAGCCTACAGTGCTTGGTGGCCCGCTATTCTGATTGGTCTGTTGGGTGCAGGCCATCAGGCTTGGAGTGCTAACCTCTTTTCTACCATCGGTGATATGTTCCCCAAGTCTACTATCGGCACCATCGTCGGTTTAGGTACTATGGCTGGTGGTATCGGTTCGATGAGTATCAACCTTGGTAGTGGTAAGTTCTTCGACTGGGCTGCCGATCAGGGTGGTGCCTTTACCTTCTTCGGATTCGAAGGCAAGCCTGCAGCCTATATGGTGGTGTTCTGTATCTGTGCTGTCGCCTACCTCATCGGCTGGTGTATCATGAAGGCTCTCGTACCGAAATACAAGCCCATTGTCTTAGATTAATAGGTTTTTGGTATTATAACTGTCTGAGTCCTCTTGTCCTTCCAAAGGGCAAGGGGGCTTTTTTTTGTGAGAAATTTGGAGTTCTGTATAATTTATGCTATCTTTGTATCCATTATACTGACCGAATTCTTATAAAACGTAAATAAAGTAGTAATATAATATGGAGACAGAGCTGTTCTTAGGTTTTAGCCTTGATGCCTGGATTACTATTGCTACGGTATTGGGCATGTTCAGTGTGATGTTGTTCACCAAAATACGTTCTGACTTGGTGTTCCTTAGTGCCATTGGTATCCTTTATGTTACAGGGGTGCTCGATGCCAAAGAGGCCTTCTCGGGGTTCAGTGGTACGTCGGTCATCACTGTCGGCGTACTGTTCGTTGTCGTCGCAGGATTGACACATACAGGTGTGCTGCAGTGGATTGTGAAACACCTGCTCGGCCAGCCCAAAAGTTATTCCAAGGCGGTGACGCGCCTTATGCTGCCTGTCGCCGTGCTCAGTTCGTTCCTCAGCAATACCACCGTTGTGGCCCTCTTTGTCAACATTGTCAAAATGTGGTCGAAGAAACTCGGTGTCTCTCCCTCCAAGTTGCTTATCCCCTTGAGCTATGCATCTGGTATGGGTGGTGTATGTACCCTCATCGGTACCCCGCCGAACCTGATTATCAGTGGACTCTACGAGGAAGAGACGGGTGTGGCAATGAACATATTGACGACCACAATTCCTGGTCTCTTTTGTCTTGCAGTCGGCGTACTGTCGATTATCGCCATGCGTAAACTGCTGCCCAACCGCAAGGCTCCTGAGAGTGCCTTTGAATCAACGGGTGAATACACCGTAGAGCTACAAGTACCTTCGGACAACAAATACATCGGCCAGACGCTAGGTGAAGCAGGACTGTTTCACGTCAAAGGTGGTAGCTTGATTGAGATATACCACTTCGACAATGTGCCGTCGCCTATCCGGGAAGACGAATACATTCTGGGCGGTGACCACTTGGTCTATGCCGGCCAGATTGACGAGATACTGGAGTTGAAGGACAGCCACGGGTTAGTGAGTGCCAGTCAGCAAGTCTTTACGATGAGCGATGATAATAAGAACCGCACACTCCGCACCGCCTTCGTCACCTTCGGCAGCATACTCATCGGCAAGAAGTTGAAAGAATTTGCTCCTAAAAAAAATATTAGTCTCGTAGCTGTCGCACGCCGTGGCGAACGTCTCAATGGAGCACCACGTGATGTCGTGTTGGCAGCAGGTGACACTTTGCTTTTAGAGTTTCCATCACACATGGACATGAGTACTGTGGAGAAAGACCCCAACCTCCAATTCTTCGACTCTGATGACGTACCGAACATGGGAATCGGCACCCTTGTCTCTTCCGTTATTATGATAGCGATGGTTGCCCTCTCGGCTTTGGGTGTCATTCCTCTGCTGCAGTCGGCCTTCCTCGCTGCCGCAGCTATGCTTATTTTCCGTTGCTGCAATGCGGAGCAGGCTATGAAGGCAATCAACTGGGAAATTCTGATGGTCTTTGCCGGAAGTGCCGTTCTAGGCCTTGCCATCCAGAAAACGGGCATTGCCGAGTGGCTGGCCACAGGCATTCTCGACGTATGTGGCACTAACCCACTTGTGGTGATGACGGCCGTCTGCTTCGTCGGCACTTTCATCACCGAGTTCATTTCCAATACGGCAGCGGGAGCCATGTTCTTCCCCATCATGTACGAGGCCGCCGAGAAATTGGGCTACGACCCGTTCCCCTTCCTGGTTGCCCTGATGGTCAGCGTCAGCAGTAGCTTCGCCACCCCCATCGGTTCGCCAACCCACATGCTGGTCTACGGCCCTGGTGGCTATCGTTTTAGTGACTTCATGCGCATTGGTCTGCTGATGAATCTCATCATCCTCGCCGCCAACATCTTCATCGTGAACATAATATACCCATTGACGCCATTGCAATAGGTCTGTATCGGGACAGAAGGGCGTAAAGATATAAAACAGCGATATGAAACGAAGAGCGAAACTGACATTATACCTGTTATTAGGTGTCGTAACGACGGCGTTAGCACAGAATGAGCCTTTCGTGTTCACGCCACAATGGACGGCACAGGCACAGTTCGCAGGCTACTATGTGGCTGAAGCGAAGGGCTTCTACCGTGAGGCTGGCGTGAATGTAAGGATAGAGCACCCTACGGCCACGCAACCCGCCATGAGCCGCCTGCGCAAGAACCAATGTCAGGCTACTACGCTGCAGCTTTGTCAGGCAATGGAAATCGTGGACGACGGTATCCCCTTGGTCAATATCCTGCAGACATCGATGAATAATGCGATGGTCATCGTCTCAGCCCGCGGCAAGGACCCATTGACCCAGAAAGGTGCCAAGGTCGGTATCTGGAGTGTGGGATTCGGACAGCTGGCCATCTGTATGAGCATCAAAGACCATCTGAACTACGAGTGGATACGCTTCGCCCAGAACATCAACCTGTTTGTAGCTGGAGCCCTCGACGCTATGCTGGCTATGAGCTATAACGAATACTACCAGTTGGTGCAGGCAGGCATGGAGCTGTCCGATAAGAACGTCTATCGTTTCTGCGACCACGGCTATAACGTGCAGGAGGACGGTGTCTATATGGCTCGCGACTACTACAACAAGCACCGTGATCAGGCCAGGAAGTTTGCACAGGCCAGCAAGAAGGGTTGGGAGTGGGCTGCGCAGCATCCTGAAGAGACGCTCGACATCGTGATGCAGTACGTTGACCGTGACCACATTGCCACCAACCGTGTGATGCAGCGCCTGATGCTCAAGGATGTGCTGCGTCTGCAGGTGGACCGCGAGTCAAAGAAGCGTGAATACCGTCTTCGTCCTGATATGGTGCGCCAGGCCAGTCAGCTGATGGTGGACAACCAGATGCTGAGCCGGGAAGTGACCTACGAAGAGTTAATCAGTGAAAAGTGAGGCATTTATCATGAATAAGATTATTACATCTGTCCGTCGTAAACTCTCCGTCAAGGTCAGTCTGTGGGTCGTTATGTTTGCTGCAGTCATCTTCATCACTGCCCTCGGCTTTTTGTTCTACCAGTCGCGTGAGGCTGTTCGCCAGGAGGCTATCAGCCGTGCCACACAGATTCTCGACAAGACGTCGCTCCGTGTCGAGGGTATTCTCAACCGTGTCGAGGTAGCTTCGGATATGGCCAAATGGCTTGTGCAAAGGCATCCCAACGTGGCTGACTCGATGTTTGTCTATAGTCGGGGCGTGCTGCTCAACAATTCCGATTTCTACAATTGCTCCATCGCCTTCGAACCATACTATTTCGCGAATCATGCCCGTTATTTCTCGGCTTACTCCAAGCATCAGGGCGACAGCATCCGCACCATACAGGGCGGTAGCGACAACTACCAATACTTCTTCATGGATTGGTACCTCATGCCCACGCTGCTTGATCGTCCCTGTTGGACGGAGCCATATATGGACCTCGATGTGCCCACCAACACTAGCGAGATGGTAACTAGCTTCTGTCAATCCATCAAAAACAAAGAGGGTAAGGTGATTGGTGTCATCAACATTGGTTTGTCGCTGAACTGGCTCTCGCATACCATTTCGGCCACAAAGCCCTATCCCAATTCTTACAGCATCATGGTAGGGCGCGGAGGTACCTATTTCGTTCATCCCGACACGACGAAGATTACCCGCCAGACCATCTTCACCCAGACCCTTGAGACTCCCGACACTGCCTTGACCGCCTTGGGTCACGCCATGCAGCGCGGTGAGGAAGGTATGAAGAATATGCAACTGAACGGCGAGGAGTGCTACGTCTTCTACAAACCCCTTGGCAAGACGGGCTGCTCGATGGCGATAGTGTGCCCAGAGAGCGATATCTTCGGCGGTTTCGACCGTCTGCGCCGCACCGTCATGACCATTGTCTGTGTCGGTCTGTTGCTCATGCTCTACTTCTTCATCCGTATCATCACCCGCGAGCTCAGCCCCCTGAACCGCCTTGCCCATGAGGCAGAGACCATTGCCTCGGGACAGTTCGATACCCTGTTGCCTGATTTCCAGCGTACTGACGAGATAGGTCAGCTGAGCCATTCGTTCGGCCATATGCAGCGTTCTCTAGTCAGATATATTGAAGAACTGAAGGAAACCACCGCCCAGAAAGCCTCCATCGAAAGCGAGCTGAACGTGGCCAACAGCATCCAGATGTCGATGCTGCCCAGCGTGTTCCCCGACCGTGAGGGGCTCGACATGTATGCCTCGATGGCTCCCGCCAAGGAGGTTGGCGGCGACCTCTACGGCTATCTGCTGAAGGGCGACAACCTCTATTTCTGTCTTGGTGATGTATCGGGAAAGGGTGTTCCTGCCTCACTCTTCATGGCACAGGTGACGCGACTGTTCCGCACGCTGGCCAATCAGCAGATACCCCCTGCCGATATCTGTACGCAGATGAACGAGGCGCTTTCCGGCGAAGAGAATCCCACCAGTATGTTCGTCACGCTGTTCATAGGCCTAGTCAACCTGACCACTGGTCATCTCTCTTTCTGCAATGCGGGCCACAATCCACCTGTTATCGGCGGTGGCGAGCATCATGGCGACTTCCTCCCGATGCTGCCCAACTTCCCGATTGGCGTCATGCCTGGGTTGCAGTTCGAAGGCGAGGAGATTGACAGCATCAAGGGCCGTCCGCTGTTCATTTACACCGACGGACTGAACGAGGCCGAGAACCGCCAGCATGAGCAATTTGGCGACGACCGCCTGCTCGACATCCTGCGCAACACCCATTTCGAGAACGCTCGTCAGGTAATTGAGACGCTTGCCGCCGAGGTGGAGCACCATCGCGACGGGGCTGACCCCAACGACGACCTGACCATGATGTGCCTGAGAATCAGTGAGGCTTAGCCTGTTTTTTCATGTCTTATAATTAGTTATAGGCCTTACCGATTTTTCTCATAGGCATCTCATAGGCATCTCATAGGTATCTCATAGGCATCTCATAGGTATCTCATAGGCATCTCATAGGTATCTCATAGGTATCTCATAGGCATCTCATAGTATACTCTATCCTTGCTCATAGGAATGTCAGACTCCTAGGGCATGAGAATCTTATGATAATCCTATGATTTCTCACCTCTTAAGGTATGAACAAGTTCTTTAGGAATTCGTTATTGAAATGTTTTGTATTTTTGTTTGGTGATTTCAGGCAGAAGTAGTATTTTTGCAATTGTAATTCGAAAAAATAATCTAAAATAGATGAAGAGAATCATCGTTTTTATTGGGTTGCTGTGCTGTTTGCATATGGCATCTGCTCAGGATGCCGTCAACACTATCCGTCAGCATTATGCGGATGCCCAGGAGAAGGTGGCTCGGTATGCGGAATATGAGAAGGAGGGCGAGTGGTCGATGCCTTGTCCTATGTATTATGAGGTGAATGTCAAGCAAAATCTGCCTGGAACGGGCTATCACAAGCAGCGCATTCGGCTGTATTTCTACGAGATAGAGAACGAAGAATGGGATGCTGACGCCCCGATGCTGTCCCGTAGCCTGCATTTTGTGACGTGGAAATACAATTATGGGGCTCGTGAGTTCTACGAGGAGTATCTCTACGACGAGAAGGGCAACATCGAGTTTGCCTATCTGCGCAATGCGGATATGGACCACTTCAAGGGCGGTGAGATGCGTTGCTATTTCCAGAACGGCAAGCTGATCAAGGTGCTGGTCAGCATCCGCAATGAAGAGACGGAGAAGTTCGAGCAGAAATATTCAGGCACTACGGTGCCGAAGGAGTATGTGTCGTTGTATGAGGGCTGCCAGCATGAAATCGGACGTTTCAAGCGACTGTTCCAGGAAATCGACGGCGAAACGTATCATTAACGCTCCATTAGTGCCCATAAAGGATTCCACTAAACGATACGTTGCATTGGCTGTAGAAAGCCCTGACGGCGGAGGACTCGCAGGAGTTCTTCCGACATGGCTTCGTTGTCTTTGCGGGTATAGCGGATGTCGGTGAATACCTGTGCCAGCGTCTCTTTATGATTCTCTCTGACGAACTGCTGGTTTTCAAGCAGCTGTTCCTTATTATTATAATAGGTGTCGATATCTTTGCCAAGATAGTCGGTGTAGGTCTCTTCGTGCACAAAGCTCTCCAGCGGCAGACGGTCGGAGAGGGGAGGCTGTTCGGCAGGCCATCCTACGGTGAGGGTGGCTACGGGCATGACGAGTTTGGGCAGCTGCAGGATATCGATGATTTGCTGGGGCTGGTAAACGGTGGTGCCGAGGTAGCAGTAGCCCAGTCCTTCCTCGTCCATGAGGTTGCAGAGCGTCTGTGTGAAGAGCAGGGCATCGATGCTGGCGTTGATGAACGATAGGAAGTTGTCGTAGCCGGGTTCTGCCTTCCGACAGCGCGCCCACGTGGAGGTGCGGTTGAAATCTGCGCAGATGGTGAGCACTACGGGGGCTCCCGTCACCATCGGTTGGTTGAAGTGTGCAGGTGCCAGTTTTTTTTTCATTTCCGCAGAGCGGGTGACGACTACGCTGTATAGTTGCAGGTTGCCCATGGTCTGTGTACGACTGGCTTCCGTCATGAGGCGGTTCAGCAGTTCCTGGCTCACTTCTTTGTCTGAATATTGGCGAATCGTTCGCCGTGTTGTCAAGTTTTTCATGCCCCAAAGGTACGAAAAATTCCCCAAAACGGGTAACTTTTAAGCGGTTTTCTTTGAAAAAGTTGCCAAAATGGAAAACTTTATGTATCTTTGCGCCATTGAAATATCCCCGATATGGAAGAAAATAACAAAAAAGAATCATTGCAGAACGTTCGCCCCGAGGTGGTTGAGGTGCGCCCTCAGGTGTTGGAGTGTGACGTCGTGCGTTTCCAGAACAACAAGGAGAAATGGGTGGCTTTCGTCGGCTTGCTCGACGGTTATCCCTATGAGATATTCACGGGTCTGCAGGACGACGAGGAGGGTATCGTATTGCCCAAGAATGTGACGAAGGGTAAGATTATCAAGCAGGTCAACCCTGACGGAACGAAACGTTACGACTTCCAGTTTGAGAACAAACGCGGCTATAAGACGACGGTGGAGGGACTTTCCGAGAAGTTCAACCCGGAATACTGGAACTATGCCAAGCTGATCAGCGGCGTGCTGCGCTACCGCATGCCTTTGGAGCACGTCATCCGTCTGGTAGCCTCCCTGTCGCTGAAGGACGAGAGCATCAATACCTGGAAGGTGGGTGTGGAGCGCGCCCTGAAGAAATATCTGCCTGGCAGTAACGACGAGCAGGAGGAAACCCAAGAATAGGACGGCGATGCAGATAGAGTCGGGATATATCTTTCTGAACGAGTTGCGTTTCCATGCTTTCCACGGGGTGATGCCCCAGGAACGCAAGGTAGGCGCAGAATTCCTCGTTACCGTCCGCATTGGCTATGACCTGACGAAGGCGATGCTGTCGGATGAGGTGGAGGATACCCTGAACTATGCTGCGGTCTATGCCTTGATAGCAGAGGAGATGAAACGTCCTTCCGCTCTGTTGGAACATGTGGCAGGCAGGATAGGCAAGACGCTCTTCGGTTACGACCCTAAGATTCTGAGTGTTGATATTTGGCTGACGAAAGTCAATCCCCCGATGGGGGCTGACGGTAATGGTGCTGGTGTGGAATTACATTTAATAAATGATAAAACTCACGGATAAGTAAGGGTTTCTGTCGGAAAATGAGTAATTTTGCACCCTCGAAGACGTATTTATGAAGAATAGACTATTAGTTCTCATATGGATAACGGTGGGGTTTGCGGTGTTTTCACTGGCCGCAAACAAGAAATTCACGCTGGTGATTGATGCTGGTCATGGTGGACATGACGCGGGTGCCTTGGGGGCTTTCTCCAAGGAGAAGAACATCAATCTGAACGTGGCCCTTGCCTTTGGGCGTTATGTTCAGAACAACTGTCCTGACGTGAAAGTGATCTATACCCGTAAGACGGATGTGTTTATCCCGCTCCATACCCGTGCAGATATTGCCAACAAGAACAAGGCAGACTTGTTTATATCCATTCATACCAATGCGCTGCCGCGAGGACGTGTTGCCAGGGGACTGGAGACTTATACGCTGGGTATGCACCGTGCGGGTTCTAATTTGGAGGTGGCCAAGCGCGAGAACTCCGTCATCCTGATAGAGAAGGACTATAAACAGCGGTATGAGGGCTTCGACCCTAATTCGAGCGAGAGTTATATCATGTTTGAGTTCATGCAGGACAAGAACATGGCGCAGAGTGTGGAACTGGCACGCTATGTACAGAAACGGGCATGCGCCGCAGCCAACCGTCCCGACAAGGGTGTCAAGCAGGCAGGATTCCTGGTGCTGAGAGAGACCTCCATGCCCAGTTGTCTGATAGAGTTGGGCTTTATCACCACCTCTGACGAGGAGCAGATGCTGAACACTTCTGACGGTATCGACCGCTTGGGCTATGGTATCTATCAGGCTTTCCTGGACTATAAGCGGAAGTACGATACCAACATCACCGTGCCCTATCCAGCAGAGCCGCAAGAGGAGGTGAGCATTCCCAGCATCGTACCGGAGAATGAAAAGACAGAGCCTGCCCCTGCCGCCCCTGTCAAGGTGCAGAAGGAATCCACGGTGCCCCGTCAGAAGACAGAGGTGAAGGAGGATGCTCAGGAAAGTAAAAATGTTCAGGAAAGTAAAGATGTTCAGGGAGGTAAAGATGTTCAGGACTCTCCCTTGATTTTCAAGGTCCAGATCATTGCCAGTACCTCCCGTCAGAAGTTTAGCAAGTCGAAATTAAATGGACTGAAAGCCAACTGCTATGAGGAGGGTGGCTTCTATAAATATACGGTGGGTGAGTCGGAAGACTATGAGGAGATTGTGAAAATCCGAGAGGGGCTTGTCAAGAATTTCCCCGAGGCCTTCGTCATCGCTTTCAAGGGTGATAAGAAGATGGATATCCGTTCTGCCATCCGCGAGTTCAGAGCTAAAAAGAAATAAACGATATACGATATGAAATTCTTTACGAAAGAGGTCCAAATAGCCTTGGTGGCCATTGTTGCATTGGTGGTGTTATACTTTGGCTTGAATTTCCTGAAGGGACTGAGTGTGTTCTCTAACACCAATTCCTATTGTGTTGTCTTTGACGATGTCAGCGGACTGGCTGCTTCGTCACCAGTCTATGCCAACGGCTATAAGGTGGGTGTGGTAGAAAAAATCAACTACGACTACGATAAGCCTGACCGTATCGTCGCCATCGTTAATCTCGACAAGAAGATGCGGGTACCCGTAGGTTCCCGTGCTGAGATATCCAGCGATTTGTTGGGTAATATCAAGATTAACCTGATATTGTCGGACAACCCTTTGCAGTTCGTTGCTGTTGGTGACACCATCAAGGGTATGGTGGAGCAAGGAGTGATGACCAAGGTGGCGGCAATGATACCTGCCGTTGAGGCGATGATGCCCAAACTGGACTCTATTGTCACCAGTCTGAATATCCTGCTGGCCGACCCCGCCTTGCGGAATACCCTGCATAACGTAGAAGGAATGACGGCCAACCTGAACCAGACGAGTGCACAGTTACGTACCCTCTCAGCCAGCCTGAACCGTAACGTGCCCTCCATGATGTTCAAGGCTGACAGTGTGTTGAGTAATACCCAACAGCTGACTGCCAATCTGAGTTCGATTGACGTGGCTTCGATGACTGCCAAGGTCGACCAGACCCTTGCCAATGTCGAGGAGATGACACGTAAACTCAACAGCAACGAGGGAACTCTTGGCTTGCTGATGCGTGATGCCACATTATATAATAACCTCAGTACTACGGTGGCTGATGCCGACTCTCTGGTAAGAGACTTGAAGGCACATCCAAAACGCTATGTGCACTTCTCGGTTTTCGGAAAGAAAGACAAGTAAAAAAAGTTGGTAATTTTTAATTTGTCTAAATAGAAAGGGGATGTTCAATTCGTTTCAACTGGAACGTTCGGAACTCCTTGATATTAATCACTTTCGGAGATGTCAGGAAAAATAAAACCGCACACCATATGCTTGATGTGCGGTTTCTGTTAAGTAATTGACAGGCAGAATGATGCAAATTTGCAAGAGCGAAATATCTTCAAATATTCCTGTATCTCTCTAACCTCCGATAAAATAGTAAGTTACGTATTCCTGTATAAATTTCATGAACAAAGGCGGATTTGTTTATTTCAAAAAAAAGTGCGAACTTTGCAATCGAAAACGAAAACTATAATCTTTAACAGGGTTATTTTAGTTAACAATAAAAAATGTAACGCCGCATGGGAAAAACTCCAAAGGCGCTTTGGGACGACTGCCTTCATCTGATTAAGGAAAACGTCACGGAGTCGCAATACAAGACCTGGTTCGCGCCCATCGTATTCGAGAAATACGATGCGGAAAGCCAGACGCTTCTCATACAAGTACCGAGCAGGTATGTGTATGAGTATTTGGAGCAGTACTATGTGACTTTATTAAGTAAGGTGTTATGTCGCTGCTTTGGTACGAATGTTCAGCTGAACTATCGTATCGTGGTCGACAAAGCACATAAGCTGACGGTGGAGGAAGAGGGTAGTGAACCCGTGAATATCGATCGGCCCCAGGATACCAATCGGGGCAATAAGTCGCCAAACGTGCTGGATGCTACTCCCAGTGACCTGAATCCGCAACTGGATGTCCACAAAACGTTCCAGAGTTTCATCGAAGGCGACAGCAACAAACTGCCTCGTACCGTAGGTCTCTCTATTGCAGAGCATCCTGGAAGAACGGCTTTCAATCCTTTCTTCGTCTATGGACCTTCTGGCTGTGGTAAGACTCACTTGATCAATGCCATTGGTGTGAAATGCAAGGAGATGTATCCGCAGAAGCGCGTGCTCTATGTGTCGGCCCGTCTTTTCCAAGTGCAGTTTACGGATGCCACCCGCCAGAATACCGTCAATGACTTCATCCATTTCTATCAGTCAATTGACGTGCTGATTGTGGATGATGTTCAGGAGTGGGCAACGGCTACGAAAACGTTGGATACTTTCTTCCATATTTTCGATCACCTGTTCCGTCTGGGTAAGCAGATTATCCTTGCCAGTGACCGTCCTCCGGTGGACCTGCAAGGTGTGAAGGACCGTCTTCTGACTCGCTTTGCCTGTGGTCTGATAGCAGAATTGGAGAAGCCTAACGTACAGTTATGTATCGATATCCTGCATTCCAAGTGCAAGCGCGATGGTTTGAGGATTCCTGAGGATGTCATCCGGTTCATTGCTGAGACCGCCAATGGCTCCGTACGCGATTTGGAAGGTGTGGTTAACTCACTGATGGCTTACTCCATCGTTTATAACACCGACATAGATATGCGTTTGGCTGAGCGGGTCATCAAGCGTGCCGTGAAGGTTGACAATCATCCGTTGACGATTGACGATATCCTTGAGAAGGTATGCTGCCACTACGGTGTCGAACAGAAGAGTATCTTCAGTCGTTCCCGCAAGCGTGACTATGTCATCGTCCGTCAAGTGTCGATGTATCTCGCACAGAAATACACGAAGATGCCAGCCTCTCGTATCGGACAACTCATCGGTGGCAGAGACCATTCGACGGTGATTCACAGTTGTTCTACGATAGAGCAACGCCTGAAGGTTGACAAGTCGTTCTCCGCAGAACTCAGTAGTATTGAAAATTCTTTTAAATTGAAATCATAAGTGATAAAGTGAAAGCCGAAGGGTAGCGTGATGCTACCCTTTTTCTAATTGTAAAATCTATAAACTATATAATATGAAAGCTAAATTGTTATTACTTATGCTTATCTGTCCGCTGATGATGCTGGCAGAGAACAAGAGAGTGAGTTCACCAGACGGTCGGTTGGCTGTTGACGTGAAAGTGGTGAACGGAAAGGCAACGTATGCCGTCCAGTATGACGGTGTCGAGATGCTGCAGTCGTCACGACTGGGGCTTGAGACGAACATTGGTGAATTCAAGGAGGGACTGACCTTCGTGGGAGCCACAGAGTGTGTTGTGGAGAAGTCATACGACCTCTCACGCTCGAAGGTCTCACATGTTGACTTCAAGGCCAACCGCCTCGATGTGACGCTGGCAAATGCCAAGAAATTCCAGATGGTGGTGACTTTCCTCGTGTCAAACAACGATATTGCCTTCCAGTATACACTATTGAAGCAGGAAGGCAATGATACCAGAAGTGTTGTCATCAAGGAAGAGGAGACCTCTTTCCGCCTGCCGGAAGGTACGACGGCATTCATCACCCCGCAGAGTCATCCCATGATCGGCTTTGCCCGTACGAAGCCCAGTTATGAGGAATGGTATTCCGCTGATGCTCCCATGACGGAGAAGTCACAGTACGGGCACGGTTATGTGTTCCCAGCCCTCTTCCATCTGGGTGACAAAGGGTGGGTATTGATCAGCGAGACGGGTGTCACCTCCGGCTATGTGGGCAGTCATCTGAGCGACTATTCATCTGAGAAAGGCTATACCATCGCCTATCCCATGGAAGGTGAGAACAACGGACTGGGTTCAAAATATGCCGGTATCTCCCTGCCGGGCAGTACCCCTTGGCGTACCATCACGGTGGGAAAAGACCTCAAGCCCATCGTCGAGACTACCATCCCCTTCGACCCATTATCCCCCTTATACAAACCCTCACAGGACTATCAGCCGGGGCGCTACACCTGGAGTTGGCTTATCTGGCAGGATCAGAGTTGTAACTACGACGATCAGGTGACCTTCATCAACTTGGCATCGGCAATGGGTTATGAGTATTGTCTCGTAGATGCCTGGTGGGACACGAATATCGGCCGTGACAGGATGGCGGAATTGTCGAAATATGCCCAATCGAAGGGTGTGAGTCTCCTGTTGTGGTATAACTCCAATGGTTATGAGAACGATGCTCCCCAAGGACCTTTCAACTGCATGAGTACCAGTATAGCCCGTGAACGGGAGATGGCGTGGATGAAGAGTATAGGCGTGAAGGGTATCAAGGTCGACTTCTTCGGTGGTGACAAGCAGCAGACCATGCAGCTCTATGAGGACATCCTCAGCGATGCCAACCGCTATGGGCTACAAGTCATCTTCCACGGCTGTACATTGCCAAGAGGATGGGAGAAAATGTATCCCAACTATGTCGCCAGCGAGGCCATCCTCGCCTCTGAGAATGTGTTCTTCAACGAGATGGCAGCTACCCGACAGCCTTTTGACCTCACCCTGCATCCCTTCTGTCGTAATACGGTAGGTTCGATGGACTGGGGAGGTACCATCATGAACCGTTATATGAGCAAGGACAATAAGAGTCGCCATACCCGTAAGACGACGGATGTCTTTGAGATAGCCAGTGCTATCACCATCCAGACTTCCGTGCAGTGTATCGCCATCCAGCCCAATAACCTGCAGGAACTGCCACAGGTGGAACTCGACCTGCTGAAGTCTATTCCCACCACGTGGGATGAGACCCGTTATATCGACGGCTATCCCGGTAAGTTCGTTGTTCTGGCACGCCGTCACGGGTCCCAATGGTATATTGCTGGCTTGAATGCCGAGAAAGAGGCGAAGAAACTCACCCTCAACCTGCCGATGCTGGCAGGACAGGAAGTCAGTTACTATACCGACAATGCCCAAGGCTATGCTGAGCTCAAGACCTTGAAGGTCGATAAAAAAGGTGTGGCGAAAGTGACGATACAGCCGAACGGTGGTATCATCCTGAAATAAAAAAGAAAACTTCCAACCTCAACAGGCTGGAAGTTTTTTTATTATCAGATTTCTTACATCAGACATCTTACAGCAAGTTATCCTTCTCGATATCCTTGAAGTACTTGTAGGTAGCCACCTTCAACTCATCCGTAGCGGGCTCGTCGGCGACGATGATGCCGTGCTGGTGCATCTGGAGGGCAGAGATGGTCCACTCATGGGTGACAGCACCCTCGATGGCAGCCTTCAAGGCACGTGCCTTGTGGTGACCGTTGACGAGGATCATCACTTCCTTGGCATCCATGACAGTACCTACACCAACGGTGAGGGCGAGTTTGGGAACCTTGTTGACGTCATTGTCGAAGAAACGGCTGTTGGCGATGATGGTGTCAGTAGTCAGTGTCTTCACACGAGTACGGCTGGTCAGTGAGCTGTAAGGCTCGTTGAAGGCGATGTGTCCGTCAGGGCCGATACCACCAATAAACAGGTCGATGCCACCAGCCTCCTGAATCATCTCCTCGTAGTGGGCACACTCGGCAGCGAGGTTCTTGGCATTACCATTGAGGATATGGATGTTCTCTTTCGGGCAGTCGATGTGGTCGAACAGGTTGCGGGCCATGAAAGAGTGGTAGCTCTCAGGATGGTCCTCAGGAAGGTTGACATACTCGTCCATGTTGAAGGTCAGGACGTTCTTAAAAGATACGCGTCCTTCCTTGTTGGCTTTCACCAGACAGGCATACATTCCCTCAGGTGAAGAACCTGTAGGCAGACCTAAAACGAAGGGTTTCTCCTTGGTGGGCTGGAAGGCATTGATGCGCTCAATGACGTGCTCTGCAGCCCATTGTGACATTTTCTGATAGTCAGATTCAATAATTACTCTCATAAGTTAATAAATTAAGTTGTGTCTGTTTACGTCGGCAAAGATAATACAAATTCAAGAAAAATACGTAAAAAGTTTTCGATTTTTTTCTGCTAATTCGGAATTTTATCGTATCTTTGTCGCATTATAATATATACAGAATGAAAGAATTCGTGATATCCGAAGTTAAGGCTGAGACTGCAGTACTCGTGGGACTGATTACCCAGGGGCAGGATGAGGCGAAAACAAAGGAATATCTCGACGAATTGGAATTCCTTGCAGACACCGCAGGTGCCGTCACCGTTAAGCGCTTCACACAAAAGGTGCAAGGTCCCAGTCAGGTGACCTATGTGGGGAAGGGAAAACTCGAAGAGATTAAACAATATATCAAACAGCAGGAAGATGCTTATTACGACTGGCTCGATGCTGGGTCGCCAGAGCCCGAAGAGGGTAGGGAGGCTCCGCAGCCTATCGGTATGGTCATCTTCGATGATGAACTTTCTGCCAAGCAGATTCGTAATATCGAAGCAGAGTTGAAGGTGAAGATCCTCGACCGCACCTCCCTTATTCTCGACATCTTTGCTATGCGTGCCCAGACAGCCGAGGCAAAGACGCAGGTAGAGTTGGCACAGTATCGTTATATGCTGCCCCGTCTGCAACGCCTGTGGACACACCTTGAACGTCAGGGCGGTGGTTCCGGAAGCGGTGGAGGTAAAGGCTCCGTGGGCCTTCGTGGCCCTGGTGAGACGCAGTTGGAGATGGACCAGCGTATCATCCGCCAGCGTATCTCACTGTTGAAGGAGCGGTTGTTGGAAATCGATAAACAGAAGACCACCCAGCGTAAGAATCGTGGCCGACTGATTCGTGTGGCTTTGGTGGGTTATACCAATGTGGGCAAGAGTACGATGATGAACCTGTTGGCGAAGAGTGATGTGTTTGCGGAGAACAAACTCTTTGCAACTCTCGATACCACAGTGCGTAAAATGGTGATTGACAACTTACCGTTCCTATTGGCAGATACCGTTGGATTCATCCGTAAATTGCCCTCCGATCTGGTGGAGTCGTTTAAGTCGACCCTTGACGAGGTACGTGAGGCAGATTTGCTGGTACATGTGGTGGATATCTCACATCCTGACTTTGAGGAACAGATTAATGTGGTTGAGAAGACCTTGGCCGACCTCGGCTGTGCAGAAAAACCCTCGATGCTGGTATTCAACAAGATTGATGCCTATACCTGGACTCCTCAGGATGAGGACGATCTGACTGCTCCGACGAAGGAGAATATCTCTTTGGAAGACTTGAAAAAAACCTGGATGGCAAAGATGACTACCGCCCCACTGTTTATTTCCGCCAAGAACAAGGAGAATATTGACGAGTTGCGTGAGGTGCTCTATCAGAAGGTACGGGAACTCCACGTACAGAAATATCCATATAATGACTTCCTGTATAATGTAGAGGAATCGTAATAACGTTAAAATGCAATGACGAAAATATAATTGAACCATTTATACTTATGAGAGATTACAGATTATTGACACAAGAGGAAATAGAGGTGCTTGAGCGTAACAGTTGTTGGGCTGAGGACTGGAATCGTGTGATGGTGGCAGAGACTTTCAAACCTTATGGTTTCCACCGAGTGTTGTTCTATGGCGATATCCGTCTGGGGTCGTTCGACAAGCAGGTGGAGGTAACCAAGGGCTTTACCAAACATGCAGGTATCAATGATGCCACGTTGCGTAACGTGACAGTGGGTAATGACTGTCTGATAGAGAAAATCGGTAACTTCATCAACAACTACACGATAGGCGACGATTGTTATATTTCCAATATCTGTACACTGGAAACCACAGAGGGTGCCACCTATGGCGAGGGACATCTGGTGTCCGTGCTGAATGAGATGGGCGATGGTAACGTAATACTTTTCCACGACTTGAATTCACAATTGGCTTCCTTCATGGTAAAGCATTTTCAGGACAAGGTTCTGAAAGACAATATCACCAGACTAATCAATGAGGAAATCCGTTTCACGCTTCCTGAGCGTGGTACTATCGGTAATGGTGTGAAGATTATTAATACAAAAGAAATCACGAATACGGTGGTGAAGGACGACTGTGAGATTAATGGTGCGGCACGCCTCTCCGACTGTACCATCATGTCGTCGAAAGATGCCTCTGTGTATATCGGTACGGGTGTCATCTGTGAGAACTCGATTATCTCGAATGGTTGTTCGATTACCAATTCCGTGAAGATGCAGGACTGTTTCGTGGGAGAGGCTTGTCAGATTACCAATGGCTTCACGGCAGAGGCGAGTGTTTTCTTTGCTAATTCCTTTATGGCCAATGGTGAGGCTTGCGCCGCTTTCTGTGGACCGTTCTCTGCCTCACACCATAAGTCGAGTTTGTTGATTGGTGGTGAGTTCTCGTTCTATAATGCAGGCTCCAATACCAATTTCTCCAATCATGCCTATAAGATGGGTCCCTTACATTATGGAACATTGGAGCGTGGTACAAAGACAGCCTCTGGTGCCTATGTACTGATGCCTGCTAAGATTGGTGCATTCTCCGTCTGTTTCGGTAAGCTGATGAACCATCCTGACATGCGCTGTCTGCCTTTTGCCTACCTGTTGGCATACGGTGAGACCATGTATATCGTGCCAGGTCGTAACATCACTACTGTCGGTCTGTACCGCGATATCAAGAAGTGGCCGAAGCGCGACAAGCGTCCAGCCTCTTGTCGTAAGAGTGTCATCAACTTCGACTGGCTCTCGCCGTTTACCGTTGGTGAAATCGTGCAGGGTAAGAAGATCCTGGAGAACCTGCGTCAGGCTGGTGGCAAAAATGTGTCGAGCTACAACTTTCAGGAATATATCATCAATGCCTCGTCTCTGAAGAAAGGTATCAAGTATTATGATATCGCCCTGCGCATCTATATGGGTGCCGTACTGAAGCGTGCCGTCAAGGGCGGTTTCTTGGGCAAACCCGATAGTACCGTTGGCGAGGGGGATTGGATTGACCTGAGTGGATTGCTGTTGCCCGCCAGTGAGGAACAGCGCCTGATTGATGACATCAAGAGCGGCTCGGTGGAGAGCATTCATGATGTCCTGCAGCGTTTCTACGATATTGACGAGAACTATCGTAAATACCAGTGGGCGTGGACTTACAAACTCATTCTCGACTATTATGGTGTCGACGAACTGACGGAGCCGACGATGCAGCGTATCCGTGAGGATTACATCAAGGCCCGTCGTGCGTGGATTGCTGAAATCCGCAAGGACGCCCAGAAAGAGTTTGATATGGGCGATGTTGAACAGGAGGTATATGACGATTTCATCTCGAAGCTCGACCACGAAATTGACTACGAAGACTGATTTTTAACAACGAATTATACGAATCTATGAAACTCAAACTCATTCTGATAGGATGCCTCATTGCGCTCGGGATGAACGCACAGGCTAAGGATTACAAGTACGAGACGGTAGATGGGGATTTGATGAAGACTCGCATCTACACCCTCGACAATGGACTGAAGGTGTATCTCTCCGTGAATCCGGAGAAGCCCCGTATTCAGACGTATATTGCCGTGCGGACGGGAAGTAAGAACGACCCTGCGGAGACCACAGGACTGGCTCACTATTTGGAGCACTTGATGTTCAAGGGTTCGAAACAGTTCGGTACGAGTAATGCTACTGCTGAGGCTCCTTTGTTGGACGAGATAGAGCAACGCTATGAGATTTATCGTAAATTGACAGACCCTGCACAGCGCAAGCAGGCCTATCATGAGATAGACAGCGTGAGCCAGTTGGCTGCTCAGTATTTCATTCCTAATGAGTATGACAAACTGATGGCCGCCATTGGTGCACAGGGGACGAATGCGTTTACAAACAATGATGTGACCTGCTATACCGAGGATATCCCTTCCAACGAAATAGAGAACTGGGCGAAAATCCAGTCCGACCGTTTCCAGAACATGGTGATTCGTGGTTTCCATACCGAGTTGGAGGCTGTTTATGAGGAGTATAACATTTATCTGACAGACGACGGCGACAAGGTTTGGAGTGCATTGGGCAAGCTGCTGACCCCCACCCATCCTTATGGTACCCAGACCACCATTGGTACACAGGAACACCTGAAGAACCCCTCCATCACGAACATCAAGAACTATTTCAAGAAATGGTACGTACCCAATAACGTCGCTGTCTGTATGGCTGGCGACTTCGATATGGATAAGACCATCGCTATCATCGACCAGTATTTCGGACAGTGGAAACCTGGTGACGATGTTCGTCAGCCCGTATTCCCCGTTCAGAAGCCGTTGACGGCACCGAAGGATACTTCTGTGATAGGTCAACAGGCCGAGGAAGTTATCGTTGGATGGCTGGCCAAGAAGGCTTCCGATGCGCAGTGCGACACGTTGAACGTCATCAGTTCGATGTTGACGAACGGCAAGGCTGGACTTATCGATATCAACTTGAACCAGCAGATGAAGATTCAGGGTGCTCAGGCCTATCTGCAGGACCTGCAAGACTATTCCACCTTCCTGCTCTTTGGTATGCCTAAGCCGGAACAGTCGTTGGAAGAGGTACGTGCACTGATGTTGGGAGAGGTGGAGAACCTGAAGAAGGGTAATTTCTCCGATGATCTGTTGTCGAGTATCGTCAACAATATGGAACTACAGCGTCAGCGTTCCCTTGACAACAACCTGTGGCGTGTGCGTCAGATGATGGGCTCGTTTATCGATGGTACCACCTGGGAGCAGCAGACTCATCGCATGGACCGTATCTCTAAGATGACCAAGACACAGATTGTGGACTTTGCCAACCGCTTTTTCACCGACGGCTATGCTACTGTCTTTAAGAAACAAGGTACAGACTCCTTGCAGAAGAAGATCGACAAGCCTGCTATCACCCCGATTCCAGCAAACCGTGACATGAAGAGTCAGTTTGTGGAAGACATCCAGAATGCGAAGGTGGAACCTATCCAGCCTCGCTTTGTGGACTATACAAAAGACCTGACAGTGACGGAGACCAAGCAGAAGCTGTCGCTTCTTTACAAGCAGAATACGCAGAACGATCTTTTCACCCTGGTGTTCCGCTATGAGTTCGGAAAACAGGACGACAACCGCTACGACATTGCTGCCGACTACCTTGATTATGTGGGAACCGACAAGTTTACGGCTGCACAGGTGAAGCAGGAATTCTACAAGATGGCATGTAGCTATTCCATTAATGTCAATGCCGACAACATGAACATCACCCTCACAGGTCTGCAGTCGCAGATGCCAAAGGCGCTGGAGTTGCTGGAAGAGCTACTGGCTCATGCTAAGGCCGACAAGGAATCGTACGACCAGTATGTCGGTTTGGTACTGAAGAGTCGTGACGATGCCAAGAAAGATCAACGCACCAATTTCAGCTATCTGACCAGCTATGCCATCTATGGCCCTCACAATAATCTGCGGGATGTGATGAGCGCAGAACAGCTCCGTCAGACAGATCCCCAGCAACTGCTCTCGCTGCTTGCCAACCTGAAGAACATGAAGCATACTGTGCTCTATTACGGTAAACTGACTCCCGACGAGCTCTCAAAGGTGTTGGCTACTACCCATCAGACCGCTAAGAAGTTGGCAGATGTGCCACACGGAAAACCCTATGTGCACCAGCAGGCTACCTCGAATGAAGTGCTGATAGCACCTTATGATGCCAAGAACATTTATATGCAGATGTATCATAACGAGGGTCGTGACTGGAATCCCAACCAGGAGGCTGTCGTAGACCTCTTCAATGAGTACTACGGAGGTGGCATGAACGGTATCGTCTTCCAGGAGTTGCGTGAGGCACGTGGTCTCGCCTATAGTGCATCTGCTTATTACTTCACACCGTCTAAGAAGGGTGATAAGGAGTTCTATCGGACCAATATCATTACCCAGAACGACAAGATGATGGATGCCGTTAACCAATTCCATGTGATTCTGAACGAGATGCCTGCCAGTGAGAATGCCTTCCAAATTGCGAAGGATGCTCTCACGAAACAGCTCGCCAGTCAGCGTGTCACGAAATTTGGTGTCATCAGCGACTACCTCGTTGCTAAGCGCAGGGGTATCGACTATGACATCAGTGAGAAAATATACAATGCCCTGCCAGGTTTGCAGTTGCAGGATATCGTCGGTTTCGAGAAGTCGAATATGGCAAACAAAGCCTACCGTTACATCATCCTCGGTGATGAGAAGGAACTCGACATGAAGGCCTTGGAGAAACTTGGTCCTATCAAGAGACTGACTACGGAAGAGATTTTTGGATATTAATAACTAACTAAATAAATACGAAGAATATGGCACAACCAGTTGATTTCAAGTATGCCCCGATGTTTCAGGTGGGCGAGGACAAGACAGAGTATCGTCTGTTGTCGAAAGAAGGTGTGAGCACCGCCGAGTTTGAAGGAAAGCAGATTGTGAAGGTCTCCAAGGAGGCCCTGACGCTCTTGGCTCAGCAGGCTTTCCACGATGTGGAGTTCATGCTGCGCCGTGAGCATAACGAGCAAGTGGCTCAGATACTGAAAGACCCTGAGGCTTCGGAGAATGATAAGTATGTTGCCCTGCAGTTCCTGCGTAATGCGGAGGTCGCTGCCAAGGGAATCCTGCCTTTCTGTCAGGATACGGGTACGGCGATTATTCATGGCGAGAAGGGACAGCAGGTATGGACGGGCTTTGAGGATGAGGAAGCACTCTCACGTGGTGTCTATAACACCTTTACCCAGGACAATCTGCGCTACTCACAGAATGCACCATTGAATATGTACGACGAGGTGAATACCCGTTGCAACCTGCCTGCCCAGATTGATATCGAGGCCACAGAGGGCGCAGAATATAAGTTCGTGATGGTGGCCAAGGGTGGTGGTTCTGCCAACAAGACCTATTTCTATCCGATGACGAAGGCTACCATCCAGAACGAGGGAACACTCCTGCCATTCCTTGTGGAGAAGATGAAGTCGCTGGGTACAGCTGCTTGTCCTCCTTATCACATTGCTTTCGTGATTGGTGGCACCTCTGCAGAAAAGAACCTCCTCACCGTGAAGCTCGCCAGCATCAAGTTCTACGACGGCCTGCCCACGACAGGTGATGAGACAGGTCGTGCTTTCCGTGACATCGACCTGGAAAACAAACTTCTGGAGGAAGCTCATAAGATTGGTCTGGGTGCCCAGTTCGGTGGTAAGGCATTGGCTCATGACATTCGTGTCATCCGTCTGCCGCGTCATGGTGCCAGCTGTCCTATCGGTATGGGTGTCTCTTGCTCAGCAGATAGAAATATCAAGGCGAAGATCAATGCCGACGGTATCTGGTTGGAGAAGATGGACAGCAATCCTACAGAGCTGATTCCTGAGGAGCTGCGTCGTCCTGGTGAGGGCGGCAAGGGTATTGAGATCGACCTGAACGAGGGTATCGATGCCGTCCGCAAAGAACTCAGCAAGTATCCTGTTTCTACCCGTGTCAACCTGAAGGGCACTATCATTGTGGCCCGTGACATCGCTCATGCCAAGTTGAAGGCCCGTCTGGATGCCGGTGAGGGTATGCCCGACTACTTCAAGAAATATCCTGTGCTTTATGCTGGTCCTGCCAAGACGCCGGAGGGTTATCCCTGTGGCTCGATGGGTCCCACCACAGCCAACCGTATGGATCCCTATGTGGATGAGTTCCAGGACAACGGTGCTTCTTTGGTGATGATAGCCAAGGGCAATCGCTCAGACGTTGTCACCGAGGCTTGTAAGAAGCACGGCGGCTTCTATCTGGGAACCATCGGTGGTGTGGCAGCCGTCCTCTCTCAGAGTTCTATCAAGAGCATTGAGTGTGTGGAATATCCCGAACTCGGTATGGAGGCCATCTGGAAGATTGAGGTCGAGGACTTCCCCGCCTTTATCCTTGTGGACGACAAGGGCAACGACTTCTTCAAGCAGTTGAAGCCTTGGTGCCCGAATGCAAAATAATCTTTTATGAAAAGATACCTCTTTTATGGAATGCTAATACTGCTCCTTCCCCTGCGCGCTTTGGCGCAGGGTGAGGAGTTGGGCGTCATCAAAGGCGACTGTACCCCTTGGCTTTTCGATGGTCCGGAAAATACCCATCGTGCCCTCCGTCGGTTGGCAACGCCAAATAAGTCGTGGGACAAGGACAAGGTATATCATCAACTGGTCATCCTGTTTTCTTTTTCAGATACGGAGTTCCTGGAAGGACATACAAAAGCGTATTATGAGAAGATTCTCAACCAAGCAGGCTATAACGAGGGGAATGGCCCAGGCTGTATGGCGGACTATTACCGTGCGCAGTCGAACGGGCTTTTCAATCTCCAGTTTGAAGTCTATGGTCCCTATAAGGTGAGTAGTAAGGCGTGTCCTTATGACAGTCCTAACGAGAAAACCCGATATTACGGAAGGGATGCTATGGAAGAGGCTACCCAACTTTTTCTGGCTGAACATCCGGAAATCGATTTCTCCCAGTACGACTGGAACGGTAACGGTTCTGTAAATCAGGTCATCTTTATCAATGCTGGAATGTCAGGAAATATCAGCAGTGCGGCTTCTTATGGACATATCTGGCCCAACACCTCTTCGTTCTCTACAATTACGGCTCCTGACGGTAAAAAAATCAGCAGCTATACCGTCAGTGCAGAGTATTTTTCCACGACCAGACCGTGTGGAATCGGCACGATCTGTCATGAGTTTACGCACAGTCTGGGATTGCCCGATATTTACTCAACGACGACAGGCGACCCAGTCTGCGATGAGTGGGACTTGATGGATGGTGGCAACTTTACTAACTTTGGATGGTGTCCGCCCAACTATACAGCGTTGGAGAAATACTTGTTGGGCTGGGTGGAGTTTACGGAACTGGACGATGCGACTTCCATTGCCGACCTGAAACCCGTATCAGAGGGTGGTGAGGTCTATCGCATCAAACACTCCGATTCGGAGTGGCTGTTGTTGGAGAATCGTCAGCAAAATGATTGGGATGCTGGTGCTCCAGGCAAGGGTCTGGTCATCTATCATGTGAACTATGATGCTTCTGTATGGAAAGGTAACTCTGTGAATAATGATAAGACGAAACGTCGCTTCCACCTTGTTCATGCTGACAATATGGACTATGACGCATGGGCTGACTATATCTCTGCCAAAGGCTTGAGCAGTTATGCAAACAATCCCAGGATGAACCGTCGGCATCTTAGTACCTCGCCCTATCCTTATAGCTCAGGGGATGTGGTCAACAATGAGTTGACAGATACGTCGACACCGTCAGCTGTCATGTACTATCCGGACGGATCGTTGCTAGGCAAACCTATCACGAATATCCAGATGAGTGGTGGCCTGATTTCCTTTGACTTTATGAAACCTTCGACGGGTATCACGATGCCCGTACGACAGTTTATTTCTGGCGAACAGCAGGTGTACGACTTGTCGGGCCGTATGGTGAAGGCACCACAATCGGGGCATGTCTATATCTTCAGGAATGCTGACGGAACGACTTATAAACAAATACAGCATCATGCGAAGTAAACGTAGTCTGTTGCTCCTGTTCTTGTTGTCGCTCTTTATGACGACGATTGCGCAAAACGAAATCCGCCTGCGGAACTGTCGGCGCGGAACACCACGTACCGAGGCAGCGTCCAGGCGTACCTCGAAAGCCCCCCGTCAGCCAGGTGGTGACTTCTACAAGGGCGACCGTCGTCAGTTGTTGGTGTTGGTGGCTTTTGCCGACCGTTCGTTTCAGGGTGATGAGACGGCTACGATGGAAAAGTGGAATAAGATCTTCAATACGGTGAATTATACGGAGGCACCTTATAAGGGTTCCGTACATGACTATTTCTATGCCCAGAGCTATACGGCTTTCAATTTGACGTTTGACTTGCAGTATGTGCAAGTCAGTGGAAAGGTGGAGAAGTACAAGAGTACCGATACCGATGACGAGAATTCGCAGTATCTGGTACAGGATATCATGGAAATGCTCAAGACACGTTCCATTAACTGGAGTCTGTACGACTGGAACGGCGACGGCTATGTCAACCAGTTGCTCATTGTCTATGCCGGTAAGGGCATGAACGATGGTGGTGGCAGCAATAGCATATGGCCGCATCAGTGGTGGATGAGTGAGCATCTGAAGGACGGCCAGTCTGGTGTCTATTGCGATCCTATTAAGGTAACCTATAGCAGCAAAGACTATTTGGTCGATTGTTACTGTACTGTGCAGGAAGTCGGTGTCATTTCTGCTTCCTTCGGAACCATCTGTCATGAGTACAGCCATTGCTTCGGACTCCCAGATTTCTATGGTTCTACGAAATATGTCGGTGCTTGGGATCTGATGGACTATGGAAACTATAACGGAGGCGGCTACTGTCCTGCAAGCTACTCTGCCCATGAGCGCTGGCTCATGGAGTGGCTCAAGCCTACAGAACTGACCAGTGCCGCTACGAAGACCGGTATTTCTGCTCTTAGTGACGAGGCGCAGGCATATCTCGTCCGTAATGACGGTTTTGAAAACGAATACTATATCGTGGAAAACCGCCAGCAGAAAGGGTGGGATGAGAAACTGCCGGGCAGTGGCATCGTTATCTTCCACATTGTCTTTGACCCCACGGTTTGGGTGAGTACCACAACATGGCCTAACACCTCATCTTTTCAGCGTTATACGATTATACCAGCCAACAACAAAACATCGTATTCAGATTCCAATGCTTCAGGATGGGCTTATCCCAAAGGTGACAACGACCAGCTGACGAACGAATCGACACCCGCTGCTACGCTGAAATACAACAATACCGACGGCAAGAAGTTCATGAACAAGCCATTGACGGGACTGAAGGTCACTGGCGGACTCGCCTCGTTTGACTTCATGGGAGGTGCAACGGGAATTTTTGAACAGAAGATACTTGGACAACCTGAGGTCCTTTATCATTTCGGTCCTATATATATTATAAGGAACGCGCAAGGAGAAGTCAAAAAAGTGATAAAGCATTGACGCTTTATCACTTTTTCATTCTTCTTTCTTTATTCTTCACTCTTCACTCTTCACTTTAGTTCCTAAACACCAGTCCGTCGCCAAACTCGTCGATGATGATGGGCTTGTCACGATTGACTTCATCGGCCAGTATTTTGCGTGAGAGGTCGTTGAGTACCAGTTGCTGGATGGCGCGCTTGACGGGACGTGCTCCGAAGTCGGGGTCGTAGCCTTCCTGGGCCAAATACTTGATGGCGGCCTCGGTAGTCTCCAGGCGAATACCCTGTGGCTCCAGCATATCCGTCACCTTCTTCATCTGCAGACGGACCACGTCGGCAATTTGCTCCTGTGTGAGTGGCGTGAAGGTGATGATCTCGTCGATACGGTTCAGGAACTCTGGACGCATCGTCATGCGAAGCTGTTCACGTGTCGCATTCGACGTCATGATGATAATCGTGTTCTTGAAGTTGGCGGTACGACCCTTGTTGTCTGTCAGACGTCCATCATCGAGAACCTGCAACAGGATATTGAACACATCCGGATGGGCCTTCTCGATCTCGTCGAACAGTACCACTGAGTACGGCTTCCTACGCACAGCCTCCGTCAACTGGCCGCCCTCATCGTAGCCTACGTAGCCTGGAGGCGCACCGATCAGACGTGAGACGCTGTACTTCTCCTGATACTCACTCATGTCGATACGCGTCATCATCGTCTCGTCGTTAAACAGATAGTCGGCGAGGGTCTTGGCGAGTTCCGTTTTACCTACACCCGTCGTACCGAGGAAGATAAACGAGGCGATGGGTCGCTTGGGATCCTGCAGACCAGCCCTCGAACGACGTACGGCATCCGAGACTGCCGTAATGGCCTCGTCCTGCCCAATCACACGCTTATGCAGTTCCTCCTCCAAGTGGAGCAGCTTTTCGCGCTCACTCTGCATCATTCTTGTCACAGGGATACCCGTCCAGCGAGATACTACTTCGGCGATATCGTCTGCCGTCACCTCCTCACGCACCAGCGAATCGCCGTTCTGAGCCGTAGCCAGTTGCTGTTGGATGGCCTTGATGTCATCATCGAGGGCCTTCAGTTTCGAGTAGCGTATCTCCGCCACCTTGCCATAGTCGCCCTCGCGCTCGGCACGCTCTGCTTCCAACTTCAGATTCTCCATCTCCTGCTTGTCCTGCTGGATCTTGTTGATGAGTTGGCGCTCACCCTCCCACTTGGCACGGAACTGGGTCTCCTGCTCCTTGAGTTCTGCGATATCCTTATCTAACTGCGCAATCTTCGGCTCATCGCCCTCGCGCTTGATAGCCTCACGCTCAATCTCCAATTGAGCCAGCCTTCGGGTGATCTCGTCCAATTCCTCAGGCACAGAGTCGCGCTCCATACGCAGTTTGGCGGCAGCCTCGTCCATCAAGTCGATGGCCTTATCAGGCAGGAATCGTTCGCTGATATAGCGCTCGGAGAGTTGTACGGCAGCGATACAGGCATCGTCCTGAATCCTCACTTTATGGTGGTTCTCGTAACGCTCCTTCAGTCCTCGCAGGATGGAGATGGCCGAGAGTTCATCCGGCTCATCCACCATCACCGTCTGGAAGCGTCGCTCCAGCGCCTTATCCTTCTCGAAATACTTCTGATACTCGTTCAGCGTTGTCGCACCGATGGCACGCAGTTCACCACGGGCGAGGGCCGGTTTCAGGATGTTTGCAGCATCCATCGCCCCCTCACCACCGCCGGCACCTACCAACGTGTGAATCTCGTCGATGAAGAGGATGATGCGCCCTTCGGCCTTCGTCACCTCGTTGATGACGCTCTTCAGACGCTCCTCGAACTCACCCTTGTACTTCGCACCAGCCACCAGCGCACCCATATCGAGCGAATAGACCTGCTTATCCTTCAGGTTCTCAGGCACGTCACCACGAACGATACGCCCTGCGAGACCCTCTACGATGGCGGTCTTACCCGTACCAGGCTCACCAATCAGGATGGGGTTGTTCTTCGTACGACGACTCAGGATCTGCAACAGACGACGGATCTCATCGTCACGACCGATCACAGGGTCGAGTTTCCCCTGACGGGCCAGATCCACGAGGTTCTTGGCATATTTCTCCAGACTCTGGTAGTTCTCGTCGGCCGATTGTGACTTCACCTTCTGCCCCTGCCGCAGTTCCTGGATGGCCTTCTGCATGTCCTTTTCCGTGCAGCCGGCATCCTTCATGATGCGGCTCGCCGTCGAGTTCACGCTCAGCAGCGCCAGCAAGATCGGCTCTACACTCACAAACTCGTCGCCACCCTTCTGGGCTGTCTCCTGTGCACGTACGAGTACATTATTACTATCACTTGAGAGATACGGCTGTCCGCCCTGCACACGTGGCAGATGCTTGATCTCCTGATCCACCAGCATCTCAATCTGCTGGGCATTCACGCCGAGTTTCTGGAAGATGAAGGTCGTTACGTCCTTCGCCTTCTCCAATACGCCCTTCAGTATATGGACAGGCTCTATTACCTGCTGGCCGTTCAACTGTGCGGTGTTCACAGCCTGCTGCACGGCCTCCTGGGCTTTGATGGTAAACTTGTCTAATGTCATAGTTTTGTCCTCCTATTCTTTTAATTTTTAGCTGTTAATGGAGGCACAAACACTATGCCTAATGCTGAAAGCCGACAAAATGGCATCTTAATCAGTCATTTTGACAGACTGTTTGTAGATTTTCAGATTGCGATAGAAGGAACTGAGGGAGGCAAAGCCCGACTTGTTGGCTACATCACTCATGGACATTTCAGGGTGTTTCTCTATCAGTTCTTTGGCGTAGGCAATGCGCTGGCGGTTAATCAGTTCGCTGAAAGTCATACCCATCTGTTGGTTGATGGCCTGATAGACGTAGGTACGATTGGTCTGTAACAGTTGGGCAAGGTTTTCCAGTTTGAGGTTAGGCTGCAGGAACAACTGCTCTTCTTTCATCAGCAGGTTGATGCGTTCTGTGAGACTCTCCTGTGGAAGCATCTTCTTGTCGTCCAGCATCTTGTCGTCGATGACAGCTTGTTCGTCCAGCATGTCGCAGAAAGAGAAGCGGCGATGCAGTCCGACAAAGGCGATGCAGAACAAAAGTATCGTGAAACTCAGGGAAGGGATAGCCAGCATCCACATGGAGTCAATAAACTGATAGCGTCCTATGATGTTGCATGCCAACGACATCACAGAGGCTATCAGTACTAATATCAGGATGGTGCGGATGGTGTGCAACGACTTGTCGTCCGTATCCGCATAGAATTCCTCCACGATGTGATTGTAGTTGCGGATAAGCCGTATGCCGACAATGACGGTGATGATAATTTCGAGGGCGAAGACCACCTTGCAGATGGTGTGTATCCAAGCCTGGGTCAAAGCCTGGCCTGCCAGTCCTTCCGTGTGGTTATGATAGAGGTAGGTCTGTATGAACTGGTTGGTTTCCTCTGGCGACATCAGCGAGTAGGTGAGGCCGCAGGCGATAGCTCCGATGGCAGCAGGCAGCAACAGGAGATAGTGTGAAGGCAGTATGCTGCGCGTCAGCCTTATAATATAGATAAGGTATAGGGGATAGACGGCCAGATTGGCTGTCAGATAGAGCATATCCGTAAAGGGGATGAGGCTGATGGTGTGGTTGAAATAGGCGAAGTGTCCTGTATAAAGTACCGTTGCCGTCAGCATATAGTAGAACAGCGCAGGCAACTCACGCAACTCCTTGTTGCGCAACTCCAGCGCAATGTACACTGTGAAGAATGCACAGGTCATCAACGGCAGCGATGTAAGTAGCAGATAGAGCATCGGCATCATTTTAACAGGCGCAAAAGTAATCATTTCTGTCGAATGCCGCAAGTTTTTATGTCTTTTTCCTACATTTCACCCAGTAATAGGCCGTTTTGTCAATTTTATAACATGTTTTGTGAATATGAGAAAAGAATTTGTGAATATGAGAGTCTTTTTATACGGTTTTTCCTTATCTTTGCAAACATATTAGTATAATTATCATTTCAAAATTAACCATTATGAAGAAACTATTCCTTTCTATCATCGCATTGGTTGGCACAGTGTCAGCCTCTGCACAGATTTCAGACGGTGTGACCGCAACGCTTCAAAACGGTAAGACCACCACAGTGTTTTATGGCTTCGATGCTTTCAAGGATGCCTTGGCAGCTGCTCCCGATGCGGGTGGCATCATCACCTTGTCGCCAGGAGCCTTCAGCAATCCGGGAGCAATCTCGAAAACCCTCAAGATTTATGGTGCCGGATTTATAAAAGATGCTGTCAACAACATTTCTGAGACTCGTGTCAATGGAAACCTGACTATCACCAGCACCGATGCACTCGTTCCTGTAGTTCGTATCGAGGGAGTTTACTTTGTAAATGATTTTGTTATTGAGGGAGCACAGGCTGTCGCTAATACGGAAGTAATCAAGTGTAGCTTTGCTGAATTTTATAACAGTGTCGAAACCAATAATACCATCATCCGCCAAAGCTATATCCGTGGTTCCTTGCATGGTAGAAGCACATTGACAACAGGATTAGTTGTCGCCAATTGTTGGATTGGAGGGCGTATAAGTAGCAATTATTATACCGACGATAAGTTCGCCACTGGTAGTTCTGGAACGATTAACCATTGTATTATTGCCTATTATTATGGTGGTTCTTATGGGTCTGACTATTTTCCATTCGATTATCGAAACAATATTGTGAATTATTGCAGTAATTGTTGTGGTGCCGGATCAACCTGCTATAACAATGTTGGTTGGGAATCAAGATTCTCTTGCGGAGGACAAAATACCTCTGTAAACAACTATGACGTAGCATTATGGACAGACTGGAAAACACTTCTCGCTGATGGTCAGGACAACCTTGACTTCTACATCAAAGATACCACCACTCCTCGTACATGGGTACTTGCTGAGCCCACGACATACGTAGGCAATGACGGCACTCCTTGCGGTGTAACAGGTGGTGACTTCCCTTGGAATCCTATTCCTGCTACTCCACGCATCCTCAGCACCTCTGTTGATGCCAAGACGACTCCTGGCACATTGAAGGTGTCTATTAAGGCTGAGGCACGTCCATTAGAGTAATCACACGCAACAGAAACAGACAATGAACAGAACGAAACATATAGTACTGTCCTTGCTGGCATTGCTCTGTTGGCTGACGGCGGCGGCTGACGCTACCGTCACGAAGTGTGAGTACTGGTTCGACCAGCAATATGGCAGTCGTACGACAGCAGATGTGTCTGAAGGGGCCTGGAGCAAGGACATAGATATCTCTGCTTTGAACTATGGTCTGCACAGCATTGCATTCCGTGTCCTCGCTGAGGATGGCGCGAAAAGCCTGTATAGTCCTGTTGTGGTGAAGAATTTCATCAAATTAGAGACTACACCAACAGGTGAGAACTCGCTGAATACCTATGAGTATTGGATTGACCAGCAGTTTGATAAACCCACAAAAGGGAATGTCGATGCGTCAGGAATCGTCAACTTCGATGAGGATCTTTCTGCTCTGAACTATGGTCTGCATAGTGTCACCATTCGTGTGATTGATGCTACTGGTAAGGTCAGCTCCGCTTTGGTGAAGAACTTCATGAAACTGGAGACTACACCAGAAGGCTCCAACTCGCTGAATACCTATGAGTATTGGATAGACCAGCAGTTTGACAAACGAAAGGACGGAACTGTTGATGCGTCAGGAATCATCAACTTTGATGAGGACCTTTCAGCTCTGAACTATGGCCTGCATAATATCACCATCCGTGTGATTGATGCGACAGGTAAGGTCAGCTCCGCTTTGGTGAAAAACTTCATGAAGCTGGAAACTACACCGGAAGGTAAGAACTCGCTGAATACCTATGAGTACTGGATAGACCAGCAGTTTGACAAACGAAAGGACGGAACAGTACCAGAAAATGGTATTGTGGAATTTGACTATGACCTCTCTTCATTGAACTATGGTCTGCATAATATCACCATTCGTGTGATTGATGCAACAGGAAAGGTCAGCTCCGCTCTGGTGAAGAACTTCATGATCGTTGAGAGACTGGATGGCGAGAATGCCCTGCAGACTTATGAGTATTGGATTGACAATGGTGAACATCAGAGTGGGGACGTTCCTGCTGACGGAGTAGTGGCTCTCGACCTCGACATCAGCACGCTGAACGAAGGACTCCATACCTTCAACTATTGTGTCACTGACAAGGCTGGACATACCTCTGGTGTCGTCTTCAAGAACTTCATGGTGAAGAAGATCAAGAGTGAGGGTAAGTTGATAGCCATCGACTACTGGTTCAATGACGAGCCGCGTACCCGTATCACTATCGATCCTGCCCAGGTAAGTATCGACAGGGACGATATCGTCATTCCGTTGGACAACCTGAAACCAAGGGGCATCGCAGAGGATTACGTCTTCGACGCCACTACGAAGAAGATTACTACCAAGGAGAATGTCACAGTGGGCATTCAGGTGTTCAACAACGAGGAGATAGGTTCTGAGGCTGTCGTTGAAACGCTGAAGGATTATGTCTTTACGTTTGACCCGTTGTTGGAAAATCTGACCAACGGAAAAGAAGATACGGAGGCTGCTCCACAGGGTGGACAGGTTCAGGTATTCAGCTTTGAGGGTGCCGTGGGTGACTCGCTCCATTGGGAGTTCAGTGGCTCTGATGCGAAGATAGACTTCTACGACGCTGACGGCAATCGTCTCACACCAGAGACAAAGACCGTTGACGGAAAGGATGTCTTGGTTATCAAGATGCCGACAACTGCTGTCTATGCTTTGACCTATGGTGCTACGGCAGCAGGTGAGATGACTGTGAAGGTATCTGTCGAGCTCGAATTCATCCCAGGCGATGCCAATAGTGACAAACTCGTGAATGTGACAGACATCGTGGCTACGGTGAACTACATTATGGAGAAACCGTCACCTGGCTTCAACGTGAAGGCAGCTGACCTGAATGGCGATGGTGAGATCAATGTGACGGATATTGTCAAGATGGTGTCTATCATCATGTCTGGAGGTGGCGGTTCTTCGCGTCGTGCTGCCGCTGCATCTGGCAACTTGGTCATCAGCGGAAACAACATCCAGTTGAGGAATGCCGAGAGTTATACTGCAGCGCAGTTTGACATCTTCCTGAGTGACGGACAATCCATCAGCGATGTCGTACTGAACGGTAGCAGCGATCATAGTCTGAGTTGGAAGATGATAGATGCCAACACCTGTCGTGTGGTAGCTTACTCCATGACGAATGCCGCCTTCCGTGTGAACAGCGACAACCTGTTTAGCATCATCGTAAATGGTGGTCTGGAGGAAGCAGCTATCGGCAATGAACTGCTGATCCAAGCTGAAGGTGTAACAGGCATTGACCTCCGTCGACAAGAGGAGAACTATGATGTCTATGACCTCCGAGGCAACAAGGTTCGCTCGAATGCGACAGACCTGAAGGGCCTCTCGAAGGGTATCTACATCATCAACGGCAAGAAAGTGGTGGTGAAGTAAATCCTCTAAAGTCTAATATTTAAAGAAGCCTGGGCAATCGCTCAGGCTTCTTTTTCTTGTTCTTTCACTGGCAAAGCCAGATTCTTCACTTTTCACTCTTCACTTTTACCTTAAAAGGGTCCCCGTCTCCTCCTCATGCTTTGTGGACACGTCATTTTCGAATTTTCTTTTAAAAAACTTGGGTCATCCAGAAATAATCTTTATCTTTGCAACAAGGAGAAGGGAAAAACAATAACTGAAACATCATAATACATGATACGCAGATCGTTCAAGAATATTATCTCATTGTTTGTCCTGTTAATGGCAGGTGCTCTTTCCTTGTCGGCCCAGCAGGTGACGAGAGAGGCTGCATTGTCGAAAGCAACACAGTTCTTTAACCAGTCCGATGTGGTTTCAAGGAGGGCAGCGCGCAAGGCTACTCAGTTGACCCTTGCCAACGACCGCAGTGAGTTCTATGTTTTCAACGATGAGGCTAACGGCGGCTATGTCGTCATCAGTGGTGACGAACGGATGCCAGATGTGTTGGGATATTCTTACAACGGACATTTCGATGCAGAGCAGATTCCTTGTAATATGCGTGCATTGATGGAAAATTTTGCCAGTCAGGTAGATTATTTAAGGACACATCCTGGAGCTAAAGTGACTAAACATCGCTCACCAGATAGGGAAAATATCGCCCCAATGTTAACTTGTAGTTTTAGCCAAGGATACCCCTATAATAACAAATGTCCAGAAGCTAATGGTGAACACAGTGCTACAGGTTGCGTTGCTGTGGCGATGGCTGAAATCATGCATTATCACCAATGGCCGAAACAGACTACCCAAATCATTCCTGGCTATACAACATTTACACAAGGATTTGAATTACCAGACATACCCATTACCACTATAGACTGGGATAACATACTTGGGCATTATGATTCTGATAATTATAATTATAGTGATGAACAGATAGATGCTATCTCTACTTTGATGCTGCTATGTGGTGCATCTGCAAAGATGGAATATACTACTACATCTGGTAGTGGAGCTGCTATGCAGGATGCAGCTAATGCTTTTAGAAAGTATTTTGACTACGAAGACTTGCTTGAACTTATTTATCGTGATGCATACTATGATGATGAGTGGGAACAGATGATCTATGATGAATTGAAAAGTGGGCGCCCTGTTCTATATGCCGCTTCTTGGGATAGTGGCGAATCACATGCTTTTGTTGTGCATGGTTATGAAAATGGTTATTTTCGTCATGGTTCCTTTTGGGTCCTTTTGAATGACAATTTTGGATTGAAATATCATCAATATGCCATTGTAGGCATCAGACCAGTAAAAGCTAATGCCCCCTGCGGATATGCCGTACTTGATAATGGAAAGATGACATTATACTATGATAGTGAGAAAGCCAATCGTACTGGTACTATTCTACCTCATAGGGATGAATGGTCAGATTATGCTAATGTTATTACAGAATGCATCATTGACCCATCGTTTGCTAATGTACAATTGTATAATTTAAGAGAATACTTTTCTAAATTAAGTAAATTAAAAACTATAGGAGGAATAGAAAATCTGAACACATCAATGGTTAGTGATATGAGCGATATGTTCAGTGGTTGTTCTTCTTTGACGAGCCTTGATCTTAGTAGCTTTAAGACAGACAAGACATTATACATGCATATGATGTTCTATGGTTGTTCTGACCTGACTACAATTTACGCAAGTGAACGTTGGAACATGTCAAATGTACAAACTTCAGATAAGATGTTTGAAGGATGTTCTAATATAATTGGTGGTGCAGGAACACCATATGATGCCAATCATACAGGTGCAGACTATGCCCATATTGATGGTGGACCGGATAATCCAGGCTATTTCACCTATAAAGCTCCTCCTATTATAATGGGCGATGCCAATGGTGATGGTCTCGTGAATGTGACGGATATCGTGGCTACGGTGAACTACATCATGGAGAAGAATCCTAATAGATTCAACTACGAAGCTGCTGATGTGAACCAAGATGGCTACATCAACGTGACGGATATCGTGAAGATGGTGTCTATCATCATGTCTGGTGATGCTGCACGTCGTCATGCTGACGTTGACGAATAGGCTATACCTATTTTCATCAAGAAGCAGGCACTCCAAAAAGAGAATGGGGTACCTGCTTTTATTAACTTGAAAATATCAGTGAAATCGTGATAGACGGGTGGTTACATCGTGACTTCTACCACGTGCTTACCAGCGGAGTAGGGGATGACGGTACCCTCAATCTTGGTGCCGTCGAGGACGATGCTCTTGACACCCTTCTGCTGGCCGTTCGGATGGATGGTGATCTCATAATCTGCATCGCGGAACTTACGCTGGACGGTGTAGTCGGTAGCGGTCTCGGGCAGACAGGGATCGATGCGGATGCCGTCGTAGTCGGGCTTGATGCCGAGGATGAACTCCGAGACGGTGTACCACATCCAGGCAGCGGTACCTGTGAGCCATGAGTTCTTACCCTCACCGGGCTTGAAGGCGTCCTTACCAGCTACCATCTGACAGTTGACGTAAGGCTCGACCTTGTGCAGCGTCTGGTATTTCTCTTCCACGTAAGAGGGGAGGATCTTAGCGTAGTGGCTCCAGGCATCGTTGCCGCGACCTGCAAGACACTCGCCGATGATGACCCAAGGATTGTTGTGGCAGAAGATGCCGGCGTTCTCCTTGTAGCCCTCGGGATATGAGGAAATCTCACCATACTCGTAGATGTACTTGGTGAAGGCGGGGTTGTTGAGCACCATACCGTGCTCGCACTCGAGGTACTTCTTACAAGAGTCGAGCGACTTGGCCACCATACCGTCCTCAGCGCCGATCTCAGCCATCGTACACCAGCCTTGTGACTCGATGAAGATCTTGGCTTCGTCGCATTCGTTGGAGCCAATCTTACGACCATAGAAGTCGTAGGCGCGCAGATACCACTCGCCATCCCAGCCGTGCTTCTTCACTGCGTCGATCATGGCATCGACAGCCTGCTGCATGCGGGCAGCCTCGTCGGTCTTGCCGATCTTCTTGCAGAGGGCCACGTAGTCCTTACCAGTGACGACGAAGAGACCTGCAATCATGAGCGATTCGGCCTTGGTGCCTTCAGAGACGTTCTCTGTGGTCTGGAACGACTCGTTGGGATCCCATGAGAAGCAGTTGAGGTTGAGGCAGTCGTTCCAGTCGGCACGACCAATCAACGGGAGCATGTGAGGACCGAGGTTCTTGATGACGTGGTCCATTGAGATCTTCAGGTGCTCGAAGAGGGTGACCTCAGAGCCGGGCTGGTTGTCGAAGGGCACCATCTCGTCGAGGATGGAGAAGTCGCCCGTCTCCTTGATATAAGCCACGGTGCCGAAGATGAGCCAGCAGGGGTCGTCGTTGAAACCGCCACCAATGTCGTTGTTACCACGCTTGGTGAGGGGCTGGTACTGGTGGTAGCAGCCGCCATCGGGGAACTGCGTCGATGCAATATCGATGATGCGCTGACGGGCACGAGGCGGAATCTGATGGACGAAGCCCACGAGGTCCTGATTGGAATCGCGGAAGCCCATACCACGACCTACGCCGCTCTCGAAGAACGAAGCCGAACGCGAGAAGTTGAAGGTGACCATACACTGGTACTGGTTCCAGATGTTCACCATGCGGTCGAGTTTGTCGTTGCCAGTCTTCACCTTATATATATTAAGCAGGGCATCCCAGTACTCGCAGAGTTCAGCGAAGGCCTTATCCACCTTGGCGGTAGTGTCCAGTTCGGCGATGAGGGCGTGGGCCTTCTTCTTGTTGATGACCTGCAGGGCCTCAAATTTCTCATCCTGCTCATTCTCGATGTAACCCAGCAGGAACACAAAGTCCTTCGATTCGCCTGGCTGCAGCGTCACCTCGATATAGTGTGAGGCAATCGGACTCCAACCATGAGCGTGAGAATTGCGAGGCTTACCCTCCATCACGGCATCGGGATTTGCAAACTCGTTATACAGTCCCACGAAGGTCTCGCGGTCGGTATCGAAGCCCTGGATGGGGGCATTCACATGATAGAACGCATAGTGGTTGCGGCGCTCACGATATTCCGTCTTGTGATAGATCGTGCTGCCCTCTATTTCCACTTCACCTGTTGAGAAGTTACGCTGGAAGTTCTCCATATCGGTAGCAGCATTCCACAGACACCACTCCTCGAACGAGAAGAGTTTTAAGTTTTTCACCTCATTACTCTCGTTCTTCAGCGTCAGTTTCTGTACCTCAGCCCATTTCTTCAGGGGCACGAAGAAGAGCACAGAAGCCTCGACGCCATTCTTACGACCCGTGATGCGGGTATAGCTCATGCCGTGACGGCACTCGTAGAAATCGAGCGGGGTCTTGCAGGGCTTCCAGCCCGGATTCCATACCGTATCGCCGTCCTTGATGTAGAAATAGCGTCCACCATTGTCCATCGGCACGTTGTTGTAGCGATAGCGGGTGATGCGGCGGAACTTGGCATCCTTGTAGAAAGAGTAGCCGCCAGCGGTGTTAGAGATGAGTGAGAAGAAGTCCTCATTACCTAAATAGTTAATCCAAGGCCAAGGGGTCTTCGGATCGGTGATTACATACTCACGGTGTTGGTCCTCAAAATGACCGTAACGTTTTTGTTGTTCCATATGATTTGAAAGTTTAATGTTTATTCTTTATCTATGAGTATTCGTGCATCGACAGCCACCACCTCATTGGCATCCGCCAGAAGCGGGTTGATGTCCATCTCCTTGATTTCTGTGGCGAAGCGGAGGAGGGTAGAGAGACGTACGATGATCTCGGCATATTTCTGTTCGTTGATGCCAGCCTGTCCGCGTGTACCTTTTAATATCTTATAGCCTCGCAGCGAATGGATCATCGAATAAGCCTCCGCATAGCTGAGGGGGGCAAGTCCGCTTTGTACGTCCTTCAGTACCTCGACGAAGATACCCCCCAGACCGCAGAGGACCACATGTCCGAAACGCTCCTCATACTTGGCTCCGATGAAGAGTTCGGTACCCTTCAGCATCTTCTGTACCATCACGCCTGTGGCATCGGGAATCTGCATCATGCGTTCAAACTCTAAGGCAAGATGCTCTGGGGTGCGGATGTTAAGGGTAACACCACCTACATCACTCTTATGAACGGGTCCCACCACTTTTGCTACGACGGGGTAGCCCACCTTTTGGGCAAATGCAATCAGTTCTTCCTTATCGGCGCTGACCTGTTCGGGTACCATCGGAATACCAGCACACGACAGGATTTCACGGACGGTGTCAGGGGGCAGATAACCCTTGCTGTCGATGCCCAGGATCACTTTGTTCAGACGTGGAATATCAATACCGTAAAGTTGTACCTCGGGTGGTGCAGGGGGTGGTGTCTGCATAATCTGCGATAATGCAGTGGCCAACGTCACCTCATCGGAGAAGTTGACATGTCCTTTCGCCAGGAATTCCGCTACCTCAGGGCCTGCCGTGTGAAGACTGGGCAGGATAGGGAAGATGGGTTTCTTGCACTCCAGAATCTTTTGGTGCAGTACTTCGTATGCCTGATAGAGCGTGGTCAGTCCAGGGGTACCGTAGATGACAGCAATGGCATCGATGTTTTCAAAATGTTTCTCACAATAGTCGATCGTGATACCCAACTGCTCGGGGGTACCTGTAGCGAGAATGTCGATGGGGTTCGCTACACTGGAGCCAGGGAAGAGTTGTTCCTTCAGCTCCTCTGCGACTTCACCTTCGAGTTTAGGTACTTCCAGTCCTCCCTTTGACAGGGCGTCGGTCAGCATCACGCCAGGACCTCCGGCATGGGTGACTATCGCAAAGCGCTTTCCTGTCAATGGCGGTAAAGTGAAGATACATCCCACGGTAGTCAGTTCCTCTCTGGAGTGACAGCGTACAATGCCAGCTTTACGGAACAAAGCTTCTACGGCAGAGTCGCTGGAGGCAATGGCACCCGTATGGCTCGATGCCGCCCGACTGCCGCTCTCGCTGCTACCAGCCTTGATAGCAGCGATGCGACAACCCTTGCGAATCAGGGAACTGGCGTGGAACAGCAACTTGTCAGGGTTGCTGATGTTCTCTATATATAGTAACTTTACATGTGAGTCTGTTTCCGGATTGAAGTGCTCGTCCATATATTGCAGCACATCCTCGATACCGATTTGTTTCCCATTACCGATAGACCAGACCGAATTGAACTGTAATCCCTTGATGACGGCACTCTCGAGGATAAAGACGGCAGTAGCACCTGAGCCGCTGACAAAGTCAACACCTTTGGCATTGAGGGATGGTACGGGTTTGGTGAATACACTATGGTGGTTACGGGTCAACAGTCCGATGCAGTTCGGACCAATCAGCGCAGCCCCGTATTGCTCACAGGTGTCGAGGATACGCTGTTCCATCTCTGCACCCGCCTTGGTCTCCTCACCAAATCCGGCGGAGATGATGATAAATGCCTTGGTCAGTTTCTCTCTCGCCAACTGCTCTACGGTATCCGGGCAGAACTTGGCTGGAATGACAAGGACGGCCAGTTCAGTAGGAGGCAGTTCTTTGATATCATGAAAGACTTTGATGCCCTGTACCTCATCCTCTTTCGGATTGACGATTCGCAAAACGCCTTGATAGTCACCTTGCAGGATGTTGCGCACGATAGCACCTCCTGGCTTGTGAATATTGTTCGAACCGCCAATAATGGCGATAGACTTGGGCTCTAACAGTTCTCGGTTAATCATACGATGACAATGGATTTGACAGGATAGGGCGCAATAGGAGACTCTGGGAAGAAATAACCCAGTTTGAGTACTGCCTTAATGGGTGTCCCCTCTTCTGCAAGATGGGTGCTTTCCTCATCGAGTGTCGCATCAAACTTCCCGTTGAAGGGTGCATGGATGCAGTCTGCATAGGTAGTAGGCTCATTGCAGATCGTATCCAGACACGCATTGATAAAAGGTACCTGAGAAGTCAGGAACTTCTCGATATCCTTAGCCAGACGGTTGATGTCGTCAAACTCAGACCCAGGGAAAGCGTCCTCGCTCTGTAGTGCGAGACGACGCATCAGCGGCTTGAGGTCTCCCTGATATTGGCGCAGTTCGTAGATACGATTGTTCAGATTGATGAACCTGTTGACAGCTTCATTATAGACCATCATCTGCTCAGGGGAGAGCCGGATGTTCTGTTCCTCCTGTTCACGACGTTCACGTCTTTTACGGCGTATCTTTACAAAGGCTGTGGTACCAGCGGCAATGGCGGTTACTCCTAAAGTGGCTAATGCTGCCCATGCAGACTTGTTGTTTTTCAGTTCCATCGGTCTTTAGTTTATATTCTGCCACAAAGATAATCATTTTTTATGAAATTTCATTATCTTTGCAATTAAAATCACGAAAAATGAATCAGATAGACCGCCAAATCCTCCAGATTGCCCTTCCTGCTATCGTGACAAACCTCACCGTTCCTCTGTTGGGACTGGTCGATACGGCCATTGTGGGACATATGGGTGATGCCGCCTATATCGGTGCCATCGCCGTGGGCTCGATGATTTTCAGTCTGGTATATTGGGTATTTGGTTTCCTACGGATGGGAACCAGTGGAATGACGGCACAGGCACGTGGCCGACGGGATATGGAGGAAGTCATGCGGATGCTGATGCGCTCGTTGTTGATTTCAATTGTTATCTCTTTGATTATCATTGTTTTACAGTATCCGTTGCGTGAGATGATGTTATGGTTGATATCCCCGACAGCAGATGTGCGGTCATTGTCGATTACCTATTATAATATGGTGGTATGGGGCGCTCCGGCAGTCTTAGGACTCTATTCCCTCAGCGGTTGGTTTATCGGTATGCAGAACTCACGGATCATGCTGGTTGTTTCTTTCCTGCAAAACGTGGTGAACATCATTGTTTCTTTGTGGTTGGTCTATGGCTTGGGGATGAAAGTGGAAGGTGTCGCCTTGGGGACGGTGATAGCCCAGTATGCTGGACTGTTGATTGCTGCTGCTATGTGGTTCCGCTACTACCGACGAATGTTGCAAAGGAAGGTGTCCCTACTAAAAGACACGATGAACGACTGGTTGTCTTTCTTCCGCGTTAATCGTGATATCTTCCTGCGTACCTTGTTTCTGGTGGCTGTCAACCTCTATTTCACTTCGGCAGGAGCCCGTCAGGGGGCTGTGATTCTTGCCGTCAACACCCTGTTGATGCAGCTCTACCTCTTTTTCTCCTATTTCATGGACGGCTTTGCCTATGCTGGAGAGGCCTGGGGTGGCAGATACTGGGGAGCTCAAAACATGGCTGCATTCCAGGAGATTGTCAGACGGTTGTTCGTATGGGGAACCGCTATGGTACTGTTATTTACCGTTGTCTATGTGGCAGGCGGAATGCCTTTCCTACGCCTATTGACAGATGAGCCTAATGTGGTGGAAGCCTCGCGTCACTACGTCTGGTGGGCTTATCTCGTGCCTGTAGCTGGTGTGGCCGCCTTCGTGTGGGACGGCATCTTTATCGGTATCACGGCTACACGTGGTATGCTGGTGTCGTCGTGTATAGCGGCGGTAGTATTCTTTATGGGGATAATGGTTTTAATGGACATCATGGGGAATCATGGGTTGTGGTTGTCGATGATACTTTACCTTGCCACTCGCGGTCTCATTCAGACGTATATATATCACGAACAGATTATACGAAAACCTAAATCTCGTTAAAGGACTTGGTCATTCTATTTATTTCTGTTATCTTTGCGTAGTAAAACTAAAAACGGATGCGATATGAACAAGAAAACTCTGACCATTATTGCAATAATCATGTTGATGCCTATGTGGATATTCGGACAAGACTATCGTTCTTTGTGGAAACAAGTTAAGGATGCTGAGGATAAGGATCTTCCCCAGACAGCCATCACCCATCTGACCTCTATAGAGAAGAAGGCCAGGAAGGAGGGTGTGTACGGGCAACTGTTGAAAGCCTCGCTATATCGTGCCCAGATGCAGGCTAACGTGGCTCCAGATTCCTTGAAACCTGCCGTTGAACGACTGGTTCAAGAGGCTAAGCAGGAGAAGAATGTGGCCTTGCGTGCTGTCTATGCCACCGTTCTCCATCGGGTATATATGGAGAATCAATCACTTGTTGACGATGCGGATGAGAAGGAGAAGATCTGTGAGGAATACCGCACCATCGCCCTCTCGTCACCAGACGCACTGGGAAAGGTGAAGAATGCCATCTACGAACCGTTTGTGGAGAAGGAGAACGACAGCTATATCTATGGTGATGACCTGCTTCATCTTATTGGTATGGAGTTCGGAGCCTGGCAGTGGATGCATGACTATTATGAGAAGGCAGGAAACCGTCGTGCAGCCTGTTTGACTGCGCTTGCCATCCTGGAAGAGCAGAAAGGTGATGACGTAGAGAAGCTTCATGAGAGTAAGTATATCCGTCAGTTGGACTCGCTGATTAATAAATACGGTGACCTGGATGAGGCTGGTGAGGTGGCTTTGGAGCGTTATGCCTATATGAGAGACAATACCACTGCTACCGCTGCGGAAGAGATTGCCTATCTCGACCAGGCGATTGCCAAATGGGGCAACTGGAGGAGAATCAGTCAGTTGAAGAATAACCGCAAGAACCTGATTACCTCCAAGTTCTATGCGAATATTCCCTATCGTGTCCAGATGACCAATCAGGAACAGACCATCAAACTGACTGGCCTGCGCCACTTGTCGTCGCTCACCATGCGTGTCTATCGCACCAAATTACAGGGCGACCATGAGATGAATATCGGTTATAAGAAAGACCTGGATAAGGTGATGGCAGATGCCGTGGAGGTGAAAGAGGCTTTCCAGAAGCGTACCTTCTCTCCCTATGAGGAATATGAGGTGTTTGAAGACTCTATCCCGTTGGTGGGACTGCCCAATGGTATCTATCTGTTGGAGTTCTCTACGGAACCGAAGACAGCTATATCCCGTGTCCTATACAATGTGACCAACCTGCGTGTGCTTGCCACAGGCCGACAGGAATCGGATATGCGTTATGTGGTGGTCGATGCCATCACCGGTCAGCCTATAAACGGTGCGAAGGTGAAGATAAAGTCCTCGCGTTACAACGACAAGGAGAATCAGAAAATTCTGACGACGAATGCCGCTGGTGAGGCGAACCATGTGTTCACCAACGGAACGTGGCATAGTATCTATGTATATACGGATAATGACAAAGCTTGCCCTTCCATCAATTCTGGCGACAACTTCAGTTTCAATGACAATAATGACAGGCGCGAGTTCACGAAAATCTATACCGATCGGGCCATCTATCGCCCAGGTCAGCAGGTACATGTGGCAGCCATTATCTATGCGAGGGAGAACTACATCGAGCATTCCGTCGTTGCCGACAAGAAAGTGCTGGCCCAGTTGCGTGATGCCAATTATAAAGTGGTTGCAGAGGAGAAACTCGTCACTGATGAGTTTGGTAAGTGCTCAACGACCTTCACGTTGCCTAACGGACTGCGGAATGGTCGTTTCACCATCCGTCTGAATGGTGAGACAGAATCCATCCGGGTGGAGGAATACAAACGCCCTACCTTCGAACTGTCGTTCTCAGAGTATAAGGAGTCCTATAAGGCTGGAGATACCGTTACCGTTCAGGGTAAGGCGGTGAGCTATGCCGGCGTTCCTGTTCAGGAGGCCCAGGTGAAGTACACTGTTCGTCGCCGTGTTGCCTATTGGTGGCTGAGCTACTCGTGGTATTGGGGAGCAGGCTATTTCGGCCGCGGTACCGAGAAAGCAGATATTTATGAGGGAGAGACGACGACCAAGGATGATGGTACCTTCGACTTGAAGATGCCGATGATATTGCCGGATGATAACGGAAAGACACCGATGTTCTATACCTTTGAGGTCGAGGCGAACGTGACCGATCAGGCTGGTGAGACACATACTGGAACGAAGAGTCTGCCGTTAGGTACGAGGTTGACATCACTCTCCTGTAATCTCTCCCAGCGTATCCGCATTGACCAGATCCAGCCAGTCACCTTCTACCGCCGTAATGCTGCAGGCAGCGAGATAGCAGGTACCGTTCGCTACCGTCTGGATGGCGGTAAGTGGCAGGAGTGTGCAGCCAATGCTCCAATGTCAATCCTTAATCCTCAAATGAAATCCGGTGAGCATCGTCTGGAAGCTGCTTGCGAAGGCGACTCCATCGATATGAAGTTCGTGCTGTTCAGTCTGGACGACAAGAAACCGGCTGTTGAGACTAAGGATTGGTTCTATATCAGTGACACCCGTTTCAAGGACAACAAACAGCCCGTCACCATACAGGTGGGCTCTTCTGATCCGGATTTGTATATTGCCTATGAGATTATTTCCGGCAAGACTGTTCTGGAAGAGGGATTCATCCGTGAGAACCGTTCGCTGTGGAACAGGAAGTTCACCTATAAGGAAGCGTATGGCAATGGTTTGCTGCTGACCTTCGCCTGGGTGAAGAACGGTATTGCCTATAAGCATTCGACAACCATCACCCGTCCTGTTCCTGACAAGCATTTGAAACTACAGTGGGAGACCTTCCGTGACCGTCTGAAGCCTGGTCAGCAGGAGGAGTGGAAACTGAGCATCAAGGATAAGGACGGAAAACCGGCTCAGGCACAGTTGTTGGCAGTCCTCTATGACAAGAGTCTCGACCAGCTCGCCTCCCATTACTGGGGACTCTATCCCAGTATATGGATACCGTTGCCCTCTGCCTCGTGGACTACGATGAGTTTTAGCGGCACATCGGCAAGCGGTCAGCAGTATGCCAGTATGCTCACTGTTCCTGATTTGGAATTCAGCCACTTCGACCATAGCGTCTATCCTGTCCGTTATATTGCCTATGGCAGGGCAATGTATATGGGAGGAAGACCGCTGATGCGAGCCAAGGGCGTAGATGATGACATGATGGTAGTGGAAGAGGCTCCGATGCTGATGGCTGCTGCTCCTATGGAGCGCAATGAGCAGGCTGTTGCTGTCGTTGAGAGCAAGGTGGAAGAGAAAGAATCTCAGGAAGCAACAGTCAAGGAAGAACCGAAGGAAGAGGAGTCCGTACAGTTGCGTGAGAACCTGCAGGAGACTGCTTTCTTCTATCCTGTCCTGTTGGCGGACAAGGATGGTAACGTGACCTTGAAGTTCACTTTGCCGGAGAGTCTGACCACCTGGAAGTTTATGAGTATTGCCCATACGAAAGAACTGTTGTATGGTTCATTGTCTGGTGAGACAGTAGCGCAGAAAGAGTTGATGCTTCAGCCGAACATGCCTCGCTTCGTCCGTGTGGGTGATAAGGCACAATTCTCGGCACGCCTCTTTAATATCAGTGAACAGCCCCAGCAGGGTACGGCCCGTTTCGAACTCCTTGACCCTGAGACGGAGAAAGTGGTCTATACCGATGAGAAGACCTTCTCTGTGGAGGCAGGAAAGACGGGACACGTCACCTTCGACTACCAGCCCGGCGACGATTACTCATTGTTGATATGCCGAATGACGGCAAAGGGTAGCGACTTCTCTGACGGAGAACAGCATTACCTGCCTATCCTGCCTGATAAGGAGCGCGTAACGAAGTCCGTCCCGTTTACCCAGCATGAGCCGGGTGTGAAGGCGATAGACCTCACGAAACTGTTCCCAGCAGGGACGGCACAGCAGAAACTGACCATTGAATATACCAACAATCCCGCATGGCTGATGGTACAGTCACTGGCTACCTTGGGACAACCCTATGAGACCAGTGCCATCGATCAGGCAGCGTCCTACTATTCCAACCTGCTGGCTGCAACCATCCTCAAGCAGACACCGAATGCAAAGCATGTCTTTGAACAGTGGAAGCGAGAGACGGGCAATGAGACCTCACTGCAGAGCAGTCTGGAGAAGAACCAGGAGCTGAAGGACATCATCCTCGCAGAGACACCTTGGGTGAATGATGCCGACCGTGAGGCAGAACAGAAACAACGTCTTGCCGACTTCTTCGATGAGAATAAGATCAACAACCGTCTGGAAACAGCGTTGGAGAAACTCGAGAAACTGCAACAGGGCGACGGTGGCTTCACTTGGTATCCTGGTATGCCCACCAGTCCGTATATCACCATGAGTGTCGCTGAGATGTTGGCTCGCCTGTATGTCATGACAGGCACCTATGATGATGCGGAGGACATCCAGCGAAAGGCGATGAAATATATGGACCATGAAATTATTGAACTGGTCAACGAGATGAAGAAATGGGAGAAGAAGGGCGTCAAGCCGTCCTTCCCGTCGTTCATGGCACTCCGCTGGCTCTATGTCAATGCCATCGCCAAGCGCGAACTGTCCTCAAAGGCTGCAGAGGCGAAGGCTTACCTGATGCCGCTGCTGAAGAAGGATATCAAGCGCCAGACCATCTATGAGAAGGCCATGACGACTATCATCCTCCAGCAGAACGGAGATGTCCAGAAGGCCAAGGAGTATGTACAGAGCCTGAAGGAATATACCGTCTTTACCGAGGAGATGGGACGTTACTATGATACCCCGCGTGCCGGCTATTCCTGGTATAGCTATAAGATACCGACAGAGGTGGCTGCCATCGAAGCTATCAAGTATACGGCACCTGACGATACGAAGACCATTGACGAGATGCGTCGCTGGCTGTTACAGGAGAAACGTACCCAGATGTGGGATACGCCTATCAGCAGTGTGAATGCCATCTACGCCTTCCTCTTCGACCATGCCGACCTGCTGGCCAAACAGGAGCCGACCGTTCTTGCCATCGACCAACAGCCGATCGAACTGTCGAAGGAGACGGCAGGTATCGGTTATGTGAAGACCGCTATTCAGGAACCGAAGGGTAGGGAGTTTACCGCTACGAAGACCTCCACGGGTACTTCCTGGGGTGCTGTCTATGCCCAGTTTATGCAGAAGACCCACGAGGTGGAGAATTCCGAAAGTGGTGTCACCGTGAAGCGTGAACTGCTAACCGCTAACGGCAAAAAGCTGACAGCCCTGAAGGTCGGCGACCGTATCAAGGTACGCATCACCATCGAGGTGACCCGCGACCTCGACTTCGTACAGGTGCTCGACCGTCGTGCCGCTTGTATGGAACCCGTTCGCCAGTTGTCGGGCTACTGCTATGGCGCCTATATCTCGCCCAAGGACTTCTCGACCAATTATTTCTATCATGGTCTTGCCAAGGGTAAGCATGTGGTGGAGACGGAATACTATATCGACCGTGCCGGCACTTACGAGACAGGAACGTGTACTGTGCAGTGTGCCTACTCGCCAGAGTATCGGGCTACCGGGAAGTCGCAGACGCTGATAGTTACAGAATGATTATGAATAAGAAAAAGAGTATAATGATGCTGCTGCTGATGCTGGCCATGCTGCCGGCATCAGCCCAGAAACTGATTGCAGAGAAAACCGTAATTGATGTGGGAAAGACAGGTTTCCAACAGCCTGTCACCGCCGTGTTTGAATTCCAGAACAAGGGTGTTAGCCGCCTGAAGATAGAGTCGGTACAGCCTGACTGTAACTGTACGTCTATAGAATATCCGAAGACCGTCATCCGTAAGGGCGAGAAGTTTCAGGTCAAGATGACCTACGATGCCAAGATGCTGGGACACTTCGACAAGCAGGCTGCCGTCGTGACGAGTGGTACCAAGGCTCCTGTGTATATCCGTATGAAGGGTATCGTGTCTGCCGACTATCAGGACTTCTCGGGCGACTATCCGATAGAGATGGGAAATATGCGTGTCGACAAGAACGAACTGGAGTTCGACAATGTCAACAAGGGAGAACAGCCCATCGAACAGATTCATGTCTATAACAACGGCACCAGCGTGATGCGCCCCTACCTCATGCACCTGCCGTCGTGGCTCTCTGCCACGGTGGCTCCTGAGGAGATACGTCCTGGACGTGCTGCCACCATCAGTGTGACGCTCAACTCCCAGAAGATTGGAGACTACGGACTGACGCAGTCGTCCATCTATCTGGCCCCTAATCCTGGTGACAAGGCGACGAAGGAAAACCTCATCGGCGTGTCTGCCATCCTGTTGCCTGCCTTCCAGAAAATGTCTGCCCAGCAGAAGCAATATGCTCCGAAGATGTATCTGTCGAGTGAACAGGTGAATATCGTCTTCGACGGGAAGACCAAGCGGAAGGCAGAGATACAGATTTCCAATCTCGGGCGTACCCCATTGAAAATCTCCTCACTCCAGATGTTTACGTCGGGATTAGAGATATCATTGGGTAAGCGTACGCTCCAAGCTGGCGAATCGACCAAGCTGAAGATCACGGCAGAGCGTGACGAACTGAAGAAAGCACGTACCAAACCCCGTATCCTGATGATTACCAACGACCCCGATAAGTCGAAGGTCATTATCACCATCAATGCAAAATAATATGGAACATCCAGAGAACAGTGCAGAATATGCAGGCTTGCAGGTGAACAGCGGTGTAGAACAGCCGTCCATCATCAATCCCTATCTGAAGCGTAACCGTTTCAAGCGTCGTGAACTGACGGCGGCAGAGATGGTGGAGGGCATCGTCAAGGGCGATGTCACCATTCTCTCGCAGGCTGTCACCCTGGTGGAGAGTGTCAATCCCGACCACCAGGCCAAGGCGCAGGAAGTCATCAATAAGTGTCTGCCGTATAGCGGCAACTCCATCCGTGTGGGTATCAGTGGTGTGCCGGGCGCTGGTAAGTCGACCTCCATCGACGAGTTCGGCATCCATGTGTTGAAGGAGAAGGGCGGGCGGCTCGCCGTCCTGGCCATCGACCCCAGTTCCGAACGTTCGAAGGGTAGTATCCTGGGTGATAAGACGCGCATGGAGAAACTCTCCGCACATCCCGACTCGTTTATCCGTCCCAGTCCGACGGCAGGTTCCTTGGGTGGCGTTGCCCGTAAGACGCGTGAGACGATTATCCTATGTGAGGCGGCTGGCTTCGACAAGATATTCGTAGAGACGGTGGGAGTAGGACAGAGTGAGACGGCCTGTCACTCGATGGTCGATTTCTTCCTGCTCATCCAGTTGGCTGGCACAGGCGACGACCTGCAGGGCATCAAGCGTGGTATCATGGAAATCTGCGATGCCATCGTCATCAACAAGTGTGACGGTGATAATGTTGACAAATGTCACATGGCGGCCACGAACTTCCGCAACGCCCTCCATTTCTTCCCCATGCCTGAGAGTGGTTGGCTGCCGAAGGTGCTGTGCTACAGCGGTTTCTACGGCTATGGCATCAAGGAGGTATGGGATATGATTTACGAGTATATGGATTTCGTCAAGGCGAACGGCTATTTCGACTACCGTCGTAACGAGCAGTCGAAATACTGGATGTACGAGAGCATCAACGAGCACCTGCGCCTGAACTTCTATAACAATCCGCTCATCCGTCAGCGGTTGAAAGAGGCAGAACAGTCGGTATTGGCAGGTCAGCAGACGTCCTTCACGGCTGCGCAAGGTCTTTTGGATCTCTATTATAAAGGATTGGGTAATGATCGTCGAGATTGACAACGGCAGCGGCTTCTGCTTCGGAGTGACAACAGCGATACAGAAAGCCGAAGAGGAACTGGCAAAAGGCACTAAGCTCTATTGCCTGGGTGACATTGTGCATAACGGTATGGAGTGTGACCGCCTGCGCCAGATGGGACTGATTACCATCAACCACGACGAGATGCAGCAACTGCACGACGTCAAGGTGCTGCTGCGCGCACATGGAGAGCCTCCTGCCACCTACGAACTCGCCCGTCGTAACAACATCGAGATCATCGATGCCACCTGTCCTGTGGTGCTGCAACTCCAGAAGCGCATCAAGAAACAATACCTCTCTCCTGATACTTCCGACCTCCTGCCTCCGACTTCCCAGATTGTCATCTTCGGCAAGAACGGTCATGCAGAGGTGTTGGGACTGGTAGGTCAGACGGAGGGTAAGGCCATCGTCATCGAACAGTTCGAGGATGTCAAGCAGCTCGACTTCTCCCGTGATATCTATCTCTACAGCCAGACTACGAAGTCGCTCGATGAGTTCCACCGCATCATCGAGTATATCCAGCAGCATATCTCCCCGGAGGCGACCTTCAAGAGCTTTGATACCATCTGCCGCAGTGTGGCCAACCGCATGCCCAACATCTCGTCGTTTGCCACCAGGCACGACCTTATCCTCTTCGTCTGCGGACGCAAGAGCAGTAACGGCAAGGTGCTCTTCAACGAGTGTCTGCGTGTCAACCCCAACACCCATCTCATCGAAGGACCAGAGGAGATTGACCCCACTTGGCTTAACGGCATCCAGACCGTCGGCATCTGCGGAGCCACCAGCACTCCCAAATGGCTCATGGAACAATGTCGTGATGCCTTGCTGAAGATGTAGGAAACCTCCTATTAACTTTTCTTAGCGTTTTTATTTTCTTTATTCACAGGGATTTCTATATCTTTGCCATCAATTAAATAACTTTAAACCAAACAAGCAGTATGAAAAAATGGATGATTGCCGTACTGATTGCCTTAGTGGCAGTACCGGCAGAAGTGAGTGCACAGGGTTGGCTGGGTCGAATCGGCGAGAAAGTGGTAGACAGGGCCAAGTCGAAGGCTGAGAGCGAGGCTATTGATGCCGCGAAAGGCAAGAAGGATAAGAACGAAGAGGCCGCCGAGGCTCAGGTTGAGTCTGCCGATGATACCCCGACGACTACAACCTCTTCAGACTTCAAGCGCGGCAGTGTCATCATGTTCCAGGATGATGTGACGGCAGAACAGGTGGGCGAGTTCCCTTCCAAGTGGGATTTGTTCTCAGGCACCGTAGAGACCAAGACCGTGGCTGGTGTGAAAGCCATCAATCTGACGGACAATGCCCAGGTACAGCCCCTCATCAAGGAGCAGGGTGCCTATCTGCCGGAGGAGTTCACTATTGAGTATGACTTCTACTACTGGCCCACGAATAATGTTCCAGGTAATGATGGCATTGGTCTGAATGACCTGAAATTCATTCTTGCCGTTACCAAGGACCGTTCTGAATTCCCAGGTGAAGGATATGACCAGGGTGAGTTGACAGCCTTCGTTTTGAGGCATGGTGTCTGTGAGACCAAAGAACAAAGTTATTTGTTCAATGGAAACAAGGAAGGTAGTTTTGACTACTCCTTCAAGAAGGGCTGGAACCATGTGGCCCTGTCGTTCAACAAACGAGCCCTGAAAGTTTACTTCAACGACAAGCGTGTGGTGAACCTGCCACGCGTCAACCAACCCACATGGCTGTGCTTCCAGGTTCCCTTTGAATATATTAATCTCACCTTTATCCGCAATGTCGTGATTGCCAAGGGTGCCGTAGCACTCTACGACCGTAACGCACAGGATGTGTCTGCTGTAGAGAAGGCCATTCAGGAGACAGGTAAGTTTGTGACTAACAATATCCTGTTTGATACCGGCAAGGCCACCTTGAAGCAGGAGTCGATGATTGAAATCATGCGAGTGGCAGACTACATGAAGAAGAACCCGACGGCTCGTTTCGAAGTTCAGGGTCATACGGATAATCAGGGCTCTGATAAGGTCAACGATCCGCTGTCACAGCAGCGTGCCGAAGCTATCGTGAAAGCCCTCGAAGGCTTAGGTGTGGATGGCTTCAACCTGAAGGCTGTGGGCAAGGGCTCTCACGAACCCGTTGCCGACAACAAGACAGAGGAAGGTCGCGCTAAGAACCGCCGTGTGGAGTTCATCAAGAGATAGTGCCTTATGAAGAAGATACTTCCCTTTATCCTTTGGTTGGTAGCCCTCTCCGCTTCGGCACAGACGAAGTGGACGGGTACCTACCAGTTGAATCAGCCTAAGGACTGCTGGCACATTGCCTTCAAAGACCTTTCCACGGGGCTTTCTACCTGGGCAGGACGTATCGGCGAAAAATATGCCCAAGCTACAGAGTCGGGCGATGAACAAGGCACCATCTACCAGCGTTTCAACTTCAAGACGAGACGTGGCTATCAGTGTTTCTCTATGAATGCGCCTATCACTGCACCGATGAAGCATTTCGATGACGCTGGTGGCGACAATGATAGCGGCTTTGTCCATTTCTTTAAGGACTATGCGCCCGAGAATCCTGATGCCAGTATCCCTTGGGAACTGGTGGAATTCGGCATTGTGACAACAGGTGATGATGAGCAGAGAGGAACTGTCATGCAGCGCTTCCACAACCTCGGCTGGCCTGCCTCGAAACTGGCTCAGTACTATGTGGGTGACGAGTTGGCTTGTGGTGTGAAGTGTTGGAAGTTCGACACTCGCAAGAAACCCATCTCTGGCTCTGTCGGAGCTATCTATTGGATTGATCCCTCCAATGGTCTCTGTCTGAAGCAGCAGGCCACCGACGGTTCAGGCTTCGAGGTCTTCATCTACGACCTCCAATATCAGCAATGGACAATCGATCTCTACCCAGAAGCATTTTTAGATAAATAGCCCATATTTTGCTCATACCTTACTCATAGGTTACTCATACCTTGCTCATAGGTTGCTCATAGGTATCTCATAGGCATCTCATAGGATACTCTATCCTTTCTCTATCCGATCTCTGACTCCAGAGGTCTGATTTGACTATGATTAAAGTGCGTGTGGAATTAGGGTAGGGACCTGTTTTCCTTTGTATTATTCCTTAACTCGTTCGTTGAAGCGGTCGAGGAGCCATTGTTTCTGCTCGGAGATGGTCATGTGGGAGTTGTCAAGCTCGATGGCATCGTCGGCTTTACGAAGAGGGGATACCTCGCGGTGGGAGTCGATATAGTCGCGCTCCTGTACGTTCTTGAGGATGTCGTCAAAGTCGGCTTCCATGCCTTTGGCCTTCAACTCGTCGTAGCGACGCTGGGCACGTACCTCGGCGGAGGCGGTGACAAAGACCTTCAGTTCAGCATTGGGGAAGACGGTGGTGCCGATGTCACGACCATCCATGACGACACCTTTGTCCTTACCCATCTGTTGTTGCTGGGCAACCATGGCCTCGCGGACGAAACCGAGGGTGGCAATGGGGCTGACCTTGTTGGAGACCTCCATCGTGCGGATGTCTTTCTCGACGAGCTCGCCGTTCAGATAGGTGTCGGGACGACCCGTCTCCGGATTGAACTTGAAGGATATCTGTATTTCCGGCATGCGGCGGCGCAGTTCCTCCTCGTTGATGCCGTCGTCGGTAAACAGTCCGTTGCGGAGGGCGAACAAGGTAACACTGCGGTACATGGCACCGGTATCTACATAGACGTAACCCACCTCGCGGGCTAAGTCCTTTGCCATCGTGCTCTTGCCGCACGAGGAATGGCCGTCAATGGCTATTGTAATCTTTTTCATAATGAGTAGGATGCATTAATAAGAATTGACGATGCCGACACATGGTATTTGGCATACGCCAGATTGAGCTTGAATCGCTTGAGGGTCAGACCGGCTCCTACGGAGAGTCCGGCACCATGATTGCTGCTGCCGTCGCCTTCGCTGATCTTCATCTCCTTGCTGCGGCGGAAGTTGTAGCCTCCGGCGAGATAGATGTTGTCGCCGATGAAGACGTCGAGACCCACGGAGACATGTTGGATGAAACTGGTGTCCCAGCGGTTGAGGCGGGCAAGGGTGGCGGAGAAACGCAGGGGAGCTGCATTCAGTCGCTTGGAGACACCTACCAGCAGGTCGAGGGGTATCTTCTCATAGTCGTCCTGATAGGCCTTCACCTGTCCGCCAAGGTTCTTGGCAACGGCAGAGATGGACCAGCCCCGTTCCTCGTCGAAGTAGTTGATTCCGAGGTCGGTGGCGATACCGATGGAATTGTAGCCTGCAACGGATGATGTAATGAAGCGCAGGGTGATACCGCCGCTCCAGCGGTTGCTGAGCAGGTAGGTGAAGGTGCCGGCGAGGGCAATGTCTTTGGCGGAGAATGTACCTACTTCGACATTGTCGACGGTCATCTCCTTCATGCTTCCGTAGTCCATATACTGGGCGCTGACACCCCATGTGGCGCGCTCCTTCCATGCCTTGATAAACGAGGCAGATGCCGTCTTTGCCCCCTCCATATAGGTCATGAAGTTGAGGTTGATGCTCTTGTCCGAGGTATTGCAGATGAGGGCGGGGTTATGGAAAATGACCGTCGGGTCGTCATCGTCTATGGTGATGTTGTCGCCACCCAGTGCTGCCACATGGGCACTGACGGGCAGTCGCAGGAAACTATAGACCTCCTGACTCTCCTGCGCATTTAAAGGTAAAAAGGTAAGAAGGCAGAAGGGTATAATACCCATCACCAGTCGTATTGTCCTGTTACCTTTGATGTTCTTTGTCACAATATTCTATTATTATACTTTATATTTCAACGGCAAAGTTACGAAATTATTATCTATTCCATCGTATTTTACTTTTTTTACCTTTTTACTTTTTTATCTTTTTTCTTTTATTTGTACCTTTGCCGACGACATGGAACAAAAGAAGTCACCGCAGGCTGATTTGGAACAGCAACGCACCACAGGATTCCTCCTGGGGGTCGTGTTGGTGTTGACCTTGTTCTTTGTTGCATTGGAGTGGAACAATGTTCCGTCTGCAGACGATATGGCGACACTCGACCTGGACGAGCTGGTGCATGAGGACGAGATGGTGCCGATGTCGATAGAGGAACAGCTTGCCCAGATGGAGCCGGATAAGTCGCAACCCAAGGAGGCAGAGCAACTGCGTATCGTGGATGATAACGTGGAGATAGCTCCTCAGGAGGAACAGGTGGCGGAAGAAGAAGGTGAGGGCGAGGATGAGGCCCTGTTGCAGGAACTGCAGGGCGAAGAGGAACCCAAGGCTCTGGCTCCGATGGGTATCGATCCGGATGACAATCCCCTGATGTTCCGACTGGTGGAGGACCTTCCCCAGTATCCTGGCGGTGCCGTGGAGTTTATGAAGTGGTTGACGAAGAACCTGCAATACCCCAAGCTGGCACAGATCAAAAAGAAAGAGGGTAAGGTCATTGCCCATTTCTATGTGGAGAAAGATGGTTCCATCACGGGACTGAAGATTGTGCAGTCGGTGTCCAAGGAGTGTGATCAGGAAGCGTTGCGTGTACTGCGTATGATGCCGAAGTGGCAGCCTGGTGTGCAGAACGGCCAGCCCTGTCGGACGAAGGTAAGTATTCCCATAGTATTTAAGTTATAATTGATATGATACAGACATCCCATGAAATCCTGAAGTCGATCAATGACTTCCTAGAGCAGCTTCCATACGAGAGGAAGCCCCAGTCTTTGTATGATCCCATCCGTTATGTGTTGTCGATAGGCGGCAAACGCATCCGTCCCGTGCTGATGCTGATGGCATATAATCTCTTTAAGGACCAGCCTCAGGATATCCTGATGCCGGCCTGTGGACTGGAGACTTATCATAACTATACCTTGTTGCATGACGACTTGATGGATCAGGCTGACCTGCGTCGTGGACATGAGACGGTACATAAGCGTTGGAATGCCAATACGGCGATTCTATCAGGCGACTCGATGCTGGTGCTTGCCTATCAGCGTATTGCCCAGGTTCCTGCGGAGAAACTCGCAGCTGTGTTGGACTGTTTCACGGAGACGGCCTTGGAGATAGGAGAGGGGCAGGAATATGATATGGCTTTCGAGACGCGTAATGACGTGACGGAAGACGAGTATATCGAGATGATTCGCTTGAAGACTTCCGTGCTTCTCGCCTGTGCCACGAAGATTGGTGCACTCCTTGCCGATGCTCCCGAGGAGGATGTGAGGAACCTGTATAAGTTTGGGGAGCGGTTGGGACTTGCCTTCCAGTTGCAGGACGACCTGTTGGATGTCTATGGCGACCCAAAAGTGTTTGGAAAGGCTGTCGGAGGAGACATCGCTTCGAACAAGAAGACGTATATGCTCATCAATGCCTATAACCGTGCGGATGAGAAACAACGTGCCGAACTGACTCGCTGGATAGGGGAGAAAACTTTCAATCGGGAGGTGAAAGTGGCTTCCGTTACCCGTCTCTATGACGAGATAGGTATCCGCCAACTCTGTGAGGAGAAAATCAATGAGTATTTCGAACAGGCTGCGCAGTGTCTGGAGAAAGTGAATGTCGCTGATGAACGTAAGCAGGCACTCCGTCAGTATATGGATGAACTGTTGCATCGGGATAAGTAATGAGTGAAGAGTGAAGAATTTGCTACCGCCAAAATTCATAGATACGCACTGTCATCTGGACGGTGAGGAGTTTAAAGACGACCTTGCCGCTGTGGTACAACGGGCCCGTGAGGCTGGTTGTACGAAGGTGTTTGTACCTGCCATTGACCTTCCGTCGTGCCAGACGGTGATGGAGGTCTGCAATCGTTTCCCTGAATATGCCTATCCCATGCTTGGTCTTCATCCTGAAGAGGTGAAGGCGGATTGGCGTGAAGTTTTGGATCACATTCGGCATTCTCTCACCTCTTCCATCATCGCCATCGGCGAGGTCGGCTTGGACTTCTATTGGAGTCGGGAGTTCGAACAGGAGCAGTTGGAGGCTTTCGAAGAACAGGTGCGCTGGTCGGTAGAGACGCGGTTGCCGTTGATGATTCATTGCCGGAAGGCACAGAACGAGATGGTCGGTATATTAAAAAGGTATGCGAAGGAGTTGCCGGGTGGCGTGTTCCATTGTTTTACAGGCAATGAGACGGAGGCCCGTCAGCTGTTGGAGTTCGACCGTTTCGTATTGGGTATTGGGGGTGTCTTCACCTTTAAAAAGAGTCATCTGCCAGAAGTGTTGCCTGCCGTTGTGCCCTTAGACCGTATCGTCCTGGAAACGGATGCTCCCTATATGGCTCCTGTCCCTATGCGAGGACAGCGTAATGAGCCTGCCTTCATCCGTCACATCATCACTCGTCTTGCCGAGGCATATGGGGTGAGTGAGGAAGAGGTGTGCAAACAGACAAATCAGACCGTTGCACGTATTTTCTCTCTGTAAAATTTGGCTAATTGCTTTCTTTTCACTAATTTTGCAACCGCTTACGAAAAGGAGAGGTGCTCGAGTGGTTGAAGAGGCACGCCTGGAAAGCGTGTAACCGGCAAAACCGGTTCGCAGGTTCGAATCCTGTTCTCTCCGCGAAGCAAGAGAAAAGGATTCAAAGCTTTTGAGGCAAAAGCGAATCCTGTTCTCTCCGCAGGAGGGATGAAAAGAAAAACGAGGTGAAAGCTTCGTTTTTCATTTTTTATGCTTATCTTTGCCGTCAAATTGTGAAGAATGATATGAAAAGACTATTTGCGCTTCTTGCTATCATCGGCCTGTTTGCCTTTGTGCAGCCGATTGTGGCACAAGACAAAACTGTAAAGGATTCTACAGAACTGGTGGTTGATACCCTTGCTGCTGACTCGGCGATGGCATTGATTGATGCTGACCTCAATGGAATGGATGATGCTGAGGGTGGGGGACTGCATAAGATTCTGAAATCGAAGTTCATAGAAGGCTCCGCAGGTTTTATGTCGTTGGTGGCCCTTGCCTTGGTGATTGGTCTGGCCTTCTGCATTGAGCGTATCATCTATCTGACATTGTCGGAGGTGAATGCGAAGAAACTGATGCAGGATATTGATGCCAAGCTGACAGAGAATGACGTGGAAGGTGCGAAGGATTTATGTCGTAATACGCGTGGTCCTGTCGCCAGTATCTGTTATCAGGGGCTGCTGCATATCAAAGAGCCGCTGGAGCAGATAGACCGCCAGTTGACGAACTATGGTACCGTACAGATATCGAATATGGAGAAAGGCTGTTCGTGGATCAAACTGTTTATCGCCGTAGCTCCCTCGTTGGGATTCTTGGGAACGGTGATTGGTATGGTGATGGCTTTCGACCAGATACAGACGGCAGGCGATATCAGTCCGACCATTGTCGCGTCAGGTATGAAGGTAGCGTTGATTACCACTATCTTCGGTATCATCGTAGCCCTGATCCTGCAACTCTTCTATAATTACATCCTCTCGAAGATAGAGCATCTGACCTCACAGATGGAGGAGAGTGCCATCACACTGATGGACTCGGTGACGAAGTACAAGACAGGAGTTAAGGAGTGAAGGATATGGCGAATCTAGGTAGCTATTTGTTGGCAGAGGTGATGCTGTGGCTGATGTATGCCTCTTTGGCGGTTGCACTGGTGGCTGCTGTTGTGTCGGCAGTCCATTCTTTGCGCCATCGTTCAGACAGTATTGCCTCCAGTAACCGGGTGCCTCGTAAGCGTATAGCCTGGGGCGTGACAATATTTACCGTCCTTCTTTTGGCAATAGCTTGTCTGGCAGGTTCCTCACAGCCCTTGATCATCAATGGTATCAGCTATACTGACCGCTTCTGGCTGAAGACTACGGACGGGCTGATGATGTCATGTGTCATTCTCTTCGTTATCGCAGGATGTTTCGTCATCTATGGTATCTCTGGGATTAATAGAAAATTGAAGAATTGAAGCTATGTTCTTCCGTCGTAAACAAAGGGACGTTCCCCAATTGAACACTACATCGACCGCCGACATCTCGTTTATGTTGCTGGTGTTCTTCTTGGTGACTTCCTCGATGGATACGGATAAGGGACTCTCACGTCAGTTGCCGCCCATAGATGATGAGCCGCAGAAGGAGGTGGATATCAGTCGCAGTAATGTGATGCAGATCAGGTTGGACAAGAACGACTCTTTGTGGATTGACCAAAAGGCGGTATCCTTTTCGGCATTGCAGCAACAGGTCGAGTCGTTTGTGGCAAGTCGGCAGACGGAGCAGTATGTAGTAGGTGTGCAGACAGACCGAGCTACCAGTTATGCCGCCTATTTCGAGATGCAGAATACCATTGTGGCTGCTTTCCATGCTTTGCGTGAGAAGATGGCGATGCAGCGTTATGGGCACCATTTCTCACAATGTACACCAGAGGAGCATGACATCATCGTCAAGCGCTATCCGTTGCGTATCAGTGAAGCACAGCCGACACAGGAAGGAGGTGGTCAATGAGTCGTTTTCGTCGCAGAACCCATGATGTGCCAGGCTTGAATCTTGCGTCTATGCCAGACTTGATTTTTACGGTTCTCTTCTTCTTTATGATTGTCACCCACATGCGGCAGACGGAGTTGAAGGTACGCTATGTGGTGCCTCAGGGAACGGAATTGGAGAAAACGGGTCATAAGGGTAGTGTGGTTTACTTGTATATCGGACATCCTGTCGATGAACAAGGACGCGTCGTCAGTAATGAGACACGTATACAGGTTAACGACCACTATGTATCTGTCCATGAAATACCGGGAGCCATTGCTGAGGCTCGTGATCAGATGGCGAGTGAAGACAGGATGCGCATGACAGTGAATGTCCATGCAGACCGTGATACGGATATGGGAGTCATCAATGACGTCAAGCAGGCTTTACGACAGGCTGGAGCCCTTCGTATCAACTATTCTGCTACGGAGAAAGCCAAAGAATAAGTATTATCTGACGTAATCCACAAAGGCGTATTCGAAGGCATGTTTCTCATCCTTCGGATGCTCTTCTTTCGTCTCTACGTGCCAATCGCTGTAGTCAGGGAAGAAAGCATCGGCCTCCTTGGGCGTATCGTTAATCTCTGTCAGACAAAGTCGGTCGGCAAAGGCAATCGCTTGTTCATAGACTCTTGCTCCTCCGATGATATAGACCTGTTCATCGTCCTTGCAACTCTTCAGTGCTTTCTCTAAAGAAGGGAACACTTCACAGCCTGGAAAGGCTTTCGCAGAGCGACTTAATACGACATTGCGACGATTGGGTAATGCTCCTTTGGGCAGCGACAGATAGGTGTTGCGCCCCATGATGATGGTATGTCCAGTGGTGAGTGCCTTGAAACGCTTCAAGTCGTTGGGCAACCAATACAGTAGTTTATTCTCGAAGCCGATGGCACGATTTTTCGCCACAGCTGCTATAATGTTGACAATCATTTTTCGTTATATCGTTATGACGTTATATCGTTATACCGAAACCTCCGCCTTAATATGTGGATGAGGGTCGTAGCCTTCGAGTTCGAAGTCCTCGTAATGGAAGTCGAAGATGCTCTTTACATCTGGATTAATCTTCATCGTTGGCAGAGGGCGAGGCTCACGAGTGAGTTGCAGCTTTGCCTGTTCGATGTGGTTCAGATAGAGATGTGTGTCGCCTGTCGTGTGGATGAAGTCGCCTGGCTTGAAGCCAGTGACCTGTGCCATCATCTGAAGGAGGAGGGCATACGAGGCAATATTGAAAGGTACGCCCAAGAACGTATCTGCTGAGCGCTGATAGAGTTGGAGGGACAGGCGATCGCCAGCGACATAGAACTGGAAGATGGTATGACAGGGGGGCAGTGCCATCTTATTGACTTCTGCCACGTTCCATGCCGAGACTATCATTCGGCGGGAGCTGGGATTGTTCTTCAACTGGTCGACTATATATTGTATTTGGTCAATAACACCGCCGTTATAATCAGGCCAAGAGCGCCACTGGTGGCCATAGACAGGCCCTAACTCGCCGTTCTCGTCCGCCCATTCGTTCCAGATACGTACGCCATGCTCCTGCAAATACTTCACATTGGTGTCGCCTTGCAGGAACCAGAGCAGTTCGTAAATAATTGACTTCAAATGCAGTTTCTTGGTGGTCAGCAAGGGGAAACCGTCGTCGAGGTTATAACGCGACTGTGTTCCGAAAATGCTGATGGTACCTGTGCCTGTGCGGTCGCCCTTCTGTACACCCTCTTTCAGGATGCGGTCAAGTATGTCTAAATACTGTTTCATATCTGTTTAAGTATAGGTTCGTATTCGTTTGGGATATGTGTCGTTTTGATTTTCCATTCCTTAGGGTAGAGGTTGTTGGCGCGGTTGCCAATGTTTTTCGCAGGACCAAGGGGGAAACCTTGGAAGGCGACGTTGACTAATCCGCGTGGCGTATCTTCTGGCAATACGAGTGCTTCGTGGCGCAAGTACGCCATTGCCTGTTGGTAGGTTAGCTCAACCTGAGGACCATCTACGTGCAGGGCAATTGTTCCCAGCTTGGGAATTTTTTGTTCCCAGCCTGGGAATTTTTTGTTCCCAGCCTGGGAATTTTTAGCTTGCTCCTCAGGGACAGAAAGTCCGCTTCCTTTGCGCAGGACGCATACAAAAAGTCCTTCACCACGCGAGATGCCAGGAATGAAGCGATAGACGGGTTCATGGAATCCTTTGAGAAGTGATCCTGTGATGTTCCATTCTGGTTTTGTGTTGATTTCCAGTATGTTAGCATCTTCGAAGGTCTCTAATATCCAACGGATGTTCTCCTCGTTCTCCTTTGTATTGAAGGTACACGTACTATATATAAGGAGGCCTCCGTCGTTGAGACATGCCCACGCGTCCGTCACAATGTCCCGTTGCAGTTGCCAACACTTTTCTACCTGTTGTGGACTCCATTCGCGGATGGTAGCCTCGTCTTTACGGAACATCCCTTCACCAGAGCAAGGCACATCACAGAGAATGAGGTCGAATTTCGCTCTCGCTTTACGGTATTCCTTGGGATAGACATTGGTGACATAATGATTTCTGTAGCCCCACTTTGTCGCGTTCTCGAGCAGAATATTGGCACGATTGCGGATGGGTTCATTGCTATAAAGCACGCTGTCTTCAGACAATGCAGCACGGAGTAACGTGGATTTGCCCCCTGGGGCGGCACAGAGGTCTAAAGTGAAGAGTGAAGAGTGAAGAGTGAAGAATTTGCTACCGCCTATGAGTTGACGGATGATTTCGTCCAGGAACATGGAGGAGGCCTCTTGCACATAATAGCAGCCGGCGTGGAAGAGGGGGTCGAATGTGAAGTTTGGCCGACTCTTCAAGTAATAGGCATTACGACACCAGGGTACAGGCTCTCCCTCAACAGGCAGTCCTGTTTGTTTCTTGGGGTTGAGACGAATGCTCACAGGAGTATCCTCGTCAAACGAATGCAAGTATCGTTTGAAGCGTTCATCGCCCATTAATTGATGGGTATATTCTGTGAATGCAACAGGTAAATTCGTCATTTGCTTGCAAAATTAAAAAAAAATCTGCACCTTTGCAACTAATTCACATATTGTAACGTCTAACAAATGAACAAAACAATAAAAACATAGATGAATATGAAAAAGGTATTGATTGTTTTAACCTTGATGCTCACACTTGGAATGAGTGTGCAGGCTGCCTCACAGAAACATCGTCATACCCCTCGGGGAACGGAACTGGTGGACACGACCAAGCAGACGAGTGGCGTGGATGCCTTCTCAGATACCACATCGATAGACAGCGTTGATAACTATTCTTTTGATGATGAGTGGGATTCTGACGACCCTGTAGAAGAGGCTATTGGTAAAGTCTTCGAACGGATCTCCGGTGATTCCAAAATGATGACGGGTATGATAATCGCCGTCGTTGCTATCGTAGTCATCTTCCTGGTGGCCCCTGTGTTGATCCTTCTCCTCATCTTCTATTTCGTCAATAAGAACCGTAAGCAGAAGATGAAGTTGGCACAGATGGCAATGGAGAAAGGACAGCCGATTCCGGAGAATCTGTTGAATAACCAGCCTGACGAATTGGGTGATGAGTATCAGAAGGGTATGCGCCAGTGTTTCGTAGGTGTGGGTCTGATGATTTTCCTCTGGTATGCCGCAGGTTCCATCGGATTCGGTATCGGAGCCCTCGTGTTCTGCATTGGATTGGGTAAGGTGTTCGCTGCCAAGTCGGTTGGCAGGAAAAATCAAGATATTAATAACGATTTAAAACAACAAGATTATGACTAGGAAATTGTATCGTTCAGATGACCGCGTATTAGGTGGTGTCTGTGCAGGATTCGCAGAGTATATGGACTTTGACCCTGTAGCCGTTCGCTTAGGCTATGCCGCTCTGACGCTGTTTACGGCTTTCGCAGGCATTCCCTTCTATATCGTGGCTTGGATTATCATGCCACCGAAGAACCGTCTGGAAAGTAGATAAGGTAAAAAGATAAAGGGAAACTAAGTGGCATCACTCGCTGACATCTCATTAGTCGCGCAGGTGGCTGTATTAGGCAATCGACGGGCTTTCGATGAACTCGTCCGCCGACACCAGTCACCTGTGCGTCGGTTCTTCCTTCATCAGACATTGGGAGATGAGCAGTTGAGTGATGACTTGGCGCAAGACACGTTTATCAAGGCATATATGAATATCGGTAAGTTCCGGGGACTGGCTTCTTTCCAGACGTGGCTGATGCGTATTGCCTATAATGTGTTCTATGACTACACAAGAAGAGAAAAGGTAAAAGTGAATAGTGAAAAATTTTCTTCCGATGCTCTATCGGTTGAGGGTATGGCGGCAGCAAATTCTTCACTTTTCACTCATCACTCTTCACTTAAGATGGACTTGTATTACGCTCTTGCCCTGTTAAAACCTGACGAGCGGACGTGTATCACGCTGCAACTCATTGACGGCTATGACATTTCCAAGATATCGGAGATAACACAGATCAAGGAGGGAACCGTCAAGTCGCACCTCTCCAGAGGAAAGGAAAAACTAGCAAACTATTTAAAACAGAATGGATATGGATAAACATGACGAGCAATTGCTGCAACAGTTCTTTAGCGAGGCTGCACAACAGACGATAGAGGATAACGGTTTCACCGAGCGTGTGATGAACCGTCTACCAAGACGTGTGAAGACCTACACACGACTATGGACGGCTTTCTGTATTACGGTGGCTGCCGTTCTCTTCACAGTTCTCCACGGATGGGAACTGCTGTTGGTACAGATAGAGGTGTTCCTTCGCACGACAGTTGTAGAGCCACCACATGTCAATCCCATTATGGTGGTATTTGTGCTGTTCTGTCTGATGATGATTGGTGTCTACGAGTTCCTCAGTTACGAGCGGGTGATTCGATAAGCTGTCCCTGCTTGTCGAACATACCGTAAGTAGTACTGGTTACCCTGAACTCTGTACGACGATTCAACTGGTTACAAATCTCTTGTTGTTCTGGTGTGAGCGTTCTGACATATTCCTCTGTCAGAACGTCGTTTTCTTTCAGGAAGGTGTACTTCTCCGTCAGTTTTCTGCGTATTTTCTTCGGACTGCCCTTCCCATAGCCCTTAGGTGTTAGGCGGTCTTTCCGTATACCTTTGCTGATGAGGTAGTTGATGACAGACTCCGCTCTTCTTTGTGAAAGGCGTATATTATATTCCTCTCCTCCCTTATAGTCACAGTGGGCGGCAAGCTCGATGGCTACATGCGGATTCTCGTTCAATAGGACAACCAACTTGTCGAGTGCTTCTGTTGACTCAGGACGCAAAGTGGCGCGGTCGAAGTCGTAGAAGATATTGTCAATCAATACTGGGGCAGTAATACTGGCAAGCGGGAACTGAAGCACGTACTCCTCGGAGTCGGGAGCAGGTTCTACACGCAGTTCTTCCTTGTGGTTCAGATAACCGGCACAGGTACCTAACAGAACATAGTCGACATTTGGCTTGATTTGCTGTGTGAAGGAACCGTCGCCTTTGACATTAAGTTTCAAATTCGTTCCATCATTGCCCACGAGGTAGACAACAGCTTGTGGAAGTTCATAGCCATCCTGTTCATATACCCAGCCCTTGACAGTCTGTATGATTTCTGGATTCTCAAACGAATAAATATGGTCCCATCCGTGAGCATCGCCACGGTTGGAAGAGAAGAATCCTGTGTTCTTCATTCCCTCGAAGGTCATGCCAAAGTCGTCGCCATTGGAATTCAAGGGATATCCCGGATGCTCTATCTGCCATCCGAAGGCATTGGGTGAGGCGATGAAGATATCCAGACCACCCATACCCTCATGTCCGTTACTGGAGAAATACAAATCACCATTGGGACGGAATGTGGGGAACAGTTCATCGCCAGGGGTGTTGATGGGAGCCCCTAAGTTTTCTACGCCACCCATATTGGTCTCGGAGATACGGACACGCCAGATGTCTTTTCCACCCAGGCCTCCAGGCATGTCGCTGACGAAATACAGCCATTTTCCATCGGGACTGATGGCAGGATGGGCAAAGAGGGAGAGTGTGTCACGGGTCAGTTCCAGTACTTGTGCTTTCGTCCAGGCGGCATCGGAGCGTCGTGAGGTGGCAATCTTTGCATATCGGGGATAGTCGTTGTCAGTCTTACAGACTGTCAGATACATCGTATGTCCGTCAGGAGTCAGACAGCAGGCACCCTCGTCGTCAGCGGAGTTTAGTTCTGAGTCAATCACTTGTGGACGTTGCCATTTGCCTTGTTCATCCTTCTGCGATACGAAGATGTCACCATTCTTTGTGCCTGTGATGCCACTCAGTTCATCACCTGTCGCCTCGTTACGGGTAGAGGTGAAGTAAAGACGGTCGTAGGCATCGCCACCTAGACAGGGAGAATACTCAGCACGCCGGGAGTTGAAGATATTTTCTCTCTTTACCGTATAACGTGAACCCGCCTTCTTCCACTCTGGAGCCTGTTGGGCGGAGCGCAGTCCATTTTGTGCGAGTATCTTGGCAAAAGCAGGGCTCTGTGCGGCGACGGAGTCGACTAACATGTCGCCAAAAACCTTCGTAGCTTCTTTGTAACTGCCAGCTTTCGACAGTTGCTGGCCTAAATACAACTGGGTCAGCGAATCTTGTGTTCCATAGCGGATAGCATTCCGATAGGCAGCAATAGCCCGTTGGGTATAGTTGATGCGACGATAACAGTCAGCCATCTTCAAGGCACGCTGTCCTCTGAGTTTCCTTTCTTTGACAGGAGTCTGTGCATATGCCCTCTTGTATTGTGTCGCTGCGTCAAAATACTCGCCTAGCGCATAATACTTGTCACCTTTTTTCATCGCCTGATCGGCACCGCATCCCACAAGGAATACGGCAGTCATTACAATATATAAAAGGTGTAGAGTCTTCTGCATACGTTTATAATAACGCAGATTCCCCTTATTTATTGCTTTTCTTCTTCTTTTCTGCCTCGTCAGGAGTAATCGTGATACGACGGTTGGTGGAGTCGGTCATGACATCTTGGACAATAGCTGTGACCTGTGATTTAAGTTCGTTGATGAACTGTCCTGCATCGTATTGCTGATGTTCAATGTCACGGAGTTTCTTTTCCCAGATACCTGTAAGTTCACAACTCTTAAGCAGTTCTTCACGAATAAGGTCAATCAGTTCGATACCAGTAGGCGTAGCAACCAGTCGTTTGCGTTCCCTTTTGATATAATGACGCTTGAAAAGGGTCTCAATGATGGAGGCTCGGCTGGATGGACGCCCGATGCCGTTTTCTTTCATGGCAGCACGGAGCGTCTCGTCCTCTACAAACTTACCTGCCGTCTCCATTGCACGGAGCAGGGTTGCTTCAGTATAGTAGGGAGGGGGCGTTGTCCATTTCTCTGTAAGGGTAGGCAGATGCGCTCCTGTCTCACCCTTGACAAAAGTAGGCAGTATGCGCTCTTCGTCTTCCTTCTTCTCGGAGGATTCTGAGTTTTCTGAATTGTCAGAGTTATTCGATGCATTCCCTCTGACAACGCGCCATCCAGGATCAAGAATCTCCTTACCTGTGACTTTAAACTCTATCTCACCCACCTCGCCTAATACTGTTGTCGTTGAGAACTTGCAGTCGGGGAGGAACACACCGATGAATCGTCTTGCTACGAGGTCAAAGACTTTTTGTTCGGCATCTGAGAGACCTTGCGGTATAACGCCTGTGGGGATGATGGCGTGGTGGTCGGTGACCTTTGAAGTGTCGAAGACACGCTTCGACTTCTTCAATGCCTTACCGCCAATAGGTTTGATGTATTCTGCATAGGGGGCAATCCCTCCGAACTTCGTCTGATAGAGCCCGTTGAGGGTTTGGGGACATTTGGGGTAGATGTCGTCGGAGAGATATTGCGTGTCTACACGCGGATAGGTGGTGTATTTCTTCTCGTAGAGTGACTGGATGAGGTTCAACGTCATCTCTGCAGAGTAACCGAACTTACGGTTGCAGTCTACCTGCAGGGAGGTGAGATCATAGAGTTGGGGAGGCTGTTCCTTGCCTTCTTTCTTCTCTACCTTAGTGACAGTAAACGGTTTCCCCTCGATGGTAGCGAAAGCTTGTTCTCCTTCCTCTTTGGAGGAGAATTTCCCTTTGGTTGCTGTAAAGGTCGTATCACGATAAACAGTGGCAAGCACCCAGTAGGGCTCAGACTTGAAGTTGTCTATTTCCTTCTGGCGGTTGACAATCAAGGCAAGGGTAGGAGTTTGTACACGACCAATGGAGAGAACTTGTCGGTTCTGTCCATACTTGAGAGTGTAAAGTCGGGTGGCGTTCATGCCTAATAGCCAGTCACCGATAGCACGACTCAGTCCTGCCAAATACAGAGGTTGGTAGTCCTGCTGGTCTTTGAGGTTCTGGAAACCTTCTCGAATGGCTTCATCTGTCATGGAAGATATCCACAAGCGACTGACGGGACATTTGGCTCCGGCTTTCTGCATGACCCAGCGCTGGATCAGTTCTCCTTCCTGTCCAGCATCACCGCAGTTGACGATGCGCTCAGCCTTCTGCATGAGCCCTTCGATAATGGAAAATTGCTTTTTAATGCTTGGCTGGTCAATGAGCTTGATGCCGAAACGCTCAGGTATCATGGGTAATGCTGTCAAGCTCCACGACTTCCACATCGGGGTGTAGTCGTGGGGCTCTTTTAATGTACACAGATGACCGAATGTCCATGTCACCTGAAAACCGTTACCTTCCATGTAGCCATCGTGTGCGGAAGTTGCACCAATGATACGGGCGATGTCCTTTGCTACACTGGGTTTCTCAGCGATACATACTATCATATAGGGTGCAAAGGTACTAAAAAATATTTAGTATCCTAAGTTTTCACCCACTAAAATCACGATGATACGACCAGGTTTGCTGGAGTTTCGCAAGAAGTGGACGTAATTACAGATGCTTTGTGGCGAATTGCAGTTGTGACATTGCCCGTCCGTCTGACATGGGGTCTTGATATCGAAACGGGCAGCGTTGATAGGACTTGCCGTACTCCTTGCTCTCTTCAAGGCTGCTTCCACATCCTGTGCAACCTTATTCATGCCTACTACGAAGATGACGTGCTGGGGGCCCCATGTAATGGCTGCTACCCGGTTACCGTTCCCGTCGATATTGACGATGACTCCGTCTTCAGAGATGGCATTGGCAGACGACAGGTAGTAGTCGGCATGGAAGGCACGGTAGTACATCTCCTGTTTCTCCTCAGGAGTATCCACTAAGTCACGATCCCACACATCGAGCGTACCACGTTCTTTCAGTAGCAGTGGGATACCCATATCTCTGATAGTCATCGTACCACCCCATGTGACACTGCTCCCATCTGGAATTAGTTCATTAACTTTCTTTTTAGCCTCTGCGGCTGATGCACAATAAAATGCTTCGAAATGGCGACGTTCCAGATTCTTGACCATTTTTTCGCCTAACCGTTGGTTACGCTGTTCTGTTGGTGTCATAATTAGTAGGCGTGATCATTAGTTATTTCTTCCTTGTCGAGTTTCTTCTTGTCGATGACATACCATGCATAGACAATGTAGGCAAGAACGAAGGGGATGATGAGGCTGACATAGAACATAGTGCGGAGTGTAAACTCACTACTGCATGAATTGACGATGGTCAGCGATGACTGTAAATCTGCGGTAGAGGGATAGTAAGCCGTATTGTTCCATGCCGACATGAGCAGCAGGGGCAGTACGACTAATACAACACCGATACCTGCGGGCCAGATGCCCTTGATATAGGTCTGTGATACGATGGTCTTACCAATACCATAAAGGACTAAGACAACACCCACCAGTAACAAGATGGTGAGATACCACATATCAATGAAGTTGTGCAGATACTTGTAAGGCTCAATAGAGATGATACCATTGTCATCGTAGGCATAGCCATCTTTCAGTAACAGGTGAACGAGGTAGGTCACGAATAGTAACAGGAAAGGAACAGCGGCACCGATGAGTCGTACACTGGCTCGTGAACGGATGTCCTCGTCATTCACATTATTCATAATATATAAGATGCCTAATACACGGGCCAGGAACATGACGGCGAGTCCGAATACCAATACCCAGGGGTTGAGTAAGGCATCAAGTCCATGGGATGCATTTGCCCAACGGCTGATGATAGGTGTAAGCGACTCAGCATTGATGAGATTATCCTTGACAACGATAAAGTTACTACCCTCAAAGAAGGTGGCAACGGCTCCGCCTAAGAGTAACGGACCCACAAGACCATTGATGACTAAGCACATCTGGAAAGTTTTCGGACCAAGGAAGTTGCCGAGTTTGTTCTGGAACTCATAGCTAACAGCCTGCAAGACGAAGGTGAAAAGGATGAGCATCCACAACCAATAGGCTCCGCCAAATGAGGTGCTATAGAACAGGGGGAAGGAGGCAAAGAAAGCTCCTCCAAAGGTAACGAGGGTAGTAAACGTGAACTCCCATTTCCGTCCAGTGGAATTGATAATCAGTCGGCGACCTTCTTCTGTATAACCCAATGAGCGCACCATGGAGTTGGCACCTTGTACGAAAAGCAGGAATACCAATAAAGCTCCTAACAGTGATACTAAGAAACACCAGTAATGTTGTAAGAATTCGTATGTCATAACTTTCAACTTTCAATTTTCAACTTTCAATATCTGAATATTCCGGTCCTTTTTTAATTTGCTTCAACAGAATGCTGATCTCTACAGCCAGCATCAACGTGAAGAGAATAAGGAAGAGGAAGAAGGTAAGGGCAACGGCAGAGCCGCTGATGTCACTGACACCAACCCATGTGGGAAGCATGTCCTGGATTGTCCAAGGTTGTCGACCGAACTCAGCAACGAGCCATCCACTCTCCGAGGCGATATAGGCGAGAGGAACAAGAGCAATGGCAACGATATAGTGCCATTTCGGCAGACCGGTCATGTCGTTCGCATCAGCTTTTGTCTCGGGCAAGAGTCCAAAGGCAGCAAGGAGTCTTCGTGTCACGATAGAGAAGAATGGGATCTTGAATGCCATCAGGATGATGACAGCAAAGAAAAGAATGAAGATACAGCCCAGTCCCACCATGATGCGGAAAGCCCAGAAGTTGATGGGGATATAAGGTACGATATCATTCTTGTCTTTCACATAACCGTAACCGAAATATTTCATATTCTCCCTGAGAGTCTTCAAATGACAGGCTGCTATCGAACCGTCATCGCTGGAAGCAAACTTTGCTGCGCGATAACCTGCTAATGCCTCAATAGCTTTCTTACCTCGCTCTATCTTCTCGTCAACAGAGGGCTCCTTGGTACCATCAGGTTTAGTATAGCCATTGAGGATATCGTTGATGCCAGGCACATAACCATGAATATCGTTAGTAGCCATGAAAGAAAGCGCGTAAGGCATCTCTATCTTCAACGGAGCCGACTCTTCGTTCTGGTAGTCTGGTTGTGCAATGGGATTTACCCACGCGATGGCGGTCAGACCGATATCAGTCCCGCCATTATAGAGGGCTTCCATAGCAGCCAGCTTCATGGGTTGTACTTCTCCAACGCTTTGTGCTGACTTGTGCCCTGTGGCAGCAGCACCTATGGAGGCAATTAGTCCGACGATAGCACCAATCTTGATACTCTCCTTCGCCAGTTCAATCTCTCGGTTTTTCATGAGATACCAACAGGAGACAGCGACTACGAAGATGGCACCGATAATCCATGCGGAGATGACGGTATGGCAGAACTTGTCGATAGCAAAGGGGGAGAGGGCAACATCCAGGAACGATACCATTTCATTACGCATCGTATCGGGATTGAACTCACAACCTACAGGATATTGCATCCATGCATTTGCCACCAGAATCCACCAGGCGGAAATGGTTGCGCCTAAGCCTGTCAACCATGTAGAGGCAAGATGGAACCCCTTGGATACCTTGTTCCAACCGAAATACATGACGGCGACAAAGGTTGATTCCATAAAGAAAGCAAGAATACCCTCTACGGCTAGAGGTGCTCCGAAGATGTCACCCACAAACCATGAGTAGTTCGACCAGTTAGTGCCAAACTCGAATTCGAGGATGATACCTGTAGCAATACCCATGGCAAAGTTGATACCGAAGAGTTTCTGCCAAAATTTAGCCGTATCTTTCCAGAAAACTTTCTGTGTACGGTAATAGCAGGTTTCTGCAATACCCATAATGACGGCAAGTCCTAGTGTAAGAGGTACAAACAGCCAATGGTAGATAGCTGTCAATGCAAACTGTGCTCTCGCCCAGTTGATGGAGCCGGCATCAATGTTCAATAATAAGTCATTCATAGTGTATGGAATTTTATTAATGATATGCACGTTTAATCATCTCCGTAGCCACATAATCGGGCTCTTCGCCTTCATCTGTATGACTTTTTAGGAAATTGGGAAAAAAGAATAATTTGAGAACGATGAAAATAACAAACAGTTTAATTAGGATAATCGCCCATAGCGTACGTCCCAGATGCATATGGCGGAAACCATCATAATAGAGGTCGAAAGCCCTGTACCAGAAACTGTACTTATTCATAGGTCATTCTCTTTATCGTTAATATTGTTGCAAATATAGTAAATAAATTCAAAACTACCAACTTTTCTTTGGTATTTTGAGGAAAAATAATACCTTTGCACCATTATTGTAATAGAATGATGGATAGAAAAATCATAACGGTGCTTGCTGTCGTCATCGCCCTGTTGGTTGCGGGAGTGGTGTATTTAGGGTATAGTTTGAACCAACAGACGCAGGCGAATCGGGATATGGAGGAGCTTGCTGTTCTTGACAAGCAGGAAATGGAAGGTGAGTACCGGCAGTTTGCAGATCAGTATAGTGAGATGAAGACGCGAATCAACAATGATTCGATTATTGCCCAGTTGACCCGAGAGCAAGAACGTACGGAACAGTTGCTGCAGGAGTTGAAGAATACGAAGGCGACGGATGCGGCAGAGATTACCCGTCTGAAGAAAGAGTTGGCTTCGGTGCGAGCAGTACTGCGTAGTTACGTCTTGGAAATCGACTCACTGAACCGTTTGAATCAGGCTTTACAGGATGAGAATAGCAGGGTGCGCAGTGAATTAGAAGAGAGCAACTTGCAGAATCAGGCTTTGACCTCCGATAATGCGACGCTTTCGGAAAAGGTGGCTATTGCCGCCCAGTTGAATGCGGTGAATATCGATATTATGATGATTACCAAGGGAGCTTTGTCGTCGAAGACGAAAGATCGTGTAAAACATCCTCATAAGATTGGTGGTTCGACGAATGAAATGAAGGTGCGTTTTGTCCTTTCACGCAACGTGACCGCCTCTAATGGTATGCGTAGTATCTATGTTAGAATACTTACTCCGACAGGTAACGTGCTGAATGCTTCTGGGAAGTGTGCCTTTGAAGATAAGGAAATCGCCTATACGGCAATGAAGACTATTGAGTATACAGGCGAGGAGACACCGATGGAGTTTTTTATTTCAAAGAAAGAAACATTGATTCCGGGAACTTATCGCGTCCAGGTGATTGCCGACGGACATGAGATAGGGACTCGCTCTATAGAACTTGAGAAATAGCAAATGAACAAGATTTTATTGTTTTCTCTGTTTGCTTGTCTGACTACGCCTGTTGGAGCGCAGCAATTATTGACACTGGACAGTTGTCGAGCAATGGCTTTGCGCAACAATAAGCAGTTAAGGGTTTCACGGGTCAAACAGGATGTAGCAGCCAACCTGCGCAAGTCGGCGCGTACGAAATACTTGCCGCATGTCAGTGCTTTAGGCGGTTACGAATGGACCAGTAAGGAAATCTCCCTGCTCAATGATGATCAGAAGTCTTCCTTGTCCAATATGGGTACTAATCTTACTTCTGGTATTCAGGAGAAGGCTGGGGAGGCGATGCAAAATGTGCCCCAATCAGTTTGGCAGATATTGGGAGGATTGGGTATCACGCCTGCTTCCATTCAGGAGGGAATAGGTAACATACTTAATCCAATGGGAAACGCATTGAACCAGACTGGACAGCGTATTGTAGATGCTTTCCGCTCAGATACCCGTAATGTGTTTGCCGGTGCTGTTATGGTGACGCAACCTGTCTTCATGGGTGGTGCTATCATTGCCATGAACAAGATGGCAGATATTGGTGAACAGTATGCTGCCAATTCTGCAGAGGCTAAGCGTCAGCTTACTTTGTATCAGATTGATCAGGCCTATTGGCAGGTGGTTTCGTTGAAGCATAAGCAGAAACTTGCCCAGAGTTTCGTCGATCTGGTAAAGAAACTTGATGATGATGTGCAGAAGATGATAGAAGAGGGCTTCGCAACCCGTTCCGAAGGACTGAGCGTCAGTGTGAAGGTGAATGAAGCCGAAATGGCACTGATGCAGGTCAATGATGGATTGACACTCTCAAAGATGTTGCTTTGTCAACTATGTGGTCTGCCGATGAATGGACAGGTGACGTTGGCTGACGAGGATTCTGAAGCGCTTGGTGCAGTGGAACTGACTCCCAAAGTAGATGCGGGACAAGCGGCAGGGAACCGTCCTGAGCTCAAACAGTTGCAGAACGTGGTGGATATGAGTCGCCAGTTGACAAAGATTCTCAAAGCTGGCAACCTGCCACAGGTTGCCCTGACGGGAGGCTATCTCGTATCTAATCCGAACTTGTATAATGGTTTCCAGAAAAAGTTCGACGGCGTATGGAATGTTGGTGTCTTGGTCCGTGTTCCCATCTGGAACTGGGGAGATGTCGCCTATAAGGTACGTGCCTCAAAAGGTGCAACGACAATTGCCAATCTTGAGTTGGAGGATGTGCGTGAGAAAATTGAGCTGCAGGTCAACCAAAGTGTCTTCCACGTAGAGGAAGCCAACAAGAAACTGGAAATGGCGAAGGCTAATACCCTTAAGGCAGACGAGAACCTTCGCACGGCAAATCTTGGGTTTCACGAAGGAGTCATTTCCGCCACAACGGTCATGGAGGCTCAGACGGCATGGTTGCAGGCTCAGTCTCAGAAGATCGATGCCGAGATAGATGTCAAGCTTAGTCAGGTAAACCTGCAGAAAGCTATGGGAACTTTGGAATAGTTAAGAATTAAAAGTTAAGAATATGTCAGCAAAAACACAACATAACAACATCCTGCTTGCGATTATAGGATTTGCAGCAGCAGTGGCCATCGTTGCCATGATAGGTTTCTTTGCCTTGGGGCGTGATCCTGAGATGATACAGGGACAGGTGGAGGTCAGTGAGTATCGTGTATCTAGTAAGGTTCCTGGGCGTATCTTGGAGATCCGTGTGAAGGAAGGTGACTTCGTGAAGATTGGTGATACCCTTGCCATACTCGATGCGCCAGAGGTTCGTGCGAAGATGGAACAGGCTCAGAGTGCGGAGAATGCCGCTGCAGCCCAAGAGGAGATGGCACGTAATGGTGCCCGTCAGGAACAGATACAGGGTGCCTATCAGTTAATGCAACAGGCAAAGGCAGGCTTGGAGATTGCTGAGAAGTCCTATCATCGTGTACAGCGTCTGTATGACGAGGGCGTGATGAGTGCACAGAAGCGTGATGAGGCTTATGCCAACTACAAGGCGATGGAGGCACAGGCAAAGGCTGCCGAGAGTCAGTATAATATGGCTCGCAATGGTGCCCGTCGCGAGGAGAAAATGGCTGCCGCCGCTATGGTAGGACGTGCACGCGGTGCTGTCAATGAGGTAAACTCTTATATTCATGAGACGGTGCAGATTGCCCAGATGGAGGGTGAGGTCAGTGATGTCTACCCGAAAGTTGGCGAGTTGGTTGGTACCGGTTCTCCCATCATGACCATCTCAGTAATGAAAGATATGTGGGGAACGTTTAATGTCCGTGAAGACCAGTTGAATGGGCTTGCCGTTGGTAAGACGTTCGAAGCCTTTGTTCCTGCCTTCAACAAGACGATACAGATGAAGGTCTATTATATGAAGGATCAGGGTTCCTATGCCGTATGGAAGGCTACGAAGGCAAATGGTCAGTACGACCTGAAGACCTTTGAGGTAAAGGCACGTCCTGTCGAGAAAATCGAAGGCTTGCGTCCGGGAATGTCGCTGATCATTAAATAATTGAAGAATTGAAAGGTTGAAGAATTGAAGTATCTGAAGCAGATATACGACATAGCCCTGAGGGAGTTGCTGATTCTGCGTCGGAATCACATCTATCTCTTCTGTATGGTATTGTTCCCGGTGCTGGTGATGTTCTTCTTTACCTCCATATTGGATGACGGACTGCCGACGAATATGCCTGTGGGTGTCGTTGATCTGGATAATACTTCGACTACACGTGCACTTGGTCGGAAATTGGACGGCTTTCAGATGTCAAAGGTCGTTGCCCATTATCCCAGCGTTACAGAGGCACGTCGTGCCATCCAGCGAAATGAGATATACGGTTTTCTCTATATCCCCAAGGGGACTACAGAGAAACTGCTTGCCTCGCGACAGCCTAAGATTTCCTATTATTATACTTATACGACACTTGCTGCCGGTTCTATGATGATGAAGGACATGAAGACCGTCTCCACGTTGGGGTCTGCGGCTTTGGGACAGGCAACCATGCGTGCCAAGGGGCTCACCGACCAACAGATACAGACCCTTCTTCAGCCAATCCGCGTAGATCTCCACCAGATAGCTAATCCATGGAGCAGTTATAATGTCTATCTCACGACAGTCATGGTGCCTGGTATCATCATGTTGTTTATCTTCCTGATCTCTGCCTATTCTATCGGTACGGAATTGAAGTTTGTCACAGCGAAGGATTGGATAGAACGGGCAGATGGTAATATTATAGTGGCACTGTTGGGAAAGTTTCTACCTCAGACAGTCATCTGGCTTGCTATCGTCTATGGCTATGAGTACTATGTATTTTACCATCTAGGCTTTCCTCATCAGGGCAGTCCGTGGATGCTGGTGCTTCTCGGACTCATGCAGGTTCTTGCCTCTCAGGGTTTCGGCATCTTTGCTTTTGGACTGATGCCCTCCCTGCGAATGTCAATGAGTATCAGTTCCCTATGGGCAGTGCTGAGTATCTCGATGGCTGGTTCTGCTTTCCCCATCATGGGTATGGATGGTCCCTTACAGTCGTTGTCGTGGCTGTTCCCTTTGCGTCATTACTGGATGACGTACCAAATCTGTGTCTTCAATGGCTTCCCGCTGATTGAGGCATGGTTCCATTTCGCAGCCCTGGCAGGCTTCATGTTGCTGCCGTGGCTAGTTGCTAAAAAGATCAAGAACGCAATGTTAACCTATGTCTATATTCCATAGTATATATCAGGGACTACAGGATGCCTGCTATATCTGGCGTAAGGAGATGACGCAGGTGGTGAAGGACGAGGGAGTGCTTATCTTCTTCGTTGTCGTACCGATTGTCTATCCTCTGCTTTATTCATGGATATATAACAATGAGGTGGTTCATGAAGTGCCTGTCTGTGTGGTCGACCAGTCGCATAGTCAGTTGTCGCGGCAGTTCCTCCGTATGTGCGATGCTTCCCCAGATGTCCATGTTGCTTATCATGCCCAAGACCTTAACGAGGCGAAGTCACTCGTCAGTCGTCAGTTGGTAAAGGGTGTCTATCATATACCTCCAGACTTTGAAACCCGGTTGTTGCGCATGGAGCCGACTACTGTCACAGTCTATTGTGATATGAGTCTGATGCTGACATATAAGGCGATATTCCAGACAGCTCAGACAGTCACGATGGAAATGGGTAATGAGTTTAAGACAAAGATAGGCGGTCATTATACCGCTCGTGAGGAAGCCATTGCGACGCGTCCTCTTGACTATGACGATGTTCCTCTTTTCAATCCGCAAGGAGGTTATGGCTCCTCGGTGCTTCTTGCAGTTCTCATGCTAATCCTGCAGCAGACACTCGTGCTAGGCATTGGTCTTTCAGCCGGTACCGCCCGTGACGAGAATGCCTACCGTTGTTTGATACCTGTGGGCGATGCCCGTTATCAGAACACCTTCCCCATCGTATTGGGTAAGTTCGTGTGCTATTTCATGATTTATATGGTGATGGGTACCTGGCTGGCAGCTGGGGTTCCCCGTCTGTTCCATTTCCCACAACTGGCAACATGGCAGACCCTTGTGACCATGATGCTGCCCTATACTATCGCCTGTATCTTTTTTGGCATGATGGTATCGTGTATGGTCAAATATCGTGAGAACGTGATGTTATTGGTAGTCTTTATCTCCGTCCCTTTGCTCTTCATGACAGGTGTCTCGTGGCCGCAGTCCAACATTCCGGGAGTGTGGCAGGGTGTGTCGTGGCTTTTCCCTTCAACCTTCGGAGCACGAGCCTATATCCGTCTGAACTCTATGGGGGCCGATGTCAGTGATGTGGCGTATGAGTATCACATCCTCTGGATACAGGCTGCTTGCTATCTCGTGATGACTTTGGTGGTCTATCGTTTCCAGTTCTATATGGCACGACGTCAGGCAATGGAACGCCTTAAGTTCCTGAAACATAAACGGAATATTAATAACTAAAAACATTCATATAATGAAGCATAACCGTATCATATTGTTAGCAGTCATGTTGATGACTGTATTGAGCATGCATGCTCGTGAAAGAAAGAACTTCGATGCTGGGTGGCGGTTTATACTTGCCGATTCTGCACAGATGGCAACTTTGACGTATAATGATACCCATTGGCGTGTACTCGATTTGCCACACGACTGGGCAATAGAGGGCGACTTTTACGCCAGTAATCCCAGTGGAGCGGGTGGCGGTGCCTTGCCTGGTGGTATCGGCTGGTACCGTAAACATCTTCCTCTCGACTGTGAGACAGTGCCTGGCAACCATTACTTCATCGAGTTCGACGGGGTATATATGAACTCCACTGTCTATGTCAATGGACAGGAGGTGGGACATCGTCCTTATGGATACTCGAGTTTCGAGTATGACATCACGAAGTATTTGAAACAGGGCGATAACATCATTGCCGTCCGAGTGGATAACTCTGACCAGCCGAACTCTCGTTGGTATAGCGGTTGCGGCATCTATCGGCATGTTTGGCTAACGGAGACAAATCACGTACACGTGAAGCACTGGGGCGTTCATGTCGAGACGGATGCAAAGACAGGACAGGTGAAGGTGGATGTGGAACTGGCAAAGTATCCTTCCCTTAACATCCATCGTCCGACTATCAAGAACACCGTCTTCGATGCCAATGGAAAGGAAGTAGGCTTAAAGGTCAAGAATCCGCATCTCTGGTCTGTGGAGGATCCCTATATATATAAGGTGCGCACGCAGGTATTGGTCAGTGGCAAGGTGGTCGATGAGGTATGGACGACAACAGGTTTCCGTGACTTTAAGTTTGACGCTGAGACGGGTTTCTGGCTCAATGGTAAGAACTTCAAGTTGAATGGTGTCTGCGAGCATCATGACTTCGGCTGTTTAGGTGCCGCCGTTAACGAGGATGCCATGCATCGTAAATTGTCAAAGTTGAAGGCAATGGGTGTTAATAGCATTCGTTCTTCCCATAACCCTCCTGCTCCTGAGTTGTTGAACATGTGCGATACGATGGGTATCATCGTGATGGATGAGTCGTTCGATATGTGGCGGCGTAAGAAGACGGCAGGTGACTATGCCCGTTTCTTCGACGAGTGGCATGAGCGTGACCTTACCGATTTGGTATTGCGCGATCGTAACCATCCCAGCGTGCTGATGTGGTCTATCGGTAATGAGGTACTGGAGCAGTGGTCGTCTGCTGATGCCGATGAACTGACCCTGGAACAGGCAAACCTTATCTTGAATGCCGGACACGATGCCTCAACGCTGGCACATGGTAAGGAGATGAGTCCAAATTCACTGCTTACTCGTCATCTGGCAGATATCGTGAAGCGTTACGACACGACGCGTCCCATTCTTGCCGGTTGTAATGAACCAGACCCCAACAACCATCTCTTCAAGAGTGGTGCCATTGATATTATCGGGTTCAACTACCATCATCAGTGGGTAAAGGATGTCCCCAAGAATTTCCCAGGCAAGCCCTTCATTTTCTCAGAGAGTGTTTCTGCCCTGCAGACGCGCGGCTATTATAAGATGCCGTCTGACGAGATTACCTGGGCACCGCAGGAGTGGTGGCTTCCCTATACCGATCCTTCCTACATGTGTTCGGCCTACGACAATATGCATGCCTCTTGGAGTTCTACCCATGAGGAGACTTGGGATGTAGTGAAGCACAATGCCTTTGTAGGTGGACAGTATATCTGGACGGGTTTTGACTATATCGGCGAACCGACACCTTATGGTTTCCCTGCACGCTCCAGTTATTTCGGCATCATCGATTTGGCAGGCTTCCCCAAGGATACCTATTATATGTATCAGAGTGAGTGGACGACAAAACCTGTGCTACATCTCTTCCCCCATTGGAACTGGATACCTGGTGACGAGATTGATATGTGGTGCTACTACAACAATGCCGACGAGGTCGAGTTGTTTATCAACGGCAAGAGTCAGGGCGTGCGTCGTAAGACAGCCGAACAGCCAGAGGGCCGCTATGACATGCACAATACGAAAGCCAAGTTAAACTCTGAATACCATGTTGGCTGGCGTGTCACCTTCGACCCTGGCGAGGTAAAAGTAGTAGCCCGTAAGGACGGAAAGGTCGTCGGAGAACAGACCATCAAGACAGCCGGTGCCCCTGCTAAGATCCGTCTGTCGAAAGACTATCAGGGTAAGAATACGACCTTTGTTACTGCGGAGGTGGTGGATAAGGATGGTAACCTCTGTCCTTGGGCGGAGGATCAGATCTATTTCATCTACGAGGGTGACGGTAAAGTCTTAGGCACAGACAATGGTTGTCAGACCTCTATGGAGAATTTCAAGGCTCCACAGCGTAAGGCCTTCTTCGGTAAGTGTATGGTAGTGGCAAGTGGTAATGGTTCGATTACTGCCAAGTCGCCGACACTTCAGTCTGATGTGATACAGTTGAAAGTTAAGTGATAAAAGATAAGAGATGAAACGTGCGTTATTATCCCTATGTTTCGTAGGTTGCGGTCTTACCGCAACAACAACCTACGCCCAGTTACAGACCTCTGCAGGCGTGCAGTATCTGCAGTGTATGCCCAAAGACCAGTCGGGCGATTTCTCCGACCTGAGTAATACCTATTTCCTGGCCGATTCGCTGGCTGCATTCGACGTGGCGAAGGGGGAGGGACAGGTCAACTGGAAGCGTTACCGTCTGTCTCCCCGTCAGGCATTCAATCTCAATGGCTATTGGCCGGTACGGATGCAGATGCTCGACTTCCCTGATACACAGTATGATAACGACCCGAACCTGTCGTTCAAGATAGACTTCGTCAGTCCTCGTTGTGTCCGTATCCGCATGGCGACATCGCCTATTGAGGCCCCACGGAAGGACAATGAGAGTCTGATGCTGGCAGGGCCGGTACCTTCTTCATCAGTCTGGCGTTGTGTAAGCGACGACAAGGTTATCTCATACGGGACAGATTATGGGACGGTGGAGATACAGAAATATCCGTGGCGCATCGTGTTAAAGGACAAGAAAGGGAAGATATTGACCCAGACGCGTCATATCATCGACAATGACTCCAGCCAAGTAAAACTCCTGCCGTTCTCGTTTATCAAACGCGGTAGCGACAACTCCCGCAGTGTCAACCCCGTATTGACCATCGCTCCTGGCGAGCGTATCTATGGTTGTGGTGAGTCGTTCGGTGCCTTGAACAAGGTAGGACAGAAAGTGCAGCTGATGGTTACCGACCCGCAAGGTCCTGAGACGGACGGCCAGTATAAGCCGGTGCCGTTCTATTTCTCCAATCGTGGCTATGGTATCTTCATGCATACCTCCGCACCTGTCACTGCCGACTTCGGTGCTTCATATATTGGTGCGCAGCGCCTGTTTATGGCAGACGAGCAGATAGACCTCTTCGTGTTCTTTGGGTCTCCTAAAGACATCTTGAACGAGTACACCAATATTACGGGTAAGTCACCGATGCTCCCTCTGTGGACCTTCGGTACTTGGATGAGTCGTATCACCTATTTCTCACAGGAAGAAGGCTTGGAGATTGCCCGACAGCTGCGTGCGCATAAGATTCCGAGCGACGTCATCCATTTTGATACAGGATGGTTCGGTGTCGACTGGCAGTGCGACTATGAGTTTGCCAAAGACCGTTTCAAGGATCCAAAGGGCATGCTCGACCAACTGAAACGTGACGGTTTCCACACCTGTCTGTGGCAGTTGCCGTATTTTACGCCCAAGAACCGCTTCTTCCGTGAACTCGTCGATGGTGGTATGGCAGTGAAGAATGCCGCAGGTAGCCTGCCTTATGAGGATGCCGTTCTGGATTTGAGTAATCCTCAAACTGTGAAATGGTATCAGGATAAGATTGCCAATCTGATTAAACTTGGTGTTGGGGCTATTAAGTGCGACTTTGGCGAAGCGGCTCCTTACGATGGTTTCTATTATAGCGGTCGTGGTGGTTTATATGAGCATAACCTTTATCCTGTCCGTTATAACAAGGCGCTCTTCGAGGCTGTGAAGGCGAATAGTGGCGAGGGGGTCATTTGGGCACGCAGTGCCTGGGCAGGTTCTCAGCGCTATCCGTTGCATTGGGGTGGCGATGCTGCTACGACGAATACCGGTATGCTGGGTGATTTGCGTGGCGGTCTCTCCTTCGGACTCAGCGGCTTCTCTTTCTGGAGTCACGATATGGGTGGCTTCGTTACAGCTTCTCCTGAGGATATCTACCGCCGTTGGCTGCCCTTTGGTTTCTTGAGCAGTCATACCCGTGCGCATGGTGCACCTCCTACGGAGCCGTGGCTCATCAGCGAGTCGTTCACGAAGGCTTTCCGCCAGTCGGCTGAGATGAAGTATAAGCTCATGCCGTATGTCTATGCCCAGGCGAAGGACTGCTCCGAGAGAGGTCTGCCGATGGTACGTGCGTTGTTGGTGGAGTTCCCTGACGACCCAGGTGCTTGGCTTGTCGAAGATGAGTATATGTTTGGCTCACAGATACTGGTTGCCCCGTTATTGGAGAGTGGTGACAGCCGTACTTGTTACTTGCCAAAGGGTAAGTGGATTGACTATCAGACTGGAAAAGTCTATGATGGCGGCTATCAGAATATTAAGGTCGGTGAGATACCTTGTGTTATTCTCGTTCGTGATGGTAGTTTAATCCCACACGCACCCCTTGCCCAGCGTACCGACCAGATACAATGGGACAAGGTAGAGTGGAAGGCCTACAAAGCCGATGCGAAGAAATGTACCGGCTTGCTCTTCAAACCTGGCGATACGAAGTTACAGCAGGTGGATTCAGACGATATTCTAAGCCGATAAAGAACCCGCCGATGGGAGAATGAAAAAGAAAGCCTGAGCAATTGCCCAGGCTTTTTCGATTATTTATAGCACTCGAAAATTTTGTCGACTGTGTCGCGCTTCATCTTCGGCGATAGCAGGCTGACAATCCAGACAACGGGGAAACCGCCGACCATAGCGATGGCTCCGCAATTGATGGGGTTGATGGGATTGCCCAACAGCATGTTGATGACGGTAAGACCAACACCCCAGATGAAACAGGCCCAGACACTAGCTGTCGTCACACCGCGCCAATAGAGACCGAGCATGAAGGGTGCGAGGAACGCACCTGCCAAAGCACCCCAGGAGATGCCCATCAACTGGGCGATGAACGTTGGGGGATTGAGGGCTATCAACAGCGAGATGGCAATGAAGAACATGATGAGTACACGCATCACCACGACCTTGCGACGCTCTACCTTCTCAGCAACCACATCATCGATAGTTCCTTCCTCTACCTCGCCGGGCAGCGACTTCTTATCGCGGTAAATGAGGTCGAGGGTCATTGTCGACGAGGAGGTGAGTACGAGCGATGCCAGCGTTGACATTGACGCACTTAAAACGAGCAATACCACGAGGGCGATGAGTACGTCGGGCAGGGTGACGAGCATTGCCGGCACTATCGAGTCAAAGGCAATCTTACCAGTTGCTTCATTAATCACGGGGTCGTAGAGTCGTCCGAAACCACCGAGGAAGTAGCAACCACCAGCCACGATAAAGGCGAAGATGGTAGAGATGACAGTACCGCGCTTGATGGCGCTCTCGTCCGTAATCGAATAGAACTTACCTACCATTTGTGGCAGTCCCATCGTACCTAAAGAGGTCAGGATGACGACACCCAACAGTCCGTAGGGGTCTGGACCGAATAGTGAGGCGAAACCACCGTTGACCGATGGGTCGGCATCAGAGGGTAACTGTGCCAACTTGTCGACGGCAGCAGCCAGACCGCCTTGTGCATTCAGTACGGCGACAATGACGGCGACGATACCGAAGAGCATGATGATGCCCTGTATGAAGTCGTTCATCGCCGTAGCCTTATAACCACCGATAATGACATAGATAGCGGTGAGAATCGACATGATGATGACGCAATACTCGTAGGGGATATCGAAGCCCATCTCAAAGAGTCGGGAAATGCCGCTATATACACCAGCGGTATAAGGAATCAGGAAGACGAAAGCGATGACAGATGCCACTACGCGCAGTCCCTGATCGCTGAAACGCGTGCCGAAGAAATCAGGCATCGTACGCGACTCGATATGCTGCGTCATCAGTTTGGTACGCTTACCCAATATCAGCCACGCTAAAAGTGAGCCGATGACGGCATTGCCGATACCGATCCACGCACTCGACAGACCGTATTTCCATCCGAACTGTCCGGCATAGCCCACGAAGACTACGGCGGAGAAATAACTCGTTCCGAAAGCGAAAGCCGTCAGCCAGGGACCTACGGCACGACCGCCCAATACGAAACCATCCACACTGCTTGCCTGTTTGCGTGAGTAGAGTCCCACACCTATCATCACGGCAAAGAAGATGATAGTCAATAGAATCTTTATAACCATTTTTTCCTTGAATAATCTAATCGGATTTGCATCTGTGCCATGATGGCGTGATTGGCTCCGTGGGTGAACTCTACGTGCTTAATGCCCATATCATCTACCCAGTTGTTGAGGTAAGCGCTCTTGTAGACATATTGCAACTGAACACGACACTTTCTGAAGAACCAGTATTGGATTCCGGCGATAACCTTGTGCTGGTCCATACCTGCTGTAGTGTTGAAATTGAAGAAGTCGTAGGAGCCAACGAACTCAAAACGCTTGAACAAGGGAACGGCTCCCGTCAGGTAGGCACCTCGGCTGGTGATGTCGCCGTCCTTGCCTTCCATATATTCACCGTGCATATTGAAAGCCTTTGATTTATAGTCGAAACCTACCGTCCAGCGGTTACGTTTATAGTCGTCGCCAGCATGGATGCCAGGATTATAGGGCGAGTCGGCAATGGCATGCCCGCGTCCGATTTGTCCTGTGGCAACGATGTTGAGACCCTTCATGGGGCGATACTCCAGTCGTCCAATAAAGTCTTTCTCTTTGTTGCCGTCTTTCTTATTGATGCCCTGTCCGTTCATCACCTGTGCCTCATAGCGGAACTTTCCGTCGTTAGTCTCTCCGAAGATGGAGAGACCGAGGTCACGTCCGTACTGCACACCCATCAACGGGTCGCTGCCGCAGCCCGTCAGATAGGTTACGCCTTCCGAATAGACATCGATAGCCTCCATAGCGGTAGGGGATAGGGGATTCTCGAGAGAAACGCCGTTCTTGAATTGTCCCAGGCGAACGGTAAAAGCCTTGTTGTTGGAAAAGCGGTAGTCGGTATAGAATTCTTGTACTACGCTTGAGAAGTCGTGCATAAACAGGAACGACCATCTGTCTGTGATTTTGGCATCTACCCAAAAGAGGATGCGCTTGAGTTCAAAGGTTCCTTTGTCCTCACCTTTCTGATGCGTGTAGTTGAAGCCTCCCTGGGCATATCCGTGCAGTTCCACACGGTCGGCGATATCCTTCAACCACTCCAGTTCTTTTTTCTTCTCCTGCTCCTGCTTTTGTTCTTGTTCAGATTCAGCAGGAGCTGCTGATTGTCCCATTGCCGCAGTGCTGCTGAAGGCAGCGAGTGCGACGGCTAATAAAGCCTCCTTAAAGATTTGTTTTCTCATATTGTTATGTTTAAGTTGATGATCGAAATTACGTTATAACGACTTATTGATATTTCCTGATTCTTACATCGATGCCGCTGCCGCCTAAGAGCATCGTCGCCTTACGGATAGGTGTGTCGCTATAGTGATAGGGGAACAGCACTTTCGGCTTGATAGTCTTGGCAGCCTTCACCAGTTGCTCTATAGTCATCGTATAAGGTTGGTTACAGGGCAGGAAGGCGATGTCGATGTCCTTGATATTCTCCATCTCAGGGATATCCTCCGTATCACCAGCCACATAGATGCGCAGGTCCTCGATAGTGAGGATATAGCCGTTGTCGCGTCCCTTCGGGTGGAACTTCATGTGTTCTGGTGTCGTGTTGTAGGCAGGCACAGCCTCTACGGTGATATGATCATCTACTTGTGCCTTGTCGCCATTCTTCATCACATGACCGCTACCCCAGTTCTCATACACATTATGATTGACATAGATGGTGGTGAAGTTCCTCTTCAGCTCTGTAAGGGCCATCGAGTCGAAGTGGTCCTGATGCTCGTGCGTCACGAAGATAAAGTTAGCCTTTGGAAAGGTGGTGTAGTCGGTATACGGCTTCACGTTGATGACGGGGTCGAAGTAGATGACCTTCCCGTCGTACTCCATCATGATACTGGCGTGTTTGATACACGTTATCTTCACGTCTTTTCCCGATTTCGTCTTGAAGACATCGGTCTCACGGGGTTGTGCCCAACAGGTTATTGCAAGACACAAGGAAAGTAATATTAAACTCAGTTTTTTCATATTTATTGGTCTGTTTATGATACAAATTGCTGCAAAGGTACAAAAAAAAGGCAGAGAGCCAAAAGTTCTCTGCCATTTTTTTGTGTTGTAGTATTTACTTCATCATGATCTTGCGGGTAGAACCGTCGCTCATTTTGACGATATTCAGACCGCGTTGCCATGTGGAAACCTGACGACCGTCCATAGTATAGATGGCTACAGGTGTTGCTGTATCGTCTTGTTGCTTTAGCGTGTTGATGCCTGTTGCAGCATTGGCTGTGGCCTTCTTGCTAAGTCCTCCATTCTCGTTCACGGCTTGTACCTCCCAGATATCGTTGCTAGCAGCACGACTTGAAGCCTGTGATGCAGAACTGTCGAAAGAGGTTTGTGTTGTAAAGCCTGCTATCTCACCATTTTTGGTTATCACGTAGCTGATGGCATAGGGAACTGCCTCCCATGAAAGCATGCCGTTCTCATTCTTCACTACAGGAGCAGCTACAGCCTCGCACAGCAGGTCAGGTTGCCAGCCATCGTTACCGCCGCAGACATTCTTGATGGTATACTGTGCTGCTTCCTCGGCAGTCAGGGTGTTCTTTACGTTGAATACCTCTGCCTTCTGAGTTTTAGCTTCATCAGCCCAGTACCAGTAGTAGGTCTCGCGTTGTGAGAGGTCGACGGGGTTGCCGTCTTTGTCGACGGTATTATACTCGGCCCAGAGTTCGGGCAGTCCACCCATCGTATTATACCAGCCCTTGGCAGGAATGTTGACGAAGGTCTGCGTGTTGATGAACACGGTCTTTGGAGTTCCGTGCCAGGGACGACCGAGCCAGACGTCGGTGACGTCGACACCCTTATGGGCACGGATAATGTTGTTCTGGAACACATAGCCCCACTTTGTTTCGGCTGTATGCCAGGGAGCCACGATATAGCCGCCAGAAGAACGGTTGATCTCGATGGTGTCGCCATCCAGATAGACGTCACCACCATTGTAGATGAAGTCTACGGCACCCTCGATGAGCGAGTTCTTGATATAGTGGCGGTTCTTCTGGTTGCTGGTAGTAATCCAGGTATCCTGATACGAGAGCAGTGCCACATTGTTCAAAGCTATACGGTCGCCTTGGGTGTTCAGAGCCAGAGCCTGTGGACCAGCCTGCTTCTCATGACCATAGCTATTCTCGAGTGTCAGGTTCTCGAAGAAAATGTTGTCGGCATTGACTACGACGGTAGCACCCACGCTAACATGCAGGGCATTTTCACCACCGCAGAGCTTGTCGTCGAGGATGATGGTCTTGTCACGATCCTGACCAATGAAGTTGAGGTAAGGCTTGGTGGCAGGCACGTCAACATGCTCCTTGTATTCACCGTTCTTGATGAAGATGAGCCAGGGTTTGGTGCGTCCGGAAGGAGCAGCGTCGATGGCAGCCTGAACAGTCTTGTAGTCGCCTGAGCCATCTTTGGCTACTACGGCATCAAAGACCTTCGCCTCGGGCTGTTGGCGCTCCATGGTGGTGAAAGTAATCTCTGCAGCAGCAACAGCCTTTCCGCTGCGGCTGACGAGTACACCCTCAGGCATTGAGAAGGTATAGCTGGTGCCATACTTCAGACCCATATACTTGAAGACGGCTGTCTTTCCAGAGATGATGGGAGCAATCTGCTCACCATTCAGCGTAGCCTTGCCCTCACCAGCCTTGATCTTGTTGTCGAAGGTCAGGATGACGCTTCCGCTAGCCGATACGCCTGTGGCTTGGTTGGCAGGAGTAGAAGAGACCAGTGTAGCCGTCTCGTCAGCACCACCCTTTGACTCTGCCAGCACGAAGATGTCAGTCACCATCGTACCATCGTTGGCATTCTCTACACCCACAGTAGGAGAATTGTAGTCGGGCATGAAGCGGATATATACACGCTCCTGATCGTTAGCCTCAGCAGGCAGTGCATTCTCGCCGTCCATCCAACCGCGGTTAGGCAGTGTGTAGGTTCCGAAGGTCGTAAAGTTCTGTCCGTCAGTGCTATACTGTACGTAGATAGTCTCATGAGCCCAGTAGTCGTCGCCTACGGCAGCAGAGAGTTTCAGATTCTGATAACCCTTCGATGAGAATGAAATCTGGAAGTAGTTGTTGTCAGTCCAGCTGCGCCAAGCCAGTGCAGCATAGCGGTTCTGGCGGTACTGTCCCAACCAGGCATTCGACTGTCCGTCTTTGTTCATCAGTTGCAGCATACCGGCATTGTCCGACTCTGACTTATAGTCGCCAGCACGGTCCTGTCGCGGCTCGGCATTGAAGAGATCCCAACCCACGATATAGTCAACAGCCGAGAAGGTTGCTGTGAGGTTTTTCTCGCCATCCATCTTTACGTCGCGCTCCACACTGGTGGTGTTATCCTCCCATTTGGTGAAGGTTAGGATGCGGTTATTCTGGGTGGTGAGTTTCACGTCAGTACCCTCTTCGTAATAATGAACACCGTCCACCACATTACCTGTAGGTACGAACTGTACGAGGTTCGTATTGGCACCGCCCTCCAACTTCAGGTTCAGGGCGTAGACATTCTTCTTCGTATAGGTGGCGATGAGAGCGGTGTTCTGATTAATCTCAAAGGAATATGGATTTTCCTTGGATACCTCATTGCCTTCATTATCTGTCCATCCGGCAAAGTGATAACCGAAGTTCTCGGTAGCGCTGACAGTGAGCTTGGTGCCCTCGTCGAACTCGCTTCCCGCAGGGTTGCACGCCACATTACCGGCTCCCTCCATACCCAGCTTCACGCTCATCGTATAGACGGGCACAGGTTCGGGAGTTCCTGTTACGTCACCTGTTACAACAATGTTGGCAAAGCCGTATTCCTTGCTCGAAGATAGATTGTATACCTTGATTTTCAATACGAGACCATCGGTGTCTAAGGTCAGCGACGAGAGGTCGTAAGAAAGTGCATCGAACTCAGAACTGTTTCCCGACTTCGGATTAATCCCTGAGGCCAGTGTAGTTGTCTGACCATTGGCAATCGCTACTATATCGAGCTTACCACCACTGGTTCCCCAGCGGCTAGTCTCGAAGGCAAACGACTTCGGAGCGAAGCTCAGACCCTTCTTGGGTTTGATGCTAAAGGTCAGCACATCGTCATCGTTGACAGCACCATTATTGTTCGACGGCTTGTAGAGCGTCTGTTGTGAAGTACCTGCTGCACGCTGTTGAGAGATGGTCAATTTTCCATAGTCAAACTCTGCCACGCTGAACAGTCCCTGGACACTGGCCACAGCGGCTGTAGCATCATCGGCTCCCTTGCCCAAAGGCCACGAGAGTGTCAGTCCCTTCTCATCAACGGGTTTGGCTTCCTCCTGCTTCTCGCCAGAGATGCTGATCTCATTCATGCGCCATACGCAGGTAGCGCCATTCTGTGCAATCAGGCGCACAATAACCTTGTCTTTGTTATTGGCAGAGAGTGCTACCTTGTTCGCACTGTATATCCACCAGTTGGCAGCACCTGTCTGCGCACCAGCGTCAGCCCACGTCTGACCACCATCCGTGCTGACTACCACTTCAAGGTTTCGGGCAGTATTGTCGTTGCAGGTAAAGCCAAAGTTCAGTTCGATATTCTTATATCCCTTTGTGGGGAAAGTAATCTCGAAATACTGGTTATGCTGTGAAGCGTCAGTATAGTCTGTAATGTTGTTGGGGTCCTGGTCTTGATAGAGTTGTAAGACTTTTGCGTCGTAGTTCTCTAAGATTCCCCAGAATCTTGTACCTTTTGCCGATACATAGAAATCGGTTGCTGTTCCAGCACAGGCATTAGGCAGAATCTTCGGCAGGGGATTGAACTGATTCCAACCCACCTGTGCCCATGCGGCGTCGCTTGGTGTGTACACTCCATCGGCAACGGTGTAACCCGTGTCGAATGTCCATTTGGCTAGTTGTGTGCTCTCCTGCGCTGCTGCCGTGAGTGGCAGCAGTGCGAAGAGCGAAACTAACAATTGCGTAGAAAAAACTTTTAAGTTCATAAATTTGATTAGTAGTTATTTTAGTAGTTGTTAATTCAAAGTATGACTTTCTTGACGCTTCCGTCCTGCATACGGACGATGTTCAGGCCGCGCTGCATCTGTGTGTGACTACGACCGTCAACGGTAAAAAAAGCGATTGGCTTTTGGCTGTTGGCATTGAGCTGAGTGCTGATGCCTGTCGTATTATCGACAGCCATACCGTGAATGGTAAGGTCGGAGAGACAGATGGTCTTGCCCGAAGCAGTACCGTTATACCAGGGATAAACGCGGATGAGCAATTCTTCTCCTTCCTTCACGGTGAGCACAGGCTTAGCCTCTACATACTGCGGATTGTTGGCTGTCATCTTCTTGCCCTCGAAAATGGTGGTGCGAGTGGCAAAGTTGTCCGTAGAATAATAGACGTGTGCACACATACCACTACCGCCTGCTCCACAAAGGAAGAGTGAGATAAGGTCAATCTTCAGATCCATACCGACTGAAGGCTTGATGCCCCATTGGATATAACGCTCAGGATTGTCGTCAATCTCGTCAGCAGGCCAGACGTCGCCCATCAGCAGGTTACGCTGCATCTTGCGCGATGCATCATAACCTGTCCATGCGGGCCATACAGTTGCTGAATTCGGATTAGAATAGCGCTGTATGTACATACCCTGAAAACTTTCACCTATAACGTTGGCGGGTCCAGTAAGCTCGCACTGGTCGTCTTTCTCCAGGCGCCAGTAAGCTTTTATCTCAGTACCGCCCGACAGCGTTATAGCCGTTGCTGATACAGGAATCTCAATCGTTTTCTCACCTTGACGGATGGTAATCTTTCCTTTGGTCTCGCCATCCTGTGTCAGCGTTAACTGCGCATAGAACGTCTTGACCAGTGTTGAGGCTGAATAGTCGACACTCAGCGACTGTTTCCAGTCTGCCTTGTCGAACGAAATCTGGATACCATCAGTAGCCTCAATGGTCACTGTGCCTTCCTCAGGTGACAGCCCAAAACCATTGACGGTAAACTCCTTTTGCAAGGTCTGTCCCTTGTAACCTTCGCCCATAGCGCCATCTGCAGGTGACACACTGAGGTCGGTAGGCAGCGTGATATCATCAGCCAGGATGTTCTGTTCCTTCATCAGCTGTGCACAGAGGCGTGCAACGAGCAGTGCGCCTGTGGTATTGAAGTGGGTGGAACCCTGTCCGTCGAACAGCGTGGCTTCACATTTCGTGCGCGTACCATAACTCTCATACAGGTTCTTGGTAGCGGTGGTCAGGTCGATGAAAGCAACTCCTTTTTCGTTAGCCAGTTGCTGGGAATGATAAGCATAGTCCATCGTGTGGTCATCAGCACCAACCTTCTGGTTTTCCTTGATGCCCTCGGCTGTCAGCGCGGAGAATTTGTCGCCCAGGTCGTGACGACCAGCACGCTGCACCTTTCCGTTGCCGTCCATATAGCTGCGGCATACAGGTGAACAGATAATCGGTGTTGCCCCCTTGGCAATCACCTCGTCCACGATTTTCCCCAACCATTTCTTATAGGTATCATAAGGTGTGGTACCGCGTGAGTCGAGTGCTGCGGCTTCAGTGGTCATCCCTTTGCTGACGTAGTATTGATACACCTCGTCGCGATCCATACCGTTAATCTTCTCGTCGTTATGTCCGAAGGTGATGATGACGTAGTCGCCAGCCTCTACATTATTTTTAGCGGTCTGCCACAGCTCGTTGTAGCCACCACGCGAGTCGCGTCCGCCTTTGGCGTAGTTAATGCTAGTCCAGCCGTTGGTCAGAAACTGACCGAAGTACATTCCCCAACCGCGAGTCACTGTTGCCGACTCGTCGTAGGGAGCCATCGTGGAGTCACCCAGCGTGTGTACTTTCTTGGCACTGACGACTGCTGCACAGAGCATCAGGGCAATCGTCAACAGACTTAGGAATTTTGTTTTCATTTTGCAGTTGTTATTATCGATGTAGTAATTTGTTTCGGCTGCAAAGGTATACCAATTGTCTGTTGAAATGGGGGCAAAAATGCGTCAAAGGGGTGTAAAAAATGCGTCAAGGGGTTAGTTTGACGCATTTTTATACTCTGTGGGCGACAGTCCTGTGCTTTGTTTGAAACTGCGGCTGAAATACTTGGGGTCGGTAAATCCGCAGGCGTATGCGATGTCGCTGACACTCTTGTCTGTCTGTCGCAACAACTGGCAGGCGCGTTTGATGCGTGCCTCCCTCAGCAGGTCGATAGGTGTGATGCCCATTGCCTGTTTCAATTTCCGTTGCAGACCGCTTCGGCTGACGGCGGCAGCCTGTGCCATCTCACCCACGCCGGCATCGCTGTTCGAGATGTTTTCTTCCACAAACTGCATCACGCGCTCCAGTATAGGGTCATCAGCCATCTCATCTCTCACCTCTAACCTCTTACCACTTCCCTCTATTAGGGCCAGGTATTTCTCCAGCGTCTCGCGATGTTTCCGTTTGATGCGCCTGATATATAATAAGGTATAGGCGATGCCTGCCAGTATGCCTAAGAGGAGAAGGACGATCAGCAGCTGACCGTACCACGCCTCCCAGAACGTAGGTTTGACGATGATAGTCAGGCTGCGTATGTTGTCCTGCCATTCGCCGTTGGCGTTGGTAGAGCGTATTTCCAGTGTATAGGTGCCAGGTTCCAAGTCGAGTAGGGTAGCCGAGCGGTCGTGTCCGATGTAGTTCCACTCCTCGCTGTTCGACAGTCGGAAGGCATAGATGATATGTGCTGCTGCGCTGTAGTCAAGGGCAGCGAAGTGCACAGTCACACTTCGCTCCTGCGGCTGGAGCGTCAGCGTGTCAAGCCGCTCTGCCCCCCAGGAACTTCTCTTCCCTCTTACCTCAATCTTCGTCAGCACCAGCCGTGGTGCATAGGCTTGCTGGTGCATCTGGTCTATAGTGGTGATAAAGGCACCGTCAGTCAGTGGGAATAGCCAGCTGCCGTCCTTGAACTGCAACGGGTGTGCCTCGCTGAAGCGGTAGTCGCTATTGAAGAAACGGGCATCCAGCACACGTCCCTGCAGAGTAGAGTCCATCAGGGTGATGCAATGACTGCCTACAGCCATCAGTCCACCGTCCTTCGTCGTTGTGAGCGACTGTATCACGTCAGAGGTGAGGGGTGAGAGGTGTGACGACAGCTGCCGGAAGGAAAGCTCCTTGGCCAGCAGATCGTTGCTCTCTATCAGGTTGATGCCGCCACTCTCCGTACTGACGAAGTAACGCCCCTGTGGGTCTTCCGCCACGTCCAGCGTCGCACTGCAGCTCAGACTGTTCCTGCGGTCTGGTTCACGCTGATGACACAGGAAGTGCATCTTGTCGGCATCACGCTCCATCTTGCTCACTACCAGTCCGTTGCCTGTTGCCACCATCATCACGTCGTCCTTCGTGAAGAAGAGATAGCGCGCACGCTCATAGCCCTTCGGATACTGTTTGGGAACGATGAAATGGGGCTTTTCCGTCTTTTGTTGGGTGGTATAGAAGATGCCTCCGCCCAGTGATGCCACCCACAGCCGTCCCCAGCGGTCTTCCTGAATGTGGTAGATATCCGTTTGGGGCATATCGTTGAAATGGGTGATTTTGTAGGCGTCAGTACCAATGGGTTGCAGGCGGAACAGTCCGTCGGGCTTCGTTCCCATCCACAGGGTACCGTCCTTGTCTTCGTACATACAATAGACGGCAGCTCCAAACGACGTGTAGCCCTGATGTAGTCGTCCGTCAGGAGCCAGGTAGCCCAGCAGCTTGTCGTCCGCGCTGTTGTAGACGCGTACCGTCTTGTCGGCTTTGGTACATACGAAGTAGTGGTTCTTGCTGTCGGCAAACAGGCATTTCACCTCTGCGGCAGGTGTTATTGCCAGTCGGCTGACGGGTTGTCTGCTGGTACTGAATCGGTAGATGCTGCCGTTGTCTATCGCCCAGAGGTTGCCCTGATTGTCTGGTGCCACAAAGCTCAGCGTCTTGGAGGAGACGGGTAGGGGATAGACCGTTTCCTGTCCGTCGTGCTGGTAGGTCAGCGTCCCATCGCTCTGCAGTGCCCATTGCGTCTGGTGTTTATCCGTCCACGTATAGTTTTTCCCTTTCAGCAGCGACTTGCTCTGCCTGTATTTCAGCTTCATCTCCTCCGCCTGTCGCTTCTCCCCGTCTGTCACGTCGCGGAAGCGGTAGTTGCTGAGGTCGAAGATATAGTATTCCTCATCCACCTGACACAGGATGAGTCTGCCAGGCAGCAGGTTGATGTCGCGGATACGGTCTGTCCGCATGTGGCATCCGTCGCCCACCTGTGGTTTGAATGTCTGGAAGTCATAGCCGTCGTAGCGGCACAGTCCGTTCCAGGTCGAGAACCACATGAATCCCTGCCCGTCCTGCAGCAGCTGTGTGACGTGTGCTGACGACACACCGTTGTTCTCGGTATATCTCTCCACCTCACATACTGGCTGTGCCGCGAGGGTCACTGCCAGCAGCGTCATTGTCAGTGTTAATAACAGCTTTTTTCTCATTGTCAACTGCAAAAATACACATTTTGCATTAATTCTCCACTTTTTTCTACATAAAATCTCTTTCGTTTCGAGAAAAGTCCCTATATCACTTATAAATGACAAGAATTATGAAGAAACAATATATCAATCCTACCACAGACGTGGTGCTTCTCAATATGCGACAGACTTTGTTGGCAGGTTCGCCTGATGGGGCGCACGACGTGCCAGGTGATGGTACCCAGTTAGGTCGTGAAGTTGACCTCTTTGACGAAGAATAATTAGCGGAAAAACTGATAACTCAAAGGAGTTAGGGAGATATGATGTCTTCTTAACTCCTTTTTTCTGCGTAAAAAGTAAACGTTTACGAAGAATAAATGTATAAAAAAGAAAAACGTATCATAGTTTTTTCGTACTTTTGCAAGCAGAAAAAACGACTAAAAACTAACAAGGTATGAAAAAACTTTTACTTTTTTGCGGACTCTTCCTGCTGTCGCTACACGTGATGGCCGACGGGACAGAGCCTGAGAAGATTGACGTGACGACGCTGACGAAGATAACCTTCGACGGCGATAACGTGATCCTGCATTTCAAGAATGGCTCCACAGCCCAGACGAAGGATATGGAGACCATCATCATCGACATGAGTGGTGCTACTGGCATCGAGACCATCCGTCAGGTGGAATCGCTGAAGGGCAAGGGCGTCTATAACCTGCGCGGCGAGTATCTGGGTCAGGGTGTAGAGGGACTGCAGAAAGGGCTCTACATCGTGGACGGTAAAAAGGTAATTATCAAGTAAAAAAGGAGGGCAAGTTATGAAATATCTATCATTAGTCGTCGCTATCATGCTGGGCATCAACGCTCAGGCGCAAAACGACGTAAAGCAGGATGCCACCAAGAATCAGGCACAGCTGAAACTCTCAGACGGCACCTCGAAATTCTATAACACTGCCGACGTTCAGGAGCTGACTTTCGACAATGGAAAGGTAGTGGCAGGACAGGATCAATATACGAATGTATCTGGCATTTCCTTCGCCAAAGCCATCAAGGCTAAGGTCCAAATCACGGAGGAGAAGGGATGGTTGGAGTCTGCCTATGTGAAGTTCGACCTATATAAAAACATCCAGAAATACAATGTGTATGTGAAGGGTGGACAGTATGCCGATTACACCAAGATTGACGGACAGCTGGTTCGTAACTATGGTACCTACGGACGCGCCGATGTGGTAGGTCTGCAGGCTGGCAACTATCAGCTGAAGGTGGTTCCCGTGAATGGCGACGATACGGAACTGACCCAGTTCGCCAGCGAGACAGGGGCGTTGGAGGTGAAGAACTACAGCCGTCAGGGCTTTGCCTTCATGAACAGCTATTCTCCTGGTGCCTATAAGGCTGACGGCACGCTGAAGAGCGGTGCCAAAGTGCTCTATATCACCAAGAGTACCGCCAAGACGGTGAAGACAACGGTTACTACCGATAAAGGTGACCAAGAGATCACTGGTTTTCAGGCAATTCTTACTGCCTACGAAAAAGGATGTGACCAGACTCCAATTGCATTCCGCTTTATCGGCTTGGTTACAAAAGACGACCTTGACGCTATTGGCAGTTCCTCACATGGTATTCAGGTAAAAGGAAAAAAAGCATATTCTGAAATGAACCTGACATTTGAAGGTATTGGTGACGATGCGACCATTAGAGGTTTTGGCTTTATGACTCGCAACAGTTCGAGTATTGAATACCGAAACCTCGCAATTATGCGTTGTATGGACGACTGTATTGAGCTAAACACTGAGAATTCCCATATTTGGGTTCACCATCTCGATCTCTTCTATGGTAAACATGGTAGTGGTGACCACGCAAAAGGTGATGGCTCTGTTGATGTAAAAGATGACTCACAATATATCACAGTGAGCTACAACCGCTTCTGGGATACTGGTAAGAGCAATATGTTCGGTATGAAGAGCGAGAGCGGTCCCAACTGGATCAGCTACGACCATAACTGGTTCGACCACTCTGACTCCCGTCATCCTCGTGTACGCACCATGAGTGTGCACGTCTGGAACAACTACTTCGACAATGTCGCCAAATATGGCGTGGGTGCTACCTCAGGCTCCAGCGTATTCGTCGAGAACAACTACTTCCTGAAGACCAAGAAGCCTATCCTCTCTTCTCAGCAGGGTACGGACGCACTGGGTTCTGGAACCTTCTCTGGCGAGAACGGCGGTATGATCAAGGCCTACGGCAACTACTTCGATAAGACGGCTCCCCACTTCAGCTACTACACGCAGAATAATCCTGCCTCTACAGGCTATGACGCCTACGAGACCGCTACACGCGACGATCAGATTCCCTCTACGGAGAAGACCCGTGTGGGCGGTACTGACTATGACAACTTCGACACCTCAGCATCTGTCATGTACACCTACAATGCCGTTGCTGCCGACGATGTTCCTGCCCTTGTAACAGGCTTCTACGGCGCAGGTCGTCTGAATCATGGTGACTTCACCTATACCTTCTCTGACAACATCGGTGACGACGATGCCGACTCTGCTTACGATACCACACTCGGCGGACTGCTCGACAACTACAAGAGCAGCCTCGTAGGCATCTTCGGCGAAGAGACTGCCGGAGGCGGTGAAGGTGGTGGCGATAATCCTGGTGGTGGCGACAATCCTGGTGGTGGCGATGAGCCAGCCGTCACAGGAACCATTACCTGCTCCTTCGTGAAGGATGGTCCCGTCCAGTCTTCCGCTAATTTCTTTACCATTTCAGGCAATTATTCCAACAGCAAGGGTACGGCAACCGTCGACGGCACCACCTATTCCTGGTGTCTGAAGATGGAGTCTGCCACAACTATCAATTTCAAGCTTACTGACAAGCGTAAGATGACGCTTTACTTTGCTGATGGTGAAACAGCCAGCATGAAGATTAACGGCAACAAGATTTCGGGCTCTGGCAGTACCTACAGCCAAGTCTTGGAGTCTGGCGAATACACGCTGACAAAAGACAAGGGCGTTAACCTCTTCTACATCAAGCTTGAAACCGTCACGGAATAATAGGTAAATAGGTTTTATTCATGGATAAACCAAGAAGCCTGAGCCACTCGCCCAGGCTTCTTTTCTTACTTCTTACTTCATTCACTGGCGAAGCCAGATTCTCACCTCAGCCATCTTACATCTGACATCAGACTTCGTCCACTGGCAAGGCCAGATTCTTACATCAGCCATCTTACATCTGACCTCTGACTTCGTCAGAACGGTCCGTGCCCCATGCAACTAGTCGTTGTGATGGCGGTCAGATTTAGAGTCCCTTGAGAAGGGACGGCTATAATGCAGGGTTATAGCCCATACAAGATACTGTACCCAGCGCTGTCAAAATTGCACTTGCAATAGCAGCAATCAATTGTATCACGAATTTGATAGTTTCTTTCTTTTTCATACCTCTTTACTTTACAATTTTT
>JAEEXI010000017.1 GCA_016291495.1 Prevotella sp.
CGCCCCGCTCAGTGGCATCTGCCCCTAAGAACCCTGAGCAGGAAGTGACTCTCTCCCTGCACCCTCCAATCAGGGTTTCACCCCGATACCCCACAATGGGAGAAATACTGAAATTCATAATTTCATATAATAGTAAAGATACAATATTATAAAATAGTAAATACAATATGAATACAACAGCTAAAGCATCCGACCACGTAAAACCGTGCAACATTGAGCAGAGCGAACGCCACAATAGGCGGGATGCAGAATATATCGCCTCGCTCAATCCCCGAATATTGTATGTCCGTACCGATTTGAGTCCGGACAATGAATCGTATGTCGCCCCCGACATGCAGGGTGTCAGCCTCCAGCAGCACTATGAAGCCATTAAAGCTATGGTGAAGCAGAAGACTGGCCGAGCCATGCAAGAGAAGAAGGTAATGGTCACAGGCAAGAACGGCAAACAGAAAGAGCGCAACGGCAGCAGTCCCATTCGTGAGAGTGTTGTCAACATCAAGCCTGACACGACAATGGACGACCTTTTGAAGTACACTGATAAGGTGCATGAGAGATGGGGCATCAGAGCCATACAGATACACATCCACAAGGATGAAGGCCACTATGAGAATCCTGATGATCCAACAACGTGGAAGCCAAACCTTCATGCCCATATCATCTGGGACTGGATGAACCATGAAACTGGTAAATCCTACAAACTCGGCAAGAAGGACATGGAAGAGTTGCAGGATATGGCCGCTGAGACATTAGAAATGGAACGAGGCAAGAGTAAGGCTGAGACAGGTCGTGAACATCTTGAGCATAATGACTTCATTCTCTTCAAGCAGGAAACTGAGATGGAGAAGAACCGAAACGAGCTTGAAGATCAGAAAGCAGAGATAGAGCAGATGGCAAAAGCCTCTATGTTTGACAAACTTCTGAACTCTGGACTTAGCCCTAAAGTCAGAAAGGTATTAGAGGAAAAGGACGAAGCTCACAAAGAGGAACTCCGTCAGGCAAGCATAGCAGTAGACGAGAACGGAAAAACTTTTGAGTGGGCAAGTGGTGATAAAAAAGGCCAACTCCTTACATGGGAAGAGTTACTGAAGTATCGCGAGAAGCAACACAAAAAGGAAATTGCCAAAGTCGTAGCAGAGAAGGAAGCTGCTATTGCTGAAAAAGAAACTGCCGTTGCCAAAGTGAAAGCAGAGGCAAAGGCTGAACTTGACGCAGAGATTAACGAGAACAATAGGTTATACGGCAAAATCAAATCATTGGATGAGAAACTTTCAAAGTCTGAGGAATCTAATAAAAGGTTACTCAATATGCTGAAAGATATTAGAGATTTCATGTTTGAAACGTGCAGCCAGAGATTTAGTAAAGTTGTACAGATGATTCTTGACCAGTGGAAAGCAGGCGTCAATCATTTTTCCAAGGAGATGAAAGACTTCTTTATACAATCGATGAGTTCCGAAAAGACTGTAGAAAGACGTAAATCGTATGTAGACAATGCCTTTTGGTATGCAAAATTGCTTGTTAAGACAGTTACAGATTGGAAAGGTAATAACGCGACAGTCAACTCCCTTCAGATAGATGCCAATCGTATTGCAGATGGAACCTGGGACACATACCATCAGAAACGTGACCAGCTATTTGATTCAGCTGTTAAGGCTGTAGTAGAGATGGGTAACTGTTCATCTCAGCGGCACCTGAACCAAGAACAAGCTAATGCAATCGAAGCCTTCCTCGCTTTCGAAGGTGGTGACAGGATTCAGCTCTGCTCGGAAATCTGGGACAAGGCCAAACCCCAGGTTGAGTACTATTGGCGTGACGGTACTTTCGATACGCTCGAAGAACTGCGCACAAAGGAACTATACAATCGTAGTTACAGCAATGGTCGCAGTATATAGACTCAAATTGTTTCACAAATTACTTCCCGCGTCAGTTCGGTCGCTCTCATAAAACAAAAACGCCTACGGAAGCATAGTTTGACTCCGTAGGCGTTTCAATGTTATTATACATCGATTTACCAGGCGTCATCCCATACGCTGCCGGTAGTGGGCAAACCAGAACCGGGTAGTACGAGTTCGTCTTCTACTTCGAGACCGGTGGTGCTGACGCTGGTCACGGAACCTGCCAGAATCTGAGCATGAATATCTATTTCAACCACCTGCATTTCGGGCTTCAAATACTCTTTCTTTGTCATAGTTGTATCCTCCATTTATTTAATGATTACCTTTTTACCATTCACTACGTACACACCCTTCTGAGCGGTACCATTGACGCGGCGGCCCTGTAGGTCGTAGATGGCCTTGTCCGTTGCCGACTGTCCGTTCTCGATGGTGATGATGCCAGTGGTCTCGCCGTCACCAAAGTCCATGCTGAACGAGCGGGCCAGTGCTGCGTCACCCTTCAGCTGGAAGTAAGCGCGGAAGCCCTTCATGTTGGCGGGCAGAGCCGTGGGGTGCAGAAGCGTGTTGCCGCTGCCAAGGAAGAGGATGTCGTTTGCATCATCGCCCGTGATTTCCGTCAGTCCCAGCGTGGGGATGAAGTCCACGTTGGTCGAAGTAAAGGGCACGGCAGTCTTGCTGATGGTCACGCCGTCGAAGGTCGGGTTAACAACGTTGCTTGTAACCTTCACCAGATACGGTGTGCCAGCCACGATGCTGGCGGCATTGCCGAAGGTCAGCGACAGTGCGCCCGTCGAGCTGTTGAAGTCGGAGGCGGTCAGCTCCTTCACCGTCCAGCCCGTCGGTGTGGCTGTGCTGAACGGAACGCAGAACGTGTTCCATCCACCCGTCTGCAGCGTGCGCGTCAGGGTGACGTTAGCCACTTGACCGTCATACGTAGTCAAAGTCGTGCTATTGTCCGTCGCCTCACTGAGTGTCACGGCGGCAGGCGTAACATAGCCATACACCTCAATCTTCTTTATACCTTTAGACTGGTAGTTAATTATTGTGCCATTTACTTTCGGTGTCTTATCCTCTTCTGTGGTTTCTACTACAAAGGGAGCTTCGCTGTCTGTTGCTGTACGATTTTGATCGTCATAGAATACGCATTTGGTGATGGTATATCCTTCGGCAGCATTGACGGTTGCCGACCAACCGTATCCCCACCATCCCCAGTTAGCGTGGTATGCTGAGCTACAGTCTGGTAAATTACTGAATGAAACGGTTGCCACATTCGCCGTGCTGTAGCTGGCTTGCTCTTTGGCTGTTGCTGTAATTGTGGTCAGCAGCGTTTCGGTCTGTGCCACTACGCCCGTCGCTGTCATGAGCAGCAGGGCGAGAATTGATAAAACTTTTCTTTTCATACTTGTTTTGAATTTAAGTTGTGATTAATGTTATTGATATAAAAACTATTGTTGTCGAGTCATTGCTGCCTGTCCTCCGCTACGGCCTCAGTGGTCGGACCCTTGGGGCTGTCCTTGCCGCTGTCGTTGCTGTCGTCGTCCTGCCTGTCTCTGAGGGCGCGGATAAGATCGCATTGGCGCTGTAGTTCAATCTCCATGTCCATGATGGCGTCCTTCAGCTTCATAATCTCGTCCGTGTACCTCACCAGCGTCTCGTTTCTGCGCTCGATGACGTAGCTTTGCCAGAAGCAAAGGGCGGCCAGCAGCGCCACCGCCAAGGCGAGTATGTGGGTTATCATATCCATTCTACTTTTTATTTTTTACTATCCTAGGGCGAGCCGAGCGCAAACAATATGGACATAAAGAAAGCGCAGGCCCCGTCCCATATTCTCACTCAGGCCTGCGACAGCCCCTAATATCCTATGGTGGAGTCTGCGCTATGAAGCGCAGCCCCAATGGATATTAGGTTTTGCTCGTAAAATCTCTTTCGAGGTCGCAGTTCGAGTGAGAAATTGAGCAATAAAAGTTCGTGACTCATACAAATCACGCCACAAAGATACGAATTTTAAACGAATTAAGACACGAAAAACTCATTTTTTTTGCTCTATAACCTATTCAAATGTAAGGAAATCCATTTAAAAGGCCCAATTATTGCAAAAGTTTTGTACCTTTGCATCCAAAATTGATGTTGTATATGAAATACAAGGAAATCGAAGATATATTCTCAGCTAAGAGAATGCAGAAATACGTGCTGGCTTGTGGCGGTGATACTCTCAGGGCAATGACACTCTATCGCTATAACCTGAAACTGTCTCAGGAAATGTTTACTCTGGTTAGTTGTTTTGAGGTTGCTCTGCGTAATCGGATAGACAAGCAGATGGTAGCTCACCTTGGTAATGACTGGCTACGTGACCTTATTATGCCTGGAGGAAACTTTTATAGTGACCGCAGCGTAGAGAAAACCAAGAAGATTATCACCAATGCCTACAACGAATTACAGCATAACGGCAATTACTCTCATTCTAAGCTTTTGTCTGCAATGGAGTTTGGTGTATGGAAGTATCTCTATTCTAATGCTCACTACCGTTTGACGGGCAGGGTACTATTGAGAGTATTTCCCAACAAGCCACGTTCGACAGCCCAAACTCAGTATGACCATAACTATATCTTCCACGAACTCAACTTCATCAACAACATTCGTAACCGCATTGCCCATCATGAACCAATCTGCTTTGGTAATCCTGTTGGCATCGATACCACTTATGCATTGTCACACTATGCTCGTATGATGACTCTATTTCAATGGATGGATATTGATGCTCCCAGGATGCTCTATGGGCTCGATCATGTGGGTAAAGTTTGTAGTAAAGTGATGTGTATTTGAACTTTTTCAATAGAAAAAACATAAAAAGTGCCGAAATATTTGGAAGTTTCAGAAAAACTTCTTATCTTTGCAGCGTTAATTCCTGGTAGTCCCTGAAGCAATTCAAACTATCAGGTGTTATTTTTTATAGCCAACATCTTTGCTTCCCAATAGGTATCAATGAGTAGCAGCATCCTCTCGGCTCCCTTTATCTTCTTTGCTATCGTACTGTCTTCCGTATTGGCAAATGCCTCTGAAAACACCTTTTTCACGAAGGTCACACAATCATCCTTCGTATTTCCCAGCAGATAGAAAGCACTACACATCTCAATGATTCGACTTTGGCTATAGAGACTGTTGGTATTGATAGTCAGCTCTGGCTCAGGAATTACGTTCTCATAGACGAAGGAGATGGCACAAACCTTAATGGCAGCTTGTTCCTCATCACTATACTGCACCAACTGATCCAAGAACCAGGGCATTACTTTCCCAATAAGTTCCTCCTTGCGCATCCTCTCTTCCTCAGCAGTCTTTTCTTCATCGCTTTGCTCATCCTCAGCAATAGTTTCTTGCTCTTCTATTTTCTCCACAGATGATGGAGTAGGAGGTATCACATCACTTTTAACCACCACAGGCAAGGCAACAGGCTTGACCATATCCATGAATCCTATTCCTGCCATGCCCAAAGACGCAGCTATCCCGACAATGCCAACAAGATACCAGTCAAGCCTTTGGCCATTGCCAATAGTTTCATGCCACACCATAATATATGAAAGGTACGCGATAGAAATCGCTGAGAGTCCGAAACAGATCCATTTCCGCATCGGTGACTTGAAACCAGACATCAAGATAACGATAGCAGTAAACATCAATACCACCATTGCAATCATACCATTATATGAGAAAGAAAACGATAACGATACCATAACAATCTTTTTACGGACTGCAAAATTACACAAAAGAAACCATAACCAAAGCCAATTAACAATAAAAGTCCCGTTTTTAACATTGAGGTTTGAATCATGCTAACGACGAGGTTCAAGATGCCTGATAAGAACTCACAAGTTAAACTTTCTAAATGCCAAGAATAGCGAAAATGATACTTATGGTTGCTTATCGCCACGTACTATCTACTATCAGAAAATCTGGTTATATTTGCGACACGCCTTTGTAAGTTGTTGATTATCAATACGGGCTGTTTTTGAGGAGGTTAAATAATTTAGTATTATCAGATAGGAAACGTGCAGGTCATCACTGGCCTGCACGTTTTTAACGAAATAACGATATGAGTAGGAAATTGTTTTGCGAACTATGTCCCTTTACCTATCGTCTGTCGATGGAGAAGGAAATCCTGAAGCGTCGTCTGAAAGACCTTCATCAGCGTATACCCTTTGCCCGGCAGCGTGTGGAGAAACCCTTACCCGTCGTTGTCTATCGCCATAACTCCCTGATACGTCGCCGATTGGGCAATGTCAATATGCAGCTACAGGAAAACAAAGCCACCAACCTGACTTTGGCTGTGAAACACATCGACGGACTGCTGATCCGGCCTGGCGAAACCTTTTCTATATGGAAACTCGTGGGGCGCACCACCAAGCGGAAAGGCTACAAGGAGGGGCTTACCATTGCCAAGGGACAACCCTCGCAAGGCATTGGAGGCGGTATGTGCCAGCTGTCCAACCTCATCCACTGGATGGTGCTGCACAGTGAACTGACCATCACAGAGCACCATCATCACGATGGTTTGGACCTCTTCCCAGACTTTGGGCGCCAGATACCCTTTGGCACAGGAACCAGCATCTCCTACAACTACCTCGACTATCGTTTCCGTAACAACACGTCGAACACCTACCAGCTCTGTCTCAAGGTCGATGGTGAATATCTGTGTGGCGAATTGCGTGCACAGGAAGCGCAGCCTCATACCTTTCATATCCATGCTGAGAACGAGTTCTTCTCTCGCAAGGATGGCATCGTCTATCGTAACGGAGAAGTCTATCGCGACACCATTGACGTCGCCACAGGCCAGCGCGTTGATTCCCAGCTTATCCGCACCAATCATGCCAAAGTGATGTATGAGTGTCCTTCAACAGTGGAGATTCGGGAGGAAGATGTATCTTTGTAACGTGAGAAGTTATATTGTTCAATCTTTTCTGAAAAAAATTTGCTTTTCTCAATAATATTCCCTATCTTTGCCCTCAAAGCGCTAATAACGTAAAACAATAAAACCCCTAAAACGCCTATGAGTCTTCTAATGATCCTTCAACTCCTGATAGTGCTGGGAGCACTGTGGGTTGGTTCACGCTATGGCAGTCTTGCCCTTGGTGCCATCAGTGGTATCGGACTTGCCTTGTTGGTATTCGGTTTCGGACTGAAGCCAGGTAATCCTCCTACCGACGTTATCTACATCATCATTGCAGCCGTGACCTGTGCGGGTATCATGCAGGCTTCAGGTGGTATGGACTGGTTGATTCAAATTGCGGAGAAGATGTTGCGTAAGCATCCTGACCGCATCACGTTTCTGGCTCCGCTGTGTACCTTCTTCCTGACAGTGCTGGTGGGAACGGGTCATGTGGTCTATACGCTGATGCCCATTATCTGCGACATTGCCCTAAAGAAAGGCATCCGTCCTGAACGTCCCTGTGGCGTTGCCTCTATTGCCTCGCAGGTCGGTATCACGTGTTCGCCCATTGCCGCTGCCGTGGTGGCCTTTGTGACGATTTCGAATGCCAGCCACTTCGATGTCAACATCCCTGGTGTGCTGATGGTGTCCATCCCCGCCTGTCTCTGCGGACTGATGGCTGCCGCTGCTGCCAGTTACCATCGCGGACTCGACCTCGACAAGGACCCGCAGTTCCAGGCCAAGTTGAAAGATCCTGCCCAATACGAGTTTATCTACGGCGGTTCTGCTACTACGCTCGACAAGGATATTCCCAAGGAGGCCAAGCGTGCCGTGTTCATCTTCCTAGGTGCACTGGCTGTCATCGTCTTCTTCGCCATCTTCCAGGAAGCGCTTCCTGCCCATGATACCATGCGTGCTGTGAAAGGTGCCGCCCCGTTGGTGGTCAACGACTCTGTCTCCCTGACGGCCGAGCAACTGGTGAAGGCCAAGATATCGGTAGCAGGCCTGACAGAGACTTTCAAGAAACCCCTTGCCATGAACCTTGTCATTCAGATTGTGATGATTTCGGCTGCTGCCCTGATGATAATTTTCTGTAAGGCATCGCCGAAGAAAGCCGTGGCTGGTCCTGTGTGGCAGTCGGGTATGGTGGCCGTCGTTGCCATCTATGGTATTGCCTGGCTTGCCGACACCTATTTCTCCAACTATATGAGTACGATGCAGACGATGCTTGCCGACGTCGTGAAGGAGTATCCCTGGTCTATCGCTTTCGTCTTCTTCCTGGTGTCCGTACTGATCAACTCACAGGGAGCCGTCGTCGTTGCCATGCTGCCCCTGGCATACTCGCTGGGTATTCCTGGACCAATCCTTCTGGGCGTACTTCCCAGCGTCTATGGCTATTTCTTCATTCCGAACTATCCTAGCGATATTGCCACAGTGAACTTCGACCGCTCAGGCACAACGGTGATTGGCAAATACCTGCTCAATCACTCGTTCATGATGCCTGGCCTGGTCTGTGTATCTACCTCGACCATCGTAGCCTACCTCCTGTCAATGCTGTTCTATTAAACATCATGATCATAAAGCAAGAGCGCGACAATCTGATTGCCGCGCTCTTTTCTTTGTTGTTTATTGTTTATTAGAAGAACAGCATACGCTCTACCCAGTAGATCAGGATACCGCAGAGGTAGCCTACGAAGGCAATCCACGTGATGCGCTTCAGGTACCAGCCGAAGGTAATCTTCTCCAATCCCATGACGACCACGCCTGCAGCCGAGCCGATAATCAGCATAGAGCCACCCACACCTGCACAGTAGGCCAGCAGCTGCCAGAAGATGCCGTCGACAGTCATTGCCCCTTCTGCGGCAACGGGATACATGCCCATGCAGCCTGCCACAAGGGGCACGTTGTCAACGATGGACGAGAGTATGCCGATGATGCCGTTGATGAGGTAGTAGTTGCCTGCGAACGCCTCGTTGAGGCCTTCGCCCATAGCTGTCAGTACTCCGATTTCCTGGAGTACGGCCACAGCCATCAGGATGCCTAGGAAGAACATGATGGTTGAGAGGTCGATCTTCGTCATGATATCGCTGACGCGCTTCGCCATCGTGTCGTCCTCACTTGTGTTGTAATGGAAAATCTCCGTTGTCGTCCAGAGGATGCCCAGCACCAGCAGAATACCCATGAACGGCGGCAGATGCGTCAGCGTCTTGAAGATGGGTACGAACACCAGTCCGCCTACGCCCAGCCAGAAGATGATGTCGCGTTGCACCTTCGTAAACTGGCTGACCTCCGCCTTCGGCAGGTTCTGTTCCTTGTCGAACTTGCCTTTGAGGTGCAGGCTGATGATGACTGCCGGAATGAGCATCGAGACGAGCGACGGTATGAAGATTTCCGTAATGACGCCTTGCGTCGTGATGACGCCCTTGATCCACAGCATGATGGTGGTCACGTCACCGATGGGCGAGAAGGCACCGCCCGAGTTGGCTGAGATGATAATCAGCGCTGCATAGAGCAGTCGCTCCTCGCGGCTCTGCACCAGTTTACGCAGCACCATGATCATCACAATTGAAGTGGTGAGGTTGTCGAGGATGGCCGACAGAAAGAACGTCATGAAGGCCACGCGCCACATCAGTTTCCGTTTCGAGCGCGTCTTCAGCGCGTCACGCACGAAGTTGAAACCGCCGTTCGAATCGACAATCTCCACGATGGTCATAGCTCCCATGAGGAAGAACAGCGTGCCTGCCGCATCGCCCAGATGATGCTCGATGACCTCGGCAATGTGGTGTATCACCCCCTCGCCGCCTATCTCCGGATAATAGGCCGCCGGATTCATCATCAGCAGTGTCCAGCACACTACGCACATCAGCAGGGCAATGGCTGCCTTGTTGACCTTCGTCAGGCTCTCCAGGGCGATGCACAGATAGCCCACTACGAAAGCACAGACAATGATAATTGTTAATGTTGTCATAACTTTGAATTTTGAGTTTTTAATTCTATTGTTAATTGTTTGTAGTATTTCGATTTGACTTTCAAGACGACGGTGCCCGCCTCCTGTGTTGCCCGGAGAATGGCAACGGCATGTCCGTGCCACAGATGGCGCGACGTTGCCTGGTACGATTCATTGCTGGTGATGTCGCCATTGGCTACGGCAACGAGGCGTGCAGGCCCCTCCACCTCAAAGGTCAGCTCGTCGTCGGCATCCCACACCCGTCGTCCTTTTTCGTCCACCGCCGTGATGCTGACGTGCTGCAGGTCCATGCCGTCAGCCTTCCAGTGTGTGTTGTCCGTCTCAGCCACCAGTCGTACAGCCTGCCCTGTCGTCTCCAGTTGATGGCGTGCCACTATCTTGCCGTTGTTACGGGCGATGGCTTCTATTTTCCCTTTCTGACAGGCGATGTCTTTCCACAGCAACTGGTTGCGTTGCTTGGCATCTGCAGGATTCCGCTTTGTGCCCACCGAGCGTCCGTCCACAAACAGTTCCACCTCCTCCGCATTGGTATAGGTATAGAGCGTGAGGGGAGTGCCCGTCCGTAGCCTTTCTGTCAATTGCTGGTTACCCGTCTGTACCCCGTTCCACATCATGTCCGCATGGGCATTCTCGACGATGGCGATATGCACCAGGGGCTCTTCCGAGAACAGGCTCTTCATCAGGTAAGCCTTAGGCTTGGGTTGCAGTGTGATGTTGAAGACACCCTGCGCCCATCCCTTGGCAGGCCATCCCTGCGATTCCCCCAGATAGTCGATAGCTCCCCAGTAGGCCAGTCCTATTACTTTGTCGAGGTCCATCTCAAAGAAGTTTGGTCCCATATTGCCCGTACTCGCCTCGCTCTGATAGAATGTCATCCAAGGGAAGCGCTTCCCGTCGCCAGGGAAATACATATACCGGTAGTTATACGACTGCACATCCGTCTTCATAGCTAGGTCGCAGGGCAGCGAGTCTGTCTCCCAGTTGCGGTAGCGCGGATGCATGGCAACGGTAGTCATCCTGGTCGAGTCGTAACGTTGCAAGACAGTTTTCATCATCTTGTAGCACGTCACGCCAAAGTCGCCAAAGGGCAGGTCGGCTATCTGTTGCAACTCATTGCCCAGGCTCCATAGGACGACGCTAGGCGAGTTGCGATCGCGCTTCACCCATTCTGTCACATCTTGCGCCCAGTGGTTCATAAAGGGTACACGCCCTCCTGCATATTGCTGTGTCCATTTATCGTAGAGCTCATCTACCACCAGTATGCCGTACTGGTCACAAAGTTTGATGAACTGTCGGCTATACGGATTATGCGAAGTCCGGATGTGGTTGACGCCAAACTGCTTCATCAGTTGGATGCGTTTCTCGATGGCACGTGGATAGGCTGCTGCTCCGAGAGCTCCTAAGGTGTGGTGGTTGGCATAGCCTTTCAGCAATACCTTCTTACCATTCAACTTCAAACCGAATGCAGGACCTATCTCGATGGTGCGAATGCCAAACTGCTCACTTACCTCGTCAGCAATGCTTCCATCCTCACGCGTCAAGGTAACCACTGCCGTATAGAGGTTGGGATGCTCCGTGTCCCAAAGCAGTGGCTTTGGAATCTCCACTTCAGTCAGTCGTGCTTCCATCGTACGGGCAGGAGAGATGCGTTTGCAACGATGCTCCCCCTGGTAAACCAGCTGACCTTGTGGGTCGAAGATTTTCAGTCCGATGCTGGCCGTCCTCGACTTGGTGCGATTGGTCAGCTCTGCCGTGATATTCACATAGCGGTTGTCACGTGTGGTGATGTGCAATGGGTGGCGATTGAAATACAGGTCTTTTGGCGTCACCACGATACTGACGGGTCGGAAAAGTCCTCCCCCCGTGTACCATCGGGAATTCTTTTCCCCCATCGTCGATGCCTTCACCACGAGGATGTTCTCCTGCCCATATTTCAGTTGGTCAGTGATATCTATCTCGAACCCCACATAGCCATAGTCCGTACCTCCGATGCGTTCACCGTTCAAGAACACATCGCCCACCAGCATGATACCCTCGAAATCGAGCAGCACCCGCCTGTCTTTCCACTCGTTCGCAGCTACAAACGTCTTGCGATACCATCCCGTTCCCATCTCCTTGAATCCCCGTGCCGAGAGGCGCGACTTGACGTTGGCAGCCGCATCGCTGTTGTCTGCCTGTTCGTTGGCTGCAGGAGCCACCCAGGGCTGTTCTATCTGAAAGTCGTGAGGCACGTCAATACGTTTGGAGTCCCTGAACAACGAGTCCCGACTGAACTGCCAGTCGAAATTCATATTGTCCACCTGTCGTTCCTGTGCCGACAGACAGGCGGCGACCAGCAGCATGAGGGAGAGGATGACTTTTCTTTCTCGATGGCTCATTTGGTGAATAGTTTAACGGGTGAGTTAAGACCGCTGGGCATGGGCTTCCAGTGGTCATACGTAGTCTTCTTGTAGTTGATGTCCACCACATTGATTTCCTTGAACTTGCGCCAGGCGATGCCTCTGCGGTCCATATCCGCAATGCGGTTGGCAGGCAGGTTGGTCACTTCGATGCGTATCTCGTTATGGCCTTTATGCAACTTATCCTTGCAGTCGAGGATAAAGGGAACAGCCCACGCGCATCCGATGAATTCACCATTGATATACACCCTTGCACTCTCTCGGACATCGCCCAAGTCAATCATCCAGTGCTTGCGCGCCTGTTCCTTATTTATATATAGGGTTGTCGTATAGACTCCTGTTCCCATTGTTACGGCAGTGGAATCATTGAGGTCGTTCCAGGTCTGTAGTTCCTTTAATTGGAAAGTCTCGTTCACCTTGGGCGATTCCTCCATGAACGATAAGGTCCACGGGCCGTTGATGGGCAGTGTGGCTTTCTCAGCAGCTTTGGGGGCCTCTGGGTCTTGGGGGATATCCGAGGTCCGCAGAATGACCGACTCTCCTGATCGCAGACAGATTCTCACCCTTCCGCCGTCCATTGGGGCAGGGGTGACGTCGCCTGTCATGGCATCATACATCGTGGCGCTCTTGCAGTCGACAGCCAGCGTCACGTAGTCGTCGATGTCGTGTGGCGTCAGATTGGCAATGAAGTAATGGTAGCCAGTAGCATTCTTTCTGCGGATGGCCCGTAACCCCAGTCTCGACTTCATGTCCTCTGCCCTGGCATAGCGGGCCATGGCATCAGCCGACTCCCCTTGAATGACGAGCGGGGAGAGGTGAGCGGTGAGGGGTTGGATCGTGGTGCCTGACGGAACAATCAAGGCACGGTAACGCGTACCGCCCTCCGTCACCAGCATCCCGTCCTCTATACGCACCTTGGCCAACTGGCGGTCACTGATGTAGTCGCAGTCATAGCCCAGACTGTCTATCTTCAGAATACTCTTGATAAACTGCGGAGCCTTCTCGTCCATATTATGGATGTCAAACTGCATCAGCAGCTCTTTTCCACGTTTGTGCCACATATCCCTGACGGGCAGATAGACCAGAAAATCGTTGTCAGGCTTGCCCATCTGCAGGAAACTTTGGCACCGCTCAATGTATTTCATCAAGTAAGGAGCATCCCGCCAGATAGAGTTAGTCGGACTCATATCCACCGATGCATAGAATTTCCAGCCGGGCCACGGGTCGTCCTTCGGTGTATAGCAGGAACCATGAAAATAGACGTGGTTGACGCCACAGGTGAACATCAAGTCGAGGTCGGGTTTCATCTGTGACAATGAGGTGCGGAAATGTTCTGTCAGCCAGGTGAACGTCTCACTCGATGTGAACGGTTTTCCCATGACATGGGCGGCCGATGATGCATATTTCAGCATCGACACGTCGCTGAAGTTCTTGCGTGTCATACCCGGATCCGTCCGCAGTCCCTTGATGCCCAGTTCTGAGAGTCCGAAACCCTCTATCTCCGGAATGTCAACAGCCGCATAGAGGTCTAGCAGGTTGGCAGGTGAACCATGCGCCTGGTTGCGTACCTTCACCCCATGACGGTGCGCCCAGTCCACCCATTGCAGGGTGAAGTTCTCATAGAGCAGGTCACTCAGCGTCTCCCTGTAGTCGGCCAGCACCTGATTGCCGTCATCTACTGTTCCCAAGAGTTCGGGCAGATGCTGTCGCAGGTCATAGCCGCGCCGTTTCTGGAACTCTTCGAAGAGGGTGGGCGTCCAGTTGGCACGATACACCTCGTAGGAGTCATTGAAGAAAGTGTGAGGGTAGGGCGTTCCCGTTTCAGCGAAAGCCTTCTCGAAACGCTCCAGATAATGTTTCACGGCATCACGGTCGAAATGGTCCACCACCCATCCCTCTCCTCCAGGAGCAGCCCGTTTCACTTTCTGCTTGGTACGTCCGATTTGTACGTCGATATGATGCTCTCCGTTGATGACGGTATCCGTAAATACCGCTTTGCAGGCAGCCTCGTCCAGTGACACCTGCGGACCACCGAAGGGCCATCCTGTGCCACAGTTCATATCTACTTCTATCCCTTTCTTCTTGGCAATGTCCTGTGTCATTCTCAAGGCCTGCATCCATTCGGGGGAGAGAAATGACAACTCGTTCTTCTCGTTGCCTTTCACCCCATAGAGCGGTGTGATTTCCACGGCACCGATACCTGCATGGGCATATTCACTAAGGTTCCATTCCAGTCCTTCCTTGTCGACGGCAGAGCCCAGCCACCACCAGCGTGTTCCCGCCTTTGCCTCGGGAAGTGGGGTAGGCCATGATTGCGACAAGACTGTTACGGCCAGACAAGATGCAAGACATGTTATGAAGAATCGTTTCATTGTGCCAATAGTTTATAATATTCCACGCCACCGAGCAAAAAACATCCCGTTCCGTAGTCCTCAAAGTCCGGAACCTTATAGAACGAGAGCGGTTGTCCTGCAGAAGGGTCTTTTCCAGTCCCTTGGTTCCAGCCGAGGAATCCGTCTTTATGTACGCACGATGCCAAGGCTTTCCATGCTTTGTCACAGGCAGGAAGGTAGTCCTTCTCCTTCAGGATTCCTTGGCGGATGCCCCAGGTCATGCCATAGAGGAAGAGCGCCGTACCTGTCATCTCCGGACCAGGATAGGTGGTGGGAGATACCAGACTGACTCCCCAGAAACCGTCGTCGTGCTGACATTTCAGCAATGCCGCACTCATCGCCAGGAAGTCGTTCTTCAGTTGCTTGTAGGCTTTCTCTTGGGGCGACATCTCACTCATACAACGTACCAATGCCGCATATACCCATCCGTTGCCGCGACTCCAATAACAGTTCCGTCCGTCTTGCTCCTTATAGGGAGGCACATAATCCTTGTCACGCCACCAGAGACCCTCCTTTTCGTTAAAGAGTCCGCCGCCACAGGTGTTACGGGTCCACAGATAGCTTTTCATCCCATAGTCAAGGAAACGCCTGTCCTTGGTCTCTGCATACATCTTCAGATAGATAGGCATAGCCATCTGGATGGCATCAATCCATGTCCAGTAGTCCACCTTACCCGTAGCGATCTGTTTTTCCAGATTCTCTTGCGTAGGTGCCAGTGTTCCCTTTTTCGTCATCCGATGCAGGTCGATGTAGGTCTGTTCACAACACTGGTTGTCGGCATTGGTTGCCGTCACCCCTCCTCGTGCCATCCACCCGTGATGGTCACACCACCGCAGGGTATAATCGATGTAACGCTGTTGGGGCGCGATGGCCTGTAGCGCCATCAGTCCCTCATAATAGACAGCCCGTGTCCACAGGTTGCTCTCCCTCATCCGTTTAACCTGTGTCGCCAGTGTAGGGTCGGCATATTTGGCCATGAAATAGTCATTCACTTTGACGACTGTTTTCAAGACATCCTGCTTGTCAAACTCCTGTGCCTGGACAGACATCGTTATGAAGAGTGCTACCGTGATTCCCCAAAGTTGTTTTATCTTCATGCTAGTAGTTTGTTTTATTTGTGCAAAGATAGTGCAAAATTTCGATTGAGCGAAAAGAATACAAAATAAATTATTCTTTTTTTTTCATAAAAGAATCACGTCTTTCTCAAACTTTTCTCATACCTTGCTCATGCTCTTAGGGTATGAGAAAGGATAGAGTATCCTATGAGATGCCTATGAGATGCCTATGAGATGCCTATGAGCAACCTATGAGCAAGGTATGAGCAAGGTATGAGCAACTAAGGTGCTGATTTGGAGCTTTCTTACCCTTCGCTTCTAAGCATCTTAAACAAAAAAGCGGCACATTTTCTTTGTTTTTTACTCACTTAATCGTATCTTTGCGATAAAATCGCGAAGGTACTCCGTCTCGGCATAAAAAATAAATAGATTTATTTTGTTCTGCTCTCGACTTTTTGTAACTTTGCAGTCGGAACTTAAAAACTAATGAACTACTATGAGGAAATATTTCATGCTAGTATTGGCATGTTGGCTATTGGCGGTGGCTGCGAAGGGGGAAACATGGCCTGACGGTACACCGATGGACGAGTGGTTTATGAACGTAACGAAAGTGGACGTGAAAACGCTCGGCCGACAGTATGTCATTACCGACTATGGCGTGAAGAATGATAGCACGGTGGTGCAGACGGCTGCCATTCAGAAGGTGATCGACCGGGCGGCCCATGAGGGTGGCGGTGTCATCGTCGTTCCAGAAGGAACCTACCTGACTGGTGCCTTGTTCTTTAAGAAAGGTACGCATCTGCATGTCGTAGGAAAACTGAAAGGTTCTGAGCGCATTATTGATTTCCCGATATTGAAGACCCGTATAGAGGGTGAGACGTGTAAGTATTTCGCGGCACTGGTGAATGCCGACGGACTGGATGGGTTCACCATCAGCGGCAAGGGGACGATTGACGGTAACGGCCTGCACTACTGGCAGGAGTTCTGGATCCGGCGCCAGTGGAACCCCCAGTGTACGAACAAGGACGCACAGCGACCGCGCCTGACCTATATCTCGAATTGTAAGAATGTGACGATACAGGATGTACGCCTCGTGAACTCTCCCTTCTGGACGAATCATGTCTATAAGAGCGACCATGTGCGTTATCTCGACTGTTATATCTATGCACCGATTCACGGCATCTATGAGCCGGAACCGAAACGGGGGGCTCCCAGTTCGGATGCAATAGACATTGATGCCTGTACGGATGTGTTGGTGAAGGGGTGCTATATGAATGTGAACGATGATGCCGTGGTACTGAAAGGAGGCAAGGGCACCTGGGCAGACAAAGACGAGACGAACGGGCCGTGTGAGCGCATCCTGATAGAAGACTGTCATTACGGAATAGTGCATGGCTGTCTGACGCTGGGTTCAGAGTCGGTACACGATCGTAACGTCATTCTGCGCCGTTGCCATTGCGATAATGTCAATCGCGTGCTGTGGCTGAAGATGCGCCCCGACACGCCGCAGCATTATGAATACGTGACAGTAGAGGACATCACGGGCAAGTGTGGAAGAGCGTTGTTCGTACACCCCTGGACGCAGTTCTTCAAGCCAGAGAAGCGGGACGACATGCCGCTGTCGCGCTGTAACAATATCACGATGCGTAGGATTCAGGTGGAGACATCGACCATGCTGGACGTGAAGACGTCGGACAAATACGAGCTGGTGGACTTTACTTTAGACGGAAAACCGCTGGACTTCGGCCCTGCGCCCAAGAACAGCAACAATCAACAAATACAAACGATATATGAGTAAGAAATACTATTTTGCCGTCGACCTGGGTGCCACCAGTGGACGTACCATTCTGGGCACGCTGGTTGACGGACGATTGGAACAAGAGGAGATTACCCGTTTCCCCAATAACCTGATAGAGACAGGCGGACACTTCTATTGGGACATCTATGCCCTGTATTTCGAGATGATTCGTGGATTGAAGGAGGTAGCACGGCGAGGCATCACGCTGACCAGTATCGGTATTGATACGTGGGGCGTCGACTTCGTATTCATTGGCGAGGACGGGGCTATCCTGCGCAATCCCATGGCCTATCGCGACCCGCATACTTTCGGGCGCATGGAGGAATACCTGCATAACGTGGTTTCCCGTCGCGAGGTGTACGACATTACGGGTATCCAACTGATGAACTTCAACTCGCTGTTCCAGTTCTATGCCATGCAGCAAGCGGGGAATAGTGCTTTGCAACATTGTAAGAAGGTACTCTTTATGCCCGATGCCTTGAGCTGGATGTTGACAGGCGAGGCGGTTTGCGAATATACCATCGCATCGACCAGTCAGATGCTGGACCCACGCACGGGTGACCTGAGCGAAAAACTCATCGAAAGCGTAGGACTGACGCGTGGGCATTTCGGACGGATGGTACAGCCAGGTACACAGATTGGTGTGCTGACGGAGGAGGTGCAGAAGATAACAGGACTGGGACCTGTTCCCGTCATTGCCGTAGCAGGTCACGACACGGGCAGTGCCGTAGCCGCTGTACCCGCCAAGGACGAACACTTCGCCTATCTCTCGAGTGGCACGTGGAGTCTGATGGGTATCGAGACGAAGAATGCCATCATCAACGACCGCTCGTATGAGCTGAACTTCACCAACGAGGGTGGAGTAGAGGGAACGACGCGTTTCCTGAAGAATATCTGTGGCATGTGGCTCTATGAGCGTTGTCGCAAGGAGTGGGCTACCAGAGGTGAGTGGTTAGAGGTTAGAGGTGAGAGAATACCTCTAGATAAAGTAAGTCATCCCGAATTGCAGGGGTCTGCCATGCAGGTGGAGGCTTTCCGAAGTATCATCAATCCCGATGACAAGATGTTTGCCAATCCTCCCTCGATGATTGAGGCTATCCAGCAGTACTGTCGTGAGACGGGGCAGACAGTTCCTGAGACGCCTGCCGAGATCTGCCGTTGTATCTTCGACTCACTGGCGCTGAGGTATAAGCAGGTATTTCAGTGGCTGATGGAATTTAAGAACACACCTCTCACCTCTGACATCGTGCTCCACGTTATTGGTGGCGGTTCGTTGAATAAGTATCTTACGCAGTTTACTGCCGATGCCTGTGGCGTTGAAGTACTGGCTGGTCCGCAGGAATGTACGGCCATCGGCAATATCATGATGCAGGCTAAGGCTTCTGGTGATGTGGCTGATATCTGGGAGATGCGCCGGATCATAGCTTCTTCAGTGGAGATGGTACCTTATCATCCCACGGGCGACAAGGCTGCGTGGGACAAGGCTTACCAGCGTTTCTTAGAGGTGAGTGGTAAGAGGTGAGAGGTAAGAGAATAGTCAAAGTATTCAATAAAAAAAATAGAACATTATTATGGCAAAACCATTAGTAGAAACTAAAGCAAAGGTGGGCGTGTTCAGCATAGCGCTGCAGGCATACCTGCCACAATTCCCCCAACTCGTTCCTGAGTTCGAGGCACAGTATGAGGCATTCAAGAAGACGTTGCCCTCTACCATTGAGATTATCGATGGTGGCATGGTAACCACCAAGGAGCAGTCGATGGCAGCAGGCGATAAGTTCCGTGCTGCAGATGTCGACCTGGTCATCCTGCAGATGCTGACCTATTGCACCTCTTATAATATGTTGCCTGCCGTTCGCGACCTTGACGTTCCTGTTGTCATTGTGAACCTGCAGAAGAAGTTGGCTCCCGACTATGCCAAGACCGATATCCCCACATGGCTGGGCGAGCTCTATGCTTGTGGTGCCATTGGTGAGATGGTTGCCGACCTCAACCGTGCCGGCAAGCGCTCTGCAGTGATTACTGGTGTGGTAGAAGGTGGCGACCCAGGTGCTCAGGCTGAGATTGAGGATTGGTGTCGTGCTGCTCAGGTGCGTCGTCGCTTCCGCGATACCAACATCGCACAGATTGGTCGTCCGTATCCAGGCATGATGGACCTCTATATCGACGAGACCAACCTCTACCACCGTATGTTCGTCTATACTAAGCAGTTTGATTGGGAGAAGATGTGGGCTATTGCCGATAATATCACCGATGAGGCTGCCATCCGTGCCAAGGCTGAGGATATCCTGGCAACCTTCGACATCGAGGGTGGTGGTACTGTTGAGAAGGTATGGGATATGGCCAAGTATGTCGTAGCCTTCGAACAGTGGGTCAAGGACGAGAAGCTGGGCATGATAGCATCCCACTATGATGGCTTTGCACAGGGCGTTGCCGGCAAGCTCGACTCCATGCTGATTCCAGCTTTTTCGATGCTCATCAAGCAGCATACTGCCTGTGCCGTTGAGGGTGACATGAAGGTGGCGATGGCGATGTCGATCTTGAAGACCATCTCTGGCACAGGCACACTGGCTGAGATGTACTCTATCGACTTTCCCAAGGACATCTGTATCATCGGACACTCTGGCTCTGGCGATTTCGACATCTCACAGGCCAAGAAGCCAACGATGAAGATTGTGCCTGTGTTCCACGGCAAGGCTGGTGGTGGTTATCTCACCCAGTTCTATCCTCCCACGGGTCCAGTCACCTATCTGGCTATCACGCAGGACAAGAATGGTGTATTCAAGTTTGTGGTGGCTGAGGGCATCAACGAGGAAGGTGAGATCTTCACCTTTGGCGATACCAACATGCGCACCAAGTTCTCGCTGTCGTGCCGCGAGTTCGTGAACAAGTGGAGCGAGGCTGGTCCTACCCACCACATGGCAGCTGCTGTAGGTCATCACATTGATACCATCCTAAAGGTTGCCAAGATTTTCAATATTGAGTGTGACGTAGTGTGTAGGTAATTGATAATTGACAATTGATAATTGAGAATTGACAATTATGGCAAATAATGGAAGTTTGAAGAGCACGATTGCCGTGTCTCTTACTAATTATCTCGATGCGGGTGCCATTGTGGCTGGTGCATCAGGTTTGACCTTGTGGCAGAACTACTTGGGGCTTTCTGAGGTTCATCTGGGTTGGCTCAATTTCATCTCTGCCAATTGTCTGGGAGCCGCAGTGGGTGCTATCATCGGAGGTTTTTTGGCTGACAAGTATGGGCGTAAGTTCATCTTTACGTATAACCTGCTGGTCTATATGACGGGAGTGCTGCTCATCATGTTGAGCATGAATTTCCCCATGTTGCTGTGTGGTTTCCTGGTGACGGGTATCTCCGTAGGTGTGGGGGTGCCTGCTTCGTGGACCTATATCTCTGAGTCGTCAGAGGTCAACAACCGTGGACGTAACATCTGTATCTCGCAGATGTCGTGGGGTATCGGACCAATGGTCATTCTCCTCTTCGGCATGTTCTTTGCCCCTGGAGGCTATCTCTTTGGCTTTGTGGAGTCTGTAGCCCACACCTTTGGCGGTGCGGATATGAGTCAGCAGGCAGTGAACGCGTTCTCCTCCCGTATCGTGTTCTTTACGCTCTTTGTGGTGGCTTTCATTGCCTGGAACCTGCAGCGTCAGCTTCAGGAGAGTACGGAATTCACGGCCCAGAAGGAGTCGGCAGAGAAGACGGGGCTGTTGGACAATATCAAGGTGTTGTTCCAGAACAAGATAGCCGTGAAGACGGTTTGTTTCCTTGCAGGCATCTACCTCACCTGGAACCTCGTGGCATCGGTGATGGGCTTCTTCCAGCCGCATATCTATGAAACAGCAGGTGGCGTGAGCAACGAACAGGCAAACTGGATGAACTTTATCCAGTGGGCTATCATCGTGGGTGTCACGTTCGTCACCTCGAAACTCATCGACAAGACGTCGCATAAGGCCATCTACACCTTTGGTCTCTTGGTGGCCATCTCAGCATGGCTCATCATTGTCACCATTGGTGTCAACGGACCTGTGGGACTGTGGTCGTTTGCCATCCTCTGGGGTATTCAGGGCGGTACGTCGGTACAGATATTCTATGCGCTATGGGGCTCAGAGCTGTTCCCTGCCAAGTTCCGTGCAGGTGCTCAGGGCTTGATGTTCTTCATCGTGCGTGGACTATCTGCCGTCTGGGGTCTCATTTTCACCTATATCTATGGTGATAATGGCGAGGGCTTCACCATTGCAGCGTTCTGTATGATTGCCTTGCTGGTCATCTCCCTCATCGTAGGCTTCCTCGGTGCACCTGTCACCCGTTGCCGTACCCTCGATGACATCACGAAGGAACGCTATGGCGAAAATTATTAAAGATTAAACATTAAAGATTAAAAGAAAGATATGGCAAGTATATTAGAAGGCCGCGAAGGATTGAAAGCGGTTGTTGAGCAGATTGCGGAGGTCACTGGTTACCTCTGGCAGAAAGGATGGGCTGAGCGTAACGGTGGTAACATCACCGTCAATGTTACTGAGTTTATGGACGACGAATGCAAGGCCATGAAGCCCATCTCGGAAGTGAAACAGATTGGTATGGTACTGCCCCAGTTGAAGGGCAAGTACTTCTATTGTAAAGGTACGGGCAAGCGCATGCGTGACCTCGCCAAGGAACCCATGCAGAACGGAAGCATCATCCGCATCTTGGACGACTGCGCCTCGTATGTGGTCATTGCTGACGAGAATGTGGTACCAACTAGTGAGTTGCCTACCCATCTGGCTCTGCAGAACTATCTGCTGGAGACAGGTTCGTGCTACAAGGCTACGCTGCATACGCACCCCATCGAACTGGTAGCCATGAGTCATATCCAGCGTTTCCTGAAGGGTGATGAGATGACGCGCGTGCTGTGGTCCATGATTCCGGAGACACTGGCCTTTGCACCTCTGGGTATTGGCATCGTACCTTACGCTTTGCCTTCATCTGTAGCGCTGGCTGAGGCTACGCTAGAGCAGATCAAGACCCACGATGTAGTGATGTGGGAGAAACATGGTACGGTGGCCGTCGGAGTGGATATCATGGATGCTTTCGACCAAACCGATGTGCTTTGCAAGGCTGCCAACATCTATATGTGTGCCAAGGCCATGGGTTCTGAACCCGACGGTATGACGGAGGAACAAATGAAGGAAGTGCAGGATGTCTTTAACCTGCCTAAGAAGCGTCCGTGCTAGACGGTATCGAAGACTTTGAACGCATAGCCTTCTGCTTGAAGCCATTCAATGGACTTGGGCAAGGCTATGCGTAGTTTTTCTATGGATTTGAGAGAGTCGTGGAAAGTGATGATGCTGCCGTTACGTACATAACGTTTCACATTATTAAGCACATCCTCAGCTGTCATCCACTTCGAATAGTCGCGGGTTACCAAATCCCACATCACAATACGAAATTTACGTGACAGCCAGGCATACTGGCTCAGACGCATCCAACCATGGGGAGGACGCACGAGATTGGTGTGCAGATAGGCATTGGCCTTCTCGACGTTATAGCTGTATTCCTTGATGCTATGACGAAAACCGCTGATGTGGTTATGGGTGTGGTTACCGATGCGGTGTCCTTCGTCAACGACGCGTTGGTGCAGTTCCGGATACTTACGGGCATTGTCACCCACCATGAAGAAGGTGGCCTTGATGTCATAGTGCTTGAGGGTGTCAAGGATAAACGGAGTGGCCTCAGGGATGGGACCGTCATCGAAGGTCAGATAGACTGCCTTCTCCTGACGGTTCATTCTCCAAATTGCCCTGGGGTATAGCCAGCGCAACCATATTGCCGGTTGCTCGATAATCATAGTTTTATTGTCCTTGTCCTCCCAGATTACCTCCCTTTCCTTGGAAAGCATCCAGCATGTTGTTGATGATGGTCTCATGCTTCTCGCCCCATTTCTCATCAATGGTCTCACCCAATTGCAGGAGCTGGTTGAGAATATAGAGATGCATATAGCAACTGTCTTCCGACAGGTTGAATTGCTGGTCGTCAAGGTTGCAGTACCATGCCACATACTGAGCGGAATTCTTCCAGAGCAGGTTGATGAGTTTCATGGCCTCCTGCTGATTTCCGATGGCTGCCCAGGCACGTGCCATGTCGAGTGAACCAGAGGTATAATTGTGCGGAATATTGTATTCGGGAAGCATCTTCTCACAGTATCTCAACACCTCTGCGGCCTCTTTGTCTTTTTCTTCACTCACCAGCTGGATGGCGAGTTTTGCCATGATACGGCGGTGGGTGTAGCACATGCGCATAACGGTTTCGTCGAGATAGACTCCCTTGGTGTTGACACCACCGAACTTGAAGCGGTGCATCACATTGTCGTAAGTACGCTTGGTATCGAAATTCTTAGCTCCTTCAGCATTGGTGGTAAAGGGGGTGATGCGGTAGGCAAGTCCTTCGGTGACGGTATTGTCGCCTAAGTTGATGTAGTTCTCATCACCGACACTGACAGCCACATAGATAGGACGCTTCCAGTTACATTCGGAAAGCATCTCCAGAATCATCAGATCGCCCTTGTAGAGGGCTGACTTACCCTTCAGAGAGATGGTCATCTTGTCAGGGATGGAGTCTGTGGCCATCATCATACCGCTTTGGCGCACAGCCTCCTTGTCGATGGTCATATAGAGGGTGTCTGTAGGAATGACATGCAGTTCCTTGTTCTTTGAGCGTACCCAGTATTTCAGGACGTTCTTCAGTTCAAAGGGGTCCTCGCCAAACTGCTGACGAGCCTCTTCCGGGTTCTGCTTATAGAAATCAAGTATGGCCTGTTTCATGTCAGGCTCGATGCTCACATACTCATTGGTACCAGAACAGTATTCAATACGTTCCCAAGAGATAGGTACTGACGGGGAATCATAGGCAGGACGGCGCATCTGGTCGATATACCAGTCGGTCTGCAGATAAGAGAGGTTGCAGACACGGGCATCAGTGCGCACTCCTTCTACATCCTGGTTATACCACAAGGGGAAGGTATCGTTATCACCGTTGGTGAAGATAATCGGATTGCCTTCATCTTGCAGGGACATCAGATAGTTCTGTCCGAAGTCACGACAGGTATAGCGTCCGCTGCGATCATGGTCGTCCCAAGTCTGGGATGCCATCTGGATGGGAACGAAGAGACAAGCAATGCAGACAATAGCTGCCATAGCGGTAGCAAATTTTTCACTATTTACTTTTACCTTTTCCCTTATCAAGTCGAAGAGTGCTGCAACACCCATACCACACCAAATGGCGAAGGCATAGAACGAACCGGCATAGGCATAGTCACGCTCACGCGGTTGCATGGGGGTCTGATTCAGATAGATGACAATGGCAAGACCGGTCATAAAGAACAGGAAGAAGACTACCCAGAACTGGCGGATGCCAACGGGTTCGATCTCTGTCTTTTCCTTGCCATCGACAGTGATGCGGTTCTTACGGGTGTACCATGACTGCCAGAACAGTCCGATAAGTCCGAGCAATAATGGCAGACAATAGAACACATTATGGCCTTTGTTCTCCTTCAACTCGTCAGGCAAGGTGTTCTGGTCACCTAAGCGCCAGTTGTCAAACCAATCGAAACCGCTGAGCCAGTTGCCATGCTCCAACTCGCCATTACCTTGTATGTCGTTCTGACGACCAGCAAAGTTCCACATGAAATAGCGCCAGTACATCCAGTTACACTGATAGGAGAGGAAGAAACGTATATTCTCCACCTGGTTGGGAACCTTGACGTTGATCATCTCACCACAGCGGTCATACATCTCCTCATGCCCGTCAATGCTGCCACCCATCCAACTCTCGTAAGCAGCACGGTGAGCTGAACTATACATACGAGGGAAGAACATGTTCTGGGCATATTGGTATTCATCTTTGTTGCGTACAACGAAGTATTCGTCCTTCTCATCAGGAGAGGCTTTTTCTTTGCGCTGCCAGACGGGGGCTCCCTTTTTCATAACAGGTCTGCAATACTCGCCGTCTTTCTCCAAGGCTACTTGGGAGGTATATGCCTGTCCGTAGAACAGTGGACGCTGACCGTATTGTTCGCGTCCAAGATACTCACCCAAGGTGAAGATATCCTCCGGCGAGTTCTGGTCCATTGGTGGGTTGGCCGATGAGCGGATGACAATCAGGGCATAGGAAGAATAGCCAATCATCAGCATCAGCATACAGAGCAGCGATGTGTTCTTGATACGGGACGTGACAAGGAGTCCGTCTTTCTGCTTGTATTGCAGGATAAACCACATGACGGCTAATACCACGATACCGATGATGACTGCCGACCAGCCGTGTCCGTAGAACGGAATACCCAACATGGCAACGGACATGAGAAAAGCGATGTTCTGTTTCTTCTCACTGACATCACGGTGGGTCTCGTAGATGGCCCAGATGGTAATGGCTATCAACAGGAAGATATAAATAATCTCGCCCGTATTGAACGGACAACCGAGGACGTTGACGAACAATAGCTCAAACCAGCCGCCCACTTGTACGATGCCTGGTACTACACCATAGAGTACAGCAGCAAGAATCACGATAGAGATTCCTAAGGCGATCAAAGAGCCATAAAGATCTTTCCTGGGTAGGCTCTGTGGGAACTTACGATAGTAATAAACCAGTACAATGGCTGGCAGACAGAGCAGGTTGAGCAGGTGGACACCGATGCTCAAGCCTGTCATATACATAATCAAGATCAGCCAACGGTCGCTATGAGGCTCGTCAGCATGGTCTTCCCATTTCAGTATCAGCCAGAATACTACAGCGGTGAAGGCAGAGGAATAGGCATATACCTCACCTTCAACAGCTGAGAACCAGAACGTGTCACTGAAGGTATAAATCAATGCACCCACCATGGCAGAACCCTCAATAGCGATGGTCTTGGCCAGTGTCAACTCACTCCAGTCCTTGACAAGCAGACGGCGCACCAGGTGCGAGATGGTCCAGAACAAGAACAGGATGGTGGCGGCAGAAAGCAGCGCACTCATCATATTCACCATCCGTGCCACCTGTGTGGGGTCGCTGGTGAACTGTGAGAATAGGTTTGCCGTCAACATAAAGAACGGGGCACCGGGTGGGTGACCGACTTCAAGTTTATAACCTGTAGAGATAAATTCCGGGCAATCCCAGAAAGAGGCTGTTGGCTCAATCGTAGAACAATAGACGAAGGCTGCAATCAGGAAACTGACCCATCCGAGAAGATTGTCTACCAGTCTAAAATTTTTCATTATTATTGTTAAGTTTTTTATTCTAACCTGCAAAGGTAATGCTTTTATATTGACCATTGACCATTGACCATTGAACATTATTTTTTTTTAACCAATAAGAAGGTTCGCACCATAAATAAGGACCACATAACGCAGGAATTTGCCAATGGTGATACTCAGGATGGAGATAGGGATGTTGGCACGCATCAGTCCCAAGACAATGGTGATGGCACTTCCGAGGATGGGTACGAAGGCGAAGAATCCCATCCAGGCTCCTCTGCCGCCCATGAAGCGTGTCGCTTTGTCAAGGCTCTCCTGACTGACATGCAGGTATTTCTCTATCCATTCCAGCTTTCCCATGTGTCCGATGGTGAAGTTGAACATACCACCAGCCACATTACCAATGGTACCATAGACAATCAGTAGCCAAGGGTCCAGTCCTGCAGCCAGAAGTCCCATCATGACAGCCTCGCTGGAGAAAGGGAAGAATGAGCCGGCGATAAAAGCAGTGATAAGCATGCCCCAGTAGCCGTAACTAATCAGAAGAGCGATGATAACATCCATAAATGATAGATCGTTATGGCTAGTGCCGAAATGGTAATGATATAGAAAATGATATTGGTCACTCGTTCCTGAGTGAGGGTGATGAAGTGGGCTACCAGTGGGGTGGTATTGATGATCATTAGACGTATCAGGATGGTGGCATGTTGTGGCTGAAGACAGAAAAACAGAAAAGTCAGTAAATCCATCCAGATAAAGATATCATACAGTTGGCGAATACGGAATTTGTCTTGGTAACTGGTCCGCCAATAATGTACCATACCAATGATGGCAATGATGAAGAGAAAGACAACCGTTACTAGCTGACTGGTACTGAGACAGGAGAAATCGAATGGAAGGCAGAAGTCGGTTAACTGTTTGAAATGTGCGATGAGTGGTGCGAAATCTTCCTGATATAAAAACCAGCAAGCCACAAACCAGTAGGGCGTGACCAGTCCCATCAGTGATGAGAGAAAAGTCCTCCAGGAAAGTGATTGCAGTTTAGTCAACATCATCAGCCAAAGGATGGGGATATAATAGATCATATGGATCTCGCAGAGACTAACCAGTCCAATGCATAGGAATCCATAATAAGTCAGTCCTGCGGAATTCTTGTCTTGATAAGTGTAGAACAAAATCAAGTAAGTCGCAATACAAAAAAGTTGACAGATAGATTCCAGAAGGGTGGGAAACAGGAAACAGGCGGTACAGGAGAGTACTAAAAAGGCGCTTGATACCATTCTGGAATAGATACGGATAAGCGCATTGGTATTGTTAAGTACCAACATCAAGAAAGCTGAGAGGGAAAAACAGCCGAACTGTATCCACCAGCCTTCTTGAGTCAGTCCGCAAAGCAACCAAATGCCTATCGCATATAATGAGGCGAATGGTAGTGTCAGTCTGCTTTCCGCAACCTTGTTCTGTAATCGTTTCTTCCTCACTTTTTCACTCTTCACTCATCACTTTAGCCTTCTCAAAGGTCTGCTCCAATGTCACGACGGAAATACTTATCGGTAAATTGTATTTTCTGTGCTTCTTCGAAAGACTTTTGCAAAGCTTCTGCTTTGTCTTTTCCATAAGAAGAAACAGCGATGACACGACCACCGTTGGTGACAACCTGTCCGTCTTTTAATGCCGTTCCACTATGGAAGACAATGGTGTCAGAGGTGAGTGGTGAGAGGTGAGAGGTGAGAGGAATGCCTGTGATGGGATACCCCTTCTTGTATTCCTGCGGATAGCCGCCGCTTACCAGCATCACACAGACAGCAGCACGCTCGTCGAATGTAATAGCGCGCTGGTCGAGATTGCCTTCTGCCACACCCTCAAACAGGTCAACAAGGTCACTCTTCAATCGTAGCATCACACTCTCTGTCTCTGGGTCTCCCATACGACAGTTGTACTCGATGACGTAAGGCTCGGGTTCCCCGTTGGGCGTATTTGTCCTGTTAATCAGTCCGAAGAAAATGAAACCCTTGTAATCGATGCCATCAGCTTTCAGGCCCTCAACAGTCGGACGGATAATGCGGTCCTCTACTTTCTGCATCCATTCCTTCGTGGCAAAGGGTACAGGTGTCACACTGCCCATTCCTCCCGTGTTCAGACCGGTGTCATGCTCACCGATACGCTTATAGTCTTTGGCTTCGGGCAGTATCTTATAATGGTCTCCATCGGTCAGCACGAACACAGAACACTCGATGCCGCTCATGAATTCCTCGATAACCACACGGCTCGATGCATTGCCGAACATACCACCTAGCATCTCTTTCAACTCCTTCTTGGCTTCGTCGAGGGTGGGGAGAATGAGTACACCCTTACCGGCACACAGACCGTCAGCTTTGAGGACATAGGGTGCTTCTAGCGTCTCTAGAAATGCCAGCCCCTCCTGAAGATGCTCACCGTCAAAGGTCTGATAACGGGCTGTGGGAATGTGGTGACGCTGCATGAAAGCCTTGGCGAAGTCTTTTGAGCCTTCCAATACAGCACCAGCCTTAGATGGACCAATCACGGGAATGTCCTTGGTACGCTCGTCCTGTTTCAGGTTGTCGTAGATGCCCTTTACCAAGGGGTCTTCGGGACCAACCACCACCATATTGATATCCTTAGCCACCACGAATTGTTTGATGACCTCGAAGTCATCAGCCTTCATCGGTATGTTCGTACCACAATTGGCAGTACCAGCATTTCCTGGTGCAATATACAGTTTCTCACATTTTTCACTTTGAGCGATTTTCCAGGCCAGTGCATGCTCACGTCCACCACTGCCTAATAATAGTATCTTCATCTTTGTTATTTTGATATTTGTTACAATTTTCCTTGTTCTCCTAAATACGAATCCTTAAATCCGAGGAAGTAGAGTACACCGTCAAGTCCGATGGTATTGATGCTTTGTTTGGCATTGGCCACCACACGGGGCTTGGCATGGAAGGCAATACCCAGACCTGCCTCACTGATCATCGGGAGGTCATTGGCTCCATCACCTACGGCTATGGTTTGGGCCAGATTCACTTTCTCAACCTGGGCAATCAGTTTCAGCAACTCTGCTTTACGGTGCCCATCTACAATCTCACCCACATAGCGACCTGTCAGTTTTCCATCCTCACCAATTTCCAACTCGTTGGCATACACATAATCGATGCCGTATTTCCGTTGCAGGTGTTCTCCGAAATAGGTGAATCCTCCGCTGAGGATGGCAATCTTATAACCACAGGTCTTCAGGATATTCATCAGCCGGTCTACACCCTCCGTGATGGGCAGGTGCTCGGCAATGTCCTGCATGACACTGACGTCAAGTCCTTTCAGCAAAGCCACACGACGGGTGAAACTCTCTTTGAAGTCTATCTCACCACGCATGGCACTTTCTGTAATAGCACGAACTTCAGCTCCCACACCATTGCGTTCTGCCAGTTCATCAATACACTCCGTCTGGATGAGCGTGGAGTCCATATCGAAACAGATGAGGCGTCGCATACGACGGAACATATCGTCACGCTGGAATGAGAAGTCAATGCCCATTTCCGCTGACAGTTTCATGAGTTCCGACTGCATCTCTTGTCGGTTGGCAGGCTCGCCACGCAGGGAGAACTGGATACAGGCACGGGTATGCTTGTCGAGCTGTTTGATGCTCTTACGACCTGTCAGGCGCAGAATGGAGTCGATATTCAGTCCTTGGTCAGCCAGAATCTGGGTGGCAGCTTGTATCTGGCGTGCTTCCAACTGTCTTCCCAGCACCATGAGGATGTAGCGGTTCTTGCCTTGATGACTCACCCAGTCTTCATATTCATCGTCGCTAATCGGTGAGAAACCGATGTTCACGCCTAGTTCGGTCGCCTTGAACAACAATTCCTTCATGGCAAATCCCGATTTTGTATCATCCATACGGATAAGGATACCTAACGAGAGCGTAGCGTGGATGTCGGCTTGTCCGATATCCAATATCTGTGCGTCATATTTGGCTAAGATGCCCATGACGCTTGCCGTCAGTCCAGGACGGTCTTGCCCTGTGATGCGGACTAATATCTGTTCTTCTTTCATAATTATGAATTATGCATTATGAATTATGCATTAAGCATTATGAATTATGCATTATGAATTATGCATTAAGCATTATGAATTATTTAAGGTATTCTTCAAAATACTGGGTAATGCGCTCATGCAGATGCACACTGGCATGTCCCCGCATGTTATGCGGCTCACCAGGATAAACAAAGAAGTCGGGTTGGGTGCCAGCCTCTATGCAGGCCTTCAGGAACGCCAGACAGTGTTGTGGTACAACGGTCTTGTCGTTATAACCCGTAATAATCTGAAGCTTGCCCTTCAGGTTCTTGGCCTTCGCAAGCAGCGAAGTCTTCTCGTAGCCCTCCGGATTGGTCTGTGGCGTATCCATATACCGCTCACCATACATCACCTCATACCATTTCCAGTCAATGACAGGTCCGCCAGCCACTCCCACCTTGAACACATCGGGATAGTTCAGCATCAGCGAGATAGTCATAAAACCGCCAAATGACCAACCATGAATACCCAGTCGGTCCATATCGATGTAGGGCAGGGAACGCAGATAGTCCACTCCCTTCATCTGGTCTTGCATCTCTATTTGACCCAGTTGACGGAAAGTCGCCTGCTCAAAGTCACGCCCACGGTTCTCACTGCCTCTGTTGTCGAGGATGAAGACGATATACCCCTTCTGGGCCATATAGGTCTCCCATGACCGACTGTGCCAGTGCCATGTCGCTTCTACGTTATGGGCATGAGGACCGCCATAGACATAGACCACGGTGGGATATTTTTTCGTGGCATCGAAGTCATGAGGTTTCACCATTCTGTAGTAAAGGTTAGTCTCACCGTCTGCAGCCTTGATGCTTCCGCTTTCGAAGATGGGTTGCTGATAGCCTTTCCAGGGGTCTTCTGCAGTCAACAGACGTTGTGTCTTTGCTGTCTTCACCTCCACGAGGTCAATGTTACGTGGCACGTCAGGTGCTGTATATCTGTCGTAGAAATAGTATCCGCTTCCAGACACCATGGCATGGTGAGAACCACGTCCGTTGTCAAGTAGTGTTCGCTTACCTGTGGCGATATGGACGCTATAGGTGTTACGTTGCAGCGGGTGCACCTCATTAGAGGCATATAGGATGCTTTTCTGTTGCTCGTTGAAGCCCAGCACCTCCTGTACCACCCATGCTCCACGGGTGAGTTGCTTGACGAGTTCTCCTTTTACGTTGTATAGATAGAGATGGTTATAGCCGTCGCGCTGACTCTGTAGGATGAACTTCGTGGCATCCCAGGGCAGGAACTGGATGGGATGCAGCGGTTCTACGTATTTGTCGCTGGTCTCCCTATAGAGTGCTGCTTTCTTTTCTCCTGTAGCCGCATCATAGCTGACAAGTTGACAGTCTTTTTGGTCACGGTCGAGCTCAAACAGATAGATGGTTTTTGAATCAGGACTCCAGGCGATATTCGTGAAATAACGGTCTGTAGGATCACCTGTTTGCAGGTAAATCGTCTGATCCGTGTTGATATCATAGATGCCTACGGCTACGATGTGGCTGGTTTCACCTGCCATTGGGTATTTGTCAGGCTCATGGGTTGCGATGCGGGTGTCCACCTCCACTTGCGGATAGTCTGTCACCATGCTTTGGTCCATACGATAGAATGCCAGTCGCTGCCCGTCAGGACTCCAAAAGGTTCCTTTTTCTATGCCGAACTCATTACGATGGACGGACTGTCCATAGACGATGTCACGACTGCCGTCTGTGGAGAGTTGATGTTTTTTCCCTTGATGGTCTGCCACGAACAACTGGTGGTCCTCTACGTAGGCTGTGGCTCTCGATGTGGAATTCCAGTCGTTGGCCTCCTGTCCTGAGATACTATCCTGCCAGATGACTTCCTTGGTCTGAAAGTCAATCAGTACGTAGGCCTTCCTGTTGCCTACTGCCACGATGGGCTTGTCAGGATAGGGGAATGTGGCATTCATCAAATGGCGTACGTATTTTGTATCATCGCTTTTTGCCCATTTGTTGATGTCGTCAAGTGTGAAGAGCGTGGTTTTCTTGCCTGTTTGGGTATCAATGGTATAGCACTCCTCTATATCTGTCTGTATCAGCTGGTCACCCCACCAGGTCAGCCATAGGTTCTGAGGTTGAAGGTTACGGTAGTTTTTGCCACCGTAGTTGAGGTCCTCCAAAGTGAAAAGTCTGTCTTGGGCACTCATGGTGAGAGGTGAGAGGTAAACGGTGAAAAGTGAGAGAATAGCTAATGCTACCCAGTGTTTAATCTTCATCATGGTCACGATATCGTCGGTTGTTCTTTTTATAAGGTTTCTTGAAATCGCGAGAGGACTTGGCATCTCTGGATTCTCTGGGTTTCTTGGGTTCCTTCTTCTCCAGAGAACGGAACTTGAAAGAGCGGATGTCTGCCTCCTCATTCTCTTCCTGCTCCTCTATCCGTTTCTTAAACTCACGGTTTTGCCTGAAACGACGTTTTTCTGCCATTTGGCGCTTTTCCTCTTCCGTCTTCATGATACCGCCTTCCGCACGGAAATCTTTCATTTTCCCGTCGAAGATCTGATATTTGCGGAACTCACATTCCAGACTGCCGTTGAAGAGGGGTATCTTGATAGAGGGTTTCAGACCTATCTGATCGAAACATTCTTCCCGATAGCTTAACACCCAGGCATCATTATTCATGAACTGGTGTTTCAGTCGTTCACCGATCATCTTGTATGTTCCCAACAGATCGGGAGTGGAAATGCGCTCCCCATAGGGTGGATTCGTTACCAGGATACTCTTCTGCTTGGGCTGAGTGAAATCCTTGAAGTCTTGTTCTGCTACAGTGATGTCATTCGTCAGTCCAGCTGCACGGACATTCAGACGGGCTGTATTGACAGCCTTGATGTCAATATCATAGCCATAAATATGGTGCTTGAACTCCCGTTCCTTGGAGTCGTCGTTGTAAATCTCATCGAAGAGGTCGCGGTCGAAATCTTTCCATTTTTCGAAAGCGAACTCCTTGCGGAAGAGTCCAGGGGCCATGTTATGCGCGATCAGTGCTGCCTCGATGAGTAAGGTGCCACTGCCGCACATCGGATCAATGAAATCGGTATCTCCTTGCCAACCGGTCATCAGGATCATGCCAGCAGCAAGTACTTCGTTCAAGGGCGCCTCGACAGATTCTTGACGATAGCCGCGACGGTGAAGTGACTCACCACTGGAATCCAAGGAAAGCGTACATTTGTCTTCTGCAATATGGATATTCAGTCGGATATCCGGATTGGTGATAGAGATATTAGGACGCTTACCTGTCTTTTCACGGAATTGGTCGACAATGGCATCCTTGACTTTGTAGGTCACAAATTTCGAATGACGGAACTCGTCAGAGAAAACGACCGAGTCAACAGCGAAGGTCGTGTCCAGGTCCAGATATGCTGTCCAGTCAACCGTTTTTACTCCTTCATAGACATCATCTGCGGAAAGAGCCTTGAAATGCTTGATGGGTTTTAAAATTCGAATGGCAGTATGCAACTGGAAATTGGCACGATACATCAACTCCTTATTACCTGTAAAGGAAACCATGCGGCGTCCTATTTGTACATTCTCTGCGCCCAGTTGCGTCAGTTCTTTCGCCAAGACAGGCTCAAGACCCATGAAGGTCTTGGCGATGAGTTCAAAATCTTGTGTCATGATATATTTATATAAATATGGTGCAAAGATAGTGCAAATCGAATAAAATACAAAGAAAAACCGACTTTTTCTTCATTATTTTAAATCTTTTGTGTAATTTTGCCACCAATTGTTAATGGACATCTGTGATGATGATAGATATGGCTAATACATTACTGCTCAATATCAGTTCCTTGATGAGGATAGATATTTTGGTATGGGTAATAGGTGTCCCTGTCGTTATCGCTTGTTTGGCCCTCCTTGTCAGTCTGTTGAAACGGCACCGCCAGTTAAGTCGTGAACTGGCTCAATTGTCAAAGATTCAGCAACATAATATCGAATACGATCTGGTATTGAAGTCCATGTGTCTTTCTACCTGGCGTTATGATGTTCCGACAGCTACTTTTACCCTGGAAAATGACTATCGTAAAGAAACGGATAGCCTCCCATTTGAAAAAGGAACCTTGTTGGATGTCCTTTATAAGAATATGAACCCCCAGTATCTGCAGGAATTCAAAGGGGTACTGGCGGATATTCTGGAGGGCCGTAAGGATGAGGTACATATCCAATACCAGATGAGTGTGCCGAATAGTGACAAGGTTTATTGGTCTGAAATCTTTGCCACGGTCGATAAACGTAGTGTTCATGGTAAGCCGTTGACGATTGTAGGAACAACCCGGCGTATTGACGAACAGAAGCATTTGGAGGCGGATTTGATGGAAGCCCGTAATCGTGCGGAGGAGAGTGACCGTTTGAAATCTGCCTTCTTGGCTAATATCACGCATGAGGTACGTACTCCTTTGAATGCAATCGTCGGTTTCAGCGATGTGCTTCCTATGGCACAAAGTGAGGAAGAAAGAAATGAACTGATCAAGTTGATAAAACAGAATAATGCCCATTTGCTCCGACTGTTTGACGATATGTTGAATATCAGTAGATTGGAGGCCGGCAACAGTGGTCATATCGTGAAGGAAGATACTGAACTGTTGCCTCTGTTTCGTGAGCTGGTCGATAAATACCTACCGTTGTGTGTGGATAAGGGATTGGAGGTCTTTGTGGAAGAGTCTGCAGGAAACGACACGATTAAGACGGATCGCGACCGTTTGAAGGAAATCCTGAACCAATATATGAATAATGCGGTGAAATTCACAGATGCTGGCAGTGTCTGTATGGGTTACGAGAAGCATGATGCGAGGGTCAGGATATGGGTGAGCGATACGGGCAAGGGTATTCCGGAAGACAAATGTAATGAACATCTCTTTGAGCGGTTTGTGAAAGTGGATGATTTCGTAGCAGGCACAGGCCTGGGACTGAGTATTTGTCGTAGTCTGGCAAATGTGTTGGAAGGCACTGTCGGTGTAGAGTCGGTATTTGGGAAAGGCTCTACATTCTGGGTGGACCTTCCCTGTTGAAATAGGCATATAAGTCATGAGCAGATTATGGATAACGCTGATTGTTTGGTTGTTGTGCCTTCCTATTCAGGCGCAGCAATTGATATCCGGTGTTATCAGGGATGCAGAGACCAAAGAGGCCATCCCGTCTGTGACGGTGTCGTATAAGGGCCATTCCGTGGCTGTGGTGTCCGGACTTGACGGCCGTTATGTGATCCAGAAAATGGTGGGTCTGAACTTGACCTTCAGTGCTGTTGGTTATGTGCCCCAAACAATAGCGATGGAAGACCGTACACCGGTGAAGATAGACGTCCATTTGCAACCGGATGTGAGACAGTTGCAGAATGTGACGGTCAGGTCAAAGCGCCAGCGATATAGTCGTAAGAATAATCCGGCCGTGGAACTGATGCGTCAGGTGATCGCGCATAAGCGGCTGACGAATCTGTCGAACAAGGACTATTACCAGTATAATAAATACCAGAAGCTCACGCTGGCGGGAAATGATATTACGCCAGAGCAGATGAAAAACTCCATCTTCCGTAAGAAGAAGTGGATTCTGAATCAGATAGAGCCCTGTCCGTATAATAATAAACTGATATTACCGATATCCGTTGACGAGACGGTAACGCAGAAACTCTATCGCCGTCATCCCCACGACGAGAAGAACATCATTATAGGACAGAACTCCTCTGGAATCGGTGATCTGTTTCAGACGGGTGACATCATGAATACGATGATGAAGGACATCTTTACGGATGTGAATATCTATGATGACCAGGTCCGTTTGTTGCAGCGTCCTTTCACCTCACCCATAGGTCGTGGAGCTATTGGCTTCTATCGCTTCTATATTGAGGATACCGTGCAGGTGGACCGTGACAGTTGTATTCACCTGCATTTCCTGCCCAATAATATGCAGGACTTTGGCTTCCGGGGTGATATCTATATCCTGAAAGACTCCAGTTATCAGGTGAAGCGTTGTGACTTGTCCATCCCCCGACAGAGTGATGTCAATTTTGTCGAGAACCTCCGTATCAATCAGGAATTTGTGAGATTGCCCACCGGAGAATGGGTGCTGTCGGTAGACGACATGATTGTGGAGATAGAGGTTGTTAGCTTTTTGCAAAAGGCCATTGTCATCCGGAATACCCGCTTGACGGATTATGCGTTCGATGAACTGTCGCCTCATCTGTTTAAGGGGAAAAGGGATGTCGTGGCTCCAGATGCCTCTTCACATGGTGACCTTTTCTGGGCACAATATCGTCAGGTGGAACTCACGAAAGGCGAGAGTGGCATGAAAGAATTTGTCGAAGGCTTTAAGTCGATGAAAGGCTTTAAGTATGTGATGTTTGCACTGAAAGCCTTGATAGAGAACTATATTGAGACCGGTAATCCGTCAAAGGTGGATATCGGTCCTGTCAATACAATCATCTCCAAGAACTTCATTGATGGCTTCCGTACGCGTTTTAGTGCCCAGACAACCGCAAACCTGAACAAGCATTGGTTCTTCTCAGGCTATGTGGCCCATGGCTGGAAATCGAATAAGAATTATTATAAAGGCGAAGTGACCTATTCGTTGAATGAGAAGGAATACCTGCCCCGTGAGTTCCCTAGGCGTACACTGACGTTTATCTCCACCTATGATGTGGCATCTCCTTCGGATAAGTTCCTGCAGACGGATAAGGATAATATGTTTACGGCCTTTAAGTGGAGTAAGGTGAAGGCGATGATGTTCTATAATCGTCAGCAACTTGCTTTTGAGTGGGAGGAGAAAATCGGGTTAAAGACCATCGTCAGTTTGAAGACGGAGGAAAATGAGGCCTGTGGCGACCTTTATTTCACGCCTATGGACGTGTACAACCGTTGGACGGAGGGGCCGCGTCCCTCTCAGCAGTTCCGTACCACGGAAATCCGTGCAGAACTGGAATACAGTCCTGGCACCACCTATATTAATACGAAGCAGCGGCGTAAGAAGGTAAACCGGGATGCGCCTGTCTTCAATTTGAGCCATACGCTTGGAATCAAGGGCTTCTTGGGTGGAGATTACAACTATAATTACAGTGAACTAAGTGTCACCCAACGACTCTGGTTGAACAGCTGGGGAAAGATAGACCTGTATGTGAAGGGGGGTATCCAGTGGAATAAGGTGCCTTTCCCATTGCTCTGTATGCCAGAGACCAATTTGTCTTATATCCTTCAGAAAAACACGTTCTGTCTGATAGACAATATGGAGTTCCTGAACGACCGCTTTGTCTCTGCGGTTTTCGCATGGGACCTGAACGGAAAGATTTTTAACCGTATCCCGTTCCTGAAGAAGTTGAAATGGCGTGAATACATAGGCTTTAAGATGTTATGGGGAGGCTTGTCTGACAAGAATAATCCTTTCCTTCCTGAGCATGCGGATGACGCTTTGTTGATGGCATTCCCGGAGTATGCTAACTTGATGGATGCCAAGCGTCCTTATTGGGAAGTGTCTGTCGGTATTCATAATATCTTCAAGGTACTTCATGTGGAATACGTGCGTCGTTTGAATTACAACGATTATTCGACGGCTCATAAACGGGGCTTCCGGATGACTTTGCACTTCACCTTTTAAAATGAAATTTAGGATGCTGCAACTTTTTGCTCTTTCATCTCGTCTAACCGATAGAAAACATTTAAAAAGAATCGGATTATGAAGAAGTTGTTTGTATTCGTGGTGGCTGTTCTCGCCATATTGTTCAGTGCTCATCTCTATGCCTTTGCCGGTAATGGCAAGGCAGAGGAGAATCGTCAGTTGAAAGGTTTTGAGCGTATTCGTCTGGTAGGCTCGCCTGACATCAAGTATATCCAGGGTAAGACATGGTCGGTCCGTGTGAAAGCCCCTCAAAAGGTGATGAAGAAAGTGGAGACACGGGTGGAAGGAAATTGCCTGGTCGTCAGCATGAAGGATCATAGTATCTTTTCCTTGAAGACCATCAAAGGCGGTGAGGTGACGGTCTATGTGACCTCTCCCGACCTGATTGGCGTGGAGGTGAATGGCTCTGGCGATTTCGAGAGTAAGGGACAGGTGGACACGGACAACCTGGATATCAGGTTGAAAGGTTCCGGTGATATCGTTTTTGATGAGGTGATCTGTGACGCTGTTAAGACCTCTTTGGTGGGCTCTGGCGATGTGGAGATCAAGAACGTGACAACCCAGTATTCCTCGGTGGAATTGGTGGGTTCTGGGGATGTGAAGATGAATCAGAAACACGCGAGAAAGACCCAGCTGGAACTCAAGGGCTCAGGGGATATCAAGGTGCATAGCGACCAGTGTGGCATCATCGATTGCCGGTTGGTGGGCTCTGGTGACATCACCCTGACGGGTTCTGCCAAGAAGTTGACCCAGACCATTCGTGGCTCTGGTGATATCGAGAGGAAAGGCTTGATGGTTAGGTGATTGTAAAAGAAATATGTATGTAGCTTTAGCAGATAACCAAGACATTACAAGGGCAGGCATGAGGTATGTCTGTCAGGAGATTGCCGGCACGGAGATGCGTCGTGCGGAGGACAAAACAGAGTTGATAGAACAACTGAGACAACATCCTGATGCGGTGGTCGTCCTGGATTATACGCTCTTTGATATCAATGACGTGGAGGAACTGGAAATCCTCTATCAGCGTTTCCCGCAAGTGCAGTGGATCCTTTTCAGCGTGGATCTCTCCAGTGATTTTGTCCGCAGGGTATTAGCCGTTTCCCCCCGTTTCAGTATTTTGCTGAAAGAGTCGCCTATTCAGGAAATCCGGGAGTGCTTGATATATGGGCAGCGTCACCAGCGGTATATCTGTCAGCGGATGACGGAACTGTTGTTGACGCCCCAGGCGGTGAGGGTGGAGGAGGATGTGAAACTGACTCCCACGGAGATGGAGATCCTGAAGGATATTGCGTTGGGACTGACGACCAAGGAAATTGCGGAGCGGCGCTTTTCCAGTTTTCATACGGTGAATACCCATCGTAAGAATATCTTCAGGAAACTGGGTGTCAACAATGTTCATGAAGCTACAAAATATGCCCTTCGGGCAGGACTTGTCGATTCTGCGGAGTATTACATTTGATATTCCTGAGAAAAAAAAGTAGGAATTGTCTCGCGACAACTCCTACCTTCAAATTCTAACTAACTTATTATCAACTATTCATTACTCATTCTGATTTTCGTTGCAAAGATAGGCATATTTTTTGATATTTTGTTCGGAAAAGTCAAAAAAAATACCGTAAACGTTTGCGTAATTGCGTGAAATTGTCTATTTTTGCACTTGATGAATAACAAGAAGCAACATAGGACATCCCTGAAGGACCTGGCAAGGGAGCTGAATGTCAGCATTGCCACTGTCAGTCGGGCTTTACGGAACTCTTCTGAAATAGGGGAGGAGATGCAGCGGCGTGTGAAGGATTTGGCGAAGAAAATGAATTATCGCCCCAATCCTTTTGCCCAGAGCCTGCGTAAGGAGGCACCCAAGGTGATTGGCGTGGTGGTGCCTAATCTGGTCACCCACTATTATGCTGCCGTGCTGGACGGTATAGAGGACGAGGCGCGAAGGGCGGGCTATAGCGTGATCAGTGCCAATAGCCATGAGAGTTTTGAGGATGAGGCGCATGTTATCGACAATTTCATTGGACTTCACGTAGAGGGTATTATTGCCTGTCTTGCCCAGACGACGACGGATTATAGTCATTTCGAAGAGATATCCGAGATGGGAATCCCGTTGGTGTTTTTCGGGCGTACCTGTCTGTCTGACCGTTTCTCGTGTGTGATGGCCAATGGTGACGAGGCGGCGCAGATGGCTACGCAGCACCTGATAGACACGGGGAGCCGGCGCATTGCCTTTATCGGTGGCCCGAACCATCTGGACATGGTGCAGCGCCGTAAACATGGCTATCTGGAGGCGTTGCGCGAAAACCATATCCCCATCGACCGTGAGTTGGTGGTTTGTGGAAAGATCGACTATGACGTGGCAGTAAAGGCTACGCAGCAGTTGCTCATGAGTGAGCATCGTCCGGATGCGATTCTTGCCTTCAACGATATCATCACCTTTGCAGCCTTTACGTCTGTCAAACAGTTGGGACTGCGCATTCCGGAGGATGTGGCACTGATTGGTTTTACGGACGATGCGCATGCAGCATATGTGACCCCCCGCTTGTCAGCCATTGAAGACCAGTCCCGGTTGATGGGCATCAAGGCGTGCCAGTTGCTGCTGGGCAGCATCAAGGGTGATACGAAGGTGTATAAGGAAATCGTGCCCCAGCAGCTGGTGATTCGTGAAACGTCTGCAAAGCATTCACTAACCACTAACCAATAGCTAACAGCTAAAAACTAAAACAGATATATGAAAAGGTCTATTTGTTTAATCATATTGACATTCCTGCTGTCCCTCCTGAAGGTGGCGGCGATTGAGGATATCAAGTTCAGTCGTCTGGATACCCGTGACGGACTGAGTAATTCACAGTTGTTGTGTATGCTCAGGGACTCCAGGGGACAGATGTGGTTCGGAACACCATATGGTCTGAACCGCTATGACGGCTATCGCATCAAGACATTTTATTCGTATGCGAAGGATACTACGACGCTGCGTAATAACTATATCGATGAGATCTATGAGGCGTATGATGGCAGATTCTGGGTGCGCCAGGGCATGAACTATACCATTTTCGACCCGCTGACGGAGCGTTGTGACCGTCATCCGGAGGTGGTGCTGCACGAATTTGGTATCAAGGGGGGTATTGAGCGCCTGTATATCGACCGGTATAAGGACTTCTGGGTGAAGACGTATGACGAGGGCTTCTGGTATTATAGTCCGCGTACAAAGACACTCCGTCACTATCCGTTTGGCTATGGCCCGCAACAGTTCAATAACGACTTTGCGGTGGCTGGTTTCGCAGAGTTTGGGAAGAGCTTGCTGGTCTCCTCCAGTAACGGTGAGATATTCTGTTTCAACCGTGAGAAAGGCTGGATCAGTTGGAAGAGCAATTACCTGCGCCGCAAAGGGCTTGTCAATAACCAGGACTGTAAGCTGCGCACGGACCATCATGGGAATATCTATGCCATCACGTTGGGCAGGGTGTTTGTAAAACCGAATCACCAGCGCAGGTGGTATCACTCCCTGCAGGACTTCCTTCGTGCCAAGGGCTTGGAGAACGTGCCGGAGGAGATGAACGTATGGGATGTGCGCCTCGACACGAAGAAACGCCTGTGGATAGCTACCGACCATCAGGGACTGATTATTGCCGACCGCTATAACAAGGAGATACGTCAGTTCCTGACGGACAAGTTTGATGAATCGACCATCAGTGACAATACCTTGCGTGTGATTTATCAGGACCAGCTGGGACGCATGTGGATTGGCTCGTATATGAACGGGGTCAACCTGTATGCGGAGAGTGGACGGAACTTCCGGAACCTGGAACTGGGAAATATCAATACCATCTGTGTGGACTCGGCAGGGAACTACTGGCTGGGTACGAACGACAAGGGTATCATCTGTTATAACCCCCAGACGGAGGAACAGGTGGTGTATGACAAGCAGAACAGCGGTATCGCATCGAATACGATGGTGGGCTCTCTGGGTGCACGCGACGGGTCGGTATGGTTCGGAACGTATGAAGGGGGACTGATCCATATCAAAAACGGTCATGTGACCAACTATCGGGCTTCGGGAAAACCCACTGACTTGGCCAACAACAATGTATGGACCATCTTTGAAGACTATTGGGGATATATCTGGATTGGAACCCTGGGTAGCGGTGTCCAGCGCATCAATCCCAAGACGGGGAGGATGGATGTTCCCATATCAACACATAACTCCGTTTTGGCGAGTGATTATATCTCGACCCTCAATGCCACCAAGAAGGGATGGTTGATGGCAACCCACTCGAAATACTATTCCATCATTAATCCGCGTACGAAGAAGGTCATCAACCGGAATATCAATGACAATCAGGACGATGTCCAGATTACGGAGATGTCCATCAACGGTATGCAGGACAGTCGGGGACTCTCGTGGCAGGGCTCGGCATCAGGGGCCACAATCTGGGATGCGAAGAACAACCATGTCTATCTCATCGATATGCGCTCGGGACTGTTCGGGTCAACGGTGAACGGTATGGCAGAAGACCAGCGCCATACCATGTGGATTGTCACCGACCATGGAGTGTCGAACATCATTCCCCAAAAGGACTGGAATGGGAAATGGAACTTTGTGGTACGTAGCTATAATAACCGTGACGGACTGCAGAAAGGACCTTATAACCAGCGCTCCCTCTGTGTGACGAAAGACGGTAAGATCCTGATTGGCGGACAGGGTGGACTGGATATCATCGACCCGAAGAAGATGGGTAAGGGCCGCTTGAAGGAAGTGCCTGTGTTCAGTGGACTGAAGGTCTCCGGACGTGAGGTGGCTGTCGGTGAGAAGGTCGATGGACGGGTCATCCTGGAGGAGGCATTGGACTATTGTCGGGAGATGAGCCTGCGTTTCGATGAGGAGTTTACGGTACAGATGGGAAGTAACAGCGGTGAGATTCATAACCGCTCCCGCTTTGTCTATAGGATGGCAGGATATAACGACGATTGGATGAAGACAGAGGAGGTGAATCCGAATATCAGCTATCAGAGTCTGCGTGCGGGTTCCTATTATCTCTGTGTCCGTATGCTCAATGACGATGGAACGTTTGGCGATCAAGAGAGTCGGATTGCCGTAACCATCCGTCCGCCTTTGTGGCGCACGCGTTGGATGGTACTCGGTTATATGATCCTGCTCGCGTTGGCGTTCTGGTTCTGGCGGAAATGGTATATCAGGCGCCATGAACGGAGAATGGAGGCAGAGAGTGTGCGTCGTGAGCTGGAGAAACAGCAATGGATGAACGAGATGCGTATGCAACTGGTCAATGAGCATGCTGAGAATAAGACACCGTTCATGAACAAACCGGAGGAGGTGCCCATAAACAAACAGGTGCTCGACCTGGTGGAATTTGCCCGTGACTATTGCAAGCGTTACAAGTCACCTGTTCCGGATACACCGGTCAAAGTGAATTTCCTGTCGTCCGTCAAGGAATTGAAGGTAAGCTTCGACCCGGAGAAGATCGCTGAGATATTCGATATTACCTTCCGGAATGCCGCCATCTTTGCCCCCAATGACTGTACGATTAGTCTGGGTGTGGCACTCACACAGGGCGACAAGGCACAGATACAGATTGCGGATAATGGAATCGGTATCAAGGACGAGTTCAAGGAACATGCCTTCGACCCGATTGTCAATGGCGAGGGGGCTAATCTCGATAAGGTGAAGGCGATTGTCGATGCTCATGAGGGTGAAGTCCGTATAGAGGACAATCCGGGTGGCGGTACGATCATCGTGGTGACCATTCCCGCCTGTGAGGTGATTGAGGAAGCTGAAATTATAGAAGACTAAAACTTAAATACTCGACATTCACTTGCTCTGTCTCAAGAGGTGAGTGGATAGAGGTAAGAGGTAAGAGAATAGCTGGATAAACTTAAAAAAATATAGGAAAAAAAGGGAGTGTCAGAAGTAATCTCTCACCTCTCACCACTTACCTCTCACCTCTAAAAGTTGAGAATGTGAAACATGCGAAACTTGAATAAATATATAACGATGATGAAACATTTGAGAACATGGATGACGGGTGTGCTGACCCTATGGACCGTTGCCGGATGGGCAGCCGACTATACCGTCAAGGGTAATTCCGTGACCATTCCTGTCAAGGAAGTGAAGGCGGGTGGTGCCAAGGTGGTACGCCTGCAAGTGATGAACGACAACATTATTCGGGTACAGGCTACTTCGAAGGAGGCACTGCCTGAGAAACCGGCATCGCTGATGATTGTGCCACAGACAGCGCCTGCCAAGGGCAGCTACAGCATCACGGAGGATGCTGACAAGGTGGTGGTGAAGGCCAAGAACGTGAAGGCGGTGGTGTCAAAGGCCACAGGTGAGATCACCTTCTTTGATGCCACTGGCAAGCAACTGCTCAAGGAGGCCCAGGATGGTAAGAAGTTCTGGGACTTTACTGTGCCCGAGCGTGAACTGGGTATGAAGACGGGCTATACCGTGCCCGAGGAACAGAAGCACGGCCTGTCATGGCAGATGAAGTTCGATTCGCCTGAGGATGAGGCTTTCTACGGGCTGGGTCAGCACCAGAGCGAGGAGTTTAACATGAAGGGCAAGAACGAGGACTTGTTCCAGTATAACACCAAGGTCAGTATTCCTTTCGTACTCTCCAACAAGAACTACGGACTGCTTTGGGATAGCTACAGCTATTGCCGCTTTGGTAATCCCAATGATTACCTCCAACTCAACCGTGCCTTCAAACTCTACGACAAACAGGGTCGCGAGGGTCATCTCACAGGTACTTATGTCGATGCCAAAGGCAAGAAACTGGTCCGTGATGAGGACTCCATCTATTATGAGTATGGCACCCCCGAGAAATCAGCCATAGCCCTGAAGACCGACAATGGCGGCATCAAGAACTTCCCCAAGGACATCAACCTCATGGGTGCCACCGTCACCTACGAAGGCTTCCTCGAACCCCAAATTGTCAATTCTCAATTGTCAATTCTCAATTCTCAACTTTACCAGTTCATCCTCTATTACTCCGGCTACGTAAAAGTCTACATCGATGGCAAGGAAGTCGTTCCTGAACGCTGGCGTACAGCTTGGAACCCCAATACCTATAAGTTTGCTACCGAGTTGCAGCAGGGCAGACGTGTACAGTTGCGCATAGAGTGGCGCCCCGATGGGGGTGAGGCCTATTGCGGTCTGCGTGTGTCAGAGCCTCGCAGCAAGCAGGAGCGTGAACAACTGAGCATATGGAGCGAGATGGCCAAGGATATGGACTATTACTTCATCGCTGGTCAGAATCTCGATCAGGTCGTTTCTGGTTATCGCACCTTGACCGGTAAGGCCTCGCTCTATCCCAAATGGGTACTGGGCTTCTGGCAGAGTCGTGAGCATTATAAGACCTCCGGGGAGATTGAAGGCACACTGGCTGAGTTCCGCAAGCGTCATATCCCCATCGACAATATTGTCCAGGACTGGAACTACTGGCCTGAGGACCAGTGGGGTAGCCATCAGTTCGAGGCTTCACGCTATCCCAATCCCCAGCAGATGCTGGATAACGTGCATAAGATGCATGGTCGCTTCATGATCTCCGTATGGCCCAAGTTCTATTGCAACACCGATAACTACAAGGAGTTGGATGCCAAGGGTTGGATGTATATCCAGTCGCCCACCGATGATATCCATGATTGGATAGGTCCTGGCTATAAGAATGGCTTCTACGATGCCTATGACCCCGGTGCCCGCAAAATGTTCTGGCGCCAAATGGACGATGCCCTCTACACTGGCCTAAGTAAAAAGTATTCTCAACCGTCAACAGTAAACGGTAAACCCTCAACGGTCAATTCTCAATTGTCAATTCTCAATTCTCAACCGTCAATGGTCAATGGTCAATCTTCAATGGTCAATGGTCAATGTTCAATGGTCGACGCCTGGTGGATGGATGCCTCTGAACCCAATGTGCGCGACTGTACCCCCATGTGGTATCGCAAGGCCCTCTCTGGTCCCACCGCTTTAGGCACCTCCACGGAGTACTTTAATGCCTATAGCACCGTCAATGCCGATGCCATCTATAATGGCCAACGTAATACTTGGAAACAAATGCTCAATGGTCAATCGTCAATGGTCAATGGTCAATCGTCAATGGTCAATGGTCAATCGTCAATGGTCAATGGTCAATGTTCCGAGCCCCGTGTTTTCTTACTCACCCGTAGTGGTTTCGCTGGCGAACAGCGCTTCTCTACTGCCACTTGGAGTGGCGATATTGGTACCCGTTGGGAGGATATGCGTGCCCAGATGACAGCCGGTTTGAACTATTCGATCTCAGGTATTCCCTTCTGGGGCATGGACCAAGGTGGTTTCTGTGTGGAAAACCGCTATGTGGCTGCCCAGCAGTTGTATGATCGCACCAAGGTCGAGAACGAAGACCTGAAGGAGTGGCGCGAGTTGCAGACCCGCTGGAACCAGTTCGGTACCTTTATCCCTTTGTTCCGTTCCCATGGTCAGTGGCCCTTGCGTGAGATCTGGAACATTGCCCCTGATGAGCATCCCGCTTACAAGTCATTCGTTTACTACGATAAGTTGCGCTATCGCCTCATGCCATACCTCTATTCACTGGCAGGCTGGGCCCACTTCCAGGATTACACCCTGATGCGCCCCTTGGTCATGGACTTTAATGGCGACAAGGAAGTCGAAAACATCGGTAACCAGTGGATGTTCGGTCCCGCCCTCATGGCCTGTCCCGTAGGTTATTACAAGGCCCGCAACCGCTCTGTTTACTTCCCCTCCCCCTGTGCCTGGTACAACCTCTACACCGGTGAATTAATCATCGATAAAGGAGAAACAACCGTAAACAGTAAACAGTCAACTGTAAACAGTAAGCCCTCATCTCTCACCTCTAACCACTCACCTCTCACCTCTAACCATTCAAGCCGCAGGCTCATCGTAGATGCTCCTTACGAACAAATCCCAGTATTTGTCCGTTCAGGCTCCATCATCCCCTTCGGTCCAGAGATGGAGTGGAGCGACGAGAAACCCGCAGAGTTGATTAACTTGTATATCTATGCTGGTCAGAATGGCACCTTCCAACTCTATGAGGACGAAGGTACCAACTATAACTACGAGAAGGGCAAGTATGCCACCATCGATATCACCTACGATGATGCCACCCGCACCGTATCCTTCGGTGCCCGCAAGGGCCAGTTCCCCGGCATGCTGAAGAACCGCCGCTTCAATGTGGTACTGATCACCAAGGAGACCCCCAAGCCCTTGAACCTCGATAATCCCGAGGGCAAGCTAGTTCAGTATAATGGTAAGGAAGTCAGTGTACATTTGTAACTGACTTCCTTCGCAAGCTCCGCTTGCTCAGTCTTTAGAGGTGAGAGGATAGAGGTAAGAGGTAAGAGAATAGCTGGATAAACTTAGAAAATATAGATAAAAGGGAGTGTCAGAAGTAATCTCTCACCTCTCACCTCTCACCACTCACCTCTAAACCGTAAACCGTAAACCGTAAACGGTAAACTTTCAATTCTCAATTCTCAATTCTCAATTCTCAATTCCAAAAAAATGTCATTTTTTTTGGATTTATATAAAAAAAAGTCGTACCTTTGCACTTGATTTCACGTGCACGTAATTTAAATAGGAACGAAGAGCGTGTGGTCAAGACAGGCAGACAATCCTCGGAAGAGGCTCTTCATACATCAAGTTTCTCTGGACTCCATAGGGTGCGGATGCCATTGGTAAATAGTTCAAATTCAACAATTTAGAACGCTGATAGTCCGACAGAAAACCATCTGTCCGGACAAGGAGAAGAAGTATATATGCACGAACTGGTCGATAAGCAACAACATTCCGGTAAACGATGGAATGTCATGATACATCTCAGTCCACAGTTGATTGAGACCATGCTTCATATGGAACAGCAAGGAGAATCTTGTCCTGTGAAATCCGATTCCTTTGAATATTTTGTTCCATACCTTTTTATGCGCCCTGATTCTACCGACGAGATTCGTGAGATATTCCATCACTTTGTGTTTATCCGTGCTTCCCAAGAGCGTTTGCGCGCCATGGTGGAGTCTGAGTGGAACACCAGGTCCCGCTTGCATTTGCGTTACTACCGTGACCGTAGTGGTAAGAACATTACCATCAGCGATGAAGAATATCAGCAGTTACGTTCCACCATTTTGAACCGTCAGTTGAAGATATTCTTCGGAAAACCCGTAGAACCGGTGGGTCAGATGGCCGTGGGCGACCGTGTGACGTTGCTCATTGACGACTGGCATGGCAAACAAGGCAAGATAGAGCGCATCCGACTGAAGAAGGGTAGGGTGTCGATGACCGTAGCCGTAGATATCCTGGGTCATACGAAGAGCGTGAACTTCGAAGACCTGCACGATGGTGATGTCATCTTTTCCGACCGTGATACGGAACAGTTACTGACGGGCAATCTCATCAGTAACATCGAGGGTCCGATAGCCACCATGCTCGAGCATTATTTCCGCAAGGACAATGCCGAGCTCATGCGTCGTGATTTTCCCCGCCTGAACCGTTACTTCTCCTATGCCAACATCCAGATCGACAGTGAGGAAGACCGCCTGTGCTTCACGTCACTGATGCTGATGTGTGCGGTGATGTTGCGCGAGTCAGCCGTTGTTGAACGTTATCAGCGCCAGTTGTCCGAGTGGTTGGGCGAAGTCACAGTCCCCCGTTCCGATACCGATGCCTATGTCATGCTCGCCTTGTTCGTCAGTACCCGTAATCCCCGCTACCGTGATGCCGTCAAGTCCTATCGCAAGACCCACCCTAATTGCCCCCCCATCCTCGGTACCCTCATCAATAAGCTCCGCAACATCCCAACCCTCAAACCATAGGTGTCTGCCCACATATACATCCGGCAGGATTGTTTAATAGGCCCCACCCACAGACCCTAAGCGAAAAGAGGCTTGCAGCCACATTTCGCTTACCAAAAGCGGTGTTTATCACTCTTTCAGAGAGATAATATTGTGGGTCGGCTACCGTATAAAAGTTACAAACAATGATTGTAGAAGAAATAAAAAGCTATATAGAACTTGCGAACTTGGCAAGAAATATGGAAAATCTGGCAAACCATATTGAAACGGGTGATGCCCATTTCAATATAGCCTGCATTGAGCGATTTCCATACTTCGATGGTGCACAGTTGCAAGAGAAGAGAAATAAGGCTATAAAGGAGTACCTCCAGATGCTTATCAAGGCATTTGTTTGCTCTTGCAAGTTCATAATTGATGCTACAGAGCCAATAGTTTTCGAAGCTATTGACTCCTCTGTGGTTTACTTGTGCGATGTCATTGCATCAAGAAAAGTGCAAGTGCAGCTATTACCGATGGCAAAGCCATTGTACGATATGTATAACGAAGCTTATGCAAAACTGCTTCGCAGCCAATTAAAAGAAAATGCAACTCACTTAGAAAAGCTTAAAAAGAGCATTTTTCATGGTTGGGTGCCCATTTATGGATAAAAGATAACCGCCCTAGGCGCATCTGCGATTGCGTAGATAAGCCTTTCACTGAAAAAAACGTCAGCCACTTCTGTGAAGAGACTGGGTTCTAAAATAAAAGAGTCATGAAATCTTGGATCTCATTTTCTATAAGTTGCTTTGCAATACTGTTGTCCTTAGTGGCAATTGGGGTTACTCTGCCTATATGCGGGACTCTTAACTTTGACTATTACGGGGCAATTGTGGGCGTTCTAGCTTTCTTGATTACGGTTCTAATGGGTTATCAGATTTACACTGTAATCAATGTAAAGGATGAGCTTAAAGAGATGAAATCACTGAGAGATTCCTTGGAGCAGAAACTCAATGAACAAAAGAATGCCATTACGGCAGAATATAAACAAGAATTCGACTACACCTTGCCGTTGTTTGTTGCATTATCCAAGCAAAATATGGCTGAGATTGTTGTCAATTCATTGAATGTATTCGCACGTACAAAAACAGGCAGTTGGGCTAGAGGATTTGCCGAGCAGACATTAGTACTTTCCATTCTTGGAATGGATGAAAGTCTGTTTAATAAGATAGCAGACGATGTGTCACCCAGAATAAGTGACAAGGAGATAGTTGCCTTCTATAACATCATCATTGAGAAAGAAAAGGCAGGCACTTTTCATGATGCTGATGATATAAGAAAACGTCTCAACTTGTTACTCTCAAAAGCAACCGGATTAAACAATGGAGAAAATATATAAAAATCAATACCTACAGGACCTTATTGGTCAGACTATAGGCAACTATGGCAGCACTCCTAGGCTTGAAGCATTCAGTCAGGCAGAGAACCATAATATTGTTGCTCCAGTTGACAAAGATTTGAATAAGCGGACAGCATTCCGTATCTATACAGAGGAAATAAAGAGACAGCAGAATCTTGAAGATGTATTTGATTATGCAGATGAAGAACTAGGCAAACATCCTGAACAAGAAGGTAAGGCGGTAGATGAAGACTGGTCACACAGGTTTGTCACATTTGCAAAAGACATCTCTGATTCTGAACTGAAAAGTTATTGGGGGCGTTTGTTGGCAGGTGAAATAAAATCAACAGGCACTTATTCCTATAGAATGATGTTGCTGATGAGTCAACTCTCAAAAAGAGAAGCAGATAGCATAAGAGAAGTATTCAAGTATGTAATGTTCTTAGATAATGATGAGAAAGTTCTGATACTTAAGACGATGGATTATAGTCCTATTACAATGGGGCAACTATTGTTTATGCAGGAGTTGGGATTGATAGATTCCAAAGACAATCTTTCCGTCACATATACTAACAACGATAATACTATAGCCCACAACTACGTTTTTACTCGAAATGGGATAGGGCTTGTGTTCACATCGAAGGCTCTGGAGGTTGTATTCCCTATTTATAAATTAACGAGCATTGGAAAAGAGTTTCTTCTACTCAATTCAGATGTTGAAATAGATATGGATTACCTTAAAAAGGTAGCAGAACTTACAGTAAAAGAACAAAAAAATGCGGTCTCTGTTAAATGTGGGAGGATACAATTTGTTAGTCAAGACCGTTGGAGAATGATAGAAACCTTCTTTTGAGATAGTTCAACATTTGTTTAATTCGTGTGATTCGTGTTCGCTTAACAATTTCTTTCATTTCCTCCATTTCTGTGGTTCATTAAGACCTTTGAGCTAAATATTCTAGTCATAAAACAAGTAACAAAGTGTTAATATGAAGATAATATCGTTTGAATATAGTGATTACAGTTGGGCGCTTGATAAAGTGTCCTTTGGTAATCTGAATTTGATAGTCGGCAGGAATGCTGTCGGCAAGTCGAAGACGTTGAATGCTATTGTCTTGTTTGTCAGATTCCTGAATGGCGATGTTAATGCCGCTACCCCTTCTCATTGGTGTAAGGTGGAGTTTGTGACGGATGATAACACTCTATTGACGTATGGCTATGATTATACAGATAATGTAATCACTGATGAAACTCTTTATAGAGGCACTGATAAGATTATTTCCAGAAACAAAGAACATGCTTTCATAGGACCTACAGAGGTTAATCCTCCTGCCAATAAGTTGTGTGTTCAGTCTCAGCGTGATACGAAGAATTATCCGGAGTTCGAGTCTATCATGCAGTGGGCAGAGAAGTTGAAAGGCTATTCTTTTAGCGAATTGTCTTCTACAAAATCCTATGAAATCCCCAGTCTGTTTAATGAAAAGATTAGTTTCTCAGATATGTATGAGAAGATTTTTCAAATAGAGGAAAAGAGGGATTTCGTAATCAGCAAGATGAAAGAATTGGATTATGAGATAGACTCTATTGAACCCGTCAAGATTTCCGACAAGTTTAATATCGTGATAGTGAAGGAACATGGAGTGAATACTCCTTTGTACTCTGCCTTGCTATCTAATGGAATGCTCCGTGTGTTATATATCTTTGCTTATATGGCATACCTTTCTACTGAGCAGGGGGCAAGAACGTTGCTCGTGGACGATCTTGGTGAGGGTCTTGACTTCAGTAGATCCAGTAAATTGAGTAAGATTATCTTTGATTATTGTGAGGCACATGATATCCAGTTGATTGTTACATCAAATGATAATTTCCTGATGAATGCAGTCAATTTAGATTACTGGGTAATATTGCAGCGCGATGGCGAGCATACGACAGGAATTAGTAAGAAGACTCATCCTGATATGTTCCTGAAGTTTAAGAAGATGGGTCTGAATAATTTCGATATGCTCAGTACAGACTTCATATACAGATATCTTGAGAAAGCCAAGGAAGTATGAAAGTAGCCATATATGTAGAAGGAATTACTGAGGCAGGCTTTGTTTATCAGTTGATAGGAGAGAAATATCAATGGGATTGGACGAAGGTACAGATAGAATGTTTGAACTTAGACCCTCAGGATGCTGCAAATGATCTTAGGGATTTTGGATCAGATGATACGCCTGACTATTTCTTAATCTATGATTCAGGTTCTGACACATCAGTCGTTTCTGATATTCGTGGAAGATTCCAAGGTCATATGGACCAAGGCTTTGATAAAGTTGTAGGTTTAAGAGATGTCTATAGCGAAAGTTATATCGACCTGTATGGCAGACATCTTGACCAACAGAATATAGCGGATTTTATTAAGGATATACAAGAACCACTTGAAGAATTAGACAAGACAGACTTTATTCGAGTTCGATTTGCAGTCATGGAGACTGAGGCCTGGTTGTTGGCTTTGAGTGATGTTTTTCAGAAGATAGATAATAGTTTAGATGCTGATAGCTTGATGTCCAAAGTTGGCGTTGATGTCAATAGTGACCCTCAGACAGCTTATTTTCATCCATACGCAAAACTGGAGGAAATATTCAAATCGATAGGTAAAAGCTATAGTAAGCATTGGCGTGAGATCAAGGAGATTGTCTTTAAGTTGAAATGGACGGACTTCGAAGCGTTGTATAATTCTGGGAAATGTCAGTCATTCAGAGAATTCTATGACTCTGTATTTATATGATATAGATTTTGAGACAGCCTAGTAAAAGATAGTAGCGAATTTTCGGTTAATCCTCGGGGGATAAACACTGGATGTAACATAAGAGAAAAATAACATTAGATATCTAGAAGCACCTGTCAACTGTCAACTCTCAACTGTCAATTAAATAAAGACTTTCAACTGTCACTTTTCAACTTTCAACTTGATACGATGAACTCTCCGATTCAAATCAAGTCTCGCGACTTTGCCATCCGCATCATTAACTGCTACAAGTTCCTGACGGAACAAAAGCATGAGCAGGTGATGTCCAAGCAACTCTTGCGTTGTGGCACCAGTATCGGAGCCAACACACGGGAAAGCAAAAACGCTCAAAGTCGCATGGACTTCTTGAACAAGTTGAACATCGCCCTTAAAGAAGCTGACGAGACCGAGTATTGGTTAGATTTACTCCATGAAACAAAATACTTGGATGATAAGATATACACCTCACTTCAAAATGATTGTGGTGAGCTGGTAAGAATACTCACAGCAATAATACGTAAAATCAAAGACAATCCGCAGGGCAAATAACCGTCAACTGTCACTTGTCAATTGTCACTTGTCAACTGTCAATTGTCACCTGTCCCTCATCATACCTTTCCGGCTTGTTCTTTGACACCCCGATTTTTACGTTTAAAATAACTTTTAAAAGGATATATTCCAAAATAATAAAAAATGAGTAATATTTCACTTGAAATTCATAATTTCGGTCCTCTCCGTAAAGCAAACATCGAAACACGGCGCTATAATTTTTTCATTGGTCCTACATCTAGTGGAAAAAGTGTTGTGGCAAAGCTAATTACTATATCGCACGAATACGATTTCCGATCGATAGCCGATGGCGATTTTGCATCATTTGAAAAGATGCTAAGTAAGTACAATATCGATTTTGAATTTAAAGAAGATACCGAAATAAACATAAAAGAGGGGAGTATATATTGGATTATAAAGAAAAACTCTTTTAAGACCAACAATGATTCCGAAAACCTTAGGGAACTTCAAAAGACAGATTACAGTGAGCTCATAAAAAGACTTAAATCTGGGAAGAAGGGTGATCCTCGTTTGTTAAAGGATTTAATGGATGCCTTTTCAATAGTAATGTCTGATAATGTTACCGAATGGAATCAATTATCTAAGGAAACACAGGACTCACTACAACTTTTCCTTTTTGGGGCGTTAAAAGGCTTTGTTTACGATCCTGTTTATATCCCTTCAGAGCGCATTCTGCTATCAATCATGAAGGATAGTGTGTTTTCTTTACTTCGCTTTGGCGGTAGTATTCCAGAAAGCATTGTGAAATTTGGTAGTCGGTATGAGCAGGCGAAAGGCAAGTTTAAGAATCTTGACATGGATTTTATGAATATTCGTGTCTCATTCTCAAAAGAAGAAGATAAGATAGTCATCCTTAACGACCAAACCGAGGTTGACTTCCTTCATGCGTCAAGTGGTTTGCAGTCAGTCATTCCTTTATGGACAGTATTACAGTCAGTTTTTAGTCAACATTTACAGCACGAACATATTGTTATTGAGGAACCAGAACTCAATCTGTTTCCAACGCAGCAAGTCGCCCTTATCCGTAAGATTATCTCAGGGATGAACCATCAGAAATGTAATATAGTGTTTACTACACATAGTCCCTATATACTTTCTGTGATAGACAATATGATTCTTGCAAACGAAATCTATAAAAAAGCGAAAGATAAGAAAAATATACAGAATAAAATAACAAATATTGTAAGTAAGAACGAATTTATTGATTTTGGGGAAGTCGCTTCCTATGGATTTAACGATGACGGCACTGTTGATGATATTAGAGATGTAGAGAGCCGTCTTACTGGAGCGATAAATATAGATCAGGCTTCTAATGAAACTAATCGAGTATTTAGCAGGTTGTTGGATATAGAAGATGAGTTGTAATTGCTTTTCGGGGAAACCATCGTTCCCATCTCAGATTAGTTTCGACGAACGTCTTAAGAGGTCTGCTTGTCATTGTAATGCTCGTTTTGTGGTGGAAGAAAACCATCGACGTTTTTGTATAAATTGCAAAAATATTGACGATGTTAATAAATACAAGATAGACAAGTGGTTTGATGATAGTTCATGTTATCGTAAATGTGACTATTTCTTTGAATATAAAAGAACTGAAGATGAACATCCTAAAGTAGATACTGCAATCTTTGTAGAATTAAAAGGAGTCAATATTGACGATGCTGTTAAACAAATAGATCAGACTATAAAAATCTTCAAGCAAGGTGGCTATTTTCGCACAACGACTATCAATAAAGTCATTGCTGCCATTGTCTTTAGTCACTTTCCTTCAAACAACTCCTCTTTTCGAGCAGCTTTGATAAAACTTCGAAAGAATCACAAGGAACTAAAGGTAAAAGATTGCATACACGCAAAGTCTTGGACTTATGATCCAACATAATCCGCGATACGAAATGATATTTGATTCTGGAATCATTGATTATGATACAGGAGGCCGGCTCCTGGCAAATGACTCAAAACAAATATCTGATTGCACAGGTGGTCGCAAAGGTGATGCAGTTCGATACTGCCAGTCAGAACAAAATAAAAGAGATTTCCCAGCTAATGTGAACTTCCGCATAACAGCCTGATACACAATGTAAAACGAAACCACCGTTTCCAGAGTTATCAGACATTCATCAGACATCCGGGAAATTGAGCCTTTTCCGCTCATTTCTATACAAAATTACTACTTTTCTAGCAAATACGCAAGAGCGTTAAGATTTCTTATCCTTAAAGGGTGAACAAATGTTAATAGAAAAAGGGCTTTTGGAGCGGGTTTCAGAGCGATGAAAGAGGCGATGAGTGATAAAAATGAAAAATCGGGGATTTCAGTGTCAAGGAATAATCCGAGAGAGATCAAAGAACCTATCGTTTGACGAGAAAACAAAAATAAAGTTTTCGAAAGATACTTTAACCCAATGGGTTGATTTCTGATTGCACAGGTGGTCATATAGTGATGCAGTTCGATACTGCCAGTCAGAGCAAAATGAAAATATTGAGGTAAACAATTGAATAACTGATATTATGGAAAGATTCTTTTTTGATGAAGCAGATTTTCAATATAACTTCCCGCCAGCCTTGGGCGCAGCGATAGATTTTGCGAGGGCAAAGGCTGCAGCAGGAGGTCAGTATTCTAAATTGGTTATCCTGACAGTGGGAAATAATAATCTCGCAACCATTACGAGCATGATGAACCAACAGGTTGGTATGACCTCTGCGGGAGGAACAACCAGAGTCCCCAATCTTGCCCTGAACATCATGTTGACCACAACGCATCGTTATCGTGCAATGGATGATACTCATGATTTTGTTATTTCTTGTGGTCTTGACAGTAATGAGTTATTGAGGCTCGAAAATGACAATGCTCATGGCATAGATGTTAACGTAGAGGTAAAAGATTACCCTGATATCTCTCTTTGGGGAAGTATTTGGGGAGTACAATCACCTCATGTTCCAGAGAGATCCTATGCTGCAATAATGCCAGCCGTTCAAGTGCAGCATGCGCTTGACCAGATAAGTGGTGCTATAGGTCTCTACCATACTCACGCTTTTCATCCTTCAGATGAAGAATTTGTGAAGACCTGTGTCTTGGCACTTCACCATCATTTGGGTAATGTCAACTCTGATGAGGTGTTGGCATATGTTTTGCGAGTTCATCGCTGGCCCTTGGGTATAGCATTAAAACTCAAAGAATACTTTGATACATTAAACAATGGTAGCCATTTCAAAGGTGGAGATAGGCATAGAACGCGTTGGAATCAGCTCTTTGCTAACTGGTAAACTTTGAAAAGCAGTTATATTTGAACCGTAATATAGACAAATGGGGATTAATACAAATTTTACAGGAGATGCCCCGAAGCTCATAAAGGAGCTATGGCCGACCTTTTGGGGAATGGTATTTGTCTGGGTTTTGGAAATACTGATATCAATATGGTCATTTCAAGCATTGAAGTTAGACTCTCTGCTCTTTATGACAATATGGGGGGCTTTCCTGTTTGTTACCACATTCCTGATATGGACTATTCACACTAAACGTTGGTTCCAACGGACAAGTTACTTAATACTCATCCATTATGTTGGAATTATCTGTGTTGGAGCGTGTGTATATCTTTGGATCTACCCATTTTTAATTAAAGGCACCGGGCTTGATATTGCTCTAATACGTTATTGGTTAACGGCTATCGTAGTGATAGCCCTTATGGCATGCTCTTACTATAACGTATGCAAGAAGCGTGATGGATTGTGTATCGTATTTATGGTTAAGAATCGTTCTCAGCATGAGCACGATATCATGCAGGCATTAGTGGCAGCACGCGATAAGGTGGAAGAAACAGCAAATAATATACAAATAGTAATACCGCCTTTTGGTATAGCAGAAACTCCTAAGGGGTGTAAACGCTATATCAATAGTCATTTCAATCAAGCTGATGCAGTTATTTTCGCCTCGTTGATAGATAGCCCCCAAGGGAGTGAGTTTGGTTATTCCTTCAATGGATTTACATCGATGATGAGCGATCGTTATGTTAAAAAGGAGAATCGTGATGATGAAAGTGTTAAAATGTTAATGGACGAGTCATACAGATGCCATGAGTGGAACACTCTCAACATTAATACGAACCAGATATCACGTCAGTTGGAAGTCGCTTCAAACTTAACTCATCTGTTCTTAATGTATGTAAGCTGTATCTACCTTCAGAAGCATAAGTACTCTGATGCCATTGGAGTTGCCGATGCTCTCTATACATACAGTATAACTGGTATAAAACGATATGATGACGCAATAAGAGAGCTCTTGGCTCATTCGTATATCACGGCTCAATATATTGAAGAATATGATAATCAAGACTATGGACGTGCTTTAGAAATACTCGATGAATGTGTTCAGAAACTTCCGCAAATGAGAAGTACGTTGACATATGATCTCTCGATGGCGCGTATACATTTCTATGAAGGTAATCTTCAAGAGTCAAAGAACATGACGAAGAGAGCAAAAGCCAGACATTCTAATGCAGATTGGTATGTTGCGGTTAATCTAGCTTTCTATGCTATTTACGAAAAGAAGCCCAAAGAGCTATTCTCGCATTACAAGCGAATGCTGAAAATGCAAAAACAAGATAAAAAAGAAGTAGACTATGCTATACGCTTCTTAAAAATAGAAGCGAGTAAGAGCAACGATAGAGCATACCTTATGTTCCTTTGTCATGGTATAGCATTCCTGTACTTGTATTTTGACCAATCTAGGTCAGACAAGTACTTAAAACAGACTCGTGATTATGCTGGGGTTAATGGATATCAGGAGTTGGAAGAGATGCGCAATCTTATCCAGACAAGTAGAGGCAAACTCAAAGTGAAACAAAAGGGGTGTGATATATAAAGTCAAATAGAATGAATATTGTATTCCTAATAGGCAATGGATTTGATATTAATCTGGGCATGAAGACCAGCTATGCTGACTTCTATGATGACCTGATTAAGACTTATATTGGGGCAACTCCACCTGAAGAGAAGCTCCAACGCAGTATTGCCAAATATAAGGATACCAATCTTTGGGCAGACCTTGAAAAGGGACTTGGCGAGTATACAGCCGAATTATCATCATTGAAAGAACTTCGTGATGTGTATTTCCATCTTAATGATGCACTGAAGTCGTATCTGTCGGACCAGAAACTTGATGATAGATATCTGACTTCAGATGCTGCTACAAAACTTAAAAAGGATTTGTTTCAGCCTTTTCATCTTTTCAGGCCACGTTTACGCCAGTCAATTCAAGAATATGTAAATCCTGGCAGTGTGGTAACTGATGAAGTGAATATTATTACGTTCAATTATACAGACACCATTGAGAAGATTCTTGAAGCAGGGAATTTTAAGTTACCTGTTGAGTTAGGAGTAAAAAATACAAATGGCTCTAAAAGAGTACTTAAGTCAATATATCATATTCATGGTACTCTGAACGATTCAGAGTTGATAATGGGTGTGAATGATCTGTCTCAGATTAAAAATGAAAAATTGGCAAATGATCCAAGTGCTCAGGCAATGTTAATCAAGCCAGAGACCACAATCAATCGTGGCGATTTGCTTGATGAGCGATGTGAGAATATAATGAAGAATGCTGATATGTACTGCATCTTTGGACTCTCATTAGGAGAAACTGATAAAAAGTGGTGGGACATATTGGCTGCGCGCATGAATTCTTCAAATGCACACATTCTCTATTATGCGTTTACCCAAAGAAATATCATCCATAATCAGGATTTATGGGACATAGAACGTGAGTATCGCAATATGTTGACAGACAAATTTGCGAACAAGACTCATGATAGAGATTCTTACATGTCTCGTATCTACGTTCTTGTTAATTCTGAGATGTTTAAATTAAAATAGTTCAAATGGATCCCAATACAATTTCTCTTATTACTTGTATAACAGCTGCCATCAGTGCACTTATTGCAGGAATAAGTGCCTATCTTGCATATCGTTTTAAACGAGCGGATGGGAAGGCTGAGCTGGAAAAGGAACTGGACAGGATATTGGAAATAGGAATACAGTACCCTCGGTTTGAGTATGAACCTTTTACCTCTGATTGGGTCAATCATCGGGGAGAAGATAATGATATCTATCTCCGATACGACATATATTGTAATCTTCTATTTAATTTCCTGCACCATGTATTTGAATATTATGATGGCAAAAAAGAGAAGATAGAAAATTATGTTGATGTCAGAACATGGATACGTATGCATCGACAGAACTGGGAGCATCCAGTTGCTGATAACGAAAATGTGGATGGCTATGATCAACCTTTTAGGGATTTTATTAATTCATATTTGAGATGAAACGCAGAGCATTGTTAATTGGTAATTCTAAAGGCCTTGGTGGTGTGAAGAAAGACATTGTCAATTTCAAGGCTTTTCTGATGGGAACCCATGGTGGAGCATGGAATTTCGGTGAGATAGAAGTGCTCATGAACCCGTCCAAGCCATTTCTTATGGATAGGATCAATCGTATCAAAGCCGAAGATAACGACTTTGTAATTACGATGTTCAGTGGTCATGGAGGATATCAACGTACCACCATACTTGAAATAAATGGTGATGGTGAGGTCTTTGAAGAGAATAAATTATGGAATTTAGCTCCAAAGCAGATTTCTATTTTTGACTGCTGCCGTGCAGTGTGTGACTATACAGAGGAGCGAGAAATTCTCAATGAAGTTAGGACTTTTTCACGAGATGACGAGAAAACGTTAGCCAGACGTATATATGAGAATAGAATTGGTAGTGCAGCTGTCCAACAGAATAAGTTGTACGCCTGTTCAATAGGACAATGTGCATATGATAACGGTGAAGAAGGTGCATATTATTTAAAGAACCTCATTCGTAGTGCAAAAGCAATAACAGGCAGCTATGGATTAGTTGGTGATGTTCATGATGTTGCAGCCCAGAGAACACATACCGAAGTTATGATTTGGGAGAATGCCATTCAAGACCCTGTAGCTAATTTACCAAAACTCTTGTCATCAAAGCAATTAATAATGAGTGTCAGTATTTGATAATGAAACGTAGGCTAGTAATACTATCATATGATGGAGGAGAAGAAAATCTCTTGCCAGACTTACAGTATGATATAAATAACTATATATCTTTCTTCTCAATGCCTGAGGCAGGATCATGGGATAAGGAAGAGATACGATATTTGAATTCTCCGTCAATTAGTGAATTAGAAAGCAGGTTCAAAACTTGGAGAATTATAGGAATAGAATGCTATGTTATCATATTTACTGGTCATGGTTATTGTGACGAGAAACGTAATCGCTATATTCAGTTGAACGATGAAGAAGACTATGCCGTTGAACAATTGAAGACTCTTGTTGGAGAGAAATCCCGCAGTCTATTTATATCAGATAGTTGCGGAACTGTTTGGACTCCTGCCCAGGAGGCAATACAAGATAGCATTCAAGAACAAAGGGAATTTTCATCAGGCGACGTTAATTACAGAGATATCTGTAGATTTAAATATGAAGATAGATTGAGTAATATTCCTGAAGGAACATTTGTAGAGGTATATGCCTCTGCTTTCGATGAAGGTGCACTTTATGACGAGGATAAGTATCATAGTATATATAGTTACTTCTTGCTTAAAGCAGCTCGTGAAAGGATAAAAGAGAAGAAGTCTATGAGAAAAGATACTCCATTTTATCGCGAATATACTTCTTTTACCTTTATTCATGAAATTGCTAAAAGAACAGTTCAGGATATTACTAAAGGTAAACAGAATCCTGTTTGTGTGATAGAAAAAGGTGCTCAGTTCCCTTTTCTTGTTGTTCCTAAAGTATCTTCTCGTATACTTTAAAATAAGGAAGAGTTCGTGATGAGAATGGTTTTGACGATAATATGATAAACATGAATATTTAAAGCAAATTGAATAAGGAAAATAATACGATTATAATGGCAAAATTTAAAGAGAATGGGAAGCTGAAGCTTCTGATAATTGTTGGAACGCGCCCGGAGATTATCCGCTTGGCGGCGGTGATTAACAAGTGCCGTCAGTACTTTGACTGTCTTTTGGCACATACTGGTCAGAACTATGACTATAACCTCAATGGGGTATTCTTTAAGGATTTGAAATTAGCAGATCCAGACATCTATATGGAAGCTGTGGGTGATGACCTCGGTAGTACGATGGGTAACATCATCGACAAGTCATATAAGGTGATGGTAGAGACCAAGCCTGATGCAGTGCTAGTACTTGGTGATACCAATAGCTGCTTGTCAGTGATTGGTGCCAAGCGCCTGCATATCCCCATTTTCCACATGGAAGCTGGCAACCGCTGCAAGGATGAGTGCCTGCCCGAGGAGACCAACCGTCGTATTGTGGACATCATCAGTGATGTGAATATGGCATACTCTGAGCATGCACGTCGCTATCTGGCTGACTGCGGTCTCCCCAAGGAGCGTACCTATGTTACTGGTAGTCCAATGGCTGAGGTGCTGCATCAGAATCTTGCTGAGATTGAGGCTAGCGATATTCATAAGCGTCTGGGCTTGGAAAAGGGCAAGTACATCCTGCTCTCTGCACACCGTGAAGAGAATATCGATACCGAGAAGAACTTTATGAGTCTCTTCACCGCTATCAATAAGATGGCGGAGAAATACGATATGCCAATCCTTTATAGTTGCCATCCTCGTAGCCGTAAGCGTTTGGAGCAGTCAGGCTTTAAACTTGATAGTCGTGTGATTCAGCACGAGCCTCTGGGTTTCCATGATTACAACTGCCTACAGATGAATGCTTTTGCAGTAGTTTCTGACTCTGGAACTCTGCCTGAAGAGAGCAGTTTCTTCACATCTGTTGGTCATCCATTCCCTGCTATCTGCATTCGTACCTCTACAGAGCGTCCTGAGGCAATCGATAAAGCATGTTTCATTATCGCAGGTATTGACGAAAAGTCATTGCTTCAGGCTGTAGATACCGCAGTGACATTGAATCAGAATGGTGACTACGGCATTCCTGTTCCTGACTACATCGAGGAGAATGTCTCTACCAAAGTGGTAAAGATTATCCAGAGCTACGTTGGCATCGTTAACAAAATGGTTTGGAGGAAGTTCTGATGCGAATACTAGTTACTGGAGCAAAGGGGTTTGTAGGTAAGAACCTGTGTGCACAGCTGAATAACATCAAAGACGGTAAGGCACGTTGCTATGGTGACGTGACAGTGGAAGCCGTGTATGAATATGATCTTGACTCAACTCCTGAACAACTGGACGAATACTGCAAGAATGCGAACTTCGTTTTCAACCTCGCAGGTGTAAACCGTCCTCAGAATCAGGAAGAGTTCATGCAGGGCAACTTCGGCTTTGCATCGACATTGCTTGATACATTGAAGAAGCATGGTAATACTTGCCCTGTAATGCTGTCAAGCTCACAACAAGCCTCTCTTACTGGCCGTTTCGGCAATAGTGAGTATGGTCGCAGCAAGAAGGCAGGCGAAGATCTGTTCTTGGAGTACGGCAAAGAGACAGGTGCAAGAATGTTGATTTACCGTTTCCCCAACCTCTTTGGAAAGTGGTGTCGTCCAAACTACAATAGTGCAGTGGCAACCTTCTGCAATGCTTTTGCTAACGACCTGCCTTACACCGTCAACGACCCCAGTGTAGAACTGGAACTGCTCTACATTGACGATTTAGTTGATGAGATGATTGCCTGTCTAAAAGGTGAGGAGCATCATTGCGAGTTCAATGGCCTTGACGTACTGCCGCAGGCAGATGGCAAGTATTGCTTTGTTCCCACCACTCACAAGGCAACCCTTGGTGAGATAGTAGAGTTGCTGAAGAGCTTTGCCGACCAGCCCAAGACCTTGATGATCCCTGAGATTCCAAGCAATAGCTTTGCTAAGAAACTGTATAGCACATATCTCAGCTATCTGCCATACGAGAAAACCTCATTTGCTCTGAAAATGAACGTCGATGAACGCGGCTCCTTCACCGAGCTGGTTCACACCCTCAATGCTGGGCAGGTGAGCATCAATATCTCTAAGCCTGGAATCACCAAGGGCCAGCATTGGCATAACACCAAGTTCGAGCAGTTCATCGTAGTGAAGGGCCACGGACTTATTCAGCAACGCAACCTGAACGATCCCGAAGACAAGGTGCTGGAGTGGGAAGTGAGTGGCGACAAGATTGAGGCGGTTCATATGCTACCAGGCTATACGCATAACATCATTAATCTGAGTAATACCGAAGATTTAGTTACAGTTATGTATTGCAATGAAATCTTCAACCCTAATAAACCCGATACTTTCTTTGAGAAGGTTTAAGATAAACATATTATCATGTAATGAGCCATGTTATTTGATCATAGAATTATTAAATTAATGAGAAATTAACGGTCGATTAATGGCAATTAACGTTAAAGAAAGAAATAAAACAAAATACATTTATGTCACTATTTAAGGATAAAGTCCTCTTGATTACTGGAGGAACAGGTAGTTTTGGTAATGCGGTTCTCCGCAGGTTTTTGGACAGTGATATCAAAGAAATCCGTATTTTGAGTCGCGACGAGAAGAAACAGGATGATATGCGTCACTTCTTGCAGGCGAATCGTGCGGATGTTGCTCACAAGGTGAAGTTTTACATTGGCAATGTGCGCCAGCGCGAGGCCGTTGACTTCGCAATGGCGGGGGTTGACTATGTGTTCAGTGCTGCAGCACTGAAGCAGGTGCCCTCTTGCGAATTTTTCCCCATGGAAGCAGTACGCACTAATGTGGAAGGTACTAATAACGTGCTCCTGAGCGCCATTGCACATGGAGTAAAGAACATTGTGGTGCTTTCTACCGATAAGGCTGCTTATCCTATCAATGCAATGGGTATCAGCAAGGCCATGATGGAGAAAGTGGCCATTGCCCAGGGCCGTGCCCTTGGTGTAGGAGCCAAGACCACTATCTGCTGTACCCGTTACGGCAATGTAATGGCCAGCCGTGGTTCTGTTATTCCTCTTTGGGTAGAACAGATGATGGAAGGTAAACCCATCACTATTACAGATCCCAACATGACCCGTTTCATGATGACGCTGGATGATGCTGTGGATTTGGTTATTTATGCTTTCACTCATGGCGAAAATGGCGACTTGTTTGTACAGAAAGCTCCGGCAGCAACACTTGATGTTCTGGCAGAGGCCTTGAAGCAGACTTATGCCAAGATTAATCCTAAGTATGGTGAAACCGAGGTGAAGGTAATTGGTACACGCCATGGTGAGAAACTCTATGAGACTCTTGTAACTCGTGAAGAAATGGCTAAGGCTATTGATATGGGTGGATATTACCGCATCCCTTGTGACAACCGTGATTTGAACTATGACAAGTTCTTCACAGAAGGTGACCATAAGGTTGAAACAGTAGAGGAATATCATTCTCACAATACCAAGCGTTTGGATGTTGAGGGTATGAAAGAATTGCTTCTGAAGCTTAATTTCATTCGTGAGGACTTAGGACTTCAGCCAAGAGCAAAAGCTCGTGATTACCGTTCTGAATAATAAAAACGAATAGCAATATGAAATTCTTTATATGCGGCTGTAATGGTATGGCAGGCCAT
>JAEEXI010000018.1 GCA_016291495.1 Prevotella sp.
AGGTAAGAGGTGAGAGAATAGCTGGATAAACTTAGAAAATAGAGGTATAAGGGAGTGTCTGAAGTAATCTCTCACCTCTCGCCACTCACCTCTCACCTCTAGAATAACGGAGGGACAGAGGTTTTAACTTTTAAACTCTGTGTCTCTGTGTTGAAAAAAGAATTAAGCATTAAGAATTAAGAATTAAGCATTAAGCATTAAGAATCATGAAAAAGCGTTTCATTGAGGTAGCGGTGAAGGTTGTAGTAGCCGCCCTCACAGCCTTTCTCACCGCCATCACAACGACTAGTTGCATGGGACCCTTTTAAGGGAAGAGGGAAGAGTGAAGAGTGAAGAATTTGCTACCGCTACTGAGTAAGAGGGAAGAGGGAAGAGTGAAGAGTGAAGACGGGTTGTTGAGCGAAGGCGAAAAATTTCTTGCCAGGCAAGCGTACTAAAGAAACGATTAGCTACCGCTACTGAGTAAGAGGTCAGAGGTAAGAATTTAAACACAGAGGTACGGAGATACAGAGGTTTTAAGCTTTAAACTCAGTGTCTCTGTGTTTTTTTGCCACTTTATTTGGAAGAATTCAAATAATTTCTTACTTTTGCAAGATAAAACAAATATACATATAAGTTATACTATGAATAAAAAGGTATCTATATTACTCTTGAGCCTGTTCTTCTGTGTATCAGTAGGTGCACAAGAAGCACAGAAAAGTGAACTGCAGAAGAGTGCTGAAAGCGCCCAGACCATTCCTGCCGCCCGTCATGCCTATATCCGTGCCTATGAAGACTACTTGGGTAAGGGACAGGTTGAGCAGGCTGTGGAGTGCGGTGCCAAGGCAGCATCGCTCTATTCGAAGGACGGCCTGCACAAAGAAGCTTTCGAGCTGTTGCGCAGTATCGACCAGACTATCAACAGCAAGGGTGGCAACAAGGCGGCTGCTCTGCACTATATGGTGACGAAGGAGCGCCTGCAGATGTACATGAAGTTCCGCAAGCCCGACAGTGCCAAGGAGCAGTTGAACGTGATGGAGAGCCAAGCCAACGCTTCGGGCGATGAGAAGGTGAAGAACGATCTGCTGTACCAGAAGGCTATCTATTTCTATAGCTTCGGACTGAATGCCCAGGGTGATGCCGTGTTCAAGGAGATGGCCGCAAAACTGACAGCCTCGAAGGAATATGACAAGGTGGACGAGGTGTATAAACAGCTCATCGCCAATGGCCGCAGGAGCAATAATGCCAACATGGTGGCCCAGTCGTATAGCAACTACGTGGCATGGAAGGACTCGGCCAATGCGCTGAAGCATGCCGACGAGATTGCCGCGCTGAAGAAGCAGATTGCCGACAACGAGGCTTCTATTGAGGAGAAAGACAGTTCGCTGACCACCCGTGGAGCCATCATCGTGGGACTGCTCATTCTTGCCGGTGCCCTTGCCGCTGCATTGGTGGTGGGTGCCATCATCCTGTTGCGTTTCATCCTGCTGACTCGCAAGCAGAAGAAAGCCATCCAGCTGTCCAACGACAACAACGCCCTGAAGGCCAAGTTCATCAGCAACATTTCCGCACAGCTGGACCCCACCCTTCAGAAACTCGACAGCAAGACGCCTGAGGTGAAGGCGCTGATGGATTTCTCCCAGCACATCCAAACACTGTCTGACCTGGAGAACTCTACAGGTGAGGTGGAGATGGAAGAGGCTCAGATTCAACAGTTTTGCGAGAATATCATGGACCAGATACGCGACAAGGTGAAACCTGACGTGACCCTGAAAGTCAATGCTCCCAAGATGAGCCTGGAGATGAACAAGGAATATGTATCGCACATCCTCCTGCACCTGTTGAACAATGCCGCCATCTATACACCAGAAGGAGGTACCATCTGGCTGGACTATAAGAAGCGCAGCGCACACACCCACCAGTTCATCGTTTCTGACACGGGTTGTGGCATCCCAGAGGAAAAGCGCGAAGACGTGTTCAAGCCCTTCCTCGAAATCAGGGACCTGACGAAAGGCGACGGACTCGGCCTGCCCATCTGCAAACAGATGGCGCTGAAGATGAATGGTGACTTAGACATTGATCCTGAGTTCACCAAGGGAACTCGTTTCGTTCTTGACCTGCATTCATGATTTTCTATTTCTCAGGAACAGGTAATACTAAGTGGGCCGCTGAGCAACTGGCTTCGGCGACCCACGATTCTTTGTATGATATCCCCGACGAGCTCAAGAAGGACACGCTGGCTTACACCCTGCAGGAAGGCGAGCGGTTAGGTTTCTGTTTCCCTACTCACGGGTGGCAGGTGCCCCGCATCGTGCGTGAATTCATCCGCAAGGCTACTTTCCACGCCACTTCTTATGTCTATGCGCTGACCACCTGTGGCGACAATATGGGGTACGCCATGCGAATCCTCAACAAAGAACTGGGAAAGAAAGGACTCCACACCGATGCCACTTTTGCCGTTGTCATGCCCGAATCCAATGTTTGTTTCTCCTTCCTCCACTTGGATACTCCCGAACGGGAAGCCCAAAAGATTCAGGCTGCCAAGGAACGGATGCGACACATCTGCGAAGTGGTCGGGAGGAAAGACAAAGGAGTGGAAGAACTGGTCAAAGGGGCCATTCCCTTTACCTATACCTATGTGATAGGCGGATATTATAACAAACACCTTATCAGCGACAAGTCGTTCTGGGTGGATCAGGATGCCTGTATTCAGTGCGGACTATGCCAGAAGCTCTGTCCTGTCGATGATATTGAAGGGACACCGCCTGTCTGGAAGCACAACGGCACCTGTACCAACTGTCTGGCCTGCTATCACCATTGTCCCAAACATGCTATTCATTGGGGCAAGATGAAACGGGGACAGTACGTTTTTAGAGGTAAGAGGTAAGAGGTGAGAGGTGAGAGGTAAGAGGTGAGAGGGGTTAATAGATGCGAGGACCGAAAATGGTCGTTCCGATACGCACCATCGTACTACCCTCCTCTACGGCAATCCGATAATCATGACTCATGCCCCAGGAACGTTCACAGAATGAGGGCTCGTCAGCAAAATACAGCGCTTTCATCTCGTCAAACAGATTCCTGGCTATCCTGAACTCAGAACGAATCTGTGCCTCGTCTTCCACATAGGAAGCCATCATCATCAGACCACAGATACGGACATGTTTCAACGCCCTCCACGCACCATCAGCAAGCAACTGCCGACAAGCATCCGGAGTCAGTCCATACTTGGTCTCCTCCTCTGCAATATGGAGTTCAAGAAGCACATCAATAATACGCTCATTCTTAGCGGCTTGCTTATCAATCTCACATAAAAGCTTGAACGAGTCGACAGCCTCAATCATGGTGATGTAAGGAGCAATATACTTCACCTTGTTCGTTTGCAGATGGCCGATGAAATGCCACTGGATATCCTTGGGCAACGTATCCACTTTCTGGCGAAGTTCCTGTTCATGACTCTCTCCGAAAACGCGCTGTCCCTCCTGATAAGCAGCCTCAATATACTCGTTAGGGTGATACTTGCTAATTGCCACAAGGCGGACACCCTGTGGCAAATCAGCTAATACCTGATGAAGATTACCTTTTACGTCGTACATTTATTCTTGACTATTCTCGTCTTTTCCGTATTCGAAGACATCCATCAAGGTGGTTTCAGCAACGCTGGCAATGACATAGTCAATCATCGTGCCACCCATGACCTCTTCAATATTATTGACGGCACCCTTCAACGTACCTGCATGAACCAGATAGTTGACGTTGCTGCGCTTCTCCTTTTCCGTTTTCTCGTCGATGGTGATAAACTGCAACTTCGTCTTATACCAACGGTCGGCCGTGGGGTCGTCGCTGAAGAATATCTCCTTGTAGGGGGCTATCTTGATATCCTTGACGGTAAACTCGCCACTGATATAGCTCGACATTTCCTCCATGATACGTTTTTCTGCCTCTGTAAAGCTGAGTGCATCAACGACATAGTTCTCATTCACTTTCTTCTGCAAGCCGTCCTCGCCGACTTTCTCATAGTTGATTTTGCACTCAAACCAAATTGCTGTTCTTGATCTCATATCTTATAATTTTATTATTTCTGTACACCGTAGCTAGTAGAGCCACCAATTTCTTTCTTTTTCTGTTCGGTCAGACGCTCGATAATCTCCGTAGCTATCAACTGACTGCGCGCCGGATCCAATGCCGATTCAGCGGAAATCTCCTGTTGGGCCTTCATCAGTTCCCCTACCGTTGACTCACTTTGCGACAAGAAGTTCTTCTCAGAGACATTCATATTCGTCTTATTGTAAATCTTGGAGAGAATCTTGTCAGCAGCAGCCTCATAACGCTTACGGAAGATGGCCTCTGCCTTTGCCTGATATTCCTGTTCAGACACTCTTTCAGCTGCCACGAGGGAATCACCATCACTGGTCACGCCCAATTCTGCAGGATCAATCCCCTCATCTATCAAGTCGTCAGTAGCCTGGCGTGGGACAGGTTTGACAAACTCAACGGGCGTGCTCTCGGGCATCATATCGAAATAGAGCGCAATACACAATCCGGCAATGGCTACGGCAATAATAGTGGAAATTACCGAACGATAGGTGTTACGCTTACGATTGATACTGTTCAACATCTCCGTCGGCGTGTTAAATCGGTCCTCTGGAGACTCACTCACCGCTTTCTTGACGACACGACGCAACTCCAACGGCATATCCGACTGGTCGAATATTTTCTTCAGCAACCGACCAATGGAGTAGATATCACAACGATTGTCTATCGCGCCATGGTTCATCACCTCCGGAGCCACGAACTCCTCCATTCCACCATAGTAAAGTTGGGACATGTCGCTCATCGACAGATAGTGAGAACCCACATGCGACAGCAATACGGCATTGTCGCCCTTCCTAAGGAAAACAGTCTGGGGAGAATAGCAAACGCCAAAGACGCCCTGTTCATGAAGATATGCTGCAGCCTCCAGCAAATGCTGGGTAAACTCCTCGATAAAATGCGGCTCTGCCACTATCGCCGGGGAATCGTTAAGTACCTGTTGCAAAGGCTGATACTGTCCTTGTTCCATTTCCAGACGGACGATATCTCTTCCCTCTGTCTGTGGGCGGAAATGCAGGATGCATTGATTTTTCAACGATGCGTTCTTGTCGCACTCAGCTTTCAAACCCTCACAGAACTTGATATTATTGTTCAGCTCTGGTGCAATATCCACTACACTACGGTACTTTCCGTCAATCTGCTGACGGTAGTAATCACCAATCGGCAAACGGGTTTTGTTGAGTTTTCCGTCTTTACGCGAGGCTAATAGTTCTTCGTAATTCATTATTTCAGTTTGTTTGGATGCGCAAAAGTACGAAATAATTCATAATTTACAATTCATTATTCAAAATATTTTATGGCGGAAGCAATTTTTTCACTCTTCACTCTTCACTTTTCACTTTAAATTCGTATCTTTGCACTCAAATTTACGTAAATTAGACAATCATGCCAGAAATCTCTGTTCGCGGACTGGAGATGCCCGAATCGCCGATTCGAAAACTTGCACCTCTTGCTGCCGCTGCAAAAAAACGTGGTACGAAAGTGTACCATCTGAACATCGGACAGCCAGACCTGCCAACTCCACAGGTGGGACTGGATGCCTTGAAACAAATTGACCGCACCATCTTGGAGTATTCTCCTTCACAAGGATATCTGAGTTATCGGGAAAAACTTGTCAATTATTATGCGAAATATAATATTAATGTCACTCCTGACGATATCATCATCACGTCGGGCGGTAGTGAGGCAGTGCTCTTCGCTTTCCTCTCCTGCCTGAACCCAGGTGACGAGATTATCGTACCAGAGCCCGCATATGCCAACTATATGGCATTTGCCATTAGTGCCGGAGCGAAAATCCGTACCATCGCCACGACCATTGACGAGGGTTTTTCCTTACCCAAGGTGGAAAAGTTTGAAGAACTCATCAACGACCGTACCCGTGCCATCATGATCTGCAACCCCAACAACCCGACAGGTTATCTCTATACCCGTCGTGAGATGCTGCAGATCCGTGACCTCGTGAAGAAATATGACTTGTATCTCTTCTCTGACGAGGTCTATCGCGAGTATATCTATACGGGTTCGCCCTATATCTCTGCCTGCCATCTGGAAGGCATCGAACAGAACGTCATCCTCATCGACTCCGTTTCCAAGCGCTATTCGGAGTGTGGTATCCGTATCGGAGCCCTCATCACGAAGAATGCCGAAGTTCGCAAGGCGGTGATGAAGTTCTGTCAGGCACGTCTCTCTCCTCCCCTGATTGGACAGATTGTTGCCGAGGCTTCACTGGATGCCCCTGAGGAGTACTATCGTGATGTGTATGATGAGTATGTGGAGCGCCGTAAGTGTCTGATTGACGGCCTCAACCGCATTCCAGGAGTCTATTCCCCCATTCCTATGGGAGCCTTCTACACAGTAGCCAAACTACCTGTCGACGACGCCGAGAAGTTCTGTCGCTGGTGTCTGTCCGACTTTGAATACGAGGGAGAAACGGTGATGATGGCGCCTGCTGCCGGATTCTACACCACCCCAGGTGCCGGCATCAATCAGGTTCGTATCGCCTATGTCTTAAAGATGGAAGACTTGGAGCGTGCCCTCATCGTTTTGAAAAAAGCACTTGAAGCATATCCAGGAAGAGTAGAGTGAATCTCCCGTTATTCATCGCCAAGAGGATCTATTCCGATGACGGCGACCACCGTAAAGTGAGCCGCCCTGCTATTCGCATTGCCACCATTGGTGTGGCCATCGGTCTTGCGGTGATGATTATCACGGTCAGTGTGGTGATGGGCTTCAAACATACTATCCGCGACAAGGTAGTAGGCTTTGGCAGCCATATCCAAATCGAGAACTTCATCACCTCCCAAAGTACAACACCCTACCCCGTCTGCATTGACGACTCCATCAAAAAAGTCTTGCAAGGCATTCCTGGCGTGCGGCATATAGAACGATATGCCGTGACACAGGGCATCCTGAAAACTGACAACGATTTCCTGGGTGTGGTGGTCAAGGGTATCGGTGAAGACTATGACACGAATTTCCTGCAACAGAATCTCGTAGAAGGCAAGATGCCGAAGTTTTCCAGCAGCAAGAGTTCCTACCAGTTACTCATCTCGCGGATGATAGCCCAAAAACTCGGACTGAAAACCGGCGACCAGGTTTATGCCTATTTTATCAGCTACGACAATGTCCGTGCACGCAAGTTTACGGTAGCTGCCATTTACGAGACCAATATGACACAGTTTGACGAGGCACTTTGTTTCACCGACCTCCCCGTCCCTGTCAAGCTCAACAACTGGGAGAAAGACCAGTGTAGCGGAGCTGAGCTACTGGTCACAGACTTCGACCAGTTGCAGGCTACCTCCGAACAAGTGATTGGGAAAATCAACCGTCATATGGACCATTATGGAGAGATTCTCACCTCTCACACCGTACAGGAACTCTATCCACAAGTTTTCTCCTGGCTATCCCTGCTTGACATCAATGTATGGATCATCTTGGTACTGATGGTCTGTGTGGCTGGCTTCACCATGATCAGCGGCCTGCTCATCATCATATTGGAACGTACACAGATGATTGGACTGCTGAAGGCATTGGGAGCCCGCAACAAGAGTGTGCGCCACACCTTCCTGTGGTTTGCCACCTTTATCATCGGACAAGGCTTGTTCTGGGGAAACATCATCGGCATCGGTATCATTCTCCTGCAACGCCATACGGGTATCATCCGGCTCGACCCTGCCAACTACTACGTCAGCACGGCACCTATGGAGCTTGACATCCCACTGATTTCCCTGCTCAACGTGGCAACACTGTTGACGACCCTTATCGTGCTCATCGCACCTTCTTTTCTGGTAACACGCATACATCCAGCCCGCTCAATGCGGTACGAATAATATATTTTCAGAAACCTAAGGCTTATAAAGAAAACAGTTATAACACTCATTCTACTGATACTTACCATAGGTATCACCAGCGTTCACGCAGAAGAGCAACTGCCCGCCAAGCTCCAGCAAGACCTTGGCGATGCCAAACATACCTCAGAGGCCGTCCATAAAGCCGTCGAAGAGTTCGTCGGCGACGCAGCACCCAGCGACGACCTTACCAAGATGTGTATTAAGATGAAGTAAGCTAGATTCTATCCACCTGCTTTACGCCCTTGACAGTGCGCAACTTCTTGACGAGTGACTCCAGACGGGAGGTATCGTCAATCATAATCGTGAGATTGCCACTGAACAGTCCGTCATGTGAATCGATGTTGATGCTACGGAGAATGAGTTTCTCGTCGCGTGAAATGATATTGGTCAAATTGTTGACAATACCGATATCATCATTACCTATGACACGTAAGGTGATGGCATATTGAGAGGAACCTTTCCCACTCCATCGTGCCTTAACGACACGATAACCAAAACGCTTTTTCAGTTCTGGAGCATTGGGACAGTCCTCACGATGAATCTTAATACCTCCGCTGACAGTCACAAAGCCAAATACCTTGTCACCATAAATCGGTTGACAACAGCGTGCCAATTGATAGTCAACACCCTTCATACCTTGGTCGATAACGAGGACATCGTCGGAAAGTGTAGAAGTAAGCGGTGAGAGTTTAGAGTCGTCTAAGACAAAGTCTGCGGCACTCTGGGCGACATTGTTTCCCGTAACAGGCTGTTCGCCCTGTTGAATCTCCAGGTATTTGTCAATCACCTGGTTGACATCCAACGTTCCGTCGGCAATCTGACGGTAGAAGTCACTGACCTCTTTGAAGCCCAGTTTCTTAATCAGGTGCTGCATGGTCGACTCCTCCATCTCTACTTTGCGGTTCTTGAACTTACGCTCAAGGGTCTCCTTGGCAAAGAGTCCTTCTTTCACCTGTGTCTCCTTAAGGGCCAAGCGCACTTTCGACTTGGCGCGGGAGGTCTTCACGATATTCAACCATTCCTGACGAGGCTTCTGAGTGGAAGAGGTCATAATCTCCACTTGGTCACCACTCTGAAGCACTTGACGAAGGGCTACTACCTTATTATTAATACGGGCACCTGTACAGGAGTTTCCGATCTTCGAGTGAATATGATAGGCGAAGTCAAGTACCGTGGCCCCTTTGGGGAACTTATAGAGATCACCTTTGGGAGTGAAAACAAATACCTCGTCTTCATAGAGATCCATCTTAAATTGGTCCATGGCCTCCAAGCCATCGGAACTTTCCAGCATCGCACGGATATTGGTCAGCCACTCATCCAGACCAGAATCACCTTTCACGCCCTTATAACGCCAGTGAGCAGCCACACCACGTTCGGCAATCTCATCCATCCGTTCTGTACGGATTTGCACCTCCACCCATTTCTGTTCCGGACCCAATACGGTGATATGCAGACTCTCATAACCGTTTGACTTGGGTACGCTGAGCCAGTCACGTAAGCGTTTGGGATTAGGCTGATACATATCGGTTATAATGGAATAAACCTGCCAGCAGTACATCTTCTCCTTCTCTACTGGAGCGTCGAGAATCACGCGAATGGCAAAGAGATCGAAGACACCCTCGAAGTCGCATTTCTGTTTCTTCATCTTCTGCCAGATAGAATGAATCGACTTTGTACGTCCCTTGATATGAAAATTCAGACCAGCCTTCTTCAGCTGTTCACTGACCGGTAGGATAAAACGTTCGATATATTCATCACGACTTTTCTTCGTCTCACTCAGTTTTTCCTTGATATGATAGTAGGCATCGTGCTCCAAATATTTCAAAGAGAGGTCTTCCAACTCGCTCTTCAGCTTATAGAGTCCCAATTTGTGAGCCAGAGGCGCATAGAGATAGGCTGCCTCTTCGCTCACCTCACGCTGAGCCTCTGTATGACGGGTGTCACGAATCTGACGCATCAGATTGACGCGATCGGCAATCATAATCAAGATGACACGCATATCTTCCGCAAACGAGAGCAGTAGATTACGGAAATTCTCTGTTTCAACTACGGGATTCTTTTTGTATAGATTCCGTATGCGCTGTAGACCATATAAGATACGGGCAACTGACTCACCAAAGTTACTACTTACCTCTTTAATGGTCAGATGGCCATCTTCAATACTGGAACGCAACAATACAGCAAGCACCGCATCGCGTCGTAAACCGATTTCCTCCACAATTAACTGAGCAGTCTGGAATCCCAGCAGGATAGGATTCAACCCGAACATATCACGATGGACATGGTTCTGTTCGATGTAGTCTCCCAGGTAACGACGCATTTTCTCTTCATCACCCTCAATGAGCGATGAACCAATCTCTTGTTTGATCTGATTATAGAGTGAAAGAATATCCTCTTTCTCCTGCGATGTGAACTCAAATTTCTCTGTCATACGGAGCAAAGGTACAAATAAGTGAGAGAAAAACCAAATAATAAAAGGAAATCTTGTCATATACCATTTTTTTTTGTATCTTCGCAGTCATAAAACCGAAAACAATGGAAGACAACAAGATATTACGGATGAAAGAACTCGTCAGAGAATTGAACGAAGCCTCTGATGCATACTATAACGGGCGGAATGAACGCATGACCGACTATGAGTGGGATGCCCTTTTTGATGAGCTCAAACGATTGGAACAGGAAACAGGGACAACCCTGCCCGACTCACCCACACAAAAAGTGTCTGAGGATTCCATTACAGGTAAGAAGGAGGAACATGAGTATGCTGCACTCTCTCTTGCCAAGACCAAACAACCTGCCGAACTGGTGAAATGGGCAGAGGGACTGCCCGTCTGGATATCATGGAAATTGGATGGTCTAACCCTGGTGGTGACGTATGACAACGGAACACTGACAAAGGTGGTGACACGAGGTAACGGACATACCGGAACGAATATCACACACCTATCGAAAGCCATTCATGGAATTCCGCAACAGATTGCCGGAAAAGGACATACCGTTATTCGTGGAGAAGCAGTCATCAGCTATGAAGACTTCGAACGATTTCTGATAGAGAGTGGTGAGGACTATGCCAATCCACGCAATCTTGCATCTGGTTCACTGACGTTGAAAGACGTAGAGGAAGTGAAGTTGCGACATATCCAGTGGATTCCATTTACGTTGGTACATACCGATGAGGATATCACTTCGTGGGGAAAACGCATGGAATGGTTGGAGCAACAGGGATTCAAGACGGTAGAACATGAAAAGGTGGAACATCCTGACGAACATTCTGTGGAAAGTGTCATCAATACCTTCACCCAGAAAGTTACCAGCAAACAGAATCCCTACCCCGTTGACGGACTCGTCATCTGTTATGATGATACGGAATATGCCCAGACTGGTAGTGTCACAGGACATCATGCCACAAAGGCTGGACTTGCCTTCAAATGGCAGGACGAGGCTGCCGATACGATATTACAGCAGATAGAATGGTCGTGTGCCGCAAGCACCATCTCGCCTGTTGCCATCTTCCGACCTGTAGAGTTAGAAGGTACCACTGTCAAACGTGCCTCTCTTTGTAACATTAGTGAGTGTGAGCGTTTGGGTATTGGCGGTTCAGGAACTGAAATCAGCGTCATCAAGGCAAACAAAATCATACCGAAAGTCATCAAAGTCATTCGCACAGAAGGTGCTTTGGAGATTCCCCAAGAATGTCCCGTCTGTCATACGGCAACAGAAATACGTGTCAGTGAGGCTAGCGGCACAAAGACGCTCCACTGTACCAATACAGAATGTCCTGCCAAGCAGCTGAAGAAGTTTGCCCGTTTTGTGTCAAAAGAGGGCATGAATATCGACGGTATCTCAGAACAGACCTTATCGAAGTTCATCAATCTCGGTTGGATTACTGAATATGCCGACCTCTATGATTTACGCAGCCATATCCGTGAACTCGCACAGATGGAAGGCTTTGGCGAGAAGTCTGCCTCCAATATTATCCATAGCATCGAACGCTCTGCAAGTGTGGAGGCACATCGTTTGCTCTATGCCTTAAACATCCCTTTGTGTGGTATGGATGTTTGTAAAAGATTGTTAGGAACCTACCCGTTGGATGAACTTGTTAGGGAAGCAACGAAAGAGTCGGGCGATTTATTTGAACCGTATCGCGAGGCTTCTGAGGTCTTCGCCCACATTGACGGAATAGGGCCTGAGAAATCAGCTTCCTTCGTCAACTGGTTCCGCAATGTACATCATATGCAGCGCTATCAGCATCTGCGTGAAAAGATCACGATAAAACAAACATCTAACGAGCCGACTGGTAACCTATGCGAAGGACTCACCTTCGTCATCACTGGTGATGTACATCATTACAAGAACCGCAATGAACTGAAGGCATACATAGAGTCACAGGGAGGAAAGGTGGCTTCTGCGGTCAGTGGTTCTACCAGTTATCTTATTAATAATGATGTCACTTCGACCTCTGGCAAGAATCAAAAAGCGCAACAATTAGGCATCCCTATTATTTCTGAAGATCAGTTTATCGAAAAATACGCTACATAGGAGGACATGCGACATCATCGATTCATTGCTCCTCTCCTTCCTATTGCCTTTTTTCTCATCATTGGCATTGTGACAGGCTATTATCTCTTCCTTCAGGCAGAGATATTATTAGGACTGATGATCGTTTCCGTCATCCTTTCTCTCCTACTTCATCGTTTCCCCTACTGCCAGACCTTCTTCATTTATTTGACGACTCTGTTAACGGGTTGTTGGCTTATCCAGCATCCGATACCTGACATTCCGATGATTCATGCTGCCACCACACGCATGCTCTCCTATCGGACACATCTTGTAGAAGAATTGCAAACACTCCCAGACGAAGCATCCGCAATCATCTCTGCAATGTCACTGGGTGATAAGTCAATGCTGACCAAAGAAACGAGAGAGGTATTCAACATCACAGGAGCAGGGCATATCCTCGCCTTAAGCGGACTACATCTGGGAATCATTTACCTGACAATATCTTTCCTTATCCGAAACTATCGCTGGCGAATCGTCAGCCAAGTCACCACACTACTTGCTATCTGGGCCTTCGCTTTCTTGGTTGGGATGACTCCCAGTGTGGTTCGTGCTGCCTCCATGTTAACCGTATATGGACTTCTCTCCTTAGGTTATCGCCAGAAAATGAGTGTCAACGTGCTTGCCTTTACTGCTATCGTCATGCTCATCAGCCATCCTCACGCCCTCTTTGAAATCAGTTTTCAGATGTCATTCCTTGCCGTACTCGCCATCCTGTTGTTCTATCCTCCACTTTACGGACTGATCAGTGAACAGTGGTTGATGGAACATCGTCTTATACGATGGTTATGGGGTATGACGGCAGTCTCGTTGACAGCACAGATCGGAGTGGCTCCATTGATAGCCTTTTACTTCCACCGCTTCTCTACATATTTCCTGTTGAGCAACTTCGTCGTCATCCCTTGTGCCTACCTGATTCTCATAAGTACACTGCTGTTCCTTGTCACCCATCTATCTTTCATCGCCACATTCCTCTCTGCAGTAACAACTCTCATGTATCAGGCATTGCTATGGATTGCCGAACTTCCTTTTGCAACAATAGAGGGGCTCTATCCCTCTGTCTTGCAAACCACTCTGGTGTACTTTTTTATCCTTTTATTCTTTTATTCTCTTATTTTTTATTATTTTTGCAGCTCAAAATCAGAAATAATAAGAAAATGGGAAAGATAATACTTACAGGTGACCGCCCAACGGGGAAATTACATCTTGGACATTATATCGGGTCGCTACGCCGTCGCGTAGAACTGCAAGAGGCTGGAGACTTCGACAAGATGTTTGTGTTTATGGCAGATGTACAAGCTTTAACTGACAATGCCGACAACCCTGAGAAAATACGACAGAATATCATTGAGGTGGCACTCGACTACCTAGCTGCAGGACTCAATCCTGAGAAATGTACGTTGTTTATCCAGAGTCAGATTACGGAACTGGCAGAACTCACAACCTACTTAATGAACTTGGTATCAGTAAGTCGTGTACAGCGTAATCCAACAGTGAAAACGGAGGTTAAGATGCGTGGTTTCGAGGGCGAGAGCATTCCTTTAGGTTTCTTTTGCTATCCTGTTTCACAGGCTGCGGACATCACGCTGTTCAAGGCAACAACGGTGCCTGCTGGTGAAGACCAGGAGCCCATGCTAGAGGTGACCCGTGAGTTGGTACGCCGTTTCAACCAAATCTATGCTCCCGTACTGGTAGAACCTAACATCATGCTGCCCGAGAACGCCACCGCTCGTCGTCTTCCAGGAACGGACGGCAAAGAGAAAATGTCGAAGTCACTCGGCAACTGCATCTACCTGTCTGACGATGCCGATACCGTTTGGCAAAAAGTACGCTCTATGTATACCGATCCTGAGCACATCAATCTGAACGACCCAGGTCATGTGGAAGGCAATGCGGTATTCACATATCTCGATGCTTTCTCCAAACCAGAGCACTTTGCTGCTTACTGGCCGGAGTACCAGAATCTGGACGAGTTGAAAGACCACTACCGTCGCGGTGGACTGGGAGACATGAAGTGCAAGAAGTTCCTGAACCAGATATTGAACGAGTTTCTGGAGCCCATGCGTCAGCGTCGTCATGAGTTCGAGCAGGACATTCCCGAAATCTATAATATATTAAGGAAAGGAACGGAGAAGGCTCGTGAAACTGCAGCACAGACAATGGATGAAGTGCGCAAAGCGATGCAAATCAACTACTTCGACGACGAGGAGTTGATTCGCAGTCAGGCAGAGCGTTTCCACGACAAATAAATTTGCAAACGTTCCTCTAATGACATATCCGCATAATGGCGCCATCCAATGGCGCCTTTTTCTTTCTGTGCCAGATAGTCGGAATCGTTCATGTGGGCATATGCCTCCATCTCGAAGGGATTGAGCAGATAGCCTGCATTCCTCAGGTGCTTACGATAACGGCAAGCCTTCAGCCAAAAAACGAAATACTTCCAATAGAAGCAAAGCCATGAATCATGGGTGCTGCGAGCCTGATAGAGGTGAATCAACTCGTGGTTCTTCAATGCATCCCAATGGTTGTTGAAACGGTCTGCCTCTTCCTTGCTATGCGTGATGATATGCCCGAAGAACGTCATACCCTCATAGCCCTTTCGGATCCAGAAAGGAACAGCCACTGCCTGCATGTCCTCCATCTTACTAGGACGCTTGGCATGGAACATCAGGGGTATAACTGTCATCAGGTTTGCCATAACGATTGCAAAGATACAAAAAACTTTTGAGAATTTATTCGCAAAAGTTTGCGAATGAAGGTTTGCGCACTTTTGCAAACACTTTTTCTTGGTGGCTTGTGTTTTATTTCGTAACTTTGCAACAACCAAAAACGAAAAGCGATATGATACTCACCGAACGTGAAATATTTCTGCTCGTCATCTGTGCGGTCATCTACATCACCCTGTTTGTAGTAACCATCCAGTATCACAGGCGTAAGATACAACTGCTGCAGAGCCGTCTCGACAACATCCACGCCATGCAGAAGATGGCTGTCATCGAGAAACGGGAAAACGACATGAATACTATTTTCTCCTCGCCCGTATACCTGCGAATGAAACAACACCTCAATGAGGGACAGAGTATGCGCAACGACGACTGGCACGAACTAGCAGAGGTGGTCAATACGGTTTACAACGGCTTTACCGATAAGCTCTACAGTCTGTATAACATGAACGATCAAGACTATTACGTGAGTCTGCTTATCAAGGTACGCATCGCTCCGAAAGATATCGCCACGCTCACTGCTCATAGTAAAGAGAGTGTTGCATCAACACGCAGCCGCCTGTATCAAAAGGTGTTTGGCAAGAAAGGCTCGACAAAAGACTGGGATGATTTCATCCTTTCAATATAATATAATAAGGTGTAACTTTTAATATTTGAAATTATGATAGACTATTTAATTGCAAACATGTGGCAGGTATGGGCAGTTGTTTCCATCGTCTGCCTGATTCTGGAGCTATCGTCAGGTGACTTCTTCATCATCTGCTTCTCCATCGGTGCTGTGTTCGGCATCATTGCCGCAGTCATTGGTCTGAACATCTACTGGCAATTGTTTATCTTTGCCATCTTCTCACTGCTGAGCATCTTCTTTGTGCGTCCTGTTGCCTTGCGCTGGCTACACAAGAACGAGCCTAACCGCGCCTCCAATGCCGATGCCCTAATAGGAAGGACGGGAAAAGTGACTGAGGCTATCAATGTCAATGAACCTGGATATGTGCAGATTGACGGCGACCTCTGGAAAGCTGTCAGTGACGATACCATCGAGGAAGGTGAGACTGTCCGCGTTATTGACCGCGAAAGCACCATCATCACCGTAGAAACGCTGTAAACAATAAACGTTAAACAATAAACAATCAAAACTATGGACATTATGACTTATGTACTTATCGCCATTGTGGTTTGCGTAATTATTTTCGCTAAAATGGCACTCGTGATCATCCCACAGTCAGAAACCAAGATTATTGAGCGTCTCGGACGATACTATGCCACGCTCAATCCTGGTATCAACATCATTATCCCGTTCATCGACCGTTCCAAGGACATCGTTGTACTGAATCGTGGACGCTATGCCTACTCCAACTCCATCGACCTGCGTGAACAGGTGTATGACTTTCCTTCTCAGAACGTGATTACCAAGGATAACATCCAGATGGAGATCAATGCCCTGCTCTACTTCCAGATCGTTGATCCCTTCAAGGCTGTATATGAGATTTCAAACCTGCCCAACGCTATCGAGAAACTGACACAAACTACTCTGCGTAACATCATCGGTGAACTGGAACTCGATGAGACACTGACTTCCCGCGACACTATCAACACCAAACTTCGTGCCGTTCTCGACGATGCCACTGATAAATGGGGTGTAAAGGTGAACCGCGTAGAACTGCAGGACATCATTCCTCCCTCGACCGTACTGAACGCGATGGAGAAACAGATGCAGGCAGAGCGTAACAAACGTGCACAGATTCTGACCTCTGAGGGTGAGAAGGCTGCAGAGATCTTGGCATCTGAGGGTGAGAAAACAGCTATCATCAACCGTGCAGACGCTCAGAAGCAACAGGCTATCCTCCATGCAGAAGGTGAGGCGCAGGCACGTATCCGCAAAGCAGAAGCTGAGGCAAAGGCTATTGAACTGATCACAGAAGCTGTAGGTAAGAGCACCAATCCTGCCAATTACCTGCTTGCTCAAAAGTATATCCAGATGATGCAAGAACTGGCTCAAGGCGACAAGACCAAGACTGTCTATCTGCCCTACGAGGCTACCAATCTCATGGGCTCCATCGGAGGTATCAAGGATTTGTTCAAATCAGAGTAACTAGTACTGACAAATACAACCGGAAAACTACAAAAAAGAGGTTGTGTCTATATTGAAGTGCCCTCGAAAGTTTTTGTCTAACTTTCGGGGGCACTTCATATGTGGATTTCCTTATTTCCTATCTGATTCTGTCTGCCGCTCTCACCAATTTCTCATCAGCCAAAATTCCTTTGCGTGCCATAAAAAGAAGGATGGCCTCAACCGCTGGGAACGAAGAAGCAATCTCTAAACGGAAATTCATGGCTTCGGGTGATAATTGCTTACTTACCACAATCATAGAAATATACCATAGGACCATGATAAAAATATTTACCATACACAAACGAGCCTGTAAAGGTCTGCGCTTATATAAAAATATGGTATAGACACTCAATGTGGTTGATATGAGCATAAGGATAAATAATGGGCATGGAATAAAAGTGGGCGAACCACTCTGTCCTATTGCCCACAAGCTAAACACCCTATAGGTTGTCAGTCCCTCAAACGATACTGTTGCCAACTGCATACATATAGCCAATATACCCAATATTGCAGCTATAAACAAAAATACCGATTGCTTCCGTTGTATCATAATTACAGATGATCCTCCTGCATCATTGCCTGGTCATGGGAAGGGTCACGCCAATACACCTTGTCCTCAACAAACTCCTGAGTAGCAAGCAAAGAAGGTTTGGGAAGCTTTTCATAATAACGGGATATTTCTATCTGTTCACGATTCTCAAATACTTCCTCTAAAGAATCATTATAAGAAGCAAACTCTGCCAGTTTCTTGCTCAGATCTTCTTTGATCTGTACGCTAATCTGGTTGGCGCGTTTGGAAATGATAGCTACACTCTCATAGATGTTACCGGTTTCATCACACAAATCCATAATATTACGGGTTACCGTGTTTACCGGTGCTTTTGATTTCTTGTAATCCATATTTTAATCTTTTGTTACTTTTTTACACTTTGCAATCAGTTTCTCGGCCGTAGCACATTCTTTCGACTCCGGATATTCATTAAGAAATCCATAACATTCATCCTCTGCATCACGATAGCGCTCGATTCTTTTTTCCTCTGAACTATTCTCGGCAAGCTCAAACTTGCTCTTCATAATTAACAAAGAGAATTTCTCGCGAATCTTGGAGAACGGATAACTCTTCAATGCATTCTGAGCCGTAATGATACATGCCTCATAGTTGCTTTCCGTATTTGAATTGATATTTCCAAAATAACCACCAAGGTTATAATACAACTCAGCTGAAAGATATTCCTTTTGAACAAGATTGTCCTGTAAATCGAACAAGCGCTGCTGGGCAATTGCTCTCAATTCTGAATCAGGGTATATATCCAGAAACTGCTGATAGGCATTAATGGCACCTACTGTTGGCGTTTGATCTAAACGAGGTTCTGGAGCACTCCGATATAGTGACTGTCCAATATAGAATGAGGCTTGTTCTGCAAATAGACCTTTCGGATAACTGGTATAGTATTTCTTGAACGTCGAGCTGGCTGATTCATAATCTCTATTGCAATACTGTGCCATTCCCAGTAAATAAAGACACTCCTGTGCATTATCCCTTCCTTTCTGAATAAGTACCAAATCTTGAAGTAGCGAACTGGCCTGTTGGTATTTGCCCATCGCAAAACACTGTTTGGCATATTCGTACTTATAAGTGTTATCTGCAGATTTATAGACCTTATTAAACTCGGAAGCACAACTACTCATTAAAGCAGCCATAAAGAGTATCAAGAAACTACTTTTATTCATCCTAATTATCAAATTTGACGTGCAAAATTAGTCATTTTTCCGTTAATTACAAAGGAAAACAAACGATTTTTAGCAATTATCCTTGGATTATAACGTTTGTTACGAAGAAATTTTGTAATTTTGTACGTTATGAAATTCAAATTGACATCGAAATACGAACCTACAGGTGATCAGCCTGAGGCCATTCGACAATTAACCGAAGGGCTGAAAAGAGGTGACAAGGCACAAGTACTGCTAGGTGTCACTGGTTCTGGAAAAACATTCACGATGGCAAACGTCATTGCAGGCATCAATCGCCCAACCCTCATTCTCTCCCATAACAAGACGCTAGCCGCTCAGCTCTATGAAGAGATGAGGGGATTCTTTCCAGAAAACTCTGTCGAGTATTATGTAAGCTATTATGACTACTACCAACCAGAGGCATACTTGCCAACAACAGACACTTACATCGAAAAAGACCTTGCCATCAATGAGGAAATAGATAGACTTAGACTCCGTGCAGTAAGTAGCTTATTATCAGGAAGGAATGACGTAATTATTGTATCATCAGTTAGCTGTATTTATGGTATGGGAAGTCCTGTCGCATTACATGAAAATGTTATTGAGATACACAAAGGGCAAATCCTTGACCGTAATGCTTTGTTAAGAAAATTGGTCACTTCGCTTTATGTCAGAAACGATATAGAACTCAAAAGAGGATGTTTCCGCGTAAAAGGAGATACAGTAGACATCGCAATGGCGTATAACGAAGCTATTCTTCGCATCTCTTTCTGGGATGATGAGATTGATGCGATAGAGGAACTGGATGCTGTGACGATGGACCGTTTAGCATCATTTGAAGAATACAAGCTCTACCCCGCCAATCTGTTTATGACTTCACAAGAGCAGACCAATATCGCCATTCGACAGATACAGGACGATTTGGTCAAACAAATTGCTTTTTTTGAGGAGATTGGTGATTCTATAAAGGCACAACGCATCAAGGAGCGTGTGGAATATGATATGGAAATGATCAAGGAACTGGGACATTGCTCAGGAATAGAGAACTATTCGCGTTATTTTGACGGTCGTGAAGCTGGAGAACGTCCCTATTGTCTTCTTGATTTCTTTCCAAAAGACTATCTGATGATTATAGACGAGAGTCATGTCAGTGTCCCCCAAATCGGAGCGATGTATGGAGGTGACCGTGCCCGTAAGACGAATCTGGTTGAATTTGGTTTCCGCCTTCCGGCAGCCTTTGACAACCGCCCACTAACATTCGAAGAATTTCAACAGATGACTAATCAAGTCATTTATGTAAGTGCTACACCTGCTGAATATGAACTTCAAGAAGCTGAAGGTGTTGTTGTTGAACAACTGATAAGACCAACAGGACTTTTAGACCCTGAAATAGAAGTAAGACCAACCATGAATCAGATAGATGATTTAATGGACGAGATATTCACCCGTATTCATCGCAAGGAACGTGTTTTAGTGACAACTCTTACCAAGCGAATGGCGGAAGAGTTAAGTGAATATCTACTAAATAACGACATACAGACGGCCTATATTCACAGTGAAGTCACAACTCTTGATCGCATAAAGATTCTTGAAAACCTGCGCAATGGAACCTATGATGTACTTGTAGGTGTCAATTTATTACGCGAAGGACTGGATTTGCCAGAAGTGTCGCTAGTCGCTATCCTGGATGCAGATAAAGAAGGATTCCTCCGTTCACACCGATCACTCACCCAAACAGCAGGACGTGCTGCACGTAATGTAAATGGTAAAGTCATTATGTATGCAGACACCATCACAGCTTCTATGCAACTCACTATCGATGAAACGGCACGTCGCCGTATGAAACAGATAAAGTATAATGAAGAACACGGCATTACTCCCAAACAAATTGAAAAAGCCCTCAAACAAAGTGACTTGCGACAAAATACAGAAGTTGAGGAGAATCGAGGAAAAGCCCAAACAATATATCTCAGTCCTATGGAACAAGGTGCCTTTGCTGCTGATCCAATCATACAGCACATGACTCGTCCACAACTGGAAAAGAGTATTGCAGAGACAACCCGTTTGATGAAAGAGGCTGCCAAGAAACTCGATTTTTTGCAAGCTGCTCAGTATCGCGATGAGATTGTACGTCTTCAGAAAGAGTTGGAATTAAAATAAATTATCATAATTTATTAGGAAGTTCTGCTGATAATTTGTATTTTTGCATCCAAAATAGACTAAAAAACAATGACTATGAAACAATTTGCATGGATGGTGCTCTTTATGAGTATTCCTATGTTGGGCTATGCCCAGAACACTTGGGAACAAACTGAACCCCAAAAGAAAGAGACTAAAGAGAAAACGGTGGTGGTAAAGCCTAACCCAGATCAGAAATATTTGCAGGGAGCTGTTCCTGTTGTTGACGGAAAGGTGGTTTTCAGCAAGACTTTTGAAGCTCCAGGAAAGACCGCTTTTGAAATATACAATATCCTAGGGAAATTTCTTCAGGACGAGACAAAAGAAGCAAATCAACTTAATAGCGTTCTGATAAAAGCAGACACAACTTCCTATGAACTAGCTGCCAGTTACGAGGAGTGGCTGGTTTTCCACAAGAATGCATTTTCTCTTGACCGTACCCGTTTCTATTATGTTCTGAAAGTATTATGTCAGAATGGAAAAGCATATGTGGAAATGTCACACATAAAATATCTATATGAGGAGGAACGCAACCCCCAACGTTATAAGGCAGAAGAATGGATTACCGACAAAGAGGCCGTCAACAAGAAAAATACTAAGTTGCTTCCCCTTTCAGGCAAGTTCCGTCGCAAAACAATTGACCGCAAGGACTATCTGTTCAATAAAATTGAAGAATTGTTGAAATGAGACTACTCCGCAACATTCTCAATACATTTTTCATTATTGGTGCAATAATCGGTATGGCTCTATTTTATATGGGGCATAAGGAAGTTGGCACCTACATTATCATTATCGCTATGGCTTTCAAATTTATTGAAGTCGTCGTGCGCTTGCTTAAATTAGAAGATAAAAATTGAAGAAGAAAATACAAATCCTTATGATCCTTGCCTGCATGGCCAACACCATGCAGGCACAGGTTTATAACCAAATCGACGAAAACGGTAATATTACCCAACGAAACGAATACGGCAACGACAATAACAATGGGAATTTCAATCCTAACCGTCGTGATTCTATCCCCAAAAAGGAGATTCCACGTGGTGTCCACGTATGGACTGTAGATCGTCGCTTTGGTGACATCCGTCCTGCAGAACTCGATACGATGCCACACCTATACCCAAATACTATCTTCAACACTGGCATCTATGGAGAATACAATTCTACCGGCAACAACTATACTCCCCGTTTGAACCGTATTGTCATTGACCGTCTAAGTCCTAAAGAGTTCTTCTTCACATCTCCATATGACTATACTATCAAGGAACCTGACCAATTCTTGTTTGTCAACACCCTGTCACCCTATACTAACATCAGTTACGACAACTGCGGTAATAAACAAAACGGAGAAGACCATATTGACGCAAAATTTGGCATCAATGCCAATAAACGTTTGGGAATGGGATTTGATTTAGATTACCACTATGCCAGAGGATACTATCAGAATCAGAACAACTCGAATTTCCGCGCCTCTTTGTTCGCTTCTTATATAGGTGACCGCTATCAGATGCATGCCCTATTCTCTACCTACCACCGTAAAGTGTCAGAAAATGGTGGTATTACCAACGACAGCTATATCACACATCCCGAAAGTTTCGACGACCAGTTTAGTGAAGACGAAATCCCTACTGTATTATCACAAAACTGGAACCGTAATAACTCTACTCACTTTTTTCTCTCTCATCGGTATAATTTAGGCTTTTATCGAAAAGTGAAAATGACTGACGAGGAAATAAAGGCACGTCAGTTTGCTGCAGCTTCAGCAAAAGAAAAACTAGCAAGAGAAAATAAGGAAAAAGAAGAGAATCTGGGCAGGGACCGTAAAGATAAAATTGCAGGAAACATCCCTGCTGGACGACCTGAAAATGCAAAAATTGCCGGTAATCTCCCTAAAGACGGAGGAAAACCTGTAGAGCTAACAGATTCCACTCGCATCAAGGTTGGGTCTCAACAACAACTAGATAGTCTGATGGCAGAACAAGCCCGTCAGGATTCCATAGATGCAACGATGAAAAGAGAGTATGTTCCTGTCACCAGCTTTATACATACTTTCGATATTAACAACTATAGTCGGATATATCAGGCATATGCATCCCCAAAAGACTATTATCTAAATACCTATTATAATTATAATGACGAAGGGAAATACAGTAATGATTCCATCTATGACAAGACCAAATATTTATCAATCAAAAACACTTTTGCCATAGCTCTTCTGGAGGGTTTCAATAAATATGCTAAGGCGGGGTTGAAAGGATTTGTCAGCTATGAGTATCGCCGTTATCAAATGCCTGATTTATTAGAAGGTTCTACGACCTATTTTATGAACAAGAGAACTGAGCATTGTATTAATGTTGGTGGACAATTGGCTAAAACCCAAGGCAAGTCTCTTCATTACAATCTGTCTATTGAAAGTTGTCTGACGGGATATGATGCGGGCTCTTTGTTCCTCGATGGTCAGGCAGACCTTAATTTCCCTCTTTTGGGAGATACTGTACAATTAGCAGCAAAGGCATTCTTCCATCGAACTACGCCTAGATACTTCCAAGAATCATTCCACTCTAAACACTTATGGTGGGACAACGATTTTTCTGCAGAGACCAGAACTCATATTGAAGGTATTTTATCCTATCCAAAAACCCATACTCAATTACGTGTTGCCATAGAAGAGATCCAAAATTACATCTATTTTGGTACCAATTATAAGGTTACTGAAAATTACGGTAGAACCGGACTGACTGCAGGAGTCTATCAGGAAAGTGGGAATATCAATCTGTTGACAGCTCAGTTAAGACAAGATTTCCGTTTAGGTATACTCAATTGGGAGAATGTTATCACCTATCAGAACTCCAGTAATCAAGACGTATTGCCTGTTCCTGCATTGAATATCTTTACCAATTTATATCTGAAATTCAAGATAGCCAGAGTATTGAGTGTTGAGCTAGGTGGTGATTGTACTTTCTTTACTAAATACTATGCTCCAGATTATGTTCCACAGATAGCACAGTTTGCCATACAGAAGGATGCTGACAGTCGTGTAGAATTGGGAGGATATCCTTTTATAGACGTTTATGCCAATTTCCACCTAAAGCGAGCACGTTTCTTCGTCATGATGAGTCATGTCAACAATGGATCGGGTAATAAGATGATGTTCCTGACCCCTCACTATCCTGTGAACGGCAATGTACTGCGTTTAGGTATTTCTTGGAATTTCTATAATTAAGAATGTTCCTCGGCAAAAATACGGTCAAAGACTTTTCGCATCTCTGTTGGATGAACTATTAGCGAGCGTAACTCTTTCAGATTACGCTCGTTTTCTGATCCCTGAATCCATAAGCGGATATATCCGTTTACAGAATATTTTTCTGCCATATGTTGACAGAATCTTCTCCATTGCCCTTCTGTATCAAGTTCAGGATAGTTGGCCAATCCAAACTGAATGGTACGACGGATAACCGTCTCTGGAAGAAGATCACGATCTGCTTCGGCAACAATCTTCCCATAGATACTGCGAGGGGCATGAGAGGCAGAAGCACGATGGTCTTCTACAGCCTCTTTCATAATCTTTATCTGTTCAGGAGAGAACCAACGTTTCAGTCGTGCATCCTGCATCAGTATCTTTCCGCTGGTTAGATGATGAATAGCACGAGGACCGCAAAGTCCCAGATCATGATAGGCGGCTATGACATATACCATATTCATATCAGCACCAGTCTGTTTGGCAAGTTCTATAGAACTGCGAATTACACGAGTAACATGACTTAGGTTGTGAGCCTTATCAAATTCCGCATAACGAGGAAGAATCTGTGTCTCCACAAATTCCATCAAATCAAGACTTGCTGTATTATTAATCATCAGAAAGTGCTGAAAATTTTTGCAAATATACACAATTATCCTTACTTTTGCAAGAAGTTAAAAGAAAAAGGAACATGAGTGATACAACAATTAAGCAAAATTCTCCTCGTGCATGGCTGCTTGCCACACGTCCCAAAACACTTTCAGGTGCTGCCGTTCCTGTTCTTATCGGACTATCACTTGCATATACCGACACTTCTTTATATGGTGATGACGTATTCAGCTGGTCGGCAGCAGTCTTGTGTATCCTCTTTGCCTTGATCATGCAGATAGATGCTAATTTTATCAATGACTTTTTCGACTATGCTCGTGGCAATGATGATACGGAAACTCGATTAGGCCCCTTACGAGCCTGCACACAGGGCTGGGTTAGTATTGAAGCGATGAAACGTGCAATAGCTACCACTACATGCACGGCGTGTGTTATCGGCCTGCCCTTAGTATATTACGGAGGATTAGAGATGATTGGCATTGGTCTGCTCTGTGTTGTGTTCTGTTTCCTCTACACCACTCACCTATCCTACATTGGAATGGGTGATCTTCTCGTTTTGCTATTCTTTGGTGTCGTCCCTGTCTGCACCACATACTACATTCAACTACATACAATTACCTCTCAGGTATTTATTGCTTCTATAGCCTGTGGATTGGTGATAGACACCTTACTGATAGTAAACAATTATCGTGACCGTGATAATGACAGACGGGACGGGAAGATGACACTCGTTGTGCATATCGGAGAGAAAGCAACGGAATGGCTATATTTAGGAATCGGTATAGCAGCCTGTATGATGGGAGGTATATTCTGGGCAAATTCACATGTTCTTGCCTTTATCCTACCCCTTATCTATTTGTTACTACATATCTTCACTTGGCTGAAAATGCGACGCATACATCATGGGAAGCAACTCAACGAATGTTTAGGTGAGACTGCACGTAATATGCTCATCTACGGACTTACAGTGTCGGCGGGGTTGCTCCTTCTCTGAGAAAGAAATACCACAAGACTATCATGATGATAATCAGTACGATAGTGACAATACTCTTCAAGAGACAGCTTGCTACTTTCTTTACGACAAAAAAGCCGATGATGACCACCAGCAACAATGCGATATAATAGGTCAAATTTTCCATCTTACAACTTATTTGAATAATTGTCGGAACACTACAGGTATTGGTGTTTCAAATTCCATTCTCTCGTGGGTTACAGGATGTTCCATACAAAGCAGGAAAGCATGCAGACATAGCCGATGTAACGGATTATCGCCGTTACCATATTTCACATCACCACAGACGGGATGTCCCATATCAGCAGCATGTACACGAATTTGATTCTTGCGTCCAGTCTCTAACTTAAACTCCACCAAAGAATGATCGGTTGTACGATTCAGCACATGAAAATGGGTAACGGCATACTTTCCTCCATTGTCAACAGGAGAAGAAAAAGTCACATACGCCTTGTTGTCTTTCAACCAATTGGCTATCGTTCCCTCATCTTGTTCCATCTCTCCGCTGAGTACTGCCACATAGCGACGGTCATACACGATATCGTGCCAATAATGTTCCAAGGTCTGTTCTGTATCGATATCCTTAGCATACACCATCAGACCAGAAGTGTCACGATCCAAACGATGCACCACATGTGCCGTACATTTCTGGCATGATTTCTTGAAATAGTCATCCAATACAGTCTTTACATTAAGTGAAGAATGACCCGCTGCCATAGAGAGTATACCTGTTTGTTTCTCCACGACAATAAGCCAACGATCCTCGTATACAATCTTCAGCCACCGGCTTTTGAATTGTGTTTGATTACGTTTTGTCTTGCTGACAGCCACCTTCATGCCTGGCTTTAACGGAAAGTCAAACTGACTCACCGTTTTACCGTTCACACGAATACCACGTCCTTGCAGTGTCAATTTAATCTTATTACGACTCTGCTGAACGTTTTCCATCAGGAACTCCAATAACGGCTGCTCCTTCATGACTTCCAAATGCTCGTAGTCACCTTGCTGATTATACGGATTGTATCTCATTTCGAATGCAAAGATACAATAATTATTGGAAAATGAAATAAATCTAGCCCAACGTTTTCATATTATGTCACAAAAATGATGTAACTTTGCAGCGTAAATTAAAAACCTATAAACAATGGAGAAGATTAAGTCTACTATCATTACCCTATTATTGACATTTATCAGCATGTCTGCCCAAGGTCAACTTATCATAAACGAATTGATGCAGTCTAACATCGACTGTATCATGGACGATTTAAATGATTTCCCAGACTCTTGGGTGGAACTCTATAATAGTGGCACGACCTCCATCAATCTCAATAACTACAAAATTGGCAAGGACAACCAAGAGGCAAAAGCCTGGCAACTACCAGATAAGACAATTGGAGCAAAAGAGTATGTCGTTATCTTTTGTGACAAAGAGGAGACTGGGCTACATACAGACTTCCGGCTGGAGTCTGGAAAAGGCGGAGAAGTGTGGCTTTTCAAAGGTGGTGAGGTTGTTGACAAAGTTACTGGCTTAAAGAAACAGCCAGCACCCAATATCGCCTATGGACGAAAGACTGATGCTAATGACACTTGGGGCTATCAGGCAGAACCTACACCAGGGAAGACTAACTGCGGAACTGTAGTAAAAGACCTTTTAGGTGAGCCCATATTCAGTGAAAAGGGATGTATATTCACGACGTCTGGCACACATTCTCTGACACTTTCTTTACCCGAAGGTACTCCTTCTGGGGCAGAAATTCGATACACCATTGATGGATCGGAGCCGACAAAGACAAGCGCCCTCTATACCTCCCCCATCACATTCAGCACGAACTTTATCGTTCGAGCGAAAATCTTCTGTAATGGCTATCTGTCACCTCGGTCTACCGCCCATTCCTATATTTTCTTTAAGAACCGAGCATTAACGCTTCCTGTAGTGTCTATTGTGACCAACAACGCTTATCTGAATAACACAAAGATTGGCATCTATGTGGATGGTACTTACCAAAGTGGCAAGAAGAACTATGAATTTGACTGGCGGCGACCCATCAACTTCGAATATTTCGAGCAAGGCAACGAGACAAGTAAACTGAACCAGCTCTGTGAGACCCGTATCATGGGAGGTGTCTCACGTGGTAGTGACCTCAAGTCACTTGCCATCTATGCCAACAAGCGGTTTGGAGAAAAACGGTTAAAATATGAGTTCTTCCCAGACCAGCGTCCAGGAACAACAGATTTCAAGTCTATTGCACTTCGCAATGCAGGAAATGATTTCGACTATCTCTATATGCGTGATGCCATCATCCAGAGGAATATGGCTGAGCATGCAGACTTGGACTGGCAGTCGTGGCGACCTGTTATTATCTATATCAATGGCGTATATAAAGGAATACTCAATATTCGCGACCGTTCAAATGAAGATAATATCTATACCTATTACAACGGATTGGAGGATATAGATATGTTCGAGAACTGGTATGAACTTAAGGAGGGAGACTGGGATAATTATAATGCTTTTAAGGCTTTTTATGCAGAACATGGTCATACGCTGGCAGAATATGAGCAATGGATGGATTGCGGTGAGTTCGCCAACCTCATGATTATGAACCTCTATCATAACAATCTCGATTTCCCTGGCAATAATATTGTGATGTGGAGACCAAAGACCGATGGGGGCAGATGGCGCTGGATAGCAAAAGATACCGACTTCGGCATGGGACTCTATGACAGGGATGTGAACTACAAAATAATAGAGTGGTTATATAATCATGACTTCGACCCAGAAAACAACTGGGCTAACAATTATGAGCATACCCGTCTGTTCCGCCGATTGATGGAAGACCAAGACTTTTTCAATATGTTCATCGACCGCTGTGCCGTCTATATGGGTGATTTCCTCAACGAGAAAGGAATCCGGGCTGTCTGGGATCCGATGTATGAACTCATCAAAACGGAGTTCCCTGAGCATCGTAAGCTCTATCAGTATAATCAATGGTGGCCCAGAAGCTATAGTGAGGAAGTGAATAATACACGTAACTGGGTTAGCAAGCGCACTGATATCTTCTACCAGCAAATTGCCAATTATTATCATCTGGGTACTCCAACCCCATTGACCATCAATAAAAACATCAGCGACTTGGGTAACATCAAGATAACGATGAACAACGTCCCACTGACTGAGGGCGTTTTCGATGGTAAGTTCTTCGCCAACAGGACTGTCACCCTGAAAGCAGCGCCTGATGAGAGCAAGCAAGTAACGGGCTGGGACATCACCATTGTCTCGACCAATGGAACGACTACTCAAAATCATGTGGACGGTGCTGAATATAGTTTCACCATGCCTGCATGCAACAACATGATTGTCAAGGCAGTTATTGGAACTACCGGAATTCACGCCATTAAAGACAACAGTTCATGTCGTTGGCACATTATCGGAACCCAACTGATGCTCAACGATATAGAAAAAGGAACAGCTATTGGTGTGTACGATCTTCTGGGGAGAACCATCTATCAGACGACCGCAACTGATGCACAGATTCTCATCCCTTTAGGATATGGCAGCGGGACATATATTGTAAGGGTTGGCAACAAACGAATAAAAGTCAATAAATAAAGAATGGCGCCTTTCTTCCAAGAGAATGGCGCCTTTCTTTATTTACCTTTGGCGGAAGGTGAGGGATTCAAACCCCCGATACCCGGAAAGGGTATACCGGATTTCGAGTCCAGCGCATTCGGTCACTCTGCCAACCTTCCAATTAAGTGAGTGCAAAGGTAATACTTTTTTAAGTAACTGCCAAATTTATTCCCAACAAATACATCAAAGGAGTTTACTCAGCCGCTGGCGCAATTGCTCAGCCTCACTCTGACGGATGGAGAGACGTATCTCACAAGTATTATCATAAGTCTGTGACAAGATACGGGGATTCATCTCCTTGACGACACGCATCACGTCATTCATCTGGGGATAAGCAAAAGTATAGGTAATAATCTCCTCCACCTGTCGAGTCTCTATCGTCGCATGGGCAATCGCATCAGCTGCAGCCTCCCGATAGGCAACGATCAAACCACTCGTACCCAGGTTTACACCGCCATAGTAGCGCACCACAACAATCAGGATATCCGTCAGTTCTTTGGAGTTGATCTGTCCAAGAATAGGCTTACCTGCCGTACTCGAAGGTTCTCCGTCGTCATTAGCGCGGAACTCCGCCCTACCCGCTCCCAACATATAGGCATAGCAGACATGACGCGCATCATAATATTTCTTACGATAGCCCGCAACGATTTCCTTCACCTCGTCGACAGTCTTGACAGGATGTGCAAAAGCGAGGAACTTACTCCGTTTCTCGGTGTAATATCCCTCGCTTGTTGTTGCAATTGTTTTGAACTCGTCTTGCATTCTGCAGAAAATACTAATGCAACTAGTCCTACTAGTTCAACTAGTCTAGTTTATGAATCACGAGTCCTGAGCGCAGTTTCGGCTCAAACCAGGTAGCCTTCGGCGGCATAATCTTGCCACTGTCGGCAATATCCATAATCTGTTGCATCGTCACAGGGTATAGCGCAAGAGCGGCACGCATCTCACCACTATCCACACGACGCTTCAACTCACCCAGTCCACGCAGTCCGCCTACGAAATCGATGCGCTTCGAAGAACGCAAATCACCGATATTCAGAATCTCATCAAGAATCAAGCGACTGCTGATATCCACATCCAATACTCCGATAGGATCAGTATTGTCATATGTACCATCCTTTGCGATTAAGCTATACCAGTGCTGGTCAAGATAGAGCGAGAACTCATGGAGTTTCGATGGCTTATAGATATCAGTCCCCTTATCCTCTACGATGAAGTTCACCTGCAAGGCAGCGAAGAACTCCTCTGACGACATACCGTTCAAATCTTTCACCACACGGTTATAGTCGAGAATCGTAAGTTGAGAGGCCTGGAAGCAAACAGCCATGAAGTAATTGTATTCCTCCGTACCATGATGATTGGGATTCTGCTTCTGTTTCTCTGCACCTACCAGTGCAGCAGCTGCTGAGCGATGATGCCCGTCAGCGATATAAAGCGAAGGCATCTTGGCAAACTCGTCCGTAATCACTTTCATATCAGCCTCATCACTGATAATCCAGAACTGATGACGGAAACCGTCAATCGGAGCAATGAAGTCATATTCTGGTTCCGTAGCGGCATAACGCTTAATCAACTGGTCGAGAACCGCATTATCAGGATAGGCAAAGAAGACTGGCTCAATATTTGCATTATTCACACGGACATGCTTCATGCGGTCTTCCTCCTTATCACGACGCGTCAACTCGTGCTTCTTGATATTGCCCTTCATATAGTCGTCGACATAGGCACCGACCACCAGACCATACTGTGTCTTGCCATTCATCGTCTGGGCATATATATAATAATGATCGCACGAGTCCTGTACCAGCCATCCTTTGTCCTGGAACTTCTGGAAGTTCTCAGCAGCCTTCTCATACACCCGTGGGTCATATTCGGAAGTACCTACAGGAAAATCAATCTCCGGCTTGATAATGTGATAGAGGCTTTTCTCGTTATCACCAGCCTCTGCCCTCGCCTCTTCTGAATCGAGCACGTCATAAGGACGGCTTTCTACCTGTTCCACCAGTTCCTTTGGGGGGCGAATACCCTTAAAAGGTTTAATGATTGCCATAATTCAATTATAAGTTTGCTTTGATTTTATCAATAAGTTCTGCATACTCTGCATCAGAAAGATACACCTTTCCTGGATTCATCTGGAACGTGCCACCGTAGTCTGGACCATCCACATATTTCGGAGCCAGATGGAAGTGCAGGTGCGACAGTTTATCGCTATATGCACCATAGTTAATCTTCTCTGGATTGAATGCTTTCTGCATCGCACGGGTCACACGAGCCACATCAGCCATAAAAGCATTGCGGTCTTCGTCTGAAAGCTCATTCAGATCGTTGACATGATCTTTGTAGGCAACAAGGCAACGACCACGATAGGTCTGCTCTTTAAAAAGGAATGCACGAGACACAGAGAGCTCACAAATCTCAATCATCAGGTCGTGCAGCGTCTGGTTGTTAGTGCAATATAAGCACTGTTTAGGATCACTTTGCATAGTATATTGTATGTTTTAGTTAATTTATGGTACAAAGGTACAAAATAATTATTAATTATGAATGATGAATATCGAATTATTTCGTACCTTTGCGCTATCTGTCTAACCTAATAAGATAAAAAAGACAATGCGAAATCGAATAACAAGTATTTTCTGCGCCCTATACATGATGACAGGAATGCTCTGCGCACAAAGTTTTGAGACAGCAGCCAGTGCCGTCGCTAACATGAGAGTGGGATGGAACCTCGGCAACACACTGGAAAGCAACTCCGGTGATGTCAATAATATGTGGATAGAGGCATGGACCGACCGTTCTCCGTCAGCCTATGAGACAGCATGGGGACAAGCCGTCACAACACAGAATCTCATCAAGATGTTCAAAGACGCAGGATTCAATGCTATCCGCGTCCCTGTAACATGGTATCCGCACATGGAAGCCACCTTCAATTCGGTGAAGTGGGACAACAGCAAAAATGCACTCGCCCCGTGGGATCCTTCCACAGATGACATCGGAACGAAGATACAGGCTACTTGGATGAGTCGTGTTCATGAGGTGGTAGACTACGTCATCAGTCAAGGTATGTACTGCATCCTGAACGTCCATCACGATACAGGGGCTTCTAATACCGCCTGGCTGATAGCCAGTACAAGCGACTATAACAAGCAGAAAGACCGTTTCGAGGCTGTCTGGAAACAGATTGCCGAAGAATTCAAGGATTATGATGAGCACCTGCTTTTCGAGGGGTATAACGAGATGCTCGACAAGTACCGTTCCTGGTGCTTTGCCTCCTATGGAAGTTCTTCACACTACAATGCCACAGATGCAACAGATGCCTATAATGCCATCAACAGCTATGCACAGAGTTTTGTGGATGCTGTCCGTGCCACTGAAGGAAACAACGCCCAACGAAATCTGATTGTCTCTACCTACGGAGGATGTAGTGGTGAAGGAAACTGGAACGATCACCTCCAAGACCCTCTGAAAAAGATGAATCTACCTACGGATGCTGCCACTAACCACATCGCTTTTGAGATTCATGCCTACCCTTCCATCAAGAACGGACTCAACAATGCAAAGACCAGTGTCTCTGCCATGATGGATGCACTCAGCACCCATTTGGCATCAAAGGGTGCTCCCATTATTATCGGAGAATGGGGAACTGCCAACGACATTGAATCTGGGAAAGACGACTTGGATGTGCGACCTGCAGACAAAATAGCTTTCGCACGCTATTTTGTAGAACAGGCAAAAGCAAAAGGATTTGCTCCTTTCTACTGGATGGGACTCTCCGACGGCACCCACCGCAGCGTTCCAGAATTTAACCAAGAGGACCTAAAAGAGGCCATTATCAAAGGTTACTATGGTGATCAGGGCTATACAGGGATTTCACAGATAAAGGAAGACTGTCGAAAAACAACTGAGACATACGACTTACAAGGAAGGAAAATCAGAAATCCACAACACGGTATCTATATCCAAAACGGGAAGAAATATATTGCTAAATAAAAAAAAGAATCCCTCTCCGATTTGGAGAGGGATTACTCTTTCTATCTGATTTCAGAATTTACTTGTTCACCTGGAACTTGGTGTCGCCATCCTTGAAGAAGGCGTTGATCTGCTTGGCAGCAGCGATACCAGCATTGATGTTGGCCTCGGCTGTCTGAGCACCCATCTTCTTAGGAGTTGAGAAGTAACGTCCCTCGAACTTAGCAAACTCGTCGTTGGCATCAGGCATGATGTCCGTAACGAATTTCAGGTCCTCACGCTCAGCCATCAGCTTAATCAGCTCGGGCTCGTTGATAACCTCCTTACGGGCTGTGTTAACCAGCACGCCACCCTTCTTCATCTTGCCAACCAAAGCAGCGTTGATGCTCTGCTTGGTCTCAGGAGTAGCAGGGATATGCAGTGAAACAACATCACAAGTCTCGAACAGAGCCTCCTGATTAGCTACAGCGTGTACACCAGCAGCCTCGATAACCTCTGCAGGACAGAAAGCATCGTAAGCATAAACGTCCATACCGAAGCCCTTGGCGATGCGAGCCACGTTGCGACCTACATTACCGAAAGCCAGGATACCCAGCTTCTTACCCAGCAGCTCAGAACCGCTCTTACCGTTGTAGAAACCACGAACGGCCATTACCAGCAGACCGAATACCAACTCGGCAACAGCGTTGGAGTTCTGACCTGGGGTATTCTCAGCTACTACGTTGTGAGCAGTAGCAGCGGCGAGGTCGATGTTGTCGTAACCAGCACCGGCACGAACCACAATCTTCAACTGCTTGGCAGCGTCCAGAACCTCAGCGTCCACCTTATCCGAACGGATAATCAGTGCGTCGGCATCCTTCACTGCATCCAGGAACTGAGCCTTCTCAGTATATTTCTCCAGCAGCACGAGCTCATTGCCTGCTGCCTCAATCTCTGCCTTGATACCATTAACAGCAGCTGCTGCGAATGGCTTCTCTGTTGCAACTAATACTTTCATAATTATCAATTGTCAATTATCAATTAGTGCTGTGCTTCAAATTCCTTCATGCAAGCTACGAGGGCGTTGCAACCTTCGATGGTCTGAGCGTTGTAGCAAGAAGCGCGGAAACCACCCACTGAGCGGTGACCCTTCACACCAACCATACCCTTAGAGGTAGCGAAGTCGAGGAAGTCCTTCTCCAACTCCTTGTACTCGTCGGCCATCACAAAGCAGAGGTTCATCACTGAACGGTCCTCAACGTTGGCAGTACCCTTGAACATCTTGTTGCGGTCAATCTCGCCATAGACGATTTCTGCACGCTGCTGAGCCAACTTGTCCATAGCCTCAACACCACCATTGCGTTTGATCCAACGGAGGGTCTCAAGAGCGCTGTAGATAGGAACTACAGGAGGTGTATTGAACATAGAACCCTTATCAACATGAGTGCGATAGTCGAGCATGGTAGGAATCTCACGAGGAGCCTTGCCCAGTTTCTCGTCCTTCAGGATGATGATGGTCACACCAGCCATAGCGAGGTTCTTCTGAGCACCAGCGTAGATGGCGTCGTACTTCTTCACGTCGATAGGACGGCTGAAGATGTCTGAAGACATATCGGCAATCAGAGGAACATTCACGTCGAGGTCCTTGCGAATCTCAGTACCGTAGATGGTGTTGTTTGTCGTGATGTGCAGGTAGTCAGCATCAGCGGGAACAGTCCAATCCTTAGGGATGAAGGTGTAGTTGGCGTCAGCTGAAGAAGCCACCTCAACAACCTCACCGAAAAGCTTAGCTTCCTTCATGGCCTTCTTTGCCCAAACACCAGTGTTCAGGTAAGCAGCCTTCTTAATCAGGAAGTTGAAAGGAATCATGCAGAACTCGAGGCTTGCACCACCACCGAGGAAGATGACTGAGTAGCCCTCAGGAATGTCTAGGAGCTCCTTTACCAGAGCTACAGCCTCGTCAACAACGGGCTGGAAATCCTTTGCACGGTGGCTGATCTCCATCAGAGAGAGACCTGAGCCATTGAAATCAAGACACTGTTTTGCGGTAGCTTCGATGACCTCACGTGGGAGCATCGATGGACCTGCGTTAAAGTTGTACTTCTTCATTTGACAGTTTATTTTAATGAGTTATTATACTTATATTTCTATCTCTTTTCGTAAAAACGATGCGAAATTACACTTTTTATTTGAATTGGACAAATATTTGAACAAGAATTAGGTTTTTTAGACAATTTTCTTACGTTTTGCTAAGTCTGCCTTACATTTTTCTATCTCACAGGCTCCACGATTGTCCTTATTCCTTTTATCTTCTCATCCTTTGTCTGTTGAACGGCCTGCTGCAGTTTTTCTCGACGGATGGCGACATAAGCGTAGCGGTCCTTGATGTCGATACGTCCGATGTCCGTTGGTTCCAATCCGCCAATCTTGCAGAGGAATCCCACAATATCGCCCTTCGATATCTTGTCCTTCTTACCCTTGCCGATGTAGAGGGTCGCCATCTTAGGGGCGAGAGGTGAGAGGTGAGAGGTGAGAGGAATGTCATATCTCTCGATGTCGCCTTCAACGTAGTCAGGGATATGCTCCTCCGGTCCAGTAATGAAGAAAGCCCTACCCTGTTTGTCCCAACGGGCGGTACGCCCTACCCGATGGATGTATCCTTCCTCGCTCTCAGGCATGTGGTAATGGATGACGTTGGCAATATCGGGAATGTCCAGACCACGGGAGGCAAGATCGGTACTCACCATCACATTGGCAGATCCGTTCGAGAAACGGTATAGTGCGTCCTCACGCTGTTTCTGTTCCAGTCCCCCATGAAAGAAACTGGTGGTAAAACCCTGCTCACGGAGGTAATTATTCACACGATCCACAGAGTCACGATAGTTCAAGAATACAATACTGCTAGAGTCACCCAGACTCAACAGCAAGCCACGAAGCGTATCCAGTTTGTCCTTTACAGGACTCTTCACCTCATAGAGGGTCACCCGTTCCGATGTCTGCTCATCCTCTGGCAAGAAATCTATCATAGTGCCCTTCTTCGCCATATTGACAAACTGCGGAATCTCCTCGGCATTAGTAGCTGAAAGCAGAATACGACGCTGCAGTCCTGGCAGGCTCTTGATGAGTTTCGCCATCTCCGCATGGAAACCCATTTGCAGACATTTGTCAAACTCATCGATAATCAGCCACCTCACCCCATAACGGGAGATATTGTCCTTGTCCAAGTGGTCGTTCAGCCGACCTGGTGTACCAAAGATAATCTGCGGTCTGACTTCCTTCAACTTACGATGCTCGTCCATGGCGGCTCGTCCGCCATAGCAACTTGCCGAACGGAATCCAGAGCCCATGTCTTTCAGCACGGTATCCGACTGCAATGCCAGTTCCCTTCCTGGTACGACCACCAGTGCCTGTACGGCATCAGAAGAGGGGTCCAACAGCTGTATCAACGGCAACAGATAGGCCAGCGTCTTACCTGAGCCGGTTGGTGAGAGTAAAACAACATCACCGTCGGAGCGAAGAATCGCTTCGGCGGTGTGTTGTTGCATCTCATTGAGTTCAGTGATGCGGAGTTTCGTCAGTATCTTCTCGATATCCATCTCTCACCTCTTACATCTTACCTCTGACCTCAGATTTCTTTATTTCTTCTCCTCTTTCTTCTCAGCAGCAGGTTTGTTGAAAGTCGACTTATAAGCCTTGTTCAAACCGTTGATGACATCAGCTGTGATATCAAAGCGCTTGTTAGCATAGAGGATATTGTCACCCTGCTTGGTCAGGATGAAGTCATATTTCTTATCCTTATTATATTTAGCAAGGAAGTGCTGCAAGCTGTCACGAAGACCCTCATTGTAAGTTGCTGTCTCGTTAGCCAGCTCATTCTCCAGACGAGCCTGCAACTGCTGCAAGTCGTTCTGCTGACGCTGGATGGCAGCCTGCTGGCTCTCAGCCTGCTCACGACTGGTGAATCCGTTGTTGTTCAGCTTCTGCTGGAAATTGGCCATCGCGTTCTGCAACTGCTGTCCCTTCTGGGTCAGCGTGTTACGGGCGTTGTTGCTCTTCTTCTCCAGAACGAGTGTGAAATCCTTACAGAACTCATACTGGGTCATCAAGGAGTCAACCTCCACATAAGCAATCTTCAGAGCTGCGCCATTAGCAGAATCTGCTGCTGCAGGCTGATCGTCCATTTTGGGACTTGCATTGTTACAAGAGGCCAGCGCCAATACGGCACCTGCAGCCATCATCATGTACTTGTTCATTTCTTTTGTTTTTAATTATTTTCGTTATTTCGTAATTCCTTTTATTCCGACCGCTCGCTGACGGCTGTCCGTGCGGTTCGGCGCATCTCGCGGTCCTGATCCATCACGCAGTGGATGCCCCGTTCCTTCATCGCCTGGCTATCGTGGATATGCTGCGACGAGAACTTGCCATTCTTCCTCAGCAACACCTTTACAAGCAGTAACATCATGCCTGCGGCTATGATGAGAATACTGATCAGCAGGGTCTTCAACATACATTTTTCTTAAACGACTGCAAAAGTACGCAAAAAAAGTGAACTGACCAAAACGTCAGCTCACCTTTTAGCATTTATTAGTCCTCTTTATGTTTCCTATTCAAGCTTTCCTACTCACACGGGGTCTGTCCCCCGCAGGATCAGGGTCCCACGATCCGTCTAATCACAAATCTTATTAAAACACGATTCAAAAATACTCAATTCTGCTCAAAATTATGTATCTTTGCCCTCATTATTAGTAATCAATATGAGGACAATTGTTTTTATAATGCTTACACTTGTGAGTTTGACTGTAAGCGCACAGGGTATTAAGAGCGGTTCCAAGTGGAATATCAGCAATCTGGTCTATGAGGCCAAATTGAATGTCGACAAAACCATCACCTTCACCGCAATGGCTGAGGGTGAAGAGCTGGCTTTCCGCCTGACGCCCAACTACAGCAAGAAAAATGAGTTTGTGCTCTCGGAGGAGCTGAATGCTGACGGCTTCAATCCTTTCAGCAAGAGTCCCCGCGCCAAGTACATCGAGAAAGAAGGATGGAAACTGATTTGTCTGTATGATTTGAAGGGTAATCTGCATGAAGTGCTCGACGGCTCTTTTTTCGGAGAAGGCGAGGCTGTGGCTATGGGCAAGTGGATGCAGCAGATCATGGGCAAGTACACCGATAGTTATGGTGACACGCTGGAGATCGGTCATGAAATCATCTATGAGAAAGGCGTAGCCCGTGCCGAATATAAGAATATCGCCTTCAACGGTACTGTCACAGGCGTACTCAGCATCAGCGGACTCACCGACCTTGAAGGAAAGTGGGAGGCTGTGCAGACGCTCGACGGTCTGACCCTCTACGAGGTGGAGCAGGACGAATACGGCATGTTTAAGCGCAAGGGTCAACAGAAGACGCTGAGTTGGGTGAATACAGAACCACGCTTCGGCTATGCCAACCGCATCCTGCTCAACGACAAACAGTTCCGCAAGATGAAGAAATCTACCCTTCGCGTCATGCGCAACTCCATCATGGCCAAGCACGGCTATATGTTCTCATCACGCGACTTGGCAGACTATTTCGCCAGTCAGCCTTGGTTCAGTCCACGTCCTTCTAACGATGATGTCATTGACGAACTGTCGCTGGTGGAAAGTCTGAATATCGAATTGATCAAGTGTGAAGAGGCAAAGGCAGACAAAGATCGCTATGTCACAGAACCTTAAGTAAGTGTTTTAATGTCAGCGGTGCCTGTCCATCCGTCACCTTTTTCAATTACAGATTTCTTATGGCATTTTTTTCAAAAAAGTTGCTTTTTATACTCGTTCCACCAGCGGTTTCTTCCGCTTGAAACTATTTCGATAACAAGGAGTCTGACGTAGGATGGTAAAACCATGGTAAATGTACAAAAAATATTGAGAATAATGAGTTTTTGAAGGAAAATATTCGTAACTTTGCCATGAATATGTCGAAACGGCAAGAAATACAAACTAATTAAAACAAAAGATATGAACAAGAGTGAACTGAAACCAGCAGCGGTCTTCGAGGAGTTTGCGAAGATTAACCAGATTCCGCGTCCGTCGAAGCGCGAGGAGAAGATGATTGCGTATTTGAAAGAATGGGGCGAGAGCCACGGGTTGGACACGAAGGTGGATGAGACGGGCAACGTCATCATCCGCAAAGGAGCAACGCCAGGCTATGAAGATCGCAAGACGGTCATCCTGCAGAGCCACATGGATATGGTGTGCGACAAGTTGGTGGACTATGAGATTGACTTCGACAACGACCCCATCAAGACATATATCGACGGCGAATGGCTGACAGCCGAGGGGACGACGCTGGGTGCCGACGACGGCATCGGTTGTGCGATGGAACTGGCGCTGCTGGCTGCTAACGATATCGAACACGGTCCCATCGAGTGCGTCTTCACACGCGACGAGGAGACGGGACTGTCGGGTGCCGAGGGTATGAAGGCCGGCTTTATGACGGGTGACTACCTGATTAACCTCGACTCTGAGGACGAGGGCGAAATTTTTATTTCGTGTGCCGGCGGCCGCAATACAACGGTTAAGTTCGATTTCCAGCGTACGGAGGTGCCTACGGGCTATTTCTTCATGCGTGCACAGTTGAAGGGACTCGTGGGCGGTCATTCTGGCGACGACATCAACAAGCAGCGCGCCAATGCCATCAAACTGCTGGGGCGCTTCCTGTATCAGACCATCAATAAGTATGAGGGCGTGCGCCTGGCTCAGTTCAATAGCGGCAAGATGCACAATGCCATTCCGCGCGACGGCAGTTTCGTGATTGCTGTCCCCCACGACGTGAAAGAGAACGTGAAGGCCGACTGGAACATTTTTGCCTCGTTGGTGGAAGAGGAATTCTGCGTAACGGACACCCAGATGGTGTGGACAATGGAATCGACGGATGCCGAGCCCGTCATTGAGGCTCAGGTAGCCCGTAACTTCATCTTCGCCCTGCAGGCTGTGGACAACGGCATCTACGCCATCTGCCAAGACCCAGCGCTGAACGGTATGGTGGAGACATCGAGCAATATTGCCAGCATTGAGACGAGCGAAAAGGAAATCAAGATTGTTGCATCACAGCGTTCAAACGTTATGTCGAACCTCGACAATATGTGTGCCACCATTGGTGCCTGCTTCCGTCTGGCTGGTGCAGAGGTTATCCACTCGGACGGCTATCCAGCATGGAAGATGCGCTCGCACAGCGACCTGCAGCGTATCGTGAAGGAGTCGTACGTGAAGCTGTTTGGCAAGGAGCCCATCATGCGTGGCATCCATGCAGGACTGGAGTGCGGCCTGTTCTCAGAGCGTTATCCAAACCTCGATATGGTGTCGTTCGGTCCTACGCTGCGCTTCGTGCACACCCCTGAAGAGCGCCTGCTGATTCCTACCGTACAGATGGTTTGGGACCACTTGCTGCTGACCCTTAAAAGCATTCCTCGCAAGTCATGAAACACCTTATCTATATTGTAATAAGTATTGCACCCCTGTTGTTCGCCGCGTGCGGACCACAGGCGGAGGCAGAGGAACTGGTGGAACAGTTCATGGAGCAGAACCTGCGGGAGGGACTTTCGTCCAGCTCCGTCCATTTCACGGACATCGACTCCACCCACGCTATCTCCGACTCTGTCATCGTCAGTCTTCGTCAAGAGGCCCGTCAGTCAAAGCGCTATCGCCCTGACGTCAAGTATGCACCCGACGAGCCCTTCAAGAAGCTCATCCTGACCCGTGTGAAATACAATATCGAGGAGCAGGAGTGCAGCGACACCTACTACCTCGACATGGATCTGACAAGGGTGATTGCCTTTAAGGAAAATCTATAGCTTCACCTTCTTCTTCACCGTCTTACTCTCGTTCTGAAGACGGTCGAGGGCGGTAACGAGATAGACGTACCTACCCTGCTCCATCGTGGTGGGAATCTCATAGAAGGTTTCATTGGTGATAGCGACGATATGGGAGGGATCGTCGCTATTCAGTTTTTCACCCCGCTTGAAACAATAGACGACATACTTGGTTGCCTCGTCGTTCCAGTCCTTGAACTTCGGAGCGGTCCACATCAGCACCTGCTGGTTGCCTACATCAAAAACCTTGAGTTTACGAACCTTACCAGGAGCCTTGTTGTCGAGATGCGGCATCAAGGGCTGTAAGGCAGGATAGCGCCAATAGACGTTACGCAGGCTGGTGCCGTAGTTACCGATATTGTCGACAGCCACCTTGGCGTACCAAAGGACGGTACCCTGTACACCTTTGCACTCCTGATGGAGACGCATCTTCGCAGGCAGCTGATGACTCTGCGGATTCTGCGGGTCGGCAGCCTTGACTGTACGCTGCACATCCTCACCGATAAAGAGCGGACGCTCTGAGGCATACTTGCTCCACCAACGAATCAGTTCCGTATAGTCGGCAGCCTTGTGTCCCATTTCCCAATAGAGCTGCGGCACATTATAATCAAGCCATCCATTCTTAACCCACAGCAGGATGTCGGCATAGAGATCGTCGTAGTTCTGCAGACCATTGGTCTTGCTACCCCGCGGGTCGTTCTTCTGGTTGCGGTAGATACCGAAGGGACTGATGCCGAACTTCACCCAGGGTTTTACGCGATGGATGGTCTCGTTCAGCTGCTCGATGAGCAAGTCAACCTGATGGCGACGCCAGTCACCCTTGTTGGTATAGCCCTGAGGATTGGCGTTATACTGGGCAGCGTCAGGAATTTCAACTCCAGGCACAGGATAGGGATAGAAATAGTCGTCGATATGCAGACCATCGACATCATAGCGACGGAGGATATCCTCGACGATGGTGCAGATATAGTCACGGTTCTCCTGCAAGGCTGGGTTCAGCAATGTCAGCCCGTCATAATTGAAGGAGCGCTCCGGATGCTGTGAGACGATATGATTGGCAGCCAGCGCATAGGCAGATTTCATCTTGGCACGATAAGGATTGATCCATGCATGCAGCTCCATACCGCGCTTGTGACACTCGTCAATCATCCACTGCAACGGGTCCCAATAGGGTGACGGCGCCTTGCCCTGTACACCCGTCAGGAAGTGGCTCCAAGGTTCTAGGCTGCTTTGGTAAAGGGCATCACAGGCAGGACGCACCTGGAAGATGATGGCGTTGGCACCATCTTTCTGCAGTTCGTCCAACTGGTAACTGAGCGTCTGTTGCATCTGCTGCGTACCAATACCCTGGAACTGTCCGTTGACACATTGTATCCAAGCAGCACGGAACTCGCGCTTGGGTACCTGATAGGTTTGTGCCTGGAGCATCGTCACGCAGCACAACATCATCCAAATAATATATCTCCTCATAACTTATGAACTATGAACTCTAAACTATGAACTTATTAATCTCCTCCGTCCAGTCTGCCCCATTCACAGGACAGAACGTGCGGAACCCTATCTGACTGGCGGCAGCAACATTGCGGGGACCGTCGTCGACAAACAGGATTTCCTGAGGGAACGTCTTTTCCTGCATCAATACATAGCGGAAAATCTCCTCCGAGGGTTTCATCATCTGTAACTCATAACTGAGGTAACAGTGGTCGAAATAGTCGGCAAGCGTATGTCCCTGTCCGTCAAACTGAGGACTCATGGCCCACTCCATCATATAGGGATTGGTATTGGAAAGGAGCACAACGCGGTAGCCTTGCTGACGCAGTCGCTTCACTTTCTCCAGGTTACGCATGGGGACATCCTTGGCATAACCCTGCCAGGCATAGGCACATTGCTCTGCCGTCACCTCTTTCCCAATGAGTTTGGAGAGTTCTACGCGGAAGTCCTCTGCCGTTATCAATCCATGTTCCAGGTCTCCGAAAATACCTGTCTGGGTGTATGGGTTCAACCATTCCTCTACGTCAACGGCGCCAATCTCCTTGAAGCGGCTGACGGCCTGAGACTGGTCTATCGTGATAATCACGCCACCCAAGTCAAATGCTATTGTCTCTATCATAAATTTTCAACTTTCAATTTTCAACTTTCAATTTTCAACTTTCAATTTCCAAAGAAGTCTTTCTTCTGTTTTCGGGCCTCATCCAGGGAAAGCAGCTGCTGTTGTTCCTGCTGGTATTCCTCACGCAGATGCTGGTATTTCGCCTCCAGTTCCTGTTCCACCTGAGGCTCTTCGTCTTTGTTCAGCAGACGGGCTGCCACTAAGGCATTCTGTGAGGCATCTTTCATCCAGACCACAGGACCGCCATAGACAGGAGCAATCTTCAGAGCGACATGCAGTTCACTCGTCGTAGCACCACCAATCATGATGGGAATATCCAGTCCTGCCCGCTGCATCTCATGCGCCACATTCACCATTTCCTCCAGACTCGGCGTTATCAGGCCGGAGAGTCCGATGATGTCTGCCTTCACCTCAATAGCCTTACGCACAATCTGTTCGGCAGGTACCATCACACCCATATCCACTACCTCATAGCCGTTGCAGGCAAGAACGACGGCAACGATATTCTTACCAATGTCATGAACGTCGCCCTTGACAGTGGCCAAGAGCACCTTACCGGCTTTCTTCCCCTCGCCCTCCTGTTGCTGTTCGATATAAGGCTGGAGTATCTCTACTGCCTGTTTCATGGTACGGGCCGTCTTGACGACCTGTGGCAGGAACATCTTACCGCTTCCGAACAGGCGTCCCACCTCGTTCATACCAGCCATCAACGGTCCTTCAATAATCTGGACGGCCTTGGGATATTGTTGTAATGCTTCTTCCAAATCCTGTGGGAGATAGTCCCCTACTCCCTTGATGAGCGCATGCTGTAAACGATGGTCTAAATCCTCGCTGCGCCATGCTTCTTGAGAATGATGGGCTGATTGGGTATCTTGGGCATTCTGGAAAGCATCTTCCTGCTCTGCCAGCAAGCGGTTGGCTAATTCCGTCAGAGCCTCTGAAGCTCCCTTATGTCGATTCAGGATAACACCTTCGATAATGGTCAGCTGATCCTGGGGAATATCGCTATAAAGCACTTTCGTAGCAGGATTCACAATACCGAAATCCATACCTTTTTGGATAGCATGATAGAGGAATACGGCATGCATCGCCTCACGAATATAGTTGTTGCCTCGGAAAGAGAACGAGAGGTTGCTGACACCACCGCTGACATGTGCTCCAGGGAGGTTGTTCTTAATCCATTCCGTTGCCTTGATGAAGTCTGCTGCATAGCTGTCGTGCTCTTCCATTCCAGTGGCGACAGCAAGTACATTGGGGTCGAAGATAATGTCCAACGGATTCATCCCAACCGTCTGGGTTAGAATACGATATGACCGCTCGGCTATCTCTATTCGCCGCTCATAGCTGGTGGCCTGGCCCTGTTCGTCGAAACACATCACCACGACAGCAGCACCATAGCGCATCACATCCTGAGCGTGACGGATAAAGACTTCCTCGCCCTCTTTCAGAGAGATGGAGTTGACGATACATTTTCCCTGTACGCACTTCAATCCTGAGGTAATGACATTCCAATCGGACGAGTCAATCATGACTGGTACGGAGGCAATATCCGGCTCGGCGGCTATCATGTTGAGGAAGTTCGTCATTTCTGCACGGGCATCCAACAGACCGTCGTCCATATTGATGTCTATGACGAGGGCGCCATCAGCTACCTGTTTGCGGGCAATCGATATCGCCTCGTCGTATTTCTTCTCCTTGATGAGTCGAAGGAATTTCCGGCTTCCTGCTACATTACAGCGTTCACCGACATTGACGAAATGTACCTCTGGAGTGACATCCAACAGTTCCAACCCACTCAGCCACATCGTCTGAGGCTTCGGAGCCGGCATATGAGGTTGCCGACCTTCCACCAGCGGGATGTATTTCTCGATGAAATGTTCATCCGTTCCGCAACAGCCACCAATGATGTTCACCAGTCCTTCGTCAACCATCCTACCCATCTGCGGAGCCATCGACTCGGCAGTCTCATCATAGAGTCCCATCGAGTTAGGCAGTCCGGCATTCGGATAGGCACTGATATAATAAGGTGCCTTCTTGGCCAGCTGGCGAAGGAACGGTATCATCTGAATGGCTCCAAACGAGCAGTTGAGCCCGACAGAGAAGACTGGATAACTGCTGATGCTGGCGAGGAAAGCCTCCAGTGTCTGACCACTCAGCGTACGACCAGCGAGGTCGCTGACGGTTACACTCAGCATGATAGGCAGTTCCACCTCATGTTGCTGCATCACCGTCATAGCCGCATCAATGGCAACCTTCGCATTCAGCGTATCAAAAATGGTTTCTATCAGCAGCGCATCCACCCCACCAGCTATCAGACCGTCTATCTGTTCGCTATAGGCGGCATGCAGCTCATCGTAAGTCAGTTCGCGTGCTGCAGGGTTGCTGACATCCGGCGACATCGAACAGGTCTTGTTCGTCGGCCCGATACTGCCTGCCACAAAGCGAGGCTTGTCCGATGTAGAGAACTCATCGGCACAACGACGGGCTATACGGGCTCCTTCATAAGCCATCTCACGAGCCTCATTCTCCAAATGATAATCTGCCTGTGAGACACGTTGTGAACTGAATGTATTGGTAGAAATGATATCGGCACCAGCTTTCAAATACCTGCAATGGATATCTTCCACGATGTCAGGACGAGTCAGACAAAGCATGTCGTTATTGCCTTTCATCTGTCCTTGTAGGTCTGCAAAGCGTTGTCCGCGGAAGTCTGATTCTGTCAGATGATAATTCTGAATCATCGTTCCCGTTGCACCGTCAAGTACCAGTATCCTTTCCTTGATAATATCGTTAAGTCTTCTCAATGTCAAAACCCTTAATAATGTTTCATCACGCGATCCATCTCACGCTTGTCTTCCTTTTCCTTCAGCGTCTGACGCTTGTCAAACTCCTTCTTACCCTTACAGAGTGCGATATCCATCTTGGCACGACCGTGTTCGTCGATGAACACCAATAGCGGGACGATGGTATAGCCAGTCTGTTTTGTAGCGGCAAACAGTTTCTGAATCTCTTTCTTAGTCAGCAACAACTTACGGTCACGTTTCATCTCATGGTTGTTATACGAACCATAGAAATAAGGAGAGATGTTCATGCCTTTCACCCATATCTCCCCATTGGTGATGAAACAATAAGTATCCACCAGGCTTGCCTTTCCGAGTCGGATGGACTTAATCTCCGTTCCCGTCAGCACAATGCCTGCCGTATAGGTCTCGATGAAGAAATATTCAAACGAGGCTTTCTTGTTGCGTATCTGTACAGGACTTTTCTTCCTGATTTTCTCTTCGTCTTTATTCATTTCTCTTGATCAATGTGAACAAACTGCTCCAAATGACCGTCAATATATTCGGCAATCTGTGCGGTCCACGCTTCTTCGTGTTCCACAAAGTCGTCGTCAAGGTCATCGAAGTCGGGAAACTGCTCGAACAATGCCATAAACTCATCTTCCGTACAGTCTTGTTCTATCTGTTCATGATGTTTCAAATAGAGGGTATGTGCCTCATAGATTAATTTCGAGAGGTCACGCAAGCCCCAGAGCTTGACAGCTTTGGCAAACGGATTCTTGAAGATAAAAGGACCATAGCCATTATGAATCAACTGTACGAATCCGCCATCCATCACTTCCTCATGCAAGGTGTCCCAGGCCAGCAGCGTTATCTGATCGGCATTCAACTGCGCCATCGTCGCTGGTGTCAGTTCACCGTTGATACCCTCACGGATAGCCTTGACCACAACGCCGACAAAAGCATCCATGCCTTCATGAGCAGCTTCACGCAGCTGAATGTCACCGACTCTTACCTCTATCATAACTCAATAATGACTTCTTCAAAATTACCTTCTTTATTGACGACATAGCGGCAGGCAGCAGCCTCGCTCTCCTTTTCGTCATCCTCTGCCCTGAAATAGCTAACGAGGGTTACCTCATACTTGCTTGTGACGTAGTACTCCTGACGCATCAATCCCAGTCGTCCGTCCCGCTCCTCTATTTTCTGCTCATAGAGGCACAAACGGTCAACCAGTACATACTCCTGATTCATCGTACAGAGATACAGCGTCGTCGTTGCAGAATCCACTTTCTCTGCCAGCAGCACCATATGATAATCCTTATACGACGGCAGTTTGACGGCATAAAGGGCAATATTGCTCTCATAATCAAAGCGGCTATTAAAAGTGGTTGGAACCTTCGTCAACTGAGGCAGGTATTCCACGAACTCCACAGAATACTTCATAGGAACGGATTTGATAGCCAGCGTATCAAAGAAAGCCACAACAGGATCGTCGCTTGTTGGCTTCAACAATTCCTTAGCCACCTCTGCCCTACGTATACTGTCAATCATGCCATCATAGTCTGCCGCATTCTTCCTATTACCACAGGAATAGGAGACCAGAATGACTGCTATCAAGGATATTATCAACGTAAACTTTCTCATAACGAGTACAAAATTACGAAAAGTTGAGAGAAAAGCCAAATTTTTTTGTATTTTTGCACGCAATGAGATACATAATGCTTCTTTTTCTCCTATTAGCGCTAACAGTTCGAGGAGGTAACAAGATATACTCGCCGACGGTCAAGACGCTGACTACCATCGTGAACAACGACTGGCAGAACAGGCCCGTCATGGAGTTAGGGTCAGGAGACATCCTGCATATTGGATTTGACGAGCTCTCTCATGACGCACACCGTTATCTCTGTCATCTGACCCGATGCGAAGCCAATTGGGAGGAGGCTACAGAGGTTTTTGAAAGTGACTGGCTGGAAGGATTCAACGACTATCCGATAGACAACTATGTCAACTCCTTAAACACCACCGTCAACTATACCCATTATGAATTCACCATACCCAATGACCAGTGTCGGATACGGATGAGCGGCAACTATCGGTTGAGCATCTATGACGAGGATGCTGGTCATGAGAAAGTGCTGGATGCGGAATTCTATGTGGTAGAGCCTTTGGTGAATGTCGGACTGAGCGTGACGACAAATACGGATATTGATGTCAACAACAGTCATCAACAACTGACCATGCAGATAGACTATAATCAGGTGAGGCCGGTACGCCCTGACGAGGAAATCTATACGGTAGTCATGCAAAACTGGAACGAACAGACTGCACGCATCAACATTCGGCCACAATACACCTATCAGCAGGGAATGAAATGGGAGCACCAGAGAGAACTGATCTTTGACGGAGGTAACGAATACCACAAATTCGAGGTCCTGGATGTCAGTCATCCAACCATGGGAATCGACCATATTGGATGGGATGGAGAACGTTATCAGGCATATCCCTTTGCCACAACCCAGCGTCGGAACTATCTGACGGACGAGTCAGCCAATGGTGCTTTCTATATCCGTAACAGCAACCGTACGGAAATTGCCTATACCTGCGACTATGTATGGGTCAACTACACCTTAGAGACACCCTATTGCGGAGAAATCTTCCTGCATGGGCAATGGACGAATAACGCGGATCAGGCAGCCTACCAAATGCAATACGACGCCACAAATCATTGCTACAAGGCTCAGGTGATGCAGAAACAAGGCTATTACTCCTATGCCTATATCACCAAAGACGGTACCACTGCCCCCACAGAAGGAAACTTCTTTCAGACCCGTAATAACTATCAAGCATTGGTCTATTACAAAGGTCTGGGAGAACGCACCTGGCGCTTAGTCGGTTTTCGAGGATTAGCTTTCAGATGAGACAGGCTCTTCGTTACGTAGCGTCCTGAGTTTTTTAGCGACCATACGAGGAGATGTATAGAGTTTTGTAGAAATCACATCATAGAAGTCTTTCACATCCATTTCTGCAACCTCAGCCAGACGAGTCATCGTGATTTCCTGATCCTGATGATTATTCACATAAGGCACTACCTTCACCATCGCATTGACAAAGGCAAGGTCAGCAGCGTCTTCTGTGAGTTCCTGGGAATCGTCATCAAGCATCTCGTCCTCCATATTATCACACATCGTGGAAAAATCCTTGATTCGTTTAATGATACCACCCTCGATATTATTGCGTTTAAACATCAAACGGGTATTCTTGTTGTAGAAAATGAAATTGGCAATCATCAAGCCCAACAACAGGATTCCCAATGTCACGTACACAATCGTCGTATGCCACCAAGGCTCATTGATAGACAGTTTCCATACGTAAGGTTCTACAGGCCAGTTGTCTGGATACATGGACACCTGAACCTCCACATCATACTTTCCTGGCTGGATGCCGATAATCGGGAAGCGTAGCCTACCCCTATTGTCCACCCTGTCACTACCATCATGGGAAGAATATACTTTCCAGTCGTCTTGATAACCTTTAATACGTATTCTGTAATAGTTCTGGCTGGGTCGGAAATAATTCAAGCCGGTAAACAACAGACTGATCGTATTTTGGTCATAATTCAGATTGATCTCCTTAGTACGCGTAATGGCGCGATCAAGTATCACCTTCCCGTCAAGTTTCATTCCTGGCTGAATAGTCTGTCCGTTCACCATTAGCCTAATGAGTTTAGGATACAATTTAATGTCGGCCACGTTAATCGTATGGAATTGAGACGGATCGAACTCCACGACATAATTCAACGACTGCATGATGATGGTGCCGTTGTCCAGTTTCATAGCCCGTCCATTATCAAAGGTCTCTATAGGGACATTATCCTCTTTACCATAACTTACGACTCGCATCACGGAATCATCTTCTATCATCAAGGCTGAAATACCATTACTGGTACTCACCCACAGGTTATGATGATTATCTTCTGCGATGGAATGAACGACATTGTTGTTGAGTCCGTCATCTATGTCAAAGAGTATCGGCTCTTTATCTGTCCCCGACTTGAATAACTTCAAACCGATATAGGTACCGTACCACGTCCACCCGCGGCTGTCGTGAAAGACACAATTGACTCGACGTGGCATCGGTTCCTGATGTTTCAGAGACTCTTCGTAAAGCTGAGCACCATACGCCATTGCCTTCGGATTGTCCCAACCATATTTTTTAAAAGGTGACTCATAAGGTTTTGAATAGAGCAATCCCTGCTTTTCCGTTCCTGCCCACATGCCTCCTTGCAAGTCAAAGGCTATGGCATTGATATCCGTATCGATGTCCTTATTGTCATCACGTTTCAGTATCTTATAGTGATTTTTCTCGCCTGTAGCGATATGGTAGGTCCAATAGCCAAACTGACAGGGAACATATAAGAAACCATTGTGGACGACCATATTATTCAAATGATAAGGCACCTCCATCAACACCTTACAATCTCCAGTCTTCGCATTCACATGCAGCAGGACAGCATCCTTCTCACCATTACGGATTTCATAATAACCTAACGAATCCGGACACAACACCGAGGTTCCATTATACTTAGCGATCTGCTCAGGTTGCAATGATGTCTTATAATAGACCCGTTTTCCGGTTTTTGAGTCAAAAGCCTCAATGCTACTGTCGTCATAGAACAGCATCAGCAACTGCCCCTTATACTCATTGGCATCCAGAAGTTTCTTTCCACTCCTGACTGGGAACGTGCGTTTATGCTTACAACTGTATAATTGGTTTTTCGACAACAGCAACGGATTTCCATCATCATCCACAAACAAATCCTCAGCCTTTTGATTGAAACCCATTTCTTTCAGCACGCCCTGTATATCAGAAATAAAATACTCCGTCATCAGATCAATACACGTCACTTGATATTTGTCTTTCACCCACAGATGATGTGCGTTGTCGAAATACAAATGATAGTGTCCTGTATATTTGGGCAGTTCGTAGATTTTATCCGATTGAGCGTTAATAGGTTCAAAGGAGGAACCGTTATAAAAATTAATCTGCCCTATCGAAGATATTACTAAACGGCCCGTATACGTGCAAATAATGACTTGTGCACCATTATCCGCCAATCCGTCAGATGAGTCAAAGACTTTAAAAGTACGGTCTGATTCTGCCGCACACATCACTGAAGCCGTTGTCATTAATAGTAACAACAGCCAGCCATATAGCAGATAACACCTATTGATATTTCTAAGGTTTCTTGTCATTAGTTTGCAAGTTACAGAGTAATTTCGCCATCTTTTGATGGCAAAGGTACGGAAAAAGAAACTGATATCCAAATTTTTGAAGAAAAAAAGAATTCTCCCCCTCCCACCCTCACCTCTTACCTCTCACCTCTTACCTCTCACCTCTTACCTCTCACCTCTTACCTCTCACCTCTTTCACTGGCGAAGCCAGATTATTCACTTTTCACTCCATTCCCGAGCAAAGCTCGCCTACCCGTAGCCTTTCCCTTTTCCCTTAGAAGTTGCCACCCAACTTCTATCGATGGTGCCAACTGTTCACGCCCCAGGGCATTCAGCCCACACTCCACACTCGCCATCGCCAGTACGATGTCACACCACACCGTCTTCGTCTCTTCCTTCATCGGGGGCAGCAGCGTGTGCGGCCCGATGCCTGTCAACTGACTCACCGTCTGGATGTATGCCCTCACGTTATTCTCCGACTCTGGAGCCCATCGCCGGATAATCATACTCAGCGTCACGCAGCGGTGCTTCTGGTAGTACGTCCTCAGCAGCTTCAGCGCTGCCCTACAGCCGTAACCCATCGTTTCAAACTGGGCGAAATTCCGGTCTGTACTCGGTTTTATCTCACCCTGCCACTCAATTCGTAGACTTTTGATAATGTTCAGCGGATTATTATTCCGCAATCCTCTTGCTATTTTCATAATGCTTAATTTAATTTTTAAATTCCTAATGACGCGCCGACGCGGGTAAACGCCGACGCGCCTTAGATTGTTAAAGAATGATGGTTCCTGTCTTGTGATACAGGGCGGGCGCTGTACCTCGTTCCTCACGAATTTTCTCTACCAAGTGGTCACGAATCAGGCGACTGACCTTGCCCCTGGCCGACGACGTACTGGCGAGGTTGAAACAGCGCATCACGTCCTCATTGGTGAACTCCTCTGGCAGACGACTGAATGCCTCTATGGTTTTCTGCTTGCGCTGCACATTCACGCTGGCATCCCTCAACTTATTATCAAAGTAGTTCTCTGCCATGGCACCAAAGTAGTGGCGCTGACAGGCATATTGGATATTTGTAATCAGTTCTGCCAATCGCCAATCCACCTCATCCGTCTCAAACTCACCACACCAGTACTGACCATCCTGCTTCATCTGATTCCAGTGTCGCATCACGATGAATGGCGCAGCGAAGTTCAGTCCATGATAGGCACAGCGCTTCAACAGCATCTCGTCAGCCTTACTATCGTTCTCCTTGGCATCCTCCATGCGGCGCTCTGTCCAATCGTACAACTCATCGACAATCTTCTGTACAGAGAGTTCGCCCTTCACCTTGTCCAGTTTCTCAGCCCATTCCTTCAGACGATTATCGCTAGCATAGTCCACAAAACTCTCGCGACTCATCATCTCAAAATTCGTGGCTGGCAGAGGTATGCAGGTCAAGCGAGTGGCAAGTCCAGAACCAAAGTTCTGTTCGTTTACCATCTTCTTCAGCGCGATGGGCGTACCCGTATAGATATAGTTCCATATCACATAGAACTCCTGGAACACACTATCCACATTGCTGTAGGCCTGACCATCCTCCTCGTTGTGAAAGGCCTTCAACTGCAACGCCTGCTTGTCGATATAGGCACCACCTTTCTGTAGCGACAGGGTGTTGTCCAACTCAGTGTCGAACGTCAGCATGTGTAGCTGCATCGGCTGTCCGTCCACCTCCTCAATGGCGTTCACCATGTCCTGAATAAACTGGGCATTCGAGGTTCGTGCTGGGTGGATGCGAACCACCACCTTCGGTTTCTTAGGCTTCTCCTTATTGGCACCTTTGGTACGCATCTGTTCACGATAGGCGTTAATCGCCTCCTTGCCCACCTTATCGGCAGCCACGATAGGTGATGCCAACAATTTAAAGAGCCTTGTTGCGAACGATTTACCACTGGCTGGGTCGCCAATAATCAGCGTCGAGTTATTCAACCTGCGCAACTCCTCTGGGCGATGATAGAATCTGTACGTGCACCTTGTCATCAAGGTCATCAGCAGACCGCCACCCACGAACAGCGCCGCTGGATACTGGTTACGCTTCAGACCCTTGCAGATATCCTTCAACAGCGGGAAGTCCTTGCTCAGTTCCTCAATCCGGGCACCCCATTCCCAAAGTTGATGTTCGATGTTTGAAGGCTGATGGCTGACATCAGACATCTGACATCTGACATCATACATCGCAAGAATGCTTTGCATTATTTTGCTCACTCCCTTCGGCGGCTCCTTGCAAGCCGACTCCATAATACTGCGCAGTTCCTGCTCGTCCAAACCCAGGCGAGGCATAATCTCCAAGAGCAACTCGCGGTTATTGTCGCAGATAGCCCTCAGGTTCACAGCCAACTGATACAGCTTCACGTTCCTTTCGCCCTCCTGCGGCTCACCACCATTGCGCTGCCACCAAGCGCTGATAATCTCGCTGTACGGAATACCCTTAAACGAGGGCTGATGGTCGATGGCTGATGGCTGATGTGCTACTTCTTCCCTAACTTCTCTAACTTCTTTAACTTCCTTACCCTGTGAATGACCGTCTCGATATAGAGCATCATATCGCTCAGCAAACTCCTTGTTCTCATACGTAAACAGTTCTTTGTCAATAAATAAAATATCACTCTCTTTGCAGATAAAGCTCATGCGGCTGGCATCCTTGCAACTCTCGTCCACCTCCACACCCAACAGCTTCGCCATCTGGTGCTGGTTGTCAATCAGGTTGCCCCATTCCGTACGAGCCTTAAACACGATCTTCAGACCGTTCCCAGAGGGTGTGATGTACACGAGCAGAATCCCGAGTTCTGCAGCACGCTGCTTAAAATCAGCGGCAGCAAATTCTTCACTCTTCACTCTTAACTCTTCACTTTCCACGTGATCCACATCCATCACCACCAGTCCTGTCAGGCGGGTTGCAGACTGCTTTCGCCAGGGTCCCTTCTTCCTCGTCTTCGACTCCGTCTCGTCGAACATAGCCTGGAAGATGAAGGCAGGCAGCTTGCGCTTGAGTGCTGCATCATGCGTCTCACGAAATTGGTCAATCGTCTCGTTCCACTGTGTCGCCCTGACGAGGGCCCAAAACTGGGCCTCGTCCACAGGCAACGTCGGATTACTGAAATTCTTCTGATAACAAAACATAAATCAATGCTTAATGTTTAACAGAATTCGATTAGGTCCAGTTCGCGGTCGATGAGTGCATCCTTCGCATCCTTCGTGTGCTCGTTGAGCAACTCGATGACCTGCGCCGTACGGAAATCCTTCGGGAAACTGCCGAACACCTTGATGCGCTCCAGCGATTCCTTCACCCAGCCCCACGGCAACTTCTTCACCAGGTGGTCCTTGTGCCTTATGCGCGGCTGGCGGTTGTACGCCTTAAAGGTTAAACGACCTGTGTTCTCGTCCATGTACAGAACACCTCCCACTCGCTTGCCCACGATGAGCTTCGTCATCAGCTCCAGGGCATCCAAAACATAAATGTACTTTCGCATAATCTTGTCGAATTTGTGAGCATCGGAAAGCGGGTTTTAGTTTGAGCTCAATTCGTACGTACACATTTCCACGCTCCTCCTCCGACTCGGTTATTGTTTAATGCTTAATTCTTACCTCTTACCTCTTACCTCTCACCTCTTACCTCTTACCTCTTACCTCTCACCTCTTACCTCTTACCTCTCACCTCTATTACTACCGTATTACAACCTCCAGCGTTCCCCTCAGGCGCACCACGCCGTGGTTCTGCAGTCCGGCGTTCTTCAGCCCGTCGCTCATCTGCCAGTGGCGGCAACAGAACTGCTGTTTCACCCTCAAGGCCATTTTCTTACACACTCGCTCACCGTCGTTCTCCACTTCCTTAAACTGACACGAGGCGCACATTTTCTTCACTGTGATGCCATAGGCATTCACGCTAACTTCTGAATGTTTCATCGTTTGAAATCTAATTTGTTCTAACATATTTCTATCTGTTTTAAAAACCTTTTTTCTGATTGACGATGCAAAGATAGAAACAAAAAAAGTGACGCACTTTACGAAAAAGTACGTCACGAACAAACCCCCGAACGCAGGAACAAAAAACCGAAAAAAATCCCGAAAAAAGGGGGCTATGCCAACTTGAAAATATTCAAAAATCGCTTACCAACATTGATTCTTCGCTTTGCCTCCGTCGCGTCACAATCAACGAATATCCAGTCAGGAAAACGACCCGTAAAGGTGTTTTGCTTCTTGTTGATGCTATCTTCCGACGGCAGGCGCTCAACGTCCGCTGCCTTCAGATAAGTAATAAACGATGCCGGCGTATTGAAATAAGGCATGCCGTCTGTCTGGTTCATCACCTCCATCACCCACGTATAGTCATACAGATGCCTGAGCACGCCTTCTTCCCACAGTCCCTGCACAGCCAACGCCATGCGCACGTCGGTGGCTACCGTGTCGTCATCACCTGTCCCCAGGATGCTGTCGTTCGTCTGATCCACATGCACCTCTCCCTTATCTACACTGAGGTTTACCACCTTATTGTCATGGATATCGATATACGACCCCTGTACATAAATGTTATTTCCTGCCATAACTCACCGTTTCGTTGTCGTGAATATCGTTATAGTTACCAGCCACCTGCAGCACATGCACCTCCTGCGTCTGTTGCCGCAAGGTTTCGTTCTCCTCCCTCAGCCTTTCGTTCTCGGCTATCACCTCCGTCACAGCATCCACTGTTTGGAAGAATCCGTCCATCAACACAGCCTTTTCCATCATTCTCTCGCGCTCCCGTTCGAGCGCACGACGCGCATCGCGCGCCGCCTCCTTCATTTCTTCAGCATTCCATTTCAGTTTCATGATATTTTCCCATTTTTTTAGTTATACATTAACTTTAATTCCCAAGCGTATATCCTGAAAATTATACGCTTTTCGCATACTCACTCAGCATACTGCCAACGACGGTCAGAATGACAAACAGAAAAAATGCACCTTCCATAATCTTCAAATTTTAGTTCGACAATCAGTTTTTGGGTGCAAAGACAGTGCCAGCGAGAGCAGAACCAAGCTTGCTTGAGATATGCCGAGTGCAGCCTGTCTTCGCAATCTTGATTGCAAAATAAAAGGGAGGGTGTTTCAAAAGTCGTAACACCACCCTTTCTTTTAACATCTTTTAAGAGTTCCGGCTAAAATTTGCCGCATCTTTTCGCGAAGTTCCAAGGGTTGGAGCACTTCGATGCCGTCGCCGTGCGAGAGCAGTTCGCCTAGGAAATCACTGGTGGGACGGATGTCGAGGGAGAAATCGGTGTAGGGCGTGGTGGACGAATCGGCGTGTGTGATTTCGCCAGAACCCATCTCGCGCTGCGAGTGGTGCAGCGGCAGCGTTCGCAGGTAGTTGGGTGTCTTGTAGTAAGCACGGATGACGACATGGGCCATCGGCGTATGGTCTGTCAGCACGCCATAGTACTCGGAGAAATACTCCTGCGGCGAGAAGTCGGCAGGCATCTCGAACGCCTCGTCCGTCAGCTCCACCATCGTCATACGGTCCAGCGCGTAGAGTCGCATCTGGTTCTCGTCGGTTCTGGCCAACAGATACCAGCGTCGGTGAAACAGCTTCAGGGCGTAGGGGCTGACCGTCTTCTCGTAGCCCTCGGCCTCGAACTTCTTGTAGCCCATGCGCAAACGGTGATTGCTCTTGATGGCGCGGATGATGATGTCGAGATACTGCTCGCCAACAGGTGCGTTCTCCAGCACCAGACGCTCCTTGACGGCGGCGCTGTCGGCCAGCACACCATGCACGGCGAGCGTCGAGAAGAGCCAACGCTCGATGCTGTCGTCGCCGAGCACCTCCTGATTACTGATGTAGTACTTATAGGTGCGCGGATCGCAGTCGATGACGATGCCAAACATATCCAGAATGGCGTCGCGATGGCGATAGAACGACACGCGCTGCAAGGGGTTGCCATCGGCCACGCCGTCGGCCATCCACTTCCGGTTCAATTCTTCAAGCGTCAGCTTACGATAAGCCCTAAGCGTATTGATGATCCAGATGTACTGGTGAAATATCTTAGCTGGTTTCATACTGTTTTGTATAAGCGCAAAGGTACATAAAATAAATGAGCCTGCCAAACGGCAGACCCATTATTTTCGTGTGAAACAGGTACCTGTCCCAGTGTTCTGAAGAGGGCTGGAAATGTTCCAGCCCTCTTGCTTTTGTTATTTCTCCCACTCTTCGAACCTGAATCCGCCCAGTTGCATGTATCGGTCGCCCCAGTTGTCGAAAATCTGCAGCGCATAATATTGGTACTTGCCCGGGTGCTGAATGGTGTAGGTCTTGCCCTTGTAGTTTTCGGCAGGGATACCGTCGGCACCATTTTTGCCTGCATCGCGGCTGTCTATCACCACTGGCTTGTCGCTGCCGTTGGCGGCTAAGAGCTTCCACTCCTTCGGGTTGCGCCTGGGGTACTTGCCCGTGTCGTTTGCCGAGAAGAGTGTATAGCTCTTGGCCGTGAAGGGCTCGCTGGTTTTGAATGCCACCCACCAGTAGGATGGGAATATACCCTGTGTATACCAGGAGCTGACACACCACTTGGTGTTGGGGTCGTCGTCGAAGAGGTTGGCAAAGCGCTCAGGATCGCTGGCGCTATTGGGATTGGTGCCGTCCAGCGGCGAGATACGGTTGGGGTCGAATTCGGCCTTGGCAAAGTTGCCGTCAACCATCTCCTGCACCAGGCTCTGCGAGGCGTTGTGGTAGTCGCTGGTGATATTTGCCAGAGCCCCGTAGGTGGCTTCGAATGCGCGTCTGCCGGCATTAAAGTCCTTTTTGAAAACGATTTTGCCTAGGCCATCGATCACGGATCCGAGTCCCCCCGCCAATGAGCTGCCGGCCAACTTGTAGATGCTCACTCGGTTGATGGAGTTGTCGCCTGCAAAGTCGAGCACCATGAGTCCCCGGCAGCCGGGATTCTCCCTGATACTGTTGATGAAGCTGGGATAAGCCGACTCGGCCACCTTGGCATAGTTGGGGATGATCTTGCACTCGAACTCATATCCGTTGGCCGCGTTGAAGTACCACTTGCCGTCGTCCTTGAGGCTCTCTGTGATCTTTTTGCGGAAGTCGCTGGTCTTGTCGGAGATGTACTTGTCGTACGTCCTGTTGTCGCCCACCTCCCACTGGTTCTGTTCCACGTACTTCACCGATGCTGATCCCGACGGTGTGGTGAGCTTCATGTTAGTCTCGTCGGTGAGGACGACATAGTCCTCGAGGTTGCCATACCCCATTTCCTTGGAGAATCCCTGGAAGATGACGATAGCCTTGCCTCGCAGGTCGCTCATCGTCATTTCGGGAGTCCACTTGGCCAGCAGACCCTTGTCGTAGAGCTTCTGTGTCACCAGCTCGATGGCCCGTTCCTCCGTCGTCCTGCGCTCCAGTTTGGTGAAGTCGAATTTAAACACCCCCAGGTCGCCCGCTTTTTGCAGGTATTTGTAGGACCCTTTTTCGACTAAGGTCATTTTGACGCCAAGGCGGTTCAGCGCTTCCTCTATATTGTTGTCTTGATTCTCTTTGGCCAGGTCGTTGTTCTCGCACTTGATGCTCACCACGCAGCCTTCGCTATCCTTGTGTTTCTCCAGCAGTTTCACGATATCGTCGAGCATCTGGTCGAGGCTCACTTTGCAGTCGAGCATCGAGTGGAATATCATATCGGTCTTTTCTGCCTGGCGGTAGCGCGTACGGAAGTCGAAGTAGCGTATGCCGCAGTTCCACTGCCCCTCCAGATTTTTGCGCTGCGTCATTCCCAGCGTGAGGTTCCAGTCTCCTCCCATGCCGAAGGTGCCAGTGTCGTGGGTGCCGGGGATAATCAGGTTGCGCACCTTCGTCTCGTCGGCTACCTTCTTCATCCATCTGCTCATCGAGACGCTGACGGCCCTATTCAAGGATTTGGCGTTCGCATCGTCGGGGCCCAGATCTTCCTTGTAGCCATTCATATACATCATTTTCTCCACGAATTCGCGGGTGGCCTGCTTGTTGAGCGCGTTCAGATCCAGTACGCCAGCCTTCAGCTTGTCGCCAAACGTCTCTATCTGTCCGTCGTTGTCGTAGTCGTCAGATTTGCAGATAACGCCCGAGGTGTAGAACACCGTCGCTTCGTCGCCGATGCTGAAGTATAGCGTGTCGGGATCCTGGTACATCGGCTCGTCCAGTCCGACAGCTGCCAGTGAGGCACGGTCGGCAGTAAACTCCAGTTGAGCCACCCGCAGGCCTTCCTCCTCGATTACCATGTCGTCCAGTGTCCTCACGCTACCCTCGACGTTCACCTGCTGATAAGCATCGGCATCATAGTCGTAGACCACCATGCCGATCTGCGCGTGCGAGTCCTCCCTGAACTGTAGCGTCAGGAAGCCCATGTCTATTGTCGACTCACAGTCCAGGTCCACTATCCAGTTGCCTATCAACTGTTTACTTACTGGGGACGGCACGGGTGTTGCACCATTGTTGTCCTCGTTGTCTGTACAGGATGTCATTCCTGTCATCGCCAGGCTGCAAGTCAGGATGGCAGCCATCATCCATACAATCTTTCTCATCTTCCTTAAATGGTTTTGCGGCTGCAAAGTTACTAAAAGTAAAACAAAAAAAAAAGAAATACTCGTTTTTTTCTTCCGAGTGCCAGCTTACGATAAGCCCTAAGCGTATTGATCATGAAACAGGTACCAGTCCCCTACGTCTTTCTGTATTTTTTCCCATTAACGATATAGATACCGTGGGAGGGGTGTTTTACGCGCCTCCCGCTGAGGTCGTACACTGCTGGTGGTGTCGTCCTTTCATCAGGACAGCGCATGGTGGCGGGGGTGATTCCTGCCACCTGTTGCCGCAGCACCTTCATGTCGTCGCGTGTCAGTACAAAGTCATTCTGGAAGGCTGCAGTCCACCATGCTGCATTGCAGTTGCTGTGACTGGTGCTCTTGAAGTCGACGCTGCTGGTATTATTGGTGCGCCCATAGTCATACCAAGGCATGAAGAACAGCCACTTGCAGCCTGCGTTCCACTGCTGACTGATACCTGGCACATTACCACACTCTGTCAGCGCCACAAACTTGGTGGGTGAGTAGTTGCAGAGGAATTGGTAGCAGGAGGAATAGATGTTGGCAGCACTGTTGTTGTTATAGACGTCGATGCTGACAATGTCCACATAGTCGTCGCCAGGATACCAGCGGTAGCCGTCGCTATAGGGTTTTCCCCATGCTGCCGACTGCGTCCACACCCATATCAGATTGTCGAGACCTGCTTCCTGGAAGCGGCGATACATCGTGCGCCAGAGTTCGTTGCACGCATCGGCATCGCGCCCCCACCAGAACCACATGCCACCAGCCTCATGGAGTGGTCGCCAAAGCACGGGGATGTTAGCGTCTTTCAGCAGTTTCAGATAGGAGGCTATCTGGTCTATATCCTTCATCATCAACTTATACTCGCTGCTCGTCGGATCGAAAATCTTGCGCACGTCAAAGGTTGTCTTGTCACTTTCCGTTCCCCAGTAGAAGGAGTATTCGCCGCTCTTGTTGGCAGGTACATTCCAGTGCCACATGATGGTAACCACACCACCCTCGCTGTTCCACTGACTCACCTCGCTGATGTTGGTATAGTCTATCCATCCTCCTTTCGTCGAGAACGGATGGTGGATATAGTCGAAGCCGTTCAGCGCAGGCCATTTGCCGGTATGCTGATGCACCCACTTGGCTTCGTTCAGATTCCAGTTGACGCAGGCCATCGTACCGGAGATGGTCTTCTGCCCTTCAATCATTCGCAGACATTGCAGCAACTGCACAGCCTCAGCCGAATGCTGTTGTGTCTGCTGAGCCGACAGACTGCCGACGACTAAGCCCAACAGCAAGATTAGTGTAAACAGATGTTTCATAGTGTTTTAAGTAGCCAATACATTCTGGTGTGTTATAATTTGTTTAACGTTGCAAAGTTACTAAAAGTAAAACAAAAAAAAAGAAATACTCGTTTTTTTCTTCCGAGTGCCAGTAATATCCCTCTTCCTTCTTCCCTCAGCCTTCATGAAACAGGTACCAGTCCCCTACGTCTTTTTTACAAAAAATCCAGCACGTTTTGATATGAAATGCAAGAAAAGTGCGTTTTCATGTGTTTTCCGTAAAAATACGTTAATTTGCACTACCTTAGTGCATTTTTCTTTTATTTTATGCACTATTTTAGTGCAATTTAATTATCTTTGCAACAAAAATATAACGATTATGGATATTTCGCTTATTGAATTCATGGAGAGTCAATTGAAGCTAACCACTTCAACATTCCATAGGTATATGTATGATCAAGTGAGTTGGGAGTCCAGAATGTTCGGACTTGTTGGGCCACGTGGTGTAGGAAAGTCAACAATGATTCTTCAATACATCAAGGAGAACAGGGGAAAATGGCACATGCTCTATGTCGCTGCTGATCATCTGTATTTCTCAACCCACACCCTCATCGACACGGTAGATAAGTTTGTAAAAGACGGTGGAGAGCAGATATTCATTGACGAGATTCATAAATATGAGAACTGGTCACGAGAACTAAAACTCATATACGACCATCATCCAGACTTGAAGGTAGGATTCACTGGCTCTTCCATACTTGATATCACGAAAGGAGCATCTGACCTGAGCAGACGTGCTCTGATATTCACTATGCAGGGACTCTCATTCAGGGAATATCTGGCATTGTTTCATAATATAACCGCCCCTGTATATACCATCAACGAAATTTTGGAGCATAAGGCAAAACTTGATGCCATCAGTCATCCTCTGCCTTTCTTCAAGGACTACTTAAAGAATGGTTACTACCCATTTGCAAGCGAGGGCGGCTATGAAATGCGCTTGCGTCAGGTTATCAACCAGACAATGGAGGTTGACATTCCCCAATATGCGAATATGAACGCTTCTACAGGCCGAAAACTAAAAAAAATGCTGGCCGTTATAGCACAAAGCGTTCCTTTCAAGCCTGTCATGGAGTCATTGGCCACAGTGATAGGTGTAAGTCGTAATGTGCTGCCAGACTACTTCCTTTACATGGAGCAGGCTGGTATGATAGGACAACTGCGCGACGATACTGGCGGCATACGTGGCTTAGGAAAGGTCGAGAAAGTCTATCTTGACAATACGAACCTGGCCTATCTCCTTGGGCATGAGAGTGCTGATATTGGCAATATTCGCGAGACATACTTCTATAACCAAATGCGTGTCAAGACTGACGTCATCAGTTCACGTATTAGCGATTTCGAAATAGACGGAAAAACCTTTGAAGTTGGTGGCAAGAAGAAAAAACAGAAGCAGATACAAGATGCGGCCCAGGGCTACGTTGTCAAAGATGACATAGAAACGGGCTATGGCAACATCATCCCTCTCTGGCAATTCGGATTGACCTATTAAACAAACATTTTAAATCATTTGTATATGGGAATCAGACTAAACAAAGCGATGACGATGCCAAACATATCCAGAATGGCGTCGCGATGGCGATAGAACGACACGCGCTGCAAGGGGTTGCCATCGGCCACGCCGTCGGCCATCCACTTCCGGTTCAATTCTTCAAGCGTCAGCTT
>JAEEXI010000006.1 GCA_016291495.1 Prevotella sp.
TTATGTAAGTCTTTTCAAAGAACTCTCTTCTCTACGCTAACGGCCCTCAGGAGCAACGCTCGTTTTTGGGCGAAAGCGGATGCAAAGGTACGACAAAAAATCCAACTACCAAAACTTTTGGACAACTTTTTTAATACAAAATGAAAAGTTTTCGCCTTTCATGACAAAAAGCGAAAACTATACACATTATTATATAATATATTATTCAAAGATTTCTCCCATATCCTCCTCCGGGACATCCTCCAGTCCTGAGTCATCATATTGACAGGGGTTATATCCGGCAGGTAGGTCAAATACAGCATTTCCGTTATAGCCTAAGCGCTTGTCCGCATAGACCCGCCGCATATAATATGCCCAAACAGGCAAAGCGCCAGCAGCACCCTGTCCCATACTTGTCATCGTAAAGTGGATGTCACGATCCTCGCCGCCAACCCAGCATCCGCTGACCAGCGTGGGAGTGATTCCCATGAACCACGCATCACTATTGTTGTTGGTAGTACCCGTCTTACCAGCGATATCGCCCGTAATATTATACTTATAACGAAGTCGACCGGCAGTACCGCCTTCCACCACAGCCTTCAACATGTAAAGCATCTTATTCGCACTCTCTTCGCTGATCACCTCATTCATACGAGGCTGGAACTCAGCAATCGTGTTTCCTTCATTATCCGTGATCTTTGTCACGAAAAGTGGTGACGTACGAATACCGTGATTCACAAAAGCAGTATAGGCACTTACCATCTCTCCCACCGTAATATCGCAGGGACCCAGACAAAGGGCCATGGACGGATGGATCTCCGGATTATTGATTCCATACTCCCGCAAGAGTGTCACGAAAGCCTGTGGGTTGAGCTTACTCATCAGATAGGCGGATATCCAGTTGTTCGACTGTTGGAGTCCCCATTTCAGGGTTACCATCTCGCCATAGCGTGCTCGACTACCATTTCGGGGAGTCCAGGCACGTCCACCGACGATGTATGTTTCCTGCACATTGGGAGCTTCGTCGCACGGTGAGAATCCGTTCTCCATCGCCAGAGAGTAAAGGAACGGCTTGATAGTAGACCCCACCTGACGTCGGCCCTCCATACACATATCATACGCAAAATGCATAAAATCCAAACCGCCTACATAAGCCTTCACATGTCCGTTCTGAGGACACATACTCATGAAGCCGCAACGCAAGAAAGACTTGTAATAACGTATAGAGTCCATTGGAGTCATGACGGTATCTTTCTCGCCATGATAGGTGAACACCGACATTTCCGTCTTGGTATTAAATGACCGCTTGATTTCTTCCTCCGAAGCTCCAGACTCTTTCAACACCCGGTAGCGTTCGCATTGCCGAACAGAACGCATCAGGATCTTGTTAACCTGTTCGGCAGACAGTTTTCCAGAATAAGGTGCACTCTTGCGCCCACGATTCTCCTTATCGAATGCCGGCTGCAGATACTTCACTATATGTTCACGAGCAGCCTGCTCTGCATATTCCTGCATCCGCGAGTCTATGGTCGTATAGACCTTCAGACCATCGGTATACACATTATAATTATCCCCATTCCGCTTGCGGTTCTTATTACACCAGCCATACAAGGGGTCCGTCTCCCAATTGATGGAATCCTGATGATACTTCACCATATTCCAAGACGGGTAATCCGACCGTTCCGGTTTCTTCGCCATCATATAACGACGGAGGAAATCACGGAAATAGACCGCCACACCATCCTTATGGTCTGACACATGGAAATTCAATTTAAGAGGCTCGGCAGAATATTGCTGATACTGCGCCTCCGTCAGATAACCAGCCTTTACCATCTGTCCCAACACCACATTACGACGTTCCTGGCTTCTGTCGTGATGACGTACCGGATTATAATACGACGGATTCTTACAGAGTCCTATCAACGTGGCTGCTTCATTGACCGTCAAGGTCTTAGGTTCCTTTCCGAAGTACGTGTTCGCTGCCGTCTTAATACCTACCGCATTATGAAGAAAGTCGAAATAGTTGAGATACATCGCGATGATTTCGTCTTTCGTGTAATTACGTTCCAACTGCACGGCAATCACCCATTCGATAGGTTTTTGCAACAATCGCTCCATCACACTATGTGCCGTTCCTGAGTACAGTTGCTTTGCCAACTGTTGTGTAATGGTAGAGCCACCGCCGGCACTCTTCTGTCGTAAGAGTCCTCTTTTGACGATAGCACGCCCTAGTGCGAAGAAGTCAATACCTGAATGGTCGTAGAATCGGACATCCTCCGTTGCCACCAGCGCCTGAATCAGCGACGGCGAGAGCTGTGAGTAATCCACAAGGACACGATTTTCCCGATTATAGTTCCACGTACCCATAATCTTTCCGTCGGAACTATATATCTGTGTCGCATATCTGTTAATCGGGTTCTGCAGTTCCTCAATAGGCGGCATATAGCCTATATATCCGTTATTGATAGCCCAAAATGCTACAATTGCCGTAAGGGCTGATGCACCCAGCAAAGACCATAGAACACGAACAAATAGTTTTCCCATTTTTTGAGACCTTTATGAATCTGCGATGCAAATATACGGCTTTTTATTGACATAAGAAAATTTTTGTCACAATTTCAACAAAGCCCCTCTCTCCTCTTAATTATCGTTAAACCATAGATTCTTATCGAAGTTTTAGTTAATAAATTCTACTAACCGGATTTTTTTATCTATCTTTTTTTTCCGTTTCAATGATTATTCCTACTTTTGCACCGTCGAAATGAATAAAAAAGACGATTAATTATGATGAAAAATATGAAACGAACAATGATGACTGGGCTCATCCTTCTGCTGACGACCCTGATGTACGGGCAGAAGAAATGGACACTACAAGAGTGTATTGACTATGCCATACAGAACAATATCACCCTACAACAGGCAAGACTGAAGAAACAGTCTGCCACAGAAGACAAGAAACAATCACAGGCTGCCCTGTTTCCTTCTCTGACGGCATCCACCAATCAGGGCGTAGGCTATCGCCCATGGCAGTCGTCTGGTATGGCCACCGTCTCCAACGGCACGGTAAACACCTCAGTCAACAAGACCTACTACAACGGCTCATACAATATCAATGCGTCTTGGACGGTATGGAACGGTAATCAGAACCGCAACCAAATCAAGCTCAAAGAAGTCAGCGAGGAGCAGGCAGAACTGACCGTTGCCGAGACCGCCAACTCCATTCAGGAGAAGATTGCACAGCTGTATGTACAGATTCTCTATATGGATGAGGCCATCAAAGTCAACAAAGAGAGTGTGGAGACCAGCAAGAAAAATGAGGAACGTGGCAAGGAGATTGTGGAAGTCGGTAAGATGTCGAAAGCCGACCTTGCCCAGTTGACGGCACAAAGAGCATCTGATGAATATACTTTGGTTGAGTCGGAGAGTAATCTCGCCAATTACAAGTTACAACTGAAGCAACTTTTGGAAATTACAGGTGACGAGCCTTTCGATGTTGCGATACCTGCCACTACCGACGAGCAGGCACTTGCCGAAATTCCGTCACTGGGCAGTGTCTATGAGACAGCCCTATCCTACCGTCCAGAGATCCAGAACTCCGAGTTGAGTCTCAAATCCAGTGACCTGCAGATGAAGATTGCCAAGGCAGGGCATCTGCCAACCCTCAGTATGACAGGAGGTTTAGGAACGAGTACTGCCTCTATGAGCTCCAGCGAATGGGGCAACCAGTTGAAGACCAACTTCGATGCTACCCTTGGAGCATCCATCAGTATACCCATCTTCGACAACCGTAAGACGAAGACGGCTATCAACAAGGCCAAGATACAGCGTGAGCAGGCATTGCTTGACATTCAAGACAAACAGAAACAACTCTACTCCACCATTGAAGGCTTCTGGCTTGATGCCAACACCAACCAGCAGAAATTCAAGGCAGCTCAAATTGCCGTTGCCAGTGAACAAGAAAGTTACAACCTCTTATCTGAGCAGTTCAACGTTGGCCTGAAGAATATCGTAGAACTCCTGACGGGCAAGGATAAGTTACTTGCTGCCCAGCAAAGCAGACTGCAGAGTAAGTACATGACCATCCTTGATCAGCAATTGCTCCGTTTCTACAAAGGAGAAAATATGAGTCTGTGAGAGGTGAGAAGTAAAAAGTAAGAAAACAAAGATATAACAGATATGAAGAACAAAAAAATCTGGATAGGTGTAGGCGCTGTAGTCCTCATCATCCTTGCCTACTTCCTTTTATCAGGTGGTAAAAAAGAAGAAAAAGTGTCGTTTGATACGGCCAAAGTCGAGAAATTAAACATTAGTACGAGTATTACAGCCACAGGCACTATCGAGCCTGTGACCTCCGTAACTGTCGGTACACAGGTCAGCGGTATCGTATCAAAACTCTATGTCGACTACAACAGTGTCGTCAAGAAAGGACAGGTCATTGCCGAGCTTGACAAGACCAACCTTATCAGTGAGCTGAATACTGCCAAGGCGAATCTTTCCAGTGCCCAGAGTACGCTGAACTACGAACTTGCCAACTACAACCGTTTCAAGACCCTTTACGACAAAGGGCTCGTCAGTGCCGACGACTATGAAAATGCGAAACTCTCTTACGACAAGGCACGGCAGTCTGTGGCCTCTTCCCGTGAGAGTGTCCAGAAGGCTCAGACCAACCTCGGTTATGCCACTATCACCTCCCCCATCGACGGTGTCGTGCTCTCTAAGTCGGTAGAGGAAGGCCAGACCGTTGCCGCTTCCTTCAATACTCCTGAGTTGTTTACCATTGCCCAGGACCTCACCAACATGCGTGTCATTGCCGATATTGATGAAGCTGACATTGGTGGTGTCAAGGAAGGACAGCGTGTTACCTTCACCGTTGACGCCTTCCCCGACGACTCTTTCGAGGGAAGTGTTACCCAAGTGCGCCAGCAAGCGACTACGGAGAGTAATGTGGTTACCTATGAAGTTGTCATCTCCGCCCCCAACAATGACCTGAAGCTAAAGCCAGGGCTGACCGCCAACGTCACCATCTTCACCTTAGAGAAAAATGGTGTGATGGCCGTCCCTGCCAAGGCACTCCGTTTCACTCCCAATGAGCTACTCCTCTCCAAGGGAGAACAGATTGATGATTGTGAAGGTGACCATAAGGTATGGACTAAGGAAGGAAACACCTTCAAGGCCCACAAGGTAGAGGTCGGGACGAGCAACGGCATGCTCACAGAGATTGTCAGTGGCATCAGCGAAGGAACGGAAGTTCTCGTCGACTTCAATATTTCTGGCGGCGAGGCAGCAGGCGGCGAGCAACAAGCCAGCAACCCGTTCATGCCACGTCCTCGAAACAATAACAAGCAAAACAACCAACAACAGAAGAAGCAGTAGTATATGGAGGTAACAGCTAATAGCAAACAGCCAACAGCTGACCGAAAAGTAGTCATCGAACTGCAAAATGTGAAGCGATACTTCCAAGTAGGCAGTGAGACGGTGAAGGCATTGCGTGGTGTGTCGTTCAAGATTTACGAAGGTGAATTTGTCACCATCCAGGGTACCTCCGGCTCCGGTAAGTCGACCCTGCTCAACCAACTCGGTTGTCTTGACACCCCAACCAGCGGAGAATACTTCCTTGACGGTGTCTCCGTCCGTACCATGTCGAAGACCCAACGTGCCCATCTGCGCAACCAGAAAATCGGTTTTGTATTCCAAAACTACAACCTGCTGGCGAAGACCACTGCCGTAGAAAATGTGGAATTACCGCTGATGTACAACAACAAATATGATGCCAAGCAACGACGTGCCGCTGCCGTCAAGGCTTTGGAGGCTGTCGGACTCGGCGACCGTTTGGAGCATAAGTCAAACCAAATGTCCGGTGGACAGATGCAACGTGTCGCCATTGCCCGTGCCCTGGTTAACGAACCCGCTGTACTTCTTGCCGACGAAGCGACAGGTAACCTCGACACCCGCACCTCTTTTGAGATGCTCGTCCTCTTCCAGGAACTCTACAAGCAGGGGCACACCATCATCTTCGTAACCCACAACCCTGAGATTGCCGAATACAGCAGCCGCAACATCAACCTGCGAGACGGCAAAATACGTGAGGATACTGTCAATACGAACATCAAGTCGGCAGCAGAGGCCCTTGCCAAGCTACCACAACCCGTAGATGATTAAGGATTGAAGAACTGAAAGATTGAAGTTTAATGAATATATCAAATTTATTTAAGGTAAGCCTGAAGGCAGTAGCCAATAACAAGATGCGCTCCTTCCTCTCCATGCTCGGTATCATCATCGGCGTGGCAGCAGTGATCATCATGATGGCTATCGGACAAGGTTCCAAGGAAAGCATCCGCCAGGAGCTCTCCACGATGGGTACCAACCTGCTGACCATTCGTCCAGGTGCAGATATGCGAGGCGGTGTCCGTCAGGATCCATCATCCATGCAAACCCTGAAGATGGCTGACTACGAGCGCATCCTCCGTGAGAAGCGTTTCGTCACGAAGGTATCCCCCGAGGTCACTGCCAGCGGACAGGCCATCTATGGCAACAACAATACCAACGCCTCCATGTACGGCGAGTCGATAGATTACCTCGATATCAAGCAATGGCCCGTTGAGGAAGGCGACTGTTTCACGGAGGAAGATATCAAGAAGGCTGCAAAGGTTGTCGTGGTAGGAACTACCATCGTCAAGGAACTCTTTGGCGACAATGTCGACCCTATCGGCAAGACCATCCGTTTCAAGTCGATTCCCATGCGCATCATCGGTGTGTTGAAGTCAAAAGGCTATAACTCATGGGGCATGGACCAGGACAATGTCATCATTGCCCCGTATACAACGGTCATGAAGCGTATCGCTGCCCAGACCTATTTCTCAAGTATCGTCTGTTCCGCCGTCACGGAGGAACTAAGCGATGCCGCCATCGAGGAGCTGACCCAGATTCTGCGTGACAATCACAAGTTGAAGGATGGTGCCGACGACGACTTCACCATCCGATCTCAAGCAGAGATGATGGAGACCATGTCGTCGACAATGGACACCGTGACCATCATTCTGGTCGTGGCTGCCGCCTTCTCCCTGTTGGTTGCAGGAATCGGCATCATGAATATCATGCTCGTCTCCGTGACTGAGCGCACCAAGGAGATTGGCCTGCGCATGGCTGTCGGTGCCACCGGTCCAGTCATTTCCCTGCAGTTCCTCATCGAGTCGGTACTCATATCCGTCACCGGCGGACTGATTGGTATCCTGGTAGGATGCAGTGCTAGCGGTTGTCTCGGTATGCTTGGCATGCCATCAAGCGTCCCTGCCTGGAGTATCTATGTATCGTTCTTTGTCTGTGTCTGCATAGGTGTCCTCTTCGGGTATATTCCTGCGCAAAAGGCTGCCAATATGGATCCGATAGAAGCCATCCGTCATGAATAAACGACTGAAATACTTCCTGCATGTGGCATTCTGGGCGTTTATGTTCCTCTCGCCACTGACCTATGCCCGTGGCACGGGGATGACCATCCCACAGTATGTCATGAACTGCATGTCGCCACTGATGCTGATGGTGGTGTTCTACGTCAACTATTTCTGGCTGACGCCCACGTATTTCGTGGCTGGTAAGCACCGCTATTTCCTACTGATCAACGCCGTCATGGTAATCAGTCTGGGTATCGCGCTGCACTATTGGATGGAGTTCTCCGTTGACCTCTTCCAGTCCAGTTCACCACAACGCTATCAGCCCAGCGCCATTGACACGTTCTTCTTTATCCTACGTGATATCATCAATCTTGCCATCTTCGCCACGGCTGCCACCTGCATCGCACTGGCACAACGTTGGTACTGGGCAGACAAGGCACGCAGCAAGGCTGAGGCAGCACGTACCGATGCCGAACTAAGCAACCTGCGAAACCAGATTAATCCGCACTTCCTGTTGAACACTCTCAACAACATCTATGCCCTCACTGCTTTCGACAAGGAAAAGGCACAAGAGGCGATACAAGAACTGTCGAAGATGCTGCGCCATATTCTCTATGACTACCAGCAGCCTGCAGTCCCTTTGCAGGACGAGGTGGAGTTCATTGACAACTACGTCAAGCTGATGAAGATACGGTTGCCACAGACGGTCAAGGTAGACTTTGATGTCAACGCCAGCAAGTCAGACATCACGATCGCGCCTATGCTCTTCATCTCTTTGGTAGAGAATGCCTTCAAGCACGGAGTCAGCCCAACAGAGCCCTCCTTCGTCCATATCGCCATAGAGGCCGACGAGCAGAACATCATCTGCGACATCCGCAACTCCAACTACCCCAAGGCCGCCAGTGACCACAGCGGTCACGGCATCGGTCTGCAACAGGTACAGCGCCGACTAGAGTTAGCCTATTTTGAGCATTACACTTGGACGAAAGGCGTGACAGCCGACGGCAAAGAATACCATTCACGCATCCATATCGTGGACTGGAAAGAATCAAACAGCAAACTAAAAAGTGAAAACAAATAAATAAACATTATGACCATTAATTGCGCCATTATCGACGACGAGCCCTTAGCAGCAGGACTGCTCAAGAGCTATGTAGAGAAAACCCCTTTTCTCGAACTCATTGGCACCTACGGCAGTGCCATCGAAGCTATGAAGGAACTCAGGGAAAACCCTGCCCAATTGTTGTTCCTCGACATCCAGATGCCAGAACTATCGGGCATTGAGTTTGCCAAGATACTGCCCCCCGAAACCAAGATTATCTTCACCACTGCCTTCCAGCAGTATGCCATTGAAGGCTATAAGGTCAATGCTCTTGACTACCTTATGAAGCCCATCAGCTATGACGATTTTTTAAAGTCAGCTGACAAGGCACTCGAGTGGTTCACCGTAGCTCGGAAACAACAGGCCTACGCCACCGACCGTTTTATGTTTGTCAAGAGCGACTACAAACTGGTCCGTGTCAACCTCGACGACATTCTCTACGTCGAAGGTCTCAAGGACTACATTCGTATCTATTTGCAAGACGGAACGAAGATTATGAGTCTGATGAACATGAAGAAGATTGAGGACTACCTACCCCACCCCGAATTCCTGCGCACTCACCGCAGCTACATCGTCCACATGAAAAAGGCAGAGGTCATTGACCGTTTCCGCGTTGTTTTCGGCGACCAGTACATTCCTGTATCTGATTCCTATAAAGAAGAAGTACAGCAGTTCCTTGATCTCCATACGTTGGTATAACACAAATTATAATGACGAAAAATAAAAAGTATCTTCCCTTTTCAAAGTTGCTGTCGCAACGCATTCTGTTGGTCAACGTGGCGACGATTACCATCCTCGCCCTGTTGGTCATTACGTTTATTACTATCGGGTTAAAGAACATGACCAATGCCTATTTCATAAGCGGACTTTATGGATGCCATGAGTCGATAGACAAAAGGCTTGGCAAGGTAGACAATGACAGTCTTTATACGCATATCAAGAAATTAGATGTCGGCTTCAATTTGTTTAACCCACTGTTCAAGGATGACATCAACGAGAAGGACAATAAGAGTGTCTGGGCCTACAACATCGTTATCGACAGCGTAGGCACTTATATTTATCATCCTGACAAACAACGTATCGGAAAAAGAAATTTCTTCGAGGATATTCGACAGTCGGGTGATGCGCTCTGTAAGGAACTGGCGTTAGGTCTGAATTCCAATGAAATGAGTCACCAGAGGATAACGATAGACGGTGTATCTTCCTACATCTTCTATTGCGGTGTGAAAGTCACCCCGTGACGTAATGCCATCATCGTACCTGTAGACGGACTCGTGCTTCCCCTCATCATCACGGGACTGATCTTGCTGACAATTATCATATTGGGAATGCTGGTAGCATATTGGGTGAGCCGTTACACCATCCACCGCACCACTATACCCCTACGGGTTCTGGCCAAGAGTGCTGACGAGGTAGCTCAGGGAAACTTCCATGCGCCGCTGCCAGAACCGAAACACAATGACGAAATTAGTCAATTGCGCGACTCCTTCAGCAACATGCAACAGTCGCTGACACAGTATATCGACCAACTCAAAACCACCACCGCCCAAAAGGCAGCCATGGAGAGTGAACTCAGTATCGCCCGTGACATCCAACTGTCGATGGTTCCCACCGTATTCCCAGAACTGGATAATATCGACATCTTTGCCAGTATGACCCCTGCGAAGGCTGTTGGCGGTGATCTCTACGACTTCTTCGTGCGAGATAAGCAACTTTTCTTCTGTATCGGTGACGTCAGCGGCAAGGGTGTGCCCGCCGCCCTGTTCATAACAGAAGCCAAGAGTCTATTCCGCGCCTACGCCACAGGAGTGGAATTGCCCCATCTTATCGTTTCGCGTATGAACAACGACCTAAGCCTAGATAACAAGGAATGTATGTTCGTCACTCTCTTTGTTGGCATACTCGACCTAACATCCGGTCTGCTGCGCTACTGTAATGCCGGGCATGAAGCTCCCCTGATTATCAAAAAAACAGTTGAGCCACTTCCTGTGAATGAAATCTACCCCGTGGGACTCCTAATGGATGCACCCTATGAGACACAGGAGATTGTTATAGAGCCAGAAACCACCATTCTGCTATACACTGACGGGCTGGATGAGGCGATGAATGCCGATAAAAAACAGTTTGGCGAAAAAAGGATTTTCGAAGAATTGAACCGTGCCATCCAGACTAAGCAACTATCTCCACAAACCGTGATTGAGCAAATGATTCAGGCCGTCCACGACTATGTCGGTGACACCGAGCAGAGTGACGACCTCACCTTACTCTGCCTGAGACGTGTTTAAAACATCTCATAGCTGAGAATGTAAACCACAAAACGAAAGCAATTCGTCCGGATGAGAGATAAAAGTGGTGGCACCGTGAGCAAGGAGAGAGTCACGGTCACGGAAACCCCAAAGGACACTAATACAGGGCAGCCCGCTATTGTGTGCTGTCTGTAAGTCGACATCACTGTCACCTACATAGACAGCACTGGTATGTTGAGTGTTAGCTGTTGGCTGGCTAACGCCCAATTGTCGGAGAGCCTCGAAGACCGTATCGGGAGCCGGTTTCTTACGGATTCCCTCTGCCTCATGTTCACCAATAGCCACCTCGATCTCCGGGAAGAAATGACGAATGAGTTCCTGAGTGGCAGCATAGAACTTATTACTCACCACTGCAAGGCGACAGCCCCTTTCCTTCAAGGCATGGATGATCTCCGGGATACCCTCATAGGGACGGGTCATATCAAGAGAATGCTCCATATAATACTGCCGGAAGGTTGCAAAGGTTTCTTCGAAACGAGGATTAGTGGCACCACCAGGAATCGCACGTTCCATCAACAGACGTACTCCATTACCCACAAAGCCACGTACCTCGTCCATCGTACGCTCTGGCATATCATGGGTGCGCAAAGCATAATTCACCGCCACTGCAAGGTCATCAAGGGTGTTCAGCAGTGTGCCGTCAAGGTCGAAGATGAAAGTATCGTACATGGTCGTGATAACGTAATAACTATAACGTGATGAGAAAGAATTAGCTCCGCTTGCTGCGGGTAATCATCGTCTTGAGTTTGTTGTTATATCGCTCGGCAGCGATAAGTTGTTCGATGGTAACATGCATCCGCCATTTCCAACGGTTATAGGGATCACTGGGCACGTTAATACGCTCCTCTTGAGGATTTTTCGAACGCAACTCACCATCCATCGCCAGCCAGTCTTGCAACTGCAGGATACAGAGCATCGACGGACAATAGAGATGACGGGCGATGATTTCCTCTGCCAGATGGGCAGGCAGCTGTTCGGGTGCCCGGCCCTCTTTCTGCAGCATCGTGACATAGAAACGCTGACGTCGCTCAGGACTCTCCTGCCACCAGAGACGTAGGGGTGACATGTCGTGGGTGGAGATGGTACAGACGGAGCGATAGGGATTCGCCTCCAGATGGGCGAACTCAAAGCCCTGCTGCTTTGGCATCTGTTGGATTTCAAGGGTGAGGATGCGCAACTGGTCGAGAACAGGTTCCACACAATCGGGCAGCATTCCCAAATCCTCTCCACAAATCAACAGACGTGAGTCCTTCAGGATAGCAGGCAACCGCTTGAGTGCCTGTTGTCCCCAGAATATCGAATGACGCTGATAGAAATAATTATTGTAGAGGCGCAGGAACGCATCCTTGTCCTCATTACTCAACGCCTCGAAGATTGGTTCGTTGACGACACCTATACGGGGATGGTACATCTCCGATTGACGGGGATCTTCAACAAAAAGCACATTACTGACCAAACGCATCAAACCGTCACGAATCCACAGGCTACTCTCGTCCCGGCGGTCGGCAAAGACTTCCATCACCTTACGCTGGGTGGCAACTTCCTCACGCAAGTCATAGAGGTTATACGCCTTACGCACCAGAAAATTGTCACGCACATACTGGGCATGGATGCCAAAGAGGCGGTCAATAAGGCGGTCGTTGATAAACGGACGGGTAAACAGTTCCTTACGGAACGGGAGTCCAAAATACTCTATCTCACCAATGGTCAATGGCAGTGCCGGTGAAAAATGTCCTAACAGTCCGTCGACGGCATCCTCCGGAATCTCCCAGATACGGAAGAAGCCCAAAATATGGTCGATACGCAAGGCATCGAAGTACTGAGACAGGTGTTGGAGACGGTATCTGAACCATGTGACGAGTCCTCCCGACTCCCTGTTTCTGTCACCAGACTCCCAATTATACGTAGGAAATCCCCAGTTTTGCCCTAGAGCAGTGAACGCATCAGGAGGTGCACCAGTCTGGGAGTCAAGGTGGAAAAGTTCCGGATGCTCTCTCGTCTCCACACTTTCCCGATTCACCCCGATAGGCAGATCACCCTTGAGGATTACTCCCTTAGAGCGGGCATAATCAGCCGCCTCCTTGAGTTGCTGATGGAGCAGGAACTGGAGGTAGTAAGTAAAAGTTGAGGATTGAGCGTTAAGCGTTGAGAGATAGTCCGCATAGGGTTTCAACCACGCCTCGTTATCATGGACAAAATCCTTATACTCCTTCGAATCCATGACCTGTTTACCCCTCTCCTCAAAAAGCTGTTGCAGATATTCTTGTTTCACCCGATCGACTGCCTCATAATCACTATACGACAGAGCATTCAATTCCTGTTGACGACGACGGAACATGATCATCTTCTGCTTAGAGCGAAGTGTGCCCGCCGCATCTAAATCGATATAATGCGGATGAAGGGCGAAGGCACTAATGATATTATACGGATAGGAGTTCTGCCAGCCACCATTTGTCGTGGTATCGTTAACAGGCAATATCTGAATCACTTTCATACCCGTTAGCACCACCCAATCGACCAATCGTTTCAAGTCGCCGAAGTCACCCACGCCATAGGAATGCTCACTACGCAGGGAGAACACTGGAATGGCGACACCTGCAGCACGCCATAGTTGCTCACGGATACGCAGTTGTTCCCCATAGAGTACCAATACCTGTCCATCAGGAAGTTCATTGAGCTGTTGGTTTTGCCAATCGCTAACGGCTACGATGCGATTGTCTCCTTCCTCCCAGCAGACCAAGGCATGTGTCTGGTCATCAACTACCACATACTTGTATTCTATGGGGAATACCATGCCCAAGGCATTGACCGTCAATATCCATTCGTGTTGTCCGGCATACTCCATCCGCAGATAACGGGAGGAATTCCAGTTACCAATGGCAGGATGACTGCCACAGATAGCTACCGACTGTCCAGCCTGTAATTGTGGGGCTGACACACGGAATGTCAGGGTGCGACGAAACAACGGTAGGCGTAATGGCTCCACCTGTTCGTTGACAGGGCGATGCGCCATCGCCAGATAGGCATTGGTATAGAGATGACACGGCAACGGCAGGTCACGCCACTGGTCGGGAAAGACATAGTCTTTGGAAGTGTCAAAATGATAGATACGGGGCACCAAGTCCCATTCACGGCGTAGCACCTCGCCTTCTCCATTCTCCACCTGATAGAGGTAGACGATGTGCGACAACGGATGCTGGCGAGACAGCAATGCAGCCATCTCCAAAGTCCAGAGTTCTCCATCCTCTGTCTGCATCAACATGTTATGCCGTTTTATCATACCGTCTAGACTATGGTAGGCGATGACGACATGCAGACTCTCACCCCATGCCGTACGGTATCTGATACTGAATTTTAACTTCATGATTGTTTAAGTTTGTTGCAAAGATACAAAAAACTCTTAACTCTTAACCATTAACTCTTAACTTTTTATTATCTTTGCAGAGTAAAAAACAAAAAGACATGAAGATTTCAGGTTATAAGATATATCTCATCCCTGCCATTATAGGATTAGTGCTAGTATTAGCCCTACCCTTCTATTTCCTCTTTAGTTCTGTATCGGCACAAGAAAACACCTATTATATATATATAGATGAAGACGATACTCAAGACAGTGTCATCGCAAAAATCAAGCCCATCGCCCATCCCACAGCAATGGCAGGACTGCAAACGCTGTTACGGCATGCCGATTATGGCGATTGTATCAAGACTGGACGCTATGCCATCAAGAAAGGAGAAGGATCAGTCACCATTTACCGTCACCTGAAGAACGGACAACAGGAAAGTCTCAAACTGACGATTCCCGAGGCTAGAACAATGGACAGGCTTGCTGCCATATTAGGAAAGAAACTGATGCTAGACTCTGCAACGATAGCCGATGCCCTCTATTCACAGGAAACCTGCAGAAAATATGGTTACGATACCTGTACTATTGCTGCGATGTTCGTGCCCAACACCTATGATATCTACTGGAACGTCAGCCTCAACGGACTTCTGGAGCGTATGCAGAAAGAGCATGACCGTTTCTGGAACGCAGAGCGCACGACCAAGGCAAGCTTCCACGGACTGAAGCCCAATGAAGTGACGACCCTTGCCAGCATCATCGACGAAGAGACGGCAAACAATGCCGAGAAACCGATGATAGCAGGGATGTACATCAATCGTCTGAAGGAAGGGATGCCCCTGCAAGCCGACCCCACTATTAAATTCGCACTGAAGGACTTCGGGATCAAGCGTATCTACAACAAACTGCTCAAGACAGATAGTCCCTATAACACTTATATCCACGAGGGACTGCCCCCCGGTCCCATCAAGATTGCCTCTATTAAGGGGATTGATGCCGTGCTGAATGCCATCAATCATGACTACCTGTATATGTGTGCCAAGGAAGATTTCTCGGGAACCCATAACTTTGCCAAGACCTATCAGGAACACCTGCAGAACGCAGCAAAATATACTAAAGCCCTCAACGAAAGAGGTATTAAATAAAAAATGCCCCTTGCTTCACAGCGAGGGGCTATTTTATTTCGGTATTAGTCCTTTTAAGGTAAAAAGATTGTATTCAGGATAACGCCTGCAAAGGTACGGCCTTTTTAACTTCTGAACAAATATTTTCACATGTTTAATAACATATTTTCAGTGGAAGATGAAATAATTCTTAATTCATAATTCTTAATTCTTATTTTATTTGTAACTTTGCAAACCAAATAAACATCATAATAAATCATGACAGAAGAGAAGAAAGTGACTGAGAACGAAGAGAAGAAGAGTCTCAGTTTTGTAGAGCAAATGGTGGAAGGCGACCTTGCCGCTGGTAAGAACGGAGGAAGAATACAGACCCGTTTCCCACCAGAGCCCAACGGATATATACATATTGGGCATGCCAAGGCCATCTGCATGGACTTCGGTGTGGCAGAACGCTTCGGAGGAACCTGTAACCTCCGTTTCGACGATACCAATCCAACGAAGGAGAATACTGAGTATGTAGAGAATATCATGAACGATATCAAGTGGCTCGGTTTCCACTGGGAGAACGTTTATTATGCCTCCGACTATTTCGACAAACTGTGGGACTTTGCCATCTGGCTCATCGAGAAAGGAATGGCATATGTTGATGAGCAAACCTCTGAGCAGATTGCCGAACAGAAAGGAACCCCGACGCAGGCAGGAAGACCCAGTCCGTTCCGTGACCGTCCCATTGAGGAGAATCTGCGCCTCTTTAAACAGATGAACACACCAGAGGCTGTGGAGGGCTCGATGGTACTGCGTGCCAAACTTGACATGGCAAATTCCAACATGCACTTCCGTGACCCGATTATCTACCGTATCATCCAGATACCTCACCACCGTACAGGAACGAAATGGCATTGTTATCCGATGTATGACTTCGCTCACGGACAGAGCGACTACTTCGAGGGTGTCACCCACTCTATCTGTACGTTGGAGTTCGTTCCTCACCGTCCGCTGTATGACAAGTTCGTGGACTTCCTGCAAGAGAAAGAAGGACAGACCGACTATCGTCCCCGACAGATAGAATTCAACCGACTGAACCTTACCTATACCGTGATGTCGAAACGTAAACTGAAGGCTTTGGTGGACGAAGGACTGGTCGACGGATGGAATGATCCCCGTATGCCGACTGTCTGTGGCATGCGCCGTCGCGGATATTCCGCACAGAGCATCCGCAATTTCATCGACTCCATCGGTTATACCAAGTTCGATGCGTTAAACGACTATGCCCTGTTGGAGGCTGCTGTCCGTGACGACCTGAATAAGAAGGCATGCCGTGTGTCTGCCGTATTGAATCCTGTCAAACTGGTTATCACCAACTACCCCGAGGATAAGACCGAGGATTTGGTAGCTGTCAACAATCCGGAGAATGAGGCAGACGGCACACATAACATTACCTTTAGCCGTGAACTGTGGATTGAACGTGATGATTTCATGGAGGTCGCTGAGAAGAAGTTCCAACGTCTGGCTCCAGGCAAGGAAGTACGTCTGAAGAACGCCTATATCATCAAATGTGACGAGGAGCACCCCTGCGACAAGGACGCCACGGGCAATGTGACTACTATTTATGCCACATACGATCCCGAGACGCGCAGTGGACTGCCCGGTGCCGACCGCAAGATCAAGGGTAAGACACTCCATTGGTTAAGCACCAAGCACTGTCTGCCAGCAGAAGTACGACTGTACGACCGTCTGTTTACTGTAGAGAACCCCAGTGCCGATGAACGTGACTTCCGTGACCTGCTGAACCCAGAGTCCTTGGTAACCCTGAAGAACTGTTATGTAGAGCAGTATCTGAAAGAAAAGAAACCTGGTGACTTCCTGCAGTTCCAGCGCATTGGCTACTTCACCCTCGATGAGACTTCCAAGGACGGTCAACTCGTCTTCAACAAGACGGTCGGTCTGAAGGACACATGGGCGAAGATCAACAAATAGATGAAGAAGACCGGCGACGAATATTTCGACAATGAGGAGTTCAGAGAACTTCTGGACAACTATGAGGAATCAGTCAAGTCAGGGCATCCCCTTTTTATGGATGCCGATGACTTGGCTGATATTGCTGATTATTACCATTTCACGGGAATGGACCAGCAAGCCGGTGAGACCATAGAATATGCCCTATCCCTTTATCCCAACGCCACCCTGCCCAATGTTTTCAAGGCTCGTGAGGCACTGACCTCCGGAGATGTTGATACAGCCCGGGAATGCGTGGAGATGATTGAGAATAAAGACGACCCCGAGTATCACTACATGCAAGCAGAGTTGTTGATGGCCCAAGACAAAGTCGAGGAGGCCGACGATTATCTGCGGCAGTACTTCAAGACTGTTCCACCCGATGAATACCAGGACTTTGTGATGGATGTGGCCAATATCTATTTTGACTACGGACTGAACGAGAAAGCCTATGAGTGGATGATGCGCTCCAAAGGGGATGGGAGTAACGACTTCAAGGAACTGATGGCACGTACCCTCTTCGGGCTTGGAAAGTATAAGGACAGTGAACGTATCTTCAACGAGCTCTTAGACAAGAATCCCTATTCCAAACGTTATTGGAACGCCCTCGCCAATGCACAGTTTATGAACGAAGACTTCAGTGGAGCTGTCAGCAGCAGCGAGTATGCCATTGCCATCGACCCGGAAGATCCTGAGAGTATTCTCAACAAGGCAAACGGCCTATATCGTCTGGGCAACTACGAGGAGGCTATCCGTTATTACGACCGCTACGGAGAAGCGGGAGCTCCCGATGAGTTCAGTCTCCTGCACAAAGGATCGTGCTATGTCAATCTGGGACAACAGGAGGAAGCTGCATCCACGCTCCTTCAAGCCTTAGATGTATGTCCTACTGATTCCAGGTTCCTGCCACAGATTTATCAGGAACTGGCCTTTACCTACAGTGCCCTTCATCAGTTGGACAAGGCGTTATATTATCTTGACCAAACCCGCAAATTAGATTGTGATCATATTGATATCATGGTGCTGAAAGGTCATATCCTGCTGGAGAACGACCATATCCACGAGGCGGAAAATGTGTTCAAGAACGCCATGATTCAATCTGACAACGACCCGTCTGTTATTCTGCGTATCATTGTATCCCTCTATGACAACAAATACGTGAAAGCCTGCTATACCATGTTCAAGAAATTCTTCTCCATGATGGTCAACGATGATTACAAGGAGGGACATGCATATATGGCACTGTGTTGTTTTGACCTCGGATATACGGAAGAGTTTCTGATGTACCTGCGTATGGCCATCGAGCGCAATCCCCGTGAAGCCCGTCTCGTTCTGGCCCATCTGTTTCCAGAGGATATGCCTGCAAAAGACTATTATCAATATATGTATCAAAAATTGAAGAAATGAATTTCATATCATCCCTTCTTTCCAACCTCAACTACGGAACAATCCTGTTCCTGATGCTTTTGGAGAGTACGGTGGTTCCCGTTCCCTCCGAGTTTGTTGTCACGCCCGCTGCCTATCATGCCGCCGGTGGTAACCTCGATGTCTTTCTGGTAATTCTCTTTGCCACTATTGGGGCTGACCTGGGGGCATCTGTCAACTATGTTGTCGCCTATTATGTCGGCAGGCCTGTCATCTACCGCTTTGCTAACAGCAAATGGGGTAAGATGTGTCTGTTAAACCAAGAGAAGGTGGAGAAGAGTGAGAAATATTTCGATGACCATGGCGTGGTAGCCACCCTGACGGGACGACTCATCCCCGGTATCCGCCACTTGATATCCATTCCTGCCGGACTGGCAAAGATGAACTATTGGAAGTTCCTGTTCTACACGACTGTCGGTGCGGGTGTATGGCATAGTATCCTTGCTGCCTTGGGATGGTATCTGCACGCTATCGTACCAGAGGAGCAACTCAACGACAAGATTAGCGAATATGCCGAGTACATCAAACTCATCATCATCGCACTTGTCATTGCGGCCATCGTTTATTTCACGATCCGACATCTTCTGAAAAGAAAAACCGAATAAGATTCGTTTGTATCGAATATTATTCGTATATTTGCCGAATAATTAAATACAACATTCATTATGGCAAGAATTAACAACCATCTGGTTATCATGGCAGGAGGTGTCGGTAGCCGCTTTTGGCCCATGAGTACAGCAGAGAATCCCAAACAGTTTATTGACGTGCTGGGTATTGGCAGAACCCTACTGCAACTGACTGTCGACCGTTTTGATACGATTATCCCAAGGGAGAACGTCTGGGTTGTAACGAACCAAAGATATGCCGACATCGTCAGTAAGCAATTACCGGAGATGCCCCGCAATCATATACTCTGTGAGCCCTGTCGTCGCAATACGGCACCCTGTATTGCTTATGTCAGTTGGCGCATCAAGTCTACTGACCCGAAAGCCAATATCGTGGTATCCCCTAGTGACCACATCGTCCTGAATGTCAATGAATTCCGCCATATTATTACCGAATGCATGACATTCACCTGCGATAGTGATGCCATTGTTACCTTAGGAATGAAACCCACACGTCCAGAGACTGGCTATGGCTATATTCAGGCAGCCCTCTCCAGCAACTCCCTCCGCAACAAGGGTATCTTCCGGGTAGATTCCTTCCGTGAGAAACCCGATTTGGAAACAGCCAAGCAGTATATCAGCAAGAACAATTATTTCTGGAATGCTGGTATCTTTATCTGGAATGTCTCGACCATCGTCAATGCTTTCCGCATCTACCAGCCCGCCATTGCCAAGATTTTCGAGTCTTTATTGCCTATCTATGGCACCGACAAGGAACAGACAGAGATAGACCGTCTGTTCCCGGAGTGCGAGAACATCTCTGTGGACTATGCCATCATGGAGAAGGCGGAAGAGATTTTCGTGTGTCCTGCAGACTTCGGATGGAGTGACTTAGGTACATGGGGATCCCTACAACAAAACACCAAACAGGATCTTTACGGGAATGCCTGCATCGGACAAGACATCACTTTGATAGAGTCGCACAACTGTATGGTACATACAACTCAAGAAAAGAAAGTGGTTATTCAAGGACTTGATGGTTATATTGTCGCGGAGAATAATGACACACTGCTTATCTGTAAACTCTCAGAGGAACAGCGTATCAAACAATTCAGTGGTCAAGACTAAAATACAAAAGAAATGGAAAACGGAAAAGTCGCTCTGATAACCGGTATTACAGGACAGGATGGTTCCTATCTGGCCGAGTTCTTAATCGAGAAAGGTTATGAGGTGCACGGTCTGCTTCGCCGTTCATCCTCTTTCAACACAGGAAGAATCGAGCACCTCTACCTGGATGAGTGGGTGCGTGACATGAAGAAGAAACGTCTGGTCAATCTGCACTGGGCAGACATGACAGACTCCTCGTCGCTGATTCGTGTCATTGGCGAGGTGAAGCCTACGGAAATATACAACTTAGCGGCACAGAGTCACGTAAAGGTGTCGTTCGACGTTCCTGAATATACAGCTGACGTGGATGCTGACGGCGTATTGCGCCTGTTGGAGGCTGTGCGCATCTGCGGACTGGACAAGTCGTGTCGCATCTATCAAGCCTCAACATCCGAACTGTATGGCAAGGTACAGGAGGTTCCACAATCGGAGACTACCCCATTCTATCCCCGATCGCCATATGCAGTAGCTAAGCTCTATGGCTTTTGGATTATGAAGAACTACCGTGAGTCGTACGGTATGTACTGCTGCAACGGCATTCTGTTCAACCATGAGAGTGAACGCCGAGGCGAGAACTTCGTGACGCGTAAGATTACGCTGGCTGCAGCCCGCATTGCTCAAGGTTATCAAGACAAACTGTATTTGGGAAACCTGAACTCGCTGCGTGACTGGGGTTATGCCAAAGACTACATCGAGTGCATGTGGCTTATCCTACAACAGCCCGAACCCGACGACTTCGTGATTGCCACTGGTGAATACCATACCGTACGCGAATTCACCACGCTCGCCTTCAAGGAGGTTGGCATTGAACTGGAATGGCGTGGCGACGGTACCGATGAAAAAGGCTACGACAAAGCTACAGGCAAAGCATTGGTCGAAGTCGACCCGAAGTATTTCCGTCCTGCCGAAGTTGACCAGTTGCTGGGTAATCCTTCCAAAGCCAAGGCAAAGCTAGGTTGGAATCCACAGAAGACATCGTTCGAGGACCTTGTAAAGATTATGGTTCGACACGACATGAAGTTCGTGAAGAAACTGTTCCTGAAAGCACAAATGGACAAGGAGGAGATATAAGAGGTGAGAGGTGAGAGGTAAGAGGTGAGAAGTTAGAAGCAAGATGGAGTTAGATTCAAAGATATATGTAGCGGGGCACCGCGGTATGGTAGGCTCAGCCATTGTCCGTGAACTGAAACGGCAGGGATATACCCATATCATCACACGTACGCACCAGGAACTTGACCTTACCCGTCAGGAGGCTGTCGAGCAGTTCTTTGCCGAAGAGAAACCCGAATATGTGTTCCTCGCTGCCGCTAAGGTGGGCGGTATCGTAGCCAACCAGAGCGCTTTGGCCGACTTCATGTACGACAACATGATACTCGAGATGAATGTCATCCATGCCGCCTGGAAGAACGGCTGCAAGAAATTGGAGTTCTTAGGCAGCAGTTGTATTTATCCACGTATGGCTCCACAGCCTATGCCCGAGAGCTGCCTGCTCACCTCTGAGTTGGAGAAGACCAACGAAGCCTATGCCCTGGCTAAGATCAGCGGTCTGAAATACTGCGAGTTCCTCAACCGACAGTATGGTACCGATTATATCTCTGTGATGCCTACCAATCTCTACGGCCCCAACGACAACTACCATCCAGAACACAGTCACGTATTGCCGGCCCTCATTCGCAGGTTCCACGAGGCGAAGGTGGCCGGATTAGAGTCCGTTACCTGCTGGGGAGACGGTTCGCCATTGAGAGAATTCCTGTATGTCGATGACCTGGCCAACCTCTGTGTGTTCCTGATGAACAACTACAGTGGCCGGAGCGAGAGCGACAATAAACACGGTCAAGGGTCGCCAGATTACATGGCGACGGTTAATGCCGGCACCGGCAAGGAGCTGACCATCAAAGCTCTGACGGAGCTGGTAGCTAAAGTGGTAGGCTATTCTGGCCGCATTGAGTGGGATACCACCCGTCCGAATGGAACACCCCGTAAGTTGCTGGATGTCAGCAAAGCAACCAAGTTGGGGTGGACCTACAAGACGGAACTCGAAGATGGTATCCGACTCGCATACGAGGATTTCCTCCATAATCCCATGCGAACAGAGCGATAACCTCCCACCTCTGAAATACTAACCTCTAACATCAAAGCCTATGCAACCTATAAAAACCCTGAACGACATGATTATCTTCCTGCGGGAACGGGGAGACCGTAAACGTGTGGCCGTAGTATCAGCCAGTGATGCCAGTACTCGTTATGCTGTAGAGAAAGGTAAGGAGATGGGATTCATCGAACCCCTATATATTGATGGCGATGACAAGGAAGAATGTGCCCAACGAGCTGTGGCTCTCTGTAAGAATGGTGAAGCCGACATCCTGATGAAGGGTCTTATCAATACTGACGTATTGCTGCGTGCCATCTTAGACAAAGAGAAAGGTATTATCCGCCCTGGACACGTATTGACCCATGTGGCGATGGCCGAGATTCCCAAATATGAGAAACTGCTTTTCTTCACCGATGCTGCCGTTATTCCTGTTCCTACCCCATCCCAGCGACGCCAACAGATTCATTATATGAACTACGTATGTCACGCTATGGGCATTGAGGAGCCACGCATCTCACTCATCCATTGTGCCGAGAAAGTGAGTAGCAAGGCTTTCCCCTATACAGCCGACTATCTCGACATTATCGCAGAGGCACAGACGGGATGCTTCGGACGTTGTATCATCGACGGACCGCTTGACTTGAAGACATCACTTGACGCTGTCAGCCTACATGAGAAAGGGATTCACAGTATCATTGACGGACAGGCCGACGCCCTCATCTTTCCCGATATCGTGGCCGGTAATGTCTTCTACAAGACATTGACGCTTTTTGCTTATGCCAAGACGGCCGGTGTACTACAAGGTACCCTCTGTCCTTGTGTGGTATCTTCACGTGCCGATAGTCCTGACTCCAAGTATTATTCACTTGCCTTGGCTGCCATCTGACCGCTCACCTCTCACCCCTCACCGCTCACCTCTCACCCCTCACCTCTCACCCCTATGAAAATATTAGTTATCAATCCAGGGTCGACATCCACCAAGATGGCTGTCTATGAAAATGAGAAGCCTATCCTACTCCGTAACATCACCCACTCCGCCGAAGAGTTGGCTCCGTTCGGCGACATCACCGAGCAACAGTCATTCCGCCGGCAGCTGGTACTTGACGAACTCATGCAGGCCAATATCCCATTGGAATTCGATGCGGTCATCGGACGTGGCGGACTGGTAAAACCGATTGCCGGTGGTGTCTATGAAATCAACCAAAAGATGATAGACGATACGCTTCACGGTTGTGTGATGCATAACCACGCCTGCAACCTCGGTTGCCTCATCGCCTATGAGATTGCCGCAAAAATAAACGATCAACGCTCATCTCTCAACGCTCAACATCATCGTTGCCGTTCTTTCATCGCCGACCCCGGTGTCGTTGACGAACTGACTCCCCTGGCCCGTATCAGTGGCTCCCCCATGATGCCTCGCATCTGTATCTGGCATGCACTGAATCAGCGAGCCATCGCCCGTCGCTATGCTCGGGGCATTGGCAAGGAATACGAAGACCTCAATCTGATTATCTGTCATCTCGGTGGCGGTATCAGTGTAGCAGCCCACGAACACGGACGTGCCATTGATGCCAATAATGCATTGGACGGAGAGGGGCCTCTCTCCCCCGAGCGTGCTGGTTCATTACCAGCAGCCGACCTTATCCGGCTCTGTTTCAGTGGGAAATATACAGAAAAGCAATTGCTGAAGCGTATTGCTGGAAAAGCCGGACTGACAGCGCATTTAGGGACCAATGACATGCGCGAGATCCTGAAACGCATCAAACAAGGTGATGAGCATGCCCAACTGTTGGTAGATGCCATGCTTTACCATACTGCCAAACAGATAGCCAGCGAGGCTGCTGTCCTCTGTGGACAAATAGATGCCATCCTCCTGACAGGCGGTATGGCACATAGTGACTATATCGTCAGCGAACTACGTCGCCGTATCGGTTTCCTTGCCCCCGTTTACGTATTCCCAGGTGAGGATGAAATGGAAGCGCTCGCCCTGAATGCCCTTGCAGTGCTACAAGGGAGACGGGAAGCCAAGGAATACCAATAAAAAAACGTGCCGCCTATCTGTTCGACAGGCGGCACGCTTGATGATCAATTACATATTCTTATTCAAAGTTTCTTTCCACTGGGTATAGGCGGCAAGATATTCTGCACGCCGTGCCTGATCCGGTTCAATCACCTGCAGCTTATCCAATGTCGCGAAAGCCTCGTTATTATCCTTGTAGATACCGGCACCGATACCAGCACCCTTGGCGGCACCTACAGAGCCGTCGGTATCATAAAGCTCAATGGTTGCACCACTGACACCAGCCAGGGTGTCACGGAACAGTGGACTGAGGAACATATTTGCCTTACCGGCATGGATATTACGGATATTCATACCCATCTGCTGCATAATTTCCATACCATAGCAGAAAGAGAAGACGATACCCTCTTGGGCAGCACGTACAAGATGTGCCTTGTTATGCTTATTGAAATTCAGTCCGTTGATAGAGCAGCCGATTTCCTTATTCTCCAGCACACGTTCGGCACCATTACCGAATGGCACAATCGTCACGCCCTCACTACCGATGGGCACCGTAGCTGCCAAGTCGTTCATCTCCGCATAACCGACATCCGGGGTGATGTTACGGTGTGTCCATGCATTCAGGATACCCGTTCCGTTGATACACAACAACACGCCCAGACGGGTCTGGTCAACACGGTGATTCACATGGGCGAAGGTGTTTACACGACTCTTCTTGTCATAGTTCACATCACCCAGCACGCCATATACCACACCGGAAGTTCCTGCTGTAGCAGCAATCTCGCCCGGATTCAACACATTCAGTGAAAGCGCGTTATTCGGCTGGTCACCACCTCTATAGGTAATCGGTGTACCTGCCTTCAGTCCCAGTTCTGCAGCAGCCTCGGCACTGACCTCACTCTGAACGCTGAAGGTTGGAACGATATCGCTGATCAAAGAATTGTCGAAACCATAATACTTCATCAGGAAGTCAGCCACCTGGTTGTTCTTGAAATCCCAGAACATACCTTCACTCAACCCACTGACTGTCGTATTCACGGTACCGGAAAGACGCATGGCGATATAGTCACCGGGAAGCATAATCTTATAGATTTTCCCATAGATCTCCGGCTCATTCTCCTTGACCCACGCCAGTTTAGCAGCTGTAAAGTTACCCGGTGAGTTCAGCAGATGACTCAGACACTGTTCGGCGCCCAAATCACGGAAAGCCTTCTCGCCATAGGGAACAGCACGTGAGTCGCACCAGATAATCGCAGGACGCAAAGCCTTCAGATCCTTATCCACACATACCAGTCCGTGCATCTGATAAGAGATACCGATGGCCTTGATTTCCTCGCCAGTTGCTCCGGCTTCTGCCATAATTTTTTTCAGACTCAGCTTCGCATTGTCCCACCACATTTGGGGATCCTGCTCAGCCCAACCAGCTTTAACCGCCATAATAGGGGCTTCCTTTTCGGGGAAAAACGCAGTTGCAGCACACTTACCAGTGTCCGCATTCACAAGAGATGCCTTGACAGATGAACTGCCAACATCAAAACCTAATAAATATCTATTTGCCATAATACAATAAGTTAATTCTACTTGTTATTACATTTTTACACCACAAATTTCCCTCTTTTTTTTCTAAAAACCAACTTTTTTGCAGGTTTTCAACATTTTTTTATCATTATTTGACTACAATTAAAAATATTTTTTTACCTTTGCACATTAGAACAACATAACCGAGAACTAAGATTTATTCATATATGAAGAAGAAAATACTAATCCTTGATGACAAAGAGACCATCGCTAAGGTGCTCTCTATTTACCTCATGAGCGAATACGATGTACAATGGTTGCCAGATGGTTTGCAGGGAGTGAAATGGCTTCAAGCCGGCAACACGCCTGACTTGATTATTTCTGACATCCGTATGCCAGGTATGCGTGGAGACGATTTCCTGGAGTGGATTAAACAGAACGAGTTGTTCCGCCATATCCCCGTAATCATGCTCTCCAGCGAAGATTCCACCAGTGAGCGTATACGCTTGTTGGAGATTGGAGCGGTCGACTACATCGTCAAGCCGTTCAACCCCATGGAATTGAAAATCCGTGTCAAAAAGATTCTTCCGAATTAATTTACATTATTATATATTATGATAGGTGTTGTTTACTTAGGTAACAATCCAAAGACACAAGAAAGGCTCAAATATATCCCCGGACAATTGGTTCGCATGGCGAATGCCTATAAGGATGCAGCTCAGGTATGTACCCCGCATGTATCCAATGAGCATTTTATTGTCTTTTTTGAACGTAATGTTCGCAGTGAAGACATCACTGCCATCACCTATCTCCGGAAGAAATGCCGCAATGTCTATATCATTCTTCTGACTGACGACATGTCGGAGGAGGAACGGAACATCTACATCAAATGCGGTGTCAACGACACCATCAACAAAGATGCCTCTGTAACGGCATTAAACAAGAAGATCCTATTCATTTCCGATCGTGAGAACATTCTGTTTGACGATGAGGCTCCCAAATACAGGATTCTGAAGTTCAAGATTCCCGTATGGAAACGCCTCTTCGACATTTTCTTCTCCGGACTTGCCATTATCATTCTCTCTCCGATATTCATCCTGACGGCCATTGCTATCCGGCTGGAGAGCAAAGGCCCGATTCTGTTCAAGTCAAAACGTGTGGGAACCAATTACACCATTTTCGACTTCTTGAAGTTCCGCAGCATGTATGTGGACGCAGAAGAGCGGTTGAAAGACCTGAGCAAGGAGCATAATCAGTATGCCGATAAAGACGAGGATGATGAGCACAAGACCATCACGGCTCCCCTCGGTGATCAGGCTGAACAGGATATGTTGGATATGGGCATGGAATCTGAGATGATGATCAGCGACGAGGAAGTGATGCTGATTGGTGATGATTTCGTGGTAGCTGAAAGTGATTTCAACAAGCAGAAAGACGAGGAGATCAATAATGCCTTCGTCAAGATTGAGAACGACCCTCGTATCACCAAAGTGGGACGCTTTATCCGCAAATACAGTATCGATGAGCTGCCTCAGCTTTTCAACATTCTCAAAGGCGATATGTCTATCGTGGGCAACCGGCCTCTCCCCCTCTACGAGGCAGAGAAGTTGACCGCCGACACCAGCATCGACCGTTTCATGGCGCCTGCCGGTCTGACAGGACTTTGGCAGGTAGAGGAGCGCGGCAAAGGTGGTAATATGTCGGCTGAGGAGCGCAAGCAATTGGATATCACCTACGGACAGACCTACAATTTCATGTTAGACATGAAAATTATCTTCCGTACCCTGTTTACATTCGTACAGAAAGAAAACGTTTAACAACATAGATAATCTAGATTAAAATGAACAAAATAAAACGTTTACTGCTACTGATTTCCATGACAAGCATAGGCATCATGTCTTATGCGCAGTCTTTGGATGACAGTGGTATCAGTGCGGGATTCTTCGACTCCAGCGATGAGAGTACCTTGAACTTCTCGACGTTCCACCTCCCCCCGTTGTCCGTTCTTTTTGAGAATGCCAAACAGAATCCGACGATTCTTTCGATGGAGAAGTCTGAACAGTTGGCCAAGGCGGAAGTCGCCAAACAAAAACGGCATATTTTCTCCTATGTCCGTGCGCATGCCAGTTATAGCTATGGTAAGACGGATGTTTATGGTCAGATGACCAACAATTCAACGGGAACGTATAACTTTACGCCAATTTTCGAATCAAAAAATGGCTCTGAACAATCTTATTGGACGGTAGGTGTGAATTTGAACGTTCCCTTGGAAGACATTTTGGACTGGGCCCCGTCCATTAAGCGGAAAAGGCTGGAGGCAGAAAAAGCCAGACTGGAGAAAGACATTAAATTTGAGGACTTAAAACTCCAGATTAGTTCTTTATATGCCAAGATTACGAATAGTTTGGTCACATTGAAAACCGCCAGTGAAGGTGCTGCCGCCTATCAGGGAGCCGGTGCCTTGAACCAGGAGGACTTCCACCAAGGCAATATGGATATTGAGGATTATGCGTGGACCAAGTTGCATGAGTTGGATGTGGTCAAGCAATACCAGGTCTTGCAGACGGAAATCATGACGGATATCCTCACACTGGAGATTATCTCCCGCACCCCGATTATCACGAATGCCACAACGGAAGTAACCTTAGATGGTACGATTCACAAGTCGGAGAGTCAGATCCGTCGTGAGAACAAGGCGTTGGAGAAGCGCATCGCCAAAGAGGCAAAGGCTGACGAGAAGCGTTACCAGCAGTTGGAGCGTGAGGAGAGGAGGGCACAGTCCAAGGCATCCCGTATGGACGCCAGAGAGGCGTCCAGGTCAGCAAAAGCCGCAAGGGCTTATGAAAAGAGTAGTAGAAAACGTTAACATATAATACTATGGATTTATTCAGATATATCGTTCGCTTTTTATACAAGATACGCTGGTATCTGGTTATCTTGCCGTTAATCGCACTGGTTGTTGCATGGTTCTTAACCCGCCATATGGAGCGTGTTTACGACACCAACACCACCATTTATACCGGTATGATTACCGGTTACAATATCGAAGGTGGCGTAGGTACTGCTGGTGGAAACTCCCAGACCAACATTACCAACCTGATGCTGATTATCACGACGGAAAATACCATTCATGAGGTATCGCTCCGGCTGTTTGCCCGTTGTATGATGTATGGCAATCCCAACAAGGACAACAACTACATCTCCGCCGAGCATTTCCGTCAGTTGAATGCCTCTGTACCGGCAGATGTCAAGGCCCTGATCAACCACAATAGTGAGTCGGCGACCTACGCGAATCTGAAAGCCTACGAGAAACCTTCACAAGATAATTATATCTTTGGTATTCTCAATTACCATCCCTATTTTGGTATCAATAATATCACATCTCGCTTGAAAGTATTGCAATTGGAGCGAAGTGATATCATAGACATCGGTTATTCCGCCAACGATGCCGGTATTGCCTATAACACGTTGGATATCCTAAATGAAGTATTTGCCCGTCACTACCAACAGATTCGTTTCGGCGAAACCAATAATGTGATTAAATTCTTCGAACGCGAGGTAGCCCGTCTTTATCGTATCCTGACAGGTGCAGAGGATGATTTGATTCGTTATAATATTTCCAAACGTATCATTAACTATGGTGAACAAACCAAGCAGTTGACCGTACTGGAGATGCAGCAACAGAACTTCCGCAACCAGCAGTTGATGGACTACACCACCTCCAAGGCGTTGATGGACTATCTGGAGCGTCAGTTAGGCGACCGTGCCCGTGTCATCCGTGCCAACAAGCAGTTCACCGACAAGATCAAGGATATCTCCCGTTTGCAGTCGCGTATTTCCAACCTTCGCCTCATGGCAGGAGAAGGCGGTGACCTCAATAATGAGGCTCAGGAGGAGATGCAGAAGGCACAGCGTGAGTTGCAGAGCACCACGAACAGCGTGAAAGACCTGACCCATGAGATTGAGGCAGGAACCTATAGCACTGAGACCGGTGTCAAGGCCAAGGACATGATAGATAAATGGCTGGAGCAGATGCTGTTAATGGAGAAGGCCAGGGCTGAGATGTCTGCTACCGATATTATGAAGCAGCAACTGGATCAGCAATACCTGTTCTACTCACCGATTGGAGCGACATTGGATCGTAAGGCACGTCATATTGGATTCGTAGAGGGTAACTATATGGAGATGTTAAAAGCGCTGAATGCGGCACGTCTGCGTCAGAAGAACCTGCAGATGTCCACGGCAACCCTGCGTGTATTGAACCCACCCATGTTCCCCTTGAACGCCCAACCCACCAACCGTTTGATGATTTTGTTGGGCGCTTTCCTGCTCACCTTCATGTTGACGGCATTATGGTTCTTTATCATCGAACTGCTCGACCGCACCCTGCGTGATCGGATGCGTTCCGAACGTATCACCAAGATTCCTGTCATGGGCTGTTACCCGAAGGAGAGCAACCTACGCTATCGCCGTTTCAACAAGACGATTGCCGACATGTCTCTCCGCCAGCTCAGCAAGGCCTTGCTGCCTAAGTTCAGGGAAGGACAGCAGAATGTGCTCAACCTCTTATCCACCGACTCTGGCAATGGTAAGAGTTACTTAGCCCAGGAGCTGGAGAATTACTGGATCTCTATCGGTTTACAGGTCCGTCGCCTGACCTACGACGAGGACTTCCTCGCTGAAGATAGCAAGTTTATTATGGCAAACGGAATCAAGGATCTCTGTCCGGATATCCTGCCGGAGGAGATTGCCATCATCGAGTATCCATGCTTGGATGAGAACTCCATCGCTCCGGCATTGTTGAATATGGCTACCGTCAACCTGATGGTAACACGAGCCAACCGTACATGGAAGGATGTTGACCAAAAAGCTTTGAAAGAAGTAGAGGCGATGTTGGATGAGGAGCATAAAGACACGCTCTTCATGTACCTAACGGAGGCGAGCCGCTACGCCGTAGAAGAATTCGTCGGTCAGTTGCCGCCATACACGAAGTTCAACAACTTTGTATATCGGATGTCACAATTAGGTTTGACAGCAACGGAGAACAGTCATGCCAAATAAATGACAAATAGTATAACGACATATACCAGTGAGAACAGAGGAAGAGCATTAGTGCTCTTTCTCTTGTTTGGTTTGGCGATATATCAGTTTGTCAATGCAGGCTTCAGTGCCTTTGCGATGGTCTGTCTGTCACCAGTCCTCGTGTTAGCCGTCTATGTAGCATTTACCTGGAAGATGACCGCCTTTTGGGCGTTGTTTGCCATCAACTATACCGTTATGTTCTTCGGTAAGCAGCAAATGTTGCCCAATGGTATTCCCACCTCCTTATATAATGAGATGCTGGAATTGCTCCTGATAGCCATCGCCATTGTCGATGCCCGGGAGGAGCCTAAATTCGAGCGGACGGCAAACCTGATGTTGTATGCGCTGATAGCGTGGTGTGGTTATTGCACCTTACAGGTGCTGAATGACACGTGCGACTTAGGAATCAATGTCGGCAACTGGTATAGTGGTGCCCGCATGATGGCCTTTCAATTGCTATATATTTTCTTGGTTTTTTCCCTATACATATCTACACCTAAGATTTTACACCAATATCTATGGGTATGGGCGTTTTTCTGTCTATTCTCAGCCTTTTGGACCTGGAAACAACAAACCTTTGGTTGGACTCACGCTGAAAGCGTATGGTTTGAGTCCGTGGGTTATGCGACACATAGGGTTAATGGTATCATCCGCTATTTCTCTACCTTCAATGATGCAGCCACCTACGGATGTAATGCTGCTGCTGCTGCCGTGGCTTTCATTATTTTCAGCATCACAACGAAAATTAAGCGAGATCGCTATTTCTTCTTAATAGTTGCAGCTTTTATTGTTAAAGGTATGTTTGCGTCTGGTACACGTACAGCTATTGTCTGTCTATTTGCGGGTATCATGGTATATGTAATTCTATCAAAGTCCATCAAAATAGCTGTACCAGTAATTTTATTTGCAGGATTAGCTTATGTTTTTCTTGCTTATACAGATATCGGACAAGGTAATTCTCAGATTCGCCGTATGCGATCTGCCTTCAACAAAAACGATGCTTCCGCCAATGTCCGTACCATCAACCAAGCATCCATCCGAAAATATATCCAAGACGCACCATGGGGAATCGGTATTGGTACAAATTACAACAATGTACCCGCCAACAATAAATTCCGAAAGCTATCCACCATTCCGCCTGACTCTGAGTATGTCTATATCTGGGTACATGCTGGTCCCATTGGCATCACTACCTTTATTATCACCATGCTCCTGATGTTAGGCGGTGCCTGTTGGATTACCATGTTCCGTCTGAAAAGCCGTTCGTTGATGGGAATAGGGGCCGGATTCACGTGTGCTTTTGTTGCGATACAGTTGGGAGGATATGCCAACCAGATTCTAATGCAGTTCCCCAATGCCCTCATATACTATGGTGGATTGTCCATCGTCTATATTCTTCCTTTCATCGAAAAAGATTGGGTACAGATGGAGGAGAAACGGTTTGCTGAGCAACAGGAACGTGAGCGGCTGAAGTTAGAGAAGAAGAAAGCGTCAAGGGTTTAGGAGCATTGAACATTGAACATTGAGCATTGAAAAAAAAATATCCATCATAACCGTCAATTACAACGGCGTAAAGGATACCTGTGAATTGATGGAGTCATTACCTTTGGATGACGAGTCTTTAGAGGTAATCGTGGTGGATAATGATTCTTTCCAAGATGAGGCTTCAGAAATTGAGAAGTGTTTCCCACAAGTCTTTGTTATCAGAAGTGATAAGAACTTAGGCTTTGCAGGAGGCAATAATCTTGGAATCCAAGCGGCACATGGCAAATACCTTTTCTTTATTAATAACGACACTATCATCCATCAACCATCAGCCATCAGCCATCTGATGAATCGTTTAGATTCATCTCCCTCGATTGGAATGGTATGTCCTAAGATTCGGTTCAGTTGGGGAAGCCAACAGATACAGTATGCAGGATATACGCCACTGTCTCCGATTACTTTGCGCAACCAATCGATTGGATGCGGAGAGGAAGACCAGGGACAATATGATGCACCCCACCCTACACCGTATGCTCATGGCGCTGCCATGATGGTGAAACGAGAAGTGATTGAGAAAGTAGGCATGATGCCTGAGTGTTACTTTCTCTATTATGAGGAGCTCGACTGGTCGGAGATGATAAGCCGTGCTGGTTATGAGATATGGTATGAACCTACTTGTACGATCTTCCACAAGGAAAGTCAGACAACAGGTCGTATGTCACCATTGAAGATCTATTATATCACCCGCAACCGCCTGCTCTTTGCCCAACGGAATGTCAAAGGATGTGCAAAATACCTGTCATTTCTCTACCTGATAGGTATTGTGGCACCCAAGGATATCCTGAAACATTTCTGTCAGGGAAACCTCAATCTCTCAAAAGCGGTAATAAAAGGAATTATGGATTTTATCAAACTATAAAACTATGGATTTTTGGACCATATTATATATCATCGACTGGGTACTTTTCGGAATGGTCGCACTGACAGCCCTCTATCTGTTAGTTTTCACTATCTTCTCTTTGTTTTTCCGTACAAGTAACATTCCCAAGACGAATCACCAGAATCGTTTTATTGTATTGATTCCTGCCTATCAGAACAAAGGAGTAGTCCAGACGGTACATTCTGTCTTAGGACAAACTTACCAGCAGCGTCTGTTCGACATCTCTGTCATTTCCGACCACAATGATGAGATGACGAATTTCCGGTTGGCGCAAGAACCCGTCACTTTATTGGTTCCCAACTTTGAAAAAAGCACAAAGGCAAAGGCATTACAGCTTGCTATTAACAACCTGCCACAATTTAAGATTTATGATATCGTCGTCATTTTAAGTGCGGGAGACGTTGTAGAACCCGAATTCTTAGAGAACCTGAATGCCGCTTTTGAGTCTGCTGGTACCAAAGCCATTCAGACCCACCTATTGTCTCGCAATAGAGATACCACCGTCTCACGCATGGGCTCCATCTTCGAAGAAATCAATCATTCTATATTCCGTCGCGGACATATTGTCTGCGGCCTATCTGCAGGACTACAAGGATCAGGATGCGCCTTTGACTTTGAATGGTTTAAGAACAATATTTTCAAGATCAAATCTGCTTGGGAAGACAAAGAAATAGAAGCTCTTTTGATGCGTCAGCATGTCTATGTTGACTACTTTGACCAGATTTATGTCTTTGATGAGAAAACACGGGAAGCCAAGGATTTCAATCGTGAAAGAGGTCGTTGGATTAAAGCACAATACCTGACCCTTCTGCGCAACATCCACTTCCTACCTATGGCTATCCTTAACCGGCAATACAATTGGGCTGACAAGATTATTCAATGGATGTTGATTCCTCGCATGGTCATGATGGCCATCATCATCTTCATGAGTATTGTCTTACCCATGATCTACACCACTCTTGCTTTTAAATGGTGGGGCTTATTTGCCATCACCTTGCTGATTTTTGCCATGGCAACCCCCGACTATTTGGTGGATGACAAATGGGATTCTACCTTCTTCAAGACCCCACTTGTCTTAATGAAATCTATCCCTGGACTATCTAAAATCACGGATTTCATAGAGGAAAGAGAACATAAGAGAGAGAAAAAGAAAAAAGAAAAGGAGAAAAACAAAAAAAGGAAAAACAAAAAGTAAATGATGACACTCATACATATCATAGACTGGGTGCTATGGATTTTCATGGCACCATCTGTTCTATATGTGTTTTTTTATGCCATCATATCCCTCTTCCCTTCCCGTCGCACCAACCATCAGCCCTCGGCCCTCAGCCCTCAGCCATCCACCTTCCTCATCTTATTCCCTGCCTACAAGGAAGATGCGGTCATTGTCCATTCCGTGCGCCAATGCTTAGAACAGACCTATCCCAAAGGGCTCTATCATATCGGAGTCATCTCTGACCACATGCAGGAAGAAACGAATGAAGTGTTACGACAACTGCCCATCACTCTGTTTACGCCCCAGTTTGAGAAGAGCAGCAAAGCCAAGGCACTACAGTATGCCATCCAACAACTCTCTACTTTCCGCTCGGCCCAAAGGGACGCTTGTTCCGAAGGTCTCAAGAACTCTCAACTTTCAACTTTCAACTATATCATTATTCTCGATGCCGACAATATGGTGATGCCAGATTTCCTGGAGCAGGTGAATGCCTCCTGTCAACAAGGCTACAAGGCAATCCAATGCCACCGCTGTGCCAAGAATAGTCAGAACGACGTGGCTGTCTTGGATGGGGTGAGTGAAGAAATCAACAACACCATTTTCCGTATAGCACACAACACCATTGGTTTATCCTCTGCCCTCATCGGCTCTGGCATGTGCTTTACGTTCGAATGGTTCAAACAACATGTCGAATTGTTAAATTCTGCCGTAGAGGATCGAGAACTAGAATCTTTTTTGTTACAAGAGAAAGTATTTATTAAATTTGAAGAGAATATTCATGTATTTGACGAGAAAGTCAGCAACCGCGATAACTTCGAACGGCAACGACTTCGTTGGCTAAACGGGCAATTACAAACATTACTCATCATGCTGCCTTACATTCCTCATGCTATAGCCACAGGAAACATCAATTACATCGACAAAACCATCCAACAGGCATTAATACCACGTTCTATTCTATTGGTTCTGATACCTGTGTTTAGTTTTATCATGTTATGCTTTGCTCCTATTTGGAGTCTCAAGTGGTGGATACTCTATCTAATATTATGCCTCTCACTATATATTGCAATCCCTTCGCAGATGCGCAACAGCACTGTTTTTGGCAAGCTAAGCAGTTTCCCCTCTTTGGCTTTCAAAATGCTGAAGAACTTGTTCCGCATAAATAAGCATAACAAAGAATTCCTTCATACAACCCACGGAAATGAGTGAACGTGTACATAGAAGTGTAATGAATATTAAAGTGGGCATGCTTTTTTATGTCCTCTCATTGTTTATTGCTTTCTTCTCGCGCAAAGTTTTCCTCGATTGTCTCGGTGCAGAGTTCATCGGACTGACGGGTATGCTCATGAACATCATGAGTTTCCTCAGTGTAGCAGAGTTGGGTATTGGCACGAGTATCGTCTACTTCCTCTACAAGCCACTACAGGAAGATAACCATGAGAAAATCAACGAGGTAATGTCAATGCTGGCCTATCTTTATCGTTGCATCGGAGGAATTATAGGTATCTGCGGACTTATTGTCAGTCTTTTCTTCCCTTGGTGGTTCGGACATCTCACGACAGGTCTTCCTTTGGTCTACTTTGCCTTCTACTCTTTTCTTGCCACCTCAATGGTCGGTTATCTTTTCAACTACCGCCAATTGCTGGTTGGAGCACATCAGCGACAATATGTGGTAAACGCCTATTTCCAGTCTATCGCCATCATCCAAAGTATTGTTCAGATTATCCTTGCCTATTATTACCGCAACCTTTATCTGTGGGTCATCGTCGGTCTGGTATTTACCATCATCGGCTGTATTGTCTTCAATTATCGCATCCGCAAGGAATATCCTTGGTTACGCATTAGTTTGAAAGAAGGTAGAGTTAATCTCAGGAAATACCCTGAAGTCTTAAGGAAAACCCGACAGATATTCGTTCAGCGTATCAAGAACTTCATTCTCTACCGCAGTGATGAAATTCTCGTAGGAACCTTTGTATCCGTCGTTCAGGTAGCCGTTTATGGCAATTACACGATTATTGTTAACAAGCTCAATTTCCTTGTGAATATCCTGAGTGACGGTATGAATGCCGGTATCGGTAATCTCGTGGCAGAAGGCAACGATCAGAATACGATGAAAGTATTTTGGGAACTTACCGCCATTCGTTTTCTGATTGTTGGTATTATTGTCTTTGGACTATTACTTTTTATCCAACCTTTCATCTCATGTTGGTTCGGCATCCAGTATCGCCTAAATGATTGGATTGTCTACCTGTTGGTCTTTAATATCTTCATCATGCTTTCGAGAGGGGTTGTTGAGATGTATATCTCCGCATATGGCCTGTTTTCCGACGTTTGGGCAGCATGGACAGAACTATTTGTCAACCTTACCGTAACCATCTGTCTGGCACCATTTTTTGGTATTGTCGGTATTCTGCTGGGTAAAATTATCAGCGTTTTCTTCATCGCCATGTTCTGGAAACCTTATTTCCTGTTCTCCAAAGGATTATTCCAAAGCGTTTCTGTCTATTGGCGAGGCATGCTCCCCTACTATCTTATCTTCGCAGTGTTCACCTGTGTGACACTCGTCGTCCGTTATCTATTGATTGAACCAGAAGTGAACACCCTACTTCTTTTGACGGGTTATGGACTGATAACCTATGTTCCTTTGATCCTTCTGTATTTCTTGACATTATTCTTTCTAACCAAGGGTATGAAATATTTCGTAGCACGAAAACCTGCCCTTTATCATAAACTCAAAAAAATTAATCTATGAGAATAATCTGTGATGCCCCCGGACAAACATGTAACAGGCTATGGACTTATCTTGCTTCCGTAGCACAATGTGTGGCGGAAAAGAAGAAGATGGTGATTATCTTCTATGACTGGACCATTGAGGACTTTCCCAACCTGCTCCATGCATCGTTTATCTATTATCCCTTATGGCAACCTTGGTTTCTTAGATTGCCAAAAGGATGGGGATGGTATAAGCATCTGACTTGGAAGGTGACGCATAATAAAGGATGGGATAAGGTCTTCAAGTTCCTTGGCTTCACCAAAGGCTGGCAGACTCGTACTGACACCCGCTACCTGAAACAGACAATGCCTGAACTGAAGCGCATTTTTCGCCCGAAGGACGAAATCATGCAAAAAGCAGAGGCGATGATTGCCGGACTGCGACAGGATTCAGATTTGGTAGTAGGTGTACACATTCGCCGAGGAGACTATGCCACCTGGCATGACGGACGTTTCTTCTACGAATTAGAGGAGTATAGGGAGTTTATGCTTCGCATCCAAGAGTGCTACAAAGACAAGCGCGTCAGTTTCTTTATCAGTTCTAACGAAGACTTCTCTCCCAACCTTTTCGAGGGATGCATCTGTAAACGTTTCGGGAAAGAACCTTCGGGTGCTATCCTCGACCTCTATACGCTTTCTGTCTGTGACCTGATTATAGGTCCCTTCAGCAGCTATAGCCGTTGGGCATCATTCATTGGCGAGGTCCCTCTCTGTTTTCTGGAATCCAAAGACCAGCAGTTTATGGAAGAGAGTTTCTCGAAGATTGTTGACTTCTTCCATTTTGAAAACGGCAAAGAGATTTTCGACTGGTAATAATCATGAAGATAGCCATTCTTACATCCGGAATACTTCCTGTTCCTGCAGTACAAGGCGGAGCCGTAGAAAATCTCATTGATTTCTACTTAGAATACAACGACCTGCACAGACTTCACGATATGACCGTGTATAGCGTAGCTGACAAGGCTGTAAAAGGGCAATTTACCCTACAGTCGGATGTCAACCACTTTTTCTATATAGACATGGACAGCAGATGGGCGAAGTTACGCAAGAAATGGTATGCAAGAACACACGGAAAGGAGTATTATCACTACTCCATCGAATACTATTTTCAAGAAGTGATACGTCGTGTGAGAAAGGAACAATACGATGTGATACTGTTGGAAAACCGTCCGGGATATGCACTGAAAATTTCAAAGGATTTGGATTCAAAGGTGGTGGTACATTTACATAACGACTTCATGAACACCGAAACACCATCCGTTAAGGAGATATACAATAGGACGGACAAGATAATCTGTATCTCCGAGTATATCAAATCACGTGTACTCACAATCAATAAAGAGGACGAAAAGTGTATCACCGTCCTGAACGGCATCAGTCTTGACACTTTCATGAACCCGTCAATATTTTCAATACATCGGCAGGATTTTAACTTATCTGACAACGATTTCGTTATCGTCTTCTCAGGACGTATCATTGAACAGAAAGGTATCCGGCAATTGCTGATGGCGATGCAGGAACTGAAGGAACATCCAGACATCAAGTTAATGATTGTCGGCGGTTCGTTCTATGGTAACGAAGCAAGAAAAACGCCCTTCATTGAGGAATTGTTCAAACTCTCTGAGGATGTCCGCCATCAAATCATCTTCACAGGTTTCCGTCCTTATCAGGAGATACCATCACTGCTGTCTCTTGCCGATATTGCCGTTCTCCCGTCCATTTGGGAAGAACCGTTGGGTCTCACTTGTATTGAGGCTATGGCGGCAGGACTCCCCGTCATCACCACAAAGCAAGGAGGTATTCCCGAGACTGTGACTCCAGACTGCGCCATCATGCTCGACGTGGACGAGAAACTGCCACATCGTATCTCCGCTGTCATCCTCGACCTCTATGAACACCCAGAAAAAAGGAAGGCGATGAGCAAGGCATCATTGGAACGCTCCAAACTGTTCAGCAAGGAACGATATGCCCGTGAGTTCTTCGAGGCATTGGAAGCTATGTGATTTGCTGATTCCCTATTTGGGAATCAGCAAATTTCTTATGATTTCCTCATAGCCGCTCATAAATGGCGGTTCTTCGTCAGGATGACAATGGTGATAGTCCTGTTCCAGCAGGTCGAGGATTCGCGCCAATAGAAGAAGTCGTCGCTGGGGCGTAAACTCCCGGAAGAGGAGCATCCGAAGAATGGTGTAAAACTGTGGAAGACGTAAAAGCCCTCCGTTTTAGACTCGCATGCGCGTCTCCTGACTGATGTGGAAGCTACGGCATCCACGGTCAGAGAAACACTTTCGGTCACCACTGAACGTTTCCTGCAGGAAACGCAGCAGAAGTGGTGTGTTGAGAAATTTTCCCATAATTTTTGTTGTTAAATATTATAAATTACGTACAGACATTGTCTGTACAGAAACGTTACAAAAGTAGTTCTTTTTTCCGAACTTTGTAGTGTCCGGACAAAAGACTGTAAAAATTTTATACTTTTTTATGACTAATAGCTAAAATGAATAACGAATCTTTTGACATCGTTCGAAAGGCGGTTGCAGACCATTCCATGACCGACGACGACCGGCTACTGGAACAGTTACGCATCACACGTGACAAGAAGCTGCCCGATATGCAGTTCTTATTCCGCATCTTCGGCAAGCCCTGTTTCCCTCGTGGCGAATTAGTGGCAGTCACGGGTAAGGCGAAAAGCGGCAAGACCTTGTTTACCTCTATGTTGATGGCCTGTTGTGTGTGTGATGAGGTGCTACAGGTGCAGCGTCCTTTCGAAGACATCGATGACACGTGGCAGTGTCCGCCCATCCGTTGTCTCTGGTACGATACCGAACAGAGTGAACAGTCCACCCAGGATATTCTGCGACATCGCATCCTGCCGATGGCCGGCCTTCTGACGGAAGAGGGAAAAGGAAAGAAGGAAGAAGACTTTTACGATATCTTTAACGTCAGAAGTCTGTACTACGAGGAGCGTCTGCGATTATTTGAGAAGGCGGTACGCAAGTACCGCCCTGACCTCTTGCTGCTTGATGGGGTGCGTGACCTTCTAGCCGATATCAACGATGGCGTGAAAGCCCAGGAGATAGTAGAGCGGCTGATGAAACTTGCCCAGGAGACCAACTGCTGCCTGGTGTGCGTGCTCCATCAGAACAAAGGGGCCGAGGACCGTAACCTGCGCGGTTGGATTGGTACCGAGCTAATGAACAAAGCCTTCGAGGTCTATTCCTGCGAGAAAGTAAAACCCGAAAACATCTTCGTGGTCGAGCAGACCCATACCCGCAAGTACGACCTCGACGGACTGATGTTCTTCCGTATGGATACCGAGACCGAGCTACCTGTAGTATGCGAGGCTCCTACCCGTTTTGCTGCGATGAACGAGTATGCAACAAGCTCTCCGTATGGCGAGAAACTTCCCTACATGAACCGCAAATACCTATGGTTCGATGAGAACAACAAGCCCCATCCCAAAAGCGAGGAGCTGTTCTACGAAGCCTTGAAAGCCGGTCCGCTGTTCTATAGTGACCTGCAGGCCAGGGTATTGGCATTGCTTGGCTGCACCACGCAGATGTGGAACAACATGTTCCGTGAGATGCGAGACCGTGGTGCTATCATTCGCACCAAGAACCAAGAAGGAAAGTCCGTCTGGCAACTGCCATCTGCGCAGACCAAGCAGCCTTTGCAAACCGATATGTATGACCAACTCGCCGCCGACTCAGGCGAAAGCCCCTCCTCTTAGGCCCCTATAAGGGGGCCATAGAGGGGGGCTTAGCCTAGTTAAGAGATAAGAGTTAATAGTTAAGAGTTTATGACGCTGAAGGAACTGTTGGACAAGACGACGCTGAAAGGGATGGGACGGGAGATAGGTCTTGACGTTCAGATGGTCAACGGGGAAATGGTATGTAAGGCGCTGAACCCGAACGACCCTCGTTATTCCACCGATTTCATTCTTCCATCCATGAAGATGGTAGATGCATGCCGTGCGGATGATTTTGAGTTCTTCCAACCCTTCATCGATGCTGGAAGATTGACAGTCGAAGAGATGCACCAAGCCGCAGAGCATTATTATCTCGGCAAGACCAAAAACGGACAACCAATCTTCTGGATGATTGATGACCTGTTCGAACCGCTTGATGCCCACATCGGTAACGATTGGATTTCCAAGTTCCTCATCGCCCGTGAACCTATCGTCGAATACTGGCAATTCAAACACTGCCTCTTCGGTCTCCATCTGCTTTCCTCCAATCCAGATAGGCGTAGTTCCGTATCCTCGATGCCTATCAGTATCGTAGAGCGAGAAGAAGCTGCGGTTGTCCTCAGCGAACTGTTTCCGGAGAGTATCTGGATGTCATACGCCACGACTCCACATCTGACATTGGATCTCTTCGCGCCTCTCAAAGGCTGTAACGTCACCTTCTACCCTCGCACTGACCCTAGTAAATCCAACTATCTTTTCTTCTGTGATCTGGCAGATAGCATCCGCCAGCATGACCCCACCATCGACATCTCCGTCGATTCTCTCTTAGAAGACCAAGCCACCGAGGAACAGAAATCCCGCTGCATTGACCTCCTTGAATTTCTACTAGAATCTATCCACACAACAAACTGAGTATGAATCGGTTTTATAGCAAATCTGAGTTAGCTGCACAAGCAGGTGTATCCTATTCCACCTTCTATCGTTACCTGAAATCCAAGCGTTCTGCCCTCGAGGCGATGGGCGTCTCCATCTTCGCCAAGAAGCTACCGCCCCATGCCGTCAAACTCATCTCCGAGGAATTCTGTATTGATCTCTAATAGCCCAGGACCAAGTTTCTTATATACGTCATATATGGCCCCTCTTATTTCGAATGTAATCTCGTTATCTGTCATAATAAGATGGAATATGGAGACAAAGATACAACAATTTCCTTTATTTCTGTGATTTCTGTGGGACTTTATAAATTTCTTTGCGCGTATCTTGTCAAAACTCGTCAATGGGCTTTCCGAATGTTGTAACTTTGTCAATGGTAAGCGAACCACATGGAACCATGTCACCTTTGGTCCATTGAGACTATCTGAACGAGTCATTAAGATAATTCGAACAACCCAAAGAGACCATCCCTTACAGGGTATAGAGATTATCCGAATGACACTAAGAAACTATCCGGACAGTTCGTTAAGATAGGCTCCTTGAACATTGACCATTGAACATTGAGTTTTCCGCTGTGAGTCCTATGCTTCCACCCATTTAAACTCTTAAACTTTTAAACTTTAAACTCTTAAACTATGTCACAAAAGTACATTAAATCTCAAAACAAGAACAGCCACAGTCTGGCTTACGGAAAGTACTATGCAACCGCTGTTTACGACAGCAACTTCGTAGGCACTGAGGAACTGGCTGAGTTCATCCAGCGCCAGGCTTCCGTGAAAAAGAGTGACATCAAGGCCGTTCTTCAGGAATTGGGTGAGGCCCTCAAGCATTTCTTCGAGATGGGCCAGAAGGTACGTCTTGACGGTATCGGTATCTTCAAGGTAGGCTTCAGCTCTATCGGTGTCACCAAGTTGGACGACTGCAGCGCAGCCACCATCACCACCCGCCGTGTATTGTTCCAGCCCGAAACTACTCGTGTGGTTGTCGGTCAGGAGAAGAAAGACGACGGCTCTGTCAAGCAGAAGTACGTCAATGCCATCACCCTCCTGAAGGACGTGGTCTTCGAAGAGACCCACGACAATGCCATGAATGTCGAGTCCGACTCTGCAAGTTCCGGAAGCGGTTCGAGCGCCGGTTCGAATAGCGGTAGCGACACCGGATCAAACGGCGGTAGCAACTCCGGATCAGATGGCGGCAACACTGGTGGCGATTCCGGTGGCGACTCCGGTAACAACGGAGGAGGCTCAGATCCTAATTAATGAAAAAGGGCAGATATCATGATGTGTCCGGGGCAAAGCGACAGGACCTCGCAAGTCCGTAAATCCATCGATTCGTGACTCCGTCATTCCATGTACATCTCCTGTGAACGCAGCTTGCACACTGACATCTGCCTTCTTTTCTCCTTCAAAATTACCCTTAAACCTTAACCTTTTAATCATTTAACTCACCATGAAAATGAACTGGTCAACCATCAAGAAGATTATTCAGATTGTCATCACCATCCTCACCTCCATCGCCGGCACCATCGCCGTGCAGAGCTGTGGTTAAAATGTCCCAAGCTGTGATTAATCCCTATGAGACCACTTAAACACTCCTCTGTCAGACTCCTCGTAGTCCATTGCACCGCAACCAAGTGCAACTGTCCTTTCAGCGTAGAGTCCCTGATTGCCTGCGGCATTGCCAGATTCGGTCAGTGTAGTTATCACTACTATGTCCGTCGTAATGGCCATATCGTCCCTCTGCTGTCGGAAAGCGTCCAGGGCGTCCATGCCAAGCACTATAACGACTGTTCGCTGGGCATTGTCTATGAAGGAGGCCTTGATGAGAACGGCAAATCGGCTGACACCCGTACAGAAGCCCAAAAGCATTCACTCTATGAACTGCTGAAGGATCTTACAAAGGATTATCCCAATGCCCGTATCCTCGGTCACTGTGAACTGCCGAAGCAGCGAGTGCCAATAGAACTCTTTCTAAATTGGTCGAGTCGCGACGGCAGTCGACAAAGTCGATTGCCCCTCGTCGCCAAGGACTGCCCCTGCTTCCTCCCTTCCAAGGAGTATGCAGACCTTCAGCCGAAATGATGATGCTCCCCCTTTCTCTCCTCAAAAGCCTCAGCCTGCCTCACCGCTCGCTGAGACTTTTTATTTCACTATCACAAATTTTTTCTATGAAAAAAGACTGATATTTCTAAAAATCTTTGTACCTTTGCAATATCTATACCCTAATTTGTAACAAAAAAAATACACAATATGAAAAAGTTAACTTTAGTATTATTCACGCTACTGACCCTAATTCCAACAAATACATGGGCAGGAGAAGGATATGTTGAGGATGTCTATTATGAATATGAGGGAGATTATGCCACCGTTAAATTCTGTCTCGATTCTAAAGAAATAATTGAAATTCCTCATGATTTCACTATTGACGGACACCTTTACACAGTTAATGCCATTGCTCCAACGGCTTTCAATGGCTGTAGCGAGTTGAAGGCATTGATATTTAAGGGTCCTACATTACCAACAATGAAAAACGTGGAATTCGAAAATGTTCCAGAAAACCTTGTAATCGCTTTTAATAATATCATGTACACCCACCAAGGAACATGGAACAATGGAGACTCCTTCACCGTAACGGGGGTGACAACTTACGGCAAGAATGACCTAAACTTTACTAATTACGAGATTATAGATGCCATTAACAATATTCATGTATCAGGTATTGCCAGCGATGCGTTCAATGGATGTAACTATATGACAATATTGGCGTTTAAGGGTTCTACATTACCGACCATGAATCATGTGGAATTCGAAGATGTCTCAGAAGACCTTGTAATCGCTTTTAATCATATCAAGTACACCCATCAAGGGACATGGAATAGCGGAGACTCATTCAAAGTAACAGGAGTTTCTGACAAAACTCTCACAAGTTACGAGATAACAGGTGCAATCAATCAAGGTGTTTATAATAATGTGACAACCATTGCCAATGATGCGTTCAGTGGATGTAGCAATATAAAAACATTGGCAATTCCTACAATACCAATAATGAATAATGTGGAACTAGAAGGTGTTCCACAAGACCTAACTGTCACCTATAAAAACATTAAATATACCCATCAAGGATCATGGATTGGTGGAGGTTCTTTTACTGTGACGGGGGTAATTGATAATACATTATCTAATTACGAAATTATAACTACCATCAATAGTAAAATTGTATCAATAGCTAGCGAGGCTTTCAATGGATGTAACTATATGACGACATTGGCATTTATTGGTTCTTCGTTACCAACAATGAATAATGTGCAATTCTTAAATGTACAACCAAGCCTTGTTATCACTTTTATGGGCATCAAATATAAGCATAACGGAGCATGGAACAATGGAGACTCGTTCAAAGTAACAGGAACATCCACTGATTCTTATTACTCCACATTAGAGATTTTAGATGCCATCAACAAAATTAATGTTACAGAAATTAGCGACAAAGCGTTTACTGGCTTACAAAACAAAGAAGTTATTATCTCAAAGAATATTAATACCATTAGCATTTCTGCGTTTAGCAATTTCACTAATGGCGGTATAGATAATGCAAATCGCCTTTCTGGTATCACTGTTGATGATAATAATACCAAGTATTTTAGTCACAACGGTGTTTTATATTCACGCTATAATCAAGGAACAGAGGAAGTTATTGAGTTGGTTACTTGCCCTGTTAAAAACAATTATTCCAATATTTGGTTTGATGGTGTTACTGCCATTGGAAATAATGCTTTTATATGTCATAGAAATCTCTCTTCCATCACCATCCCTGCCACAGTAAAGACCATCGGTGAGAGTGCCTTTAACTTGGCAGGAGCCGATGCGCCCTCCCCCTTGAATGTCACCTTTGCTGAAGAAGGTAGTTGCTTGACAACTATAGGAAAATGTGCTTTCCAAAATAGTGGTGTTGCCGCAATAGTATTACCAGAAGGACTCAAAGAGATTGGAGAGAGTGCATTTAGGTATTGTTCAAGACTAACTACCACTATATTCCCATCTTCCCTAGAGAAATTAGGCGGTAGTGCTTTCGAAGGATGTAAAAAATTAGAACATATCACTTTTTCAGGAAATAAGTTAAAAATTATACCTGCCCGTGCTTTTTTCAATTGCTTGCTAGAAAAACCTTTTATGATACCAGATGGAATTACTGACATTAAAGACAATGCTTTTAATGTAGAGGACTTTACTTCAAATTTAAGTTTTCTTCCAAGTGAAGTTCGAATTCCATCTTCCGTCCAGAATATTGCTGATACTGCATTCCCCTATGGGGTAACTAAACAGTATAAACTAAACCTTTCTTTTGGGAATGAGGAAGAATGGGCCACCTACTATTCTTTAGACAATCTAGAATTGCCAACAGGAATAAAAGCATGGGCTATCACAGGATTTGACTCGGAAGATAAAACCAAACTGAATACAGAAGAACTCCATTATATCCATAAAGAAGAGGCCATTCTTCTCCAAAGGACAGAGGGAGCAGCTCTTAACGATTTCTGGTGTGGCGTACCTTCAACAGATAATATAGCTGCAGATGCAGGAAAGAGTTCCAATACTGACATATTCAAAGGCTCTACCGCCGAAATCACGAATTTCTCCTCTATTTCTGGCGACAAATATGTACTAAATGGCAATCAGTTTGTGAAAACAAATCAAGGTTCACTTCCTGCCTTCCGCTGTTATATCGTACGCCCCAATGCAAATGATCCGACAGAACATCTGTATTTCAAGAACAATGGTGAAAATAGCGACCATACTTTCATCTTTAAGGAGGATGGAACGCTTATCAATTATGACGCCTCCAAAGGTTCAGCAAAACTTGAGACGGTGGCAAAGAATAAGATGCAGTTGACTATTACCCCAGGTACGAATTATTATGCTTATTATGATGATGAGAATTATAAAGATATTACTAAAAGCGATATCACCGTTAGACGCAATGTAACAGCCGCAAGTGGACGTGCTGCTGCAATTGGTCTTGATAATACTTTTTACGAACTTACTCCAGGAGAAGATTCCAGTCAAGATAAATGTGGAGCTATAGTCTATACTTTTAATCCTGGCGAAGCAACTGTTTTTGAAGTGACGGTCAACTTCCATAAGCGTATTAACTTCCAAGCCGCAGAAACTAAACCAAAGGTAAATCTTCAAACCGGCACCAATTACATCTATGATGGAACAGCCCATAAGCCAGAAGTTCTCTCTGTTACCTATGGCGATAATGAGACCGAAGTGGACCGCGAAAATTACGACATTGTCTATACGGATAGCATTAATGCTGGTAAGGGCAAAGTTATCATTAAAGGAAAGCGTAAGTTCATGAGCGAATTTCATGGAGAATACACAATTAAAAGACGTAACATCAATGATATCCAGACCAATGTTATTGCCGACCAAATCTATAATGGTAATGAAATTAAGCCTGATTTAGGAATCAAATACGGAGATGTCACTATTACAGAAGGGACTGATTATACATTAAAATGGGAAAATAATACCAATGTGAATACTAGTGGAGACGATGGAAAAAATGCTAAAGTTTCTATCATCGCAAAGGAAGGAAACTACACAAGTACAAAAGTCGTTTATTTCAAAATCATACCCAAAGACCTCTCTACAGAGGAGAACAAAGCGACCATCACTATTCCCGCAAAGAATTATACCGGTTTTGCCATTGAACCAACAGACGAAATCACGGTAAAAGACGGCGACAAAACTTTAGAGTTTGGCACAGACTATGACGTTGAATATCCTTACAACGACAATATAGAAGCCGGAGAAAATGTTGCTACCGCCATAATTACATTTAAGGGGAACTATAAGGGCACATTAGAGGAAAAATTCACTATTGTAGATCCTGGTCTTGAAAGAAACGTTACTGTCAGCTTCGATAGTGAAAACGAGTGGACAACCTACTACGCTTCGGAAAACCTCAAACTGACTAACGAACTTGAGGCATACATAGTGACTGGCATAGAGGGGCAGAAAGTCAATACAGAGAAATCTGAGAGCACCAATAAGGTATCTTTCATACCTAAGAACACTGCTGTATTGCTGCATCGTATCAGTGGTTCAAAAACTTCATTCGATGTCAAGACATGCTCTGGTGAGAAACTTCCCACAACGATTATACCTGATAATCGTTTCATAGGGACATCAGCAGCATTAGACATTTCGACTATTCCTGGTTATAAGTTCATCCTTCTCAATGGTGAATTTATACAGGCAACAGAAGGTACGCTATTTACCAATCGATGCTATATCGTAGTACCTGAGCCTATCGATGGAGTTAGCACGCTGACAATAGGAAAAAGCTCAGACGGAATCATTTATATGTTGGGAGACAAGGAGAACAATACTATTGGCAAAGCTACCAAGTCCGAGCCAAAGGATGGGAAGGTTACTCTGACTATCAACCCTAATGACGGTTACTATGTAGAAGACGTCAAGGTCGTACGCGCTGCTAATGCAACGACTGCTCGTGCACCACAAATCAACATTGACAATAGTGAAGTAGAGGTAACACCAGAAGCTGTTACTGACAATACCGACTTCACTTCAACATATACATACACCTATCTCCATCAACAAAACTATGACTATCAAGTAACTGTTTTCTTCAAGCAGAGTACGAACCTGCAGGGAAATGTAGGACAGATTGCACCGATAGTTGACCTCGAATACAACAAGTCTGCTCAGGAGCCCCAGCCCGTTGTCAAGGTTGGCGAGACGACACTGGTAGAAGGAATAGACTATAAGGTCAGATATGAGAATAACGTGGAACCGGGAAATGCAAAAGTCTATGTCAACGGTATACGCAAATATACCAAGGAGATTAACAGGGAATTCAAAATCAAGCAGCGCGACATCAATCATGCCACGCTGAAGGGTATTGAGAACTTGAAAGAACCCCTGGTCTACACTGGCAAAGACATTAACATTCTGGTGGAGGACCTCGTTGGAGAGACCAATATCATTGATGACAGTGAATATATGCTCACCTGCATAGATCAGAATAAGAATGAAGACAAGAAGAACGCAGGCAAGCATACGGCTACTATCACCGGTAAGAACCACTATACAGGAACGAAGCCTGTTGAGTTCGAGATTCTGAAAAAGGAGATGAAAGACGAGAATGTCGATGAAATCGGTGAGCAGCAATATGACGGCGGCAAGGCTATTGAACCCAAGCTCACCATCAAGTATGGCGAGAACACGTTTGTAGAGGGAACGGACTATGACGTCGAATGGAAGGACAACGTGGAGGCTGGAGAGGCTACCGCCACCATCACCTTCAAGGGCAACTATACGGGAACGGTGGTAAAGAAGTTTACTGTCACAGATCCAGGTCTTGAAAGAAACGTTACTGTCAGCTTCGATAGTGAAAACGAGTGGACGACCTACTACCCTGCCGAGAACCTTAAATTGGATGACGTGGCAACGGAACTGGAGGCATGGGTTGTGACTGGACGTGACGGCAGGACAGTGAACACGAAGAAAGTAGAGTTCATTCCTAAGGGAATACCCGTCCTGCTCCACCGTATTGGCGGAGAAAAGACTTCGTTCGATGTAAAAACCTGCTCAGGAAGAAAACTAGAAAATGTTACACCTGACAACGAACTCTTCAAGGGAACCTTGGAAGGTCTGGATATCTCCACTGTCAGCGGAACGAAGTTTGTACTCCTTAACGGTGAGTTCGTACAAACGACAACCGGAACGCTGGCTGCCAACCGCTGCTATATCATGGTAAACGAGCCGATTGAGGGTGTTACCACCCTGAATATCAACAAAGCTACCGACGGTATCACCTATTACGATGAGAAAGGAAACGAAATTGCCGACAACGTCCTCGGAACTGCCACTAAATCTGTAAAGGACAATGTGGTGACCCTGACCGTGAAACCCAAGAAGGGCTACTACGTGGAGCCTTCTGACATCACCGTTATCCGCAGTACACAGGCTGGAAACGGACGCGCACAGGCTATCGACGGTGGTAAGGTAGAAATGACTGCCGGTACCATCACTGAAAATGAGGACTACACCTCTAACTACCCCTTCACCTATCCGTTTGTTGCCGACTGCGACTACCAAGTGGCGGTCAACTTCAAGAAGGCTACCAACCTACAGGAAGCAGGCAAACAGCCTGACATCAACTTTAAAGAGACTGTATATGACGGAACAGAACAGAAGACTGAGCCCACCGTCACTACCTACGACAAGAAGGAACTGACAAAGGATGTCGACTACAAGCTCGTCTATCCTGATGACGACTATACCAAGGCTGCAAATGGCAAGAAGGTGTCAGTCATCGGTATCCGCAAGTATGTCAACGGACTCGACAGGACATTCAATATCGAGAAGCGTAACGTCAATATGGTGACCTTCTGTGCCAAAGAGGGACAGACCTGGGTAGAAGGACATACCCCGGCAGATGAAACGCCTCAGATAGTCTTCACCGGTTCTGCCATCGAACTGGACATCGCTGATTTCGTCAATGACAAGAACATCCTCACCGATGAGGAGGCAACGATAACCTACGCTGCAGACATTACCAATGCAGGAAAAACTTCCGTCACCGTCAAGAGCAAGGGTGTCAACTACCAAGGTGAGAAGACGTTCAACTATACGATTCTGCCCAAGGAGATGACTGCCGACGACATCGCAGACATTCCTGAGCAGACATATACCGGCAGTGAGATCAAGCCAAGCCTCACCATTAGGTATGGCAAGATCAAATTGATGGAAGGTGACGACTATGACGTGACATATACTGACAACGTCAAGGCTGGAACAGCTACCGCTACGGTTAACTTCAAGGGCAACTACGCTGGTGAGAATATCACGAAGACCTTCACCATTGTGGATATGGAGGAGACACTCACCATCAACTTCGACAGCGAGAACGAATGGACAACCTACTACGGTACCAGGAATCTGGAGCTGACAGATGCCTTGAAGGCCTATGTGGTGACCGGACATAACGGCAAGGAAGTACTGACGGAAGAGGTGAACTTCATCCCGAAGGAGACCCCTGTCCTGCTCCATCGCATCAGTGGTACTGACACCTCGTTCGATGTCATGACCTGCTCGGGTAAGACTTTGCCCGGCAACATCCATCCCAGCGACATCTTCAAGGGAACCTTGAAAACCCTGAACATCTCCACTGTCGACGGAACGAAGTTCGTGCTCTTCAACGGACAATTCGTACAGACGGCAACCGGAACGCTTGCAGCCAACCGCTGCTACCTGACAGTTAAGGATCCTATCGATGGCGTCACCACCCTGAATATCAACAAGGGCATCAGTCAAGTCATCACCTTGGAGGAAGGTCAGGAGAGCACTGCTGGTGGTTCGGCACGTATCATCACCACACCAGACGAGAACAATAACCTGATACTGATCGTATCACCTAACTCCAGCTACTATGCCGACCTCGAGGACCTCACGGTGGTCTATAGCGTAAAGGCAAGTTCGGGACGTGCTCCTGAGGTAGCTCCCAGCAAGGTAGAACTGACACCTGTCGCCGGATACGATAACACGAGCAAGGAGTTCCGTTATACCTTCCCAAATACAGATGGATACTTCTATCAGGTGACGGTCAACTTCCATAAGTGTATTAACTTCCAGACCAAGGAGACTCAGCCGAGCATCACTCTCGAAGAAGGTTCTTATGTCTACGACGGTACAGAGAAAAAACCTAAGGTTGCCTCTGTGACGATGTTCGACGGAACTGTGACACTGACAGAAGGCAAGGATTTCACCATCTCTTACCAGAATAACATCAATGCTGGTGCTGCAAAGGCTATCATTACAGGCAAGAACCACTACACCTCGACATTCCATAAGGACTTCTATATCGCCCAGCGTGACATCAAGCTCGTCACCGTGGAGGCTATTCCCGACCAGACTTACAATGGCGGTGAGATTGAACCAGAAATCGTGGTCAAGGACATCGTCCAAATCGACGGTGTCGATGTAGACCTTATTAATAAGGTAGAGAACAAGCCCGACTATACCCCGGAGTACTTCGACAATATCTATGCCGGAACAGCCAAGGTGAATATCATTGCCAACAGTATCAACTACACGGGTGTCAAGACCGGAACCACCTTTGAGATCAAGCCCAAGAACCTGAACCTGGAAGGCAACGAACCGACCATCGATCCGATTGAGCCGAAGATCTACACTGGTGAACCTATAGAGCCTGACTTGGTCATCAGAGACGGAGACCTCGTCGTTCCCGCCGACAACTACGATGTGGAGTATAAGGATAACATCGTGGAAGGAACGGCTACCGCCATCATCAACTTCAAGAAGAACTACGAGGGAAAGGCCACGACCAACTTCGAGATTACCTATAAGAAAGAAAGGAAACAACTGTACGTCGACTTTGGTAGTCAGGACGAGTGGACGACCTACTACTCCCCCATCGACCTTGACAACGTGGAAGGACTGAACATCTTTGTGGTCACCGGTCTTAACAAGGGACAGGGTCTTGACCTCAAGACTGAGCTGATCAACTACATCCCCAAGAACATCGGAGTTCTCCTGCAGCGTACAGACAAGACCAAGACAGAATTCTTCGGAGAGACCATGTCAAGTACTACGAAACTGGAGGGTGTGACACCTGACACAGACCTGTACAGGGGCACCATCACAGGAATCGACAACTTAAAGGCCATCGACGACGGTATCAAGTATATCCTCTTGAACGACCGTTTCATACAGGTGGTTGAGGGAGCACTGCCTGCCTACCACTGCTACGTCTTCATCAATAATGACAATAACGAAGGCATTAACCATGTAGAGGGAGAAGATGCCGATGGTATTGTCATCCAGGAGGAAGGAGAAGACAGCAAGACAGCTGGAACGGTTACTGTCTCAGGAGTATCCTCTGACGGCTACAAGACCATCACGGTCACACCAGCCTCTGTCAACTATGCTACCATGGATGAAGTGAAGGTAGTTCGCAGCATCAAGAACGAAATGCCTGCCACTTCGTCTCACCGTGTGCCGGGCATCGAGAATACCCTGGTGGAAGTTATTCCTGTGAATTCTTCTGCCGACCCCAGTGGCACGACGTACTACAAATTCAAATATGAAGATGCCTACCACTATCAGGTTACTGTTGACTTCCAGAATCGTGTCAACCTGTCTGATATTGCCATCAGCCATCCCGTCGTTACACTGAAGGCAGCGGATATCCAGAATCTGGAATATGACGGTAGCGAGAAGAGACCAACCGTTGAAAAAGTCACCTGCAACAACGTGGTGGTTGACCCGAGCAATTATGACATCAGTTATGAGAATAACGTCAATGCAGGTATGCCACGTGTGATTATTACAGGTAAGCGCTTCCTCATGGGCTCCACACATGCGGAGTTCAGCATCAGCAAACGTAACTTCAGCCATGTCACTGTAGAGGAGCCCATCGCTGACAAGGAATACACGGGTCTTCCTATCACACCGACCGTTGTCATCAAGGATATCGTCAACGACAAGAACATTGTTAATAGCAATGATTATGAACTCGTCCTCGAGAATAACATTGAAGAGGGAACTGCTAAGGTGACCATCAAGCCGAAGAACAACTATTACGGTAGTTATAAGGACTATTACTTCAACATCATACCTTCAACAGTTGTCAAGGGCGATGCCAATGCAGATGGTTTCGTGAATGTGACAGACATCGTAGCAACGGTGAACTTCATCATGGAAAGACCTTCTCCAAACTTTACCAAGGTAGGGGCAGACGTGAATGGTGATGGTGTAATCAATGTAACGGATATCGTGAAGATGGTGTCCATCATCATGTCTGGTAACAGTTCTTCTACACGTCGTGCTGCTACAACTGGCAACATGGTATTCAATGGTACTGGCATTCAGTTGAAGAATGCCGAGGACTATACAGCAGCGCAGTTTGACATCAATCTAAGTGATGGCCAGTCCGTCTGTGATGTTTTCCTGAACGGCAGTAGCGACCACAGTCTGACATGGAAGATGGTCAATAACAACACCTGTCGTGTTGTTGTCTATTCGATGACCAATGAGCCATTCGGTGCTAATGGTGATAACCTGATTAATATCATGATGACTGGCAGTCAGGATGCTGCTATCAGCAATGAGATCCTGGTTAGAAATGATGGCGTAACAGCTATTGATGCTATCCGTATGGAGACTGAAGACGGAAAGATATTCGATTTGCGTGGTCGTCAAGTGAAGAATCCAAGAAAGGGTCTCTACATCATTAATGGCAAGAAAGTGATTATCAAATAACTATCGGAGAGAAATAATCTCCACTTGTAATAATCGTTTGAGCCGGCTCAATTAGTCCTTGAGTCGGCTCAATGTTTTTGAATGCCTTTTTTCCTCTGGCGATAATCCCTGACTATATGCGCAGTAAAGGCGGAGTCAAGCAAGGCATAGCCAGCCAAGTTCAAATGGAAATGGTCATCTGTATAAATATCCCGTTTGTCACGCCAACCCTCAGGATTCCAAGAGGCAGCAGAGATATATACCACGCTATCCATCAGATGATAGGTGGTCAGCGTATCTTTCAAAGCCTGCCGGTAATCGCCCACCCCACGTAGCTCGGTATTCAACAGACTCATACAGATACGTGCTTTCAACTGATAATACAGGGTATTGCCATCGTATGCCTCATCAACATCCACATCAGGAATCTCCATGACCACCGGCTTAATGTTGTTGGAGAGCAACAGACGCAGGATATGAACATAATTACGCACGTAATAGTTCTTGCCGCGACGCTGGCGTGCATCATTAATACCTGCGGAGATGACACAGTAGTCGGCACCGCCCTCGATGACCTCCTGGGAACAGTAGTTTAGGTCATAGTCAATCGCCATCGTACGCTCCGCACTCATACGCTCGTAGATTTGCCCACTGGTGAAGCCGTAGCGTCCCTTGGCTGTTACCTTCACCTTCCTGCTCCCTAACACCTTCTTCAATTGCACCTCAAAGGTTGAGTCCCTTCGCAGTGTCTCATGGAAATATACCCAACTGTCACCTATCATGATTACTCGCAAAGTGTCATCGTCATGCTGCTTCACCGTATAGGGAGGAATAACCTCAGCTGCCCGGTAGAACGGACGCCACTTCCAGGTGACCAGTAACACACAGCCGGCAATGCCAAACAGCCACAGCACAATCTTTCCCAAGATGGCACGGTTACTGATACCACTAACGAAGCGGATGACAGGGACTGTACATACCAAAATAGCAATCAAGATATAGAGTATAGTCTCCAACGTAGGATTGTCAATCAAATCAAGTTGCGGCTTGACAAAGCGCGTAAGATTGACAAAATAGAATAACTGGAAAATATATATCGCATAGGAATGGGCTCCCATCGCACACACCGCATTCTCCACCCAACTATTGGCCGGTAGCCAGTAGAAGAACTTACAGAGGAAGAACAACATCAGATAGAAAATATAGAAATAACAAATCCAATGAAAAGTTTTCCATCCCTCTGTATAATAAAACAACGGTGACCAATTGACATCCACGACCTTGAAGAGATACAAGGCCAGCAGGCTAATCGCCGACAGGGAAAGGGTCACAATGTTCAGTACAATACCTCTCTCCACCATCTCATAGCCAAGATATATCAAGAAGACATAACGCAGGAATAGGAGACGGTATAGCCATTCCGGCATCTGGACAAGGCTGCAAACCATTTCAATGCCTATCGATAGGAATAGAAAAAAGAAAAACAACTGCATCCTATCAAGCCTTCGGAACAATGGTCGCAGCAAGGGCAGCAGCAGGGCAAACTGGATATAAATCCATGGATAATAGGAACCGGGGCCCTTACCTCCCCAGTAGAGGGCGTCTATCAACTTCCCATGCCAAGAATATGTCGGATTGAGAATCAAGTAGCAGATAAAGATCAATACCTCGGCAATCAAGAAGGGCAGTATTGCCCTTTTCCAAATCTTCCTCAGGTTAAGAATCTTCCTGTCATACCCGTTCTTATAGGAATGAAATACCTGTATCAACAAGAAAAGTGGGACAGCGGGATAGCCCCAGATATAGAACAGCGACTCCTCATGGAATGCCTCCCCCGTAGTGTGGTGCAACAGAACCAACAGGATGCAAATGCCTTTCACGAAATCCAATGACAGATCACGACCAATCTTCGTGAATTCCATTTTTGTCTCGTACCTGTGAATGATATCAAACATTTGCGTTTTTGCACTTAATCAGCCACAAAGATACGAAATAATTGAGATTTGAGAATTGAGATTTGAGAATTATTTGTATTTTTGCATTTGAAAAAGATAAAATGAAGGACGCTTTCCTACTTCTACGCCCTCTGCAATGGTTTAAGAACGCCTTCGTGTTCGCCCCATTGTTCTTCAGCAACAACCTGCTGAACAAGGTATTTTTTATGCAGACCTTCTGGACATTCCTCGCCTTCTGTCTTGTTTCCAGCAGCATCTACTGCTTCAACGACATCCATGATGTGGAGAGCGACCGTCTGCATCCCAAAAAGAAGCTACGACCCATTGCCGCAGGGAAGGTCAGTACATGGGAAGGCTACTTTATCATGCTCCTGTGTCTGATGGGCTCTCTCCTTTTGGTTACCCTATCTCATAGTGTCAATATGCCCATCCTCTACGGTCTGCTGCTGGGCTATTGGGGGATGAACATTGCCTATTGCGTCCGTCTGAAGCAATATGCCATTCTGGATGTAGCCATCATTGCCGTAGGTTTTGTAATGAGAGTGCTAATTGGTGGATTCACCACCGATATCTTTGTATCAGGCTGGTTGGCTCTGATGACATTCCTGCTCGCACTGTTTCTCGCCTTTGCCAAACGGAAGGACGACTACCGTATCTTTGAGCTGACTGGTACGATGCCTCGTAAGAGTATTGCTGGTTATAACGCCCAGTTTATCGACCTCAGCGTGACCATCGTCGGTACCATCACCATGGTGTGCTATATCATCTACACGATGAACGAGGGGGTTATCGAGCGTTTCGGTTCACCGTATGTCTACCTGACTAATTTCTGGGTACTAGCCGGCCTGCTACGCTACCTGCAGAACATGTTGGTCTATCAGCGCAGCGGCAGTCCTACGAAAGTACTGGTAAAAGACCGTTTCATCCAGATTTGCATCGCTGGTTGGATGCTATCGTTCTTTGCAATTATCTATCTTTAGAACTAACTCCAAACAGATATCTCGCCAAGAATGGACTGAGCCGAAGCACATAACTAGTGACTAGACAAAGTCCCAAGACTCCCAGTGCCAATACCAAAACGACAAAGATCTCCATCCATAGCTGATGACGGGAAAGAAGTAGGTCACGATAAGTCAGCAAGAACTCTGGCAGGAAAAAGAAATGAAGCAGATAAATATCCAATGTGCGTGTACCGACATATTGCAGACTGCGCCCAAGAGGTTTCTCTTTGGTAAACCACAAAGCGAACTTACGGAAAAAGGTGAAGACCATCACCATACCACAGATACCACTTATCGCAAAGCGCATATAAGCCCATGACCACCAGTCGGTAACCGGCAAGGCCGCCATCAGACAAAACAGTACCACAACGGTAAACTGTATCCCATGACGGTCAGTCAGTTCAAGGAAACGGTCGAAAAACTTCTTCGCCATGGCTCCCAATACGAAGAAGAGGTAGTAACGCCAAGTGACAAAGCCCAGGAATCCCAACACCTCGCGCCCCCACCCCAACTGATGGGCAATGCGGTGATAGGACACATCATACCAGTAGGCTGCCACGGAGATGAGGAATGCGGAAAAGAGGAATACAACGGTGCGGCGCCTCTTCACTAACCATGCGGTGAGCGTAAAAAGCACAAAATAGACAAAGAGACCGAACGTAAACCAATAACCGCCCTTAAAGGCTCCTAACTGATGAAAGAACTGCGTCCGCTCATGCAGGGCGAGGAAGATGACGGTAGGCACTATCTGCACCATGAACTTATGGCTGATGACCTGTCGGACTGTGAGCGAATCCCATATTCGCCCCACCTTATAGAACAGCCAGCCACTGATAAAGAAAAAACTGGGCAGACGTAAAAGGAACAACACCTTGTTAAAGGCCATAAAGTAATCGCCGAAACAGAAAATACAGACATGAGAATACACCACGAGAATCATGGTAAATCCCCGCATTGCATCGATATATTCTATTCTTGTCTTTGCCATTTCAGATGCAAAGATAAGAAAAAATTGAAAATTGAAAATTGAAAATTGAGAATTATTCGTAATTTTGCAACATGAATGAAAGAATCAATTGGATGGACTGGGCGAAGTTTCTTGTTGTGGCACTGACCATTCCCTGTCACATACCACAGGAACGGGGTGCGCAGCCCGTCACCTATTTTGAGGTATTTCTTCTTGCCAGCCTGATGTTCAACTCTGGCTATCTGAAGAAGGAACGCTCCAACCTCAAGGAAGAAATTAAGAAATATTGGTACCAGTTGGGGATTCCCTATATTGCCTACAATATCGTATTCTTCCCATATTGGCTGGCAAAGTCCTACATAGAGCATTGTAGTATGCCCTCCATCTCAGAAGCCATCAGACCAGTATATGGAACCCTGCTATTACAAGCCAACAACAGCTTCGCAGAAGAATTGAATCCGGTTACCTGGTTTATCGCCGCCTTATTTATCATGCACCTTTTGTTGGACATCTGCCTGCGAATAAAACATGGCACATGGTTGATGGGATCTCTCTGTCTGTTGGCGATGGGGTTATACGTTGTTAGCAAATACAAAGGTTTCACCACCCACTATGTTGCTGTCGGCATTTTCAAATCTCTTCCTTTCTATTATATGGGATTCCTCTGTAGGAAGTATCGTGTCTTTGAAATATGTAACTTCAAGAAAGACATGGGCTGGTTTCTTGTGGCTCTTATCATCAGCATCATCCTCTTTGAATACCACGCCAACGAGACCTCTTTCCTGTTACATATGCTATCATACTTCCCTGCTGTACTCTTCGGACTACTGGCCTTCATATATTTCTGCAAGTTGCTCAATGGGGTACGCTCCAAAGTCATCGTCAACTACTCCAATGGTACGATGGTATTCATTGGGCTTCACTGGATGATGGTGGGATGTATCCGCTACGGCATTCTCAGGCCCTTCTTCCATGTGTCAGGAGATTATATCTACACACCTTTGGAGGCATACGCTCTCGGAGGACTTGTTACCCTGTTCCTCTACCCCATCATCCTCTTCTTCCAAGCGAAAATGCCCTGGATGTTAGGAAAGAGAGGTTAACTTTTCAAAAAGTTCTTTCCACATGGGCATGATTATATCTGCAGAAAAACGCTGAGAAGAGACAATTGCCTTCATCCCCATTTGTTGACGCAAGTCTAAGTCACCCATCAACATTTCCAAGCGATTAGCAAACAATTGCCGGTTACGGTTAGGTATCAAAAAGCCCTCCTCCCTATCTGTAAGAATTGTAGCAGGACCATGAGGACTGTCAAAAACGACAACAGGAACACCGCAACTCATCGCTTCCGGAATGACCAAACCGAACGGTTCATAAAGAGAGGTCAATACTAAGATACTACTATTACGGTAAATATCCATAATATGCTGTGTGGGCTCATGCACAACAATGTTTATATTTAAGACATCTGCCTCCTGCTTATAATGACTCCACAGGCATCCTTCACCATACAGGTCCAACTGCCAGTCAGGGGACTGTGGATGTACTAACTCCCAAATGGCAAACAAATCCCCGATACTTTTTTGTTCTTCAAAGCGTCCGACAAATAGCACATGCCTTTCCGTACAATCACTGTATTGGTCTGTGTCATTCAGATTAACCACATTCGGTATCACATGGACATGTTTGCTAACACGCGACCAATTCTCTGCATCTCCGTTAGTCAACGTCACCACAGCTTCTGCCTTGCCAATCCAGTAATTATTGATCAAGGTACGAATACGATGCATCCATGTATCAGGACGAGTGAAATTAATATGAGACTCCACTATCAATGGGATATGTCCTTTTACTTTCAACAAAGGTCTTACATGTTGGGATGAGGTGCATACAATAATATCTGGATGGATTTCTCCAAAAAGGTTTCGCAACTGTTCATGGTACTTTCGTGACAGCCTACGATATTCTATCAATCGACGCCATAGCCTGTATTGGAAACGGGAATGGAAACGGATATTCAAGTCCATAAAGTGAACCCGTTCGTCAATATTATAGCGAATGGGATGTTGTCCTTGGTCTGAGGTAATCATATACACCTCATAGCCATAGTGACGAACCAGATAGTTCATCTTATCCACCAGGATACGCTCAATGCCACCCCAGATAGCCAATGAGGGATATAGATAGACGATTTTCATTTCTTCTTTACCAGATTATCCTCTGCATCCTCATAATAATCCACCTTGTGGAAGATACGAGTGATGCCCTTCATCTGAATCCTCACATGGTTGATAAAACTCTGCCAGAGCGATTCATCACCGACCGTTCCATAACCCGTTATGGCACGACAGCGACGGTCACGAACGAAGACAATCTTACCGTATTTCTTCAAGTTCAAAGCCATTGAGCCATCTTCACCCCTGATAATGTCCACCCGATATGGTTCCTTACGACCATATTCGGCATTATAAGCGAATACCAGTCCACGGACAGAGAGTTCTGGGCGCTTGAAATGCTGTATCCACAAGAACAAGTCACGAGCCATCTCAAACAACTTCAAGCCCAAGGCAGAATGCTTTGCATCGGGGAAGAACCCCCAGGTCGCAGAGGCACATGACACCCCCGGTTTCATCAGATGCTCCAACATCACCTCATAATAATGAGGAGGATAGAGCGTATCACTATCCACATCAAAATAATACTTTCCTTTGGCATGCTGCAACCCACAACGGCGGGCATAGCCGCATGAATGCTCATACTCCGTATAATAAGGAATGCCCGACTTCTCGTATATCTCTGCTGTACTGTCCTTTGAGTCATTATCTACTCCGATAATCTCGACAGGATATTTACATTGTATCTCGCTGATTGCCCACAGACATGCCTGCAAATGCGTCTCCTCATTATAAGCAATAATCACAATAGACGCTACAGGATTAGGACTTTGCAACTTCGCTAATTGTTCCCGTGTACTGTCTATCACATCTTGGGGAACCTCACTGAAAGGCTTGCCATAAATGGTCATATATTTTTCGTACCAAGCCATAAAATTCAATGCTTTGCTGTATATCAACCACAAAGATAGAAAAAAAATCATAAAATCACAAAGAAACGGCAAATAAAATATGTACTTTTAAAAAAAAAATTGTATTTTCGCAGCAAATTAGACTTACGAGAATATATCAATAGAGATAATTCAACAAATGTAGCAAGATGGACTTAAGTATCATTGTTCCTGTATATAATGTAGAGAAATACATCAGACCTTGCATAGAAAGTTTCTTCTGTCAAGGGCTTGAGGAAGACCGATTTGAAGTCATTATCGTCAACGACAGCACTCCTGATCATAGCATGGAGATGATTGCTGACATCATTCAGCAACATGATAATATCACTGTCATTAATCAAGAAAACCAAGGACTGTCCATGGCTCGCAACAATGGTATTACTGCAGCCAAAGGAGAATATGTTCTGATGCCAGATTCTGACGATATACTCTTCGAAAATAGTTTAAAGCCTCTACTCGAAAAAGCATTGGAGACAAAAGTCGACTTAGTCGTGGCAGACTTTTTAACTATGACTGATGAAGAAATAGACGATTTTTACAAAAAAGAGTTCAAGCAACCTGAACCACAGTTTAAAAAGGTTGTTGGCGAACAGATATATTTAGAAGTATTAAATCCTTATCAATGTTACGTTTGGAGAACTCTTTACAGAAGGGATTTCATCACTAATCAAAATCTATTCTTTTACCCAGGTGTACGATATCAGGATATACCATTTACACATGAATGCTACCTCAAGGCAAATAATTGTATCCGTACAAATATACTTTTAAATATTTACAGGAAGTGGCCAGGATCATCCACCAACGCTTACAAATTAGATAACTCAAGACATTTTATTACTGCTATAGCCCTAACATGGAAGTTAAAACAAATGGAAGGGCTTTCATCAGACTTGCTGTACAAGTTAGAAGAAAATGTATATATATCATTCCGCAACATAATATATAACACATTACATTGCATCAAAGAAAAAAAAGACAGATATGCGTTGATGGATTACATAAACTTTCAGGCTCCTGATTTAAATTTCACACATAACATCCAACAAAGATTCTTCACTTTGATGATTAAAAATATGCCACACCTTTTCATTTATCTATACTATCAATATGCACAGGTAGTATATAAATGGAAAAGATAGACATTTCTCCCAACGAAAAATATAGAATCAAATAATCAACTATTCTCCATCACCTCGCATACGATTTACATGCTGCAATCAGTACCGCAGAACAGAGCAATAGACCGTTTCCCACTCTTTCATGACAACATCCTGTTGGTATCTGGCTGCTGCCTGATGGGCTTGGCGCCCCATCTCCCGTCTTTCGGCTTCATGCGTAATCATCCACTCCATCTTTTCGGACAAGTTCTTTGGTGTGTTCCCTGACAACAATCCCGTCACCCCGTCATCTATAATCTCTACAGGGCCAAACGGACAATTGACAGAAACAACAGGTATTCCACAAGCCATAGCTTCTATTAATACTAGTCCAAAGCTTTCATAGTCGCTGCCAAGTACAAAGAAACTACTATTCTGGTATTCAACATATATATCTCGCGTAGGAGGTTTTATATTCATTCGATCTGTTAGATGACGCTCGGCTATCTGTTTCTGAAGTTGCTCATGCAAATCCCCCTCACCAAAAATGTCAACAACCCATTCTGGATATTTGTCTGCTATCATGGAAAATGCATCTATCACACGGTCGAAACGTTTGGTTTGCGTCAGACGTCCCGCACAAATAATTCGGGCGTTATCTCGCACAACCGGATGAAAAATATATGAAGTAAGAGGATTGGGCAACACACACACACGATTCACATATTTTCGCCAGCAAAAGGCATCGCCTTCTGTCAGCGAAATAACAAGATCGCACTTCTTAACACAACGATGTTTCATCCGCTGCCAAAAACGATGCGACCAAGAAGCATTTTCTTCCATGATATCTACAAAAGTACTGTGACTTTCATAAACAACTGGTACATATTGATTCATTGATATTGCTACTTCTTGGAACTCTTCCAGATTACAAGGTATAACCATTACATCTGGTCGAAAATTTTCTATGATGGCATGAAGTCTTTTTTTAAACCTATACTTCATCAATAGTTTTCGAAACGGACGAGTAAATACACTTTTTTGATAGACGGTAAAGAAACGGCATTCCAAGTCTTCATAGCAGACAGCCATATTAAGGGGGAAGGAGAAAGGATGGAGTCCTTGCTCATAAGTCAAGAAGAGGACGTCATGGCCATGAGATGCCATCCAATTGGCTTTGTCTATAAACACCCTTTCGATGCCCCCCGAAAGGACAACCGATCGCAAAACAAATACTATACGCATACCATATTTACAAAAGTCTTCGCAATCGCGCAATTATTCTCATTAAAGCTACAGCAAAAAAAGGAGGAAAGACGCCTAATGAATAAAAGAAGAGGTTTTTGATCCTCCATCCAAGCATACATGTCTCGACGAAGGACAAAGGGGATTTCATGATGTCTCGTATTTCACGATTCGTAAATGCCGAAGAGATGATTTTCTCATTTCTAAAAATGGAGCAAACCATGTAGTAGTGCGTCATCATCACTTTATACAACCATTTATAGAAATAAGGTTTTGACTGTACACGGTCATAGCTTTGTTTCACTTCTCCCATTGCATCGATGACTTTCAGGATTTCTTCCTTTTCAATATAACTGCGCTTCTCAAAATTGGACAGCGACCCATAACGGCAATAATAGGAATAAGTGATATCGGACAATAATACTGCCCGGTGAATATAAATCGGCAAATTGATGGTGATACAAAAATCCTCCCAATAATTCACTTTTTTAAAGCGTAGCCCATTCTTCAGATAGATGTCTCTTTTGAGGAGGTAATTCCATACATTTGCTTGCAGGAAACCGTATTGGCTATAAACCCTGTCAGCAAACTCATTCTCTTCCAGGAACTTTAAGTCGGGATACTGGAACTGCATCTTCTTGCTTGTTCCATCAAATTCCTCAATTCTTTCGTAGGAACCATACACAATGTCAGCATCATATTTTTGGGCATTCGCATAAAGTAGCTCTATCGTGTTGGGAGCTATGGTATCATCAGCATCAATAAAGTAAAGATACACCCCCTGAGCCTCGTCGACAATACGATTACGGGCACACCCGATGCCACCATTCTCTAGTTGACGGACAATATGGATATCCTTGCCGCGAGGATGAGTCTGTTGATACTCGCGGACAATATCCATCGAACTGTCCGTTCCACAATCGTCCAGTACCAGAAACTCTATGCTCTGGAATGTCTGTGCCAAAACAGAATCCATGGTCAGGCGAATGTGTTTCTCCGCATTATAGACAGGTATTCCTATGGTTACTTCGTATGCCATAATTACAAACTTTCAAATAAATTCTTCCATTGTTGAGCAATTCTCTCAATACTAAAACGTTGTACATTAATCAACGCAGTATTCGACATTGCCTTATGCATCTGCTCATCATTCATTAATACCATCAATTGTTTTGCCAAAGCATCTACGTTACCATTATCAACAAGAAAGCCATCTTCACCATCTGTAATAATATTCTTGGGGCCATAAGGACAGGCAAATGACACAACAGGCAAGCCACAAGCCATTGCCTCGATGATGGCAATACCAAAACCTTCAAAACGTGAACTAGACACAAACAAAGAACTATTAACATATTCCTTTTGAATATTATTCGTCGGTTCTTCTAAATGACAACGATTTTCATCAATTCCAAGTTCCTTTATTTGCTGCTTATATGGATCCCTATCACCATCTCCGAATATTGACAAGCACCAATCATTGGTTCCTTTTTCAACTTGTGCCCACGCTCTTAATAATAGGTCTATGCCTTTTTCATAGGAATAACGAGCAACAGCAATAACACGTTTCTCTGTCAATGGACTGACTGAAGAAGGGACGAAAGGTAAAGGGTCTGGTATCACTGTAACATCTTTCAGTTCTGTCCATGCTTCACGATCTTTCTCTGTCAGTACCACCAATCGGTTGAGATTCTTCAAGTTCTTCAACAATTGCCTTGACCACAACTTAGCAAACAAATTCTTTACAAGATTTCTCTCCTCGGTCTTGAAATTACGGTAGTTAGCACGATTAACATGTAATTCCCCTATTTTCTTACTGCCGTCTTCGATATCATTGATAAAGTTGATTTCCCTTCGAAGCGTACTAATGGTGATATCAGGACGAATACGCATGAGTTCTTTCGTCAGTACCTTCTTAAATCGTCGTTGCTTTTTAAGATAGACGAAAACCTTCTTGGCAAATGAACAAGTCCAAAGCTCCTCGAAACCTATATTCAGATTAACCACCTTGATTTTTTCCGACAAAGGATAGAACAATGGTTTTCCTTTACCTTCCGTCAGGATGATGGTAATATCATAACCGAAATGCTCTGCAAAATAGTTTGCCTTCAACGTCAAGACACGCTCCACTCCACCAGCCATATAAAGGGCGGGAGTTATATAAACTAATTTGAGAGGAGCGTTCCGCATATATCAATACTACTTCTGATAGAACCCGGCATACCACTCCGCAAAGGCACGAAGACCGTCACGGAGGGATGTGGATGGCTTATAACCATAGTCACGCTCCAAGGCACTGGTATCTGCATAGGTCACAGGCACGTCACCTGGCTGCATGGGTACGAGCTTTTTGTGTGCCTCAAAGTCATAGTCCTCGGGGAGCACCTTGGCCCGAATCAACTCCTGTTGGAGGATATCGACAAAAGTCAACAGGTTCTCAGGCTGGTTATTTCCGATATTATAAACGGCATACGGAGGAACAGGCAGACCGTCCTCACCCGTCTTCTTTTCAGGGGCACCCTGCATGATGCGCACCACACCCTCTACGATATCGTCAACATACGTGAAGTCACGCTTGCAATTGCCGAAATTGAAAATCTGGATAGTATCCCCCTTCACCAGCTTGTTGGTAAAGCCAAAGTAGGCCATATCGGGCCGACCGGCAGGACCATAGACGGTGAAGAAACGCAATCCCGTAGAAGGGATATTATAGAGCTTGGAGTATGCATGCGCCATCAATTCATTACTCTTCTTCGTAGCGGCATAGAGGGATACAGGATTATCCACCTTGTCATCGGTAGAATAAGGTATCTTCTTGTTGGAACCATAGACACTCGATGAGGAGGCATAAACCAAATGCTCGACAGGATTGTTGCGGCATGCCTCCAGAATATTATAAAAACCGATTAAGTTCGACTGGATATAGGCATCAGGATTGGTGATGGAATAACGAACACCCGCCTGAGCGGCGAGATTAACGACCACGGCAGGCTTGTATTGCTCAAAAATGTCATCGATGGTCTTTTTTGATGCTATATCTCCTTTGACAAATTGCCAATCAACTTTCAACTTTCCACTTTCCAATTTCAACTGTTCAAGTCTCCACTCCTTGAGCGACACGTCATAATAGTCGTTCATATTGTCGATACCAATGATAGTGGCATCGTTTACTTCCTGGAACAAACGCTTTACCAAATTGCTGCCAATGAAACCAGCAGCACCCGTAACCAAGATGGTCTTTCCGTTCAAATCTACTTTCTGCATAATATAAATCTTAATGATGCAAAGATACAAAAAAATTCATAATTCATAGTTCATTGTTCATATTTTTTTCGTAACTTTGACATTAAGTCGAAGTTACTGGCACTCGTAAGAAAAAATAAACGAGTTTATTTTGTTCTTCACTCTTTTTTTCGTAACTTTGGCTTCACCGAACTTACTTTGCACTCGGAAAAGCTCAAATAAATTTGGCTTTTCTCTCGTTTTTTCGTAACTTTGTCCTTTGATATGAAGAAAATCTGTTTCCTAGTCGATTCCATCTTCTCCGTAGGAGGAGTTCAACGTGTCACTGCTGTCATTGCCAAAGCACTGGCAAAAGAATATGACGTGACTATTGTCACCTTCGATAATTCATCAGAAAAAGACACTTCTATCTATGAACTGGACGAAGCAGATATCCATTACCGTTTCTTCCAATTTCCCAAAACCAATCATCTAAAATGGAAATGTTGTAAAGTGTATAGTGCCCTATACAGGAAGGTTCTCCCACACACCAATCTGACCTCTGACTGGTATAACCACAGTTCCTTTTCTTCTGAGAAGCGAGAAGCCTTGGTCAAAGAATTGAATAGTGGAAACTATGATGTTATCATCGGTGTTCACGCATCATTATCTGTTCGTATTGCAGCCTGTCAATCACAATTGGGCAATGCCAAACTGATAGGATGGATACACAACTCTTATCAAGCCTTATTTGGAGAGAACTCACGCTATAGTATCGGTCCGGAATTACGGAAACATTATGAATATCAATTATCAAAGTTGCACCATACCATCATACTCTGCCAATATGATGCACAACGGTATCATTTCCCGACAGAGGTCATATATAACCCTTTGACTTTAGTTCCAGGAGAAATCTCTTTGGGAAGTTCCAAGAAGTTCCTTGCCGTCGGACGTTTCTCCCACCAGCACAAAGGATTCGATCTACTTATTCAGGCATTCCATCTGTTTGCCGAGAAGAACCAGGATTGGACTTTGGACATCGTAGGAGAAGGCGTTGAAGATGAACTCTATAGGAAGATGATAGCCAAATATAGGCTAGAAAACAGAATTACCATTCATCCTTTCACCAACCATATCCAGTCCTATTATTCTGATGCACAGGTCTATGTACTGAGTTCCCGATGGGAAGGTTTTGGACTCGTACTCGTTGAGGCTATGGCACACGGATTGCCTATCGTTTCATCCGACTTACCCACCAGTAAGGAAATTATGGGTGATTTCGGACTCTATTTTGAAACGGGGAACGTAGAAGAACTGGCACTTCGATTGGAAGAGGCTACTCATCTTGACTGGCAAGAGAAATCAAAGGGAGCTATTGAAATTGCCAAGCGATTTGAAATCGGGAACATCATACCTCAATGGAAGAAAGTGATTGAGGAGTAAACACGGCATCCACCACTTTCTTCATCTGATATTTCCACTGCAGCGGTTCCACTGTTTTTCGGATATCTTCCGGTTTCATTTCAAAATGATCCAAGAAATCAATAATCTGTTGGATATCTATCGGAGACTCATCGGCAGGAGCCTTCAACACATACGGCTGATGATCAAAATCGCTGTCCTGTTCACTGTAGATAAAGGGGATACCACGAGTGGCATATTCACGGTTCTTCAAGGTTTTAATAACGGTGATACCACTACGGTGACGACCTAACGAACCAATAGCGAACGGACACTGATTGAACACCTCGTCCAATTTCTTTCCGAACATCGTACCATGGAAAATAATCTTATCCTGAATATGATATTTCTCAATAATTGGCGAAAAATAATTTTTCATATGATAGGGATGCACACCACCAACAACATGGAAATAGACATCAGGATGACGGCTGATGGCTGATGGCTGATGGCTATAATATTCTCCGATTCCTGCCATCACACGATCAAAGCCATGCCATGTATGAACCTCTGCTACACCAATTAAATGAAGTTCTGATGGCTGACGGCTGATGGCTGACGGCTGATGGAGGGGAATGCTGTCAAAGTCAACCCCATTGCTAATATTGATGGTACGCTGACCAAAAATTTCTTGGGCATCAGAAAAAGTAACGACAGCATCCATCTGCTGATAAAGACAATGTCTAAATAATTGATCAACTTTCAAGCCCATTCGCATTTCCCATTCAGCGTTTTTAAACTCTTCATCATACGGATAGGTCGGTATTTCTGTTACTGCACGGATACCTACCTTACGCAGTTTTTTAAAGAAACGAATCAACCAAGGATTCGCATTCATGAAACAACGGGCATAGACCAAATCAATGTCCTCACGAACACAATAGTCATATACACACCGGTAATCCAACCGCTGCCGAAAGGCAGCTCTGTTGCCTGTCCCATAGTCTTTAATAACTTCCTCATTGACATAACGGCAACGATGCCCTTCGGGAGAAAAAGCATAATAACACAGACGAACATCATAGCCGTTCTCCTTCAAACCCTTCACTTGACAACGGATCTTCTTGGAAATGCCACTATGCTCTGAAAAGCCATGATAGACCAGGAAAAGTATCTTCATTCTTCTTTTTTCTGCAAATATACGAAAAAAAGATAATTTTCAGCTGACAATTGATATATTTTTTATATCTTTGCATTAACTATAAATATTCATATATGAAAATAGCTTATATCATGTATCCTGGTGCATGTTACTTGGGAGCTGGGGATGGACAGAAAATGCAAGCGGAGATATGGCTAAAAGAATTAGAAAGAAAAGGCCATCAGGTTGACCGCATTAATCCATGGGGACATTACGATTGGAAAAGTTATGATGTGATACATGTTTTTGGATTTGGGCTATGGAATTATGATATGATACACTGGGGTAGTGGCATTAATTCTAACTTTGTTTTTTCACCTATCATTGACACTAATATGCCAATGTGGAAATATCGTTTGGCCACTTATTTTGGTTGCAGCAAATTACGTCTATACACCCAGAACTACGCATTAAGGCGACTTAAACCCGATATAAAATTGTTCTTCGCAAGATCCGAATACGAAGCGAACTACCTTCATCATGGATACGGTATTGAAAAAAATAAAATTGCCATCGTACCTTTATCATATAGAGAGACTAACTATGACCCGACTGTTAAGAAAGAACCTTTCTGTCTTTTTGCTGGAACCATGACCCAACCACGCAAAAATGTTCCACGACTCATTGAAGCGGCAAAGAAATATGGTTTTCCGCTTAAACTGGTTGGTAATACAGGAAATACTGAGTCAGAAGCCCATCTCCGTGCTTTAGTTAACAATGTACCTGGCATTGAGATTTTAGGATTTGTCAGCGATGATGAATTATCTTCATTATATAATCGTGCCAAAGTGTTTGCGTTGCCAAGTATCAATGAGGGAGTTGGACTTGTAGCATTAGAAGCAGCATTATGTGGATGTAACATTGTGATTACCAGCCTAGGAGGTCCTAAAGAATACTATGAGAAGGGAACCGTAGAATTAGTTAATCCGTACAATATTGACAATATTGGGAAAGCTGTACTTAAAGCATTAGAAGACACTACCGCCCAACCCCAATTACGTAATACAATAATCAAAAAGTATAATGTTTCTGCATGTGTAGATAAACTTATAGGTTATTATCAACAAATACATACATAATTATAAAATCAATCAAATGCATGAAAGATAAAGAAGCAATACGACAGGAACAGAATTTAATGGAAGTCCACCTGCCTATATTATAAAATATTCAATCTACAGACTATATGAGAATCGGTATAGAAGCACAACGTATCTTCCGCAAGAACAAGCACGGCATGGACTATGTCGTGTTACAGGAGATTCTTGAAATCCAAAAGATGGATACCGAGAATGAGTATTTCGTCTTTGTCAAGCCTGGAGAAGACAGATGTGTGGAGAGTTCCTCCAATGTACATATCGTAGAGGTTGATTGTCCCTCCTACCCTCTTTGGGAACAATGGGCGCTGCCTCGTGCTGCCAAGAAAGCAAAAGTGGAGATATTACATTGTACCAGTAACACTGCTCCAATCTGGTGTGATATTCCTCTCATCTTGACATTGCACGACATTATCTTTTTGGAACCACGTGACAAACAAAACAAATCCTTATATCAGAATCTGGGATGGCTGTATCGTAGATTAAATGTTCCGAAGATATTAAATAAATGTCGCAGGATTATTACGGTGTCCCATTTCGAAGAAAAGAATATCATTTCCAAATTGGGTATCCCTGGAAACCAAATGGCCATGATTTACAATGGCTATAACGAATGGTTTAAGCCAATAGACAATTGTAAGTTGCCAACAACTATTAGTCAGAAGCTAACCGCCAATGGCTATTTCTTCTTCCTTGGCAATACCGATCCCAAAAAGAACACAGAACGGACACTGATTGCCTATTCCAAATATCTTGAGAAATCAACTGTCAAGAGAAAATTACTCATGGCGGATCTTGATTCCAATTACCTCAATGACATCATTGCTCGCAATGGTATTGAGAATATTCGCAACCAGATGGTTATGCCAGGTTATATCGTCAATAGCGATCTGCCATCTATCTACAACAATGCCTTTGCCTTCCTCTACACCTCCTTGCGAGAGAGTTTTGGTATTCCACTGCTAGAAGCAATGGCCTGTGGGACGCCTGTGATTACCAGCAACACATCATCTATGCCGGAAATCGGTGGCCCTGACGCTATTCTGATCAACCCAGAAAGCAGTGATGAGATAGCCAATATGATGCTTCGCCTAGAGTCTGACCATGCATTCTATCAAAAGCAAAAGGAAATCGGATTAGAACGTGCGAAGCTGTTCTCATGGAAGAATACGGCAACGAAGCTACTCCAACTCTATCAAGAGGTTTATCAAGAAGTTAATAATAATTATGAACGATAAAGAAGCACTACGACAGGGACTGAAAGACAACCCGAGACTGAAGCGATGGTTGGACTATCTCATCATGAACCAACGGGATGCACGACCACGCTGGTATATCCGGATGCTGGCTCCATTGTACCAGCACAGGGGAAGAGGTTCCAAGATATATCCCAGTGTGAGGATGGACACCCCGCCCTACCGGAAATTCTCGTTAGGAAAGCGGAGTGTGATCGAGTCATACTGCTGTATCAACAATGCAGTAGGTGATGTTGTGATTGGCGATTATACCCGTATCGGCATCCATAATACGATTATCGGACCTGTGACCATCGGTAGTCATGTGAATCTCGCCCAAGGGATTGTCGTCACCGCCCTGAACCACAATTTCGAGGATACCACCCTGCGGATCGATGAACAAGGTATCTCCACCCAACCAGTAGTGATTGGCGATGACGTATGGGTTGGAGCCAATGCGGTTATTCTGCCAGGTGTGAAGATTGGCAAGCATGTTGTGGTAGCGGCAGGTGCCGTAGTCACGAAAGACGTGCCTGACTACTGCGTAGTTGCTGGGGTGCCAGCAAGGGTAGTTAAGAAGTTAGAGGAAAATAAAGAAAGATAGAAGAAGTTAGCCAAATAAATCGAGGGAGAGGTCTTGCTGGGGCTTCTCCTCTTCTTTTTCCCCAGCCTGTTCCTCACGGAACTGGAGCATCATCTGACGGGCATCGGCAGAGCCTTCCGTGTTCAGACGGTAATAGCCACGACGGCCGGTACTCTCTATCAACGACTGGTTAGACTTACTGTTGCGAAGCAAAAACTGTTGCACATACGAACGGATTTCCTCATAGTCAGGCTGGATAAAGAACGTACAATTCATATTGTAAACATGCTTGGCAATAGCCTGCACGCTTACACCTCCCGTTCCTGCCTCAGTCAGGATATTCAGTATCTGCTGGTCGTAAGTCATTTGTTTAGAGGTGAGAGGTAAGAGGTAAGAGGTAAGAGGTGAGATGTGAGATAAAAAAGGCTGGTACGCCATGAAAGCTTACCAGCCCTTTTATGCTTTTTGATTTGATTAAGCAAGTGTAATCTTCTCGTCAGCGGCTGCGAGCTTGCCCTCTTTGAAGAGCCAACCCAGACCGAGCAGAGTCTCCTCCTCGCTGATCTTAGCTGCCTTAGCGATTTCCTTAACGGTCAGAGCCTTACCAGCTGCAGCAAGTGCCTGATAAACATCACCAGCCTTGAAACCAGCGTTCTCTGCGTTTACAACAGCAGCCTTAGCAGCAGCTACCTTCTTAGGAGCAGCAGCTTTCTTTACGGTTGCCTTCTTGGGCTCTTCTGCCTTTACAGGAGCAGCGGCCTTCTTTGTAGTCTTCTTTTCTGCCATAATTCAAATAATTAATACGCTATTGAAATGTTGTCTTTAATAAGATTTATTATTTCTGCGTGCAAAATTAAGAACTTTTCAGAAAACTTGTTTTCGTACACAATACTTATTTAACAAATCAGCGGCTATTCTTGACTTAGGTCAAGTTAGATGAACCTCTAACTGCAACTCTTCCAGTTGTTTAGCATCCAACTCACCAGGAGCATCCAACATCACATCACGACCCGAATTGTTCTTCGGGAAGGCAATGCAGTCACGGATAGAATCCAGACCTGCCATCAGACTCACAAAGCGGTCGAGACCGAAGGCAAGACCTGCATGAGGAGGTGCTCCATACTTGAAGGCATTGATCAAGAAACCGAACTGTGCCATAGCACGTTCTGGGGTAAAGCCCAGAATCTGGAACATCTTCTCCTGCAACTTACCATCGTGGATACGCAGTGAACCACCGCCCACTTCTACTCCATTACATACGAAGTCGTAGGCAACGGCGCGTACCTTCTCTGGTGCGGTATCCAGCAAGGGGATATCATCAGGATTCGGCAATGTGAATGGATGGTGCGTAGCCATTAGGCGCTGTTCCTCGTCACTCCACTCGAAGAGGGGGAAGTCGACAATCCACAGACACACGAAGTTGTCTTTGTCACGCAGTCCGAGACGATCACCCATCTCCAAACGCAACGTGCAGAGCTGGGTACGAGTCTTATTGGCCTTATCGCCACTGAGAATCAGTACCAGATCGCCATCCTTGGCACCCGTCTTCTCCTTCAGTTTCTGCCAAACCTCAGGCTGGTAGAACTTATCAATGGATGTCTTCACCGTACCATCAGCATTGAACTTCACATAGACCAAACCCTTGGCACCTACCTGCGGACGCTTCACGAAGTCGGTCAACTGATCGAGCTGCTTACGGGTATATTCCGCACAGCCAGGAACCACGATACCACCAATGTATTCCGCCTCGTTGAATACGGGGAACTCACCCGTACCCTTCAGCACGTCCATCAACTCCACAAACTCCATTCCGAAACGCAGGTCCGGCTTATCAGAACCGAAACGGCGCATGGCCTCATGCCATGTCATCCGCTGCAACTTAGGCAGTTCCACACCACGAACCTCCTTGAACAGATGACGAGCCAAATCCTCGAAAATCTCCAGCACATCCTCCTGATCAGCAAACGACATCTCACAGTCAATCTGTGTGAACTCGGGCTGACGGTCTGCACGCAGGTCCTCATCGCGGAAACACTTGGCTATCTGGAAATAACGGTCAAAGCCCGATACCATCAACAACTGCTTCAGCGTCTGCGGACTCTGGGGCAGCGCATAGAACTGACCAGGATTCATACGTGAAGGCACCACGAAGTCGCGGGCTCCCTCAGGTGTCGATCCAATCAAAATCGGTGTCTCCACCTCAATGAAGTTCTTGTTATCCAGGAAGTTACGAATCAAGATCGTCATACGGTGGCGCAGTTCCAGGTTCTTACGAACACAGCTACGGCGCAAGTCCAGATAACGATACTTCATACGGATATCATCACCACCGTCCGTGTTATCCTCAATGGTGAAAGGAGGTGTCAGACTCTCGCTCAGCACATTCAGTTCTTGAGCGATGATCTCAATCTCTCCCGTCGGGATATTCTTGTTCTTACTCTCACGTTCATTGACGGTACCCTTCACCTGAATACACCACTCACGACCAAGTTTGTTAGCCTGTTCGCAAAGGGCAGCATCTTTCGATTCGTCGAATACCAACTGTGTGATACCATAACGATCACGCAGATCAACGAAAGTCATACCACCCATCTTACGGGTTTTCTGCACCCATCCGGCCAATGTCACTACACTACCGGTATCTGTGAGTCTCAACTCACCACATGTTTTTGTCCTATACATTATTTATAAATTATATGGTTCTTTATCTTGCAGCTACATACTTATGTAACGTGACACGTACGGCACCGTTTCCTGCATACAACTCCTTCACCATACCCTCAATCTGTTCGCCCAAACCAGCCTCATAGAGGTCAAGTCCGAAGACATCCTTACGACTATAGAGTTTCTTCAGCGGACTCCAGTCCTGATCGGCTTTGCCAATCTGCAGCGGAGCCACGATGGCCTGCAACTCCTCGAGCATGGGATCAGGCGAGCAGTCGAACGGCGTACCGTCGTCCTTGATACCCTTCAGATAACGGGCGTAGCCTGCCAATGTCAGCGGAATCAGTACCAGATTGCTCTTATCCAGTCCACGAGCGATGTACTTCTTCAGCGTCTCACCAAAACGGATGGGCAACTTCTGGCTGGTATCCATCGCGATACGCTGCGGAGCATCGGGCATAAACGGATTCGGCAGACGACGATTGATCACAGCGCCAATGAACTCGTAGGGATTCAGTACGCCTGGATCAACGACTACGGGCATGGCCTCCATATATCCAATCTTCTGGATAAACGGGCGCAAGTCCTCGTCAGCCATCTCGGCACTGATCAGCGTGTAGCCCAACATACAGCCATAGATACTCATGGCAGTGTGCAGCGGATTCAGACACGTGGTCACCTTCATCGTTTCCACTTTATCCACGGTCTCACGCGTCGTATAGAGTGCGCCACCCAAATCCAATGGTGGACGACCATTGGTATAGTTGTCCTCGATGACCAGATACTGCACCTCCTCGGCATTCACGAAGGGTGCCGTAAAGGTATGTTTCTCTGTCTCGATATAGTTGTTATCCTCGAAACCGTCCTGTGCCAACAACTCCTTCACCTTCTCGTGTGGACGAGGGGTAATCTTATCAATCATCGACCAGGGGAACGTCATCTTCTTCTCGTCCTTCAGATAGTCGAGGAAGGCTGCAGGAACCAGTCCGTCTTTCACCCAGCGCTCAGCATAAGCAAATACGCCAGCCTTTACCTTATCGCCGTTATGCGAGCAGTTGTCCATCGACTGCACTGTGAGCGGCAACTTTCCAGCGTTGAAACGCTCCAACAGCAGTGCACACACCTTACCCATTGCGAATACCGGCTTCAGTCCGCGAGCCAAATCGGCCTCGTTGAACGTGTAACCCTTCTCGGTGATGGTGAACGAAATCATCTGCAGACTTGGGTTCTTGAAGATCTCAACCAGTCGGTTCCAATCCTCAAATTGCGGGTCAGCTTTCAAGGCTTCCGTCACACTAGCAATCACCTTCTTCTCGATAGAACCATCTGAGCAGAGGTTCACGCAGAGCGACAGGTTGTTATAAGGAGCATAAGCCTTGTCAATGACCTCGAAGTCGAAGGTCTCGGCTACAATTACACCGCGATCGTACTTACCTGTATTCAGTGCATCGTTCAGGATGGCTGCAGGGAAGGCACGGAAAATGTTTCCGCCACCGAAGTGTACCCACGTGGGCTCCTTGGCTGTCTTCTCACGTACAGCCTTTAGGTCAAACTTAGGAAGCTGGTAGCCCTTGGCTTCCCACTCTGCGGCATTATAATTACCGCTAAAAATATCATTTAACTTCATTGAACATTGAACATTGAACATTAATCGAAAAAGCCTGGTTGCTTATATTCGATTCCTAACTCTCTATCAACGGTAGCCAGGATGCCCTGTACCTGACCGAGGGCGAACATGCGGCCCAAGAGCGTATAGCCCGCATTGTGACCATGACTGCTCTCGTCAAACACACCACCAGGCTGGTCCGTGAAGGTCATACCGTGATCCACACGCATAGGCAGCGCTGGGTTTTCTTTCTCGAAGATACGACACAGCTCGATGAGGTCTGCACGTCCTCCAAGATGCGAAGCCTCCGTGAAGTCGCCATTCGGGAAGATATGGCATGAGCGCAGATGTACAAAGTGGGTGCGAGAGGCAAACTTCTGAGCCAATTCCACTACATTATTATATGCACCAGCACTCAGCGAACCAGCACAGAACGTCAGACCGTTGTGCTTGTTAGGCACAGCGTCGAGGAACCACTGGATATCCTCCTCGGTACGTACGATACGTGGCAAACCGAGAATCTCAATGGGGGGATCGTCGGGGTGAACACACATGTTCATGTTGCACTCCTCGCAAACAGGCATGATTGCCTCGAGGAAGTATTTCATGTTGGCACGCAACTTGGCCTTGTCGATGCCCTTATACAGGTCGAGGAACTCACGGAACTTCTGTACGGGAGCCTCATCGTTCTCACTGAAGTTGCCAGAGACAAAGCCCTGCGTCTTGATGACGATGTTTTCCACCAGCTTATGGTCCTTCTCAGGCGTCATCGTCTTAGCCAGCTCATCGCACTCGGCAATCACACTGCGGCCTTCGCCCCACCCTTCAGGGAACTGGAACTTCTCCCACTCCTCGCGAGCACCTGGGCGCTTCAGAATATAGATGTCGAAATAAGCAAATTCGGCATAGTTGAAATACAGGTTCGTGGCACCGTTAGGGTTGTCGTGGAACAAGTCCGTACGTGCCCAGTCCAATACCGGCATGAAGTTGTAGCAGATGCAGTGGATGCCCTCTGCCGACAGGTTGCGCAGACTCTCCTTATATACCTCGATCTGCTCATCACGGTCAGGACCACCATATTTGATTGTCTCCACCACAGGAAGACTCTCTACCACGCTCCAGCGCATACCATAACTCTCGATATACTCACGCAGGTCGCGAATCTTCTCACGTGTCCATACTTGGCCTAAAGGTACGTCATGCAGGGCTGTCACAATACCTTCCACTCCGATTTGTCTCAACTGGGCAAGGGTTATCTTATCCTTCTTGCCAAACCATCTCCATGTTCTTTCCATAATATTATTTTCAAATTTCCCTGCAAAGATACGAAAAATTCGATTAAGTAAGAACAAAAGTAATTTATTTCTTTGTATAGAATATGAGATTTTATATCATAAGACACAAGTTGCAGGAGCCAAAGAGTCAGCGGATGTAAAACTTAAATTATTAAATTTATTAAAATTGTTAAAAATCAAACGTCAAATGATACAAGTATGGGGAAAATGCCTTACATTTGCAACAGCTTAATGTAAAAAGGTAGAAAAGTAAATAGGTAAAAAGCAATTAAAACAATGAAAAAGATAATACTGATGACCCTGATGCTGGTATGTGGCATGACTATTGTCCTTGCCCAGAAACCTGCACAGATTAAGTTCGACAAGACTACTCATAACTTCGGCAACTTCTCTGAGAAAGAACCTGTAGTATCCTGCACCTTCACGTTCAGCAATGTAGGGGAACAGCCGCTGGTCATCAACCAGGCTGTGGCTAGTTGCGGATGCACCGTACCCGAATACACCAAGACTCCCATCCAACCCGGTGAGAAGGGTGAAATCAAGGTGACCTACAACGGAACAGGCAAGTTCCCAGGACACTTCAAAAAGTCTATCACGGTACGAACCAACGGTGCCGTAGAAATGACCCGCCTGTATATCGAAGGAGATATGACGGAAGCGAAATAAGAAGTAAGAGGTGAGAGGTAAGAGGTAAGATAAAAAGGCATCGCATGCGATGCCTTTTTGTTTAGAACGAATAACTCAAGCCCAGCGAGCTGTATTCCATAAACTGCCAGTAGCCCATCTTGTCATCCGATACCCCTGCATCGTCGAAGCGTGGATAGAGGAACAGGTTGGCTGAGATATACTTCGTGACTTTGAACTCTATCTGATTCTCCCATTCTATCAGGCCACGGCGATAGGATGTATAGGCGTAGAGGCGGCTCTTCCACAATATCTGATCCACGATAGCCCACTTGACCTCGCCCGTAAACTGAGAACCGAATTCATGCTTGGTGTGTTTGCCGTTCATACCGTTTTTCTCAAACAGGTCACTGCGTCCCACATAGCGGAGGTTATAGGCTAACGGCAGGAAATTCAGTGTACCTGTCAGTCTGCCTTTCAAGGCATTCAACTTATACTCCATACCAATACCGATATTCAAGTCAAAGGGAGAGAAGAAATCGGAATACACCCGCTTATCATTGGCCTTGAAGCCTTTCGCAAACTGCGTATAGGCAAGGAGCTGCAGGCTATAATACCATTTCTTGGATGCCTGCATACCCAGTTTACTGGTGAAACGCAGCAGGTCATTGTTGGTCTTGAACTTATGCACGCTATCTGAACGGGAAGTCTGGAAGCCCAGTTTCATCTCCAGTTTATTTTCCCAAGTGTACTTATCTTTGTCGTTATAGTTCATCTCCAAAGTCACAGCACCCACGGCAGAATAGTTGCTCTCACCACCCTTATACCAGTTGCCAGACACATAGTTCTGGAGGAACTGCAGGAAGCCGTCGCCCTTGAATTTCCAGAAATTAGGCTTGGTAACGACAATACCCGTTGGAACTACCTCCGGCTCGTCAGGAAGCGGTTCCACATGCTCTACTAATTCTACTTCCTGCTTGACCTCTTGGTTGACATCATCACGGACAGAACCCACCTTATTCAGACGAGTCTCAGTATTTCTAATCAAATCAGGACGACGCATATAAAGGTTCATCATCGCCTCGTCAACAGCATCCGTCACCTCATCACCCGTCTTTGGATTGAGCGACAACGACTTATTGGCACCAGAGTGATAGAAAGTGGCAGGAGCAAACAACCGATAGTAGCGTCCGTCAGTCAGAGTCTCCTGACGTAGTGAGTCATTCACCTGCTGGATGGAATCCAACTGATGCCGTAAGAGGGCTATGGAATCCGTATAGTTCTTCAGCACATCTTCTGTCTGTTGACGGGTGTTCTGCGCTGTGGCACCAAGTGTAGCCAGTAATGTAATCAGTAGTACAAATATATTTCTGTATCTCATCGTCTGAATGATTTTGGATGCAAAGGTACAAAATAATTGAGAATTAACAATTGATAATTGAGAATTATTTCGTACCTTTGACTAGCGTCGAAGGTACTCCCGTTCGGAAAATTGCAAATAAATTTGCATTTTCGCTCACTTATTCGTACCTTTGCAGACTGTAAACTAAATTGAGGAATAATATATATAATAAATATGAATAGAGATACGATTATCGGCTTTGTCCTTATCGCACTGGTACTGATTGGGTTCAGTTGGTACAACAGTCCGTCGAAGGAGGATATGGAGTACGCACGAATACAGGACTCCATTGCTGCCGTACAACAGGAAAACGCTAAGAAAGCACAGGAAGCTGCCGCTAAACAGAAACAAGAAGAGAAGGAGACTGCCAAGGTTGACTCCGCTGCCCTCTTCTACGGAGCTTTGAACGGAACATCCCAAAATGTTGTCCTGAAAAACTCCAAGTTAGAACTGACCCTCGATACGAAGGGCGGTGTTATCAAGAAGGCGAAGATACTGGACTTCAAGGACTTGAACGGTGAGAAAGACCTGACCCTCTTTGACGAGAAAGACCAGAACCTGAACTTCATGCTGACTGGTAAGCAAGACAACATCGTCACTGCCGACCTCTATTTCACCCCATCCGAGCAGACTGACTCTACGGTGACGATGACAGCAACGGCAGGGAACGGTGGACAGGTCATCATGAAATACAACCTCGGCAAGGACTATATGCTTGGATTCTCGCTGCAGGCCAAAGGACTTACCAATGCTTTCGCCCCCTCCTACAAGGAAATGGAGATTGAATGGACGGACCATTGTCGCCAACACGAGAAGGGGTTCTCGTTTGAGAACCGCTACACCGGCATTTTCTATAAGGAGACAAAAGGCGATACCGACAACCTGTCGGAGGCCTCTGATGAGAACGAGAATATCGAGGAGGAACTCGACTGGGTGGCTTTCCGCAACCAGTTCTTCAGCATTGCCCTGATTTCGAAGGACAACTTCGCCAAGAACGCCAACCTTATCAGTACGCTCGACCAAAAGGGCACGGGCTATCTGAAACAGTTTGATGCCAAGCTCAAGACCGCTTTCGATCCTACGGGAGCGAAACCTACAGAGTTTGAGATGTATATCGGTCCTAACAACTTCCGACTGATACAGGATGTGGAGCAGCAGAGCCAGTTCGGCAAGGACCTCGATCTGGAACAGCTCGTCAACCTCGGCTGGTGGCTCTTCCGCCTTATTAACCGCTGGTTCACGCTGTATGTCTTCGACTGGTTGGCCAGCTTCGGCTTCAGCATGGGTATCGTCCTCATTCTGATTACCATCCTGTTGAAGGTCATCACCTACCCGATGGTCAAGAAGAGTTATATGTCATCCGCCAAGATGCGCGTCCTCAAGCCCAAACTCGAGGAAGCCACCAAGCAGTATGACAAGCCAGAGGACCAGATGAAGAAACAACAGGAGATGATGTCGCTCTACTCCAAATACGGTGTCAGTCCGATGGGCGGCTGTCTGCCTATGCTCATCCAGATGCCTATCTGGATTGCGATGTTCTGGTTTGTGCCCAATGCCATCCAGCTGCGTGGACAGAGTTTCCTCTGGATGGACGACCTGTCGACCTATGACCCTATCATTGAGTGGACAAACAACATCTGGGGTATTGGTGACCACCTGTCACTCACTTGTATTCTTTTCTGTGCTGCCCAGTTGATTTATACCTGGATCAGTATGCGTCAGCAGAAAGACCAGATGATTGGTGCACAGGCCGAGCAGATGAAGATGATGCAGTGGATGATGTATATCATGCCGTTGATGTTCTTCTTTATCTTCAACGACTACTCATCAGGTCTGAACTTCTACTACTTCATCTCGTTGTTCTTCTCTGCCGCCATCATGTGGACGCTTCGCAAGACAACCGACGATGAGAAACTGCTCGCCATCCTAGAGGCTAACTATCAGGCCAACAAGAACAATCCCAAGAAACAAAGCGGACTCGCTGCCCGTCTGGAGGCGATGCAGAAGCAACAAGAGGAGCTGAAGAAGCAGCGTAAAAACGGATACAGGAAGTGAAAAGTGAAGAGTGAAGAATGAATTATGAAAATTGGATTTGACAACGAGAAATATCTGAAGATACAGTCTGAGCACATCAGGGAACGTATTGCCCAGTTTGATGGAAAGCTCTATCTGGAGTTAGGAGGTAAACTGTTTGACGACCATCATGCCTCCCGTGTACTGCCCGGCTTTAAGCCAGACAGTAAACTGCGGATGTTCGGACAGTTGCGTGACCAACTGGAAATCGTCATTGTGGTCAGTGCCGAGGACATCGAGAAAAACAAGGTACGTGCCGACCTCGGCATCACCTATGATGAGGATGTACTGCGCCTGCGTGACGAGTTTATGAGTCGCGACTTTATGGTGGGTTCTGTCGTCATCACGCACTATGACGGTCAGCGGGCTGCCGATCAGTTCCGTCATCGTCTGGAGCGTATGGGTATCAAGAGTTATGTCCATTATCTCATTGACGGCTATCCTCACAGTGTTCAACTCATTGCCAGTGACGAGGGATTCGGCAAGAACGACTATGTGGAGACTACCCGTGAGTTGGTCATCGTGACGGCTCCAGGTCCTGGTTCTGGTAAAATGGCTGTCTGTCTCTCGCAGTTGTATAATGAACATAAGCGTGGTATTCGTGCAGGTTATGCCAAGTTTGAGACCTTCCCTGTATGGAACCTGCCTTTGAAGCATCCTGTGAATATTGCCTATGAGGCAGCTACTGCAGACCTGAATGATGTGAACATGATTGATCCGTTCCATCTGGAGGCATACGGCAAGACTGCTGTCAACTACAACCGTGATATCGAGATATTCCCCGTATTGAATGCGCTTTTCGAAGGTATTTATGGAGAGAATCCTTATAAGTCACCCACAGACATGGGTGTCAACATGGTAGGTTTCTGCATCTGTGACGATGAGGTATGCAGCAAGGCTTCCAAGGATGAGATTATCCGCCGTTACTATGCTGCCACCAACAAATTGGCAGACGGTGCCGATAATGAGGCGGAGGTACATAAGATACAGATGCTCTTCAATCAGGCGAAGATTACAACAGAGGACCGTCGCATCACTATAGCCGCCAATGAGCGGAAACAAGAGACCCATCAACCGGCTTCTGCCATAGAGTTGGAGGACGGTACCATCATCACTGCCAAGACTACCCCACTACTGGGATGCAGTGCTGCCCTTATTCTGAATGCCATCAAGCATCTAGCGGGCATCGGGCATGATGTCAAACTGATTCCTCAGAGCATGATAGAGCCTATCCAGAAAACCAAGATAGAATATCTGGGTGGTAACAACCCCCGTCTGCATACCGATGAGGTATTGGTGGCACTCAGCGTATTGTCACAACATGATGAGCAATGCCGCCGTGCCCTGGAGCAACTGCCAAAGTTACATGGTTGTCAGGTACATACCACCATCATGCTGGGTGAGGTCGACCGAAAGATCTTCAAGAAACTGGGTTGCGGACTGACCTGTGATCCGATTAAGAAGAAATAAACGAAAAGCCTGAGCGATTAACTCAGGCTTCTTTTTTTATTTTATCAACAAACACATCATCGTCAAGTCATCGTTAGGATCAGCTCCATTGCGGTGTTTGTTCACCTCGTCCATCAGTTTCAGAACTACCTTTTTAGCATTGTCTAGCGACTTATCGTTCAATATCTCCAAGATACGCTCGTCGCTGAACTGTTCCTGTTCCTTGTTCTCTGCCTCGTTAAGGCCGTCGGAATAGAGGAACAAAGGTATTCCCTTGATATTCTCTATCGTCTCTCCAACGAACTCAAGTCCTGGCCAGAGACCGATGGGAGCATTCGACTCCACCTCCATGAACTTAGGAGGATAGCCCATAACAGGAGGATTATGACCTGCGTTACAATAGTCCATCCGGCCCGTCTTCAAATTAATCAGTCCCATGAACATCGTAACAAACATACCCTGTTCGTTGTTCTCCGTCAGTGCGTTATTCATACGGGTAGCGATATCTGCCGGTTTCATGTGCTCCGAGCCAAGCGTACGGAACATACGGTTGGCCTGTGCCATAAACAGCGAGGCCGGTACACCTTTACCAGAGACGTCACCCAAGCAGAAATACAACTCGTCGCCCAACAACTGATAGCCGTAAAGGTCACCACCAATCTCCTTGGCAGGAGTCATTGCGGCATACATATCGATATTGTCACGATCGGGAAATACATTCGGCACCATCGACATCTGAATGTCACGGGCAATACGTAACTCACTCTGGATACGCTCTTTAATCTGCGTAGTCTCCTCCAACTGGTCATAAGCTGTTTTCAATTTGGCATGTGCCTCCTCCAGTCGTCCATGAGCGGCTGCCAGTTTATGGGCCGCCTTGCGCTTATGAAGGGTATACAACAGGAAGAACACAACCAACAGGACCAAGGCAACACCCGTGCTTAGCAACCGTTGCTGCGTAAGTTTCATCTCTTTCTCGGCAATCTCTGCCTCCTTTCCCTGTGTATCATATAATGTAGCTAGTTCTGCTGTTGCACTGCTCTTCTGTCCCGTAATCGCGGAGTCGAGCAAGGAAAGGATACGCTCTCCTGCTACCCGTGCAGAGTCACGTCGCCCTGCCTCAGCATTAGCCCGATATTTCGGCAGCATATAGAGTTGGATATTGTCTAGCGACATCTCCATCCCCCAGTCACTAATTGCCTTATCCAAAAAACGGTAGTTATCGGCCGCCTCCGGATAACGCTGGGCAACCATCAGGTAATCATTACCCAGTATCTTGCCCGAAGCAGTATGGGCAAATTTCGTTTCCTTAAAGCGCTGATATGCCTCAGCAGCTTCTTTCGACTTATTCTGTCCCTGCAGAGCAATGGCACGCATAATCTCGATACGGCCCTGATACTCATCAAAATACTCTTTTCGAGCATCTGGGCGCTCACGATACTTGCCCAACAGCATCTCCGTACGGTCAATCCAGTAGATGGACTCCGCATAACGGCGGGTATTAATATATGCCTGACTGGTATATACCGTACCCAACACAGCTTCCCGGAAGCCTCGACCGGTAGTATCTGTCTGCCAGCGATTGGCATAGTGACCGCGTGCGGTCAGGAAACTCTGGTTAGCCTCCTCATCGCGTCCTAGATTCAGCTGACAACAACCAATATTATTCAGGAGTATGGCATAGTCGATATCTGAGCCTATACCAGATTTCTCCATTTTCTTTACCGCAGGAACCGCCACTTGCAGGGCTCCCTCAAAGTCGCCCTTCACCAGCAGGATTTCGGATAGTCGACGGGCACATTTGTTGTAGCTTAATTGATCCAATGCCGTCTTGACATCACACTCTATAGCCTTACGGTAGCAAAGTTCCGCCATTCGGTACTGCCCCTCATGGTAATACGCTACGCCTCGCCAGCGGTTGGCATTAAGCGGAGAGATGTCCCCAGCAATCTCAAAACTATCTGCAACAGCCCTCAAACGCTCGTAGTTCATTGTCACACCAATGTCAAACAAGACACTGTCGGCATGACTTGCCCGTACATCGCGGCGTTTGGCACTTTCACATGACATCCCGCCAAGGATGAGGAGCAACAGTGCACATATCGTATAGAACGATCTATTCTTCAGTAACATACTCATAAAAGCTACAATACGGTGCAAAATTACAAAATAATTATGAATTAATCATTAAGAATTAAGCATTATTTTGTACCTTTGCAATCAATATCCACAACTTATGAAAAGATTATTGACCTTTGCAGCAATGGCATTATGGTTAATGCCTGCTGCTATCAACGCAGAAGAAGACGTGATTGGAAAGAGTAATATTCAATTGAAAAGTCGCATGATGACCCCAGAAGCCCTTTGGGCAATGGGACGTATCGGTACTGTTGAGGCTTCTCCGGACGGCAAGCGTATCGTCTATCAGGTTGGCTACTACAGTGTAAAGGCTAACAAAAGTCGTCAGGTCATTTACGTCATGGATGCCGATGGCGCCAATAGCCGACAGTTGAGCACCAATCAGAAAAGTGAGACCGATCCAACATGGCTTGATACAGAAACCATTGCCTTTATCTGCGGTGGTGAGATCTGGAGCATGAAAGCTGACGGGACAGACCGCAAGCAATTATCGAAGACGGACGGCAAGGTAGAGGGCTTCAAGTTCTCACCCGACCGTCAGAAGGTGATTATCATCAAGAGTATCCCTTTCCATGAAATCATCCAAAAGAATCCTGATGACCTGCCTAAGGCTACAGGACGACGGATTACCGACCTGATGTACCGCCACTGGGACCACTACGTGGAGAGTATCCAACATCCGTTTGTCTGTTCTGTAAGTAGTGATGGAATAGCCACAGATATGACAGATATCCTCGACGGAGAGCCCTACGAGTGCCCGATGGAACCGTTCGGCGGTATTGAGCAACTCGCCTGGAGTCCTGACTCCAAGACCATTGCCTATACCTGTCGTAAGAAGATGGGACTGGAGTACTCCATTTCGACCGACTCCGATATCTATCTATATAACATAGGTTCGCGAAAGACCACGAATCTCTGCAAACCTGAGAACTATGTGGCTCCAAAGGTGGATCCGACTATCACGCTCGCCACACAGGCAGTCAATGCCCCTGATAACCTAAAGAACAATGTGGGCTATGACCAGAACCCACAGTTCTCACCCGATGGCAAGTATATCGCCTGGTTATCGATGGAACGTGACGGTTATGAGGCAGATCTCAACCGCCTGTGCATTTATGAGATGGCTACAGGTATCAAACGTTATATCGACTGGAAGAGCGATGTAGAGGCTTTCTGCTGGGCACCACAGAAAGAAAAGTCGGCACTGATATATTTCCTCAGTGTATGGCACGGTTGTAATAATATGTACAGCGTCAATTGGAAGGGAGAGGTGAGACAACTGACAGAGACTTGGGACGACTGGACCAGTCTGCAGCTGGCCAACGACGGTAAACATATCCTAGCTACCCGTCAGAGTCTTTCCGCACCAACAGACATCTATCGTGTACTTCCACAGCCAAAAGCCAAGACAGAACAACTCACCTTCGAGAACAAGCACATCCTTGATCAACTGACCTTCGGTAAGATGCAGCAGTACTGGGTGCCAACGACAGATGGTAAAAAGGAACTGGTGTGGGTCATGCTGCCAGCCAACTATGAGGAAGGCAAGAAATACCCCACCCTGCTCTTCTGCGAGGGAGGTCCACAGAGCCCCGTGAGCCAATTCTGGTCATACCGCTGGAACTTCCAGATGATGGCTGCCAATGGCTATGTGGTTGTGGCTCCTAACCGTCACGGTCTTCCAGGTTTCGGACAGGAGTGGAAAGAAGAAATATCTGGTGACTGGACAGGTCAGTGCATGAACGACTATCTTTCAGCTATTGACTTTGCTGCAGACTCACTACCCTTTGTCGACAAAGACCGTCTGGGCGCTGTGGGTGCTTCATTTGGCGGGTTTAGTGTCTACTATCTTGCTGGTATCCATGAGAAACGCTTTAAGGCATTCATTGCCCATGACGGTGCCTTCAATCTGGCTGCCATGTACTTGGAAACCGAGGAGAACTGGTTCAGCAACTGGGAATATGACGAGGCCTATTGGCACCGTCCGCAGATGCCACGCGCCAAGAAGACCTACCATGACTCTCCGCATAAGATGGTGGAAAAATGGGATACGCCCATTTTGTGTATCCACGGTGAGAAAGACTACCGCATTAACTATACCCAAGGTATGCAGGCCTTCAATGCCGCCCGCATGAAAGGCATTCCTGCCGAGTTCCTTGTATTCCCCGATGAGAACCACTGGGTGTTAAAACCACAAAACGGTATTCTCTGGCAAAGGACCTTCTTTGGGTGGCTGGACAAGTGGTTGAAATAAAGTTTTCGTAATATCGTAATCACGAAATAAAGACAAAAAATAAGAATAATGACAGAACAAATTCAAAAAACATTAAGAGACTCTGCCGCTATGCGGTGGACAGCATTGCTGCTCCTGGCACTTGCCATGTTCTGCAGCTACATCTTTATGGACATCCTCTCACCCATCAAGGACCTGATGCAGGAGACCCGTGGTTGGGACTCCACTGCCTTTGGTACGATGCAGGGTTCTGAGGTATTCCTCAATGTCTTCGTATTCTTCCTCATCTTCGCAGGTATTATCCTCGATAAGATGGGTGTCCGTTTCACCGCTGTACTCTCCGCAGCTGTCATGTTGGTCGGAGCCTGTGTGAAATGGTATGCCGTCACTGAGAGTTTTATCGGTAGTGGACTGGAGACATGGTTTACCAACAACCTCAACTACATCCCTATCTTTGACGAGTTGGGCGTATCGCCCTTCTATGAGGGAATGCCAGCCTCAGCCAAGTTTGCAGCCTGTGGCTTTATGATATTTGGTTGCGGTTGCGAAATGGCAGGTATCACCGTTTCTCGTGGTATCGTGAAGTGGTTTAAGGGTCGTGAGATGGCTCTTGCCATGGGCTCAGAGATGGCCCTGGCCCGTCTGGGTGTTGCTACCTGTATGATTTTCTCACCGTTCTTCGCCAAGTTAGGCGGTAACGTCAGTGTCAGTCGTAGTGTTGCCTTCGGCGTTGTCTTGATGTGTATTGCCCTGATGATGACTATCGTCTATTTCTTTATGGATAAGAAACTCGACAGCCAAACTGGCGAGGCTGAGGAGAAAGACGATCCCTTCAAGATCAGTGATCTTGGTCAGATTCTCACCTCCAGTGGTTTCTGGCTTGTCGCTTTGTTGTGCGTCCTTTATTACAGTGCCATCTTCCCCTTCCAGAAGTATGCCGTCAACATGTTGCAGTGTAACCTCACGCTGACGGAGCCTGCAGAAGGAACTTTCTGGGCCGGCGAAAGTGTCACCATCATCCAGTATATCATCATGCTCTTGGTTGCTGCTGCAGGTTTTGCTTCTAACTTCCAGAAAAAGGCAAACATGAAATATGGGCTCCTCGCTGTCTCCATCATCGCCCTCGTCACCTATTGTTATATGGGCTATATGCGTCAATCGGCAGAGTCTATCTTTGCCGTCTTCCCCCTGCTTGCTGTACTCATCACTCCGATTCTCGGCAGTTATGTAGACCATAAGGGTAAGGCTGCCTCAATGCTGATCCTCGGCTCTCTGCTATTGATAGCCTGTCACTTGACCTTTGCCTTCATTCTCCCGATGTTCAAGGGCAATGCTGTGGGCGGTATCATCATCGCCTATGCCACCATCCTCGTACTCGGCAGTTCGTTCTCACTGGTACCAGCATCCTTGTGGCCCAGTGTTCCCAAACTCGTTGACGCGAAGGTCATTGGATCGGCATACGCCCTCATTTTCTGGATTCAGAATATCGGATTGTGGCTGTTCCCCCTATTGATAGGTAAGGTACTTGATGATACCAACCCCGGTGTCACCGATCCTACAAAGTTCGACTATACCGCCCCGTTGGTCATGCTCGCCTGCTTAGGTGTTGCTGCCCTTATCCTCGGTTTCGTATTGAAAGCCGTCGACAAGAAGAAGGGAATCGGACTGGAAGAACCGAATATTAAGTGAAGAGTGAAGAATGAAAAGCGAAGAATGATGAAACGAGTATTGGCATTTAGCTTTTGGCTTTTAGCGATGGGTATTTGTGCCGCACAGGCACAGAGCAATGCTGACCAGTTGAAGCGCATCCGCGCCATCTACGCACAGGCAAAACAGCAGGTTGCAAACAATGGTAAGGACGGGCAGCCGCCCCTCGACATGTACATCCACGTGAGCAACGGCAGTATGGTGTCGGAAGACTTTGCCCTCGACGATGAGACAGACATCCACTACTATTTCATACGCTCGAAGAAAGAGGCTGACACCGATTTCCTTGAGGAGTTCTCTTGCTATTTCATCAGCGAATACTGGACATCGCACGGTCACGACCGCTCTCGCGAGTTTCTCCTCGATCCTGAAGACGGTCATCTCCTCTTCGCCTATATGAAGGGAGAGACGGATGCTGGTTTTATCGTAGAGACACGCTACTACTACGATGCCAAGGGTAACCTCATCCACCAGATTCACAAGACGGGCAACGAAGAACTTGGACTCTCAGAAACCGGTCCCGACAGTCATTCATGGAACGATGCCAGCAGTGAGCGCAAGAAGTTTCAGGAATATCTCGACATCTTCAAACGCCTGATGATACCAGAGGGGCTCCTCGGTACCTCCAATGAGACTCACCGTGCCACAGCCTCGAAGGCAGAACGTCTGAAGACCATCCGCAGCGCCTATGCCGAGGCAAAGCAGAAGATTGAGCAGGATAAAAAATCCGAAGTTCCTCATCATATCACCGTCGTCTGCCACGACCAGAAGATAGAGAACTATGCGCCCGAGACGATCGAACTCAACTACTATTTCGACGAGGAGCAGCATCCGAAATGCTATTTCATCTCCTACCATAAGAGTAGTATGATGTTCGACTTATATGAGGAATACCTCTTCGACCCGAAGACCCACGATCTCTGTTTCTCTTACTCCCGTGGTCTGGAGGAAGGTGAAGAGCGTGAGTGGCGTTACTACTTCGACGAGAACGAACGTTGCATTGAGCGTCTCAGCAATGCCGAGGAGATTGGCGACGGCTACTCTGAGAAAGTTGCTGCCAACAAATACCTCCAAGTCTTTAGGATGTTAGTTGACAATAACGAATAAGGACACTAAGTCGACAAGTGATTTCAGAACCGAAAGCGCACCACTAAGGGAAGATGGTCACTAAAACCTTTATGGTAGCGCATCCCGTTATAGGTACGGAGGGGCTTGACTCCTCCGTATTTTTTGTCTTCCTCCAACAGGAAGGGGGCGTCATTGATATATACATGCTCGATATGGTCGAGCAACAGAGGACAGACGAAGACATGGTCAATGCTCTGCCAGAAGCCCTGATAGCGGTAGGTTCCTTTTGCCCCATGCGTCCCCATAGCGGTATCCGTTACATTTACCAAGGCATGTTCCATGAGATTTACCAGCACTGGACTGTCAGCATGGTCATTGAAGTCTCCAGCGATGATAAACTTCGCCATTGGTGATTCCTGACGGATGGAGTCTATGGCCTGTATCAAGCGATTGGCCACCAATTGGCGATTAGGGCGTGTTGCCTTCTCACCCCCGTAGCGACTGGGAGCATGGACGACAAAGACATGCAGCGTATCACCACTGATATATTCTCCCTTCACATACAGGATGTCACGGGTTGGACGCATATCCTTTAACGGTTGGATGCGAAACATCTCATAACAAAGGGGACGGAATGAAAAAGGCTGATAAAGAAGGGCGACATCGATGCCACGGACATCGGGTGACTCAGTCATCAGGTACTCGTAACCTGCGTTCCGCAACAATGATTTCCTAGTTAAATCAAAGAGGCACGAGTCATTCTCTACTTCTACCAAGGCGACCAAGTCGGGTATACCCTCCTCCTGACAGGAGAGGATGGACTGTCCGATACGGTTGACCTTCTGCCAATAGCGTGACGGTGTCCAATGACGCACTGAAGCAGGAGTCCATTCGGTATCCTGCTTCAGCGTATCGTGGCGATAATCAAAAAGATTCTCGCAATTCAGTTCTACTAATGTGAGAAAGGATGTCAGCAGAACGCTTAGCATACTTTCTCCAGTCGCTTCATGATTGAGAACATGAAGAGGGCAGCCAGTATACAGAGTCCGGCAAATACGGCCCATACCGACCACAACGGCAGGTCACCCCACAGGATACCACCTACCATCACCAGCTGGTTGCCGATAGCCGTTGATACGAACCATCCACCCATGCAGGCACCCTTGTATTTGGGAGGAGCAACCTTAGAGACGAAGGAGATACCCATCGGCGACAACAGCAGCTCACCAAAGGTCAGCACAAGATATGTACTGATAAGCCAATAGGACGATACGCGGGGAGCAGCATCACCCATAGCAGCCTGTGCGTTGGGAGAAGGAAGGGTCAGGGAGGCGTAAAGCATCAGGCAGAAAGCGATAGCAGCCACTATCATACCATAGGCAATCTTACGAGGAGCCTTCGGTTCCTTGTTCTTTGCTGCCAACCATCCGAAGATGGCGAGTGAAACAGGAGTAAGGGCTACGACATAGAAGGGGTTGAACTGTTGGAAGATAGGAGCCTTCACCTCTACGCTGCCGTCCAGCACACCGTAGTTATAGGCCAGGAATCCCAAAGCGGCAAGGATTACCACACCGGCAATGGTACGGCTCTTGGCGGTCTTACCCTGGAACAAAGAGAAAGCGGCATAGACCATGAAGATGATGGCTACGAGGTTCCAGACATTGAATGCCATGGCCTTGATGCCCTCTGCCGACTGCTCCGTGAACTCATTGGCAAAATAGGTCAGCGACAAGCCATTCTGATGGAACGACATCCAGAAGAAAGCAACGACACCGAATACCAGCAACAGGGCGATGAGACGCTCCTTAGTCTCTGCTGCCGACAAGGTATCGACTTCTTCCGCGCCGTCCTTTTTCTTCTTACCACCCTCCACATGACGGAAAGTACTGCGGAACACATAATAAATGGCGATAGAGAGAATCAGCGACGCACAAGCCACTGCAAAAGCGAAGTGATAGGAATCGTTCTCGCTGACGCCCAGCGACTGCTGTGCCCATTCCATGATACGGATGGCGGCAGTAGGTGCGAACAAGGCACCGATATTGATGGCCATGTAGAAGATGGAGAAACCGGAGTCGCGCTTGTCAGCGTATTGCGGATCGTTATACAGGTCGCCCACCATCACTTGCAGATTGCCTTTGAAGAGACCCGTACCGAAACCGATGCCCACCAGTGCAGCGAGCATGACCACCAGGGCGAAGGTATCGCCACCCAAGGGTACCGACAACAGCAGATATCCCAGGAACATGATGATGATACCCGTGGTAACCATCTTTCCGAATCCGAACTTATCCGCCATCATACCACCGATCAACGGGAAGAAATAGACAAACATGAGGAACGAGCTGTAGATGATTCCGGCAGTACCGGGCGTCAGTCCGTAGTTCGCTCTCAGAAACAATGCGAAGACGGCAAGCATCGTGTAATAGCCGAAACGCTCACCGGTGTTGGCAAGTGCTAATGCAAAAAGCCCTTTAGGTTGGTTCTCAAACATAATTATTTTATTTTATCGTTTTTAGTCTTGATGATATCGAAGAGGTAGCTTGCTTTGATGACAATCTGTCCGAAGTTCGACTTACCAAAATAGTCACTCTTCGAGTTGCCGTAGATATTTCCCAAGCCAAAGTAGTAACGTCCTTCCAACAGGAAATGTCCTACCTTGGGCATGGAGAACTCGATACCGGCACCACCGACAATGCCATAGTCAAACTTCTTCTCCACGGGCATCGTCTCCTGCGCCACGATATTGGAGCTGCGCGGCTCTGTCGGAGCATATCCCGGTACGATGTTAGTACTGGTCGACTCACTCATGTAAAAGCCGATCTGCGGACCGATTTGGAAGAAGCCCTGCAGTCCCTTGCGCTCCCTACCCCATCCCAGACGGGCAAACACTGGAATCTGGATGTAGGATATCTTGCGCTCATAATGCAGCGGATTATCAGGGTCGTCAGCATAGTACAGGGGCTGGTTCTGGAAGCCCTCTATCTTCTCCTTCCATCCCGTCTGGGCGAAGTTCACCTCAGCGACGATGGCACAGATACTCTTGAAGTATTTCTCACAGGTATAACGGAAAGTCACACCAGCCGTCATACCACCCAGCAGTTTCTGCGGTACGTCAGGGGTAAAACTGACGTTACTGAGCATATAGCCCCCGTTCACACCGATGGCAAAGTCAGTACGATACTCACCGACCTGAGCGGAAACGGCAAGCGGGAAAAGAAGAAAGATATATAATAGGAATTGTTTCATTCTCGGTTTTCTGTTCGCAATTTAGAAAGTGATTGTCTCGGTGCGGCGTTCCGGCATGTAATGGACGAAGACCACGCTGCGGTTCTGCAGTCCGCCATTGCCTATCCGCTCGAAATGCAGCGGAGTCTGAATGGGCTTGTAGCCTACCATTCCCGAACCTCCCGTGAAGTTTTTCCCATAGATATGGAGTCCTTTCAACAGGAAGTACGCATGATCGAAACCGGTGATGGCAAATCTCGGCAGGGCAGCCATCATATCGGCATGGAAGTTCCAACGGTACTTCGTCTGGATACGACTGGTGCGTGGCGATGCCAGGTCGGTATGGAACGTAGCGGGGATATAGGTGTCGAACTTATAGAAGTTCTCCAGCTGATGACGGGTATAGAGCATCCAGTCGGTATAGCCAAAGATGCTGATCTGCAGTTCCGGATGCGCCAGCTGGAGTCCGTTAAGCTTCGCCATGGCGGCATTGAGTTCCTTGGAACGCCCGGTATTCAGGATGACCATGTTCTTCTTGGTCGGGCTGAACGACTTGAAGAATGCCGCCTCGCTGGAATTGAGGTTCGTAATCTTATAGTCGATGCCCTTGGCCTCCAGGCGGCGGCGCAGGCCAAACGTGAAGATGCCCTTCTGACTGGTGGTATCGTTACAGTCGATGAACACCGGATGGGTATCGCTGAAACGCTCCATGAAATGGTTGACGAAAGCATCGTACTGCTCGTTCTGGGGCTGATACACCTGCAGGATATTGCGGTTGACCAGTGTCTCGTGGGTATTGATGGAGAAGGGGATGAACACGCGGATGTCATTCGCCGTGGCGAAATCGCTCAGCGGCTTCACCATCTTGGAATAGAGCGGCCCGATGATGACGTCACACTCGGCGGCCTTCGGGTCGTCGAGAAAGGTCCGGATGTCGCTGTCCTCGGCGACGTTCCACGCACGGATATCGGTAGAGATGCCGTTGTCGCGCAGACTGTCGCACGCCATCAGGATTCCCCGATAATACTCCAGCATGCGCTTGCCGTCGCCATTGATCTTGTGCAGGGGAAGCATGATTCCCACGCGGATGGCACGCTGGCGGATGTCCACGTCGTCCTTAGGCTTGGCCGGCACGGCAATCTCTGCCGTCGAGGGGTTGGCGGGTGCCGCCTGCTCGTCGGACTGCGGCTGCTGGGAGGGCCATGGAATATTGATATAGTCGCCTTTCTTCAGTTCGTATCCCGGTGTATTCATTTCGGGATTGGCGGCAATGAGTTCCTGAATGGTAATGCCGTACATCCTTGAGATGCCGAAGATGGTTTCCTTGCGTTTCACCTTATGCTGTTCACGGAACTGTGGCCGCTGGGCTAAGGCTGTCTCGGCGGCAAAAGCCATCACCGTCAGTAGTAATACATATCTGAATAATCGCTTCATAATGCACTTTTTAGTCATTTCGCCTACAAAATTACAAAAAAACGAGGGCAGAACAAAAGAAAATTCGTAATTTTGCAGAAATATTTACGTTTTACGTATATGAAAACATTTTTATATATATTCCTGCTCCTGTTTGCCATCGTAGCAATGCCCACGTCGTCGTATGCCGATTGGGATGACGATGACGAGATGACCGACTCTACGACCGATTCTACCGCTACGACACCGAGCAAGCTGGAGATGCCCAATGCCTTCTCGCCGAACGACGACGGGATTAACGACGTGTACAAGGCCAACCCGCAGAAATACGAGAACATCGTCGAGTTCCGCGCGATGATTTTCAACCGCTGGGGCCAGTGCCTCTATACGTGGAATGACATCACCACGGGATGGGACGGCAAGTACAAGGGCAAGCCCGTGAAGGACGGCGTCTACTTCGTCCGCGTCAGGGCGAAGGGCGGCGACGGCAAGGAATACGACATCAAGAAGGATGTCAATCTGTTACGCAAGTTCAACGTGATTTCGAACACGACCGGGAATGAGGAGTGACGACAAAATCAATGTCTGGGGGGCCAGGGTCCACAACCTGAAGAATGTGGACGTGGAGATTCCCCGCCAGTCGCTCACCGTCATTACCGGACTGAGTGGCAGCGGCAAGTCGTCGCTGGCTTTCGACACGATTTTCGCCGAGGGTCAGCGCCGCTACATCGAGACGTTCTCGGCCTACGCCCGCAATTTCCTCGGGGGCATGGAGCGCCCCGACGTCGACAAGATTACCGGCCTGTCGCCCGTCATCAGCATCGAGCAGAAGACGACGAACAAGAATCCGCGATCGACGGTCGGTACGACGACTGAGATCTACGACTACATGCGACTGCTCTTCGCCCGTGCCGGCAAGGCCTACAGCTACATGACCGGCGAGCCGATGGTGAAATACACGGAGGAGAAAGTCGTGGAGATGATTCAGCGCGACTATGCCGGCAGGAAGATTCTCATCCTGGCGCCGCTGGTGCGCAGCCGCAAGGGTCACTACCGCGAGCTGTTCGAGAGCATGCGCCGCAAGGGCTACCTGCACGTCAGGGTGGACGGCGAGGTGCAGGAGATAGTCCGCGACATGAAGGTGGACCGCTACAAGAATCACGACATCGAGGTAGTCATCGACCGCCTGGCAGTCCCTAAGTCAGGAGGTGACAGGGGTCTGAACGATGCGTCTGACCGCCTGAAGAAATCCGTCAACATCGCCATGAAGCAGGGCGAAGGTCTGCTGATGGTGATGGACTACGAGACGGGCGCCGTGAAGCATTTCTCCAAGCGACTGATGTGTCCGACGACCGGCATTTCGTACAGCGACCCGGCGCCGAACACCTTTTCGTTCAACTCGCCGCAGGGAGCCTGCCCGCGCTGCAAGGGCCTGGGCTACATCAACGAAATCGACCTCGAGAAGGTCATACCCAACCGCAAGCTGAGCATCCACGACGGCGCCATCGTGCCGCTGGGAAAGTATAAGAACCAGATGATTTTCTGGCAGATCGACGCCATCCTGAAGAAATACGACGAGGACATCAAGACGCCCGTCCACGACATTCCCGACGAGGCGCTGAGCGAGATTCTCTACGGCTCGCTCGAGACGCTGCGCATCGACAAGGACCTGGTGCATACGTCGAGCGACTACTACGTCAGCTTCGACGGCATCGTGAAGTATCTGCGCAACGTCATGGAGAACGACGAGAGCAGCAGCGGACAGAAATGGGCCGACCAGTTCCTGGCCGAATGTCAGTGCCCGGAATGTCACGGCCAGCGGCTGAACCGCGAGGCGCTGTCATATAAGATTTGGGACAAGAACATCTCCGAACTGGCCGAGATGGACCTGTCGGAACTGCGACAGTGGCTGGACGAATTAGAGCCCACCTCTCACCACTCACCTCTCACCTCTCAGCAATACCAGATTGCCGCCGAGATCCTGAAGGAAATCCGCACCCGGCTCGACTTCCTGTTGGAGGTGGGGCTCGACTACCTGGCGCTCAACCGCCAGTCGGCATCACTCTCCGGCGGCGAGAGCCAGCGCATCCGACTGGCCACGCAGATCGGCTCGCAGCTGGTCAACGTGCTCTACATCCTCGACGAGCCGAGCATCGGACTGCACCAGCGCGACAACGACCGGTTGATCCGCTCGCTGAAGGAACTGCGCGACCTGGGCAACACCGTCATCGTCGTCGAGCACGACCGCGACATGATGCTCAACGCCGACTGGATTGTCGATATCGGACCGAAGGCCGGCCGCAAGGGCGGCGAAGTCGTGTTCCAGGGAACCGTCGACGAGATGCTGAAGACCGACACCATCACCGCCCAATACCTGAGCGGGAAGATGCAGATCCCCCTCCCCACCGACCCTGCCGCCCCCAGCAAGACCTACCGCCGCCCCGGCAACGGCCAGAGCCTCGTGCTGCACGGCTGCCGCGGCAACAACCTGAAGAATATCGACGTCGAGTTCCCACTTGGAAAACTCATCGTCGTCACCGGCGTCAGCGGCTCTGGAAAATCGACGCTCGTCAACGAGACGCTCTACCCCATCCTCTCCCGCCACTTCTACCGCTCGCAGCAGCAGCCCATGCCCTACGACGAAATCAAGGGACTGGAATATATAGATAAGGTGGTGAATGTCGACCAGAGCCCCATCGGCCGCACGCCGCGCTCCAACCCCGCCACCTACACCGGCGTCTTCTCCGACATCCGCACGCTCTTCGTCCACCTGCCCGAGGCACAAATCCGCGGCTACAAGCCCGGCCGATTCTCGTTCAACGTCAAGGGCGGCCGCTGCGAAACCTGCGGCGGCAACGGCTATAAGACCATCGAGATGAACTTCCTGCCCGACATACAAGTGCCCTGCGAGGAGTGCCGCGGCAAGCGCTACAACCGCGAGACGCTCGAAGTGCGATACAAGGGAAAGAGCATCGCCGACGTGCTCGACATGACCATCAACCAGGCCGTAGAATTCTTCGAGAACGTGCCCGACATCCTGCGCAAAATCAAGACCATACAGGACGTCGGACTCGGATACATCAAGCTCGGACAGCCCTCAACCACCCTCAGCGGCGGCGAGAGCCAGCGCATCAAACTGGCCGCCGAACTCTCGAAGCGCGACACCGGAAAGACCCTCTACATCCTCGACGAGCCCACCACCGGACTGCACTTCGAAGACATCCGCATACTGATGGACGTGCTGCAGCGCCTTGTTGACCGCGGCAACACCGTCATCGTCATCGAGCACAACCTCGACGTCATCAAGTTGGCCGACTGGATCATCGACATGGGGCCCGAGGGAGGCCGCCGCGGCGGCACCGTCCTCTCCGTCGGCACGCCCGAGCAGGTAGCAAAAAACAAGAAGGGCTTCACACCCAAGTTCCTGAAAGAGGAGTTGAATAGGCAATAAGTTACAGCTTAAACTGGTAACCGACCGTCAACCAGAGGGAGTTGGTCTTCCACGAGTCCTCCACAGCCAGTTCCACATTGCAGAGATTCATGAGTCCGATATTATAACGGAGGTCGGCGACGAAATTCCGATAACAATAGGAGATTCCAGCAGGAATGGATATGTTAACACGCTTGAAATCACTCGTATTAGTAATGGAGGTAACGTTATCCTTGTATTTCCCACTCACCAGATAGCCCAGTTGCACACCCGTCTTCAAGGCAAGACCTGGCAGGATGTTAGGTTCTATATAGAAATTGACGAGGACTGGGATATTGATAAAGTGAAGCGTCTGAGTCACCTTACCCAGATTATCCAAAGTGCCATAGGTATAACCTTCATTGGAATAGTAGGCACCTACAGAGATGCCGATTTGCTGCCATGCGAGATACTCTGCGTCAAGACCTCCTACAAAGCCCCATTTACGTTTCGCACTGACTGCATGGTCAGCGTCTGTCCATAAGTCTTCTATCGACATGTTCGACGAGTTGATACCCACATGTGGCGTCAGTGTCCACGAACCAGTCTCATGTTGTGCCTTCATGCCCATGGAAAAGCAAAGGAAAGCAATGATAGTGATGATTCTATTCATAATCTTTCGTTTTTATTATAAACGCTTAGAGGGTGGATTTTATTGCTACATCGCATAAAAAGAACATACAAAAAGGGGGAGCGTCTTCGGATGCTCCCCCTAATTAATTTTCCGTTCTTATTCACCGGCTTAGTTGACTTTCAGCCGACTGATGGCGCGACTCGGCAGAATCGAAGCAAGCTTCATTCTGCTCTCACTGCTTCATCAGTTAGGATCCGAACCACCGCCACCGCTATTTGGGTCGCTACCGCCGCCACCGCCGTCATCAGGGTCTGGCGTCGGCGTGGGATCGGGTGTCGGAGTCGGCGTATCGCCACCCTCGTCATCCTCATCTTCCTCCTCGTCGCTAGCCTTTGCCCAGACGAGTTTGGCCGACTTGATGGCGCCCTCCACGTCCTCTCCCGGACGGTAGTAGAGCTGCGGCTTCACGTCCGAAAGCTTCATGTCCTCCTCCTTTTCATACCATCCGGCCGAACAGCTCGGATAGATTTTGCCCAACGGGCCGAGGTCCACGATGTAGCCCTGCTTCAGCATCTCCGTCACCGAGTCCATGCACAGCTCGAAAGCCATGCGCAGCTCGGCCTTGTGCATCGTCGTGTTGTGGCCGGCCTCCTTCACGATGTCGTCAAACTCGGCCGTGCCATTGGTCAGTACACGAGTCGCAAAGCCTGGTTCCTTGGTTACAGGCTTCTTGCTGTTTACTTTCTTGATACGCAATTTCAATTGTGCCATAGTAGAAAAAATTTTAAATTAAACATGGGTTATTTGATTGAGCGTGCTCGATTTGTCAATTGAGCGTGCTCGATTCGTCAACTGAGCGTGCTCGATTCATCAACTGAGCGTGCCCGATTTGTCAATTGAGCGTGCTCGATTCATCAACTGAGCGTGCCCGATTCATCAATTGAGCGTGCTCGTCCTCTTGACTCACAGTGCAAATAAACGAAAATTCCGCCGTAGAAAAAAAGTGTTAGTTTTTTATTTTCCAACTTTTTTCGGTCGTCCACCGCCCTTTTTGCCCTTCACGCTATTCACGGCCGACAGGATTGCCGGCAGTTTCCGAGCCCATGAACACAGGTTGTGCCGATAGACATAGTTCTCTATCTGCTTCACCGTCAGCCTCATCAGCCGCGCCAGCTTCGACGTCTGCATCCGCGCATACCATTTCTCAATCATCGGGCCGTCCACTGCTTTGCAGAACCGCCGACCCGTCTGCGGCTCCTCATGCTGTTTCTTTTTCATAATCGTACTGTTTTTTATCCATAGAAAAAGGGAGCCCGAAGGCTCCCCGAATTATTTTTCCTCGTTTCTGAAATAGCTTCTCTACTCCACCTTGCGAACCAGGCGGACACTGAACCCGAGGCCCCGAGCGTATCCGTTCGCGGTGGGATTCAAATCGCCTGAATTGAAGTCCACGTTGTAGGCGCAGTCCGAGCCATTAAGCGTAGCAGACCTGTAGATGCCGACCGTGCCCGCCTCGTACACCGACGAACCATTCCGGTAGCCTGCAGCCGGCAGGAACACACAGCCAGCAGACTCCATCTTAGTCCAATCCGCAGAACTGTAGTTGTTGCCATTCCAGCCAGTGTCGCCTGTTGCGTTGACACCGACAGGAGCAGTTACGCCGCCGGGGTGAGTATAGGTGTCGGGGAAGAGGATAATGCCCTGTACATCGTTTACCTTAGCCTTGGCATAGCGGCCGTTCTCAGTGCCGCCCACGGTAGATGCACTGCGGGTGTTGAACAGATATGTCCACTCGGCACTGCTCAGCGTGAACCAGCCTGTGCCGAGAGCTGTCTGCAGGTCGCTGTTGCTGCCCCAATCGACAAAGTCGCCGGAATAATCGCTGGGTATTGTAGAGGTATACATGCCGTAAGTATTGGCAGATGTGCTCCAACCGAACTTATCCCATGCGTCTGCGCTGTAGCTTGTGTAATAGTCATACTGGTTGTCGAAGAAACTCCAAGTACCCGATGCGTAGCGCAGGTTACCCTTCGAGAAGAACACCTTGTCGCCGCTGCTATTGATAGTGAACTTGCCGGAGAGACCTCCCACACTCCTGCTGATGTTATAGATGTGGCCTGCGGCGAGTTCTTTACTGCCGCGGGCGATGGAATTACCGCCAACGGTCAGGGCGAGCTCATTCAAATTATAAGCACCACCATATACGCCTATAGCAAATGATGCAGTACCCGAAGCATTGGTTGTTACACTCTTATTAACCGAATATTTTTCTAATTCTAAAGATACATTGACATTTGTTGAGGCTGCCAAACCGGTAATGGTGAAGTTTAGGATAGTATTGCCGGAACTCAAAGCAAAGCCAGTGCCAATGGAATAATCTCCCCACTCCCAGCTGAGCTGCTCTACGCCTGCAGCCTTGGTGAGGGCAAAAGCGTTTTTATAATTTGCAAAAACTTCATCGTCATATTTAGCTACAGTTCCCTGGTCTTGAATATATAAAAAGTTAACGCTCTCGTAGCCATTAGGCAGCAGCGTGGCAGTGGCATGGCCCGTCGACTTCGCCGCCGTGAAAAGCTGTTCGTATGTGCCGGTGTACTCTTTCTCGGTAGTTATGGTGCCGGTGAATGTGCCTTCAGACACCCATGTCAGCGTGCCGGCGAAGGAGCCTGCTACACTCTCATAACCCTTCACAAACAGCTTGTCGCCCGTGCTGAAGGAGAGCTTCTTAGTGTCGTTGTCAAACGTGGCGCGCATAGTGGCATCGTCGCCCTGACGCGTCACGTTGATGGTGACGGGAATCGTGAAGCCTTTCTGATTGACAATCTCGGTGTTATCGTTGTTGACTGCAAAGTCATCGTTGCTGCAAGCGGTAGTCAGCAGCATGGCGGGCATCAGCATGGCCATGGCCAGCGCCTTGAACATATTCTTTGTCTTCATTGTTCTTCTACTGTTTAAAAGGTTTATGACTAAAAATCCTCGAAATCAATTCCGCGGGAAGCATCCTCCTCCGTAAATGTTCCAGGAATGGTAGCGCTCGTCATGAGCATCCCAGTTTGCTGCAACTCGACGACCTGCATCGTCGGTTTTTCATACTCGTTTCTTTTCATAAGCTTTTCTTATTAATTAATTTAGTTCGTTCGCCAAAAAAACAATGCGTGCAAAGCTCGTGCAAACCGAGCGCAGAGAGTTTACTCTTTGCCGAGGTGCAGCTGAGTTTAGCGGCTTTTCGGCCGCAAAGTTACGAAGAAAAACGTTAACGACCGTTTACCCTCCCCCCTAAAAAGTGTTAATGCGTTAAAGATTTAACAGAATGAGGGCGAAAGGCGAAGATGTCCCCATGTGACAAGAAAAAAAGGGGAGCATCCGAAGACGCTCCCCCGTTGTAAGGAAATTTATCTAAATATAAAGCTTTTCCTTTTCGATTAGAGGTTGAAGTACAAACCGAAGTCGATAGCAGCCAGGTTAACACCCAGGTCTACGTTGTTAACAGACTCAGCATCCTTCCACTTGAAGGTGTCCCAACCGAACTTACCGAAGTGAGCAACGAAGCTAACTTTCTCGTTCAGGTTAACAGCAACACCGGGACGGAAGTTGATACCGAAACCGTTACCCTTAGCCTCACCAGTCTTCACGTAGTCGTACTCGAAACCACCATCGCAGAAGAAGTTTACCTTCTCGAGCTTAACGAAGGTGTAACGAACGTAAGGGTTAACGATGAAAGTGTTGGTCTTGATATCACCAGTCTTCTCGTAACCGTAACCGATCTTACCACCTACAGCCCAGTTCTCGTTCAGGTTGTAACCAACCTCAGGAAGGATAGTGAAAGTGTTGGTCTTAACATCAGTGTTCTTGTTCTTCTGGTAGCTGTAACCCAGTGTACCACCAACATACCACTGTGCGTTTGCACTAACAGCTGCAACCATCATGGCTGCGATCATCATAATCTTTTTCATAATCACTTTTACTTTTTAAAAATAAAATTAATAATTATACTATATTCTCTCTTTTAGCATTCGATGTCCGAATGGTTTAACATTCTTTTTCTGAATGACGGTGCAAAGGTAAACAGTTTTTCACAAACTTGGTGCTGTTTCCGCACACAATTCGCCAAAAAAGGGTCCAAAACATGATTTATGTCAAGAAATGTCAAAAAAAAACGCCCCTGAAGACGGTCAATCTTCAGGGGCATTTCATATCCTTATATCACTGGGCTACATAGCGGAAGCGGCGAAAAGCCACTCATAGACGCATGAGCATACGCCGAAGAGCACGATGCCCGCCGTGCAGACGGCCAGCGCCAGGCGAATGCTGCCGTCGCTCTTGAACGTAGGCAGCGGCGAGTCGCACGGCTTGATATACATCGCCTTCACAATCAGCAGATAGTAGTAAAGCGACACTACCGTGTTGATCAACGCGATGAATACCACGAAATAGGCCCAGAACGAACCCTGCTCGGCAGCCGCCATGAACACGAAGAACTTCGAGAACATACCGGCGAACGGCGGAATACCGGCCAGCGAGAACAGGGCCAGCGTCATCAGGAACGACAACTTCGGATTCGTCTGATAGAATCCGTCGTAAGTACTCATGGCCGTCAGCGGCTGACCGCTAGCCGAACGCTGACCGCTCTGCTCCACCGCGGAAATCACGGTGAACACAGCCATATTGGCAACGACATACACCAGAATGTAGTACATCAGCGAAGCCAGACCCGCCTGACTGCTCCCGATGACAGCCAGCATGATGTAGCCGGCCTGCGAGATACTCGAGAACGCCATGAAGCGCTTCAGCTCCTTCTGGCGGATGGCAAACAGGTTGGCAATCGTGATGCTCAGCACGATGACGACATAAAGCATGTAGTCCCAATAAACCGTCAGCGAACCAAACACCTTCACCAGGATAGTCATCAGTGCAAAAGCGGCGGCACCCTTGGAAACAACACTCAGATAACCCGTCACAGGCGTCGGAGCGCCCTGATAGGTATCAGCCGTCCAGAAATGGAAGGGAACCAACGAAAGTTTGAATGCCAGACCACTGAAGAAGAACACCATACCCATGATGAGCATGGGCAACTGGCTCTTGAAATTGGCAAAGAAAGCGATACGCTGCGCCACATCATCGAAATAGAGCGTGCCAATCGACCCGTAGATGAACGAAATGCCATACAGCATCACGGCACTCGAGAAGGTGGCGGTGATGATATACTTGGCACCACCCTCCGCAGAGTCTTTCTTCAGCTTGTCGAATGCCACCAGGCACGCCATAGGCACGCTGGCCATCTCCAGTCCGAGGAAGAACAGCAGGAAATTGCCGCTCGACACCATGATATACATACCCAACAGCGTGGAGAGAACGAGCATGTAGAACTCGCCTTCATACTTGCGGGCCTCGTTCTTCAGCCAAGGCTGCGCCATAATCAGCACAATCACCGTACCAACGGTCATGATGATCTTCATCACGTTGGCGGCCTGCGAGGCAATGTACATACCACCGAAAGCTTCCGCTGGTTCCGACAGGAAAGCAATGCGGAAAGGCAATACAATCATCAGACCGATAGTTACTCCTCCCATGACTTCATGACCCTTCTCACTGCTACGCGAGAAAAAGAAGTCCATGAAGAAAACTACTAACAGAATGCAAACGAGATAAAACTCGGGCACCATATTTAGAAATTGACTATATCCCATATTCTTTATCTCCTATAATTAAATAATGTTAGCAAGAATGGGGCCGACAGCATCAGAGATGACGTTGCTTGCCCAGAGTGGGAACAAACCAAGACCGGCCACGCAAGCGATGAGGCAGATAACAGCGACGCGCTCGTCCCAAGTAGCATCGGTGAGCTCCAGATAATGCTTGTTCTTCACCTCGCCATACAGGATCTTACCAACCACACGCAGGATGTAGACTGCCGTGACAACAATCGACGTACAAGCGATGATGGTGGCGATGCGATGGAACGAATCGGCATTCTCGAACGAACCCACGAAAATGGTCATCTCAGCAATGAAACCGGAGAAGCCCGGCAGACCGAGGTTGGCCAAACCGGCTACGACGTAACCCACAGCGAGGAACGGCATGATCTTCATCAAACCATCCAAGTAGCGGATGTCACGAGTATGGGTACGACCGTAAATCATACCGATGAGGGCAAAGAAGAGGGCCGTCATCAGACCGTGAGAGAGCATCTGCAGGATAGCACCGGTGCAAGAGGTCTTGGTCATCATCAGCAGGGCAAAGAGCACCAGACCGCAGTGAGACACCGACGAGTAAGCGTTGATGTACTTCAAGTCTGTCTGCACACAAGCCGAGAAGGCACCATAGACTACCGAAATGGTGGTGAGGATCAGGAATATCCACGCCAGTTCTGTGGCAGCATCGGGCAAAAGATACATAGCCACGCGGAAGCAGCCATAACCTCCCAGTTTCATCAGCACACCAGCGTGGAGCATCGACACAGCCGTGGGGGCTGAGGCATGACCGTCGGGTGACCATGTGTGGAAGGGGAACAGGGCGCCCAGCACACCGAAACCGATGAAGATGAACGGGAAGAACATCTTCTGGATATCGACGGGGATATTGTGCATGGCGGCAATCTCGTTGACGTTCATCGTGGTAGCACCGCTATAATAGTAGATACCCAGCAGACCGATGATCAGCAGGGCGGAACCTCCCATCAGCATCAGCGTCAGCTTCATGGCAGCATACTCCTTGTTGCCGGAACCCCAGACACCAATCAGCAGGTACATAGGAATCAGCGCTACCTCGTAGAACATGAACATGGTGAACATATCGGTGCAGATGAAGAAGCCGTAAACACCCGTCGAGAGCAAGGTGAACCAAAGGAAATACTCCTTGGTGAGGGGCTTCAGCTGCCAAGAGGCAAAGGTACCGGTGAACACGATGATGCTCGACAGGAGCAGCATCACGACAGAGATACCGTCGACACCAACACTGTAGGCAATATTAAGTGGCTTGAACCAAGGCGTAGAAGCCGTCAACAGCATCACATCGGTATTACCTGCTGCACGCTGCTGAACAAAGTAGATGGTCAGCCATACGGACAGGGCCAGCAGACACGAAGCGCCAGCCACCATCACACCACGCACCTGATTGAGCGACTTGGCCAGCCAAAGACCGAGCAGCATCAGGGCGGGGATTACTACGAATAATGTTAATATACTCATTGTCGTTATTTCGTTATAACGTTATTACGATTAAATTGCAAGCAATATGAGCGTCAGGGCCACCGTTCCCGTGAGGAACCATACTGCATACTGACGGACATCGCCACTCTGCCAGGGACGGAGAGACTCACCAGCCTCGTTGGCACCCCATGCCATGAAGTTGAACGTGCCGTCAACGACATGACGGTCGAACCAGGCCACAGGCTTGGAGATGCAGCGGAAAATGATGCGATGAGTGACATACTGCCAAATCTCGTCCTGATAGAAGCGTTTGTAGGCTGCACGGTGCAACTTGGGGAACGCTTTATACAGACGGTCGGCGATGGGCTGACTCTCACCTTTATATATATAAGTGGCGAGACAGATGCTCAGAATGGCAATAATCGTAGAAGTAGCAGCAATCTGCGTGTCGAAGTGGATGGTGTAGTTGGTACCCTCGGCATTGACAAACTGACCGAAGCTACCACCCCACCCTGCGAAACCTGCGATGGTAGAGTAGATACCCACACCCATCGTAATGACGCAAAGCACAATGAGAGGAATGGTCATCGTTGCAGGAGCCTCATGGGGAGTATGGTGCTCGTGAGCCTCCACATTCTCCGTACCCCAGAAGATGCCGTAGTACAGACGGAACATGTAGAAGGCAGTCATCGCAGCAATACCCGTCATGATCCAACCTACCACAGGACTGTAGGCAAAGCAGGCAGTGATGATTTCATCCTTCGAGCTGAAGCCTGAGAAAAAAGGAATACCTGCGATAGCGAAGCAGCTGATGAGGAACGTGATGTTGGTAATCGGCATGTACTTGCGCAGACCACCCATCATAGCCATCTCGTTCGAGTGAACAGCGTGGATGATACAACCAGCACCAAGGAACAAGCAAGCCTTGAACATAGCGTGGGTGAACAAGTGGAACATACCAGCCATGAAACCGAGCTGTGCGTGATTGTCGAGCACACCATGATGACCAGGCAGTGAAACACCGAGAGCCACCATCATAAAGGCAATCTGCGAGATGGTCGAGAAGGCGAGCACACGCTTGATGTCGCTCTGTGCACAAGCCACAGCAGCAGCATAGAAAGCGGTGAAGACACCTACCCAGACGACGATGCTCATCTGAGGCTGAGCGTACTCAACCCAGAGGGGGAACATACGAGCAATCTGGAACACACCAGCGACCACCATCGTAGCAGCATGGATGAGTGCAGAAACAGGCGTCGGACCCTCCATGGCATCGGGCAGCCAGATATGCAATGGGAACATAGCACTCTTACCGGCACCACCGATGAACATCAGCACGAGGGCCGTAGGCAGGATAAAGCCTGCGGCAGCAACGGCCTTAGCGGCATTGCCAGCGATGAACGGCGTAGTACCCTCGCCCATCACGATGTTGCCAGCAAACGAGAAGCTGAACGAATCGGTGTAGTAACCAAACATCAGGATACCGATGAGGAAGAACATATCAGCGAAGCGCGTCACGATGAAAGCCTTCTTAGAGGCTGCAATGGCGGGCTTCAACGGATAGTAGAATCCAATCAACAGATAAGAGCTGACACCCACGAGTTCCCAGAAGGTGTACATCTGGAAGATGTTGGTAGCGAGCACCAGTCCGAGCATCGACATGGTGAACAGGCTCAGGAAAGCGTAGTAACGCTGGAAGCCTTTCTCACCGTGCATATAGCCGAACGAGTAGATATGTACCATAAACGACACCGTGCTGATAACGATGAGCATCATTACCGAGATGGGATCGAGGAGGATACCCATGTCGAAGTGAAGATTGCCCAGGGGCAGCCAGGTGAAGTTATAGGGAACGATGGTAGCGTATGTGCCATCAGCCAGACGGTCGGCACCGAAATAGGCGAAAGCCGTCAGGTAAGAGAGCACGGTAACCAGTCCCAATGACGTGGTGCCGATAAGACCAGCAGTCTTATGCGACATCTTCATGCCAGCAAGCGCAAGAATCACGAATGACAGCGCAGGCAGCAGAAGTATCAGGAAAGAATAACTATATATATCCATAACCATTTACCATTTCAAATTCTTAATACTGTCAACACTATCGCTCTTGAAATTGCGGTAGACATTGATGATAATCGCAACTGCCACTGCACACTCGGCTGCACAAACACCGATACAGAAGAGAGTCATGAACATACCCTCCAAAGAACCAGGATAGAGCAGACGGTTGAAGGCGGCAAAGTTAATATCAACGGCATTGAGTACCAACTCCACAGAGATGAGCATGGCAATCAGATTACGACGGGTAATAAATCCATACACGCCGATGAAGAACAATAATGCACTAAGCACGAAATAATATTCTACAGGTACCATACTTAATTCTCCTTTCTTGCAATAACTAAACCACCAATAATACAAGCCAACAGGAACAAGGAGATGAACTCAAAGGGAAGTACATACTGGTACTTATCAGCTCCCATGAGTGCCAAACCGATATTCTTCATTGGAATCTCCTCATCCGGTCTTGCCATAGCGACATACATATACTGATTCTTCAGTAAGATAAGAATGACGACAACGCAACTGACCACTGTCAGTAAACCGCCCCAGATGATACGACTGATCTTGATGCGCTCTACCAGACCCTGAAGGGTACGCTTGCTCACCAATTGGATGGCGAACACGAAAATCATAGTCACACCACCAGCATAAACAGAAATTTGCGCTGCGCCTAAATACGTATAATCAAGCAGGAAGTAAAGACCTGCCACACCAAAGAGCACAAACAACATGAATGTCGCTGCTCTCATGATTCGCGTCGTCATCACACACATCAAGGCTGAGCCGAGGATGATGACTGCGAGAATGCCAAACATAATCAAATTTGCCATAGTCCTTACTTCGTTTTAGTATTAAACTTACCGATTTCCCATTCGGCACCGCCCTCAATCAGATTGGGCAGGGAGCCGCCTTGATAGACCTCCTTATCAAGATGGAGAACCAGTTTGCTACGATCGAATACCGCATTCTCAAAGTCATTGGTAAACTCAATGGCATCGAAATTGCAGGCGTTGGTACATAACTGACAGAACATGCAGTCACCAAGATCGTACAAATAGTCATCCAGTACCTTTTTCTTCTTTCCTGTCTCAGGATCCTCCTGCATGTGAGAAACAATCTTAATCGTACCATTGGGACATGACTTCTCACACAAGGTACAAGCCGTACACTTGTAACTACCGTCCTCGTTGCGTTTGAATACCAAACGACCGCGATGACGCTTAGCCACATGAAGCGTCGTCTTGCGATTCTCGGGGTACTGCTCTGTTGACTTATTGGTGAAGAAGTCCTTGAAGTATTCCTTCCAAGAGGTCTTCATGCCAACGGCTAAAGTCTTCAAGCCGTGCCCGATTTCTCCAAAATATGTTTTGTTATCTTCCATTGCTATACCTTATTTAATATATAGGCCGAGGGCCACAACAACAGTCATAATCACCAGATTGATCAGTGCCAAAGGCATGAGATACTTCCACTCCAGCTTCAGAATCTGGTCGATACGCAGACGAGGGAACGTCCACTTAATCCACATCAGTATCCATACCAGGAAGAAAGTCTTTCCCATAAACCAAACAATACCTGGGATGTAGTTCATCACTTCATCAAAGGCTTCAACTCCGATATTCACAGGAGCCCACCCACCCAGGAACACTGTAGCAGCGATACCTGCGATGATGAAGAGGTTGAGGAACTCTGCGAGATAGAAGAAGCCGAAGCCCATACCAGAATACTCGGTATGATGACCGGCAGTCAACTCACTCTCAGCCTCAGCCATATCGAACGGACCACGATTAGCCTCAGCATTACCAGCGATGAGGAATACGAAGAAGGCGATGATGGCAGGAATATGTCCCTGGAAGATAAGCCATTTCCAAGGACCAGTCTGTGCCTCCACAATGCCACTCATCTGCATCGTACCTGTCAGGATGACAGCGGTAATCAAGCAAAGGCAGAGCGACATCTCGTAGGAGATCATCTGCACAGCACCACGCATGGCCGAAACCACAGAGTACTTATTGTTAGAACTCCAGCCTGCAAGGAAGATACCTACCACGCCTATCGAAGAGATGGCGGTAAGCAAGAACACACCCACATTGAAATCGAGGATGGTAGCACCATTGTTCCAAGGGAGGAACGAGAAGGCGCCCACACTTCCGATAATCACCAAGAGCGGAGCAACCAAATAGAGCAGCTTATCAGCCTTGTCAACGATGAATATCTCCTTGATGAGCATCTTCAGCACGTCGGCAAACACCTGCAGCAAGCCCCAGTAACCTACTCGCATCGGGCCCAGACGGCACTGGAAGTAGGCACAGACCTTACGCTCCATAAATATCAGTACGCACGCGATGAGAGCATATCCCAAAAGGATACCCGTACCCACCAGCACGCACTCAATCAATATCGCTAACCAGTCAGGACAGCCTATTGTAATCCTGAGCAACTGGTCGAACCATTGTGTAAATATAGAAAAGTCGAACATAATCTTATCTGTCAATATCAGGAATTACAACGTCAATAGCAGCACAGGTAGCAATGAGGTCGGCAATCTTCTGACCACGCAGCATCGGGTCGAAGGCACCTACCAGCGAGAGACCCATCGGACGCATCTTCATGCGGTAAGGGCTCTTGTCGCCACGGCTATCAAGATAAACACCAAACTCACCAGCCACACCCTCGACAGAGAAGTACCACTGTCCCTCGGGACACTTGATGATTGGCTTCTGCTTCACATAGAAGTCACCCTCTGGGATGTTATCGATAAGTTGTTCGATAATGTTCAGGCTCTGGTACATCTCATTGATGTGAACGAGGTAACGGTCCATCGAGTCGCAACCAGTCAACGTGCACTGCTCCCACTCTACCTTGTCGTACATATCATATGGGTGATTCTTACGCACATCGTTCTTCCATCCGGAAGCACGTCCGGCAGGACCGGTCACAGCGTAGTTGATACAATCCTCAAGACTCATCGGACCGCAGTTCTCCAGACGATTGTGAGTGATGATGTTGTCACCGAAGATGTCCATATACTCCTGAATCGTCGGACGCAGATAGTTCACCAAATCCTTACAGTTCTTCACGAAGTTCGGATCAATATCGTCCTGCAGGCCACCGATACGGTAGTAGTTCTGAATCAGACGACCACCTGTGGTTTCCTCCATACAGTTCAGCACATGCTCACGGTCACGCATACCGTAAAGCATACCGGTCAAAGCGCCGAGGTCCTGAGCCACACAAGAGGTGTACAGCAGGTGCGAGTCAAGACGCTGCAACTCATCCATAATGGTGCGGATGTACTTGATGCGGTCAGTCAACTCTACCTCCAATGCCTCTTCGATCACACCTACCAGGGCATGACGATGCTGCATGGCACCTAGATAGTTCAGACGATCCGTCAAAGCTAAAGTCTGAGGATAAGTCATACCTTCCCACATCTTCTCGATAGCACGATGGATATAACCCAGATGCGGATAGATGTGCTTCACCGTCTCACCGTCGAGCACTGTCTGCAAGCGAAGCACGCCGTGCGTGGCAGGGTGCTGCGGACCGATATTGATGACATAATCATCGGCACTAAACAGCCTGTTCTGTTTTGACTGCAGATTACCATCCTTGTCGATGAAATACTCCAAACCGTAATCGGGCTCTACGTCATCCTCCAGCGTATATTTGTCATTGAACTTCCAGTCCTTGCGGAAAGGATAGCCCTTGAAATCGCTACGGAGGAAGAGTCGGCGCATATCCTTATGACCCAGGAACACGATGCCGTAGAAATCGTAAACCTCACGCTCCAACAGGTCGGCCACCTTCCAGATGTTAGAAACAGTCGGGAGATAGGCCAGCATCTGACCATCGGTCTCGCCAGTGCCGTTGCTCGACATGCCATCGCCACAAATCTGAGTCTTGGCAATCTGCTTCACAGAGCAACGCTCGTGGGTCTTGGTATTCTCAAGGATATAGACACAGCCTAAACCTTCTTCACCAAAGTCCTCACCGACGATGGTCACCAGATAGTCAAAGCCTTTCTGGTCTTTCAAGTTCTGCATCTCAGAGGCGAACTTGTCAAAATCGAATGATAAGAATTCTAATTTCATGCCTTGCCCTCCTCTACTTTAGCTGTTTGCTCTTGGTTATTAGCCTTTAGCTCTTCTACAAACTCCTGAGGAACATTCGTCACCACAATCGGCTCACGACGATGGTCATTGTGCTTAGAGCGGAATGTCAGTTCCTCATTCGATACACCCAGTGCAGCCTCCTCAGCAGTCTGCTTATGGTTGGCACCACCGAAGAACTTCTCAATCTTCACCTTACGCTGCAGTTGCATCATGCCGTACATGATAGCCTCCGGGCGTGGGGGACAACCAGGGATGAATACGTCTACGGGCACGATTTCCTCGATACCCTTCACCACATGGTAACTCGACTTGAACGGACCACCGCTAATGGCACAGCCACCGACGGCAATCACGTACTTAGGCTCAGCCATCTCGTCGTACAGACGCTTCAGTGCAGGAGCCATCTTGTGCGTGATCGTACCGGCACACATGATCAGGTCGGCCTGACGGGGAGAATTTCGAGTTACCTCGAAACCGAAACGAGCGAAGTCATAACGTGCACAACCGCAAGCCATAAACTCGATACCACAACACGAAGTAGCGAAGGTCAGCGACCAAAGAGAGTTCGAACGGCCCCAGTTAATCAACTGGTCGAGTGAACCTGTCACCACATTGACGCCGCCCTCATGGAGCTCGTCAACAATCTTCTCCAACGAGGCATTGTCATTCCACTCCTCGTAGGGAATACTCTTGATGTGCGGTTTCCTTACTTCCATTCCAAGTCTCCTTTCCGCCAGGCATAAGCCAAGCCTAATACCAGAACTACCAGGAAGAAGCCTATACTCAGCAAAGCTGCTGTACCGAACTCCTTCACTACTACTGCCCATGGATACAGAAACACCGTTTCCACATCAAACATGAGGAATAAGATGGCAAAGAGGCAGAATCCCACCGACATCGGCAACCACGAGCTGCCGCGCGTGGGGATACCACTCTCATACGGATCACCTTTCACCTTCGCGTAAGACCGAGGTCCAATCAGCTTGGCTACCACGTAAGCCGCCACCACCAATGTAATAGCCGTCAATAAGACGGTAATTAACAAAGTAAAGTTCATAAAAAGTGTTTAATATTTATTGAATTCAATTTGACTGCAAAGGTACAAAATTATTTGCAAAGAAAAAGTATAAATATCAAAAACTTTACGCAAAAATAAAAGCCGTCACCTTTTTAGGCAACGGCTTCAATTATTTGTTCTTAGGAAATGCTTCTTCGGACAATTCCCTAAAGAAGTCGTAATCCAAAATAACGCTGATACGCATCAACAATCGTACGTCCAGGCTTTTACGTTTAAAAATGTTATAAACATTCGTGCGCTCACAAGGGATTTGCGTTGCCAACCATGCTGCAGACCTACCCTGTTTTCTTAGAATCTCTTCGATGTGCTTACCTAAATTCATCTGTCTTGTCGGTGTTGGTTAAATCTTTCCTTAACTATTCGACCGCAAAGGTAGTGAATAAATTCCAATATATCAGCACATTATTGTAGAAATTGTTTTTGCAACACTCAATCAAATTTCAAAGCATCTCCGATACAAGCATTCGGTTGTTGAATATGTAACAACGAACAAACCGTTGCAGCAATGTCCGTAATATGTACTTCCTGGGCATGACTGCCATGAGGAATATGCCATCCCATGAACAGCAACGGGATATGTGAATCATAAGGATTCCACTCTCCGTGCGTCGTTCCTACTGGCGAACTCCAAGTACCATACTCATAATAGCCAGGTTCCGGTGCAACATAAATCTCTCCTCCTCGATGGTAGTTATATCCCATCAACATACGGTCACGAATAATCGGAGGAATTGAAGAAGTGGCTATCTTCTCCGCATCCACGACAAACGACAGGTTTGGACTCTGTTGCAGGTATTCAATGATTGTCTCTTTCACCTTCTGATAGTCCAGTCCCTGCTGACGAATACCCTCCTTGTCAAGATAGAAACGGTAGTCGGCAATCCCCAATATCACCGGTTTGGAATTACTCAATTTGCTCTCAATATACTTATCCAAGCCTTTACGCAGTTCCTGAGAGAGCCACTTTCCACCATGTAGGTTATTGTCTTGCATATACTTCCAGTTATGGGCTGCAGCATGGTCAGCAGTCAAAAACACAAGATAGTTACCTTTACCTACTTGGCTATCCAATGCCTCGAAAAGGCGAGCCAAGTCTTTATCAAGTTCCAGATAAGCCTCATCGGTATGCTCACCACGGGTACCCCATTTATGTCCGATTACATCCGTCTGCGAGAAACTGACACACAGCATATCCGTCTCATCTCCCTGACCCAGTTTTTCGCCTTTAATCGCTGCAATCGCCATATCAGCAACCAATTCTCCTGCCAAAGGTGACAGACCGACATCACTGCCAAGTGCCTTCAACTTCTCGTTCTTCGCCATCTTCTTATTGACCTCCTTCGCCCAATCAGGAAGTTCTTTCATATAATAGGTACTGGTCACGAACTGACCGTTCTTGAGGTCCAACCAATAGGCGGCATTGGCTGAATGCCCCGCTGGTAAGATGGCAGCACGGTCCTTATAGGAAATGCCTATCACCTTTGAGCGAAAATCTGTATGCAACCGCAACTGATCGCCAATCGTCGTAGACAACAGATTGACGGGCGACATCATTCCTACACGCTTATTATCCGTTCCCACCGTCATCACCGTCGTATCGGAACAACAATAAGTCCGTTTCCCGTCAATGAAGAAAGTATTACCGCAGATACCATGGAAAGCAGGTGTCGTTCCAGTATAAGCACTGGTATGGCCAATAGCAGTCACCGTCGGGATATAGTTAATCAGACAATTATCAAAACTATATCCCTCATCAATCATCCGACGGAAACCCTCGTGCGTAAACTTGTCATAGTATCTTGAGAGGTAGTCCCATCGCATCTGATCAACAACGATTCCCACCACCAACTTGGGCCTTTCCCCAAAGGCGGGACGGCCATTGCCGGCTGAAACGGTCAGCACGCTCAATAAAGAAATAACAACAACTAATATTTTCTTCATATTCTTATTCAATTACCCGTTCTATTATTTCCAAACACATACGACTGTTATGATACGGACACTTCCAGAATCCGGCTTTATCATCTACCGTATTCAACGTACCATCCGGATGACGGCTCCAATGCCACTCGCCATTCTCATAGTCTATCAGATTGTCTTTGATATACTGCCAGCAACGAACAGCATGGCTCAAAGCATCCTTGTCACCGAAATACTGATAGATATTCATCCAGCCCACGACATTCTCCGCCTGTACCCACCAGTGCAGGTCGTCATCCATATGCCCAGTATCGAGGTTTGCCTCATGAATCATCGAACCGTCAGGACGCAGGCCCTTTTCTGAAGCCTTCGCCACCTCACGGACGATGGGCTCCACCTTAGCCAGCACTTCCTGATCACCCAACACCAGAGCAGCCTCGTGCATCAGCCAAGAACATTCGATATCATGGCCGTAGCTTTCAAGATGCCCAGCCCCACGAGTCCAGTCCATCTCGAAGAAGAGGTCGAGATGATGAGTCTCCGGATTAAGGATACGATCCGTAAAGATGCCTATAATGTTCCGCAAGGCAGCCTCAACACGGAAGAAGGTCTCCTGAGGCACGGCAACCGTTATCGGGAGCACGGAACCGATAACGGGCACATAATCGCACGATGAAGAAGCCTGAAACTCCTTAAGACAACGATAGAGATTGGCATAGGGTTCGATGATATGCAAATGGGTGTTCTGCGACTTGGGGAAGTTGGCATCAAGTTCTGAAAGACGCATATCAGCGATCTCATCCCACTCACGGGTACGAGCCTCTATATAACCGTTATTCTCTGAGTCGAAGGCATGCTCCTCGATACAGTCGAAGAGCTGAAGAGCACACTCCAGCGCCTCACGGTCGCCTGTGGCACGAGCATACTCCGACATCCCATAAAGTGCAAAACCGATGGCATAGAACTGTTTACGGGTATTCAGCGGATTACCCTTATAATCAACACTCCAGTAAACACCCCCATATTCCTTATCGATAAAATGTGATACGAAATACTCCTTCGCATAGGTTGCCATTTCCAGATACTCAGGCTTCCCCAACACCCGGTATGCCGCAGAGAATGACCAAAGGATGCGAGCATTCAGAATAGCCCCCTTTTCTGCCTCAGGATGCAGCACCTCATGCCCGTCAATACGTCCGTAGAACCCGCCATGCTCACGGTCTACCATTTTATCCATCCAGAAACGCAGGATGTTGTTCTCTACAACATCCTGCATTTCCTTTTTCATTGTCTCTATCATACTAGTCCTCAATGGCACGGATTTTTCTCAATTCCGTGTTAATTGCTTGAATACGCTCAGTAGTCAATGGATAGAACCATACCACACACATAGAAATCAGAGCCACACAAGCAGGAATGAAACTCATCAGCCAGCGCAGACAGGAAAGAGCCTCCTCGGGCTGTGTAACCCCCTGTGCCAATTGGGCTGCATCCGTGATATAGCCGAAGCCATCCAGCAACCACAGGACAGCAGCACCACCAATAGCGCCACCGAATTTCTGAGCCATTGAACTGGAAGAGAAGATCAAACCCGTAGAGGCAGTTTGAAACTCCAACTCGGCATAGTCGCTCACATCAGCATACATACTCCATACCAAAGGCGACATGATACCCGTCAGGATGGAAATCAAAATCTGGAAGATAAGCATCGTCCAATAACCTGTTGGGGTACATGGAATGAAATAGAACGCGATACTCAACACCACCAACGAGGCATTCACCAAAATGAAAGTGGTCTTCTTTCCCAATTTACCGGATATTGGTACACAGGATGCCACACCTACCATGTTAGAAACCTCTCCGACGCCCAGGAACAGACCTGCATAGAAAGCAAACATCAAACCAAAGAACACCAGACTGACATTTGCACCGATAATATCCTGGAAGAAATAGGCGACTGTAGCACCACGAACCGTATTGAACAAGTTAAAGCAGAGAGCCGCACCAATCAGCAACCACCACGGCTTATTGGACAGCAATGCCTTGAAGTCACTACCCACACTGACTGTAGAGACTGTCTTCAGATGTTCCTTGGTCATTAAGAAACACAAGATGAACATCACAAAACAAGCTGCAGCGATGAGCACCATTGCCCAGAACCATCCTTCAGGAGTACTGTACCCACCTGTCAGATTAGTCAGCGGTTCCCAAAGGAACAGGGAGATAAACGATCCGCCATAGGCAAAGAACATACGGAACGAGGAGAACACCGTCTTCTCATTTGTATCGTCTGTCATCACACCCAGCATGGCACCGTAAGGCACGTTGATACCCGTATATACCGTCATCATCAGGATATAGGTAACATACGCCCATATCAGCTTGCCGCCATAGTCTAGATCGGGTGTAGTAAACAACAAGATACCGCAGATGGAGAAGAGCGGAGCTACCCATAGCAGGTATGGACGATACTTTCCCCACTTCGTATTGGTACGGTCGGAGATAACACCCATCATCGGGTCACTGACAGCATCCCAGATACGGGTAACAAGTACCAGCACACCGGCATCGACCAATGACAAGCCGAAGATATTACTGTAGAAGAACGGCAGATAATAGGAGAATATCTTCCAGAACATACTGGACGACATATCACCAAAGCCGTATCCGATTTTCTCTAATAACTTAGATTTAGCCATGTTGTTTATTCTTATTGATTAATTTCTTAATGGTTTCCACTGATGCTGCCGTATAAAGTCCATCCTCAGGTGTATTCATACAATAGTCTATCAGCTTGTCTATGGTAGAGGTGGCGACATGCATCCTCGTATCGGCAGAAGCATAATAGATGAACACCTTTCCGTCCTCGTCGGCAATCCATCCATTGGCAAATGCGACATTCATCACGTCACCCAGATACTCGTCACCTGTAGGAACGAGGAAGAAACCACCCGGCTGGGCAATCACCTTCGTCGGATCCTCCAGAGAAGTCATATACATATACAATACATAACGCAGTCCGTCGGCAGTGGCACGAACACCGTGGGCAAGATGCAACCATCCCTTCGGAGTCTTGATAGGATGCGGTCCCTCACCATTCTTCACCTCCGTGATGGTGTGGTAGTGACGGGCATTGATAATCTTCTCGTCTTTCACCTCTGCATGGGTAATGTCATCCACCAAAGCCCAACCGATGCCGCCACCGGACCCGGTATCGATGAAGCCATCCTGCGGACGGGTATAGAAAGCATACTTCCCGTCAACGAACTCCGGATGCAGCACCACGTTACGCTGCTGTGATTTCGTCTTCAGGTCAGGCAGACGCTCCCATGTCTTCAGGTCTTTCGTACGGGCAATACCAGCCGTTGCCGTCGCTGCACTGAGATTCCCCGGCTGGGAGTCATCATGACGCTCGGCACAGAACACCCCGTAAATCCAGCCATCCTCATGGGCCGTAATACGCATGTCATAGATATTCGTTGCAGGAATCACGTCATCGGGCATGGTAATCGGTTCCTCCCAGAAGCGGAAGTTGTCGACACCGTTAGGGCTCTCTGCAACCGCAAAGAAAGACTTACGGTCGGCCCCCTCCACACGGACAACCAGAATATACTTGCCATCCCATTTGATAGCTCCGGAATTCAGGGTGGCATTCATCATGATGCGCTGCATCAGGTAGGGATTATCCTGTTCATTGAAGTCGTAACGCCACTCCAAAGGAGTATGCTCGGCTGTCAGGATAGGATTCTTCCACTTGTCATAAATACCATTCCCCCACTCAACAGGCTCGTTCTTACGTGTCAACAATTCCTCATGATGAGCACGTAACGCCTTTACTCTCTCTTGAAAATCACTCATTGTCTTATATCTATTTTATTCTATTTTCCCTCAATATCTTTCAAGAACAATACGTTCTCCGCCTCAGACAGCTTCTTATAATCATTGCCACAGGGAGCACCCGGTACGGGACCGAAATACTCCTTCTCATAGTTGCGCCACAGCAGGAAATAGCAGATGGGATACTTGTCCATCTGAGGTTTCAGCACACGGGTAAACCAGGTAGAGTCTGGAATATTCTTGAATCCGCACTCCGTCATAGCCAACAGTTTCCCATTCTCCTTGGCAAACTGGGTAAGGAAGGTCAGGTCGGCATTCAACTGCTTGACAAAGTCTTCCTCTGTGCCCCACTGATAGGCGTCTTCACCGATGAGTGTCACACGGTCGTTGCCGGGATAACGCTGCATGAAACGCTCCGTAGTCCAGCCACCGTCAAGGTTAGGCGAATAACTCCAAAGCAGGTTCGTAAAACCACGCTCGTTCATATAGTCCTGCAACAGATTCCATAAGCCCTTGAACTCCTCATCCGAGCAGAGCTTCTGCCCCCACCAGAACCAAGAACCGTTGTTCTCATGCCAAGGACGGAAAATGATGGGAACAGGCTGTCCGTCCTCAGTCTTCAGTGTCTCCACAAAGTCAGCAACACGCTTCATCCATGTCTGGAACAGCTCAGCATTCTTACCCCCAGGCAGCACGCTGCGTACGACAGTAGAATCCGTGACATCCCATGATGAGCCCTCAGGAAACTGCTGTCCGTCAAGTCCGCCACGAGGTTTTGTACTCACAGGGTTACGCGGATGCCAACTCAAGGTCACGATACCGCCTCGCTGATGGTGGGCAATCAGTTCATCGTGAATCTTCGTAAAGGGAACACTATCCAGATTCTTGGAATCCCCCATCTCAATACCGCCTAGCTCGAAGCCCATCACGGCCGGATAGTCACCTACCGTCAACAGCACATCACTCTTGCCAGCCTCGTAAGCCCAGCCAATGCCATAGAACGGGTCGTCCTGATGACCTGCCATATAACCTTTCTGACACAAACCGGCAAGGCGCTCTTCCAACTGTTGTGCAACGGTCTTGTCCGCCTTTGCCTGTTTGGCAGCCGTACAAGCCGTCATCGCCAGTAGGGCTACACCTATTATTATATATATCTTACGCATAGTTCCTATTATCTTAAATGCATTTGCTTCAGCATCCACTCTTCCCATTCATCCCACTGCTCCTGGAACCAGAAATGCCAGGTAGCCTGATAAGGCCTGATAGCCTTAGGACCTTTTACGGTATTATAGGTTGCCCACGCCGTGGTGGGAGGTACCACATCGTCGTTATAGCCGAAGGAGAACCAGCCCTGCTGCTGGTCCGTAATCAGACGGGCAAAGTTCACACCATCATAATAGCGCGACACCTCTATCTGCTTCTCCTGGCCCTTTCCCTTGTTCCAATAGAAATAATGAGGCCATCCACAGGCAACGCCCTGCAGCGAGGCGGTATGGTCGCAGAGGGCAGCATGGACAGGCGCATAATAAGTAATACGTTTGTCAAGTGCCGCAGTAGCAAGCGTCAGGAAGCCTCCCTGACTCGAACCCGACACACCCATCTCCTTATTGTTCCACGGAGTATATTCTGCGATATAGTCAAGGGCACGGATACATCCCAGCACCACACGCTTGTAATAGTTCTTGTCGCGATCATCGGTATAGAACTCCCAATACCAGTTCAGGGCACCATGGAAGATATCGTCGTAGATCTTCTGGTCCATAGTGACAGGTATGCCATGAATACCGATTTCCAAGGTAATGGCTCCCTGCGAGGCTGTATAGATATCGCCACCATAAGGACGCACGCCAGCCCCAGGCACTCTCAGGAGGGCAGGATATTTCCCTTCCTTCACAGGAACGCAGAGGATACCATACGTACGATAGTCCCATTGCATATTATTAAACGACACCTCATAGACGTTCACGTCTTTGGTACACCGTTCGGGCAGCAAGCGCTTCGTGGGATTCAGATCAACCTTGCGAGCCTCAGCAATGGCCTGAGACCAGAACTCCTCAAAGTCCTTGGGCATAACCGTCGACGGCAGTATCTGCTCAGGAGAGAAAGCGGCACCACAGGCACCCTTATACTCCTTGCCATCCACATAAGCCTTCACATCGACACGGTAGAAACCGGGCTTCGCCATCTTTCCTTTCAGCGTCAACGTACCATCCTTCAACACGACTCCCTTTTTCTTGACATCCTGATACATCTCCGGACCTGCCTCATAATCGACAGTAACATTATCAACCAAGGTGGCTGAACGGGTCACACTGATCTTAAAGGTAGCCGTTTCCCCTACCTGATACTTCCAGTCCTGATGGTCAGGCACTACATTCACCTGTATCTCGCTGCCACGAATCTGGGCATACAAGGGCAAGGAACAGAACAGTACCAATAGCTGGAAAATGATTCCTATACGCTTCATTATCTGATTGTTTTAAGGTCGGTAATAATTACGCTTGCAAAGTTAACACTATTTTTGGGAAAAATATAATACTTTATTGACTTTCTCACATACTTTTTAGGATAATTGCTATTTTACCCTGCTCATTCGGTCCACTTGAGAGCGAATAACAGCCAAGGTGGTGGTGTCGCCGGCAAAAACAGAGTTCAATCCCTGTGCCTCTTGTGCAGGGTCGTTGGTATAAGGGTCGCCCACCTGCCACTGCTCATGCTTAGGCTCCGCGAAACCGCCCCATCCCCAGAAGTTACAGCCGGCAAACTTGCCGCCACGCTCCGCATTATCGGCAACCAGGGAGAACACATACTTGTAGTAGCCGTCGCGCCCCTTAGTAGGCGTATGCAGTGCAAACTGGAATCCATCACGCGGATAGCCGAATTCCTCCATCACAAGCGGCTTGTTCAGACTGTCACACACGGCAAGGTGCTGGTCTATATACTCTTTGGTATTCTGGCATGCACGGTCCAGATGCTCAATCAGCGAGTCCGGCTTTGCCCATCCCCAGTTATAGGGCCAGAGATGCACGTTGCAATAGTCGATATTCTTGTCGGCACAGATACGCGTCCAACTGCCCAGGTCGTTCTCACAGCCCCATGAACCCTCGCTGCCTACGGAAATCAAATGATTCTGATCCAGGGAACGGATCAGCGCCGATGCCTCGGCAAGCCACTTCTCAAAGGCAGGCAATGCCTCTTTGGAGAAAGCACGCGGCTCATTGCCTATCTGCCACGACATAATGGCAGGATCCTCCGTATACTTCTTTCCGGTATAGCGATTGATACGTCCGATGATGAAGCGCACATAGTCATAGAACAACTGATGCGCCTTCTCGTTGGTGGCATATTTGCTCATGGCCTCCATGAAAGCAGGATAGCCTGCATCGTCAGGACGCGGCTGCTTACCGGCTCCTGCCTGTTCGAGATAGAAGCCATAGCCCCCACTCCACTCCCAGGAGTTGTTCAGGTAGAGCACAGCCACCATCTCACGCTTACCCATCTCCATCAGCAGGTAGTCCAAGCCTGCCAGTATCGTATCATTATACACACCGGGGGCTATCTGAAGCGTAGGCTCCACCTTCGTCTTCACGCCTCGTTCACCGTCAGATCCTACCAGGATACGCAGATTGTCGATACCCATCCGTTTCATCTCGTCCAGTTCACGCCCCAGACGGGCACGGTCGCCGCCCTGTCCTTCAGAACCAAGGATAGCACCATACCAGAAGTTAGTACCCACATAATAATACGGTTTACCTGCACGGACGAAGTGTCCGTCCTCGACGCGGACAAAGTCCGTCGTCACCTCCTGCCGTTTCTGACAGGCTGCCACCATGGCTGCCACCATAGTCAGTAGTAATAGTCTCTTCATGTTAGTATTGGTTTTGTCGCTTTATTTATCGGTCACTTACAACATCTTGCAAAGATAAGGCAAATATCCGACACCGCCAAATCTTTCATCAAAAAAAAATCCAACAAAAACCTTGCTTTTCCCAAATAAAATGCGTAACTTTGCCTTCAGAATCCTCATGGCGCAGATACATCTTCCATTGACAAGATGATCGAAGCCAAAACAGCAAGACCAACGCTATACCAACTCTATACCAACTCTATACCAACTCTATACCAAGTCTATGGTAACTCCTAGGTAACTCCCACTCAACTCTAGGGTAACTCTAAGGCAACTCTATACTTGCTCTATACTTACTCTATACTTACTCTATACTTACTCTATTCCCAAGGGATAGAGCAGGCATAGAGAGTACTTAGAGAATACGTAGAGAATACTTAGAGCAAGTCTACTGATGATACTTGATTAACCCCTCCATCGGAGTCTGCAGGATGTTTCCAAGGTGGAAGCCTTCTGCCTCAGCCGCCTCTTTCAGCTCTTCCTGGAAATACCAAGCAATGCTGCCAACCGCATGGATAGGCAGGTCAGGACGCTGATAATGCGTCACATTGCGACGGAAGAACGTGCGGAAATTCTCGATGACCAATTGGCGTAACGGTTCAAAGCCGAGGTGCTGACTGATGAAAGAGGACGTGGAGGCCAGGAAGCGGTTGGCGAGAGGCTCCCTATACACCTTATTGATGATGGCGGCCATTGTCAACCCCGTCTCCTTCAGATAAGCATCACGGAGGTAGGCATACTGAGGATCCTTAAAGATAGCGTTCATGAAGAACTTTCCCAACACTGCCCCACTCCCCTCATCACCGAGGATGTAGCCGAGAGGAGGCGTGTTTTGTGTGATTTTTTCACCATCGAACAAGCAGGAGTTCGCTCCTGTTCCTAAGATGCACGCAATACCCTCATCATGTCCGCAAAGGGCACGGGCGGCAGCCATCAAGTCGCTGTAAACCTCTACTGTCTGTGGGGAGAACACCTCAAACAGCATCTGTTTCATCATGGGGACATGCGTGGAAGTACAGCCACTTCCATAGAAAAACACCTGGATATTCGAGAGCAGTGGACTTTCAAGAATTTTCGAATTGACAAGTTGGGCACGTGAGAACGTAGAGAGTTGCGGCATCAGTTCTTGTGCCAGTATCTGACGTATCTCTGCCGGAGACTGGTGGATGGGGGTGATTCCCTGTGTCTTGAAGGTTGCCATAAACACGTTTTCGGCACGTAGCCCTGAATCATGGAGCAGCGTCCAATCTGTCTTCGTACTCCCGCTATCTGCTATTAATTTCATGAGTATTTGTTTTAATTTTCCTGCAAAGATACAAAATAATTGATAATTGTAGGTTGAGAATAGAAAATTATTTTTAATTTTGCAGACTAAATCAGGTAAGAACGAATATGAAGAAACTTCTCCTCATCATAGGACTATTGGTCGGAACACTCCATGCACACGCCGTGCTGAAAGAGAAAGACCTGCCACAGACACTGCAGATCCTCCGCTCGGAGCTGACGACCTACTATCGTGAACTGGCACAGATGCTGGAAATGAACAAGAAGCAGAGTGAGACGGTGAGGAACCAGCTGATTTCTACCATGAAGCTGTCTAACCAGAACTCACTGATGCTCTATTCCCAGAAACAGGAGTACGTCTTCGACCTGACCTATGCCTGTCATGAGGCGACAGAGCAATACCATGCTTTCCAGCGGCAAAAGACCCCTTTCAAGACTTTCCTGAACAAGGCGGATGCCGATATTGCCCGCTACGATTCCCTGATCAGCTCACTGAAGGAGATGCCTGTCCAGACTTTGAACGACCAGGCAAAGATCGACCGCAGCGTCTGTCTGACACTTGCCACCAGTATCCGCAATTCGTTGGAAGAGAACCGTTCGACCATGCAGGACTACATCCGCTATTACAACATGACGGAGCAACGACTCTCCTACCTGAACGACTATGCCCAGAAACGGTATAACGACATTCAAACCAGCATCTTCAAGAACGGGGACGACAGTTATTTCAACATCCTGAAGAACTGGAAGCGGCAATGGCAGCTAACCAGTAGGACCGTCAGCAAGAAATACAAGCCAAGTGAGAACTCCCAATGGGACAGCCGATGGATTTTCGGACTTCTCATTACCATTATTATCTATGCCGTCATTGCATCCATCCTGAACTTCACAGTCATCCGCTATATCGTACCCAAACGGTTCCGTACGGAGGAGTTCATGAAGAAGCGCACCTGTATCACACTGGCTACGACCACCGTTACCTTTGCCATCATTCTTGGTATTGCACTTGCGGTAGCCAACCAGAATTTCATTATCATGGCATGTAATCTGCTGGTGAATTTCGCCTGGCTGATGGGTGTCATCCTGATATCGCTGCTGCTGCGCGTGAAGGGCGACCAGATCAAGAGCGCCTTCCGGATATACACGCCACTGTTGGCCGTCAGTTTCCTGGTCATCGTCTTCCGTATCATCCTGATACCGAACGAGCTGGTCAACCTGATATTCCCACCGGTGCTACTGATTTGTGCCCTCTGGCAATGGCGAGCCATCGGGCGCCATAACAGGAATATTCCGCGCTCGGACATGTTCTACAGCTATATCTCACTGTTCGTATTCATTGCGGCTGTCATCTGCTCATGGGCAGGATATACGCTGATGGCGGTACAGATGCTGATCTGGTGGACCATGCAACTCACCTGTATTCTCACAATTACCTGTGCCCTGCAGTACCTCAAACTATATGGCATCAGGCATCGGCTGGCAGAAAAGCCCATCACACAGACTTGGGCATACCATCTGCTTTACCAGGTATTACTACCCGTTGCCGGTGTCGCATCCGTGATGCTCAGCATATACTGGGCTGCCGATGTCTTTAATTTGAGCGACATCTGCTGGAAGATATTCAATACCGACTATGTGGACTTGAAGAACTTAAGGCTGAGCATCTTCACCCTGGCCATTGTCGTCAGCCTATGGTTCCTTTTCTCCTATGCCAGCAGGACCATCCTGAAATTCCTGAGTATGCACTACCAGATAAGCGACCCCAGCACGGCGGCCAGCAAGGAAGTGATGGGCAGGAATGTCATTCAGGTCATCATCTGGGGAGCGTGGTTCCTGATTACCATGAGCATTCTCGGCATTTCCCTGGCGTGGTTGATGGTGGTAACGGGCGGTCTGTCAACCGGTATCGGTTTTGCCTCCAAGGACATCATTGAGAACATCTACTATGGCATCACCCTGATGGCCGGACGCATCAAGGTGGGTGACTGGATTCAGGTGGACGGCACGATGGGTAAGGTAACGAAGATCAGTTATACCTCAACGGTTGTCGAGTCGCTGTACGGAGAAGTCATCACGTTCCAGAACTCACAACTGTTCACCAAGAACTATAAAAACCTCACTCGCAACCATGGTTATGTACTTGCCGTCATCAACTATGGTGTTGCCTATGGCAGTAACCTGCAACAGGTGATCGAACTGGTGGACGGAGCCGTCAACCAGATGAAGCACAAGTGGATTGACAAGTCGAAGAAGGCAAAATCAGTGGTAGGAGAGTTGGCAGACTCCGGCATCAACCTGAAAATGTTCGTTTGGGCCGATGCACCGAAGCGGTCCTATGTCATCAGTGATGTATTGAACACCATTTATGACACCCTTCGTCAAAATAACATCGAGATTCCATTCCCACAGCAGGATATTCATATCAAATAGGCGACTTTTACATTATTTATTACAAAATTGCACACTTTTCTTGCAGGTATAGAAGTTTTTTCCTATCTTTGCAAGGAAATAGTGACTGCTCACAAATATGAAAAGTACGATTATCGCAGGACCTTGTGTCATAGAATCCGCAGAACTGCTCGACACCGTTGCAGCTACACTGGTGGATATCAACATGAAACTGGGGACTGACATTATATTCAAGGCATCATTTGACAAAGCGAACCGCACGTCCATCAACTCTTTTCGCGGTCCGGGCATAGACCATGGACTGTTGATGTTGAGTGACATCAAGCAGAAGTACGGACTGCGAATCCTGACTGACATCCATGAGGCATGGCAGGCAGACCCTGCCGGACAGGTCGTTGATGTGCTTCAAATACCTGCTTTCCTTTGCCGGCAGACTGACTTACTCATCGCTGCAGCAAAGACGGGAAAGACGGTGAACATCAAGAAAGCCCAGTTCCTCAGCGGGCAGGACATGCGCTATCCCGTGGAGAAGGCCAAGGAGGCCGGTGCCAAAGAGGTCTGGCTGACAGAGCGCGGCAACATGATGGGCTACAATAATCTGGTGGTTGACTTCCGCAATATCCCGGATATGCTGGAACTGGTCCCTACCGTCATCATGGACTGCACCCATAGTGTACAGCGGCCTGGCGGTGCCAACGGGAAGACAGGAGGCGACCGTCGCTACGTGCCACAGATGGCTATGGCAGCCAAAGCCTTTGGGGCTACGGGGTGGTTCTTTGAAGTTCATCCCTCGCCAGACCAGGGACTTAGCGATGCCGCCAATATGCTGGAACTGGATAAGTTGGAAGCACTCATTTCAAAACTCATCGCACATGACTGATAAGGAAACTGCCATACAATGCATCAAGGATGAGGCACAGGCCGTACTTGACCTGACATCCAAGATTGACGACAACTTTGACAAGGCTGTCGAGCTCATGATGCAGTGTAGCGGCAAGGTCATTGTGACAGGAGTCGGAAAGAGCGGACATATCGGAGCAAAGATTGCCGCTACTTTAGCCTCAACGGGGACGCCTTCTTTCTTCATCAATCCCCTGGATGTCTTCCACGGCGACCTGGGTGTAATGGCAAAAGAAGACGTTGTTCTTGCCATCTCCAACTCAGGACAGACAGATGAGTTGCTGCGTTTTATCCCGATGGTACTCCATATGGAAATCCCTATTATTGCCATGAGTGGCAACCCGCAATCCCTATTGGCAAAGTATGCCACCTGCCATCTGAACGTCAGCGTGGAGAAAGAGGCTTGTCCGCTGAACCTGGCTCCAACCAGTAGTACGACAGCGACACTGGTGATGGGCGATGCACTAGCCATTGCCTTGATGAACAAACGCCACTTCCAGCCGCAGGATTTCGCCCAGTTCCATCCTGGAGGTGAATTGGGTAAACGACTGCTCACCACTGCCCAGGATGTCATGATTACGGAGAACCTTCCGATTCTGGCTCCTGAAATGCATTTAGGCGAGGCCATTATCCTTGTCAGCAAAGGAAAGCTTGGGCTTGGTGTTGCCATAAAGGACGGACACATTGCCGGCATTATTACCGATGGAGACATCCGGCGTGCCATGGAACGATGGAATGCGGAGTTCTTTGACCGTACGGTCGATGACATTATGACCAAGACCCCAAAGACGGTCTCTCCGCAAGCTAAGATCTCTGAAATACAGAAAATAATGAATCAACATAAGATACACAACGTGCTGGTATCCGATGACGACAATAAGCTATTGGGTATTGTAGACCGTTACGCTTGTATCCTCTAACAATGAAAAATGAACAGGCTATGAAAGGACTGAAGAAAATACTGATGATGTTGATGCTTGCACTGCCGTTGGCTGCTGCAGGTGTTTATCTATTCAAAACGCTGGACATCAAGGATGGACTTACCAGCAGTCAGATTAACTGTATCTTGAAAGACGGTCGTGGCTACATGTGGTTTGGAACGCCAGCCGGCCTTTATCGCTATGACGGCTATACTTTCAGGTACTTCCAGAGTAATTCGCAAGACGGTTCCTCCCTTTCTGACAGTTATATCATAAGCATGCAGGAGGCACTTGACGGTAATCTCTGGATTCAGACATCAGCAGGCTATTGTGTCTATCATCCACAAACAGAGACCTTTGAGCGTGACATGAAACAGGTCTTTGGCCGGATGGGTATTGAGGGACAGCCGAACGTGGTGTTCTTCGACCGTCACAAGAACTTATGGGCATCTATCCCCAACAAGGGAGTTGTCGCCTATAACATGCAGCAACAGCTGCTTTACGAATTCGGCTATACCGATGACAGCCACGGTGTTCCCCAAGGTACGATCTGTTCTATCGGAGAATGTCGTGACGGTGCCATCATCGTTTATGAAGACGGAAGGTTGGTTTGCTGTGATATTATGCACCAGCAACACACCGTATGGGCAACCGACCTGATTGCCAACCAGCACCTTCGCAAGAGTGCTTCACTGAGGGTATATGCCGATCAGGCAGATAACATCTGGCTTTACGGACAGGGAACCTTGATGTTCTACAACAAGAATACCAATGTCTGGGACACAGCAATCGGTAACAGCATAGGGCTCACAGGCGTCGCCGTAGACCATAGCGTCAACGGGATGTCAGGTGACCGAAGTGGGAACATCTGGATTGGAACCGACCGCATGGGACTTATCCGTATGAATGTCGACACCCACGAAATGGAAGTTGTACAGCCACATAATGGCAGGACCAATCTGGCAAGCCAGGAGACTATCGGTATTCAAAGCGTCTATGTCGATGACACAGACCTGCTGTGGGTGGGTACTGAGAAATCCGGAGTCGCATTCTATGGCGACAACATCTATAAGTTCCAGTCAGAATTCTATGGTGATGTAACAGCAATTGCCGAAGATGCAAACGGGAAAGTCTGGTATGGAACAAGTGACAAGGGTGTCGTTGGTTTTGAAGGTACGCTGGCCAGCCAGAAGGTGTCCTGCATGGAAACCACTGAGGACGGAAGCCTTTGGGTAGGTTCGCGCCAGAACGGACTGACCCGTATTCAAGGAAGTTCCTCACGGATATTCTCTGCAGTCCGTGACAGTATGAAGACGTTGATAGACGACCATGTCAATGCACTTGCTAAAGATAAGGGCGGAAACTTGTGGATTGCAACAAACGGAGGACTGCAGGTATATAACCCGAAGATGAACACGTTCTCTTCCTATACCCGTGAGAACGGTATGCTGAATACCAATAATATCACTTGTCTGTGCTACGGAAAGAACAATATCTTATTAATCGGTACGTCAGAAGGACTGATGATACTGAACCTGTCGAATCGGGAAAAGAAGATCTTGACTGGTAATTCCACCAATATCAAGACGTTCACGAACAACTATATCACTCAGGTATATGAGGACTCCCGTGGACTTATCTGGATTGGGACCCGTGAAGGACTGAATGTCTTCAATGTGGTGAACGATTCTTTGAACTATATCACGAAAAAGGACGGACTCTGCAATAACTCTGTCTGCGGTATTACAGAAGACAGAAACGGCAACATGTGGGTAACGACGAGTAACGGTATCAGCCGTATCGTTGTGCAGCGTAACCGACAAGAGGGAACCTTTGGATATGGTCTCTATAACTATGACACCAGCGACGGACTGCAAAGCAACGAGTTTAACACGGGAGCTATCCTGACGAAATCAGACGGTTCTGTACAATTTGGCGGTCTCTTCGGTGTTAACTGGGTACGCGAAGTAAAGAAAGAGGATCAAAATTCCCTACCCCGCGTGATGCTTACCCAACTGTTTGTCGGAGAAGAGGAAATTATGGTAGGACATGATTATGACGGTAACGTCATACTGCCTCAAGCCCTCAACGAGAGCAGCAAGATTACACTAAAGAACGGACAGAGTTCCTTTACCATCAAGTTTGCTGCGGGAAACTACAACCAAGGTGAGCGCCTGCAATTCATGTATTGGATGGAAGGACTGGAATACGACTGGCGTAATGGCGATGCTTTGTTGCATGGTGTCAGATTCCGCGACCTCGGCAGCGGAAAGTACACCTTGCATGTGAAAGCTGTGAGTGCCGATGGTGCAGTCAGCAATCAGGAACGCAAGCTGGACATTACCATCGAACGTCCTTGGTGGCTGACATGGTGGATGCTGTCTGTATACGTCCTACTTGCCATTGTTGTCCTTGTAATCTGGCGCTATGGCTACAAGAGGGCCAAGAACTTCATGACAAGGAAGCGTACTGTAGTCGATGAATTGAAACGCCAGCGTGAGGAAATCAAGATAACTAGTGATGAACTCCGCCAGCCGATGGCACGCATGACGACCATCATTGGCAATCTTGCAGAGAAGGAAAGCGACCTGGAAGGCAGGGAGCAGTTGAATTCACTCCATTTCCAGATGCTGCAGATCATCACCCGTATCTCAGAGATGCAGACCGTACTGGAGAATCCAGAAGAAAAAGCAGAATCTACGGCAAAAGACCGCATGGAACTGAACGACCAGGGAGAAATCACATTACCGTCTTTGTCCACTTCTGAATTGACTGCGAAGATCCAGCCGTTGCGCCTTGACAAGAAGACGCAAAAATTCAATGTGGTATTCATTGACGACAACCGGGAGTTCAATACATTCATGAATGCTCATCTGCGTGAGGTCTATGACTTCCATGTCTATGATGACATCCGTCTGGCCATTCCGGATATTGAGGCGATGAAAGCCGATCTGGTTATCTGTAAGCAGGCTATGAAGCACATGACTGGTAGTGAGTTGTGCAACAAACTTAAGTCTGGTTCCCTGACGCATAAGATTAAATTCGTGCTGATGACAGACTCTGTCTTGACACCTGAGATGATGAAAGACATGGATATCACCTTGGCGGCAGACGACTATCTGGCCAAGCCGTTCAATGTACAAGAAGCTGTCATGCGATTCAACAAACTGATGGGATTAGGTCCTATTGAGATGGAGCAGAATGCCATTGAGGGTCGTGAGACGCGTATGCTTGAGGGGCATAATGCAAGTATGACAACGGCGACCATGGTTTATGACGATGATGTCATCCAGAACCAAGGCGATGCCACGCCTGCAAATGAAGAGGCTGTTGCTGAGCCAGAGACGCCGTCACAGCAGGAACCTGCAGAACAGGAGAAGAAGGATGAGCTCATGACACAGTTCTACGGTGAAGACGAGACCATCGGCAATTACTCTATGAGTAACCTGATGGACCGTCAGCTGATGAAGAATGTAGAGCAGTATGTCCTTCAGAACATGAGCCGCGGACAGATCAGTCTGGAAGAGATGGCGACAGCGATGGGAATGGGACGTGTTCCTTTCTTCCATAAGATTCGCAGTATCACGACGAAGACGCCTGCAGAAGTTGTTCGTGAAATCCGGCTCAAACACGCCTGCGTACTCCTGACAAAGACCAATATCAACATGAGTGAGCTTGCCATCAATATCGGCTTCTCGACTGCGGAGAACTTCATCAACATCTTCAAGGACAAGTATGGCATGACCCCACTCGAATATCGTCTTAAGAATAAAAAGTAAGATGCTGCGACTATTATTCATCGCAATATTATCTTTCCTTCTACAACCAGCGAGTTCTCAAACAAGTGACTCGCTGATTGTTCGTACTTTGCGTTCCAAGAAAATTGTATTTTCCGACGACAACAAGGTTACACTCCTCATGTCAGGTCAGGCCAAGTTCGACGATATGTTCAACGCCATCCGTCAAGCGAAGAGCAGTGTACATCTGGAATATTTCAATTTCCGTAATGACTCTATTGCCTCCCTACTCTTCGACATCCTTCGGGAAAAGCGGAAAGAAGGTGTGGAAATCCGTGCCATGTTCGATGGTTTTGGCAATGACTCCAACAACCAGCCACTGAAGAAATATCATTTGAAAGCATTACGGGACGACAGCATTCAAATCGTAGAATACGAGCCTATCCGTTTCCCTTGGATTAATAAGATTTTCGGACGTGACCATCGGAAGATTGTGGTGATTGATGGACAAATTGCCTATACCGGAGGTATGAATGTTGCCGACTATTATATCAAGGGAACAGAACAAGTCGGAGAATGGCGTGACATGCATTGTCGTATCGAGGGGGATGCTGTCAACGAACTGCAGAAAATCTTCTTGAGGATATGGAACCGTACAACTGGGGAGAATGTACACGGCATGAAATACTACCGGGGCGGCACCTTGACACGGTTTGAGGGGCTGAAGCCTGATACGACATCCACTGCAGGCAAGAAAATGGTGGGCATTATTAATCGGGAACCCCATTACACGCCATCCATTATGCGTGACTTCTATGTCAGCGCAATTGATCAGGCACAAGACTCCATCAAGATCATCAATCCCTACTTCACTTTGATTCCTAAAGTCACTCGTGCCCTGACCAGAGCCATCAAACGAGGCGTGAAGGTGGAAATCATGCAGTCAGCAAAGAGCGATATCCCCCTGACTCCTGACTGTGCCTATTATCAGGCTCATAAGCTGATGAAGCGAGGTGCTATTATCTGGATGTATAAGCCAGGGTTCCATCACTCTAAAATCATGATGGTCGACGGGCGGTTCTGTACAGTGGGCAGTACCAATCTGGATGCCCGTAGCCTGAAATGCGACTTTGAGGAAAATGCCGTGATTATAGACAAAGAGACGACCCGTGAATTAGACGAGATGTTTGCACGAGACACCAAGAAGTGTTTTCTCTTGACTCCTGAGTCGTGGAATGAGTTCCGCACTCCCTGGCAGAAGTTCCGCGGCTGGTTTGCCCATTTGCTAGCCCCATTCCTATAACATCATGCAGCGCAATACCGTCATCTCCATCTGCAAAGCACTTGCCATTATCCTGATGGTTATTGGTCATGCTGATTGCCCTGATGTTGTCTGTTCCTTCCTTTATGAGTTCCACATGCCCGTCTTCTTCATTACGGCAGGCTATTTCTTCTCCCTGCGGTATCTTGATGACGAGGCCACTTTTGTCAAGAAACGGTTCAAGGGCCTTTACGTCCCTTTTCTCAAATGGGCAGTATTCTTCCTGATTATCCATAATTGGATGTTCGATCTTGGCATTCTCAACGAGCAATACGGCAACTGGACTGGAGGCGTTACCCACCCCTACTCCTGGCATCAGATGCAGCAGAACCTGTGGAATATGGTGACGGCAATGGGCGGCTATGACCAATTCCTCTGTGGTGCATTCTGGTTTTTCCGTGGGTTGTTGGTAGCAAGTATTACGTACCTTATTATATATAAAGGCGCTGACCACCTGGTCGGAAAATCGAAGAAGCTGTCTGCTTACCGCGACACGATTACTCCTATTGCTGTCTGTGTGTTGATGCTCCTGCTGGCAGCATGGAAGACATCGGAAGGGCTCCGTATCATCACCCTCATCCAAGGAGGCTATCGGGAAATCATGGGTACTTTCTTCTTCGGATGTGGTTTCCTGTTTCATAAGTGGGAGCGTCATTACAGAGTATCATGGTGGATCACTTTGGTCTTTGCCGTCATTGTCTTCCTCTTCTCCAAATACCTAACGGCTAACATGAACTGGCGCTCGTCCTTCATTCAGTTCATTTCTTTACCAGTCCCTGCCATCTGCGGTTTCCTAATGACCTACAACATAGCTTATTACTTGAATCGCAAGGAAGGAGCCATAAAACGCTTCTTGGTATTTTGCGGTGATAACACCCTTCCCGTCTTTGTATTCCATATCATCAGCTATAAAGTTGTCAGCCTGATAAAGATATGGTATTACGACATGGACTTTGCCCAGATTGGATGCCACATGGTTATCCACGATCACGCCAAGGAAGACTGGTTTTGGGTACTCTACGCCATTGTTGGAATGGGTATTCCGTTGGGTTGGACCTGGTGTTATCAGAAGATCAAGAAAAGACTGCAGCCTGCATCAGTCTGACCTGTATCTCACTAACTGCGTATTCCGCTATCAATTGGGAGTCAAAACTGAAGAATGCCTCTTCAGGACGAACATTCCCTACTGCTTTCTTAAAACAGTGAACGGCTTCGTCAATCCTGCCAGAGAACCAACAACAATAACCATAATTCTCCCAGTCTTCTCGAAGCACCTGATCACCTGCCGTTAGCTGCTTGTATAGCTTATCAGCCTGTTCCAATTGGTGACTGCACAGATGTGTCCATGCAAGTACCCGATTCACATGATTGTCCTCAGGATGATTATAATTCAGCCGATACAGTATCTTCAAAGCCTCTTCATAGTCTTTCAGATTGACAAGACAGATCGACTTGTTCAACAAGTAGCTGGTCTTATCGGGATTCAGCATCAACAGTTCATCATATGCCTCTGCAGACTCTTCATACAATCCTGCGTTGAACATCTCTCGGGCATAGCCCTGAAGTGCCTTCTGGTTTCCAGGTTCCAGCTCCAATGCCTTAGCGAACATTCCCGACCAAATATAGTATTGTATGGAATGGTGGTCATCACTATAGGAATCCAGCAACCGCTTGGCATTCTTCTCCAGTTTCTGACGTTTCAACAAACGGACGATCTCATCCTTATAAGGCTCCAAAGGAGAACCTTTGAACAGCCACAGACTGAAGAACTCACAGGAACCTAATTCGTCGTGTCCTGTGTCAAAAGGATTCTGGAACTCATTCCGACCAGAATACAAACGATAGAAACGGTATAAGTCCATCAGATAGGCCCGACGGATAAAGGCAGGTGTCTGCAGCTCTTCCTCTGGAAGATCGCCCATCGTAGCCTCTCCACGCTCCAGCATCTTACGCATTCCATCTGGTATTCGCTCTATTACCTGTTGGAATGCAATGATAAATGAATATTTGTCACTGTTACAGAAAGGCCCCTGACGCATCATCTTTTCCAGAAACTTATTCCCTTCTGCCCTACGTACAAAATGGATGATGTCCGGATGCTGCATATAGAAAGGGACGAACCAGTTGGGGATATCGTAGAAGAAGGGGAACCGTTTCATCTGGGAGAAACCGCCGAAATAAATATCCGAGCCCTGCTTCTGCATGTTCATCATACGCCCGAAGGTTTCCTCCAGCTTCTCCATACGCTGTTCTGAAGCCTCTGGATGCAGGATGTCTTCCATAGGATCGTCCTCCCGTTCCTCAATGCCAAAGCGGTTGAACTGGAGATTGTTGTTCTTCAGGATATCCGGCATGATTTCCTGCTGGATAGTATGGGTATCCTTTTCGGCATTCAGACAATACACCAATTGCATCTGTAACTCCGTCAACTCCTCGCGAACCTTTTCTGATGAGAGCAGCGACAACACCAATTCCTCCTGCTCCGGATAAATCTTACGCATCTCTTCCTTCAGCGACAACACCCAGCCTACCAACGCCCGCTGTCTTACAGGTTCATCCTGAGAGCGGCGATATACATTGACAAGTGTACGGAACTTTGCCATATCAAACTGGTTCAGCAACGACAAAGTCACTGACGACACCAGGAGTTGCTGGTCATTATTGTCGATGGTCGGCGATATCAGTATCTCCTCAAAGTCGTGCCCTACTCCCTCCGTCCACATACGGGAGGTCAGGACATACGAAAACAGATTGTTCATCTGCGACTGATGTGCTTTATAGAGGCCCTCTGCCTTCTCCTGTCTCGTGTGCTCAGGCTCCAGTTCCAACATGGCGACATCACTCACAAAAGCTTCCATTTCCTGACGGATCTCCGACAGTGACCAGTCCTGACGCTCCAAGCGTACACGATTATAGACGCCTGCCAATATCGGATAGGAGCGCATCCGGTGATAGGAGGCAATATTGGCATAAAGTACATAGACTCGTTGCAACAGATACTGGTAGAGTTGTTCCAGCTGCGGGTCGTTCACCCCACGACGCCAATAGTCAGACATCAGTTCATATTCCGTCTTGATGCCACTCAAACGCTCCTGCGTCTGTTGCTGAGGATAGGCAGCCAGATAGGTCTCCATCTCCGCAATGGCAAGCCCCACATTGCCTTGATGCAATTCGGCTGCCACTCTCTGTAATTGAAGTTCCGTACCTGTCATCTGCTATTTCTTTTGAAGCCATTTCTGTGCCAAATCCACATCTTTCTGGCGGGGGCCAACGGCATGTTGGTACTTAATGTCTTTTGGCAAGGAGTCAACAACAGCAGACTGTACGCCACAATACTTGACAATCAAGTCACGATAGTGCCTGATACCTTTCTTATTGATAGAGTCACATGCTGCATTATAGGCTTTCACGAAAAGGTCCAGCTGCTTATGGCGCTCAGGTCGCCGCATTTCCTTCTCACGGAAGGCAATCACCCCCATCTGCATATCCAGTTTCCGAGTGTCCAGCACCACAGGATGCCTTGCCATACGGGCCATTGTAGCCTGAGGCTCTGAAAAGAACATCGCATCCATTTCATTATTCTGCAACATCTGCATACGCACATTCAGGTCGTTGATCTGCACTCGGAACAGATGCTCATCCCTTAGTTTCACGGAATCAACAATGAGGTCACTGAGCATATCCGTCACTGAGAAACGGGTCATTGCCACCATCTTGTCGTCCAGTTGCTTCAACTGGCGTATACGTGAGTTATGGTTGGTAATCAACTGCCAGTAACTGTTCGTCGCAGCTACATAGCGCAGTTGAATGCCTCGTTTCTCAATACGTGCAGCCCTGACGAGGTCTGTCACACTACCTTCCACCCGTTGACGCTCCAAGGCGGTATCACAGTCTATATGTGCCATAAAGTGCTTCAGGCGCACGCCACCATTCAGTGTGTCAAACAATTGGTGATATGCTGCCACATACATCGGCAGGCAGTCAAGCGTCGGCATCACGGCAATCTTCAGCGCTGCAGAGTCTTTACGCAAAGCCTCCAGACGTTGTTTCCTCGTCTGTCGCTTCGTTTCCTCATAGGACTGTCCGCACGCTACCAATAGCACCAGACAGGCCATCAAATAAAATGTTCTCTTCATTTCGCGAACAAAGGTACTATTAAGTGAGCAGAAAACCAAATTTTGGAGCAGCAAATGCAGAGAAATGCTTGCATTATCTCTGCTGAGTCGCGAAAAAATCGACAATCGGTCAAATTATATTTGAGTTTTCTCGAATCATACTTTGCTCATAGGTTGCTCATAGCTTACTCATAGGTTGCTCATAGGCATCTCATAGGCATCTCATAGGCATCTCATAGGATACTCTATCCTGTCTCTATGGTTTCTCTATCCTTTCTCATACCCATAGAACATGAATACGGCATGAGATAAATATGAGAAAAGTTTGAGAAAGACGTGAGAAAAATGTGGGAGGGACGTGATTCTTTTTATGTTTACGCACCGTAAACTTATGTTCACAGCCCTTGAACATGTGTTTACCGCCCTTGAACTTATGTTTACGGACGGTGAACATAACTTTTCTAGTTACAAAGATACATTTTCTAACCTTTACAAATAGTTTTCTGGGATGATGATGTTATCCGAAGAGGGCACGGAGGGCTTCTTCTACCTTGCGGACGGGAACGAGCTCGATTTTGAACTTCTTGCGATTGAGTCCTGAGAGGTTGTATTTAGGAATGATGATATGTGAGAAGCCCAGTTTCTCCGCCTCAGCAATACGCTGCTCGATACGTGCCACAGGACGTACCTCACCACTCAGGCCTACCTCACCAGCCATACACCAGCCACTCTCAATGGGAGTGTCGACATTGCTGGAGAGCACTGCTGCGATGACACTGAGGTCCATTGCCATATCCGTCACTCGCAGACCTCCTGCGATATTGAGGAACACATCCTTCTGCATCAACTTGAAACCCACCCGCTTCTCCAATACGGCAAGCAGCATGTTCAGGCGACGCTGGTCGAAACCTGTTGCAGAGCGCTGAGGGGTACCGTAGGCGGCAGTACTGACCAGTGCCTGCGTCTCCAACAGGAAGGGACGGACGCCCTCAATGGCACTGCTGATAGCCACACCCGAGAGTCCTTCATGGTCTTCCGTCAACAGCAGCTCTGAAGGGTTGCTGACTTGACGGAGGCCCGTCTGCTGCATCTCGTAGATTCCCAACTCTGAGGTAGAGCCGAAGCGGTTTTTGATGCTGCGCAGAATACGATACAAATAATGCTGGTCTCCCTCAAACTGGATGACGGTATCGACAATGTGCTCCAGTATCTTCGGACCAGCTAGTGTGCCCTCCTTTGTGATATGGCCAATCAAAATGACGGGAACGCCGCTGGTCTTGGCAAAGCGCAACAGGGCGGAGGCACATTCCCGCACCTGGGCGATACTGCCAGCCGACGACTCCACATCCTCGGTAGAGATGGTCTGGATAGAGTCGATGATGATGAGTTCGGGCTGCACCTCCTTGATATGCTCGAAAATAGTCTCAAGGGAATTTTCGCAAAGAATCAGAAAGTTGTCGTTATTGGACAGACCATCCTTCACGAGTCGCTCTGCACGCATTTTCAGCTGGTGAGCACTCTCCTCGCCGCTGACATACAGCACCCGTTTCTCAGGCAGGTTAAGCATGGTCTGCAGAGAGAGCGTCGACTTGCCGATACCTGGTTCGCCGCCTAACAAGACGATAGAGCCAGGAACAAGGCCCCCACCCAACACGCGGTTCAGTTCCTCGTCATACATATCGATGCGGGGGTCGTCATGCGCAGAGATGTCACGAAGACGCAACACCTTGCCTGCGGAAAGTGCGGAGGACTGGGCGGACGCGCCGCTGTTCAGTCCCCTCCTGGTCTCCCCTAACTTTGGGGAGGAACTGGCCACCTTGATTTCCTTGAACGTGTTCCATTGTCCGCAGGATGGACACTTGCCTATCCATTTAGCTGACTCCTGTCCGCAATGCTCGCAGACATACATTACTTTTTCCTTTGCCATATTGAATGCAAAGATACAAAAATAATGAGAATTCCTTGCAAGCAAAGCGAATAAAATTCGAAGAGAGAATGGAGAATTGAGGATTATTTTGTAATTTTGCATCTGTTTTTTAAATAATACATCATGTATAAACCACTTTTCAATCAGCGCAAGGCTCTCCGTTTCCGTCAGTTTTCGAGGAAACGCTATGCTCTGTATGCCTGTTTAGGAAAGGTTGTCACCATTGGGGTGCTGAGCGTGGCTACACTGCGCGCAGCAGCAAGTACCGCTGCAGACGATTTGACTGTGGCTGGCACACCCACAATGGTCAGCGATTCCGTTGCCGACAAGGAGGCGACACTCGACGATGTCGAGATAACAGGCTCACGCGCACCGCTTGCATTGGGGCAAGCAGCGAGAATGGTCACTGTACTGACGCGCAACGAGATTCAGGCGGCGCCAGTACAAAGTATTAACGATTTGCTGAAGATGGCTGTTGGCGTGGATGTGCGCCAGCGCGGACCCATCGGAGCCCAGACGGATGTCAGTATCCGAGGCGGAACGAGCGAGCAGATAACGATTCTGCTGAACGGCATCAATATCTGTGACCCACAGACGGGACATAATGCCTTCGACCTGCCCTGCGACCTCAGCGACATTGAACGCATAGAGGTACTGGAAGGTCCTGCAGGACGAGTGTTTGGCACGTCGTCATTGGTGGGTGCCATCAATGTCGTGACATCTTCCTCCCCTAAGTTAGGGGAGGTCAGGAGGGGTCTGAACGTACGAATGGAAGGCGGGTCGTATGGTTATCTGTCAGCGGCGACAAAATTATCAATTGTCAATTCTCAATTGTCAATTAATTACACCCGCAGCGATGGCTACAGCCGTTCGAAGGCAGGTGCACTAAACAGCGACTATCAGGGAGGGAAGGTCTTCTATCAAGGCAGCTACTCTCTCACCACTCACCACTCACCTCTCACCTCTACGATTTCCTGGCAAGCAGGACTGAGCATCAAGGGGTTTGGGTCGAACACCTTCTATAGTGCCAAGTTCGACGAGCAGTACGAGAAGACCACCAAGCTCTATACTGCCCTTCAAGGAGAGATGACAATAGGGAAACTGCATATCCGTCCTGCCATCTATTGGAATCGCGGCTACGACAGATTTGAACTGATGCGTGGATCAGAGGATAAAGTGCCGTTCAACTACCATCGCACTGATGTCTTTGGCATCCACCTCAACAGTTGGTTTGACTGGCTGTTGGGACGAACAGCCTTGGGGGCGGAGTTCCGCAACGAAGACATTGTCAGTACCAACCTCGGTGAGCCGCTGAATGAGCCGTTCAGTCATTATAAGGTAGGACTGAACCGCTCGAACCTCTCGTTCCATTTGGAACATAACATCCTGTTGAAGCGTTTTACCCTCTCGGCAGGTTTCATTGCCGTGAAGAACACCTGGAACCAGATGCCTTTTACGCTCTATCCAGGTGTGGATGCCAGCTATCGCATCGGCAGCCACTGGAAGGTATATGCCTCCTATAACTCCTCATTGCGTATGCCGTCGTTCACGGAACTCTATTATAGCGTGGGAGGTCATAAGGCAGACAAGTATCTGAAACCCGAGGAGTTGCATGCCGTTGAAGGGGGTGTGAGATACGGCAATCGTTGGTTGACGGCAAAGGCAAGTATCTTCCACCATCATGCCCGCAATATGATTGACTGGGTGATGGACACCCGTGACCCAGATGGCGTTTGGCAGAGTGTGAACCATACGAAGGTAAATACGCTGGGGCAAGAAATTTCTCTTACCTCTCACCTCTCACCTCTTACCTCTATAAGTCTCGCCTATTGTCATTTGCATCAGCAAAAGCAGGAGGCAGATTATCTCCAGTCGCAATATTCATTGGAGTATCTGCGCCATAAGGTGACGACCCAGTTGACTCTTTCCCTCGGTAGTATTCTCTCACCTCTCACCACTCACCTCTCACCACTCACCTTAACGATAGGCTATCGTTGGCAGGACCGCATGGGCAGCTATACCAACGTCGATGGAGAGGTGTGTGACTATCATCCCTATTCCGTTGTCGATGCCCGCCTCGACTGGCATACCGACAGCTATCAGCTCTATCTCGAGGCCAACAATCTGACGGGTCATCAATATGTCGACTACGGCAATGTACCCCAACCAGGCTGTTGGGTCACAGTGGGAGCAAAATGGCATCTAACTTTCTGATTTGTAAACTCGGTCTTACATTATGGCAGACAGTACGCAAAAAAATTATAAATTCTCATTTTTCAGTTATCAATTCTCAATTAAATTCCGTACCTTTGTGTCCGATTTTGAAGATTCAAACCAATTTAAATAACAGAAATTATGACTATCAACGAATTCAACTTTGCCGGTAAGAAGGCAATCGTACGTGTAGACTTCAACGTACCCCTCGATGAGAATGGTAAGATTACTGACGACACCCGTATTCGTGGTGCCCTCCCCACACTGAAGAAGATTCTGGCTGATGGTGGTGCTACCATCATCATGTCACACATGGGTAAGCCCAAAGGTAAGGTAGATATGAAGAAGTCTCTGGGTCAGATCCGCGAGGCTGTAGAGAAGGCACTGGGTGTTCCCGTAGCTTTCGCTCCTGACTGCGCTAAGGCTGCTGATGCTGCCGCTGCCCTGAAGATGGGTGAGGCTCTGCTGCTGGAGAACCTGCGTTTCTATCCTGAGGAAGAGGGCAAGCCTGTTGGTATTGACAAGGCTGATCCTGCTTACGACGAGGCTAAGAAGGCTATGAAGGCCAGCCAGAAGGAGTTTGCTAAGACGCTGGCTTCTTACGCTGACTGCTACGTGATGGATGCCTTCGGTACTGCTCACCGCAAGCACGCTTCTACCGCTGTCATCGCCGACTACTTCGATGCTAACAACAAGATGCTGGGTCTGCTGATGGAGAAGGAAGTTCAGGCTGTTGACAATGTGCTCAGCAACATCAAGCGTCCATTCGTGGCTATCATGGGTGGTTCTAAGGTTTCTTCGAAGATCGGTATCATCGAGAACCTGCTCGGCAAGGTGGATAAGCTCATCCTCTGCGGTGGTATGACCTACACCTTCGCAAAGGCTCACAATGGTGAGATTGGTGATTCTATCGTAGAGCTCGACAAACTGGATGTTGCTCTGGGCGTTGAGGAGCTCGCCAAGAAGAACGGCGTACAGCTCGTACTCGGCAGCGACTGCACAGCTACCAATGGGCTCGACTTCGACACCATGACTGTGAAGCCTGGTGCTGAGATCATCACCTGCCCCGCCAATAAGGTGCCCGCTGGTTTTGAGGGTGTGGACGCTGGTCCTGCTTCTCAGGAGGACTTCCGCAAGGCTATCGAGGGTGCTAAGACCATCCTGTGGAACGGTCCTGCTGGTGTCTTCGAGTGCGACAACTTCACCGCTGGTTCACGTGCCATCGGCGACGCTATCGCTAAGGCTACAGCTGAGGGTGCTTTCTCACTCATCGGTGGTGGTGACTCTGTAGCTTGTGTCAACAAGTTCGGTCTGGCTGACCAGGTATCTTATATCTCTACTGGTGGTGGTGCACTGCTCGAGGCTATCGAGGGTAAGGTACTTCCTGGTGTAGCTGCTATCAAGGGCGAGTAATGAAACGTCTGAAAATCTTTATAGCAATGACCGTTCTGCTTCTTGCAGGCGGTCATTGTGCTTATGCAGCCAAGTCCGAGAACATCAAGATTGACACCATCCGCTTCGAGAAGAGCGACACGACTGCCAACGTTGAGATTTTTGTCCACTGGCCTGTCAAGGGCGAAAAAGCCTTGGTAGATAGTCTGCAGAATTTTATCGGCAGTTTGATTGGTGGTGGCGAGTTCTCTGATGCCAAGTCGGTTAAGGCCTATGGCGAGTCGCTGTGGCAGTCGCTCTCAGATGATTGGCACTCCGTCTACGACGATATGGAGCCAGACGATCGTCTTGGTGCCTTCGAGCGTACTTATAGCATCATAAAACTCTACGAGACTAAAAACTACGTAACCTATCACTACCACACCTTCGACTATGGTGGCGGCATGCATGGCTACACCACCGAGGTAGGCTTTACTTTCCGTAAGAGCGACGGCAAGCAGATTCCTCTGCTCACCAATACCGATTCGCCTAAGCTCGCTAAGATGCTGAAAGAGGGTGTCCGTAGTTTCTTCTCTGGTGGAGCCGAAAAGCCATTATCCGATGAAAAGGTTGTTGAGTATTTGTTTGCTAATGATGTCGAGGCTCTCGACAATCTTCCGTTGCCAGGCAACGCCCCCTACCTCAGCGACACAGGCGTTGTATTCCTCTACACCCAGTACGAGATAGCCCCCTACTCTAGCGGTATCATCACTTTTGAGATTCCTTTCAAGGATATCCTACCGTTCCTGAGTGAAGAAGCTAGGAGACTGGTTCCATAAAGACAAAGAAGAGGACACATCTTGTATGTCCTCTTCTTTTGTTATTTCCTGTTTCAGTTTACCAAGGCATCATGTCGCGCTCGTCAGGGCGGTGTGCCTTTCCGTCTTCATCCTTGATGTAGACCTGAAGGTCCTGGAAGTAGCCACCCGTCTGTTCCTGCAGGTTCTTCAGAATTGTCTTCGTGTCCTCAAAACCCATAAACTCTTTGGCAGAACCAATATGGTTCGTGAACTCTAACTTCTTGTTCTCTGTGTCAAGAACGGAGATGTACTCATCCTTAGTGCGGTCTCCAATAACAAATTTCTTCATATCAGATAGTTTTAATAGATTATTGTGTTGCAAAGATACAAAGAATTTTCCCACTTTGATTCAAGATTTAAGAAATATTTAACGTAATCGTTGTAGATTCCGAAAAAACTTTGTACCTTCGCAGTCATGACAGAACAGATCACGAGTTTACAGAATCCGAAAATCAAGCAGTTGCTGATGTTGCAACAGAAGTCTTCAGAACGCAGGAAGACAGGCATTTTTGTGGTTGAGGGTCAACAGGAACTGTCGCACTGCCTGCATGCCGGCTATGAGATAGATACGGTATTTTATTGTTCTGCGTTAGTACCCGATTTTCACGTTCCTGCCAATATTCGGTGTTTCGAGGTATCTCGCGATGTCTATGAGAAAATGGCCTATCGCGGCAGTACGGAGGGTGTCATAGCCGAAGTGAGGACGAAGCTTTTGCAACTTCACGATTTGTCTTTAGACGAACATCCGTTGATTGTCGTCTTGGAGAGCGTTGAGAAACCAGGTAATCTGGGTGCCATCCTGCGGTCGGCCGATGCTTCAGGTGTCGATGCCGTTGTAGTATGTGATCCACTGACAGACCTCTATAATCCTAACTTGATTCGCTCGTCTGTAGGTGCAGCCTTCACGGTGCCCTGTGTGGCGTGTTCTTCTGAGGAGTGCATTTCTTTCCTAAAACAGCGGAATATCAAGATCTTGACTGCCCAATTGCAGGACTCCCATCTTTACTACGATACTGATATGACCTGTGGTACGGCCATCGTTATGGGAACAGAGCATGACGGACTGACAGACCTGTGGCGCAATGCTGCCGATGCCCATATCCGTATTCCTATGCTGGGAAAGATTGACTCGCTCAATGTCAGTGTAAGCGCTGCGATACTGATGTTTGAGGCAGTAAGACAGCGTCAGAAATAGAAATCCTAACAAATAAAGAACATCATGTATAAGGTATCAGTCGTTACGCCGTTCCATAATGTGGACATGGGTATGTTTCAGAAGTGTGCAGACTCCATGCGCAGCCAGTCTATCGGTTTCGAGAATATCGAGTGGATCATTGTAGTTCACAACTGTGAGCCGCACTACCTTCCACTACTTACGGAGATGTTCAAAGACGACAAGAACGTTGTCATCAAGGAGTTGAACGACGGCATTCGCTCACCAGGTATGCCACGCAACCACGGAATGCTCTTTGTAACGGGTCCCTACGTTGGCTTCCTCGACGCTGACGACAGTTACACACCGAACTGTCTGGAGGTAGTTTGCCACGAAATGGCAGAGACGAAGTCGCAGGTGGTTACCTTCCGCCGCGAATATGAGTTAGAGACGGAGAGTCTCCATCCGCATACGGAGACGGTGATGTGGAACCAAACCGAGTGGCGCATTGTCATGGACCGCGACAACTATCAGTATGACAAAATGTTCTCAGGTCTCTGGCCCTTCACGACGTCACGGTTGTTCGACGTAGCATTCCTGCGTGAACATGACATCAAGTATTCCAAAGAGGTTCTCTGGGTCGAAGATGTCTGGTATACTGCTGCCTGCCTACTACAGGCCGACCGCGTGTGCTACCTGCCGCAGTTCATCGGCTACCACTACTTCATCAATGGCGGTTCCATCATCCAGAACAGCAAGAAGTCGGTTGATGACCTCTACGAGTGTTTTAAGTCTGCTGGCATCATCCTTGACTATCTCACGTCGCAGGGTGTTGACGCCAATGATACTGCTCAAACGCTATTCCGTTTGTTGACAAGATATTACCTAGCATCCGACCTAAGCGTTGAGGATCGGCGCGCTATGAGCGAGATGGCACGTCCCTACCTGGAGAAGTTCCGCCGAATGGAACCATCGAAGATTCACTCCCCAGAAGAGTGCTATATGTCATACCACCTGTCACGCGAGGTACTTACCAACCCTGAAAACCCAACGGACAGCCCTGCACTGAAGGAGGCTGTCAACGGATGGCTGGTGATGATGGAAATCCTGCGTAATAACATCACTACCGACTACGGCCGCCGCTACCACTTCGACCAGATAGAAACACTGGCAGATTATCAGCGGCTGATGCCCATGACCGACTACGAGAACTACCAGCGGCTCATTGACCTGCAAGCCAACATTGGCGAGAACGAGATTCTGACCATAGCACCTACGCGTCACTACCTCGTCAATTCCAAAGGGCAGCGTGTGCCCTGTACTGAGAGCCATCTGCGTCCTTACATGGAAGCCTTTGCCACGACGATGAAAGGGCATCATAACTTACTGGCTGCACTGGTGGAACCTCGCAGTAAGCAGACCAATGACGGCTGCTCTGTGGAGTCGCTGGAGAGTGTGATGGTCAAAGTGTATATGTGGCACTACCATTATGCACGCGGCAAGTGCCGTGCCGAATTCTCCATGCCCGATGACTTGTTCTTTAAGACTGAGCCAGAGAATGAGATGCGCACGATATGCCGCTATGCCCTCTTGGACAGTGATGTAGACCAGATAGTAGCCCTCAACACACAACGGGTAGCCGATCTGTTCGACTACATTACCACGCACCGCGACGAACTGATAGCAGAACTCCGTGAGGCTGATTCCCAGCGTGCCGACGAGGTAGAAAAAGCCTTCGCATCAGGACAACCCTTGGCAAAGACACTGTGGCCCAAATTGGAACGTATCGTGGCCTTCGGGGCTGGTGAATACTACGAGGCTACTGCCCACATGAAGCAGTTTACTGGCGAGATTCCTCACAACAACGGCTACTACTACACTGAGGAGACCATCTATGGTCGTGCCGTGGCTGATGACAGCGATCTCTTCGAGACCTTTCCTTCGGGCAGTTTCCACGAGTATCTGCCACAGGAAGAACACAATGCGGCAACCATCTTTTCTACTAACGCGAAATCGGGAGAACCCTACCAGTTAGTTGTCACCAACAGCGCAGGGCTCTATCGTTACGTTACCGACCACATCGTCTGCATCCAGGAAACTCAGATGGACAAAGTGTTATTCACCATTTATTAATAGCAAAGAGTCCCGCCAATTGGCAGGACTCTTTCTTTAATTATTCAGTTTTAATCTTTCATTTAGCAAAGCGGCTTAGTCTTCTTCCTTCAGTTCAGCCTCATGCTCCTTGATGAGTTGCTGCTGGATGTCGTTCGGAACGAGTTCGTAGCTTGAGAACTGCGTGGTGAACGAAGCACGACCACCTGTGAGAGAACTGAGGGCAATGCTATAGCTTGCCAATTCTTTCAAAGGAATCTTAGCAGACAATTTCTGATAGCCAGCCTCGCTGTCCATACCCATGATAATGGCGCGGCGACCCTGCAGGTCACTCATCACATCACCCATGTAGTCGCCTGGCACGAGTACTTCGAGGTCGTAGATAGGCTCAAGTACCTTAGGACCTGCCTCCTTGAAAGCGGCACTGAAGGCGTTACGTGCAGCAAGCATGAACGACAACTCATTAGAGTCAACGGGGTGCATCTTACCGTCGTAGACTATGACGCGAACGTCGCGAGCATAAGAACCAGTCAACGGTCCCTGCTCCATACGCTCCATGACACCCTTCAGGATAGCGGGCATGAAGCGCATATCAATAGCACCACCAACAACGCTGTTGATAAAGACAAGCTTACCGCCCCACTCCAGATCCTTCTCTTCCTTCGACTTGATATTCATCTTGAACTCCTGGCCGTTGATGGTGAATGAGGTAGGATCAGGCATACCGTCGGTATAAGGCTCGACAATCAGGTGCACCTCACCAAACTGACCTGCACCACCCGACTGCTTCTTATGACGATAGTCGGCACGGGCCATCTTCGTGATAGTCTCACGATAAGGAATCTTCGGCTCCTGGTACTCAATCTGGATTTTCTCGTTGTTCTCCATGCGCCACTTCAGAGTACGCAAGTGGAACTCACCCTGTCCGTGAACGATAATCTGGCGCAACTCCTTAGACTGCTCTACCACCCAGGTCGGGTCTTCCTGACGCATACGCTGCAGAGCTGCCATCATCTTCTCGGTCTCTGCCTCGTTAACAGCCTTGATGGCACGCGAGAACTTAGAGTTAGGATATTTGATGAAGTCGAACTTATTCTCGACATCCTTACCGTTCAGTGTATTACCTGTCTTCACGTCTTTCAGTTTCACGGTACAGCCGATATCACCAGCACGCAGCTCGTCGACCTGAATACGGTTGGCACCTGCGCAGGCATAGAGTGTACCGATACGCTCCTTAGAGCCACGATCGGCATTGGTTAGATCGTCGCCACTCTTCACTACACCACTCATTACTTTGAAGTACTGCACCTCACCGATGTGGGGTTCAACACCTGTCTTGAAGAAATAGAGCGATGTGGGGGCAGATGCATCTGCAGGAACGTCCTTGCCGGCAGCATTCTTGATGACAGGCATCTCGCTGACGAAGGGTACCACGTTGCCAAGGAATTCCATCAGACGGCGAACACCCATGTCACGACCTGCACAAACACAGAATACGGGATAGATAGAACGCGTTACCAAGCCCTTGCGGATACCCTCACGCATCTCATCCTCAGTCAGGTCTTCACTCTCGAAGAACTTCTCCATCAGCGTATCGTCACCAGCAGCGGCAGCCTCAACCAAGGCAGCCTTCATCTCTTTAGCCTTGTCGAGCTGGTCGGCAGGGATATCCTCAATAATAGGAGCGCCACCCTCTGGCTTCCAAGAGTACTTCTTCATCAACAATACGTCAATGACGCTATTGAAGCCAGCACCTGTAGCGATAGGATACTGTACGGGAACGCAGTTGTTGCCATAGACCTCCTTCAACTGATTCAAGATCTGGTCGAAGTCACAGTTATCGCGGTCTAGCTGATTTACCAGGAAGATAACGGGTTTCTTCAGTTTCTCCGTGTTGCGGAAAGCATTCATCGTACCTACCTCTGGACCATATTGTCCGTTGACGAGGATCACGGCCTGGTCTGTGACGTTCAGGGCGGTGATAGCACCACCCACGAAGTCGTCAGAACCCGGACAGTCGATGATGTTCAGCTTCTTGTTATTCCACTCTACATGAAAAACAGTAGAGAACACCGAGTAGCCATATTCCTGTTCAACAGGGAAGTAGTCGCTCATGGTGTTCTTACCCTCTACGGTACCGCGGCGCTTGATGATGCCAGCTTCGTAGACCATACTTTCGGCAAGAGTTGTCTTGCCGCTACCCGCACTGCCAATCAAGGCAATGTTTTTGATTTCGTTAGTTTGATAAACTTTCATATCGGTTATGTTTTAGGTTTAACTTTCTAAAAAGACGAAGCCAAAGGTAGACATTTTCATGCGAAAAACCTAAAAACACTTTCAAATATTAAACTTTATTAGTACTTTTGCTCACATAATTGTAATGTTACGAGCGTATGGCAGGCCTTTACATCCATATTCCCTTCTGCAAAAGCCGGTGCATCTACTGCGGTTTTTACTCCACTACCCTGTTGGACTTGCGACAGAAATATGTGGATGCAATATGCAAGGAAATGGAGATTAAAGGCAAGGGTATGAATATAGAAACGGTGTATTTGGGAGGCGGTACCCCGAGCCAGTTGACCATCAACCAACTACGCCAGCTCTTTATATATATTAATAAGGTATATTCTCTCACATCTACAGAGATCACCATCGAATGTAATCCTGACGACGTGAGTGCCGAGTTTGCAGCAGCCCTGTCGCAGTTTCCCGTCAACCGTGTCAGCATAGGTGTCCAGACCTTTGATGACGAAAGGTTGCGTTTCCTACACCGTCGCCACACTGCCAAACAAGTGCCCCTTGCCGTCGAAAGGCTCCGTGAAACAGGCATCCAGAACATCAGTATTGACCTAATGTATGGTTTTCCCTATGAGACACTCGACGACTGGCGACACGACATCGATGCCGCCCTCGCCCTCAATGTAGAACATATCTCTGCCTACTGCCTGATGATTGAAGAAGGAACCCCGCTCCATCAATGGGCAATGGTCAATGGGCAATGGTCAATGAATGAGGAACTGGAGCGGCAAATGTACGAAATGCTCATCGACCGACTCACTGCTGCAGGATATGAGCATTATGAAATATCGAACTTTGCCAAGCCAGGCTACCGTTCCCGTCACAACAGCAATTATTGGCACGATGTTCCCTATATCGGAGTCGGTGCCGCAGCCCATAGCTATGACCTCACCAGTCGCAGTTGGAATGTGGCAGACATCCATCAATATATCGATGCCGTTGAAAAAGGGGAGATTCCCTGTGAACGGGAAGTCCTTGATGATGATACTCATTATAATGACCGTATTACCGTCGCCCTCCGCACCAAGGAAGGATTAGACCTCAGCTTGCTCTCCGAAATGCACCGGAACTACTGTCTGCATGAGGCGCAGCGATTTATCGACGACGGTCTGCTATGCATTATCGGTGACCACCTGTCGCTGACACGGAAAGGCCTTTTCGTCAGCGACTATATCATGAGTTCCCTCATTTATGCATAAAAGGATATTGCAAAAATATCATATAACAATGATGGCAATATCACATTTTTTTGTATCTTTGCGACAAAACTAAAAACAACGGATATGAATATTGGCAGTAATGACACCCAGACGATAGTATCGCTGTTCCGCCAACAGGCAAAGGAAACACCTGATAATATCGCAGTAGTTTACAAAGACAAGCAATACACCTATGCCGAAGTAGACAATATCAGTGACCACATCGCAGGCTATGTTGCATCAAGGGGTCTCGGCTTAGAGGATGTGGTGAGCATATTGATTCCCCGTTGCGAGTGGATGACCATTGCGTCGCTCGGCGTACTTAAGGCTGGTTGTGCCTATCAGCCCCTTGACCCAACCTATCCTAAAGAGCGTCTGAACTTCATGATGAAAGATGCCAGCGCGAAGCTGCTTATTGCTGATGAGGCACTTCGCCCTATCGTCGACGAATACCAAGATGAGGTATTGTTGACAAAGGACATTGTCGAGTGTGCTACGATTCCGTCGCAGCAGTTCTCCCCCACCCCCGACAGTCTGTTTATCCTATTATATACCAGCGGTTCAACGGGTGTACCGAAAGGTTGCATGCTGACACATAAGAACCTGGTGACGTTCTGCAATTGGTATCGTTGTTACTACGACCTGCAGCCCGGTGACCATGTGGCGGCTTATGCCAGCTATGGTTTCGATGCGTGCATGATGGATATGTATCCCGCCCTGACCACAGGTGCTACCGTATATATCATTCCAGAAGAAATCCGTTTGGATTTGATAGCGCTGAACGAATACTTCGAGGCTAATCATATCACCCTTGCCTTTATGACCACACAGGTGGGCTGTCAGTTTGCTGAAATGGACAACCACTCACTGCGTCATCTCTCTGTGGGTGGAGAAAGCTTCATTCCAGTGGAACCGCCCACCAACTTTCAGCTACATAACTGCTACGGTCCGACGGAGTGTACCATCTTCACGACCATCTATCCCATCCGACAATACGAGAAGAATGCACCTATTGGCAAACCACTCGATTCGTTCCGACTCTACGTCGTCGACCAGAATGGTCAGCAGGTGAAGGACGGTGCGGAGGGCGAGCTGTGGATTAGTGGTCCACAAGTGTCCCGTGGCTATTTGAATCGTCCTGAGCAAAACGCCAAGACGTTCACGCCGAACCCGTTCTGCCAGGAGTCTCCATACGACCGTGTCTACCATACTGGCGACATTGTGCGCTGGCTGCCAGACGGTAATCTACAGTTCATCGGCCGCCGCGACGGTCAGGTGAAGATTCGCGGTTTCCGTATCGAAATGCGTGAGGTGGAAGCCGTCATCAAAGAATTTCCTGGTATCAAAGACGTCACCATACAGGCTTTCGATGAGGACGGTGGTGGTAAGTTCATCGCCGCCTACGTCGTCAGCGATGAGCAGATAGACATCGAGGCATTAAACAACTTTATTCTGGAGCGAAAGCCCCCTTATATGGTGCCTGCTGCAACCATGCAAATTGACCGCATCCCACTGAACCAGAACCAAAAAGTAGACAAGCGCGCCCTGCCGAAGCCTGTTAAGTCTGTTGCACAGCAACTTACGGGGCGGGAGCCCGAGAACGACCTCCAGCGCGAGTTGGTGGAAATGATTGGAAAGATCATCCACAACACCGAGTTCGGCATTGACACGCCCCTTCGCTATGTCGGTCTAACATCCATCTCGGCCATACGCCTCGCTGCCACCGTCTACAAAAAGTACGGTATAGCATTGGACTCGAAGAGCCTAGTGAAGGACGCAACAGTGCTGATGATAGAAGAAACTATATTAAGCGAAAAGGGAAAAGTAAATAGTGAAAAAGATGCTGTCGCCGCTGCATCAGAAGAGGTGACGGTAGCGCCGCTCTCTTTCTCACAGACAGGTGTCTATGTCGATTGCGTCAACAATCCTGACGACACGCAGTATAACATCCCTTGGGTCTTAGGTTTCCCCGTTGACACGGATACCGAGCAGTTGCGCAAGGCTGTACAGACGGTCCTCACGGCCCACAAACACATCTTCGTACGTTTCGAGGCCGACGGCGAAGACATTGTGCAACGCTACACGCCTACGGACATCGACATCCCCATACTCAGTATGACGGATAGTGAGTTGACCGAATATAAGAAAGTTTTCGTACGCCCATTCGACTTAAGCAATGACACACTCTGTCGCATGGAGATTGCCAAGACAGAGAGCGGTGTATTTCTATTGTTAGACATTCACCATTTGGTGTTCGACGGCAGTTCCCTCGACCTCTTCATCGTCCAACTCTGCGATGTATTAGAAGGCAGAAATGTGGAGGAAGAAACCTACACCCATTTGAATCATGCTACCGACGAACAGAATGAATCTACAGAAGAACATAAAGCCTACTATGACAATTTGCTGGGTGCGTGTGAAGGTGCTACACAGTTACCCTCCGACCTGACAAACCCACACGAGTGTGAGCAATCATCAGAGTCGTACCACCCAATTGATCTTGAAGCGGTGGAGCAGTTCTGTCGCGAACATCCCGTGACACCGGCACATCTGACGCTGGCAGCTACTCTATTGGTATTTGCCCGCTTCACAGGTAATGACGAGCTATACATCAGTACCGTCTCCAGCGGTCGCTCTAACATTCGCATCCAGAACACCTTCGGTATGTTCGTTAACACCCTGCCATTAGCTGCAAAGGTGGGCGACGGCACCGTCATGGACTTCATCAAAGACGTTAGTGAACACTTCGACGAGGCCATGCGCCACGAAAAGTATCCCTTCGCTCGCATTGCCACAGATTACGGCTATACGCCAGAACTGGCCTTTGCCTATCAGTTAGGTATGGTGACGCGTTACATGGAGAACGGCCATGAAGTGACCACGGAAAGCCTAGAGGCTGGTGCTCCGAAGTTCCGCTTGATAGTGCGTCTGGAGATTCACAACGGACAGCCCAGCATTGTCACAGAATATGACAATGGACAATATAGTGAATCTCTGGTGAACCAAATGAACGAGTCCATTGCCAATGTGCTAAAGACTTTCATCAACCAGCCAGAGGCTCAACTTTCCGATATTTCGCTACTTTCCATTGAACAGACGCAGTTGCTGGATTCGTTCAACGATACCGACGATCCATACGATGACACACAGACCATCGTCTCGCTGTTCCGTCGTCAGGCCAAGGCCACACCCGACAAGGTGGCCGTGGTATTCAAAGACAAACGCTACACTTATGCCGAAGTGGATGACATCAGCGACCGCATAGCAGGATCTATTGCCAGCAAGGGCTTGGGCTTGGAAGATGTGGTGGCCATCTTGATTCCTCGTTGCGAATGGATGGCCATTGCCTCATTGGGCGTGCTGAAGGCCGGTTGTGCCTTCCAACCACTCGACCCGAGCTATCCGAAAGAACGTCTGAACTTCATGATGCAAGACACCCAGGCTCGTCTATTAATTGCAGAGGAAAAATTGTTGCCCATCATGGATGAATACAAGGGTGACGTGCTCTTAACCCGCGACATCGTCGAGTGTGCTGCGATTCCGTCGCAACTATTAACGGAACCCAAGCCCGACAGCCTCTTTACCTTAATTTATACCAGCGGTTCGACAGGTATTCCCAAGGGGGGCATGTCTGAACACAGACATTGGGTGGCGTTCTGTCACATGCATCAGAAGAATTTCAATATCACAGCCCAGAGTCGTGTGGCGGCATACGCCAGCTTCGGCTTCGACGCCTCCCCCATGGAGATTTTCGGTGCGCTGACAATCGGTGCCGAACTATATATCATCCCTGAAGAACTGCGCTTGGACCTCGTGGCACTCAACGACTATTTCGAGAAGAACGGCATCATGTTTTCGTTCATGACGACACAAGTGGCTTATCAGTTTGCAACGGGAATAGAGAATCACACGCTCCAGTATCTGATGACCGGTGGAGAGAAACTCGCATCGCTGGTTCCTCCTAAAGGTTACACACTTACCAACGGGTATGGACCTTCCGAGACCATCTGCTATGTGACGACCTACCGCGTCAAGGAACACATGAAGAATATTCCTATCGGTGTCGCCATGCCTAATTGTAAACTATATGTTGTGGACAAGTACGGTCATCGACTGCCAGCAGGAGCCTGCGGTGAACTATGGATAGCAGGTCCGCAAGTGGCACGCGGTTATTTGAATCGTCCAGAGAAGACGGAAGAAGTTTTTATCCCCAATCCGTTTATCAATGATTCCCGCTCGGCCGAAGGAGGCTTGCAAAACAAGAAATACGCTCGTGTCTATAAATCAGGCGATATAGTTCGCTATCTGTCCGATGGCAATATCCAGTTCATAGGACGTAGTGACGGGCAGGTGAAGATTCGCGGTTTCCGTATCGAACTGAAAGAAGTGGAAGCTGTTATCCGCGAATTCCCCGGCATCAAGGATGTCACTGTCCAGGCTTTCGATATGGAAGGAGAAGGTGGCGGCAAGTTCATCGCGGCATACATCGTGAGTGATGCCCCCATCGACATTGAGGCACTGAACAACTTTATCCTCGAGGAGAAACCGCCATACATGGTGCCTGCGGTCACGATGCAAATTGATGCCATCCCGTTGAACCAAAACCAAAAGGTAGATAAGCGCGCCCTGCCGAAACCTGTACTGTCTGTTACAACAGAGTCGCAACAAGCAGTAAACGTTCCGCTGAACGTACTGGAGCAGGAACTGCACGACACGATTGCCAAAATTGTGAACAACGAGGACTTCGGTATCACCACGGTGTTGGGCTATGCCGGTCTGACATCTATCTCCGCCATCAAACTGGCTGTACAGGTCAACAAGCGCTACAGTGTACAACTCGACGCCAAGTCGTTAGCAAAAACGGCAACTCTCCAAAGCATTGAGAACGAAATACTGAAGGGATTCATGGTTCAAGGTGCAGGGTTAACGGTTAAGGAGGGAAAAAAGCAAGAAACATTAACCAATAACCATGAACCAAACTCTGCTCCACTCTCTTACGCCCAGTTGGGTGTCTATTACGAATGTATGAAGCATCCGCTGAACATTACCTATAACATTCCGTTTGCCATCATGCTTCCGCAGAGTATAGAAGTCGACAAGGTAGAACAGGCGCTGATACAGATTATCAAGGCGCATCCAGCCTTCAACATCCATTTCGAGACGCAGGGCGATGATGTCGTTCAGGTATACGATCCTGACCTTGAGGCGCTGGTAACCCGTAGTGAGATGACGGAAGAGGAACTTGTCACCTATAAACAACAGTTCGTATTACCCTTCCACTTGGAACGCGGACCGCTCTACCGCATAGAAATCGTGCAGACAGAGAAGTATGTGGTTATCCTCATGGATATCCACCACCTCATCTCTGATGGTGCCTCGACGGATTTGATCCTTCGTCAGTTGTGTGGTATTCTCGATGGGGAAAACATCGAGCGTGAACAATTAGGTTATCTGCAGTTTGCGCAGGAGCAGCGTCAGGCAGAGAGTGGCAACAAGTACCAAGAGGCCAAGGCCTATTTCGCCGAAGTGATGAAAGAGTGTGAGGGCTGCACGGAGATTACCGACGATTTCACGCCCAGTGTGCCGCACGGCCATATCACTCACGTAGCGCATCCCTTTGACTTTGACAAGGTGGAACAGTTCTGCAAGCAGTTGAATGTCACACCAGCCAGTCTGATGCTCGCCGTGGCTTTCTACACGCTGTCACGCTACACCAACAGTCGTCATGTCTATATCTCCACCATCAGCAACGGGCGCGCTGACCTGCGCCTGTCCGACACGACAGGGATGTTTGTCAATACCCTGCCACTTGCGGGACACATTACCGAACAGACTGTAGAGGAATTCATTCGCCGCACGAGTGAGGATTTCGAGCAGACCATGCGCCACGAGCAGTATCCCTTTGCCCGCATTGCCGCCGACTTCGACTTCTCCGCCAATACCACCTACAGCTATCAGATGGGGGTCATCGAGGAATATACCATCAATGGCGAGAAGATAGAGACAATGCCTATGGATCTGGATGTGCCGAAGCAGAAACTCGACATCATCATTGCTGAGCAGAACGGACTGCCTGTCGTCTGTCTGGAATACGACGATGCCTTCTATAGCGAGAAGACCATGAAGAGCTTGGCAGAATCGTTGGTCAGCGTGCTCAACCACTTCATGGAAGCACCTAAAGGCAGCTTGCTCAAGGTGTCAATGCTCAGTGAGGAGCAGGAACGTCTGATCGATTCGTTCCGCATGGCTGGCACGGCAGAAGTTCCCACCCGTCTGTTCCATCAAGCCGTTGAGGCCAATGCCGAACAGAAACCCGACGCCAAAGCGCTTGTGGCTTGCGACGGTACCTTTACCTTCAGCCAGCTGAATGGTGAGATGAACCGTATTGCCAATGCACTCATCGCTCATGGTGTGAAGCGTGGCGACCGCGTGGCAATGTTGTTGCCTCGTACTAGTCGTCTCATCTTCACCATGTTCGGCATCATGAAGGCGGGTGCAGCATATATCCCTTGCGACCCACACTATCCTGCAGACCGCATCAAGCTAATTCTCGAAGACAGCGAGGCTGCTTATATCGTTACCGACAACGAGAATCTGGCAAATCTGAAGGCGCAAGCTGGTGAGGGAAGTCTCAAAGTCCTGGAGAAAGCCTTGAACGTAGAAGAACTACTGCAATGCAGTAATACGACGAACCCTGCCATTCCTCAGGAAGGCAGCGACCTCGCGTACATTATTTATACATCAGGTTCTACGGGTCGTCCCAAGGGTGTGATGCTCCACCACAAGGGTATCTGCAATGAACTCTTTACCCATCCGCTCAACTTCCGCAACTGGACGGTGATGCAGGAGGTAAAGTGTATTCTTGGATTGGCCACAATCTCCTTCGATGCCTCTGTCGAGGAAATCGGTATTCCGCTGTACAACGGTCTCACCCTGGCATTGGCCAGCGACAAGATAGCCAACGACCCCATCCGTCTGGCGGAGTTCATGGTAGAAAACAATGTAGGCATGTTCCAGGGAACACCTTCACGTTTGATGCAACTCTACGAGTCGGACATCTTCCGCAAGGCGCTAGCAGGCTGCCATATCATCGAATTAGGCGGCGAGAAATTCTCCGACAGCCAGCTGCGTGAACTGCAAAAGACGATGGTAAATGCCGATAGTTCTACGAAGGTTCATATCTTCAACAGCTTCGGTCCTACTGAGACTACGGTGGAAAGCAACAGCCACGAAGTAACGCACGATGACCATGTGACCATCGGTCGTCCGCTGGTCAACGTGACCGAATACATCGTTGATGCCGATATGAACCGTGTTCCTGTGGGTGTCGTCGGCGAACTGCTGATTGGTGGTGCACAGGTGGGTTTGGGCTATAACAACCTACCTGACAAGACCCGCGAGGCCTTCATCCCCAATCCATTTGTAACAGACGATGCTATCGACAAGACGCTATACCGGTCTGGTGATTATGCTCGCTGGGACGAACACGGCTATGTCACTATCCTCGGACGCACCGACAATCAGGTGAAATTACGTGGTCTGCGCATCGAACTGGGTGAGATAGAGAGCGTGATAACCCAACAGGAAGGTATTGGACAGGTGGTTGTCATGATTCGCAAAATCAACGGTAAGGAACATCTCTGCGCCTACTTTACTGCCAATCATCCCGTGGACATTGACGAGCTAAAGGTAGAAATCGGCAAGAGTCTGACACAATACATGGTGCCTACTGCTTACCTGCAACTCGACAAGATGCCGACCACGCCCAGTGGTAAGACTGACATGAAGGCACTACCAGAACCCACGCTTTCCGTCACGACAGAATATGTGGCACCCGTGGGAGAACTGGAGACACAACTCTGCGATATCTTCGCCAATATCCTGCAAGTAGAACGTGTTGGAGCCACCGATGATTTCTTCGAGTTAGGCGGCACATCGCTCGTCGTCACGCGCTTGATTATCGATGTCGATAAGATTGGGCATCATCTGGTCTATGGTGACGTCTTTGACCACCCCACCCCCCGACAGATTGCTGCTCTGCTAACTGGTACGCAGGTAGCTGAAGATGTCAGCTTAGAGTCGGAGGTGAAGGACTTCGACTATACCGCCATCGATAAAGTATTGACTGATGGCACGCTTGACGCCTTCCGAGAGGGTACGCCACTCACATTAGGTCATGTGTTCCTGACTGGTGCCACAGGTTATTTGGGAATTCACCTGCTTCATGAACTCATCAGTTCCGATGCCAAGACGATTACCTGTCTGGTACGCGCCAAGAGCCAAGCAGAAGCACAGAAACGCCTACAGACGCTCCTGTACTACTATTTCACCTCTGCCTATCGTGATCTTTTTGAGAGCGGTCGAATCAGAGTGGTCAACGGTGATGTCACCGACGACCTCTGTGCCGCATTGGGTTCGAAGGGTTTTGACACGGTCTATAACTGTGCCGCCATCGTGAAACACTTCTCCAAGGATAACGACATCGAGCGGGTGAACGTAGATGGTACGCAACGCTGTGTGGATTTCTGTCTGAAGACGGGTGCCAAACTCATTCAGATTTCCACTGTCAGTGTAGGTGGATTCCTAACGCATGGTGAGTCGGCAGACAAGGCGGTTTTGGACGAGCATCGCCTCTTTATGAATCAGTATCTGGGCAACCAATATACCCTTTCGAAGTTCCTGTCAGAGCGAATCGTGCTGGATGCCATAGCCTCGAAGGGGCTCGTGGGTAAGGTGATGCGCGTCGGCAACCTGGCTGCTCGCAGTACCGACGGTGAGTTCCAAGTGAACTTTCGTACCAACAGTTTTGCCGGCATGATGCGTGCCTACAGCCTGTTGGGTTGCTGCCCATACGAGGATTTCACCAACCCTGTCGAGTTCTCGCCCATCAACGAGGTAGCCCGTGCCATTTGTCTACTATCGACCACGCCGCGCGAGTGTTGTATGTTCCATCCTTATAACAACCACAGTGTGTTCCTCGGTGACGTGCTGGGTGAACTGGACGCTGTAGGAACGCCTGTCCGTATGGTGGAACAGGACGATTTCCTGCAGACATTGAATCGGGTAAAGGCCGACCCCTCGAAGGCAGAGCGCTTACAGAGTCTAGTGGCATACGCCGACGTGACTCACGGTCACGATGCGCTCAGCGTGCAAGAGACGAACGGCTATACCATGGAGGTACTTTACCGGCTGGGGTTCTTCTGGTCACCGACATCTTGGGACTATGTCGATCGGTTCTTCCAGGTAATTGCGGGATTCGGCTTCTTCGATAATTGACAATTCACAATTGATATGACAAACAAACCGTCTCTTTCGACCCAGTTCTGGCGTTACCTGTGGGCATTCATCTTAGTGGCTCTCTCGGGTTGCATGGGTGAGGTGGTCGACGGCATCATCGTCGGAAACCTAATCAGTACCGACGGCGTCAGCGCCATCAATCTGACAAAGCCTTTGATGCAACTGATGTTCACCTTGAGCCTGCTTCTCGCAGCAGGCGCTGGGATGTTGGTGGCTTACGCACTGGGACAGAAGGATATAGCCCAAGCACGTACGCTCTATACCCAGTCCATGCTCGGCAGTATCGTAGCTGGTGCTGTATTCACCGTCATCGGTATTGTGGCACCCGAAACGGTGACGCGCATCCTATGCGATGAACCCGAACTGTTTGACATGACCAACGACTATAGTCGTGTGATGCTGCAAGGTGCTCCTGTCTTTATGCTCTCTTGGGGACTTGCCACGATGGTCGGTGTTGACGGTAGTCCTCGACTCGTTTCCGTATCTGTCGTCATCATCAACGTAGTCAATCTAGTGCTCGACATATTCTTCATTAAGGTCATGGGATGGGGCATCACCAGTTCTTCTGCCGCTTCCGTGATAGGCAATCTCATGGGGGTTCTCGTGCTGCTTTGGCATTTCCGCACGCCCAATGCACAACTGCGGTTGGTATCTCCCAGCAAGGGCCTCGGACTTTGGGGACAGATCATCAGTCAGGGTGCGCCGCTCGCCATTGCCTCTGTGTGTCTGACGCTGATGCTGTATGCAACCAACAGCATTGTCCTCTCGAAACTTGGTACGACGGGTATCTTTGTCTTCGCAGTTGGTATGAACCTACTGACGGTCTATAACCTTTTCCTGTCGGGTACAGTCGAGACGCTACAGTCGCTCGGTGCCGTACAGGTAGGCGAGGGGAACGACAAAGGACTGCAACTGGTGCTTAACAAGTCTTTCTTCTTTATCACCGTCAGCATGGTTGTCACCTGCATCTACACGTGGCTGTTCCCTGGAACCATCGCGGAGTTGTTTGGCACAGAGGATACTGCCGTCATTGCGGAATGTAACTATGCCCTACGCATCTTTGCCGTCAGTTTCATCCCCTTCTGTTACATCTACACGCTGATGATAGTCTACAAACTGTATGGTTACGACCGTATGGCGCTGTTTATATCCTTTGCACTATCATTGACGGTCATCCCCTTCATGTGGCTTATCTCGCGCATTGCTACCGAATGGCTATGGTATAGTTTCTTGATTGCTTACATTGTCGAGTTAGTAATGATTGGCAGCCTGCACCGGTTGATGCATGTTCGATTCAGGCTAACGCCAAACACAGACTGTCAATAAAATCGGACTTAAAAAAGTGCCCCTTCTTCAGGGGCACTTTTCTTGATGAGTCAGGGTAAGAACTACGCATCAGGCTTTTGTAGCGACGATTAGACAATAACCTTACCCAATGTCTAAATCATCTATAGATACGTGAAATAGTAACACGACCCTACTCCTTGTCAAGCAGAATCTTCATCATTTCGACGGCGGCCTTGGCGACGGAAGTGCCGGGACCGAAGATGGCGGCGACGCCTGCCTTGTAGAGGAAGTCGTAGTCCTGAGCGGGAATCACACCACCGGCAATGACCATGATGTCCTCACGACCAAGTTTCTTCAGTTCTTCGATGAGCTGCGGGATGAGCGTCTTGTGACCAGCGGCCAGCGACGAAGCGCCAACCACATGGACATCGTTCTCAACGGCCTCGCGGGCAGCCTCAGCAGGCGTCTGGAACAGCGGTCCCATATCCACGTCGAAGCCACAGTCTGCGTAGCCCGTAGCTACCACCTTTGCACCGCGGTCGTGTCCGTCCTGACCCATCTTCGCGATGAAGATACGCGGACGACGACCTTCCTTCTCTGCGAACTCATCGGTCAGCTTGCAAGCCAACTCGAAGTCGCTGTCGTTCTTTGATTCTGAACTATACACGCCTGAAATTGTTCTGATTACTGCTTTATAACGGCCTACGATCTCTTCGCAGGCATCTGAAATCTCACCAAGGGTACAACGCAACTGGGCGGCCTTGACGGCGAGGTCCAGGAGGTTGTTCTCCGACTTGCGACCCTCGTTAAAGTCGCGGACGCACTCGGTGATGGCCTTGAGGGCTGCCTGGCAGGCGGCCTCGTCGCGCTTGCCGCGAACCTCCTTGAGGCTCTCCTCCTGCTGCTTGCGCACGGCGGTGTTGTCCACCTCGAGGATATCGATGGGATCCTCGTGCTCCAAGCGATACTTGTTGGTGCCGACGATGGTCTGCACGCCTGAGTCGATACGAGCCTGAGTACGGGCAGCGGCCTCCTCGATACGCATCTTAGGCAGACCAGTCTCGATGGCCTTAGCCATACCACCCAACTTCTCAATCTCCTGAATATGCTCCCAAGCCTTGTGAACCAACTCGTTGGTCAGGGTCTCAACATAGTAAGAACCAGCCCATGGGTCAATCTGCTTGCACACCTTCGTCTCGTTCTGGATATAGATCTGGGTGTTACGGGCAATACGAGCCGAGAAGTCGGTAGGCAGAGCGATAGCCTCGTCGAGGGCGTTGGTGTGCAGAGACTGAGTGTGACCCAGCACGGCAGCCATAGCCTCGATACAGGTACGACCTACGTTGTTGAACGGATCCTGCTCTGTGAGTGACCAACCTGAGGTCTGTGAGTGAGTACGCAGAGCGAGTGACTTCGGGTTCTTAGCACCGAAGCTCTTCACGATCTTTGCCCACAGCAGACGACCTGCGCGCATCTTGGCAATCTCCATGAAGTGGTTCATACCGATAGCCCAGAAGAACGACAGACGGGGAGCGAAAGCATCCACATCGATACCGGCATTCACACCTGTACGCAGATAGTCCATACCATCGGCCAGCGTGTAAGCCAACTCGATATCAGCCGTAGCACCAGCCTCCTGCATGTGGTAGCCGGAGATAGAGATACTGTTGAACTTAGGCATCTTCTGAGAAGTGTACTCGAAGATATCAGCGATAATCTTCATTGAGAAAGCAGGGGGATAGATATAGGTGTTACGCACCATGAACTCCTTCAGAATGTCGTTCTGGATGGTTCCGGCCATTTCCTCGAGTTGTGCACCTTGTTCCAGACCTGCTACGATGTAGAATGCCAGGATCGGCAGCACGGCACCGTTCATGGTCATAGAAACGGACATCTTGTTCAAGGGGATACCGCCGAAGAGCACCTTCATGTTCTCCTCGTTACAGATAGATACACCAGCCTTACCAACATCACCAACTACACGAGCGTTGTCGGGGTCGTAACCACGGTGTGTAGGCAGGTCGAAAGCGACGGAAAGTCCCTTCTGACCAGAAGCCAGGTTACGGCGATAGAATGCATTCGACTCCTCAGCGGTGGAGAATCCGGCATACTGACGGATAGTCCAAGGTTTGAAGGGGTACATCATCGAATACGGACCACGCAGATAGGGCGGAATACCGGCTGTGAAATCGAGGTGTTCCATACCTTCGAGGTCTTCTTTCGTATAAACAGGACGCACTTCGATGTGCTCTGGGGTCTTCCAGTCTGCTACGATTCCATTGTCTTTAATCCACTTGGCACCATCTTGAGCCTTGATGCCTGCATAGATATCAATATCTTTAAACTGTTTACGCATAATTCAAGTCTCCTATTCTTTAAATACCAAGTTTCTGATTATATTCTTTCAAAGTCTCGAGCACATTGCACTTGACGTGGATATAGTTCTCGATGCCGGCAGCCTTGAGGTCCTCCATGCAGGCGGGCGCACCAGCCACGACGAACATCGCACGGCCATCCAGATACTTGAAGGCGGGGATGGCATACTCAGCATATTCATCATCCGAAGAGCAGATGACGACGATATCGGCACCGGCAGCGAGGGCGGCATCGACACCTTCCTCGACGGTCTTGAAGCCGAGGTTGTCCATCACCTTGTAACCAGCGCAGGCGAGGAAGTTGCACGAGAACTGTGCACGGGCCTGACGCATAGCCAGATTACCAATGGTCAGCATGAATGCCACAGGCACCTTCTTGGCTTTCTCCGTTGTCAGGCGCAGGGTCTCGAAGTCAGAAGCCATACGACTGATCTGCAGGGCGGGCACATCGGCATCGCCGGCGTGGGTTGCAACACAATCACTAGAAGCCAACGGTTCCTTACCTTCGCTCTTCTCGGTGAAGTTCGGGAATTGGTTGGTACCCAGCAGGAATTCCTTACGCTTGGCTGCATCGCCGTGGCGTTTGACGTTCGTGGCGTTGATGTCCTCCTGAATGGTACCCTTCTTTACAGCCTCTAGGAAGCCACCCTCGTCCTCGACTTTCAGGAATAGCTTCCAAGCCTCCTGAGCCAGTGCGTCTGTCAGGTGCTCGATATAGTAAGAACCTGCTGACGGGTCAACGATACGGTCGAAGTGACTCTCTTCCTTAATCAACAACTGCTGGTTACGGGCAATACGTTCGCTGAACTCGTTGGGCTTCTCATAAGGTGTATTGAACGGCGTAACTACCATCGAGTGGACGCCACCGAGGGCAGCACTCATGGCCTCCGTCTGTGAACGGAGCAGATTGACGTAACTGTCAAACAGCGTCTGGTTATACGTCGATGTCGAAGCATTGATAATCATCTTGCAAGAGCAGTCACACTTGGGCTCGTACTGCTTCACGATCTGTGCCCACAATAGGCGGCAGGCGCGGAATTTTGCGATTTCCATGAAATAGTTCTCCGAAATGCCCATGTAGAACTTGATCTTCTTTGCAGCCAGATCGACATCGACACCGGCATCCACCATCTGCTGCAGATACTCGTTACCCCAAGCGAGGGCGTAACCCATCTCCTGCACGATATAAGCACCGGCATTGTTCAGCAGGTCGCTGTGAACCATCACGCAACGCAGGTTGGGATAGTCCTTCAGTTTCTCCACCAGTTTCGGCATGTCGGGCAGCAGGAATGTCGAGTCCTTGCCCTTCATCAGCATACGCTCGATGGGGTCGAAACCGACACCACCCACGATCTTCTCCTTGTCATAGCCCATCTTCTCAAAATAGGCTACCAACAGGTCGGCCAGTTCCAGGGCGTGACGCAGACAGGCGCGATAACTCACTTCCACGATGTCAAGACGGATGTCCTTCAACAATGCCTCAATGTATTCAGCGCTGACCTCGTCGTGTCCCAGTTTAAAACCGATACTGTCCACACCCTTCATCAGGATGTCCAACGCCTTCTTGTTGGCTGCGACGGGATCGCCGCCTACTACGACATTCTGGCGGACATACCATTCGTTGGTGTCTTTCTTGTTGCCACGTACGAATGGAAATTCGCCGGGCAGCGCATCAGGAGTCTTGAGGTCCTTCAGATCCTCACGACGGTAGAAGGGCTGTACGTTGAAGCCCTCATTGGTTCTCCACACGAGTCGCTTCTGGAAGTCGGCCCCTTTCAGGTCAACCTCAATCTTGTCCAACCATTCCTGTTTGGTCGGAGCCTGAAACTCGCTGAAGAGTTTTTCTTTGTTTGCCATAAATGTGTTTATTATATAAGTTGTTTTAAGTTTAATCTCATACGATTGTTTTCCAATTCGGCTTACAAAGTTAGTAATAAATTCTTAATCACCGAAGAATTTAATATTATTTTCATATTTATGAAAAATTGTTGCACAAAAATGCTTGCATTGAGCATTTTCTTTGTACCTTTGCACACCATAAAAGAAAACATAATATGGAATCATTTCAATGGTTAAAAGATTTGTTCACAACGACGGACTCCGTGGCACATATAGCATTGCTGTATGCCGTTGTGATTGCCGTTGGCGTATATTTGGGTAAAATCAAGGTTGGCGGAGTTTCGCTAGGCGTCACCTTTGTGTTGTTTGCCGGCATCGTGGCTGGTCATATCGGTTTCACGGCCCCCATACCTATTCTGACGTTTGTGCAGGACTTTGGACTCATTCTGTTTGTCTTCATGATAGGTTTGCAGGTAGGGCCCGGTTTCTTTGAAAGTTTTGGCAAGCAGGGCATCAAACTTAACGGACTGACTGCATTAGCCATCCTGTTGAACATTATAGTGATGTTTGCCTGCTATTACATTTTCTTCGACACCAGCAACAAGATGAACCTGCCCATGATGGTTGGCACGCTCTATGGTGCCGTCACCAACACTCCTGGTCTTGGTGCTGCCAATGAAGCTCTGGGTACCGTCTTCGGACAAGATGCCCCACAGATTGCCTCTGCATATGCCTGCGCCTATCCTTTAGGCGTACTGGGCATCATTGGCGCTATTATACTAATAAAGTATATATGTAACATTAAGTTGGAAAAGGAAGAGGCTCGTCTGAAGGCGATGGATGAGCAGAGTGCCAACAAGAAACCTTACAAGATGCATCTAGAGGTCACCAACCAGTATCTGGAAGGCAAGACCTTGCTACAGGTTCACGACTTCCTGAACCGCGACTTCGTGGTGTCTCGTCTGGTTTCACAAGGCGAGCTAATCATCCCAAACCGCGACACAGTATTTCACCTAGGCGACCAAATGCTGGTGGTGTGTGCCGAAGCTGACCAGGAAGCCATCATGGCCTTCATCGGTCCCAAACTCGACATCGACTTTGAACAGCAAGACCAACCCTTAGTATCGAAGCGCATACTCATCACCAATCCCGCTATCAACGGCAAGTCGCTGGCCTCCATGCATTTTTCCAGCGTACATGGTGTCAACGTCACCCGCGTCACCCGTCACGGCATGGACCTCTTTGCCTCTGCCTCCCTACCCCTGCAGGTAGGCGACAGGATTATGGTCGTTGGACCTGAGGATGCTGTCGACCGCGTGGCCAACAAGATGGGGAATTCCGTACGGCGCCTGGATACGCCCAACATTGCCACCATCTTCGTCGGCATCATTATCGGACTCATCTTCGGTTCCTTCCCCCTGGCCATTCCCGGCATGCCGGTTCCCGTCAAGCTCGGTCTGGCCGGTGGACCGCTCATCATCGCCATCCTCATTGGCCGCTACGGCTATAAAATACACCTCGTGACCTATACCACAACATCGGCCAACATGATGTTGCGAGAGATAGGACTGGTATTGTTCCTAGCCTCAGTAGGCATCAAGGCAGGTGCAACATTCTTCTCTACCGTAGTCGAGGGCGATGGACTGCTCTACGTGCTCACCGGCTTCTTCATCACCATCATCCCCATCCTCATCATTGGTCCCATTGCCCGTCTGAGGTATAAGTTCAACTACTTCCTCATTGCAGGTATGATTGCCGGTACCTATACCGATCCCCCTGCCCTGGCCTACTCCAACAGCATCTGTTCGAAGGAGGCTCCGGCCTTAGGCTACTCCACGGTCTATCCTCTCGCTATGTTCCTCCGCATCTTCACAGCCCAAATCATCGTGCTCTTCTTCTGCGGATAATCATATGGGAATACATATACAATATACGCAAAAGCCACCTTCATTTAGGGTGGCTTTTTAATGTTTGAAGAGTGAGAGGGGAGACCTAAATACTATTTAACAAAAAAATTGCACAAAAGCGCATGGAATGTGCGATTTGTTTTGTAATTTTGCAGGCGATATAAAAAAATCAAAGAGGAAAGCTATATAATAATACAACAATGAGAATAAAAATAATCCTGTTAGGCTCCCTTATCGCTATGACCTCACTGCCAATGATGGCCCAGATGGACGCCAGCATCAAGTTGAACGAGGTGATGACCTTAAACAAGACGAGCCTGATTGACGAATACGGAGCGAGGAACGCATGGCTGGAGATAGCCAACATCTCGTACTCGACGTACAACATCCGCGGGATGTATATAACGACCGACCGCTCCGTGCTCGACAAGAAGATGAGCGTGCCTGAGCGTGTGAAGCGCATGAGCCAGATTCCCAATGGCGACGAGCGCACGAACCTCAGCGGGCGACAGCTCATCGTGCTGCAACTGGGCAGTCTGCCGAACAAAGGCGCACTGCATCTCTCTGTGAAGGTGAACGCGACGGAACCGACGTGGATTGCCTTGTATAATGGTAATGCGACACAGCTGATAGACTCGGTGACGGTGCCTGTGCTGGAGGCAGACCAGTCGTACGCCCGTATTGCGAACAACGGTACAGCAAAGGACTGGGAAGTGAAGTCGGCCGACCGTGTGACGCTGGGCATCCAGAACCAGACAGTGGTGAGCGAGTCAAAGGTAGCCAAGTTCAAACGCGAGGATCCTCACGGCTTCGGTATGGCATTGATGGCGATGGGTATCGTATTCTTCTGCTTGGCCCTGCTGTGGATTACGTTTACGCTGTTTGGCATGTTGATGCGCCACATGGACACCGCCAAGAAGGTGGCGAACAAGCAACCTATCAAGCCTATCACGAAGACGGTGGAGAAGACCATAGAGATTGGTCACAAGACGGGCGTCATGCTGCAGGAAGGTTTCGATACGAAGGGTATCGATCGTGAGGTGTATATGGCCGTTATCGGTCTGGCCCTGCGCCAGTATGAAGACGACATACACGACGTTGAGAGCGGTGTCATCACCATCAAACCGAAAGAAACAGGTTGGGACGATGAGTATAGTCAGATGACACACCTGCACGAGCCTGTAATGCCTACCAGCCACATGGGGCAACATATTCCAACAGGTCCAGAGTTGAAATAATCATATAATACAAAGATTAACGTTCAAAGATGAAAACATATAAGTATAAAGTACAAGGCGTGGACTACGAGGTAGAAATCACCGACGTAGAAGGTAAAATAGCTAAAGTAAATGTAAACGGCATCCCCTTCGAGATAGAGATGCAGAAACCCATTAACGCCGCCAAGCATCCGGAGCTGGCAGCAACCAGAGCCAGTGCGGCAGCACCCGTGGCAGCACAGTCGGCAGAGAAGCCGCAGGCTGCAGCACCTAGCAGTCCTGTCCCCGCAGCAGCCAAACCACAACCCGCTGCTCCTGCAGGCGCAGGAACTCCCGTGAAGGCTCCGCTTCCCGGTACCATCAACAGCATCAACGTAAAAGTGGGTGACACCGTCGCCGTCGGTCAGGTGGTCATCGTGCTGGAGGCTATGAAGATGCAGAACAACATCGAGGCCGAGACGGCAGGTACCGTTACCTCGATTCTCGTCAATCAGGGCGACTCTGTGATGGAAGGTACAGTCATGCTGACCATTGGTTAATTGACAATTTATAATTGATAATTGACAATTATGGGATTTACAAATTTCATCGTAGAAAACTTCAATGAGTTCCTGACGTACACGGGTTTTGCGAACGTGACGGCAGGTAACCTCATCATGATAGTAGTGGGTGCCTTCTTTATCTGGCTGGCCATCAAGAAGGACTTCGAGCCCCTGCTGCTCGTACCCATCGGACTGGGTATCATATTAGGAAACATCCCCTTCCGTGCTGATGCCGGACTGGAGATTGGACTGTATGAGGACAACTCCGTACTGAACATCTTCTATCAGGGCGTACGGCAAGGATGGTATCCGCCGCTGATATTCCTGGGCATAGGCGCTATGACGGACTTCTCGGCGTTGCTGGCGAACCCGAAGCTGATGCTGATTGGTGCTGCCGCACAGTTTGGTATCTTCGGTGCGTATATGTTTGCGTTGGCCTTGGGTTTCGAACCTAACCAGGCAGCAGGTATCGCCATCATCGGTGGTGCCGACGGTCCTACGGCCATCTTCCTCAGTAGTAAGCTGTCGCCAAACCTGATGGGTGCCATTGCAGTGTGTGCCTATTCGTATATGGCACTGGTGCCGCTGATTCAGCCCCCATTGATGCGTCTGCTGACCACGAAGAAGGAACGCATCATCAAGATGAAGCCCGCCCGTGAGGTTTCGCAGACGGAGCGTATTCTGTTCCCCATCGTGGGACTGTTGCTGACAACGTTCATCGTACCGTCCGGTCTTCCCCTGCTGGGTATGCTATTCTTCGGCAACCTGCTGAAGGAAAGCGGCAAGACCACCCGTCTGGCTAAGACTGCCGGTGCAGCGCTGAACGATATCGTGGTAATGCTTTTGGGTCTGACGGTAGGTTGTTCGACGCAGGCTTCTGAGTTCCTGACGATGAACACCATCTACATCTTCGCCATCGGTGCCGGAGCTTTCATCATTGCCACGATGAGCGGCGTCTGCTTCGTCAAGCTGATGAACGTGTTCCTGCCTAAGGACAAGAAGCTGAATCCGCTGATTGGTAATGCCGGCGTGAGTGCCGTACCGATGGCAGCACGTATCTCCAACAACCTCGGACTGGAGTACGACCGTCACAACTTCCTGCTGATGCACGCTATGGGGCCAAATGTAGCCGGTGTTATCGGGTCTGCAGTAGCAGCAGGAGCCCTACTCGGATTCCTATCATAAAGTAATTAGTATAAAAAAAGTGGCAATCTTATAACGGATTGCCACTTTTTTCGTATCTTTGCAGGGATATTAGACTAAGAACTTATGAAACTGCCACACATATTCAAGCGTAAAAGCTCCATCGCCAAGAGACTGACCTGGCGTGTCATCCTGTCTATGACGGCGGTATTTACAGTTATTCTTGCTTTTATCCTCTTCATCATCTGTATAGCGGGATCGATCCTCCTCCTACTGCTGAATGTCACTGCCATACAAGTCTCCAACGAAAGAATCAACAATGTTTTCGCTACCGTAGAGACAGCCGTGACCAACAATGTGCCGGAGGTGCAGGAAAATATAGGTAACGATCAACGCATGTATTTTGCCCAAGAGAACCTGCTAACCCTCAATCCAAACATCGTAGGAGCTGCCGTTGCCTATAACCCGAGTTATGAGCCCAAGAAAGGACAACCGTTCTCGCCTTATGCCTATCGCGACAGCACAGGCATCCATACCAAACAGCTGACGGACAAAGAATACGACTATCAACATCAGAGCTGGTATCAAGAACCTATTGAACAAGGAAAGGGCGTATGGTCTGAGCCTTACATTGACGAGGGCGGCGGAGAGGTTCCGATGATTACCTATTCCTTACCGTTGATTAACAAAAAAGGAGATATCTATGCCGTACAAACGGCAGACATCTCATTAGACTGGCTGTCTGACCTCACCAAGGAGATGGATAACACCTATAATGATCATCTGAACTGGTCATGGCAAGAAATGTCTGAACAAGCCTACAGTTTCATCGTGTCCCGTGAGGGAACCTTTGTCGTACATCCAAACGAGACCTATGTGCTTCATAAGACCATCCAAGACTTCTTCAAGGAGAATACCAAAGAATCCGTAAACATATCAGACACTGAGAAAGGAAAATCGAAAATCTTTATCGGCAAGAACAACAATGTCTATATCATGTTCTACTCACCCATAGAACATACGGATTGGACGATGGGAGTTATCGTCCCCCTGATGAACATTCTCAATCCAGTCTTCTATTTCTTGACAGCACTCATCGTCATCATGGTTGCCGGACTTATCATCGTGGCACTGATTTGCCGTGGAGTCATTCGGCGCATCACAAAGCCACTACGTCGCTTTGCCGATTCTGCTGACGAGATTGCCAAAGGTAATTTTCAGACAGAACTGCCGAAAATTAAAAGCAAGGATGAGATGCTCCGCCTGCGTAACTCTTTCGAGACCATGCAGACCTCACTCATCCAGCAGATTGAGGAAACCAAGACCATGAATGAAGAGAAAGGTCGCATGGAAGGTGAACTGCATACTGCCCGTCACATTCAGATGTCAATGCTTCCCAAGACATTCCCACCTTTCCCTGAAAGGGACGACCTCGACATCTACGGGCAATTGGCTCCTGCCAAGGAAGTCGGCGGTGACCTTTACGACTTCTATATTCGTGACGAGAAACTGTTTTTCTGTATCGGTGATGTCAGTGGAAAAGGAGTACCCGCGTCGTTGGTGATGGCTGTCACACGTTCCTTGTTCCGCACCATCTCCTCTCATGAGAACCGTCCTTCAAGGATTATCAATACCATCAACGATGCCATAGCAAGAGATAACGAATCCAACATGTTCGTCACCTTCTTCATGGGCATCCTCGACCTCCCCACAGGCCGAATGAGGTATTGCAATGCAGGACACAATGCACCTATCTTCATCAAACAAGACGAAGTGCGTTTCCTTCAGGTTGTTCCCAACATCCCCTTAGGTGTCATCACCGACTTTCAATATGAAGAGCAGGAGACACTCATGCCTCAGGGAGCCTCTATCTTCCTGTTTACGGACGGACTTAACGAGGCGGAGAATAACAGACACGAGCAATTGGGCGACGACCGCATCCTTGCTGCCCAACAGGACGCATTCAATCTCTCGCCACAGGAACAAATCGACAAGATGCTTCAAGTTGTCAAAAACCACGTGAACGGTGCAGAACAGAGTGACGACCTAACGATGTTAAGCATCAAATATACCTATCAGCGAGACGAGCAGGCTAAGTCATCTCACCTAATCCTTAAGAACAAGGTGGAGGAACTCAACAAACTACCAGAGTTCGTGGATACCGTCTGCGAGGAGGCCGGTATTGACATGGCACTCATCGCCAGTCTGAACCTTGCTTTAGAGGAAGCCGCCACCAATGTCGTTCTCTATGCCTATGGAAGAGAAGAGGGCGAAGTGGACATTGAGGCTGTCTATACGGACAAGTATCTGAAATTTATCCTCACAGACGCTGGTATCGCCTTTGATCCCACCAAGAAAGAAGAGGTAGACACCACGCTAAGCGTGGAGGAGCGACAAATTGGAGGACTGGGCATCCATCTGGTCAGACAGATCATGGACTCCGTCAATTATGAACGGATAGATGGGAAAAATGTGCTAACACTGATTAAACGACTGAACATCCAACCCTAAGAAATCATGAGAATAATTATCACCAACCTATTATTCCTCGCCTGTACGATAGCCTATGCACAGGATAAGATCATTTTCACCCCGCAATGGAGTGCACAGGCTCAGTTTGCAGGTTATTATGTGGCTCAAGAAAAAGGCTTCTACAAACAAGCTGGTATCAACGTAGAGATTGTTCATCCTTCTGTCACACAATCCGCCATGAGTCGCATCCGTAACAACGAGAGCCAAGCCACTACCCTACAATTAGTACAAGCGTTGGATATCATCGACCAGGGCATTCCTTTGGTTAATATTCTCCAAACCTCCATGAAAAATGCCTTGGTGATTGTGTCTCGCCGTAACAAGAACCCCCTGACGCAGAAAGGGGCAAAGGTAGGTATTTGGAATGCTGGCTTCGGACAAATCGCCATCTGCATGAGTATCAAAGAAGGGCTTGATTATCAATGGATTCCCTATGCCAGTAACATCAACCTCTTTGTATCTGGTGCCATCGATGCCACCTTGGCGATGAGTTATAATGAGTACTACCAGTTGGTGCAGTCTGGATTCATACCGACAAAAGATAATATATATCGTTTCTGCGACCATGGGTATAACGTCCAAGAGGACGGTCTCTATATGACACGTGATTATTATATGAAGCATAAAGAACAGGCACATCGCTTTGCTGCTGCCAGCAAGAAGGGATGGGAATGGGCTGCCGCCCATCCTGAGGAGGCCTTGGATATCGTTATGCGCTACGTACAAAAGGATCATATTGCCACCAACCGCATATTGCAGCAGTTGATGCTTACAGAAATACTCCGATTACAAATAGACCGTGAGTCCAAGAAACGTGAATTCCGCCTACGCCCTGACATGGTGAAGCAAGCCAGCAGACTGATGGTGGATAATATGATGTTAGGACGCGAAATTACCTATCAAGAAATCATAGCAAAATAGCAACATGAAGAATCCGTTCAGACATATCAAAAACTCACTATCCACCCGGCTCAGTCTGTGGATAGTACTATTTGCCTCTATCATTTTCCTGATAGCCCTCGGCTTCATGTTCGTCCAGTCACGCGAAGCCATACGGGAGGAAGCCATCGATCATGCTACTCAGATTCTGGATAATACGGCAGAACGTGTGAATACCATCCTTACCAAGGTGGAAGTTGCCGCAAACAATACCGACTGGCTAGCAACCCGTCATCTGGATGCCCCCGACTCTATGTTCGTTTACAGCAATCGCATCCTTAAAAATAATCCTGACCTGAATGGATGTTCCATTGCCTTCGAACCTTATTTCTTTAAAGACAGGGGACGTTTCTTCTCCGCTTACTCTATGAGAAGAAATGGCGAGATCCTAACTATACAGGAAGGCGATGACGCATACGAATATTTTGTCATGGACTGGTATCAATTGCCCAAACTGTTGAACCGTCCCTGCTGGACAGAGCCTTTCACTGATCTGACGATTGATTCCATCTTTTCTCCTGGTAGAATCATCTCCTACTGTAAGCCATTAAAAGACAGTCAGGGACAGTACGTGGGCACCATCTCCGTCGATCTGTCGCTAGACTGGCTATCGAATACCATCTCAGCCGTCAAGCCCTACCCCAACTCCTACAGTATCATGATAGGACAAAGCGGCACTTTTTTCGTACATCCGGATACCACCAAATTGTTCTATCAGACCATCTATACAGAGACTTTGCTGAAGCCAGACACAGCCATTACCAACCTTGGACATGCCATGCAAAATGGAGAAGAAGGCATGAGACAGATGGTGGTTGACGGGAAAGACTGCTATGTATTCTACAAACCTCTTGGAACAACAGGATGGAGCGTTGCCATCGTCTGCACGGAAAGTGACATCTTTGGCGGCTATTTCCGTCTATTGAGGATTGTGATAGGTATCATCATCCTTGGACTGACCATCATGCTCTTATGCTTCAGTCGTATCATCAAGAAGGAACTAAAACCGCTCAGACAACTGGCACATGGGGCAGAAACGATTGCATCCGGCCATTTCGACGCAACCCTTCCAGCGACCCAAAGAACGGACGAAATCGGACAACTCAGTCAGTCGTTCAGTAACATGCAACAGTCTCTCACCAACTATATCGAGGAACTTAAGGAGACCACTGCGTCGAAAGCCCTGATAGAAGGTGAATTACAGACCGCCAGCAATATTCAGCAGTCGATGCTTCCCAAGATATTCCCAGCCTATCCTGACAGGGATGATATCGACATCTATGGTCGACTGAGGCCTGCCAAAGAGGTCGGAGGTGACTTATTCGACTTCTTCATCCGCGATGAGAAGCTGTTCTTCTGTATCGGTGACGTTAGTGGAAAAGGAGTACCCGCTTCGTTAGTGATGGCTGTCACACGTTCCTTGTTCCGTACCATCTCCACGCATGAGAATCGTCCCGCAAAGATTGTCAATGCCATCAATGAGGCAATGGCAAAGGACAATGACTCCAATATGTTTGTCACATTCTTCATGGGAGTCCTTGATTTGCCAACAGGACGGTTAAGATACTGTAATGGTGGACATAATGCTCCCATTGCCATTAAACAGGATGATGTGAATTTCCTTGACATTGTTCCCAATCTTCCTTTAGGAATTGTTCCCGACTTCCTCTTCAAGGAACAGGAATGTATCATTCCTTATAGCGCCAGTATATTCCTCTATACGGACGGACTGAATGAGGCTGAAGACAAAGAACATGAGCAGTTAGGGGACGAAGAGGTGCTTGCTGTCGCGAAAAAGATGTATGAGTTCTCCTCTCATCAACAAATAGAAATCATGACGGAGGCTGTTGTCAAGCATGCTGGCGGTGCAGAACAAAGCGACGATCTGACGATGTTAAGTATCAAATACCTGCACCAACAAGACACAGAGGCCAAGACCAAGCGTCTGACCCTCAAGAACGAGGTGGAAGAGCTCAACAAACTGCCTGAGTTCGTGGAGACGGTCTGCGAGGAGGCTGGTGTCGACATGGGACTTATTGCCAGTCTGAACCTCGCTTTGGAAGAGGCCGTCACCAATGTCGTTCTTTATGCCTACCAGAACGGAGAGGGATTTGTCGACATTGATGCGGTCTATAATGACAAGCGTCTCAAATTTATCATCACAGACTCTGGTGTGGCCTTTGACCCAACAAAGAAAGAGGCTGTTGATACGACGCTAGGCGTGGAAGAACGCTCCATCGGAGGATTGGGCATCCATTTGGTCAGACAAATCATGGACTCCGTCAATTATGAACGGATAGATGGGAAAAACGTGCTGACACTACGAAAAAATCTTACATAATGCATAAATCGGAAAGTATAGAGATAAATGCCTTTAGTATTTTTTAACTGATACGATAAGAGGCTAACGTGTTTTTTTTAATAAATTTGCAAGTCTAATTAAGTAAATGACTGACGTCATATTATCCAGTTTTATCAGTCTGTTTGCTCTGTTCGGCAAGGAAGAGCAAGTGGATGAGGCATGGGCAAAAGACATGCTTGTTAGTTATTTGCGCCATCATTTCGGCATCAGAAACATCGATCTCTACCTCGATTTGTATAGTGATATGCGAGGGGCTTATGAGATGACGGACAATCTGAATACGCAAGAGACGGTGGCAGCCATCTGCTCCAGTCTGCATGGAAAGATCCGTCCTGAAGAGGAGTCGTTGCTGTTGCTGCGTCTCATGGAGTTCTGTAGCGACGATGGTCTGCAGGCTGACAGCATGTTTACGACGATGGCGGAGAAGTTCAATATCCCCCAGTCGCAGTATGACGACTTCTACGCCTATGCCACCGACCAGCCTACCGCCCATGTGATGATTCATCATCCTGAGGGCTTCGAAGGCGCGCTAAAGACGCTCATGGACAGTGTCACAGGGATGCTCATTTTCACCTATATGGGCAACGATACCGTCCTGTTAAACGATGTCCCCGTGCTCTCTGGTGCTTATCAGGTATGGTTGCAGAGCAGTGTGCTGAAGAGCAGCAGCGGTAAAACCCTCTATTACTCGACCATTGCCAGTGCCTATAGCCATGAGGTCGATAAGACGGAAGACGTAGCGTTCTGTGGACGTAACATCAACTTCCGTTTCCCCAACAGCGACAACGGTATGCACGACCTCAGTTTCAACCTGCATAATGGTGAACTGCTCGCTATCATGGGAGGTTCCGGTACAGGTAAGACGACATTACTTTCACTGCTGAACGGTAGTCTGAAGCCACAGGAAGGAAGCATCACCATCAACGGACACGACATCTCGGAGCCTGCCGCCAAAAACTTGATAGGCTTCGTTCCTCAGGACGACCTGCTCATCGAGGAACTCACCGTCTATCAGAACCTGTGGTACACGGCGAAGCTCTGCTTTGAGGGTATGTCTGCCGAAGACATCGACAAGCGTGTGATGAAGACGCTCAAGGACTTGGGACTGGATGCTGTGAAGGACTTGAAGGCAGGTTCTGCCATCAACAAGTATATCTCCGGCGGACAGCGCAAGCGTTTGAATATTGCCTTGGAGCTGATCCGTGAACCAGCTGTTCTCTTCTTGGACGAGCCGACATCAGGACTGTCATCGGCAGATACGGAGAAAGTCATCAACCTATTGAAGGAATTAACCTTCAAGGGCAAACTCATCATCGTCAATATCCACCAGCCGTCGAGTGATGTCTATAAGCTCTTCGACCGCCTGTGGCTACTCGACAGAGGAGGCTACCCCGTCTTCGACGGCAATCCCATCGACGCCATCACCTATTTCAAGGAGGCCGCGAACTATGCCGATGCTGAGACGAGTGCCTGTCCGACCTGTGGTAATGTCAATCCGGAGATTGTACTCAATATCATCGACGAGAAAGCTCTCAGCAATACGGGTGAACCTTCCGACGAGCGAAAGACGACTCCGCAGGAGTGGCATGAGATGTATCTGAAGAACAGGGATGAGATGGAAGAACCTGCGGTGACTGACGTTCCGCCGTCAGACCAGCGGAAGCCAGGAAAACTCAAGCAGTTTGCCATCTTCCTGCGTCGTAATATCAAGACGAAGATTACCAACCTCCAATACCTGTGTATCACATTGTTGGAAGCTCCCGTCCTGGCTGTCATCTGCGCCTTCCTCACACGCTATGCACCACCAGAGGGCTATTCCGTGATGAACAACAAGAACCTGGTGAGCTATTTCTTCATGGCTGTCATCGTCGCCACCTTCATCGGTATGAGTGGCAGTGCAGAGGAAATCATCAAGGACCGCGCCCTGCTGAAACGAGAGCGCTTCCTTAACCTGTCGTATGGCAGTTATATATGGTCGAAGATTCTCTATATGGCAGGCATCGCCCTGATACAGACCTTCCTGTTTATCATCATCGGCAATGCCATTATGGGACTGCACGGACTCTTCTGGGCATGGTGGATCATCCTGTTCATCACAGCATTCCTGGCTGGCTTGACAGGATTGCTACTCTCACAATGCATGAACTCCGTCGTCGCCATCTATATCAGCATCCCCTTGCTGCTCATTCCGCAGATACTGCTCTGCGGCTTGGTGGTGAGCTTTGCCGACCTGACACCTAAGAGCAAGACAGGCAACGTGCCTATCGTCGGCGACTTCATCCCCTCACGCTGGTCGTTTGAGGCACTCGCTGTTACCTCGTTTACAGACAACGAATACGAGCGGATGTTCTTCGACATAGACAGGGAGAAATACGAGACGCAGTTCTATAACGTCGGCTACCTCTATGAGATACAGTCGCAGTTGGAGACGCTGAAAGACGAACAGACACGCGGCAAGGAGGTGAAACCCGAACACATGGAGGTGATACGCACCAACCTGCCGATTGTCACCGAGTTCTGTGGAATGAAAGCCTATCAGGGCGACTCTTCCTACAACTCACTCTACAACTACATGAAAGAAGCAGAGAAGATTCTCTCCAAGCGTAGCAATAAGGCTACCCTAAAAGTGAACGACCTCACCACTAACTATATTAGGAATCATGGCAAAGAGGCTTTGCTCGATCTGAAACGCAACCATTTCAACCTCAAGTTGGAAGACTTCGTCGTCAGTGGCGGACACCGTCGCTTGCTCGATGTGATCGACAATACCATCGTGCCACGCACTGGCCCTGTTTACCTCACACCTCGCAACAAGATGGGACGCGCTCCTTTCTATAGCAGTGTGAAGATACTGGGCGATACCCCTGTCAAGACCTTATGGTTCAATATGGCAGTACTTCTCCTGATGAGTATGATAGTATCCATCCTCCTGTTGACAGACTGTCCGGGAAGATATATCCGAAAAGACCAACAATGAATTAACAAATAACAAAACATTTAATAACTTAAAATTTTAAAAACAATGAAGAAAATTTCAGTATTAGCAATCGCATTCGCTGCCGTCGTATTCGCAGCATGTGGAGGACAGAAAAACGCCCAGAACACAGAGGACGCAGACTCCCTGAAGAGTTTTGAACAGCAGCAGATCGAGGCAAGCATCAAGATGCACATCGACAGCATCGCCGCTGACCTCGGTAAGCTCAAGCAGCTGCCTTTCGTACAGGAGGGTAACGGTGGCATCACGCTCACCAAGGAAGAAAAGCAGGTAAAGCCTGACTATCTGCTGCCCGCAGGCGCTGCTGAAGAGGCTGCCACACTCGCAGAGAAATACCGCATCCTGAGCGCACTCAATGTTGACCGCAAGATTGCTTCCCTCTATGAGATGCCTACCGAGGACTACGACAAGGCTATCACCAAGCTCGTTGCCGACATCAACGATCCTTCTTTCAAGGCCATCAACGATGCCAACACCCTCTTCGAGACATCTACAACCCTGTACGATTCCATGGAGGAGAACGGACGCATCAACTTCTTCTGGCAGCTGGCAGCAGCCGCTCTCGTTGAGGAGCTGTATGTGATGAACCAGAACACCGACAAGTTCCTCAGCACATTCACCGATGAGGCTGTTTCTGACGTTACCTTCCGTATCATCGTCATCCTCGACGCCATCAACCGTCTTACCGACTACGATGCAGACATCAAGCCCGTTGCTGAGGCTGTTGCTCCGTTAGAGGTGCTCAACGCTACCAGTGTTGCAGAAATGAAGGCTCAGCTTGCTGAGGCAAAGGACAAAATCAACGCAGCCCGCAAGGCTCTTGTTAAATAAGTAATTTTTAGACTATGACAATTGATATTAAAGAACAGAACGGCGGTTTTACCGCATTGATGAACGGTCGTCTTGACACTCCCGCAGCTGTCCAGGCAGGCAAAGACATGCAGGCTTTGATGGACAACGCAGATAAAGAGATTACGCTGGATTGCTCAAAATTGGAATACATCAGCAGTTCGGGTCTCCGTCTCTTCCTGAGTCTTCGCAAGGAGACTGCCGCTAAGGGTGGCAAGGTCATCATCGAGAACATCAACGATGAGATCAAGAAGGTCTTCATGATGACCGGATTCTTCAATCTCTTTGAGATTAGATAAGCATGACAGACTACGGACTGGACATGCACTGCACCATGCTGATAGAAGACTATCGGGAGCAATTGCCCCTGTATAGTCTTCTTCGGCAAGTGGTGTCAGATGTCATGCCTAAGAAGATCAAGGAGGCTGAAATCGAGGTCGCCTCGATGGAGACCCGTATCAAAACCGAGGAGTCACTGGCTGGCAAGTTGGAGCGCAAAGGTTCCAAATACCATTCCCTCCGGGATATCACCGATATTTTCGGCATCCGCATCATTGCCTACTATAATGAGGATGTCGACCGCATCGCCTCGTTGGCAGAGAACCTGCTCGATATCGACTGGGAAAACTCCATCGATAAGCGCAAGATGCACCAGTTCGACAGTTTCGGCTATAACTCCCTGCATTACATCTGTCGTATTCCCAAAGACAAGTATTTCGACCCTGAGCATCCAGAGTTGAACGAAATCAGATTCGAACTCCAGATGCGCACCGCCCTGCAGCACGTATGGTCTGCCGTCCAGCACGACATCGGCTACAAGACGGAGATAGAGACACCGATGGAATACCACCGTGCCTTGAGCCGCCTGGCAGGTATGCTCGAACTCGCCGACAATGAGTTCAGCCGCATCCGTAATGAGATCAGCGACTATCGCCGTCGTATGCAGGCGCTCATGAAAGACGGGAAACTGGAAGATGTACCCCTCGATGGCGACACCTTCCGTTCCTTTACGGAAATGGGATTCTTCGACAAGCTCAACAAGCAGATTGCCTCCATCACACAGGCAGAGTTGCAGCCCACGTCTTCCCTGCCCTTCCTTAAATTCCTGCGCAAAATAGGTCTGAACACGCTGAGCGACCTCAAGCAGATGATTAGCGAGAACTACGACGATGCCTATCAGCTCGCCCTCTCCCAGTTAGGCTCTACCGACATCGATATCCTCTCGTCCAACATCGGACTCCAGAACCTCTGTATCGTCCATGTCCTCAAAGGCGGTGGCGGCAGGAAAGGACTGGAATGGATGTTCGACCTGATCAACGGAAAATCGGAGCATAACAGCGACATGGCTCAAATGGTGTATGAGCAAGCCAAGAAACTGGCTTTCATGGACCAGCAATAAGACAATGGAGCACGTCACGAAAGGAAGGCCGAAGATTGCCATTGTCGATGCCAACACATTAGCAGCCCTCGGACTCAAGCAAATCCTGCAGAACGTCATCCCCATCATGACGGCAGATACCTTTGGCTCGTTTGCCGAACTAATGGCCAATGAGCCCGATGGCTACATGCACTATTTCGTCGCCATGAACATCGTGCTGCAGGAGCGCCCGTTCTTCCAGGAGCGGCGACGTAAGACCATCGTGCTCTCCCTCCAGTTGGAGGACACCGCACAACTGTCTGAGTTCCACAGCCTCTGCATCAACCAGCCAGAACCACTACTGATACGTCAAATCCTGATGCTGGCCCAACACGCACATGGCAAGGGAGAACACCTGCCCCCTATGCCCCAAGTACTGCAACAGAAGATTCTTTCCGACCGGGAGATACAAGTCATGTCCCTCATCGTACAGGGCTATATTAATAAGGAGATAGCCGACCAGTTGCATATCGGACTCTCCACCGTCATTACCCACCGTAAGAACATCATGGAGAAACTGGGTATAAAAAGCGTATCCGCACTCACCATCTATGCAGTGATGCACGGATACGTTGACATCAATAAAATCTAGTTGCTCACCTCTTACCTCTCACCTCTTACCTCTCACCTCTTACCTCTTACCTCTTACCTCTCACTTAGTTTGGATCAGAGCCTCCTCCGGTGTTACTACCTCCGTTGTCACCACCTTGGTTGGTGCCACCATTGTTGTCACCACCGGTGTTGGTGTTAGTACCCTCCCCATTGGGGGAGTTAGGAGAGGGGTTACTGGTCTCGTTGTCCTCCACCGTACCGTCGTCGGCGCTGGTCACGCGGCGTACCTCTTCGCCATTGCGGTCGTAGCAGGTGATGATGATGGAAGTGGCTGCCAGCTCGTCCTTCAGTTCCACGCTGGGCGTGAAGATGATGCGGCGACTCTTGATGAGTCCGGTCTTCACCT
>JAEEXI010000026.1 GCA_016291495.1 Prevotella sp.
GATAAACGCCAGGATCATTCTCATCCTTCGTGAACTTCAGCTTCTTCTCAATTGCTTTAACTTTCATTGTCATAGTTTTAATCTCCTCTTAGTTTAGTTTTTAATTGGTTTGTAAATAATTTTCTTTGTCATTCCCTTATCTCCCTCCCTTGGGAGGGTTGGGGTAGGGTCGTCGGATTTTTACGCTCTGGGCAGGCAGAAAATTTTGCCAGGCCTGAAAGCAAATTTTGGGTGCCCTGCGCTCAAATTCCATCGTTCCTATTGACAATGCAAAGGTAAGAATATTTCATAACTCTTGCAAATTAAATGCCAATAATCCGACTTTTTTGAACCCTATTTTTCGTGTTAATTTTGCAAGAAAATCATTCAACTCTTTTTAGGGTTAAAATGTGACTTTGTGACTTGTGACTTTGAGACTTTTTGGTGTTTTTAATTTTCCAAACACCAAAACAACTATTATATATTATTATAATAATATATAATAGTTAAATATATTAACATTTATTATCTTCTCCTTTCTCCGTTTTTCTCCGGAATCCCTTTTACCCCTTCTGTACCAAAAAAAATTGGGAAAACGGCTCAAAGTCACAAGTCACAAAGTCACAATCAAAAAGTCTGGTGCACAAACAAAGAAAAACGGTTTTTCCTTTGGTTCTTTGCTCACTTATTTGTAGCTTTGAGACTACGTCTCGAAAGTACTTTCGCTCGACAAAACAAATAAATCAAGTTTTATTTGGTTTTGTTCTCGCTTATTCGTACCTTTGTACCGATGTTTGAGCAAGAAATCGGCGAATACGAGAACATCCGACAGGAATATCAGGAGAAGATAGCCGACAGGATGGGACATGAGCAGTGGATGGAATATAACGAAATTCTGTTTTCTGCACATTCCTGTGCCATTGAGGGTAATTCATTTACTGTGGATGATACAAGGATTCTTCGTGAACAGGGAATGGCAATGATACCTGTGGGACGTTCGCTGTTGGAGTGTACAGAGATGGCTGACCACTTCCGTGCATTCGATTATATGGTGAGTCATCTGGACAGTCCGTTTGATGAGGTTTTGCTGAAAGAGATCAACCGATTGGTAACAGAGCATACGCTTGCCTATCGTGCACCTGATGCGGTTGCTGGCGAATATACCACAGAGGATATGGCTGCAGGTGATACTGTTTTTGGTAATCACGAGGAGCTGATTGCTCGTGTTCCGAATCTAATGGAGTCCACGCAAAGGGCTATCAACGAAGGTCAGCATCCTTTGATTGTTGCAGCGAAATGGCACGGCTATTATGAATACCTGCATCCTTTCCGTGATGGTAACGGCAGGACAGGACGGCTGCTCTCGAACTTTATCCTTTTACGTGCTGGACATCCATTATTAATCATCAAGTTGGAAGACCGCTCTGAATATATCTCGGCTCTCAAACAGATTCGGACAGAGGGCTCTGATGAGTTCCTGATTGCATTCTTCTTGAGGACAGCCATCAGCCGCATGAAGAGTGAACTGGCACAGAAGAGAAAGAATTCTCTTCCCACCATGTTCTTCTAATCAAAAACAAAATAGCATTTCCACAAGCCTTGTGGAGCAACGAGAATCGCTGGGGCGGTTCCTTAATCATTCTTATCAGAAGCAAAACAGTAACCACTGACATTCCATTTTTGTTAATAATACAAAGGTTTTTTAATTAAACTTCCCCTCCACCCGTCGTGAGATTCGTGGAGGTTTTTTGAAAAGAACATGTGTCAAGGTATATGATATGTAACCCAAATCCACGCCACTCGCAATGCCGCTGCACGCTGGTGGTACGAGTATGGAAAGCAACTTTTTTGAAAAAAATGCCATAAGAAATCGATAATTGAAAGATTTTTACTATCTTTGCAATCAAGTACTGGCAAAATGGCCTCAGAGGAGGTCGCTGGTATTACTTTTGAGGGTAAACAATAGCATCAGCTATTTATTCAGAGAAGAGCCATGCTTCGCGCTTCTTTTGTGTCCTGAGGTCTCTTAGTGAATATACCTGTAAGCAAGCCTGAAGATATAGTCTGATTGCTCCTAAAACAATCGTGTGGTAACAGGTGGAACTGATTAACAATATCAACAAGACATTGCGCGACGACCTTACAGCGCAGATAAAGAATGGAAGCCGGCTGTCTATAGCGGCCTCCTGTTTCTCCATTTATGCCTTTCAAGAACTGAAAGAGGCGCTGAAGGACATCAAGGAACTGCGGTTTATCTTCACCTCACCCACCTTTACCACAGAGAAGACTCCCAAGCAGCAACGTGAATTCTATATCCCTCGCTTGGATCGTGAACGTACATTGTATGGTTCTGAGTTTGAGGTAAAACTTCGCAACGAACTGACTCAAAAAGCCATCGCTCGTGAATGTGCAGAATGGATTCGTGAGAAAGCTTGCTTCAAGTCTAACAAGACTAATGAGAAAATGAATGGCATCATTAATCTTGATGATGTCAGTTATTATCCAATAGAAGGCTTTACTACCGTAGAGCTTGGTTGTGAAAAAGGCAATAATGCCTATACGATGATTAACAAGTTTGAGGCTCCAACATCGAAAGGTTTTATCGATCTCTTCAACCAACTCTGGAATGACAACAGTCGCCTACAGATTGTGACAGATGAAGTCATTGACAGCATCAGCAATGCCTATAAAGAGAATGCTCCAGATTTCCTTTATTTCGTAGCACTCTACAATATATTTAATGAGTTCTTAGAGGATATCAGCGAGGATGAACTACCTAACGAAGCTACTGGCTTCAAGAACTCTGCCATCTGGAACAAACTTTATAATTTCCAACGTGATGCAGCCTTGGCTGTCATCAACAAATTGGAAAAATATAATGGTTGCATACTTGCTGATAGCGTAGGTTTGGGTAAGACATTCTCTGCCCTTGCTGTTATCAAATATTTCGAAAGTCGTAATAGAACAGTCTTGGTGCTCTGTCCTAAGAAACTCTATGAGAACTGGAATACTTATCGACAGAACTATGTCAATAACCCATTGGCAAAAGACCGTTTGAACTATGACATCCTTTATCACACAGACCTCAGTAGAGAACACGGATATAGTAATGACCTGGACTTAGACCGAGTTAACTGGGGTAACTATGATTTGGTGGTGATTGACGAGAGTCACAACTTCCGTAATGGTGGCAAGGTTTCAACAGATGAGAATGGTGAGAATCCCAAGGAGAATCGTTATCTTCGACTGATGAATAAAGTTATCAAAGCAGGTGTTAAGACAAAAGTTCTGATGCTTTCTGCTACACCTGTCAACAATCGTTTTGGTGACTTAAAGAACCAGTTGCAGTTGGCATACGAGGGTAAGGCTAAGGCTTTCGATGAGCTATTGCCTACCAACAAAGGCATCGATGACATTTTCCGTCAGGCACAAGCAGCCTATAACCTGTGGGCCAACTTTACTCCCGAAGAACGTACTACAGAGCGATTGCTTCGGATGCTCGATTTCGATTTCTTCAAACTGCTCGATGCAGTCACTATTGCCCGTAGTCGCAAACATATTCAGCAATACTACGACACATCGGATATTGGCACTTTCCCTGAGCGATTGAAACCTATCTCACGTCAGCCACATCTGACAGACCTTGATACAGCCATCAATTACAATGAGATATTCGAGCAGTTGCAAATGCTCCGTTTGGCCATCTATGCACCTTCTGCATTTATCCTGCCCAGTCAACTCTATAAGTATAAAGAGGAAGAGAGTACCACAGGCCATCGTCTGAGCATTGAAGAACGAGAGCAAGGTATTCAGCGATTGATGAACATCCAATTGCTGAAGCGCTTGGAGTCTTCTGTCAATTCTTTCCGTCTGACATTGGGACGTATTCGTGACTATATGCAGGAAACGCTCGATGCTATTGCACGATTCCAGAATGGCGAACGTCGTATATCAGTAGATGACTACGAAAGTGCCGATGTAGATGAAGACGAGCAGGACTTCACCATTGGTAAGAAGAAAAATCGTATTCTCCTGGAAGATATGGACTACATATCTTGGCAACAGGAAATCAAAGGTGACTTGGAAATCATTCGCCTCTTGCTTACCATGTTGGAAAGCATCACACCTGAGCATGACTCAAAATTGCAGCAACTTGTTGCAGATTTGCAGCATAAGATTACTCATCCTATTAACGGAAATAATAAGAAGGTTCTCATCTTTACAGCCTTCTCCGATACCGCCCTTTATCTTTACGATTGTTTGGCAGATAAAATTAAGAGCAAGTACGGACTGAATGTCGCATTGGTTACTGGTGATGTAGAAGCTCGTAGCACTATGAAACTGAAAGAAAGGCTTGACTTCAACAAAGTGCTTACACTCTTCTCGCCTATATCCAAAGAACGCGACGCCATCTATCCCCATCTGCATGAGAATATTGATGTACTCATAGCCACAGACTGTATCAGTGAAGGTCAAAACTTGCAGGACTGCGACTATCTCATCAATTACGACATCCACTGGAACCCCGTTCGCATCATCCAGCGCTTTGGACGAATAGACAGAATAGGCTCTCTTAATGCCCAAATCCAACTTGTCAACTACTGGCCAGATATGACACTCGACGAGTATATCAATTTGAAGGGTAGAGTCGAGGCTCGTATGAAAGTTACTGTGATGACAGCTACTGGTGATGATAACCTGATTTCGCCAGAAGAGAAAGACGATTTGGAATATCGTCGCCAACAACTTAAACGCCTACAGGATGAAGTTGTTGATTTGGAGGAAATGAATAGTGGTGTCAGCATCATGGACTTAGGTCTGAATGAGTTCCGTCTAGATTTGTTGGAATATATCAACAGTAATCATGATGTAGAGCACACTCCTTTCGGACTTCATGCTGTTGTGCCAGCCTCAGCACAAGCACCAGCAGGAACAGTCTTCGTACTGAAGAACCGTACGGCAGGCGTGAATATTGACCACAAGAATCAGTTGCATCCCTTCTATATGGTTTATATCTCTGATGAAGGTGAAGTGGTGGTTGATCATTTGCATCCCAAAGACCTGTTGGATAAGATGCGCTTGCTCTGCAAGCCTATGACCAAGCCTGATGTCAAGCTTTGCGCTCAGTTCAACAAAGAAACGCGCGATGGTTTGCGTATGGGTAAATACTCTGACTTGCTCAGCAAAGCCATCAACTCTATCATATCCGTCAAGGAGCAATCAAGCATAGACAGCTTCTTGGAGGGTTATGCTGGAGAACTTTTCGAAGAGCGCTATGTAGGTCTTGATGATTTCGAACTCATTTGTTTCTTAGTAATAAAATAATTATCAATTATCCATTGTCAATTATCAATTAGAATAAATGTACGGATTGCCTGCATCCACTCTCGTCAATAGGCCACTATACAAAAAGGCTGTCTTTGAGAAATTCAATCTCAAAGCTGCTGAGCGTGACCGTTTCGACGCTGATGTCAGTCGTATGGCTATTGTTGCCTACCTCTCTCCAGCGAAGATTCCAGCCCTACATCCTGGGCAAGAAGTAAAGGAGTTCTATGTATTGCAGGTGCAACTCAAGCTGAGGAATTATGATACGAAGAACATTCTTCTACTCCAGAAACTAATCCCTCAGAAGATTGTCTTTGCTTTGGAATATGACGAGGACGTTCAGTTCTGTATTTTCCACACGCGACTACAGCAATCAGAATGGAAACATGTTTCCGATGCAGAGATACCTTTGACAGGGTTAACGCTCGATGAAGTGTGGGAGAATATCGTTGCTGTTATTGGTGGGTTGGATACACAAGCAGAAGAATCTATCGAGGAACAGATTATCAATCGCGAACAGCGAGAAAAGTTGCTTCGTCAGATTGAGGTATTAGAAAAGCGAGCCCGTACAGAAAAGCAAACACGCAAGAAATACGAGTTGCATCAGGAAATTATGAAACTTAAAAAGGAATTAGCAGAATGAACAACTATATACTATTGCTATTCAACCCAATCCACACATTGAATACCAGGTATTTGGCTAAAGTGTTTGGTGTTGTGCGTGACAACGGTCAAGCCATATTGGCGGGCAGTGACAGCAATGAGAATGTCAAAATCGCCTATTCTCAAACCCTTTTTGGTGAGGCTCTGACGGATTTCAGCGTAATCACGTATCCAATCTCCAAGTGGCAATACCGTAAATGTCGATTCTATCTCTTTAGGCTCTTGCAGATGCTTTTCTACAGCGGAACTATGAAGAGCACCATAAGTAAGTTCGGCAAGGCTTACTTCAGATGCAAAAATCTGTTCAGCAGGTGTTTCTGCAATATGTTTATCTACACCACCACGATGTCGGAAAAATTCAATCCATGTATCGGAGTCAAGAATAAACCCTTTCATAAGTTCTTAATCATCAAGGTTGATTTCACGGTTAAGAGGACGCCCATCATTACGATGCTTCATCATCTGATAGTACTCTTCTCCTTCTTCTGTTTCCGACCAAATACCTGCCAATTTAAGAAATTCAGCCTTACGTTCTTCTGCAGAAAGTGTTGCTGTCTTTTCTTTGGGCATAATCAGTTTGTTGGCCAGCCACTCACGATCGTCCTGCGAGAGCGAGAGCCCCTGTAGATATGTCCACAAATTGTTCAATGCAAATGATGTCATAAGCCAAATATCTTTGATTACGCTGCAAAAATAGAAATAAAAACTGAAAATACAAAATAATATATGGAAAAACTGAAAATGCAAACCACGAATGTGGTAGATGAGAATATCAAGCGAATAGGGGAATTGTTTCCCAATTGTTTGACAGAGATATTGGATGAGAATGGTCGTCCTCAAAGGGCAATTGACTTTGACCAGCTGCGTCAGGAGTTGTCAAAGGATATTGTGGAAGGCCCTGAAGAACGCTATCAATTTACATGGCCCGATAAGCGCAATGCCATCCGACTGGCTAATGCGCCAACTACTGATACGCTGCGCCCTTGTCGTGAAGAGAGCGTGGACTTCGACAATACCCAGAACCTCTATATTGAGGGCGATAACCTTGAAGTATTGAAACTCTTGCGTCAGAACTACTTGGGTAAGGTGAAGATGATATATATTGACCCGCCATATAATACTGGCAATGATTTTGTGTATAACGATGAGTTTGACCAAGATTCAGAATACTATAAGCACAATAGTGGACAGTTTGATGAATTAGGTAATCGTCTTGTTACGAACACGGAGAGCAATGGCCGTTTCCATACGGATTGGCTCAACATGATTTATCCTCGATTAAAGGTTGCAAAAGATTTACTATCTGAGGATGGCGTGATATTTATTTCGATAGATGATAATGAAGATTGTAATCTCCTGAAGATATGTAATGAGGTTTTCGGAATAGAGAATTTCATAGGACAGTTAATCCACCAAAGAGCTAAAGGAGGCGGTCAGGCAAAACATATAGTTAAAGGTCATGACTATATACTTGTGTACTGCTCAAATTCTAAAGAACTGGAGCTGGCTCGAAGAAAAGTAATCCAAAAAAAAGTAGAAAAAATCAACGGCGAGGATTATATCATTAATGATGATGTTGTCCGCAAGGTTTTTGGTAAATATGACAAGAGTATGGGGGATCGCAGATGTTACTACGAAGAACTTGTTCAATATAAGGGAGAGGCCAAGAAAAAACAAATTGACGATGATATAAAAAATGGGAAATTATTTCTTCGCTTAAATGAACATGGTATGCATACAATATGCCGGTACGAGAAAATAGGTGAGGCGACCTCTAAAATGTATTCAATCTTGAAATTAGCCGATGACGAATCGATTATTAAGGTTCTATCAGAAGAAGGAAAAAAAGACATTGAAAAACTTGGCATAACAGGCTTTTCATATCCCAAACCTGTTGATATCATTCGACAATTGGTGGATGCAGGAAGTTCTAAAGACTCTCTCATACTCGATTTTTTCTCAGGCTCTGCTACCACTGCTCATGCTGTAATGCGACTTAACGAGGAAGATAATGGAAACCGCAAGTTTATTATGGTGCAACTACCAGAGAAAACAGAAGAGGGAAGCGAAGCATATAGAGAAGGTTATAGAACAATCTGTGATATTGGCAAAGAGCGTATTCGTCGTGCAGGCAAGAAAATAAAAGAGGACAACCCTTTGACGACAAAGAATCTTGATACAGGTTTCCGCGTGCTGAAGTTGGATTCGTCAAACATGAACGATGTGTTCTATACTCCTGAAGCATTTACAGAGCGAGACCTATTTGAAGACAACATTAAGGTCGACCGTACTGATGAAGATTTGTTGTTCCAAACGATGATAGAACTGGGAATAGAACTATCGGCAAAGATAGAGAAGAAGAGCATTGCAGGCAAGACGGTATGGAGCGTGAGTGATGGCTATCTGATGGCTTGCTTCGACAAGGATGTGAACGAAACGACCATCAAGGAGATTGCCAAAGCACAGCCTTTCTACTTCGTAATGCGCGACGCAAGTATGGCCACAGACAATGTGGCTGACAATTTCGAACAGATTTGGAGTGAGTATAGCAAGGATACAGTACGCAGAATTTTATAAAATTGACAGTTGATAATTGACAATTGACAATTAGGTGTATGAAGTTTAAGTTTAAGATACAACAATATCAGACGGATGCTGTTGAGGCAACTGTAAACGTGTTTGCAGGTCAGCCCTCGAAGACAAGTGCCCAGTATCGTCGTGACTTGGGTAAAACGAAAGGACGTATAGTCTTTGATGAGGAATATGTGGGCTATAAGAATGCTGACGTAGAACTGCAAAGTCCTCAGTTGCTGTCCAATATCCAACAGCAACAGGCTATCTACAATATTCCTAAGTCAACGAAGCTAAGTCAGCCAGTCGGGTTAGGTGCATGCTCACTCGATATCGAAATGGAGACGGGTACTGGTAAGACATACGTCTATATCAAAACCATGTTTGAACTGAACAAACGATATGGATGGAGTAAGTTTATCGTGGTGGTGCCTAGCATCGCCATTCGTGAGGGTGTTGCCAAGAGCTTTGCGATGTTGGCAGAACACTTCCAGGAGCATTATGGCAAACAGGCTATACCTTTTGTATATAATAGTAGCAACCTGAATGCTATTGATGATTTCTCGAGTAGTGCCGACATCCGTGTGATGATTATCAATACGCAGGCTTTCAACTCGTCGTTTAATGAGGCGAAGAATGTAGAAGGTCGTAAGGGTGACGCAGCAGCACGTATCATCTATACCCGTCGTGACGATTTCCAAAGTCGCCGTCCTATTGATGTGATAGCAGCCAACAGACCTATTATCATTATGGATGAACCTCAGAAGATGGAAGGTGTGGCTACACAAAAGGCCTTGAAGAACTTCAAACCGCTGTTTGTGCTGAACTACTCGGCCACTCATAAAACTTCGCACAATTGCGTATATGCCCTTGATGCCCTTGATGCTTACCGCCAGCGATTGGTGAAGAAGATACAAGTGAAGGGTATCACACTTCAGAACCTGTTGGGTAATCAGAGCTATATCTACTTTGACAGCATCGTACTCTCAAAGAACAAGGCTCCTGAGGTAAAACTGGAGATTGAGGTAAAAGGAGCAAGCAGTACTCGCAGACAGATCTGTAAATTCGGCCAGAACGATTCGCTTTTCGATGCGAGTCATTTGCAGGCCTATAAAGACTTTGTAATTACAGACATCAACCCACTTACCAACATGATTTACTTCATGAATGGTGACTCGCTGCATAAGGGTGAGGTGATGGGTGATGTATCAGAGAAACAACTTCAGCGCATACAGGTGAGAGAGACCATTAAGTCGCACTTTGAGAAAGAAGCGATGCTTTTCAAACAGGGCATCAAAACGCTGTCGCTCTTCTTCATCGACGAGGTGGCTAACTACAAAGGCTATGACGAGCAAGGAGAAGTAGTAAAGGGTGACCTGTGGAAGATATTCGAGGAAGAGTATATGCTCTATCTGAATGAGCATCTGTCGCTCTTTGAGGATAACTACCAGCGCTATCTGAAACGATTCTCTGCCAGCGATGTGCATAATGGCTATTTCTCTATCGATAAGAAAGGTAAGGCACAGAATAGTAAGGAGAAGGATAGTGAGGAGAATAGACCTGCGTATGACCTGATTCTGAAAGATAAGGAGCGACTGTTGAGCTTCGAGGAGCCTACAAGATTTATCTTCTCGCACTCTGCATTACGCGAAGGTTGGGATAATCCTAACGTATTCCAGATATGTACCCTTCGTCATGCAAATAGCAATACTGCCAAGCGCCAAGAGGTGGGACGAGGATTGCGTATCTGTGTGGACCAGCAAGGCGTGAGAATGGATAAGGAACTGTTGGGCGATGCAGTTCATGACATCAATCGTCTGACAGTGATAGCCAACGAGAGCTATAGCACCTTTGCAGATGCGTTGCAGAAAGAGACACGTGATGCTTTGCGTGAACGTCCGTCTGTGGCTACAGTTGCATATTTTGAAGGACGTAAGTTCAAGATAGGCGAAGAGGAGCATAAAATCTCACAGATGGAAGCTTCTGCAATCATCAACTATCTCTATGAGAATGACTATGTGGATGACAACGGCAATATCCAGCAGTCTTATCATGAGGATTTACGCAATGGTACGTTGGCACCACTGAGTAAGAAATTGGAGCCTATGGGTGAACAGATTCACAAACTCGTGCAGAGCATCTTTGACCCGTCTGCCTTTGACGATATGATAGAGGATGCCAACAAGAAGGCAGAGGTTGTGAATGACCATCTGAATGAGAATGCCGCAAAAGAAGAATTCAAACGGCTATGGGAGCAAATCAATCATCGCTATGTCTATACCGTTCACTATGACAGCGATGAACTGATTAAAAAGGCAATCGCCTCGATAGATAAGAACCTGATAGTAACGAAACTGAAATATATCGTTACAACTGGAGAACAAGGTGAGGAGGATGTAGACTTTACAGGTAAGCAGCAAACACGAACAAAGGAACTGCGTGAGGTGTCAACTAGCGATGTGGCATACGACTTGGTTGGGGATATTGCACGTGGAGCTACGTTGACTCGTAAGACTGTGGTTCGTATTTTAAAGGGCATCAATCAAGCAAAGCTATATTTGTTCAAGAACAACCCTGAGGAGTTTATTCGTAATGTCATTCGACTGATTAAGGATGAAAAGGCGACAATGATAGTAGAGCATATTTCGTATAACCAAACAGAACAACAATACGATACGAGCATCTTTACGAATGAGAAGAGCCGTCAAAGCGTAGATAATGCATACGAGGCTAAGAAGCATATTCTTGACTATGTATTCACAGATAGTAAGGGAGAACGGAAGTTTGCAGAAGACTTAGACTCTGCCAATGAAGTGTGTGTCTATGCTCGTCTGCCTCGCACATTTAAGATTCCTACGCCTGTCGGACATTATGCACCAGACTGGGCTATCGCTTTCCACGACAATATGGGAGTGAAGCATATCTTCTTTGTGGCAGAAACAAAAGGCAGTCTTCAGTCAATGGATTTGAAGGGGGCTGAGAAAGCAAAGATAGAATGTGCCAAGAAACTCTTCAACGAACTTTCAACGAGTAAGGTGCGCTATCATGAAGTCACAGACTATCAGAATATGCTGAATGAGATAAATAGTTTGCAGTAAAAATGAACCAATAAAACTATAAGACTATGAAACAGAAGTATTTGATGTCGTGGGACGACAATGACGATGAGCGTGATGACAACATGCGAGGATGGGATCCTGCTTCTGAGGACGATTCTCATGATAACGGCATGAGCCGCTGGTCAGAGAATAACGATGAAAGAGGGTGGGACTGATGATGGATGATGGATGATGGTGAGCCCTTTGCAGAAAAGATGCTGCGTCTCACCTCAGAACTCAGCGACCTCTTCAAGGAGAGCCACCGCTTGGAGGATGAGATCAAGAAGCAGTTAGGAAGTATTGGATTTGCTCTTAAAGAATAGCTGTTCCCTCATAAAATTGGCAAGAAGGTCTAATTATTCCCTCATAAAATTGGCAGAAAAGCACAAATATTCCCTCATAAAATTGGCAGAAAAGCACAAATATCAACAAACAAATTGAGAGTGAAAAGTAAATTCTCATTTATGGAACTATATAAAAAACCTAAATTCCGCAGCACTTTAGTTTGACATTCTTTATAAGTACCTGAGCAACAAAAAGTTGCTCAGGATTTGGTCATGTCAGAAATTTCACTTACCTTAGTGCTGCAAATCAAGACAAGCAAAAATCGTCAATGACATGGCAAAGAAAAATGCTTCTTTTTTTATGTCCTTATGAATTGGTAAAAAAAGTCAGATTGTTTGGCGGCTTGGATTATTCTTCGTAATTTTGCAACCAAATTATAATGGGTTTCTTTTTATAAAGAGGATATAGAAAAAACAAACTAAGTACAAGTCAATGAAGAAGATACTGATGACAATCGCCCTGCTCTGCACACTCGCACAGGGGGCATGGGCAGAGGACGTGAACTACATCTATTATCAGGTGATAGACTTTCAGTCTAACATTAGTTTACAAAAAGCGACTGGCACAGCCACGGACTTTACCGTGCTCACGAGCACGCTGCTGGAAAACAGCTCTGAGGACAACCTCGGCACTGGCTGGTATGTGCTGAACTCAACGTTCTCCTACGGTGAGCGCATCGTCATCAGCGGCGACGTGCACCTGATATTGAAAGACGGCTGTACGCTGACGGCAGAGCAGGGCATCCGTATCAACACCGATGCCACGCTCTCCATCTACGCCCAGAGCGAGACGGTGGGGACGATGGGCAAGCTCGTTGCCATTGAGACGCATCACGACAAGGCTGCCATCGGCGGCAACAAGAACTACGAAGCCGGCAAACTCTACATCCACGGCGGTGAGATAGAGGCAAAATGCAACGATGGCAGCAAATACGCTGCTGGTATCGGCGGTGGCTATGGTGACGGCTCTGGCATGAAGGAGATTACCATCTATGGCGGCGATGTGACGGCACAAGGAGCTTATCTCGGCGCGGGCATCGGCGGCGGCAAGAACAATAACTACCCAGGCACCATCACTATCTATGGCGGCACGGTCAGAGCCACGGGCGGCGAATATGGCGCAGGCATCGGCGGCGGCGAGAACCGCGCAGGATGGGATACCAATGTCTATGGTGGTAATATCACTGCTCAGGGCGGTTACTATGGTGCAGGTATCGGCGGCGGTGAGGAAGGTGCAGGCGGCAACTTGCACTTCTATGGCGGTACGGTCAATGCCACGGGTGGCAACCTGGGCGCAGGCATCGGCGGCGGTGAGGATGAAGACGGCGGCACCATCACTATTGACGGTGGAAATATCACAGCTACGGGTACAGAGGGAGGTCCAGGCATTGGTGCGGGCGGTGCGGCATATCCTCCTCGTTTCGAGAAAAGTGGAACTATCACCATTAATGGCGGTACGGTCATTGCAACAGGAAGCGGCCGAACAGGCGCTGATATGGAAGGAAGTGCAGGCATCGGCACTGGTTCTGATGGAAGTGTCGAGACGATTACCATAACCGGAGGCGATATTAAGGCTTACGGTAAGAGAGGTGCAGCGGGAATAGGCGGCGGTTCTTGTTCTGACGGTTGTGGTGTCATCACAATTAGTGGCGGCACTATTTTCGCCTCAGGTGGAAGTAGTTCGTGGCAATCTGGGAGTTATTGCGGGGCAGGTATCGGCAGTGGCTGTAAAGCCTCTGGCAGCGGCCAAATCTACATCAGTGGCACTGCCGATATAACCGCTGAAAGCAGTAATGGGGCAGCTGCAATAGGTGCCGGTACTGGATCAGAAGATAAAATGAATATTTCCATAACTGGCGGACATATACAGGTAAGTGTGGGCTATTCGTACTTTCTTCAAAACACACCAATGCTCATCGGCATGGGTTCTAATGACAGACTAAAGGATAAAAATGCGACCGTCACCATATCCGATGGGTTGGCTGTATGGGCTGGAGAGGACCGTTGGAACACGCCCATCATGAACTACTCAGACCGTGTTTCTGCCTGCACAGGTAGAAACTATTACTTTGCTGATATTAATACACACACCGAACACAGCGACTATACCTACACGCTGGGCGATTTCCCTGAAGAGCATGTTCCTCACTGCGGTTACTGCGGTAAGACACAACCCGCAGAGAAACACACCAACGACGGAACGGGCAAGTGTGAGAAATGTGGTTACACCACGCACGTACACACCGTCAAGGTTTATCTGATTACCGGTAGTGGCACGGGCTACGGAGAGGGTACCAGTTTAGCTGATGTCATCCCCGGTCAGACCGTAATACTGCCTGACATCGACCAGAGCAGCCTGCCTGCATACATGGTGTTCGAGGGCTGGCTGCAAGACCCCGCCACGGCTCCCACCACCTGGGAGAAACAGGACGGCGAGACACTCTTAGAGCCGGGAACCACCATCACGCCTGCTGCCAACGTCAACCTATATGCCCGCTACAGTTACCAGTATGGCACGGAGTGGACATGGACCGCCAGCAGTACAACGGCATCGGCAACGCTCAAGATTATCAACCTGGAGACTGGCAGCGTGGTGGAAACCATCGCCTCAAGTGATGGTGATGTGCTGATTAACGCTAATGTCATCTCGGCTACTCTTCTGGAACCAGGCTCTGTCCAGTATAATGCTCAGGTCAACTATACTGACGCAAAGGGACGCCAGTTCAACTTTACCGACACCCATACCGTACCTTTGTATGTTGCCGTCAGCCTCGATGAGGACGACAACACCACGACGCTCGCCGACAACGATGGAGGCATTGTTACCGCTACCCTCACCGGCCGCACGCTCTACAAGGACGGTAAATGGAACACGCTCTGCCTGCCCTTCGACGTAGCTGTGGGCGAGGGCTCACCTCTTGAAGGAGCCACCGTGAAGGAGCTTACCGACGCCTCGTTTGCCAACGGTACGCTGACACTCACCTTCGCCGATGCCACCAGCATCAAGGCGGGACAGGCATACCTCATCAAGTGGGGCAACGGCAACAACCTCGGTCCGTCTGACCTCATCTTTAACGGCGTCACCCTCACCAAGGACTTGCGCGACGACGAGATTTCGACCGACGACAACGGCACGACCACCGTCACCTTCATGGGCACTTACAAGAAACTGTCCTATGATGCTGACGACCGCTCCATCCTCCTCCTCGGTGCCAACAACACGCTCTACTATCCGCAGAGCGGAGCCAGCCTCGGTGCACAGCGAGCTTACTTCAAGCTCAGCGGCATCACGGCAGGCGACCTGCCACAGCAGGCACGCACCTTCGTACTCGATTTGGGGGACGAAGACAATGTGACGGGCATCATTGAAGCGGAAGCAAATTCTTCACTCTTCACTCTTCACTCTTCACTTAAAGAAGCCTGGTACACCCTTGACGGTCGCAAGCTCGCTGGCAAGCCGACGCAGAAAGGACTATATATAAATAAAGGTGTAAAAATCGTAATAAAATAAATATTGTTAGCAAGATGAAAAAGATTCTTTTATCACTTGCCTTGCTGTGCGCAGTCGTACATGGGGCATGGGCAGATTACGTGAGCTACATCTACTACACGGTGAGCAGTAACGGTGAGACCATCACGAAGCACACGGATGGATTGACTTTGAACTCCCCGCTCACCGCAGACGTGATCAGAAACAACCCGGAGGACCGGCTGTACAGTGGTACGTATGTACTGAACGAGTCATTCACTTACGACGAGCGCATCGTCATCTTCGGCGACGTGAAGCTGGTATTGAAAGACGGCTGCACACTGACGGCTGAGCAGGGGATCCGCATCAACACTAATGCCTCGCTCACCATCTACGCCCAGAGCGAGGTGGAGGGAACGATGGGTAAACTCGTGGCTATAGAAACGCATCACGACAAGGCGGCCATCGGCGGCAACAAGAACTACAAGGCTGGACGGCTCATCATACACGGTGGCGAGATTGAGGCCGATGCCTCTGAAGGCAAGTATGCCGCTGGTATCGGCGGCGGCTATGGCGACGGCTCGGGCATGGAGGGCATCACCATCTATGGTGGCAAGGTGACGGCCAAGGGCGCGAGATACGGCGCCGGCATCGGTGGCGGCAAGAACAACAACAACCCCGGCACCATCAAGATCTATGGCGGCACGGTTGAAGCCACAGGAGGCTACATGGGCGCAGGCATTGGCGGCGGCGAGAACCGTGCTGGATGGACGACCAATATCTATGGTGGTGATATCACTGCCACAGGCCACGCTTGTGCCGCAGGCATCGGCGGCGGTGATGCCGGAGCCGGTGGTGTCATCAATATCAAAGGTGGTACCGTCAATGCCACGGGTAGCGAAACCGGCATTGGCAGCGGCAGTAGAGGGTGGAGCGGAGTCAACGGTAGCACCACCCAAATCACCATCAGCGGCAATGCCAAGGTGACGGCCACGGGCGGTACTGGTTATGCCACAGGCATCGGCAGTGTCGATGTCGACGGTCACACTTGCACCATCACCATCGAAGGCGATGCCGAGGTGATAGCTACAGGTAATGGTCACGCTGCCGGTATTGGTGCAAGTAATGGTGATGCTATTGGAACCGTCATCATCCGAGGCAATGCCAAGGTGACGGCCACGGGCGGTAACAGCGGTGCTGGCATCGGGACAGGTGACGATGATCAAAAAGGCTCACTCACCATCAGCGGCAATGCCGTAGTGACGGCCACAGGAAAATCGGGCGGTGCAGGCATAGGCGGCCTCTTATACCATCCCGGATTTCCCGTCACTATCGAGAGCGGTGCCACCGTCAAGGCATATGGCTCCCGCTATTATAACTATGATAAAAAGACATACTTTACATCAGCAGCCATCGGAGGCGGAGCCGAGAAAGCGGATGGCAGCACTGTCACCATAGAAAACGGTGCCAGGGTGTCTCTGTTCACCAAAGAAGGTGATTTTGGCTATGGCTATGCCATCGGCAAGAGTTACAAAGACAAGAAGACTGGTACGCTCACGCTGGGCGACCAGCTGCAGGTGAAGCGTATGAAAACTGACGGTTCTGATACAAAGTTCATCAGTACTGACAACCGCATCGCGGCATGTCAGTTCGAAGAATGTGAGCGCTTGGAAATACTCCCCTGCGAGCATAGTGTTTGGGACTACCAGATCGTGGGCGGCGATGACGGGCAGCACTATAAACAGTGTAAATACTGCGCATATAAGTTCGGCACAGAGAACCACTCCTACAACACAAATGGCTACTGTAGTTACTGTAACTACAAGGCGACGGAGGTCATTAAGGTAAACTTATATAGTGGCGACAACTCAGGATATACGGCACAAACAATCCGCATGCCAAAGGGCCACAGTTATATCCTTCCCAGCCAGTACGGACTGCCTGAGTACATGGTGTTCGAGGGCTGGCTGAAGGATCCCGCCACGGCTCCCACTACCTGGGAGAAGACCGCCAGCGAGACGCTCCTGGACCCAGGCACAGAGATTACACCCGATGCCGACGTCAACCTCTATGCCCGCTATAGCTACCGCTACGGCACGGAGTGGACATGGACTGCTACCAGTAAAACGGCATCGGCTACGCTCAAGATCATCAATCTGGAAAACAACAGCGTAGTGGAGACCATCACTGGGAGTGATGTGGCGATTTCCGCCAAAAGCATCACGCCAACCGCCAGCGAACCTGGCTCTGTCATGTATAGTGCTGAGGTCAGCTATACCGACGCAAAGGGGCGCAGCTTCAACTTCACCGACGAGCACACCGTGCCTTACTACATTGGCGTCAGCCTCGGCGAGGTCGACAACACCACGACGCTCACCGAAAATGATAAAGGTATAGTTACCGCCAGCCTCACCGGCCGCACACTCTACAAGGACGGTAAATGGAACACGCTCTGCCTGCCCTTCGACGTCGAGATTGCGGGCTCGCCCCTCGCCGGAGCCACGGTGAAGCAGCTGCGCGATGCCTCGTTCGAGAACGGCACACTGACGCTCACGTTCGAGGATGCCACCGGCATCAAGGCAGGGAAGCCGTACCTCATCAAGTGGAACAGCGGCGACAACCTCGGTCCGTCTGACCTCATCTTCACCGGTGTCACCCTCACCAAGGACTTGTACGAAGACGAGATTTCGACCGACGACAACGGCACGACCACCGTCACCTTCATGGGCACCTACAAGAAGCTGTCCTATTATGCTGACGACCGCTCCATCCTCCTCCTTGGTGCCAACAACACGCTCTACTATCCGCAGAGCGGAGCCAGCCTCGGTGCCCAGCGCGGCTTCTTCAAGCTCAGCGGCATCACGGCAGGCGACCTGCCACAGCAGGCACGCACCTTCGTACTCGATTTGGGGGACGAAGACAATGTGACGGGCATCATTGAAGCGGAAGCAAATTCTTCACTCTTCACT
>JAEEXI010000019.1 GCA_016291495.1 Prevotella sp.
TGGAATACTGTAATCGTATCTATCAGCGCCAGCTTTTCGAAGAGGACAGGGGAGAGGCTGACCTGCTGAAGCGCTTTCACAACTTGCTTCAAACCTATTTTCGTGAGAACCGTCAGCTGATGCAGGGTTTGCCTACCGTCGCTTGGTGCGCTTCCGAACTGGCTTATTCGCCTCGTTATTTTGGCGATATTGTCCACAAGGCAACTGGTGGCACAGCTATTGGCTACATTCACAACTACGTTATCAATCAGGCGAAAAGTCTGTTGATGCAGGGCCACAACATCAGCGAGACCTCCCGCCTGCTCGGATTCGATTTCCCTCATCATTTCACTCGTCTCTTCAAGCGCATCACGGGGCTCACTCCCAGCGAGTTTCTACGAAAATGAGAAACGAAGTATCTCTCCATGAGAAGTTATTATTTTTGCAAGCAAAATTTGCAGAACGTGCTGAAAAGTCGTAATGCGATGAGTGTTCTAACAATAGTGTTTAACAATTAAAATATCGAAAAGTAGTCTAAGTGGCAAAAATGGTCGGATATTTTGAGGAAATCGGGTGCAGAATGTGCAGTACATGCTCATAATGTTTCCCAAATGTTTCCCAGATTCGCCGTAATGTGCTGATAATCAGTTCCCGTTAGCCGCCGCACAGGCTGCTGTTGAGGAGTAATGAAATCCTACCTATAAATAAAAAGATTCGCCTGCGCACGGGCGAATCTTTTTTTTGTATTCCTTTGGTATGTGATTACTTCCTATTCTTGAAGATGGGATGATTGATCCATTGGGGCTTCATGTGCTCGATGATGTCATTGAGCTCTCCCTTGAAGAGGTTGGGGTAGCAGTAGGCAATCCATGCAGACATGATGTTGTCCTTGTTGTCAAGCAACAGTTTTCTGGCTATTGCCCTTTGCTCCTGCAGCATTGCGTTGCGGATGGCGTTGCCTTTCTCCTGGGCCTTGCGCCATGCCTCTGGGTCGTCGGAGAATACATCGATGTGGAAACCCTCAGGACTGGCATCCCTGATTTGTTTGCAGATAGCCTGTAGCTCACGCGACTTCTTGGAGCCCTCGATAGTGCCCGTATTCCAGTCGATGGTGATGTGGCGGCTGTCGGGTATGAGCACGAAAGCGCTGCGCTCAGGCCATTCCTTCCAGTCGTGCAGCCGTATAAAGGCGTCGCGGTCCACTTCGACCTTCACCGAGAACTTTCCGTCCTTGATGGGCAGCCGTTGTGCATGGGCGGTATCCTCGTTGACGATGAGGTAGAGTGTCGTCTGTGAGGGCGACACTGTTCCGTCAATCGTCACTTTTACTTTCTTGGCCAGAGCCGTCACCACGAAGGCAACGGCAGTCAGGAGGAATAGGATTCGTCTCATGCTTGTTATTTTTCCAGTCCCTTGCTGTTCATCAGCAGGTCAACCAGTGGCTTGTCCTTGAAGTCGTGCTTCTTCTGGTCCCAGAATCCAAAGTCGGCATCGTAGCACCATGTGGTCCATGCGATATTGAACTCGTCGAATACAGCCAGCATGTCCTTTGTCCACTTGTAAGCCAGCTCACGGTCTACGGGCTCATAGACACCCCATTCGCCGCAGAACAGCTGCAGGCCATACTTCTGTGCAGCCTCGATGGCGTCCTTGAAGTCTGAACGGATATGGTCGATGTTCCAATGCTCCTTGGTATAAGGCTCAATCTCAGGCTTCAGCGAGTCGGGAGTAGCCTCATAGTCTTCCTTCGAGACGAGGATGCCGGGATAGTTCACCTTGCCGGTATACTTGCCGAGTGGCGTCCACCAGGCACCATAGTGCGTCAGCAGCATGGGGTTGTAGTAGTGGAAGGAGAGGATGATGTTCTTGTCGCCCTCGGGAACCTTCAGGAATTTCATGGTCTGATAGCCCTGCCAGAGGTTAGAGCCGACAACCAGTGTACGCTGTGGCTCACGCTCGCGCAAAGCCTTGTGCACCTTGGCAATCAACTGGTTCCACTGCTCATGGTCGTCAGCCACGGGCTCGTTCATGAACTCGTAAGCCACGGAGTCGACGCTATAGCCCTTCAGCTCGTCCGACAGCTGGTACCACATGTTGATGAGGTCCTGCTGTGCCTTCTCCGAGGTAAACAGCGTGTTGGCGCTGGCACCTTCCTCGTTGACGGCGTTGAAGTAGTGCGAACGGATGATGTGCAGGTCAACGATGGCACGCAGATGGTGCTTGCCGCACTGGTCGAGTGCGAAGGTCAGCAGTTTCCATGCCTCAGGCAGCTTGTTGCCCTGTTCGTCCCAGAACTGCACCTCGTCGATGGGGATGCGCACGAAGTCGAAGCCTAAGGAGTCTAGACGGGCGAAGTCATCCTCCTGGATATGCTTCTCGCGAGCCTCGCCACGGTCTTCGTTGTTCTGCGACAGCCAATGGCTCAGGTTCGTGCCTCGTTTAATGCGGAAGTTGTTCGCTCCGTCGTTTGTCTCGTTCTTAGTGGCGCAGGAAACCAGTACCACCGTCATGGCAATTACTGCCAATGAAAATAAGATTTTCTTCATGTGTCGTTAGTTTTTAGTTAAATATTCAATCAGGTTTGCTGCAAAGATACAAATAATTCAAGAAAGAAGCATGCTGAAAGCTGAAAAATTAAGATAAACCCATAAAAATACCTTTGTGTATGATTTATTTTCCGCCACAAAATAACCCTGCGTTATTGCGAAATAAGGCATGGTTATTGCGAAATAAGGACGGGTTATTGAAATTCAGAAACGCTGACATGTTCGCCAAGTACAGGAAAAATATCGGAAAAGGGGGTTCATGTATGCTTTTTGATGCTTGTGGAGCAGGATTTTGATACATTTTGTGCCTTTTCCGAGGGTCGGCATAGTGGGCGCTGTTGATTTTGAAATGTCGTATCTCATTGATTTTCTGCTTTTTAGATGAATTATTAATAACCGAGTATTCCAGTTATTCCAATTCCAGTTTCTTTTTTGGGTATTCCCATTTCCCTGACTATATATATAACTACTTATATATTAATTAGTTATAGAATATATAAAGAGGTTTCGCATGCTCTTTTTCCTAATTGGAATTGGAATAATTGGAATTTCACTTATCTCTCTACCATGCCATAGAGTGCAAAATAGACTTCGTTGGCTACGCCCATGGCATATCGCTCGACGCTGAAATGCTTCGTGACCGGCATCGGTTTTACGTTCAGTCAGAGATTCCTCATTTTTTTTAATTTTTTCATCTGAAAGAGAATAAGTTTCCAAAAAAAATTGTATCTTTGCAACGCAATAGTGATATGCTATAAACCCGAATTAGAAATCAATAACAATAAACAACATGAGAGAAAGATTACTTAATCAACGAAACCTGACGCGAAGGCTCCATTTGCTTTCCGTTTTGTGTGCTATGCTGCTTATGCCGCTTGGGGCGTGGGCAGTGGATTATCCGATTGTCGTAGCTGGTGTACAAGTGACTGATGCCAATGCAGGAAATGTGCTTGGTGATGGTGAAACGGCAACAGTAGTATTTACTCCTGCTGGTGATGCTCCTGCAACGCTGACGCTGAATGGTGCTACGTTATATGGGTCTATCGTTTTGCAGAGTGGACTTGATGATCTGACCATTCATCTTTTAGGCGAGAATAAGATTCAGGGTACAGATTACGAAAACCCATTGGCTAATGGTATTAAAAGAGAGAATGGTACCACTACGGGAACATTGACTTTTACTACTGCTTCTGGTGCCTCTGGAACTCTTTTCTTCCCCAATGTTACTACACCTATTGAGGGATTTAACGATATAGTTTATAACAACGGACTGGAATGGGGATGTGATAGTTATGTTGAAGATAATAAGGTTTGCACGAATTTCTATGAAGGAGTTGGTACAAATGTAGTACTTGCGTCTGCTTCTTGGCGAGATTGTATAACTAAGACTCAAACAACGTTGTCCTTAACTGGCGGAGCAACTATTACATTTAGAGAAGATAATTCTTTAGGCCGTGTTTTGACTTTGTCTGGTTTTACAGATTATACTTCTAGTATATGTTGGTATTCTCATAGCGACGTGAAATTTGAAATAAGCGGAACCAATAGTTTCAAATTTGATGGAAATCCGATGCTCGTTGGTAATGACCAGTCGAATGTTTCTTTTATCGCAACAGGAACTTCTGCTGCAACGTTGAGATTTTGGCATAAAGGAAATGGTGCAAATAGATTAGATTTAAGTGTACCTTTTATTAGTGGATTTAAAAATTCTTCTAATCCCGGATTGGGTGAAGGACTATATAATGTGGATGTGTCTGAACCAAGAATAGATCCTGATAATAATTATACAGATGATTTTACGGAGCACTACATCACCACTGAAGCTTATGGCCTCAAAGTGAGTGCCGTAAGAGTGCATAATCTTGATGGGGTGTATAAAGGACATAAAGAACACATATTGGGTGAAAAAGAAGAAGGTGTATTCAACACGTCAGTTACATTTGCACCAGCTACTACAACGCTAACACTGAATGGAGCTGAAATCTCACATTTAGATGAAGAAAATGCCATTATTAGTAGTCTGTCGACTCCGCTATATGTTCATCTTTTAGGTGAGAATACTATTAATAGTCAGAGTTATCTTCCCTTTGAAGGCGCAACAGGAGATGATGCCGATTTGGTATTTACTACTACAACCGATGCTGATCCCGGTTCGTTGACGCTGATCAGTACGCACGCGGGCTTTGGTAAAACTACTTTCTATACAGGCTTTAATGAGGTTCAATATCCAGAGAATAGTGGTTCCCTGGGTGCTAAAGAAGAAAGTGGCAATGTTATCATTTCTCAAATTCAATCATATGGACTGTCGATTGCAGGTATACCGGTAACGAGTGAGAATGCTGGCGGGATTACTGGCGATGGCATTACTGGTACAGTGACGTATAACGCAGAAGATCATGCTCTGACACTGGATGGTGCTACGATTGCAGGTAACATCTTGGTGACGAGTGGTAGTGCCCTGACCATCAAGGTGAAAGGCGAGAACACCATCAATGCTGGTGAATATTCCGCTCTAAAGTCGGAGACAGCAACTAATGCGGTAACCCTCGCTTTCGTCAAAGAGGGTACTGGTGATTGCTCATTGCAGTTGAATTCTACTGGAGTAACGGCCATATCTACAGGTTTTTATTCTCCCACATACACAGATCTTGCATTGGTCGTTGACGGGGTTGATTTCCCTGAATATAATACTCTGTATGGCTTAGCCTATTATGCAGGTAATAATACTTATGAGCCAATCACTTCTGCCACCATCACATCATATACGACCTATGACCTCATCGTTGATGGAGAGCAGGTGACGAGCGTAAACAAGGATGCTATATGCAAAGGCCAAGTTGGAGTAGGGCATATCACATTTGACGGTGAGCATACATTAACACTCAACGAAGTGCCTTATATTGTATTTGATACTACATATCCGTTTATCCAAACGAGCATGGATTTGACCATCAACATAGTAGGAGAGAGCACTATTGAATGTGGCAGCCCCTTTATTACGAGGATGAGCGGAGATAATGAAACTCATACTGTAACGTTCACTACAGATGCCACCGATCCTGGAATGTTGAATTTGAAGTATGATTATGACTTCGATGGCTTCGATAAGGCTTTTGAGAACGGTCTGTCATGGATGCCAGATGGCTATTATGAGAGCGATGCTCCTGCGGCTTGGGTGGCTGTGAGTTCGTATGACCTGTCCGTAGGAGGTGTTGCAGTTACATCAGCAAATGCCGAAAATGTACTTGGTGACGGTAAGGTGAGCTACGATGTGGAAAACCATACGCTGACGTTGAATAATGCAACGATTATACCTAAGGGAGAGGATTTTGGTATTACATATAATGGAACAGCCAACTTTACTATCAGCTTGAAGGGTACTAACAACGTTGTTAAGGGCATAGGAGGATGTTGTGCTATCCTTTATAATGGTGATGGTGACAATGTCAATTTAACATTTACCAAGGGCGACACGGAACCCTGTTCTTTGCAATTAGAGGCAGTAGGTGCACAGACCATTGATGGCTTCGATAATGTGATTAACACAGGATTATTTAAAATAAATGAAACCATTCAAGGGGAAGAGACAACCACCTATAGAACTACCATTACATCTAGCCTTCCTTTGTGGATTGGTGATACGCAGGTAACCCCGACCAATGCTGAAGACATGCTTGGTGACGGTAAGGTGTCATTCGAAGTAAATGCACAGACTGCTACGCCAACCTATACGCTGACACTGAACGGTGCTGTGCTGACAGTTCCTGTGAAGGTGGGATTGGCTAACTTGACATTTGATATTCGTGGTAACAACACTATTACAACAAATACTACTTGTATTCAGAATACTGCCTCGACTGGTGTGCCTTCGCTGACCTTTAAGTCGAATGCTGATGTAGTAGGAAGCCTGATAATGACGAATACAGGCGGTGATGCCATTAGTCAAATAGGGCAGGGGAACATCTCTATAAGCAAAGAACTTGCAGTGTTCCTAACGGTATATGGATATGATGATTACACTTCCAATTTATATTACATTACCGATGGTTCCACAACTGTGGCCAAGATAGTTCCTTCGTATGGTGTTACCGTAAATGATATTCAGGTCTATGAAGGCAATGCTGCAGACGTATTCAAAGGTGATGATACGAATGGAGGTAAAGTAAGCTTCGATAAGGAGACCGGTACGCTGACGCTGAAAGGTGGTAGCTTTGAAACTATCCGCACCACTCTTGGTACGCTGAATATTGATTTGGCTGGCAACAATTCACTCTACCGCAGCAGTAACGGTTCTATTTTCGAAAGTGCATCTGGTGAGGATGTGACAATTAATTTGAAGTCGACTGATGGAACAGGAGTTTTAACAATAGAAACCCCGACAAACTATGGCGCTACAATAATTGGAGAAGATGTAACACTGACGCCAGTAGCTCCAGTAGTCTTGTTGTATAGCAATGTGGAAAATAATAAAGGCAGACTCCAGTATGGTGTGAACTACGGTATTACCATTACTGCCGCCTCAGGCTCTTATCCTATTAACAGTTCGAACCGCACGAACGTGTTGAATGATTCTGAAGGTCATGAAACTGTTCAATTCGACGGAATCAAGACGCTGAAATTGAACGGTGCTGTGCTAACGAGCATTAATATTGCTAATCAGCATGAAATCCAGGAATTAGTCATCTATCTGAAAGGTACTAACACGATCAATAATAATGATAATAATGGTATCATCTATGGTGGTGATCCTATCTTACCTCTTACTTATGCTACAGGTGATGGATCAACGGAGGATAGTCAACCTGGTACATTAACATGCACATATCATGTGGAAGATGCAGAACATCCAGAGGTGATGGATATCTATAACTGTTTCAAAGACCAGAAAGCCATTTATGATAATAATTTGGGAGAAAGCCAGAACACAACAAATCATACGATTAATATCGCTGTTGTAATGAGTCCGATTGTAACGGAAGGACATCATGAGGTGGAAAGACAAGGATTAGGTCAAGATATTGAGAGTAAAAATACGACACAATTGACTGAAGGTGTAATCGTCAATAAGCTCTTGTATACCTTACCTGGTGACAAAGACGGTTATATTGTAGATGAAGACTATGTGCAAGTTAATGGTAAGGTGGTTGCACTGAATACCCCGATGGATGATGGTGAAGTTAACGATATTCTGGAGTACATTAAGAATGGATTGATCCAGCCTGGTACGAAACTTGGCGATCCTTATACATTTGCATATTACTTCCACGGTATGTCCTTCCTGCTGCCTGCAGGTTATGGTGAAATCAGTCTTGATGTCAATACGAATAAGGCTGGTATACTGCATGTGAAGGTGGGTAGCAACGAGCCTGTTGCTATCACAGGTACAACAGGCTTTGAGACCATAAAGATTCCTTATGCATTGACAGAGGAGTCCTATGTGTTCATCTATAGATATGCTCCTTCTACTCCTCTTTCCCGTGGCGACGATGGCCACCGTGCTCCTGGACGTAAGGAGACAACGACGACGGGTATCAGAGGTCTGAGTGTCAATGCCAATTCTGTGGAATCATCACCAGAGCCTCCTGTCTCTCCGAAGTTGCTGGACAAGAGCCTCTTGAAGCAGGATCGTAATCATATCTACATTGAAACAGAAGATGCTGTTGATGTCGAGGGTATCGAAAGTGACGCCTTTGCAAATCTGACGGGCGACATTACCTATATCGACCTGAGCAATACGGCAATTAAGGATATACTGGTAGATCGCAAGCATTCGGGCAGTCCGTTTAAGGATATCCCTGAGAAGACCTTCATCTATCTGCCTGCCGGCAATACCATAGCTCCAAGTGCCCCTGGACATGAGAATAAGAACGTGGTGATTGGTAGTGTGTGTGACAAGATGGAGATGGACGACAGCGCTCCGTTCGAGGTGGCTAAGGATTTCATTGCCCTTGACGCAAAACAGACTCGTACTTACACCATCGGTCAGAATGCTACCATCTATCTGCCGTTCGCAATCAATTCAGAGACAGCCAGTGCTTTGGGTACCTTCTATGAGCTGACTGGTATTGCCGATGGTAAGGTGACGTTTAAGTCTGTCGAGGAAACAGAGGAAACAAAGGCCAACACTCCGTATCTGTTCAAGCCTAAGACGACAACGCTCAGTGCTAAGATGGCAGAGGTGAAGACACTCACATCGGCACCATATACCGGTGATGCGCGCTTCATTGGAAGATACAGTCAGAAGAGTATCCTCTCAACGACCACAATACAATGTTATTGCTTCAATGCAACAGACGGTAAGTTTGTTCATGTCGTAGATCAACCTATGACGGTGGATCCGTTCCGTGCCTATATTGAGGTGTCAGGAATGTCACTGGGCCGCTCGCTGGAGATCAATACCGGTGACGATGATGTCACAGCCATCAAGAACATCAAGGTGGGCACTGAGGAGAATGTCTACTACGACCTCCAGGGACGCCGTGTGCTCTATCCGAAGAAGGGCATCTATATCGTGAACGGTAAAAAAGTCATTTTGAAGTAAGATGTTAGAGGTAAGAAGTAAGATGTATCACTTATAAAACGTGAGAATTATGAAAAAGACATATATGACCCCTCAAATGGAGGTATACAGTTTCAAACCGACAAACGCCATCCTGACCACCTCAGTATACACCCCGGAAGACTGGGGCGGAGGTGGAGGTGCCGGAGCTCGACCGTTTGAAGAGAATGCGATTGAAGATTTCTTCTTGGGTGGAGGTAACCCCGCTGACCTTAAGAATATCTTCATGCCATAGCATCAAGAACAGAAAGAGTGGGGCAGACCTTAGCGGTTTGCCCCGCTTTTTTACCTCTTAGCAAAGAAAAACAAAAAAAGTTCCCAAAAAGTTTGGCGGTTCCACAAAAAGTGTGTACCTTTGCAACCGCAAATCAGAAATCGACCGCTGCGTTTAGCGCAAGTCGGGTATCAAGAGGAGCCAAATGAGGGTTCCGTAGCTCAACTGAATAGAGCATCTGACTACGGATCAGAAGGTTGTGGGTTTGAATCCCGCCGGAATCACAAAGAAACGAAAAAGACCGAGCAAAGTTTACTTTAGCTTGGTCTTTTGTTTTAAAACCAATGATGATGAACAGAAGATGGCTGTTGACTGTTTGTATAGGACTATTGACAGTCGGCATGCAGGCACAGGAACAGGCTGTTGTAGTGAACAGGCAGCGTTCGTTCCACACGACGATACCGGCAGGTAACTATAGCGGTATCACGTGGATGGGCGGTAATCGCTATGCGGTGGCGAATGACAAAGCACCAGAGAGCGGCTATCACCTGTTTATCATTGATATCGACTCCATTACAGGACAGATACGACGAGCCTCCGAAGAGGGTTTCCGTTCATGCGGTCTTGCCAATCGTGACGAAGAAGGTATTGCTTTCTTTGTACCAGACAGTACCTTATTTATTACAGGCGAGGGAGACAATGAGGTGTTGGAATATGCCTTGAGTGGAAAGCTGACAGGCCGTAAGCTGCAGGTGCCTGCTGCCTTCATGAATGCGAAAGGCAACAAAGGACTGGAGGCTTTGACTTATCAGGCGGAGACAGGACTGTTCTATACCATCACGGAGAAACCGCTGAAAGGCGACAGCGTATCGCGCATCCAGAGTTTTGGAAACGACTTAAAACCCTCGTGCCAATGGCTCTACAAGATAGGGAAGCCTTCGTCAAAAACTGGGGAAGGCAAGCATACCAAGGGGGTGCCAGCCTTAGCTGCCCTGCCGGACGGACGACTGCTGGTGATGGAGCGGGAGGTGTTCCGTCCTAAGAACTACATTGGGGCCTATGTCAATAACGACATCTTCATGGTGACTCCACGGCAAGAGAACGCAGGACAACTGCTTGAGAAGCAACTGCTGGTGTCCATCAAGACGAAGTTTAATCTGACGGCACGCAGCTTTGCCAACTACGAAGGGATGTGTCTGGGACCGAAGTTAGCGGATGGCAGGCAGGTGCTGATACTCATCAGCGACTCCCAGAACCAATATAAGGGCTTTCTCAAGGATTGGCTGAAGACGATTGTCTTTTAGCGTATTCAAGATAATAGCCTAGTTTGTAAAGGGGGAAGAGTCGGGTATTGACCATTGACCATTGAGCATTGATGAGCATGCGACGTTCCCATTTTCCGAAGTGGCGGTGCCAGCGGCGCAGGAACAACAACATGGAGCGGGAGGATTGTTTCACTTTCAGAAGCAGTCGTGAGTAATCCTGCAACTCCTCCCTGAACTGATATAATGTGCGTAGTCCCTCTTCCGTCTTGCTGAGGAATGTTGCATTGTCCTCAAAGGTATCAAATAACATCGGGTTGTCGATATGTCGGATGGGAATGTCGTGAGCCTTTAGTAACTTGCCAAAGGCGACATCTTCATAGCCATATCGCCGGTATCGCTCGTCAAAGGGATAGCGCTGCATCAGGTCACGGGAAATCATGAAGTTGGCGGTATGGAAGTCGTGATATGGATGCTCTTTCCGCTTGTCCACGGTATGCTTCCAAGCCTCTGTCTGTTCGTATTGGCATCGCAGGTTACAACGCTTTTCCTTCTTCGTGCCACCAATTGTGACACCCCCATAGACCACAGGTGCCTCTTCTTGCAGATACCTCGCAATGAAGTCTTTCCGGCAAAGATGCATGTCGCTGTCGATGAAGAGCAACTGATGGTATTGTGCTTCCTTTGCCAACTGATTACGGATGGCTGCGCGCCCCCGATTATGCCCGTTACAGATCATTCGGCAATGCTCTATGAAAGCTATTTTCTGGTTTCTCACAAAGACTTCTTGGTCAGTCGAGCCGTCATCAGCCACCAGAATCTCAAAGTCAATGCCACACTTCATTGCCTGAGCCTGCAATTCCTTGACCAAATCCAGACAGCAGTCATTATACGTTGGAATCAATATCGACAGTTCGGTTATCATTTGAGGAACAAAAGTACACAAAAAAAACTAAAAAACACACGATCGGAAGAAAATTTTTCACTTTTCACTCTTCACTTTTCACTTTTTTTCGTACCTTTGACATGCGTCGAAAATACTCCCACTCGAAAAAATCCAAATAATATTTGGTTTTTTGCTCGTTTATTCGTACCTTTGCAGCCGCTATTACGAGATAGTAGCATGAAATTCAAAATTTAAACATTTAAACAACAACAAAATGGCAACAAAAATCAGATTACAGCGCGGCGGTCGTAAAGGCTATGCTTTCTACAGCATCGTTATCGCTGACGCAAGAGCACCACGTGATGGTAAATTTACTGAAAAGATTGGTACTTACAATCCTAACACCAATCCTGCCACAGTAGATTTGAATTTCGATCGTGCACTTTACTGGGTAGAGGTTGGCGCACAGCCTACTGACACTGTTCGTAACATCCTCAGCCGTGAGGGCGTTTACCTGATGAAGCACCTAAAAGGTGGCGTGAAGAAGGGCGCTTTCGACGAGGCTGCTGCACAGAAGAAGTTCGACGCATGGAAGGCTGACAAGCAGAAGGGTCTTGAGAAGATTGCCGCCGAAGAGGCAAAGGCAAAGAAGGACGCTGCTGCTGCCCAGTTGAAGGCTGAGAAAGCCCAGAACGAGGAACAGGCTAAGAAGAATGCCGAGAAGAAGGCTGCTGAAGAGGCTGCTAAGGCTGAGGCCGAGGCTGCTAAAGCCGCCGAGGAGGCTGCTGCTGAAGCACCTGCAGAGGCTCCTGCTGAGGAAGCACCTGCCGCAGAGGCTGAGGCTCCCGCTGCTGAGTAAACAAATTCCTAAGAGAAACAGAATCCTGCGGGGCATCAGCTTCGCAGGATTTTTAATAATAGCGTGATGCATATTCTTGAGATTCCTTCCTTCTTTCCTCCCTATGGCGGATTGTTCTGCCTGGATCAGGCCAAAGCTCTGAAGGCTTTGGGACATGAGGTGCGTATCTTGAGTAATGTGCAGCTAGGTATGACGATAGGTTGGAAGGACTATCTGACGTTGCCTTGGCACCGCTATGAGCATGAGATGGATGGCGTGACCGTCTACCAGTCGTACCAGCGTGGCATTCCCAAGGTCATCCGTCCCAATGTCAAACGGTGGGTGAGTATCGTAATGTCCATGTTTGAGGATTATGTGAAAAAATATGGAAAACCTGATATTCTTCATGCCCATTGTGCCAAATGGGCAGGCTACGCTGCCATGAAGATCAGTGAGCAAGCCCAAATTCCTTATGTCGTAACGGAACACTTGCCAAAGGAAATATTCCAAGTGGAGTTTGGTCCTTCTGTAAACCATTGGCAGATACCACTTCTGAAAAAGGTATACCAACGAGCCAGTAATAACATTACGGTATCAGAAGAACTGGTAGATGATATTGCCTGCTATTTCGGCAAAGATTATCAGCACACGTTTATTTCCAACATTATTGATGTCGATTTCTGGAGTTATAGAGAACGCTGTTCCCGACAAGGGCGTTCTTTCCGTTTTTGCTGTCCGGCACTCTTCGTAGAGCGAAAAGGATATGACATTTTGTTAGCGGCATTCCACCAAGTCAGCAAGAAATACCCAAACATAGAACTATTGATAGCTGGGCAAGGAACAGACAGCCTGTCGTTAAGGAACATGATAGATAAAATGGGTGGAAAACCAAAAGTAATCTGCATGGGACCCTTGAATAAGGAGCAGGTGCGGCAGATGTATTACGATAGCGATGCTTTGGTGCTTGCCACAAGAGGGGAATCACAAGGACTTGTCTTATTGGAAGCTATGAGTACAGGAATTCCGGCAGTCTCTACAGAGGCAATACCAAAGAGTGTCAGGGTTGATGAAGGAATCATCTATGTCCCTGTAGATGATGTGAAAGCTTTGGCTGGTGCAATGGAGAAGACGATCGAACACGTTTATGACGGAAAACAATTGTCAAGGCAAGTGGCGGAAATATCCTCTCCCCAGATTATCGGGAAGCAGATTGAAGCAGTGCTTCGTACATCGCTTCATACTGCTTAGCCACATTCCGATAGTCATGGTGTTTCTTGACATAAGCGATACTTTCCGTTTTCAGTCGATTAATCTGATCGGTGTGTTGCAATATCCATTCTAATTGTGAATAAACTCCCTCGTAAGTGGGCTGTACATTGATGATGGGCCGTAACTCCTCCTCCTTGATAATCTCATAGTTTTCTGGTTCACCTCCTCCGACTACAACAATACCCTTACTCATTGCAAGAAGTGAATTCATAGAAGGCGTATAGCTATATAATTGGTCGAGCATGACATCACAACTGTTCATCATCTGCTGGTACTCATCGAATGGCATATTCTCAGCCTTGAGCATCTCACACTGGTCGGGATATTTTGAAACGATATTCTGAAGAGCTTCTAACATGATGTCGGTACCCTTGTAGGTTTTCCTGCTGACATCAATACCGATAAAGAAACGGACTTTTTGGTTATCATAAGGATGTACAGGGACATCGTTTGCGGGTATGATGGGAAGGGGTAAAAACTGTGTCTTGTCAGGAAAATAGCGGGAGTAGCAAGCCTGATACTCATACAGGCACGTAGGTATATAGTCGGCATCCTCCATCACATAGCGGGTATAGTCTCCTTTCGGAGTATCAATATACTCGTCAATAAACGATTGGGCAGCGATGTCTGTACGCATTTTGTCACCTATATAGAAATCTCCATAGCGGAATGTCTTGTGGTGAATTCCGTCGTCTACCCAATACCAGTCGCATCCAAAGGCTCCGACTACTATTTTCTTGTTATTGCGGCGGAGGTATTTATAAAAAGCATATTCTCGTTCTGCCTTAAGTCCAAAACAATCGGGATTAATCAGCTGGACGATGTCATAACTTTTAAACCGAGGCAATAGTCTTCGCATGTGGAGATAATGGCGCAGACCTGCAAAACAGCCATTAGGGCGTTTGATATCAATATCACGTGGAAAATCGCAATAGCGATTGCCGTTTCCCACCAGGGTAACCTGATGCCCCAGTTCTCTCAAGCCTTTTGCCAGGAAGGTGTGGAGTCCGCTGTAGTCTTCGAAAAGGAGAATTTTCATCTTTCTTTCTTCAGTAATGGTAGGGAATACAACAGAAAGGTTAGTCCGAGACTGGTATTGGTCATTTTGCGGAACCAAACGTATTTCTTGGTATAGTTTTGATCTGGCAAGGGGAATAGGCCCTCCTGTCGCAGTTCTTCCAGACACCTGTCGAGTTCTTTCCCTGAACGAGTGAGAATGATGGTGTTATAGATATAGTCCATCGATAACTGAGCCACTCGGCGTTGCAATGCCAGACGATCTGTATGTGGCATCCGGTCAGCTTGTGTATTCAGGTGCTTGATGACGCTGAGTGAATCTGTTAACCGTTTCTGAATCCTGTCTTTCTCTTTCTGTTGAGTGACAGAAGTATGATGTTTCCGATAGTAATAAGCCTTATAATCTGTCGGATAAACTACTTCTGCCCTGAGAATCAGTTGGGAAACAAACTCTTCATCCTCTCCGTACTCAATACCTGGTGTGAATTCCAATTTTCCCCTGACAGACTGTCGGAATAGACAACTCCAGACGGAGCCGCGAATATTGTGGTTCTTCATCAGTTCTGCACCAGACTTGGGGGATATATTTCCTCTTGGATTGGCTTTCTCATGAAGCTGATGGGTGAAGTCAAACAAGATGATTTCTGCCTGTGGCTGGCGTCGTACAATATCCAGGCACTGTTCATAGGGAGTCAGGATGAGTTGGTCGTCACCATCCACAAACTGGATGTATGTTCCCTTTGCCATATGCAGTCCCGCGTTGCGCGCTACACTTACACCGCCATTCTTCTGGCGAACATAAATGATGTCGTCCCCATATTTCATGAGCTCATTCATAGGGCTAACATCAGATCCGTCGTCGATGACAATAATTTCTCTCTCTTCTGCAGAGAGTGAGAGGGCAAGAATGCTGTCAATGCATTCGCACAGCATCTGGACAGGCAGGTTATAGTAGGTGAGGATGAAACTGATGATAGGCATATTCTACAAATGTATTATTTCTTCTTCAAAGCAAAGCGGACCAGCAGGAAACTGATGGGTACAGCGATGAGGTAAACGGGTAGGGGAGCAAGCTCTGCGGAAACGCCTATCCAATAGAAGAAGTTGAACAATCCCAGATAGACAAAATAGTTGATGCCATGACTGCCAGCAAAGCGGATGAGTCTTTTCCAAGAGGGCTTTACTTTAAAGGTAAAGTATGACGACATCACAAAGTTACACAGAAAACTCAGGAAATAACCTATGGTGTAGGCAATGTTCATATTCATGAATGGCAAGAGGATATAATAGATACCATAGTGAATAATCATCGCTGTAGTACCAACGATGCCAAACCGTATGATTTCCAGTATGGATTGCCGATTGAGAATTCTGTTCATTGCTTTTTATACTGCCTTCTTTCTCTTTTACATGCTGCAAAGTTACAAATTAATTTGGAAATTCGTAATAAAAGGTGTACTTTTGCGTTCAGAACAATAAAGATAATGACGGAAGAAAGCAGCAACAGTTATCGGCATATACTGAAGTATACCAGTATTTTCGGTAGTGTACAAGGTCTGAATGTATTGGCAGCCCTTGTACGCAATAAGTTTACTGCAGTCTTTCTTGGACCTGCGGGAATGGGGCTCGTCTCATTATTGAATACCTGGCAGGGATTTGTTTGTCAAGCCACTAATCTGGGCATTTCAACGGGAGCGGTTCCTCAATTGTCAGAACTGTATGAGAAAGACAATATGGATGCGTTGAATCAGCATATTGTAGTGATTCGCACCTGGAGTATTATTGCTGCTGCAATAGGATTCTTCTTCTGTCTGGCTGTCAGTCCTGTTATGGCATTACTAATAGGAGGAAGCGAGAGCTATATTTCCTATTTCCTATTGATTGCTCCAGCCATTATCTTGTTGGCTATTTCTAACGGAGAAATTGCCATTCTGAAGGCAACACGACGCCTGAAATCCCTTGCAAAAGTTCAGACAGTAAGTGCTATTGCATCCATCATCGTAACCATTCCTTTGTATTATTATTTAGGCATAGATGGTATTGTGCCCGTCATGCTTTCAATGGCTTTTGTGACAATGATAGTAACTGTGGCCTATTCATACAGTTATTATCCTTTTAGCATCAAATTCTCCAAGGATGTGATAGCTGGTGGTAAAAGCATGATCTATTTAGGGATTGCATTTGTAACAGCTGCGATAGTTAGTAGTTTATCGGAGTTGCTGATACGAATATATCTGAATGATCAAGGCCAGATGGATGAAGTCGGTTTCTATAATGCAGCGTATATGATGACAATCTCCTATGCTGCTTTAGTACTTGCTGCTGTGGAATCAGACTATTTCCCCCGTCTTTCTGCTATATCTCATGACTTGCAGCAGATTCAGACGACAGTAAACAGTCAGGTAGATGTCTTATTTCTACTAGTCGCCCCTATGATGACAGCCTTAATGGTTTTTCTGCCGTTACTGGTGCCAATACTCTATACAGATAAGTTTACGTCTATTATTCCGATGGCTCAGATTATGGTTGTTGCGATGTATTTCAAAGCCCTTTCATTGCCAATTAGCTATATCCCTCTTGCTTTTCGAAGGTCTCGTTCTTATCTGTTTCTTGAAATACTCTATTGTGTTTATTTCTTGATATTCTTCTTTCTTGGCTATAGCTTATGGGGAATGTGTGGCGTTGCTGTTGCCTGGGTTATTTCCCATATTATTGAATGGGTTGTGGTATGGTTTTGGGCCAATCATTATTACCATTATCAGTTGTCTTCTTCTATTTGTCGCCATATTATTATTCAAATGGCAATAGCCGCAGTTGCGTGGCTGGGCACAAAATATTGTACTGGCAGTTCCTATTGGATTGTCGGCACTATATTGATAATGATGAGTATTGGAGTATCGTTTTATCTGATATATCGAAAGAAATGAAAATAGTATCTTTTACAGGTGGTTTGGGAAATCAGTTGTTTGAATATCTTTTCTATCAGCAATTGAGCAGACGTTATCGTCACGTTTACGGATACTATCGTCAATCTCGTTTGGGTATCAATGGATTGGAACTCCAGCAATGGTTTGATGTTCAGTTGCCAACAGCTACATGGTATAGCAACTTTTTGGCGGCAGCATATAAGATTCTGATGAAACTTCATTTGTGTCATCCAACAGACGAAGATACGTATACAGATGGTTCCAGGGGATTCTTTTTTGAATCATTCTTTCAGGGGCGTCGCTTTCATGAAGAATCTGACATTCAGCAGTTGACATTCCGTCCTTTTGAATTAAGTGACACTAACAAACGGGCACTCTCTCTCATCCAGTCTGTAGAGTCTGTTGCCATACATGTTCGCAGAGGAGACTATATGTTGACAGAGAACTATAAGGTGTTGGGGAATATCTGTACAGAGGAATATTACCGACTTGCTGTAAAACAAATCCAGACGTTGGTATCAAATCCCCATTATTTTGTTTTTTCTGATGACATCGATTGGTGCCGTGCACATTTTGACTACTTGGAGCGTGTAGAGTTTATAGACTGGAATGTGGGAAAGAACAGTTTCTATGATATGTATCTGATGTCAAAGTGTCGGCATCATATTATAGCCAACAGCACATTCAGCTATTGGAGTGCCCGTATTTCCACCAGTGATGGTATAACAATATATCCGGAAAGATGGCTTTGGGGATGGGATGCCCCAGACATCTTTCTGGATAGTTGGAAGGGAATCTTGACTTAGAACCTGACGTCAAACTGGATATCAGCGAAGTTGTAATTGTGCTTGGTGAGCATGCGATCGTTCACAAAGGCATACTCTGCATTAATCTGGATGTTCTTGGTGATGAAATAGTTCAGACCAATCTCATACATCGTTTTTGAAGTCCCCCATTCCTTAGTCGGACGATAGAGGTTGTAACGTGCCTTTGCGTGCAGTTTCGACTTGATGACAGGCACTATGCCAAATGCGTAAAATCCATCAGCTTTGTCGCCTTTGGAGAAATCTACCGTACGGCTGTTGACACCAGTGGCTCCCCATCCCTGACTGTGGATGTACTCTGCACGGAAAGTGTACTCGTCTTTGTCATATTCGGCAGACAGACAGTAGCGGTTCTTGCTGATGCTGCCTTTACATTCATTACCATTTTCGTCAAGCCACGTCATATTACCGCGTGAACCTACCCAGCCGAAGGCACCGATACGGACGCCCTTGATCGGCATGAACCAGATACCACCGATAATATCCTTGCGGTTGTCGAGGTCTTTCTGGTTGATACCCTCACCGTTATAGACACCAATCTGATAGTGGAGAAGATTACGCCCAGCAGCATTCTTCAGGAAATCACCCTGAATCTGCACACCGATATCACGACCACCTGATGACTTTTCTCCAGAACGGTCGCCAAATCCTGAAAGGGCATTGATGACATTTGCATAGGCATACCATCCCTGTGTGATGGGGTGGGTAGGATTCTCAAAGGTAAAGGCACGCTTGAACTGTCCGACCTTCACACGGAAGAAGTCGTATTTCTGCCACTCGGCAAAGAGGTCAACCAGCATCACGGTAGGGTTACCAGGTCCAGCGTTCGAACTGCCTTGCAGCTGTACGCGCCAGGCAAAGTCACTAATCTTTCCGTCTAATATCAGACGCATTAGACGGAGGTTAAAGGAATTTTCCGTTTTTTCATCAGGATTCTGAACTTGGTACTGTACCATACCATATCCGCTGAACTTGATGTTCTTGACCCACTGGGGAAGTTCAATCACAGTCTTTTTCTTTTCACTCTCTTGAGCATTGGAAGCCAATGCGAAGCCCGTCACGAAGAGGGCAAGGATCATTAGTTTCTTCATAGTTTTATCGTTTAATGAGTAATACAACATTTTCTACATGGGGAGTATGTGGGAACATATCGACAGACTGAACCTCTGCCACTTTGTAGTCGGCATCCAGTTCTTGCAGGTCACGAGCCTGAGTGGCAGGATTGCAGGAAACATAGACGATACGCTGTGGGGCAGCTCTGAGGATGGTCTTGACCACATCGGGATGCATTCCTGCACGGGGTGGGTCTGTGATGATGACATCTGGACGACCGTGCTCTGCAATGAAGTCATCCGTTAGGATATCCTTCATATCACCTGCAAAGAATAGGGTGTTGTCAATATGATTGACTTCCGAGTTGATCTTGGCATCCTCAATAGCTTCTGGCACATACTCGATGCCAATCACCTTACGAGCTTTCTTTGCCACGAAATTGGCGATAGTACCTGTGCCGGTATAGAGGTCATAAACTAATGGCTTTTGACTATTTGCTGTTGGCTGAAGGCTGAAGGCAAACTCCCTGGCGACGCTATAAAGGTGGTATGCCTGTTCGGTATTTGTCTGGTAGAACGACTTCGGACCCACTTTGAAGCGCAGATCCTCCATTGTCTCAAAGATATGGTCGTTACCTTTGAAGGTCAGAATTTCCTGATCACCGATAGTGTCGTTGCATTTCTGATTGTCGAGATACATCAGGGAGGTGATCTGTGGGAAAGTGTCTGCCAGATGTTGCAACAGTCCTTTTGCTTCTTGCTCGCCTCCTGTTTCATCATAATGGAACTGTACAATCACCATCCACTCGCCGGTATTCGAATTACGGATAATCACATCACGCAGGAGTCCTACCTGTTGACGGAGATCGAAGAATGTCAGTCCGTGTTCAATGGCATAGTCGCGCACCTCATTACGTATCTGGTTGTTCAGGTCGTCCATCAGCCAGCATTTATCAATGGGCAGGATCTTGTCAAAGGCACCAGTGATATGGAAGCCGATGGCATCACGGGCAAACTCCTTGCCAGAAGCGATCTCTTCGTTGGTCAGATAGCGGCGGTTGGAACATCCGAAATCCAACTTGTTGCGATATTCCTGCGTCTTCACACTGCCAAGGATGGGACGAAACTCTGGCAGTTCCACCTTGCCGATACGGGTCAGTTGGTCGAACACCTGTTGCTGCTTCATCTTCAACTGTTCTTCATAGGGCAGTTGCTGCCATTTACAGCCACCACAGGTGCCGAAATGCTGACAGAACGGTTGGATGCGCAAAGGACTAGGGGTATGCAACTTGACGATCTCCGCCTCCATGAAACTATGTTTCTTCCGACGGACCTGCAGGTCACACACGTCACCAGGAACAGCCCAAGGGACAAACACCACCATCTCGTCGACTCGTGCAAGGGCTTTCCCCTCGGCCGCGAAATCGGTGATGGTGATATGCTCCAACAGGGGCAGTGGTTTCTTCTTCCTAGTCATGCACTAACGGTTTTTCTCCATCTTTTTCTTGATAATCTCCAAAGCCTTCTCCCAGTTGGTATCCAATGAGAAACGCGTCAGGCTCTCTCCGCTGTTATAATAACTAAGCACCATCTCCTTGTCTTTGTCCTTGAAGAGCGGATTGTCTTTGCTGGTTTCCATGAACATCTTCGTCATCTGTTCTTGCAGGGCCTGTGGCATTTCGTTCAGTTCAACAATCTTCTGGATGTAGAACTGTACGTATTCGTTCATCGCTAATGCCTGACGGTCAAGGAAGTAAGCCGAAGAGTCGGGCATTTCCTCCTGCATCTTAATGGCCAGATAGTTGAGGGCATCCAGCTTGAATCTGCTGATGGTACGTATAATACCATGTGACTGTGGATTCTCGATAATGGCCTTGTTGGTCTTACGGAGTTCGTTATACACTTCCTGTGCTTGTGCATTCATGCCAATCACGAGCATGAAGACGATCAGAATCTTTTTCATTGTCATTCTATTTTTGTTTTGTAAGATATTTCTTATGGGTGATGACGGCAGGCAACTCCTCCTCATAGTGGGTCACCATGACCATCGTCTTGTTACGCCGCTGACAGAAGGTCTCGATGATATCCTTCACACGACGGCGATTCTTGAGGTCAAGTCCGTGCAGGGGCTCGTCGAGTATCAGCAACTGCGGGTCTTTGACAAAGGCACGAGCCAACAGTACCAGTCGCTGTTCTCCACTCGACAGCTTCAGGAACGGACGTTCGTATTTCTCCTCCAGTCCGAAGAGATCCATCCACCACCTGCAGGTCGCATATTCTGCAGCGTCAGGTTTGACATAGAGTCCCACCGAGTCTTTCAGACCGCTTGCCACTATACGTATGGCAGGTAGGTCGCGTTGATAGGAACGGTGCATCTCTGGCGAGACATAACCGATATGTTTCTTGATGTCCCAGATGCTCTCACCCGTACCTCTTTGGTGGTCGAATAGGATAATGTCACAGGCATAGCTCTGAGGATTGTCTGCGCAGACGAGCGACAGGAGGGTGGACTTCCCGCTTCCGTTCTGTCCGGATAACGCCCATCGTTCTCCGTTTCTCACTGTCCAGTCAATGTCTTTCAGGATGGTACGCTCCCCATAGCGGATAGTCACCTTCTGCATCTTGATGACTTCCTCCGTATGGTAGTCGCTGTCGTTGTATGGCAGGTTGAGGATAGCTTCCTGCTGTTCCTTGGTCAGCACGTGGGGTGGGATAGGGACTTGTCTCTCATAATACAGTTCACGGCTACAGGGTGGCAACGCCTTCCCGTCTCTCACTTCTATCACCTCAGAAACGAATGTCGGGATATCGTCAGTTTTCGCGAGTACCAGCATGATGTCCAATTCGTGTTTCTCCGTCAACAGTTGCAACAGCTCCTTCAGCTGGTCACGTGTCTCCGCGTCGAGTCCGATAAACGGATTGTCCATGATGAGCAGACTGGGGTTGGCAAACAGCGTCTTGGTCAACTGGAACTTTCGGAGTTCTCCACTTGAGAGGGTAATGATATATTTGTCGAGTAATGGCTCCATATGGAAGAGGTCGTACAGGTGGCATTGCAGTTGACGACGCTCTTCATTGTCCTCGCCGGCCAACCTGTAGGCTTTCTCCAATAACTCTCCGACATTGGGAGTCTCTGGGTCGATGTCATGCTGGTTCCACCTCAGTTGCAGGTAATATGCCTTATCTACGGCAGGTCCGTACGAGTCGCTGAAAGCGATATAACGCAGACGGTCACTGGCCATCTGCCTGCGCAGTAGTTCGATATACTGCGTCTTTCCGCTTCCGTTGCGTCCTACAACTGCTGTTACCTTATGCATATTTCTTACCTCTCACCTCTTACCTCTCACCTCTTAACCCTGCTCTGATTCTTGCTAACAAAGTCCTTCCAGCCTCTGTAGTGGGCTTGCGACTCAGGTCGGTTCATCTGCATGAAATGACAATAGGCAGCACCTAGCGCATCAGTAGCATCCATGAACTTGAGCATAGCATCCTCATCGAACTTCAATAGTCTCTGCAGCATTCCCGCCACTTGTTCCTTGGAGGCGGCGCCATTACCCGTAATGGCCATCTTGATCTTCAGCGGCGCATATTCGTGGATAGGCACTCCGTGATGGATGGCTGCTGCAATAGCCGTTCCCTGTGCCCTTCCGAGTTTCAGCATCGACTGCACGTTCTTTCCAAAGAAAGGAGCCTCAATCGCCATCTCGTCAGGCAGGTAGGCATCGATGATTCCTGTCACCCGTTCAAAGATATGTCCGAGTTTCAGGTAGGCATCCTCAAACCTCCTGAGGTCAATGACACCCATCGTCACCATCTCAGCCTTGCCGTCCTTCACTTTCAGGACGCCGTAGCCCATGATGTTTGTTCCAGGGTCGATGCCCAATATCACCTTTTCCATATTCGGTACAAAGGTACGAATAAGTGATGAAAATTGCAAATAAATTTGCATTTTCGCTTGCAAATTCGTACTTTTGTGGCTGATATACATGAAATATACTATGCAGAAAGTTTGTATTTTCACTGGAGCACGACCGAATTTCGTTAAGGTGGCCCCTATTATCCGGGCAATAGAGAAGACGGAGGGAATCTGTTATCAATTGGTATATGCAGGCAGGGAAGACGACCCCACTTTGGAGGACTCGCTATTCGACGACCTGCAGATGCCGCGTCCGAATGTGTTCCTGGGTGTGGATTGCGAGAACTTGAACGAGCTGACAGGTAAGGTAATGTCTGCTTTTGAACAATATCTGGAGGAACATGCGACGGATACGGTCATTGTAGTCGACGATCTTGCCTCGACAATGGCGGCAGCTATCGTGACCAAGAAGCGGGGACTTCGACTCGCCCATCTGGTGGCAGGTACACGTTCGTTCGATATTCGTATGCCAAAGGAAATCAATCGGTTAGTTATTGATGGTTTAAGTGATTTACTGTTTACGGCAGGAGTCAGTTCCAATAGTATTGCCACCCGTGAAGGAGCAGAGATGCATAAGATATATATGGTTGGAAACATCCTGATGGATTCGTTGCGTTTTAACCACGAACGGTGGGTTCGTCCTGCCTGTCTGGAAGGCATTGAAGACGGAAAATACCTGGTGTTTACCATCAACCGCAAGGCATTGCTGGCAGATAAGGAGAACCTGCAGCGGATGCTTCAGGCTATCAGCGAGGTGGCTGGCAACATTCCCGTCATAGCCCCCTTACGACCATCTGTCACTTCTCACCTCTTACCTCTCATCGCTCACCTCTTACCTCTTACCTCTCACCTCATACCTTTCCCCTCCCTTCCATACCTTGAGTTCGGCTATCTGACTGCTCATGCGATGGGCATCATCACAGATTCTGGTAATGTGGCAGAAGAGGCAACATTCAACCACGTGCCCTGCATTACGCTCAACAGCTATACGGAGCATATCGAGACAGTGAAACAGGGAACTAATGAGCTGGTGGGTGAAGATGCAGAGAAGTTGCGTCAAGCCCTCAGCAAACTGGTGGCTGGCGAATGGAAGTCGGGGAGCCTTCCTGACCGTTGGGATGGTCGTTCTGCAGAGCGCATCGTACAGATACTATTGGGATAACGCATCCTCATTTTTAGGTATTTCGATGATGAGATGTTGAAAATATGCGGAATAATTCGTACCTTTGCATGAAATAATTGACAGACGATGAAATTATCGGAACTTAAAACGGGCGGACGTGGTGTCATTATAAAGGTACAGGGACATGGCGGTTTCCGTAAGCGCATTATTGAGATGGGCTTTATCAAAGGACAGGATGTAGAGGTGTTGCAGAACGCCCCTCTTCAAGACCCCGTCATCTATAAGCTGATGGGCTACGAGGTCAGTTTGCGCCGTCAGGAGGCAGAGATGATTGAGGTAGAGGCTGTCGACGATGCAAAGGATACAGACAACCAGCCATCTTCGCCAGACGCGAAGGAATCGTCGGAAGTTAAGTTCAAGGATGTCATCAAAGTCGCATTGGTAGGTAATCCGAACTGCGGAAAGACTTCCTTCTTCAACTTTGCCAGTGGTGCTCATGGCCACGTGGGAAACTATAGTGGTGTGACAGTCGATGCTTCCGTTGCCCACGCCTCTTTCGAGGGCTATGAGTTTGATCTGACAGACTTGCCTGGCACCTATTCTTTGTCGTGTTACAGTCCTGAGGAGTTGTATGTCCGTGAACACCTGATGAAGCAGCATCCTGATGTCGTCATCAATGTCATCGATGCCTCGAACCTAGAGCGTAACCTTTATCTGACGACGCAGTTGGTCGATATGAACGTCCGCATGGTGTGTGCGCTGAATATGTACGACGAGTTTGAGCGTCGTGGCGACTACGTGCATATCAAGACGCTCTCAACCCTCTTTGGTGTTCCTTTCGTGCCCACATCGTTCAAGTCGGGCAGGGGAGTGCCGGAGTTGTTCCGCGAGGTCATCAGCGTCTATGAGGACCAGAGTCTGCTGGCGCGTCATATCCATATCCCCCACGGTCATGAGCTGGAGGCAGGCATCGCCCATATCCAGGAGCACCTGAAAGAGGATGAGGAAGTGCGCCCCTTATATTCCACCCGTTATCTGGCCATCAAGTTGCTGGAGAACGACTCCTCTGTGGAGCGCTATATCCGGCAGTTGCCGAATGCCGATGAGATTATCGAGGCGAAGGTGATGGCTGCCGAGCGTGTGAAGGAAGAAATAAAGGAGGACTCCGAGACGGCCATCATGGATGCAAAGTACGGTTTCATTCATGGTGCGCTGACAGAGGCTGAGTTCCACAAGGGAGCGAAGGAGGACACCTACCGCATGACGCACTTCATCGACGATGTCCTGTCGAACAAATATTTTGGATTCCCCATCTTTTTCCTGATTCTCTTCGTGATGTTCCAAACCACTTTCTCGCTGGGACAGTATCCGATGGACTGGATAGAAGCTGGTGTGGAATGGCTGGGTGAGTTGATAGGCAGTACGATGTCTGACGGACCGCTACGCTCGATGCTGGTCGACGGTATCATTGGCGGTGTGGGCTCCGTCATCGTCTTCCTGCCCCAGATTCTAATATTGTATTTCTTTATCTCCCTGATGGAAGACAGCGGCTATATGGCGCGTGCCGCTTTCATCATGGACAAGCTGATGCATAAGATGGGACTGCACGGCAAGTCGTTCATCCCCCTGATTATGGGCTTCGGCTGTAACGTGCCTGCGGTGATGGCCACACGTACTATCGAGAGTCGCCGCTCCAGGATTATCACCATGATGATTCTGCCGTTCATGTCCTGTTCGGCACGTCTGCCCATCTATATCATGATTATCGGGACCATGTTCTCTTATCAATACCGTTCTTGGGTCATGCTGTCGCTCTATGTGGTGGGCATCATCATTGCCGTCATCGTCAGCAAGATTTTCTCCACGTTCGTTATCAAGGGTGAGGACACCCCGTTTGTGATGGAGCTGCCTCCCTATCGCATGCCGACGGCAAAGGCGATAGGGCGCCACACCTGGGAGAAAGGCAAGGAATACCTGAAGAAGATGGGAGGCATCATCCTCGTGGCATCCATTATTGTATGGGCGCTGGGCTACTTCGGTCCTACCGGAGTGGCACCGTCGATGGACCAGTCATACATTGGACTGATGGGACAGACCATTGCGCCGCTCTTCACGCCGCAAGGTTTCACCTGGCAGTTGGACGTCTCGCTCATTGCCGGAGTTGGTGCTAAGGAGATTGTAGCCTCTACCATCGGCGTCTTGGGCGGACTAGAGGAGCTGACCCCGTTGGTGGCATATTGCTACCTGCTGTTCGTCCTGCTGTATTTCCCCTGCATCGCCACCATCGTCGCTATCAAGCACGAGACGGGTTCCTGGCGCTGGGCCGCCTTCGCCGCTGTCTATACCACCATCGTCGCCTGGATAGTCAGCGCCGCAGTATACCAGATTGGAACGCTATAAAACAAGAAGGCTAAACGCTCAACTTTGGAAGCTATTTAACTTCTAAAGCAATGTTCCTAGTTCGATGGTCAACGGTCCGCTCGAGCTCTGCTCGCTTGCTACCAACGGGACGCAAGAATGGACAATGCCACATTTTTTCAAGCCTTAAAAAATCTGTTAGCATGACTCATTGAGACTATCCCTACGACTCATTCAGATAATCTCTACATTTCCCCTCACCCTTCACTCAAGAGGCCTGAAATGCCGATGTACAAAGGGATAGGGGAGAGTGAAGGGCTGGTGCAACCCCTCACGCATTCCAATCCCTTTACACAAAGAGGTTTCAAAGCTTTTGAGTGAAGGGTGAGGGTGAAAATCGCGATTAACCCAAAATAAAGGCTTAGGAAGAAATGAGGGAAGATAATATTGTTATTTTGGAATAAGGCACGACTATTTCTCAGCAAAGGCTGCTTATTGCTCAATAAGGCAGGGTTGTTGGACAAGTGCTGGCTCTTATTCGTGATGATAGGGTTCACCACGGATGATGGTGCAGGCGCGATAGACTTGCTCGGTGAAGGTGAGGCGTATCATCTGATGGGAGAACGTCATCTTGGAGAGGCTGAGCTGTTCGTTGGCACGGGCATAGACAGCTGGGGAGAAACCGTAGGGTCCGCCAATGACGAAGACGAGGCGGCGGGCGGTGTTGCGCTTCTGTTCCAGCCAGTCGGCAAACTCGATGCTGCGGAATTGGCGTCCGTGCTCATCTAACAGAACTACGGTATCGGAGGGTTGTAACTGACGTAGAATCAGTTCGCCCTCTGATTTTTTCTGCTGTTCCTCGCTGAGACTCTTGGCATTCTTGAGCTCGGGGATGGTGACGACCTCAAAGGGCATATAGTGATTGATGCGCTCCACATAGTCGTTGATACCAGCCAGGAAGTGCTTATTGACGGTTTTGCCTACTTGAACGAGAATCGTTTTCATAATTATGCATTATGAATTATGCATTATGCATTATCTTGTACTATGGAATCCTTCCAGATTCTCATAGCGGTGACGCATCATGCGCTGGTAGATGTTGCGCATCCAATAGGGTTCCGCCAGTGTGAAGGCAAGTCCGATGACTATCATCACGATATAGGCCACGGTATCGCTGAAGAGTGCCTGAAGAATCAGTACCAGGACGACGGGAACGAAGAATACGATGAGTTCGATAATCAGCTGGAGTTTGTTCTCAAACTGGTTCTTGCCAGTAATCTTTTCGTTCAAGGGCAATGTCTGCTTGTTCCAGATAGCCAGTTGGAAGAGCAGGCAGTATTCCGGTCCTGTGGTGATCAGCAGGTAGGCCAGTATCATCAGGATGGAGAACTTGCCTGAGATGATAGGGGGCAACAGCAACAGGAAGGGCAACAGTACGATGGCGCAGTAGAAATAATACTTGGCACGAAGGAGGGTGAGGATGTTTTCTTCGTGCACCATCAGCAGGTCGATGTAGTTGCCTTCGGGTCCCATCACCTTGACGAGGTTGACGGCTCCGAAGAACACGAAGCAATAAAGGCACCACATATTACGGGCAAAGCCTCCGGTATATGCATCTGTATAGGCTATCATCAGCGAGAGCATGGTGATGATCACAACGCCCTGGATGAAACGGGTACGGATGGCCTTGTTGCGCATTGTGCTCTTGATTTCCAGTTTCAGGTATTCGCCAATCTGTCCGAAACGGTTGAGGGCAGCAAACTCTGATACGTGTTTCAGCTTGGTTTTCTCGTGTTTAGATATCTCGTCGTAGATGAACCGCATCTGCAGTTTTCGGTTAATCAGGAAGAGGATGGTGAAAAGGACGAGAAGGAGCAGGAACGACTGCCAGGAGAAGGCATGCTCGCCAATGAAATCGAAGACTTGGTCGAAGATCTTTTCTATTGACTTGTCTGACACCAGGAAGAAGGGCACTACGATAGCGCCATAAACGACGACGGGTAATGCCCACCAGAACATGCTGCGGTTGACTAACGTGCGGACCAGCAGATACCACTGGCTGTTGACTAGGATAATCAGATGCAGCAGCAAGAGCATCACCAGTCCCTGCAGAAGCGTCATACTGCCACACACGCAGATGAAGGTATATGGCAGGAATAATGACATCCAGATGAAGTTGTAGGAATCAAACACTTGAGACACCAGGAAGCAGTCGACTGCCGTGTATCTGCTGAAAGGCATCAGCAGATAAGGCTTGACCAGCATGACGGGTGTCTGCTGGGAGACGAAACGGCTGAAGAAATCGAAAAGGAGCAGGAAGGGGACTACAAAGAATATCAGCTGATACTCATCTTCCTTGACAGCCACCCATCCGAGGAACGTTCCGATGGCAACGAAATAAACCAAGAAGAATGCCAGACCCAGATAGGCAAAGAACTTACCGTACTGGTTGGCCTCGAACATGACATTACGCTTCTCGCTGAGCTTTTTGTTCTTGCGCAGCAGGAAAAACAGTTGTATCTTATTCATGATGTCTTTTTACCTTTTTACTTTTATCTCAGGTCTATGATTTCTGCGTTGGGATAGGCCTTGGGGTTGAAACGGAACAGGGCATCGGACAGGTTTGCCTTCTTGAAATCCGACACCAGGATGGTGGTCCACTGCTTACCCTGCAGCATCTTGATCTGGGAGGGCACATACGACTGCTTGCCAATGGTAATCACCATTTCCTGAACACCGCTCTTCCGGGAGGTGGCTTTTAGCGTGACGACGTAGTTCTGGGCGTTGGAGGTCATCGTCGTGGTATAACCATTTTTATACATATATATAAAATGGTAGGGGTTGATGGCCTGCAGGTCAGCCTGGGTAGGGTTACAGACATTCACCTCGTCGTTCTGCCTGACGTAGGTCCACTGTGTCTTGCCGTCAAACCACACTACGCCAACAGAGGTGTTGGCATAGAACTTCCTGCCTTTGACGGAGATAGTACCCGTCGAATTACCATACTGCTTGCTGCTGATGGTAAAGGAGGCGGTGACACCCGCCTTGTTAGAGACGACAGCTGCCGTCTTATCGAGGATTTTCGTCGCTGTCTGTCCGTAGGATGCTGTCACCAAGAACAGCAATCCGAATATCATGAGTCTTATCTTCTCCATTGTGTCAACAGGTTCTCTAAACTGTTCTCATCCTGAATCAATACTTCACGAGGCTTTGAGCCGTGGGCGGCACCAACGACACCTGCCTTCTCCAACTGGTCCATCAGGCGGCCGGCACGGTTGTAGCCAATGGCGAACTTACGCTGAATAAGACTGGTGGAGCCACTCTGGTTGACGACAATCAGGCGGGCGGCATCCTCGAACATCGGGTCGAGATGCTGCATGTCCACATCGGCAGCCTCGCCCATATCGTCATCCGGCATATCAGGCTCAGGCAATTCGAAGGCTGAGAGATAGCCCTGCTGCTGGGCAATGAACTGGTTGATGCGCTCTACCTCAGGAGTATCGACAAAGGCACATTGTACGCGGACGGGCTCGCCGCCATTCAGATAGAGCATATCACCACGTCCAATCAGCTGTTGGGCACCCGGACGGTCCAAGATTGTACGGGAGTCGATCATAGCACCCACGCGGAAAGCAATACGACTTGGGAAGTTAGCCTTGATGGTACCCGTGATGATGTTCGTGGTAGGACGCTGGGTGGCGATAATCATGTGGATGCCGACGGCACGTGCCAGCTGGGCGATACGTGCGATAGGCAGCTCCACTTCCTTACCTGCTGTCATAATCAGATCGCCAAACTCATCGATAACCACCACGATATACGGCATGTAACGATGTCCGTTGTTAGGATTCAACTGGCGATCGATGAACTTCTTGTTGTATTCCTTGATGTTTCGGGCCTGTGCCATCTTCAACAGGTCGTAACGGGTGTCCATCTCCTTACAGAGAGAATTCAAGGTGCGGACAACCTTCGTAACATCAGTGATAATAGGATCTGCCTCCTCATCAGGCACCTTTGCCAGGAAGTGTTTGTCGATGGAAGAATAGACACTGAACTCTACCTTCTTCGGGTCGACAAGGACAATCTTCAACTCAGCAGGGTGTTTCTTATATAATAATGAGGTAATGATGGCGTTCAAGCCGACTGATTTACCCTGACCAGTAGCACCAGCGACAAGCAGGTGGGGAGCTTTGGCGAGGTCGAACATAAAGACTTCATTGGTAATGGTCTTACCGACGGCACAAGGCAGATCCATCGTCGTTTCCTGGAATTTCTTGGAATTCAGAATCGATTCCATCGAGACGGTGGTGGGTTTGGCATTCGGAACCTCAATACCGATAGTTCCCTTACCGGGTATGGGGGCGATGATACGGATACCCAGAGCAGAGAGACTCAAGGCAATATCATCCTCCAGGTTGCGGATACGGGAAATGCGGACACCAGGAGCAGGGGTGATCTCGTAAAGGGTAATCGTCGGACCTACCGTTGCCTTGATGCTACTAATCTCCACACCGAAGTTGCGGAGGACGTCGACAATACGGTTTTTATTGGCAGTCTGCTCTGCCATATCAATATACGGTTTACCGTCATTATCGTATTTCTTCAACAGGTCGAGGGTGGGATAGTGGTAGTTCTCCAAATCGCGCTTGGGATCGTAGGGCGTGGTGATATCACCATAATCGCCTACCAGGTCCTTACCGTCGGCAGCCTCTTCCTTCATACCTGTATCAACAGTCATTTCGACACCCGTCTCATCGCCAACGGGCATGATGTCGGCAGCCATTACGGTTTCGCTCTTCACGATAACTGGTGGCAGTTCCTCTGTCTTATCGTTCTCGTTGTCAAACTCCACCACTTGTTCTACAGGGTCGTCAAAGACTACAGGATCCTCTACCGTCTCAATCTCAGGCTTTTCATCCTCCGTATTATCACTCCTGCCGATATGAATCTCCATCGGTATCTTCTTCAAGTAACGCAAAGGATTGAATAGCTTGCGGATAAAGAATACCGTCTCTGCACTGAGATAGACCAGGAAGGCAATAGCCGTAACAGCCAGCAGGAAGGTTAGTCCTGGTGCGCCCAATAGTCCTTGTATTATATCGCTGATAGACTGTCCGTGATCTCCTCCAGGATTGAAATGTGATTCAGAGAAGAATGGACTCAAGAATTTGGCAAAGGTGACGGAAGCCCATATCATGACAAGGGCAAGGGTCATGAACCATTTGATCAGATTGACCTTATAAGCTCTCATCAGATTGACAGAGAGCAGGAGGATAAAGACAGGAATCAGGAAAGCGGGAAAACCGAAACAGCGTTTGATGAAGAACCATGCACTGTAGGCTCCCAACGAGCCACAGGCATTCTGGAATTCACCATTCTGGTTCATGATTTCACCCTCACGAGGTGCCTCAATCATACTCTGGTCAGTAGCTCCTGTGGTAAAATAGGAGATAAACGACCAGATAAGATAACCTGCTATAAACATGAGCAGAAAACCCAGAAAGAAGTTCAGGCGCTCATTGTGGAATATCTTGTCAATACCTAATGCCTCCTTAAACGAAGAGGCCGTTTCTGTTTTCTTTTTCCTTGCCATATTTTTATAAATAATGTGCAAAAGTAATTGAAAAATCTCACAATTCGCCATAAAATCGTGAATTTTTTTGTATTTTTGCACCTTGAAAACAAAAGTTTGATGAAAAAGACGATATATAGCAAATACGATAAGACGAAAATAGGAACTTTGCCAAGAGTGGTCTTTGAAGGTCGTATCGTAGTGGTCATTACGAAGGAAGAGGCGGATAAGGCAGTGAAATACCTGTTGGCCCAACCGATTCTCGGAATCGATACAGAGACACGTCCGTCTTTCAAGAAAGGACATGTCAACCAAGTGGCGCTCCTGCAGGTAGCCAGTCATGATGTATGTTTCCTGTTCCGACTGAACCTGATAGGGATGCCTGCATCTGTGATTAAACTGTTGGAGGATACGACTGTTCCCAAAATAGGTCTTTCCTTGCATGATGATCTCATGATGCTGGGTAAACGTAGTTCCTTTGAACGTGGCAATTTTATTGACTTACAAGATAAAGCAAGAGAAATCGGGGTGGAGGACATGAGCCTGCAGAAGCTCTTCGCCAATTTCTTTGGTCAGCGTATCAGTAAGCGAGACCAGTTGTCTAACTGGGAGGCAGATGTGCTGAGTGAAAAACAGAAAATCTATGCGGCTACAGATGCCTGGACTTGCATTTTACTATACGAGGAACTGATGCGTCTTGAGCAGACTGGTGATTATGAATTGATAAAAGTGGAGAATGATGTACAGACAGATACGGTTGAAGAGGGGAAAGGATGAAAGTCTGAAGCGCTTTCACCCGTGGATATTCTCTGGTGCCATCCAACAGATAGAGGAAGGCGTCGAAGAAGGTGACTTGGTACGTGTGGTCAATAATAATGGCGATTTTATCGCTATAGGACATTATCAGCAGGGGTCGATAGCCGTTCGTGTACTGACTTTCTCTGATGTTGCCATAGACGATAACTATTGGCGTTCTCGTCTGCAGTCTGCCCTTCAGATGCGTCAGGCTATCGGACTCGTTTCAGATAGTTCGGAGTATTCGGATTCTTATCGATTGGTTCATGGCGAGGGAGACCACCTGCCTGGTCTGATTATCGACGTGTATGGCAAAACTGCTGTGATGCAAGCCCATTCCATCGGTATGCATCTGATGCGTAAGAAAATAGCCGAGGTATTGGCAGATGTGATGAAATCGCGGATAGAACATATTTATTATAAGAGTGAGACGACACTTCCCTTCATGACAGCCGATGATATGAATGGGTTCCTTTATGGCGGTAGCGACGATAACATTGCTATGGAGAATGGCTTGAAATTCCGCGTCGACTGGCTCCGAGGACAAAAGACGGGCTTCTTCGTAGACCAAAGGGAAAACCGTTCACTACTGGAACAGTATGCCAAAGGGAAACGGGTGCTGAATATGTTCTGTTATACTGGCGGATTCTCTTTCTATGCGATGCGAGGTGGGGCGGATTTGGTACATTCTGTCGACAGTTCTGCAAAAGCCATCGAGCTGACCAAGCAAAACGTAGAGCTTAATTTCCCTGGAGACCCTCGTCATGAGGCCTTTTGCGAGGACGCTTTTAAGTTCCTAGAGAACATTCCTCTTACCTCTCACCTCTCACTTCTTACCTCTTACAATCTCATCATTCTCGATCCTCCTGCCTTCGCCAAGCATCGTGGTGCCTTGCATAATGCATTGAAGGGCTACACCCGCCTGAATCAGAAAGCTTTCGAGAAGATTGAGAAGGGTGGCATCCTCTTTACGTTCTCTTGTTCGCAAGTAGTCACGAAGGATCATTTCCGTAATGCGGTATTTACGGCAGCGGCACTCGCCAAGCGGAAGGTTCGCATCCTGCATCAGTTGCACCAGCCTGCCGATCATCCTATTAATATCTATCATCCAGAAGGTGAATACCTCAAGGGATTGGTACTGTATGTTGAATAAAGTAAAGGATTATATTTCAAAGAATAATCTACTGAACAGCAGTGATTTATATATCGTTGCTCTTAGTGGAGGCGCCGATAGCGTAGCTTTACTTCTTTTACTCGATGAAATGGGCTATAAAGTTCATGCGGCCCATTGCAATTTTCACCTACGAGGGTCGGAGTCTGATCGTGATGAACAGTTCTGCGAATCTCTCTGCCAACAGAAAAACATCCCATTCCACCGTATTCATTTCGACACAAAGACTTATGCTGAAACGCATAAGGTTAGCGTTGAAATGGCAGCCAGAGAACTCAGATATCATTATTTCGAACAGTTAAGGAAAGACCTTGATGCTGCAGGTGTCTGTGTGGCACATCACCGCGATGACTCCGTGGAAACAGTATTACTAAACTTAATAAGAGGTACTGGATTACGAGGTTTGACGGGAATCCAACCCAGAAATGGCTATATTCTACGTCCATTGCTCTGTTTGTCGAAAAAGGAAATCGAAACCTATCTGACAGGGAAAGGACAATCGTATGTGACAGACTCTACCAATCTGGTGGCTGATGTACAGCGAAACAAAGTTCGTCTGCAGGTGCTACCACTATTACAAGAACTCAATCCTGCCATCTATGAAAACATCCAACACACTGCAGAAAATCTAACAGAGGCACAAAAAATGTTAGATGGGATAGTTGGTCCTTATAAAGATGTTAAACGAATTGATTTCAATACGTTAGATAATACCGGCTCAAGTGAATATGTATTATTCGAATGGCTTAAAGGCTATGGTTTTAACGGAAGCCAAGTTCGCCAAATCATGAAGGCAGAAACGGGTAGAGTGATAACGTCCGTCCAAGGTTATGATGTTTTGAAAGAACGTGATGCCTATCTTGTCGAACCCTCATTGAAATCTTTCAGGCCATTACGTATTCCAGAGGAAGGTACCTATCTTTTGGATGATGGGAAAAAGGTTAGCGTTAAAAAGAAATCGGTATATGTATCCAAAGATCCGTTCCTTGCCACTTTGGATGCAGGAAAGGTACACTTTCCATTAACTATCCGCCGAGTGGAAGAGGGTGACAAAATGATTCCCTATGGCATGGATGGACACAGACTGATAAGCGATATCATGACCGATCGCAAGATGACGCTTTTTGAAAAACGCCGCCAGTTGGTGGTTGTGGATGCCAAAGGCATCATTGTCTGGTTGGTTGGTATCCGTGTCAATAACCTTTGCCGGGTTGATGAATTTACAACAGAGGTTGTGGAGATTCATTATAAATAAATTAAAAGAAATCAAGATTCTCTTGGTTTTTTGCTCACTTATTCGTACCTTTGCACACTAAAATAAGAAAAAGGTAAAATTATAATATATTATGGGAAAAAGATTCGCCGAACACAACGGCTTGAATTTGACGCAGACGAACAATGACGTGCTGCAGATGTGGAAGGAGAAAAATGTCTTCTGGCGCTCCGTGACGGAGCGGGAGGGTTGTCCGCAGTTTGTATTCTTCGAGGGTCCTCCATCGGCCAATGGTCACCCCGGAATCCATCACGTGCTGGCGCGCAGCATCAAGGACACCTTTAACCGCTATAAGACCATGAAGGGATTTCAGGTCAAGCGTAAGGCTGGTTGGGATACCCACGGACTGCCCGTAGAGCTGGGCGTCGAGAAGGAGTTGGGCATTACCAAGGCTGATATTGACAACAAGGAGAGCGACAAGTATATCTCTACAGAGGACTATAACAAGAAGTGTCGTGAGAATGTGATGATGTACACCCAGGAGTGGCGTGACCTGACGGAGAAGATGGGTTACTTCGTTGACCTTGACAATCCCTACATCACCTACGACAACAAATATATCGAGACGCTGTGGTGGCTGCTGAAGCAGTTCTACAAGAAAGGTCTGCTATACAAGGGCTACACCATCCAGCCATACTCACCAGCTGCAGGAACGGGACTTTCAAGTCATGAATTGAACCAACCCGGATGCTACCGCGACGTGAAGGATACCACATGTACCGCTCAGTTTAAGATGAAGAATCCGAAGCCCGAGATGGCTCAGTGGGGTACACCTTACTTCTTGGCTTGGACGACGACACCATGGACACTGGCTGCCAACTCAGCCCTCTGCGTAGGTCCGAAGATTGACTACGTAGCTGTGCAGACCTATAATCCCTATACTGCCGACAAGGTAACGTTGGTGCTGGCCGAGGCTCGTCTGAATGCCTATCTGCCCGCTGAGGGTGCTATCACCGATGGTGGTGAACTGCCTAAGTTCGAACGTGGCGACAAGCTGATTCCTTATCGTATTGTGGCCCGCTATAAAGGTACCGACCTTGTAGGTATGGAATATGAACAGCTGATGCCCGCCATCAAGCCCATGGGCGACGCCTTCAAGGTGATTCCCGGCGACTACGTAACTACTGAGGATGGTGCCGGTATCGTACATATCGCTCCCAACTTCGGTGCTGACGACGCCTTCGTAGCCAAGAAAGCCGGTATCTGTCCGATTGTGCTGATTGACAAAAAGGGGCAGGAGCGTCCTGTTGTTGACCTGCAGGGTAAGTATTTCGTCATTGAAGACCTTGACCCAGAGTTTGTCAAGAACTACGTAAACGTCGAAGAATGGAACAAATTTGCAGGCCGTTACGTCAAGAACGCCTACGACGATACGCTGACCGACAAGGACGAGACGCTGGATATCTCTATCTGCATGGATCTGAAGGCTCAGAACAAAGTGTTTAAGATTGAGAAGCACGTCCACAACTATCCTCACTGCTGGCGTACCGACAAGCCTGTGTTGTACTATCCGTTAGACAGCTGGTTTATCAAGTCGTCAGCCTGCAAGGAGCGCATGTCTGAGCTCAACAAGACCATCAATTGGCAGCCTGAGTCAACAGGTACGGGTCGCTTTGGCAACTGGCTGGAGAACCTGAACGACTGGAACCTCTCGCGTTCGCGCTTCTGGGGAACTCCGCTGCCTATCTGGCGCTCAGAGGACGGCGAGGAAATCTGCATCGGTAGCGTTGAAGAGCTGTATAACGAGATGGAGAAGGCTGTAGCTGCTGGCTTCATGAAGAGCAATCTGCTGAAAGACCAGGGCTTTGTGCCTGGCGACATGTCAAAGGAGAACTACGACAAGATTGATTTGCACCGTCCGTATGTGGACTATATCGTACTGGTCAGCGAGAGTGGTAAGCCCATGAAGCGCGAGACTGACCTAATTGACGTTTGGTTCGATTCTGGTTCGATGCCTTATGCACAGGTTCACTATCCGTTCGAAAATGCCGAACTCATCGACAAGAACATCGCCTTCCCTTGCGATTTCATTAATGAGGGGGTAGACCAGACGCGTGGTTGGTTCTTTACTTTGCACGCCATTGCTACGATGATTTTCGATAGCGTTGCCTTCAAGAACGTTATCTCTTCAGGTCTTGTGCTCGATGCCAAGGGCAACAAGATGTCGAAGCATGTGGGTAACGTGGTGAATCCGTTCGAAATGATTGACAAGTACGGTTCTGATGCCGTGCGCCTGTATATGATGACCAACAGCGAGCCTTGGGACAACCTGAAGTTCGACCCAGAGGGCGTCGCTGAAATCAGTCGTAAGTTCTTTGGTACCTTATATAATACATATTCGCTCTTTGCGATGTATGCCAACGTCGATGGCTTTGACCCGCAGACACCACAGATTCCCGTTAGCGAGCGTCCTGAGTTTGACCGTTGGATCCTCTCTTGTCTGAACTCGCTGGTTCAGGGCGTTCAGCAGGAGATGGACGGCTATGATCCCACACGTGCCGGACGACTCATCGATGTTTTTGTCGACGAAGACCTCTCTAACTGGTACGTTCGTCTGAACAAGAAACGCTTCTGGGGCAAGGAGATGGACAACGATAAGTTGGCTGCCTATCAGACCTTGTACGAGTGTCTGATGACCGTTGCCAAGCTGTTGGCTCCGTTCGCTCCGTTCTTTGCCGACCAGTTGTATAAGGACCTCGGTGGCGCTTTGGATAGCGTTCATCTGGATAAATTCCCCGAATTCAACGCCACTCTCGTCAATAAAGACCTTGAAGAGCGTATGGATATTGCTCAGCGCATTACCACCATCGTGCTGTCATTGCGTAAGAAGGAAGGCATTGCCGTGAAGCAGCCTCTGCAGACACTGATGATTCCTCCCGTTGACCAGGCTCAGCGCGAGGCCATTGAGACAGTGAAGAATATCTTCTTGCAGGAGGTAAACGTCAAGGATGTGAAATTCGTGGAGGGTGCCGGCATTCTGGTGAAGAAGGTGAAGTGTAACTTCCGCACAATGGGTAAGAAGTTCGGCAAGGACATGAAAGCCGTAGCTGCTGCTGTTGCTGAGATGACACAGGAGCAGATTGCAGAACTGGAGACCAACGGCAAGTTGCAGCTGGGTAGCTATGAAATTCTGGCTGAGGACGTAGAGATCATCAGCGAGGACATCCCTGGCTGGCTGGTAGGCAACGACGGCAACCTGACGGTAGCCCTCGATATCACCCTGACCGATGAGCTGCGTGCCGAGGGTATGGCCCGCACGCTGGTGAACCGCATCCAGAATATGCGTAAGAAGAGTGGACTGGAAATTACAGACCACATCCGCGTGAGCATCGAGCCCAACGAAGCATCCACAAAGGCTGTCGAGGCCTTTGGCGATTATATTGCCCGTCAGGTACTAGCCGACGACTTGAAACTGGAGGATAACGATGGTCAGGCAGTGGAATTCGACGACTTTAAACTGAATATTCAAATAACAAAAATCTAATAATTATGGCAGAAAAGACTCGTTACACTGACGAAGAATTAGAAGAGTTCCGTCAGATTATCAATGAAAAGCTGGCACTTGCTAAACGCGACTACGACCAGATGATGAATGTCCTGATGAACAAGGACTCTAATGATGTGGATGATACCTCTCCCACCTACAAGGCATTGGAGGAGGGTAGTGTCACTCAGTCGAAAGAGGAACTTATTCAGATGGCTTCTCGTCAGCAGAAATTCATCCAGGGATTGAAGGCAGCCTTGGTACGTATCGAGAACAAAACCTATGGCATCGACCGTATCACAGGAAAACTGATACCCAAAGAACGTCTGCGTGCCGTTCCCCACGCTACATTGAGTGTGGAGTCGAAGATGGCTGGCAACAAGTAAATGAAAGATAATAGCATCTTAAAACGCAGGTGGATGGCTGTTGCAATCGTAATAGCCATCCTCATTGTCGACCAAATGATTAAGATTTGGGTGAAGACGCATATGACGCTTCACGAACAAATCGAGATCTTCTCGTGGTTTAAGATTGTCTTTATCGAAAACAATGGTATGGCATATGGAATGGAAATAGGATCCAAGGTGGTTCTCTCCCTTTTCCGTATTGTCGCTATCACCATATTGGGTTATTACATTTCTCAGCAGGTGAAGAAAAAGGTCCGTTGGGGCTATATCGTCTGTCTCTCTATGATTATGGCAGGGGCTGCCGGTAACATCTTTGATTCCATGTTTTATGGACTGGTATTCAATGCCTCCTCGGAATTCTACAACTCCTATTTTGTACCTTTTGGAACAGGATATGCCCCATTCTTGATGGGTAAGGTCGTGGATATGTTCTACTTCCCATTGATTGTGACGACGTGGCCCGACTGGTTACCAATGGTAGGAGGCAATCAGTTTGTATTCTTCAGCCCAGTATTCAATTTTGCGGACTCAGCCATCTCCGTAGGTGTCATTCTATTGATTCTTTTCTACCGTAAAGAGATTAGTGAAATATCTTTGAAGAACGAAACGAAGTCCCATGAGGAATAGTCTTGCCATCGTCTTACTCGTGATAGCTATGATAGGCTGTACACCTTCAGTACCTTCTGAGTATATCCAACCTGGAGAACTGGAGGACATCCTCTACGACTATCATGTGGCAAAGGCTATGGCGAGTGAGGCACGTTCAAGAGACGCTGATGAGGAGAATTTCAGGAAAAACGCCTATTTCCTGGCCGTCCTGAAGAAATACGATGTGACGGAAGCCGTTTTCGACTCTTCCTTGGTGTACTATTATTCTCATGCAGATCATTTGAAGAAGATCTACGATGATGTCAAGGAACGGTTGAATGACGAGGCAAAAGCCTTAGGTGCCTCTGTGGGTGATATCAACAAATATTCTGTTTATAGTACCACAGGTGATACGGCAAATGTCTGGCAGAACGAGACCGATTTGTTGTTGATGCCTCTTCCTACGATGAACCGTTATGACATCTCTGTTCAAGCAGACACCTCTTATTATAAAGGAGATACCTTTATGTTCCAATTTATGACTAACTTCCTTTATCAAAGTGGTACCAGAGATGCTACTGTCTGTCTGGTAGCCAAATACGAGGGGGACAGTATAACCCAGTCCGTTAGTCATATCTCTATAGATGGTCAGACACAGATTCGTATTCCGCAGAACCGTGAAGGTAAATTGAAAGAACTCAAGGGATTCATCTATCTGAACAATAGCGATCGCGACAAAGAGGCCCGTAAGATGTTGTTCATTAGTCAGATACAACTAATCCGTTTCCATCAGAAGACACAAAATGACAAACAAGAGACCCGTGAAGAAGTTAAGGCGGATAGCCTGCCCGGAACTCCTGACACCCCAAGGAGTAATACTGACACAGTACGTAGTGGAGATCGTGAACGGGAAGGTAAAAGAGTATTACCCATTGATAGAAGAGCTCCCGGCAACCGAGTGGACAAGCAGTCGCTTAAACTTAATAAAAAATGAGCAGGGGGAGCTTGTTCTATATGACAATGACAAACCAATTCTATAAATACTGAGAACTATGAATTTGAAAGTACGCTTAGCTATCATGAACTTCTTGGAGTTCGCCGTATGGGGAGCATATCTGACCTGTATGGGTATTTATCTGAGTAAGATAGGAATGAGTGGTCATATTGGTTCATTCTTTGCCATGCAAGGTATCGTCTCTCTCTTTATGCCGGCATTAATGGGTATTGTTGCCGACAGATGGATTCCTGCACAACGATTATTAGGCTACTGTCATCTGTTAGCCGGTGCGTTTATGATTCTTGCCGCATGGTATGGTTCCCAGCAAGGCAGTCAGGCAGAGTTCGGTATTTTATTTGGTCTCTATTCATTGAGCATAGCCTTTTATATGCCAACACTTGCATTGTCGAATTCCGTAGCCTATAATGCTCTTACAACAGCAGGAATGGATACCGTGAAGGCGTTTCCTCCCATTCGTGTGTTTGGTACGGTGGGCTTTGTCGCAATGATGTGGTTGGCTGATGTCCTTAATTTTGAACAGAACCAGAACCAGTTCCTGATGAGTGGACTACTGAGCGTGCTTTTGTTCCTGTATACCTTTACATTACCCCATTGTCCTATTAGCAAGGGTGGTGAGAAGAAATCATTTGTCGAAGCCTTCGGACTGCAAGCTTTCTCGCTCTTCAAGCAGAAGAAAATGGCGATATTCTTTATCTTCTCGATGTTGCTGGGAGTCAGTCTTCAGATTACCAACGGTTTTGCGACTCCGTTTATCGACCATTTCAAGGTGATTCCCGAATATGCCGACTCTTTTGGTGTGAAATTTCCTGTTGTGCTGTATTCCATTTCGCAGATTAGTGAGACATTTTGTATCCTGCTGATACCTTTCTTCATGAAGCGTTATGGTATTAAGAATGTGATGCTGATAGCTATGTTCGCATGGGTCTTCCGCTTCGGACTATTGGGAATGGGAGATCCGGGCAGTGGCGTCTGGATGTTTATCCTTTCCATGATTGTCTATGGGGTGGCTTTCGATTTCTTTAATATCAGCGGTTCTTTATTTGTCGATAAGGTGACAGATCCCACTATTCGTTCCAGTGCACAAGGTCTTTTTATGCTCATGACAAACGGTATTGGTGCAACAGTCGGCTCTTTTGCTGCTCAGGCAATTGTCACGGGACACACAGCCGAAAATGGAAATGTAGAGTGGATCAGTTGTTGGTTTATCTTTGCCACTTACGCTTTGGTAGTAGCCATAACGTTTGCGCTTATATTCCGTCCCAAGAAAGAAGAAGTGATGGTATAATACAAGATGAAAGAAGCAAGATATTTCTATGTTCCTGATGCGGCACATGTTCATGAGTTGCCTGCAGACGAGGCTTCACACGCCGTGAGGGTCCTTCGTCTGACGGCTGGTGATGAGATGATGCTGATGGACGGACTGGGAGTATTCTATCGTGCTGTAGTAACAGTAGCTTCGAATCATCATTGTATGTATGACATACAAGAGGCGCTTCCTCAGGAACGTCCCTGGCAGGGACATATTCATCTTGCCATTGCTCCCACGAAACTGATGGACCGCATGGAATGGATGGTGGAGAAAGCCGTAGAGATAGGGGTCGATGAAATCACCTTCCTCGACTGTAAGTTTTCTGAACGCAGGGTCATCAAGACCTCTCGCCTTGACAAGATTGTCGTTTCTGCTATGAAACAGAGTCGCAAGGCTTGGAAGACTGTGCTTCATGAGATGACTCCTTTCGTAGACTTTATTTCCGCTTCCAGAGAGGGAGCCAAGTTCATTGCCCATTGCTATCGCGAGGTGGAACGTACCTACCTGTTCGACGAACTGCATCAGGTAAAACCATCTGACGATGTGACAATCCTGATAGGTCCTGAGGGCGATTTCTCCATTGATGAGGTGCGGGAGGCCGTTAATCAAGGCTGGCAGTCTATCCATTTGGGGAACAGCCGCCTGCGTACAGAGACTGCTGGCCTGTCGGCAGTCATGATGTCACAACTTAGTAAATATATATAATAAGGTATGCAACAGATCACCCTACATCAAGTATTGCCTCAGGTCTTTGCCCAGCGCGACGACCTTACTTCCGATGTATGGAAGACTGAGACGAGTTTTGTAAAAGGAAACACGTATCTCGTCGAGGCGGAGAGTGGAATGGGCAAGAGCACGTTCTGCAGCTATCTGTTGGGCTATCGCCACGACTATACAGGTCAGATTCTCTTCGATGACGAGGATATAAGCAGACTCTCCGTTTCCCGATGGGTCGATATCCGCCAGCAACATATCAGCATGCTCTTCCAGGAGATGCGACTGTTTCCTGAGTTGACGGCTTGGGAGAATGTGGAGATTAAAAACCGTCTTACCCAACGGATAGACCGTCCGACCATTGAACAGTGGTTCGAACGGATGGGTATTTCCGAGAAGTTAAAGGTCAAGGCAGGAATCCTCTCTCAGGGACAGCAGCAACGTGTCGCCTTTATCCGTAGTCTTGTACAGCCATTTGACTTCCTGGTGGTTGACGAACCTATCTCACATCTTGACGATACCAATGCACAACTGATGGCCGAGATAGTGGAGGAAATGAAGCAGAAGACCCAGTGCGGTGTAATCGTAACAAGTATCGGCAAGCAACTGCCGCTTACTTATGATCATATATTGAAACTATAAAAAACTAACAGATATGAATAATCAGTATTGGCAACCAGAATTGGAGACAATGCCCCGCGAGGAACTGGAGGCATTGCAAGTGAAGAAACTACGTAAGTCGATTGAAATCAGTCTGAAATCACCGTTCTATAAGAAACGCTTAGGTGACTTAGGCATTACTCCCGACAGTATTCAAACTATCGCCGATATCCGTAAGATTCCGTTTACTACCAAACAGGACCTGCGTGATAACTATCCCTTTGGACTCGTGGGCGGTGACCTGAAAGATGCTATCCGTATCCACTCTACCAGTGGTACGACAGGTCATCCTACCGTTGTGACCTATTCCCGTCATGACATCGACTCATGGGCAAATATGATAGCCCGTGATATGTATATGGTAGGCTGTCGTGACACCGATGTGTTCCAGAACTCATCAGGCTATGGTATGTTCACTGGTGGACTGGGCTTCCAGTATGGCGCAGAGAAGTTAGGTGCAACCACTGTTCCTGCCGCTGCTGGTAACTCCAAGCGTCAGATCATGTTTATCAAAGACTTTGGTACCACCTGTCTGCATGCCATTCCTTCCTATGCCATCCGATTGGCAGAGGTTTTCCAGGATGAGGGCGTAGATCCCCGTTCCACCAAGTTGCGTACACTTTTCATCGGTGCCGAGCCCCATACGGAGGAGCAGCGTCGCCGCATTGAACGTCTGTTAGGTGTCAAGGCCTATAACTCGTTCGGTATGACGGAGATGAACGGACCTGGTGTGGCTTTCGAATGTCTGGAACAGAATGGTATGCATCTCTGGGAGGATAACTATATCCTGGAGATTGTCGATCCTGATACGCTGGAACCAGTACCCGATGGAGAGATTGGCGAGATGATTCTCACCACGCTCGACCGTACCATGATGCCCATTCTGCGTTACCGTACCCGTGACCTGACACGTATTATCCCAGGTGAGTGTCCTTGTGGACGTACCCATCGCCGTATAGACCGCATCAAGGGACGTACTGACGATATGTTTATCATCAAGGGTGTCAACGTATTCCCCATGCAGGTTGAGAAAATCCTTGTACAGTATCCTGGTTTGGGCAGCAATTACCTCATCACACTCGATACTGAGGACGATAACGACATCATGACGGTAGAGGTGGAACTCGACGGACTGACAACCGATGTATATCCTGAGCTTCAGAAGATGACAAAGGATATCCAGCGCTCCCTGAAGGATGAGATCCTACTGACTCCACGGGTGAAACTCGTGAAGAAGGGCTCTCTGCCTGTCAGCGAGGGTAAGGCCGTCAGAGTGAAAGACCTCCGTCCTGGACGTGGCTAATCTATAAAGATATATGAGGAAACTTTTGATCATATGCACCCTGTTGTCTTCGCTGATGTCTCCCTGTGAGGCACAGCAGAAGATACGGGATGTCTTCCTGCAGATGCCCGATAGTCTGTTACCGTATCTGACATCAAATAATCGGCTCGACTTCCTGGATTTCATGGATTCGAAGATGAAGGCAGGGGTACAGAACTCGCTGGGTGGCAAAAGTGAAATGCTGACGCTCACGGATGATTTGCTGGTGCTGCAGGTTAGTCGTTCTCTTCATATGGAGATGCGACTGTTTCCTGTTACTGAGGCTGTAGACAGTTGCCAGCAGGTGGTCTGTATGATTACCACCTATGGCAATGATGCCCCAGAGAGTAAGATCGCACTATACACTGTGAAGTGGAATCCCATTGATGCGTCAGCCCATTTGAGTCTTCCCACTGAACCTTATACTGCCGAATTTGTCGAAACTCCTTCCGTGGGACTGTCACTTCGCCAAGCCAACCTCTTGGATGCCATTGCCAATGAAGAGCAGAAAAAAACGCTTCCTTGGTTAAAATTCGTTGAATGGAAGCCCTAAGTACTTAAAATGTATTAAATTTCGTATTAATTGTTATAACAGCACTTGTGAAAATGAAATTTATTTCTTATATTTGCAATGTGTTTTTCATGGTATTAGATTATTAAGGTTAATGAAAGATTGATTGTCGTGAGACAATCAATTCTTTTTTTTATGCTATAGCTTCAGACAAACCGTAAACATATCAGGGAAACTTTTCTCGATATCAACCGGTTCCTTGAATAATCCGAAAAGCGCACTTCCACTTCCACTCATGGCGGCATAGACGGCTCCCAGTTGATAGAGTTGCACTTTGATGTCAGCAAGTTCTGGATGAACGGCAAACACACTGGCTTCGAAATCATTCACCAATTCGTCTTTCCAAGTCTCAATGGGTTGCATGACAATCTCCTTGCAGCATTTCTGCGGCATCTGCGGTGTGATGCGTGCAAAAGCCTCCTTGGTGGGAACAGGTATGTCTGGACGTACCACAGCCATATACCAGCCCTTCAAGCTGAGGTTAATGGGAGTCAGTCGTTCTCCGATGCCCTCGGCATAGGCAGGACGGTTCATGATGAAGAAAGGACAGTCGGCTCCCAGCTTCGCCGCATAGTTGATGAGCTGCTGTTCTGTAAGTCCCAGGTTAAACTGTTCGTCCAGCAACAGTAACATCGCTGATGCATCACTGGAACCACCTCCCATACCAGCCTGTGTGGGAATTCCCTTGTACAGATGGGCATGCAGACGGGGCAGGGCAGGGAAGTCCTGTTTCAACAGGTTATAGGCTCTCACCACCAGGTTACGCTGCTCGTCACCCTCCACGTGGATATTCGTCACCTTGATGTCACAGTCGACCTCTGACGGGAAGTCTTGTGCCATCGGATAAATCTCCAGGCCATCCTTAATAGGTACAGGATAGAACACCGTCTGCAGGTTATGATAACCGTCTGGTCTGCGCGCTACGACGTTCAGACCGAGGTTGACTTTTGCAATGGGAAAACTAATCATATCTTATTTCTTTTTCAGTTTTTTGATCCTTCGTTTGGCATCCAGCGCATCGGGATAGAGCTCCAGTGCCTTTTCGTAGTTTCGGATGGCAGCCTCGTTCATATGTTCCTTCTCACATTCCTTGCCAAGTATGACATATTCCACAGCCAGCCGTTTCAGCGTTTCTTCCTTTTGCCTCATCTTTTCCTGCATCTCGCGGACTTCTTGCTGTAGTTGAGTGATAATGCTTAACTTTCTGCGAATCAGTCGTTTGGCAACAGGCTTCTCAATGTCGTAACGGCTATGTATCGCCAAGAAGAAATGTTGCAGGCAGGCGTCAAAGTCCTGACGGTTGAAAGCCTCTACGGCATCATGGTATTCCCGATCAGCCTTACTCTCATACATTGCCTGCTGAATCAGTTGTCCGTTGTTATAGCGGCGGGCAAAGTTGACGACCTCAGCCCTGACGAAGATGTCACGCTGACGGATGGGTTCTGTCAGGGTGATACCCTCCAGCGATGTACAGCGGCTCAATGCCACATAAGTCTGACCACCAGCAAAGGCACCGCCTCCAGAGAAGTCTATCTTCACCTGGCGGAATGTCAGTCCCTGACTTTTATGTACGGTGATAGCCCACGCAAGACGGAGTGGAAACTGGATGAACGTGCCGAGTTGCTCTTCCTCGATTTTCTGCTCTTTCTCGTTGAACGTATAGCGCATATTTTCCCAAATCTCCCGTTCCACGTCATATTCGTGGCCGTCCTCGTCAACCACCGTGATGATACCGTCCTCCTCATCGATGTAGATGACTACACCCAATGTTCCGTTTACCCATCGCTTCTCCTTGTCGTTCTTAATGAAGATGACCTGTGCACCAGGCTTGATCTCCAGTTCTATCGGAGCGGGTAGGGAGGTCTCAGGAAACTCGCCAGTAATCTTGCCAAAGAATACAGACGGTTCACCTTCCAACTCCTTCAGTTTCTGCTCGTTGATATAGTCTACCGTATCCCTTCTAGAGGCAAGTGTAATCTCCAGGTTCTGCGCATCTTGTGAGCTATGGGCACTCTGCTTACTCCTCGCATTGATTGCCTTTAAGTCCTCTGTCGTTGCCTGGTTCTGTCGGATACGGTCTAAAATTCCGATGAAATGGGCATCACTTTGTCGATAAACCTTACGAAGCTCGATGCTCACCAATTCCATCTCCTGCCACACCTTGGCAGAGAAGAAATAGGCAGAGGCATAGAAGGGCTGCATCAGCCGCCATTCGTCTTCCTTAATGACCGGTTCCAACTGGAAGATGTCACCCACCAGCAGCAGCTGTTTGCCGCCGAAGGGTACGCGCATGTTACGGCAGTAGATGCGGAGCACTTTGTCGATGAAATCGATGATGTCTGCACGCACCATTGATATCTCATCAATGATGATGAGCTCCGTCTCTCGCAACAGTTTAGTCGTATCACCATTGTATTTCTGCGTCTTCCGGATATTGCGGATGTTATAGCGAGAGTCGTTAGGCAATAACGGATGAAATGGGAGTTTGAAAAACGAGTGTAGCGTCTGGCCGCCGGCATTGATGGCGGCGATACCTGTGGGAGCGAGTATCACATACTTCTTCTTGGTATGCTGGGCTACATAGCGGAGAAACGTCGATTTGCCCGTACCTGCCTTTCCCGTCAGGAAAAGCGATCGGCGGGTATATTGGATGACTTGCAGGGCCTGCTGCCATTCCTGATTCTCCGTATCTATCTGCTTCATGGGGACAAAGATACTAAAAAACGAGAGAAAAGCCAAATTTATTTGATTAATGGAGAATTATTTGTACCTTTGCATCCGCTTATGCGATACTTCATCTGGTTCAGCTACGACGGGACGAACTACCATGGTTGGCAGTTGCAGCCTAATGGCAATACGGTGCAGGCCGAACTGCAGCGTGCTTTGTCGTTGCTGTTGCGCGAGGAAATCGTTGTGACAGGGGCAGGACGGACAGACACTGGAGTCCACGCCCGTCAGATGGCAGCCCACTTTGATACAGAAGTGGCGTTCGAACCAGACATACTGACCAAGAAGCTCAATGGCGTACTGCCTGTGGATATCAGCGTGAGCAAGGTTGAGCAGGTGGCTGACGATATGCATGCACGTTTCTCTGCCGTTCGTCGTACCTATCACTATTACATCCATACGGCAAAGAACCCCTTCCGTCGGCAATATTCCCTCGAGTTGCACTATGTGCTCGACTTCCCCCTGATGAACGAGGCGGCACGCATCCTGATGGAATACGACGACTTCGGAGCTTTCTGTAAGGCAGGCAGCGATGTGAAGACCACTATCTGCCATATCACCGCCGCACAGTGGCACCAGACAGCTGCCGATGCGTGGTATTTTGAGATTACTGCCAACCGCTTCCTCCGCAACATGGTACGTGCTGTCGTGGGCACCCTCATCGAGGTGGGACGCCATCGCATGACGCTCGACGAGTTCCGTGAAGTCATCAAGGGCGGACGGCGCACACAGGCAGGTGAGTCGATGCCTGCCCTCGCATTATTCCTTGAACGTGTAGAATATCCTCTTTATTCAGAATCATGACGTGGTTAATCCTTGCATTCTTATCGGCAGCATTACTGGGCTGCTATGATTCCTTCAAGAAACAGGCACTCAGGGAGAATGCCGTTATTCCCGTGTTGTTCTTCAACACGCTATTCTCCTCACTCATCTTCCTGCCGTTCATCATTCTCAGCGCACAGTCAGACATCCTCGACGGCTCCATCTTCCATGTGAACTCCGGAGGCTGGGAAATGCATAAGTACATCGTCCTGAAGGCGGTCCTCGTCCTCTCCAGTTGGATACTGGGCTATTTCGGTCTGAAACATTTGCCGCTCACCATCGTTGGTCCTATCAACGCCACTCGTCCCGTCATGGTGCTTGTAGGTGCTATGCTGGTGTTTGGCGAACGGCTCAACGTGTGGCAGTGGGCAGGTGTACTGCTGACCATCATCTCCTATGTCTTACTCCGGCTCAGCGGTAAGAAGGAGGGCATCGATTTTCGTCACAACCACTGGATTTGGATGATTATCGGAGCTGTCATCCTTGGTGCTTTCAGCGGACTCTACGACAAATACCTGATGTCACCCGTGGAGAGTGGGGGAGTCGGGCTCGACCGTATGATGGTGCAGTCGTGGTACAACATCTACCAGTGTTTCATCATGCTGACCATGCTGCTGGTACTATGGTGGCCCAAACATCATGAGACGACACCCTTCCATTGGCACTGGTCGATTATCTGTGTCAGTCTGTTTCTCTCCACAGCTGACTTTATGTATTTCTATTCCTTGTCCGATCCCGATGCCATGATCAGCATTGTCTCCATGATTCGTCGCGGCAGCGTGTTGGTCAGCTTCGTTTTCGGAGCCTTGTTCTTCCACGAGAAGAATCTCCGTGCCAAGGCTTTCGACCTCGCATTGGTCTTCCTCGGCATGATCTTTCTCTACATCGGCTCAAAGTAGGTTAGTTGATGACAAGTCCTAACAATTCCTTGATCAGAGGTACATAGTATATCTGTACTTCCTCGGCAGTTGGCGTATGCGCACCAGGGAAGTGGTAGGTAGTATTGTAGTGTTTCAAGAACAGCGGCTCGAAATGGGCCAGCGTGTCATTATCACCAAAGATTCCCCAAATGCGGCTTCTGCTTTCAGGCGTGCAGTTGTCAAACTGATGTGCCTCCATCTCTGCAAATTCCGCTATCAGCTGTTCGTCGATAATGAAGTCCTGCTTGCCATCCTGGCGTGGCGACTTATAGTGATGGGCGCCAATCCTCGGCTTCAGAAATTCCGTCATCTTGAAATGTGGATTACCCAATAATGCAGGCAGTCCATGGGCGGGTGCCAATAGCTGTGCGTAGAATGAACCACAGCTGTTACCCACCAATACGTCAGGCTTCTCGTGGTCTATCAGCTTATGGATAAAAGCGATGGCCTCCTTTGGATGCATCGGCAGGTCAGGTGTCATCACCTCCGCTTCACCCTTGAAAGCCTCCCTCAATGCAGCAGCTGGCACACACTGACCACTGGCAAAGAATCCATGCAGGAACAGTATTTTCTTCATAAACGACAGGAAAGCTTTTTGGCTTTAGCTTCAGAAACGGGTGAAAGTTCACCCTTGAGGTATGCTTCGATAATCAGTCCAGACATAGGGGCCGCAAGGTCGGCACCGAATCCTCCATGCTCTACATAGACGCAGACGGCTATCTTCGGATTGTCCATTGGTGCAAACGCAATAAATGCTGAGTGGTCTTTGCCTGGATTCTCGATGGTGCCTGTCTTACCACAAATAGGGTAGGTGGTCTTGATACATGTGGCAGTACCTTTCTCTACAGCCATACGCATCCCTTCGATCACAGGAGCGTATGCCTCTTTCTTGACGCTCGTCTCACGTTTCTTCAAGTAACGATTGTTCTTCGTATTCTTATGAATATGGGGCACATAGTACCATCCACGATTGGCGATGGTAACAACGAGATTGCAAAGCTGAAGCGGCGTACACGTCACATCGCCCTGACCCATACCAGCCCACCAGATGGTCTTGCCGTCCCATCCATTTTTATAACGACGGTTCAGATAGTCGGCGCCTGCCAGCAGACCACCTTGCTCTCCTTGAATGTCGATATGCATCGGACCGCCAAGTCCCATGCTCTGCATGTATCTGCGCCAGGTTGTAATGGCTTCCTCCTTCGATTCGTACATGAAATCATCGTTAATCATCGAGGCAAACGTCATCAGAAACCAGGTGTTGCACGACTGTGCCAAGGCTTCTTTCAATGCCAGTGGCGAACGGTGCTTGTGGCAACCTACCTTGATATTGCCATCAGTGACACCATCGACACACGCAACGGTGGTCTGTGGCGTAATGATGCCTTCCGACAACAGCGTCAATGCCTGGGCCGTCTTGAAAGTAGAACCCGGGGCCTGAGGCTTGCCGATAGCCTGCCGGACATCACTACCATGAGGGGTGTTGGTGGCCAGGCATAGAATCTCACCATTGGCAGGATTGATAGCTACAATGCTGCCCGTCTTGCCTTTCAACAAACGTTCGCCGAGTTTCTGTAACGTGGGACGGATAGTCAGCGGACCGTCACTTGGCAATCCTTGTGCGGTAACTGTATTCCTTAAAGGAAAACACAGCAGCGCAGCTAGGATGATGAGAAACCTATAATTCATATCAAATAATTTGGATGCAAAGGTACTCATTTCCCCTTTATTATTCGTATCTTTGCATCCAACTTTACAAATTATTAAGATGGAATACAGAAAGATAGGTGACAACTACTATACCCGCATGGATCAAAAGAAGGTAATTATATGGTTAACTACGGACTTAAGGATAAAGTAGCTCTGATTACAGGAGCAAATAACCCACAGGGGATTGGGGCATCGACACCATAGAGAAAATTACGCAGAATGTGATTGATGATACGTTTGCTGTCAATGTCTTTGGCCAGTGATTCTACAAACTCACGCATGGAACTCCAGGCAGAAAGACACATTCCCTCTGGGCATTGCCCGTCAACGGAAATCCACTGCTGTCCTTCACGGACATCACAGGTATGCTCAATAGGATTCCCGTATTTGTCTATCAAGTCGTGATAGATTGTCTGACGAACTGCTGTTATTCTTATTTTGTTCATACCTGTGGCTTCTTGTTGGGACGGGCCTCGAAGTGAAGTACTTGATGGAAAAATACTAATAGCTGTCTTGTGTCATAATGGTAATCTTAGAGTAGATTGCCGGAATGTTGGAGATGCTTTGGCTGGTACGAATCGGAGAATTGCTTATCAGGCTATTGATAATCATTGCCGTGTTGTACGCCATTTCCTTCAAGTTCTTGTCAATAGTCATGGTCTGCTTTCCGTTCTTGATATATTCCTGTGATTTGACAGAATTGTCCTGACCGGTAATGACCGGCATGGCTGTAATACCTGCTTCTGTCAGAGCCTCAATGGCACCCTGAGCGGCATTGTCAGCTGCCGCAAGGACCATGTCCGGACACTCACCCGCTCCATAACTGGCAAGACGGTCTTTCATGGCTTTCTTTTCATCTTCAACATTCCAACTGTCAGCCTTCACCTGGTTATATTCCTTCTTGCCACTCTTGACGATAATTTTTCCGTTGTCAATGTATTTCCTGAGAAGTTCCATAGCTCCGTCGTAATAACTCTTAGCGTTGACATCGGTCTCCGGACCTTGAAGGATTTCAAGGGTCATGGTTGCGGCTCCGGTGGAATGGAAATGGTTGAGAAGGAACAGTGCCTGAGTACGGCCTATTTCCTTCGTATCGGCTGAAGAGAGATAAGCTATGCGTGGGTTGTCCTGAATAAATCGGTCATGGCATACTAACTTGACGTCGGGATGCTGCTCAAGCAGACCTGCCTCGTTGATTTTCTTATAGTCAATGGAAGTCACCACTATATATTTCACTCCGTCGTTGATGGCACTTCTGAGTTGGTTGACCTGTTGCACTGCGCCCTCGGCAGTCTCCGGAGCAACGTAGAAGCTGGTATTTAAACCGTATGCAGCCATGGCCTGCTCCAGATTGGCCTTGTCTACAGCCCAACGGGCAATGCGGGAAGCATCGGGGAGCAACACGACCACTCGCTTCTGATTACTATTGTTGTTATCATCACTGTCGCTGCACGATGTCAGCCCTGTTACCATTGCTCCACACATCATGATGGTGGCAAGCAACCAAAAGAATCTGTTTCTCATATTGTCTTATGTTTTTAGTATCACGCGCAAATGTACATAAAAAATTTTGAAATTCATTAAAAAATTGGCACATAATACTCAGAATTGAAGAAATATCTCCTATCATTAATTCATCCTTATAATACACATATTCTATACATCTCATATACCTCTCCAACACTTCTCATACCTACATCCACTCTTCCCATACCTTAGCCATAGTCTTGCTTCGATGCTCCTCCTATCCTTGTCCGCTATTTGCTCGCTATATGCTCGCTACTTGTTCGGTCTAATACCGAACATATACCGGACAAGTACCGGACATCTACCGAACATGAATAGGAGCTACTCCCTTGCACTATCCTTGTTACATTGGGGCTACTTACTGGTTATATTGGAGATGTTCTTTAGATTAATATTAAATATACTATAGCTTTCACTTTGCAAATATACAAATTAAAACCCAAAGCGATGCTATTTCGCCTTGGGATTTAATAATTATTGGGAATTATCTAGTTAAAAACGTCACTTCTGAATCATCTTTCTTCCGTCACGTCAGGTTCTCTACCTCACGATAATCTTTTGGGGGTCTCTAATCTGATATTCATTGTTATACTTCGATGTTACTTTGACTATTAGACGTGCAGAACGTGCATAAAAGAAGCGAGGCAAGTACCTGTTCGCCAAGTACTTGCCTCGTATTTCGCTAATTTTCAGCATCTTTCGATTATTCCTCGACCGCTGCCTGCGCGGCAGCAAAGTTTTCCCTATTTATAATGGATTCCGAGGGGCTTTGTAAACATTTTGTAAGTCAAAATTTTTCATTTCGCAACTATCGCGAAATGCGTTTCTATTTTCGTTTCTCACGTCTTAATTCATAGTATATACAAGGCAATTGCAGCACATGCTTCAGCGTCTGCCAAGGCGTGATGATGATTCTGGAGGTCGTAGCCACAGGCGGCTGCAACGGTGTAAAGTTGGTGATTGGGCAGCGAGTGACCAAATTGTCGGCGAGCGGCTGCAAGGGTATCGTAGAAGCGATAGTCGGGATAGTCCATCTGATAGACCTTGAACACCGCTTTCAGGCAGCCTTCATCGAAGCAGGCATTGTGGGCCACGAAAGGGATGGAAGCTATCTGGTAGCGGAGATCATCGATAGCTTGGTCAGAGAAGAATACATCAGCTATCTTTTCCTCCAATTGCTCCCAAACTTTTGAGAACACTGGTGCATCGTCCGTATCGCATTGACTGAGTCCATGAACCTGCTGACACCAGTAGTTGTAGTAGTTTGGCTCGGGCTGAATCAAGCTATAGAAACTGTCAGCCACCTGCCCATTACGCACCATGACCACTCCTATGGAGCAGACGCTCGACGGCTGCTGATTGGCCGTCTCGAAATCTATGGCATTGAAGTCGCGGATCATATTTCTATCGTTTCTCCTTCTTTTTTGATTTCCCAGAACGGAAAGCCTTTTTCATCTGTAAACTCTTTCATGCGCCATGAGGATTCAAAGCCACTGGCAACAAAATGCATGGGGACAAACATTCCGACTTTGAAACGCTCGATGAATTGTCTGCCACCAAGGGTATAGCCGTTACCTATGCGCCCGTCTATTGGGAACATCACCACATCGAAGCTATCGGTTATCTTGCGGATGTCCTTCAGTTCGCCCAAGTATTGTTTCTCGTGGGCTATGGGGTCAATCTCTTCATCGAACTCCTCGCTGTAGATGGTCTCTCCAGCTACGACTTCTGGCAGGAACCTCGCATACCAATTGTTTAAGTCACCTGCATGGAAGATACGCTTGCCCTCTGTCTCGACTATCCAAGAAACTCCGCTGTCTGTGCTGCCAAGTGCTTTGACATAAATCCTATCGTCAGACCATGTTCCGCCTTTGGCCAGCCATACGTCAGCATCTTCTTTGTTGGCTCTTCGATGTTTGTAGATGTCCTTAGAAAGTATATAGGTGATGTTCTCATGTCGCTTCCTCCACTCGAAGATGACGCTATTGAAGTGGTCTTCGTGGAAGTGACTGGAGAATACATAGAGATGCTTATCCTTTTTCAGGAACGGTGGCACAATGCCATTCAAGTCCAGCCAGTAGTCGAATATCAGGATAGACTTTTCCGTTTCCAGCACAAAGCAACTATGGAAGATGTAGGTCAGCGTCATAGTTGCAACATTTCACATAGTATGTCTTCCCTGAGGACTTTTGGCGCAGACTTACCAGCCAATATAAGTATCTTCTTTCCGTTACGATAAATATGAAGCTGACGGGAGCGGACTACTGCCGTCACCTCAGCATCGTCCTGCATGGCAATCCAAAGAGGATGATATATGCCATCCTCCTCGAATAGTTTATGTTGCAAGTGCGAGCACATATTGGTGGTATCGATAGTCATTTTACAATAGTTCTAATCAGTGAAAGATCGCCACTTGATAAGGCCTTAAAGTTAGCCTCAATCTTTTCAATGTCCCAATCCCACCATTTCAATTCCAAAAGATAGGCGATAAATTCGTCATCGAAACGCTTACGGATTACCCTGCAGGGATTACCTGCGGCAACGGAATACGGAGGAATGTCTGAGGCAACAACAGAATTAGCACCAATAATGGCTCCATCACCGATATGAACTCCAGGCATAACGGTCACGTTCTGACCAATCCAGACATCATTGCCTACTACAGTATCTCCCTTCAACGGCAACTCATCCTTGACAGGTGCTATTGCGCTGCCCCAGTCACCACCCATAATATAGAACGGATAGGTGGTCACTCCGTCCATTCTATGATTGGCGCCATTCATCACGAACTCAATACCCTTGGCAATGGCGCAAAACTTGCCTATTATCAGCTTGTCGCCAATAAAATCGTAGAAGTGTGTGACGTGTTTCTCAAACTGATCAGCACCATCCACATCATCATAATAGGTATAGTCACCGATAATAATCCTTGGATTCTTCACAACATTCTTGATGAAGCAGAGCCTTGGGAGGTTCGGATTCGGAAAAGCCTCATTGGGATTTGGTCTTTTATTTGCCATCGCTAATTCTCCTAAATAATGTTGCAAATTTAGTCATTTAAGATGGAATATGAATATAAATGCGTAAATTTGTGCCTGAATTTGAGAATTATTAGGAAATGAAAAAGATTCTGACCCTTTTATTGACTGTCCTCGGGCTGAACACAGCTTGCAGCCGGAATTTTGAGAACATGGAAGTGAAGGAGTTTGCCGAATTGATAGCAGACTCCAACGTAGTAATTCTCGACGTACGTAAGGCCGACGAGTTTGCCGAAGGGCATGTCAAGGGCGCCATCCTTATTGACCAGT
>JAEEXI010000027.1 GCA_016291495.1 Prevotella sp.
CGCTGATTACCAGCCGTCGCATCATCTTCACTCCCGACGTGGACCTGAAGGACGAGCTGAAGAACACCAGCATCGTCATCACCTGCTACGACCGCAACGGCGAAGAGGTGCGCCGCGTGACCAGCGCCGATGACGGTACGGTGGAGGACAACGAGACCAGTAACCCCTCTCCTAACTCCCCCAATGGGGAGGGTACTAACACTAACACCGGTGGTGACAACAATGGTGGCACGAACCAAGGTGGTGACAACGGAGGTGGTAACACCGGAGGAGGAAGCGATCCTAATTAAGGGAAAAGTGAATAGTGAATAGTGAAAAATTATGCATTAAGCATTAAGCATTAAGAATTAAGCATTAAGCATTAAGCATTAAGAATTAAGCATTAAGCATTAAGAATCATGAAAAAGCGTTTCATTGAGGTAGCGGTGAAGGTTGTAGTAGCCGCCCTCACAGCCTTTCTGACCGCCATCACAACGACTAGTTGCATGGGACGGGGACCGTTCTGACAAGTTAGAGGTGAGAGGTAAGAGGTAAGAGGTAAGAAGTAAGAATCTGGCTTTGCCAGTGGACGAAGTCTGATGTCAGATGTAAGATGGCTGATGTAAGAATCTGGCTTTGCCAGTGGACGAAGTCTGATGTCAGATGTAAGATGGCTGATGTAAGAATCTGGCTTTGCCAGTAATAAACGAAAACACAGAGGTTCGGAGATTTCCTGAGCCTCTGTGTTGTTTTTCACAAAAATCACTGCACCTCGCGCGATGCAGTGATTTCCTAACATAAATCGATCATTCTATAATTTGTGTCGCTTGATTCTCACAAATGGGCGACACCCACAAAAAACTGTTTGATTAACTTTTGTTACTTCTTCTTTTTCTTGTCCTTCTTATTCTTGTTTTTGTCCTTTTTCTTGTCTTTTTTCGTGGAAACGTTCATGGGGTCGCTTCCAGAATTCTTTTTCTTGTAGCCCTCCTTGTCGAGAATCTTCTTCTCTGACTCGGTGATGGACTCGTCATACCAGCCCAGGAAACTGCCGCCGAGACCGAACCAGGCCTTCTTGCCGTTCTTGGTCGAAAGCTTCACGTCGGAGTTCTTGTCGTTGATGATGTTTACATAGTTCGCTGCCCTGTCGTACAAGGTCTTACGGTCTACATAGCTCTTGGTGGGACCACCGTAGTAGCTCTGGGCATTCACACTCACTGCGAAGGCTACGAAAGCCAATGCTGTCAATAAAAACTTCTTCATAATCATGGTTGCTTTAATCATTTATACACTTGTGAATTATTCTCTCTCTTGTATCCATTGCACGTGTTCAGGCGACATTTGTAGAACGTGGCCTTCTTGCCGCGATAGTTGGCATGCATAGTGCGTTTGACGGTCTGGCCGGGAGCCGCCTCAACAGGGAATTGCTCCGTCAAACCAGCGCCCGTCGTCTGTATGTCAATCGTCAGCCGCTTGTTGGTGTTGTTGGTGAATACCAGCGTGTTGTTGGGACAGTCGACGTAGACGGTGTAGCTTCCGATTTTCTCCAGTACGGTCATGGTGTTGTTAGCCAGCTCGATAAATTCAATGGGAATGGTAATCTTCTCCGAGCTTCCCCCCTGGTCGAACTTCACAATCTCGCAAGAGCCTTTCTGAGCCATCTGCTGGAACGACTTCGTCTTCGTCACGTGAATCATACCGTTGGTCTTCTTGTTCACGTACCATTGTGCAAAGGTGGCTGTCGAGCACGCCATCAGTGCAACCATTGTAATTAGTAATTTCTTCATATCAGTTTAGGTTTTATCAGTAATATTTTCGGCAAAAATAGGAAAAAATCCCCAATGTGGCTTCCCATATTCACAATTTTTCGTCTCATAATCACAAAAAATAAAAAGATAGTTTATGTTTTGCGCTTATTCCATTATCCTGGCTCCGCTGGCCATGATGATAGACACCATCTTGACGATGTCCGTCACATTGATCTCGCCATCGCCAGTCAGGTCGGCTGCTGCCTTGTTGAAGCCTTCCGACGGCTTCTCCATGATGTAGTTCACCGTTGCCACGATGTCGGTCACGTTCACGAGGCCGTCACCATTGGCATCACCAGGGATGAAACTGTGCTGATAGAAGATTTTCAGCATCGGCTGGTTGGCCACGATGTCTTGCACCCATACAGCCTCATCGCCTGTGCGACCATTATTCAACGCGGTTGTTATCGTGCCATTGGAGAGTTGTTCGGATGTAGCAAGAGTCATTCCCGTTGTAGACCCAACGAATTGTGTGTAGTAACTGTTGGAAACGGAAGCTCCTCTTGCAAAGTTTTGATTGTTGGTGTAATTAAATGTTCCTGTGGAAAGGCTGTTCACTATTGATGCACTTCCGCTATCTTTATAACCAATGAATCCACCGTTATAAGAACTACTTGCTGTTACGGAACCAGAAAACAGACAATCAGAAATAGTCAGACTATTAGCTTTCATACAACCAACTATACCTGAGCATTCATCCCAACCAGAATGAGTCGATGTCACATCTACCTCACTCCATACTTTCATAATGGTTGTCGTTCCTCTTGCATCAGAGGCAACGCCAGCACCATGAATTCCTGCGGTAGTGATTGTACCCTTAATATGAAGGTTTTTGATAGTTGCACCATCGAGTTTGTTAAACGGTGCACATAAATTACTACCTCCTGTTTCAACAAAAGCAATTTTTAATGTATGTCCTTGCCCGTCGAAAATGCCTTTGTAATGAAGGGCGGTATTACTGTCCGACGTGGAACCTATCCTCGTCTGGTCATCTCCCAGGTCAATATCTGCCGTCATCTTGGCATTGGCAGCAGGATTTGTACCGTTGTTGACGATAGCAGCAAAATCTTTCCAGTCCCGTACGGAGCCGATGAGGTAATTGCCGCTTGCATCTGTATTCAAGGCAAACGGCTTCAGCATCGGCTGGTTGGTGACGGGGTTTTGCACCCATGCAGCCTCATCGCCCGTGCGGCCAGCATTCAAGCCTTCCGTTACGGTACCATCACTGAGTGTCGTAGCATTTGCCTGTGTGCCGTATTCGGAAGAGCCATTTACATAATAATTGTTAGAACAGGAACCTACAGAAGGACCCCATCCCTTAAACAAAGGATCAAACGTAGAACAGTTCGTATAGGTTCCATTTTCCAAGCACCTAATGATGTTTACAGAACCATAGGTTTGCCATCCCCAAATCACTCCAACCGTACTGCCTCCATCTTTTCCGTTAATTGTGCCATTAAACAGACAATCTTGTATCGTTGTATTGGTGGTGCTTCCACCATGACCAAGAATACCGCCACAATGTGTTCCTGTGGTCGTGATGGTGGCAGAAACCATTACATTGCTAATCAGATTGAATGCGCTATGCTCAGGCATTCCACCAACAAGTCCCGCACAATGAATCGCTCCTGTGACAGAACCTGCCACGGCGAGATTCTTGATTGTTGCGCCATCAATTGAGCGGAATGGAGCTACGCCATCTGACGTACTGTTTAAGTGGACTGTAAGTGTATATCCATGCCCATCAAACACTCCAGCATATGGATGAGCAGAACTACCGATTATTGTCTGTTCATCGCCGAGGTCGATGTCTGCCGTCAATTTGGCATTGGCAGCAGGATTCGTTCCGTTGTTGACGATAGCAGCAAATTCCTTCCAATCCACCGCTGAACCGATGAGGTAATTGCCGCTTGCGTCCTGCTCCAACTGATAATCCTTCACCAGGCGGACGGAGTGCCCGTCGTTGCGGTAGTAGTAGTTCTGTGGAAACAGAAAGCCACTGTAGAAGTATACGCGCCAGGCGCGATCCTTATCATAAGGCGACGACGACCAGTAGTAGCCTTCCCCGACAAAGCGGACCGTGGAACCATACCGGTCGCAAGCAGCCGGCAGGAATACACAACCTTTACCCTCAAGGGCTGACCACTGGGCAGATGTACACTTGGTGGCATAAGCGCTATTGCCGTTGACAGTGCCCCAAGAGGTAGCCTCGCTGTTGGCGATGGTCACGCCGTCGGGGAACAGAATCATGCCATTCACACCGCCGCTGACATCAGTGCGAATCGTGGCGTGGGTGTAGCGGGCATTGCTCGTGCCGTTGACGGTAGAGCCACTGGCACGGGTGTTGAAAAGGTAACCCCACTCAGCGCTGGTCAGCGTGCGCCAACCACTGTTTTCAGTGTTGCCGCCATTGCTGATGGCATTATATCCCCAATCGGCATTTCCTGTAAGATTGTTGGTATAATAATCGCCATAAGATACGCTAGTGCTGTATGGCTGATAACTAGTCTGACCATTGTTATATCCACTGGTGCCATAGCCGAAAAGATCAATCCATTTTTCAGAATTCTCTGCGTATGCGCTGCCGTCGAACGCTACATAGTCATACTGGTGTTCAGCGAATCGCCACTCAGGGGCGGACGTGCTGCAGAAATACTGCAGGTTGCCCTGCGAGAACTGCACCTTGTCGCCACTGGCATTGATGGTAAATAAACCATTTAGTTCACCCGTTGCCCATGCCCCCGTACAGCAGCAGAGCAGGGTGAGTATTGATATGAGTAGTCGTTTGGTTCTGTGCATCATATTATTGTTTTATTCTTGATTGTTTCTGTGTTGTTTTATTCCATTTTTCTTGCTTCGCTGGCCATGATGATGTTGACCATCTTGACGATATCTGTTACATTGATTTCGCCATCGCCTGTCAGGTCGGCAGCCTTCTCGTTGAAGCCTTCAGACGGTTTCTCCATGATGTAGTTCACCGTAGCCACGATGTCGGTCACGTTCACATAACCGTCTCTGTTGGCATCGCCAGGGAGATAGTTGGGGATGGGTACTGTGACTTTCTCGCTCCACACGCCCTTGGAGTCCCTGACCAGCCATGTCAGTGTATGGTCACCGTCTCCTAGTTGCAGAGCCGTCATGTCGATGAAGAGTTGTCCGCTGTCGTCCGTGATGTCACCCGTCACAGCATTGGCTACGTCGTTGTCAATCCAGTACATATACTTGGCGAGGGTAACCGTCGAAGGCTGTGGCGTGGGAGCTACGAAGAAGGTACGGATTATCTGGTTGTTCCAGACGCCGAGGTTGTCCTTCACGCGTATCATCACCTTATGAAGACCGGGCGTGAGATCGCTGATGTCGATGACCTGTGTGTTAAGCGTGGAAGCCCCCGACTTCTTCACACCGTCAATCCAGTATTCGCAGGCTGTCACGCTGGTGGCATCGGTGCGTCCTGAGGGCGACACGAAGAAGATGCGTGTCATCTGGTTGCTCCAGACGCCAAGGTTGTCCTTCACGCGTACCATCACCTTATGAAGACCGGGCTTGAGGTCGCTGATATCGATGACTTGGGAGTTAAGCGTGGAGTACTCCGACTTCTTCACACCGTCAATCCAGTATTCGCAGGCTGTCACACTGGTGGCATCGGTATGACCCGGAGGCGACACGAAGAAAATGCGCGCCATCTGGTTGCTCCATAGTCCGTTGCTGTCTTTCACGCGCACGGTGAGTGTGTGAAGACCGGGCTGGAGGGAACTGATGTCAATGGAAGCACCCGACGATAACGCCTGTCGTGCATTGATGGCACCATCTATCCAGTATTCGCCTCCTGCGATGGTTGTTTGTGCTGCAGCAGCAGTGCTGAAAATCATCACTACGGCTAACAGCATTCCTTTGATTGCTTTCATCTGTTAGCGTATTTATGGAGTGATGTTTTGCTTATCGCGTCTCTGCATTATAGGTCACTTTCAGGTTTGTGCCACTGATGGTCAACTGCAAATCCTTCACGATAGGAGTATGAGGTGCCTTGTTCCAGGGGTAGTTGCCGCCATTGATACCGATTTCTGTACCGTCATCGCCAATGTAGGTGGCTTTTAGGTCATCCTTCAGCTCAAAAGTGCGGGCGTCAGAGTAATCCATGTTGGCTTGGTCTTTGAAGATTGTAGCATAATTTACATTAAAAATGTTGTTTGTACTGCCTACATATCCATCCAGACCGGCTCTATTCAGCGTACAATATCTGAAAGTTTGAGCTTTGCATAACCAACTACAGCTGAACATGCTATTTAGGCAAAGAAACCTGTTTTCAGTATGATCAAAGTTGTATCCATTAGTAACAATACAATGATTAACAACGATGTTACTCTCCGCTTTTAAAACAGTAAGCTGTGAGAGCCTTGTATAACTGTTTTGAATTAGCAGATCATGGCCACCAGTACATCCACCTGCTATATAGCATTGTGTAATCGTTACATGGTCATTCTGTTGCTCGAACCTAATGGCCTGAGGCATCCAGCATTTCATAAACTCCAAACCGTCGATGGTAGAGGAAACTTTTATCCAATGATATGAGTTATCTGGGAATCTAACTCCTTCAATATGGATGTTGTGTGGAGCCGCCAACCCCTCTGGCAGATTAATAACCATTTGATTTACGATATTAGTGGGCAGGATACTGTTCTGGATAGACGATTCGTTGTTCAGTGGGGGATTCTCTGTCACCCACCCTGCTCCATAGATATTCACACACTTGGTGATTTCGCAGGCATTGAACGTACCAGCGGAGAGGGTGATGGTGGCACCACGGTCAGGTGCTGCCTCCAAAGCTTCCTTCAATGCATCGGCACCATAGAAAACCTGGGCGTTGTCGCCAACCTGCAGGATGGCACTCTGTTCGTCAGTCACTTGTGCGTTGGCCACGATAGCGCAGCACATCATTGCTAAAGTAATAATAGTTTTCTTCATTATATTTATAGGTTTTAGTTTAATTTGGGGTAAAGTTAAGAAAACCTGTGGAATAATTAGGTGATGGGGAGGGGTATATAACGGACAAATGCGGTATTTGTCCGTGTTTTGAACAAAATGTCCCTTCAAATCTATATCAAACTAAGTGAGCTAGGCGTCAAATTTGAGCGGCGTTCGACTTCCATTCGGTAGGAGTCATGCCGGTGAACTCGCGGAAGGAACGGACAAGGGCTTTGTCGTTGGCGAAGCCGGAATCGACAGCAATGGCGGCGAGCTTCATATCGGGATTCTCTCGCATGAGCTGCTGGGCATGACGGACGCGGTATTCGTTGACGAACTGCGATACGGAACAGCCGCGAGAAGTATTGACGCAGTCGGAGATATAGCGGCTGTTGGTATTGAGGGCATTGGCAAGGTCGGTGAGCGTCTGACCGGAACGCAGGTAGAACCGCTCTTCCTCCATGAGCTGTACCAGACGCTGCATAAGTTGTTCCTGTGCAGCGGAAAGTCGCTGGGGAGCGGAGTCCGTTGTGGATGGTTTTTCGCTTTGTTGTTCTGCGGAAAGCCGCGAGGACGAGCGTCTGCGGATCAGCAAGTACATAACAACACCTCCCCCGACGAGTGCTGCGCCCATGAGCCACCACAGCCACGAACGGCTGGCAGTACAGCTATCCAAGAGGACACATTCCGAAGGGTCGTGGTTGCCGAAATGCAACAGCCAGACGGCTGCAGAGGGGGAGAAATTGGTGGAAATGCTGTCGGCACCACCCGCTATCACCAGGTCGCCATCGGGCAACAAGACAGGGATGCTGCCTGAGGCATTGTTCAGCGGCTCCGTATAGTATAAAGTCAGCGGCGCAGGACGCTTGGCATACTCCACACAAAGGATGAACTGCCGCCGCGTGGCGGAGTTGATGCCCATGATATAACCACGCTGTGACTGACGGTCGACGATCACGGGAGTAAAATAGCTGATGGGTCCCCAACGGCTCTCCATCGGTATGGGACAGACGGTAGGCAGGAGCGAGAAGATGGTGTCGTGAACCTGGACAATAGCCATCTGTCCGCTCTTGTTGCTGACGGGAAGGAGATAGGTGTAGTCGCCCTTGTCAGCGTCGCTAATCAGGTATTCGTCAGTACGAGGCGACATACTGGGAAGGAGGGGATGCCATTCGTCAAGCAGGGGGATATGAAGCGGTTCTCCGTTCAGGCGGTCGACAATACCGCCGTCGATAAGGTGGCCACGGTTATCGATGCGACCGACTATCAGGACATTATTGTCGGAGGTGCGGAACAGATAGGGAACGGACTTGGAGACAGAGACATCCTTGAGGCCGGTTAAGAGCATCTCGCCTTTATACAGCTCTATACTGTCTCTGTGATACCAGTTGCCGGAGATAATCACCTTGCCACTATCTACCTCAACACCGGAATGGTGGGTGCGCTTTGTGGCGAGACAACCGAAGCCGTTGAAGGAATGTGTGGTGGGATTGTACATCTCCACCTCATAGGTCTGTCCGATACCGAGGTTCTTCTCATAGCCGCCTGCCAACAGCACCTCGCCCGACTTCAAGGGCAGGGAAAGCCCACCGTCGTGGTTGTAAACCATCTGGAGCAGATGCCACTTACCGTCCTTAAGATACTCTGCGGTACGGGTGAGTACGAAACCGGAGGTATGACCGCCAAAAACCGTCAGCTCGCCATTGAGGTATGCCACACCGTGTCCGAAACGGGGAATGTTCAGACTAGGCAATAGCGTCGGCTCTATCTTGACAAAAGGGCTTTGTGTCTTCTCTGCGCAGACATTCACGCCAAGAAGAACAGCAATCAAGAGGATGGTGGTCTTTAGTCTCATCAAATTTAGTCGTTTTTCTATCTGCAAAGATACATCATTTTATGTAATCATACAAATAATCTGAAAGAAAAAGTGGGGCACTTGCCTTAATGGCAGTACCCCACTCTATTTTAATGTGTGTTGGTCTTTTACTCAGCCTTTGCCTCTTCAGCAGGTGCCTCAGCCTTGGGAGCCTCCTCGACGGGAGCCTCTTCTGCCTTAGGAGCCTCTTCTGCCTTAGGAGCCTCTTCAGCAGCAGGAGCCTCAGCCTTAGGAGCTGCAGCCTTGCGTGAACGACGAGTCTTCTTCTCTGCCTTAGGAGCCTTAGCCATGTTCTCATCGAAGTCTACGAGCTCGATGAAAGCTATATCAGCACCGTCACCCTGACGAGCGCCCAACTTGATGATGCGAGTGTAGCCGCCGGGACGGTCGCCTACCTTCTGTGCAACAACGCCGAAGAGCTCTTTCAGGGCCTCTTTGTTCTGCAGGTAGCTGAATACTACACGACGTGAATTGGTACTATCGTCTTTTGAGCGTGTGATCAGTGGCTCAACATACTTCTTAAGTGCCTTTGCCTTGGCGAGGGTCGTAGTGATTCTTTTGTGCATGATCAGTGAGATGGCCAGGTTGGCAAGCATGGCGCGACGATGATCTGCAGTACGGCCCAGATGATTGAATTTCTTTCCGTGTCTCATTTTTACGTTTTTTCTTTTTGTGGACAATTATGAATTATGCATTATGAATTATGCATTACTCACGGTCCAGTTTGTATTTTGAAATATCGGTTCCAAACGACAGATTCAGACTCTCGAGCAAATCATCAAGCTCAGTGAGCGATTTCTTACCGAAATTGCGGAACTTCAGGAGGTCGGTCTTGTTGTACTGTACGAGATCACCAAGGGTCTCGACATCGGCGGCCTTCAGACAGTTGAGGGCACGAACGGAGAGGTTCATGTCGACCAACTTGGTCTTGAGCAGCTGACGCATGTGCAGTACTTCCTCATCAAACTCCTGGTTAGCCTCAGCCTCGGTATTCTCGAGGGTGATCTTCTCGTCGGAGAAGAGCATGAAGTGATAGATGAGGATCTTGGCGGCTTCCTTCAGCGCGTCTTTCGGGTGAATGGAACCATCCGTCGTAATTTCAAGAACCAGCTTGTCGTAGTCGGTCTTCTGCTCGACACGATACGGCTCAACGCTGTACTTGACGTTACGGATCGGGGTGTAGATAGAGTCGATGGCGATTACGTTCACATCGGTGCAGAACTCGCGATTTTCATCAGCGGGTACATATCCGCGACCTTTGTTAATAGTAAGATCTATCTGCATCGAAGCTTTGGAATCTAAATGACAAATCACCAAATCGGGATTTAACACTTCAAATCCAGTCAGATACTTGCCTATATCACCGGCTTTAAACTCGGTGGAATTCTCAACAGTGATGGAGACTTTCTCGTTCTCGAATTCTTCCACTACTTGCTTGAACCGAACTTGCTTCAGGTTCAAGATAATGTTGGTCACGTCTTCCTTTACACCAGGTACTGATGAGAATTCATGCTCGACACCGCTGATACGGATGGTGTTGATAGCATAACCCTCGAGCGATGAAAGAAGAATGCGGCGCAGGGCGTTACCGATGGTTACACCGAAGCCAGGCTCAAGAGGACGGAATTCGAACTTGCCGAACTTGTCGTCAGCCTCCAACATTACGACTTTATCAGGTTTTTGAAATGCTAATATCGCCATTGATTTAATTGATTTTAGTTCTTAGAGTACAACTCAACGATAGACTGCTCCTTAATGTTCTCGGGAATGTCGGCGCGCTCAGGCATGTGGAGGAACTTACCACCCTTCTGAGCCTCGTCCCACTCAATCCAAGGATACTTGGAGTGGTTGAAGCCAGCCAGTGCAGCCTCGATGACCTCGAGTGACTTAGACTTCTCGCGAACGGCAACAATCATACCAGGCTTTACCTGGAAAGAAGGAATGTTGACAACCTTGCCATCAACGGTAATGTGCTTGTGACCTACCAACTGACGAGCAGCGGCACGTGTGGGAGCAATACCCAGACGGAATACAACGTTGTCAAGACGGCTCTCTAACAGCTGGAGCAGCACCTCACCGGTGATACCCTCTGCCTTTGCTGCCTTCTCAAACAGGTTACGGAACTGGCGCTCAAGAACACCATAGGTGTACTTGGCCTTTTGCTTCTCTGCCAACATGACAGCATACTCCGACTGCTTGCGGCGACGGTTGTTGCCATGCTGTCCAGGAGGGAAGTTTCTCCTAGACAAAACTTTGTCTGCGCCGAAGATGGCTTCTCCAAATCGGCGTGCAATTTTTGATTTCGGTCCAATATATCTTGCCATAATTCTTAAAAAAATTTCGTTTTCTTCTATTCTAGTCTAACTAGTAATACTAGTCATACTAGTCATTCTAGTTATTATACGCGACGACGCTTCGGAGGACGACATCCGTTGTGGGGCAGTGGCGTAGCATCGATGATCTCGATAACTTCAATACCTGCTCCGTGGACGGCACGGATAGCTGACTCACGGCCATTGCCGGGACCCTTCACATAGGCCTTCACCTTGCGGAGACCAAGGTCGAAAGCAACCTTAGCGCAATCCTCGGCAGCCATCTGAGCTGCGTACGGAGTGTTCTTCTTAGAACCGCGGAAACCCATCTTACCGGCAGAAGACCAAGAGATCACCTGACCCTCGTCGTTTGCCAAAGTAACGATGATATTATTAAAAGAACTGTGTACGTGAAGCTGGCCAAGGGCATTGACCTTCACGTTTCTCTTCTTGGAAGTGACTGTTTTCTTTGCCATAATTCTTAATTTCTTAATTGTTCAACTTAGAATTACTTCGTGGCCTTCTTCTTGTTAGCTACAGTCTTCTTCTTACCCTTACGTGTACGGGCATTGTTCTTGGTGCTCTGACCACGAACGGGAAGACCGTGGCGATGACGTACACCACGATAGCAACCAATATCCATCAGTCGCTTGATATTCAACTGGATCTCACTGCGGAGATCACCTTCTACTTTGAATTCAGCGCCGATAATTTCACGGATCTTGGCTGCCTGATCGTCACTCCACTCGTTGACTTTCAGGTCACGGCTCACGCCGGCCTTGTCCAATATCTTTGCTGAACTACTTCGACCAATACCATAGATATAGGTCAATGCGATTTCGCCACGCTTCTCCTGGGGCAAATCTACTCCAACAATTCTTATTGCCATTTGTTAAAACTAAAAATAAAAATAAATAAAAATTCGAATTTTCGCTAAAAAGCATGCAAAGGTACGCAAAATATTTGATATTCCGCTACCTCATTATGCTTATTTAACATTAACCCTGACGCATCTTGTACTTAGGGTTCTTCTTGTTGATAACGAACAGGCGACCCTTACGACGTACAATCTTGCAGTCTGGAGTACGCTTCTTCAACGATGCTCTTGTCTTCATGTGATATTGTCTCCTTAAATTATTTGTATCTAAACACGATTCGTCCCTTTGTCAAGTCATAGGGGCTCATCTCTACCTTTACCTTGTCGCCCGGAAGGATCTTGATGTAATGCATGCGCATCTTACCAGAGATGTGTGCGATGATGGGCACACCGTTCTCCAACTCCACCCGGAACATGGCGTTCGACAATGCCTCTACAATTGTTCCGTCTTGCTCAATAGCTCCCTGCTTTGCCATACTAATATTTTTTTCCTTCTATATTTTCTATCTCCTCGAACGAAGAGAGGATTTCCGCCTTTCCCTTCCTGACGACTACGGTATGCTCGAAATGGGCTGCCGGCTTGCCGTCGCGGGTACGGATGGTCCAACGGTCTGTGCCATCCAGGTAGATGTCCCGTGCCCCCATCGTAATCATCGGTTCGATGGCGATACACATGCTGGCTTTCAGCATCACGCCATTTCCCCGGCGACCGTAATTAGGCACCTGCGGGTCTTCGTGCATCTCGTGTCCGATTCCGTGTCCTGTCAGCTCGCGTACGATACCGTAGCCTTGAGCCTCACAGTGTTCCTGAACCGCACTGCCGATATCCCCCAGATGTCTTCCTGCCACTGCATTCTCTATTCCTTTGTAGAGTGCCTCCTTGGTGGTGCGAAGGAGCTGTTTCTTCTCCTCGCTGATCTCTCCGACACAGAATGTGTAACAGGAGTCGCCGCAGAAGCCATTCAACAGGGTGCCGCAGTCGATGGAGATGATGTCTCCCTCATGAAGCACCGTCTGTGCATTGGGAACGCCGTGCACCACAACATCGTTGACCGATGTGCAGATGCTGGCAGGAAACGGCCCTCCATATGGATTGGGGAATCCCTTGAAAGTCGGAACGGCTCCGTGGTCACGGATGAACGCATCGGCGATCTGATCCAACTGGAGGGTCGTTATACCAGGCTTGATATGTCTTGCTAATTCACCGAGGGTCTTACCAACGAGTTGGTTGGCCTCGCGCATCAGCTCAATCTCGTCTTCTGTCTTCAGAAATATCTTCATACAGACTTAGTATGCAGTCACTCCGCCACGTCCGTGGATGCGGCCAGAGTTCAGCAGACCGTCATAATGACGCATCAGCAGGTGACTCTCGATCTGCTGGAGTGTGTCAAGCACAACACCAACGAGAATCAGCAGAGAGGTACCGCCGAAGAACTGTGAGAAAGCGTCCTGCACATTCAGGAGTCCTGCCAGAGCCGGCATGACGGCAATGAAGGCGATGAACAGCGAACCGGGCAGCGTGATACGTGACATGATGGTGTCAATATAGTCTGCTGTCGGTTTTCCTGGCTTGATGCCCGGAATGAATCCGTTGTTACGCTTCATATCCTCAGCCATCTGGGTGGGATTGAGTGTAATGGCAGTGTAGAAGTAGGTGAACGCGATAATCAGAATGGCAAAGATGATATTGTAGGTCCAGCTGTGATGATTCAACAGTGAACGGACAAACCAGTTTGCATTCTCAGGAGCAGCATACTGAACGAAAGCCAACGGGATGAACATCAGAGCCTGGGCAAAGATGATAGGCATCACGTTCGCAGCGAACAGCTTCAGGGGGATGTACTGACGTGCACCGCCATACTGCTGGTTACCTACAAGACGCTTAGCATATTGTACGGGAATCTTACGGACACCCTGTACCAAAACGATAGATGCACATACAACTGCATAGAGAATGATGATCTCAACGAGGAACATCACCAGTCCACCACCTGTGATGGCAGTGAAACGAGAGGTAACTTCCTGAATGAACGCCTGAGGCAGGCGTGCAATGATACCGATCATAATGATCAGTGAGATACCATTTCCTATACCCTTATCCGTAATGCGCTCACCCAGCCAAAGGATGAACATACTGCCGGCAGCCAGGATAATCGTTGCTGGGAATACGAATACTGACCAGCTGATACCTGATGCCAAGGCAGCACCGGCCTGCATCTTCAGATTGATGAGGTAGCTCGGTGCCTGGAACAGCAGGATGGCTACTGTCAGGTACCGAGTATAAGTCATAATCTTCTTGCGGCCGCTCTCACCCTCACGCTGCATCTTCTGGAAATAAGGTACAGCGACAGCGAGGAGCTGCATAACGATAGAAGCAGAGATGTAGGGCATGATTCCGAGCGCAAAGATAGATGCGTTGGAGAATGCACCACCGGAGAACATATCCAACAGCGACATCAGACCACCGGCAGTCTGTGACTGCAGCTTGTCCAACAGTGCGGGATTGATACCAGGAAGTACTACGAATGAGCCGAAGCGGTAAATGGCTACGAACAGCATCGTGATAAGGATGCGCTGACGCAGGTCCTCAATCTTCCAAATGTTCTTCAGTGTCTCTATTAACTTCTTCATTGTCTTGTTTAGATTATAGTTGCGTTACCACCTACTGCCTTGATAGCTTCCTCGGCAGTCTTAGAGAAGGCGTTAGCCTCTACATCAACCTTTGCCTTCAGTTCTCCATTACCAAGAACCTTCACGAGTTCCTTGCCATTGGTCAGGCCAGCGGCTACAAGCTCTGCGATTCCAATCTTGGTGAGGTTCTTCTCCTCAGCAAGCTTCTGGAGAGTAGACAGGTTGACTGCGAAGTATTCCTTGTGGTTGATGTTCTTGAAACCAGACTTCGGAACACGACGCTGCAACGGCATCTGACCACCTTCGAAACCAATCTTCTTCTTATAACCTGAACGAGCCTTGGCACCCTTGTGACCACGGGTAGAAGTACCGCCCAGACCAGAACCTGGTCCACGACCGATTCTACGACGTGAGTGGGTTGAACCCTCAGCTGGTTTTAAAGTATGTAGTTTCATAATTCTATCTGTTTTAAATTGTCAATAAATTAATCGATCACTTCCACCAGGTGATGTACCTTGCGGATCATGCCGCGGATAACGGGAGTGTCCTCCTTCTCAACAACCTGAGAGATCTTGTGAAGACCCAGGGCCTCGAGGGTACGCTTCTGATCTACGGGATAACCGATCTTGCTCTTAATCTGCTTAATCTTAATTGTTGCCATAGTCTTCGCCTCCTTTATCCTCTAAATACTTTTTCCATACTGATTCCACGGGTACCTGCAATGGTATAGGCATCGCGCATCTCGCTCAAGGCAGCGATGGTAGCCTTCACCAAGTTGTGGGGGTTAGAAGAACCCTTTGACTTAGCAAGTACGTCCTTGATACCAACACTCTCCAGAACAGCACGCATAGCACCACCGGCTACCAGTCCGGTACCGGCTGCGGCAGGCTTCAGGAATACCTGAGCACCACCAAAGCGTGCTTCCATCTCATGAGGAATCGTTCCCTTCAACACAGGAACCTTCACAAGATTCTTCTTAGCAGACTCAACGCCCTTGGCGATGGCGGCGGTAACTTCGCCAGCCTTACCAAGTCCCCAGCCAATGATACCGTTGCCGTCACCGACAACAACAATAGCTGCGAATGTAAAGGTGCGACCTCCCTTTGTTACCTTGGTAACACGGTTGATGGCAACCAGTCTGTCTTTCAACTCTACGTCACTATTTACTTTAACTT
>JAEEXI010000020.1 GCA_016291495.1 Prevotella sp.
TGTAGCTAGCGTTCATCCTGAGCCAGGATCAAACTCTTCACTGTATATTCTTATAAGTTTTGACTAAATCGTCTAGATGAACTAGACGAACTAGACGTAATCTGTCTCAGAACGCTCATCCGGTAGTTTAAAAAGATAATTTGACGGTTCGTTCAATTACCCAAGTACATATATAAACTATGCACTCGCTTCTTGTACTACTACTTCTCTGTTTTATGTAAGTCTTTTCAAAGAACTCCTTCTCGATGCTAACGGCATTTTTGCCGAAAGCGGATGCAAAGGTACGAACTTTTTCCGAACCGGCAAACTTTTTACGGAAAAATTTTCAGGAAAAGGCAAAAAAAAATCTGGCAGTTGATTTATGTCAACCGCCAGAAACCATTACACCTTATTATATTATAGATAAGCTATCATTTATTCTCCTCTGGAGCCTGACCGATCAGGTCCATGAACTCGTCGAGTTTCGGAGTGATGATGATCTGTGTACGGCGGTTGCGCTGCTTACCGAGCTCAGTAGTGTTGGGCTGCAAGGGATTGAACTCACCACGTCCACCAGCGGTAAGGCGCTTCGGGTCTACACCATACTGGTTCTGCAGTGCCTGTACGACACTGGAAGCCCTAAGACAGGAGAGGTCCCAGTTGTTTCGGATGTTCTCACGCTTGATGGGCACGTTGTCAGTATTACCCTCGATGAGCACGTCATAGTCCTTATAGTCCTTGATGATCTTAGCAATCTTGGAGAGCGTCTCTGCCGCACGGTCGTTGATTTCATAAGATCCGCTCTTATAGAGCATGTTGTCAGCCAACGAGATATAGACTACGCCTTTCAGCACCTGTACATCCACCTCTTTCAGCTCTTCCTTGGAGAGTGAACGCGTCAGGTTGTTGGTCAATACCATGTTCAGGGAGTCGCTCTTCGACTTTACCTCTACGAGGTGACGGATATACTTGTTGGACTCGTTAATCTGGTCAACCAATTTCTCAATACTGATATTGTTCTGGTTAGCATTGGTAAGACTCTTGTCGAGTGCGCTCTGCAAAGCCTTGTTGGCCTTCTCTTCCTGAGCCAGTTGCTGCTCAAGGCTTGACACGCGTGCAGTAGCTGCCGCCAGTTTCTCTTTCGTGTCCGTATAGTTTGTCTGCAATGCCTTATTCTCTTCCTGACATGCCAACAATTCCTTTTTTGACGAACAGCTTGTCATCAGCATTGCTGAGACAGCTACAGTCATTACAAAAATACTTTTCTTCATCATTTTCTTATTACATTAAACATGAATTACGGTGCAAAGTTAATGATTTGACGAACATTTCAGTCCAAAGTTGAACCGATTTAGAATATTTTAAGTAACTTTGTAGCCAAATTTAAAATAAATAAGGTAAAAGATATGATTCTCTTTTTCAAAACACCGCAAAAGAGCGTGATTGCCACACAGGCAGACCATCAGCTCAGTCAAGATGAAGTAAATGAACTCTGTTGGCTTTATGGCGAGGCAGAATTATCCGACAAGAGGGAGCTTGAAGGTTTCTATGTCGGTCCGCGTCGCGAAATGGTGACCCCTTGGTCGACCAATGCCGTAGAGATTACCCAGAACATGGGACTGAAGGGCATCCACCGTATTGAGGAATATTTCCCCGTCGAATCGGAAGATGCCGAACATGACGAGATGTTACAGCGTATGTATAATGGCCTGAACCAGGAGATCTTCACTGTAAACATCCAGCCAGAGCCGATTAAGTATGTGGACAACCTGGAGGAATACAACGAGCAGGAAGGTTTGGCCCTCTCGCCTGAGGAGATCGAATACCTGCATAAGATTGAGAAAGAGAACGGTCGTCCTTTGACAGACTCTGAGATTTTCGGTTTTGCCCAGATCAATTCCGAGCATTGCCGCCATAAGATTTTCGGTGGCACCTTTATTATTGACGGCAAAGAGATTGAATCGAGTCTGTTTGCTATGATCAAGAAGACTACCCAGGAGAATCCGAACAAGATTCTCTCCGCTTATAAGGATAACGTCGCTTTCGCACAAGGTCCTGTCGTGGAGCAGTTTGCCCCCGCCGACCAGTCAACCAGCGACTACTTCCGCATCAAGGATATTGAGAGTGTCATCTCGCTGAAAGCCGAAACCCACAACTTCCCCACGACAGTAGAGCCCTTCAATGGCGCTGCTACGGGTACCGGTGGTGAAATTCGCGACCGTATGGGCGGTGGTGTCGGCTCCTGGCCTATTGCCGGTACGGCTGTGTATATGACAGCCTATCCTCGCCTGACAGACGATAACAAGCTGACTCGCGACTGGGAGAGCATTCTTCCCGTTCGCCAGTGGTTGTATCAGACACCTGAGCAGATTCTGATCAAAGCCTCTAACGGTGCTTCCGACTTCGGTAACAAGTTCGGTCAGCCGCTCATCTGTGGTTCGGTGCTGACGTTTGAGCACCAGGAAAGCAGCAACAATGTCGCTGCACAACCAACAAAGTATGCCTACGATAAGGTCATTATGCTGGCAGGTGGTGTGGGTTACGGTACCAAGCGCGACTGTCTGAAGAAAGAGCCGCAGAAGGGCAACAAGGTTGTCGTTGTCGGCGGTGACAACTACCGCATCGGTCTTGGTGGCGGTAGTGTATCCTCCGTAGATACAGGCCGTTATAGCAATGGCATCGAGTTGAATGCCATTCAGCGTGCTAACCCTGAGATGCAGAAGCGTGCCTACAACCTTGTCCGTGCCCTTTGTGAAGAAGACACCAATCCTGTGGTATCCATCCACGACCACGGTTCAGCCGGTCATTTGAACTGTCTGTCAGAGTTGGTGGAAGAATGTGGCGGTGAGATAGACATGACCAAGTTGCCTATCGGTGACAAGACCCTGTCGAGCAAGGAGATTATTGCTAACGAGAGTCAGGAGCGCATGGGCTTACTCATTGACGAGAAACACATTGAGCATGTGCGCCAGATTGCCGAGCGTGAGCGTGCCCCGATGTACGTTGTCGGTGAGACAACTGGCGATGCCCACTTCTCGTTCAAACAAGGAGACGGTGTGAAGCCATTCGATCTGGATGTTGCTCAGATGTTTGGTCACTCACCAAAGACCATTATGAAGGACAATACTGTAGAGCGCCACTATGCTGACGTAACCTATAGTCAGAATAAGATTGAAGAATACCTCGACCGCGTGCTTCAGCTGGAGGCTGTAGCTTGTAAGGACTGGCTGACCAACAAGGTAGACCGCTCCGTAACCGGCAAGATTGCCCGTCAGCAGTGTCAGGGTGAGATTCAATTACCGTTGAGCGACTGTGGTGTTGTTGCCCTTGACTATCGTGGACGCAAGGGTATTGCCACTGCCATCGGTCATGCTCCACAGGCAGGTCTGGCAGATCCTGCCGCCGGTTCCGTACTCTCTGTTGCCGAAGCATTGACGAATATCGTATGGGCTCCATTAGCAGACGGTATGGATAGTCTTTCTTTGAGTGCCAACTGGATGTGGCCCTGCCGCAGTCAGGAAGGTGAGGATGCCCGTCTGTACGCAGGTGTGAAGGCCCTGAGCGATTTCTGCTGCGACTTGCATATCAACGTTCCTACAGGCAAGGACTCCCTCTCGTTAAGCCAGCAGTATCCTAACGGTGAGAAGATAATCTCTCCAGGAACCGTCATTGTCAGTGCTGGTGGTGAGGTTTCTGACATCCGTAAGGTGGTAAGTCCTATTGTGAAGAACGACAAGAAATGCTCCCTATACCATATCGACTTCTCGTTTGACGAGCAACGCCTTGGCGGTTCAGCCTTTGCCCAGAGCTTAGGCAAGGTCGGCAGCGATGTTCCTACCGTGAAGAATGCCGAGTACTTTGCTGATGCCTTCATGGCCGTACAGCAGATGATTGAGAAGGGCTGGATTATTGCAGGTCACGACATCTCTGCAGGCGGTCTGATTACGACTCTGTTGGAGATGTGCTTCGCCAACACAAAGGGCGGACTGCATATCAACCTGCACGACCTCTGTGCCGATGGTGACATCGTCAAGACATTGTTTGCCGAGAATCCCGGTGTGGTCATCGAGGTCAGCGACGAGCATAAGTTTGAGTTCAAGGAGTTTATGGAGGACTGCGGTGTAGGCTATGCCAAGATCGGTTATCCTGTAGAGGACAGCCGTACCCTCGTTGTGAAGGCCGGCGATGACGAGATGACCTTCGACATCGATGCTCTCCGTGATACTTGGTACAAGACATCCTATCTGCTGGATCGCAAGCAGAGTTTCAACGGTAAGGCAAAAGAGCGCTTCGAGAACTATAAGCAGCAACCTATTGAGATGAAGTTCAACAAGGACTTTACTGGTAAGCTTGCTCAGTATGGCATCTCAGCCGACCGCCGCCAGCCTTCAGGCATCAAAGCTGCCATCATCCGTGAGAAGGGTACCAACGGTGAGCGCGAGATGGCTTACTGCCTGTACCTTGCCGGTTTCGATGTGAAGGACGTGATGATGACCGACCTGATTTCTGGTCGCGAGACACTCGAAGAAGTAAACATGATTGTATTCTGCGGTGGTTTCTCTAACTCCGATGTACTTGGTTCTGCTAAGGGTTGGGCTGGTGCTTTCCTCTTCAATCCCAAGGCTAAGGAGGCACTTGATAAGTTCTATGCCCGCGAGGACACCCTGTCACTTGGTATTTGTAACGGTTGCCAACTGATGGTTGAACTGGGTCTGACAGGTGCTAAGGGTGCTAAGATGCTGCACAACGACTCACATAAGTTCGAGAGCGAATTTATCTCGCTAGCAATTCCACAGAACAATAGTGTGATGTTCGGTTCACTGAGTGGTAACAAGCTTGGTCTGTGGGTAGCTCACGGCGAGGGTAAGTTCTATCTTCCTGAACCAGAGAGCACGTATAACGTGATTGCTAAGTATAATTACGCTGGCTACCCCGCTAATCCTAATGGATCCGACTATAACGTGGCTGGTATCTGCTCTGCTGATGGTCGTCATCTCTGCATGATGCCTCATCTGGAGCGTGCCATCTTCCCCTGGCAAAATGCCTGGTATCCGGAACGTCGCCGCATGGACGAGGTAACGCCTTGGATTGAGGCGTTTGTCAATGCCCGTAAGTGGGTGGAAGCTCAGAAGTAATGAATATCTACTGGGAATCATTCAAGACCTTCTTTAAGATTGGCATATTCACCCTTGGCGGTGGGTATGCCATGATACCTTTGATCGAGGAAGAAGTGGTGAACCGCCACCGTTGGATCAGCCGCGAGGAGATGCTCGACCTCATCGCCATCGCCCAGAGTTGTCCTGGTGTGTTTGCCATTAACATCTCCATCTTTATCGGCTACAAACTTAATAAGGAGCGGGGAGCGATTATCACTGCCTTAGGTACTGCCCTCCCCTCTTTTCTGATTATCCTTGCTATTGCCATCTTCTTCCATCAGTTTGAAGACAACAAGGTAATTGCCGCTATATTTAAGGGAATCCGTCCTGCCGTAGTGGCTTTGATAGCCGTCCCCACTTTCCGTCTTGCCCAACGTGCCCAGCTGAACTGGTTTACGATATGGATTCCGATTGTATCGGCACTGCTAATCTGGCTGATGGGTGTATCGCCTATTTGGATTATCATTGCTGCAGGCGTTGGAGGCTTCATTTATGGGAAGTTAAGTAGTCAGAAGTTAAAGTAGTTAAGCCGTATGATTTTCTTATATCTGTTTATCACCTTCTTTGAAATTGGACTCTTCGGGTTCGGAGGCGGCTACGGCATGCTGTCACTGATACAGAACAAGACCGTAGAGCATTGGCATTGGCTGAATGCAGCGGAGTTTACAGATATCGTCGCCATCTCACAGATGACACCTGGTCCTATCGGTATCAATTCTGCCACTTATTGCGGTTATACCGCCATCAAGAATGCCGGTTATAGTTCATCCATGGCTATCCTGGGATCTGCGACAGCCACCTTTGCATTGGTATTGCCTTCGCTCATTCTGATGATTCTGATTAGTAAGATGTTCATGAAATATATGAACACCCGACCTGTACAATCCGTATTCACAGGCCTCCGTCCTGCTGTGGTAGGCCTGCTTGCCGCAGCCACGCTCCTACTCTGCAGCAAGGAGAATTTCTCGACACCTTCAGATAATCCATGGCAGTTCTGGATCAGCGTTGCCCTCTTCCTCGCTACCGTCTTCGGCACAGGCTATCTGAAGATCAACCCTATCCGCATGATCTGCTATGCAGGTGTCGCTGGACTGCTGCTCTTCTACTAAAGATGTTTTTGGAAAAAGCCCAATACCCTTTCCTGGGCACGGATGGGACAACTATGCGGCATGTCCCACAATTCTGTTTCTATGCGGTCACCAGCACCTTGTGATTCCCACGTGTCATGCATGGTCTTGAAAGCCTTCTCCACACCAGCTACAGGAAAGAGTTTGTCTTGTGAACCATTGATGAAGAGCATCGGTTTCGGACATGCCATACTAGCTATATGCGGATAATCCAACCAGCGTCGCAGACCAGGAAAGCAGTTGGCAAAGCCGCCATTCTCCGTACGTTTGTACTTAAATCCCATCTGCTCATCCGTAGTCACCATCCAACAAATAGCTGTACCCGCTTTGATACGGTCGCTCAAGGCTGAGAGCATCCAAGCCCGATAAGCACCCATTGACCAACCCGTACAACCGATTCTCGAGGCATCCACCTCAGGCAAGGAGGCGAGATACTCCGTCCCGGCAATATCATCATAGGTCATATATGCCGAAAGGTCAATACCATACATCATCATATTACCAGCTATCATATCATAACGGTCCCGTTTGGCACCCTCCTGCTGTCCGCGTTCTCCCCACATCGGGGCATCAGCGGAGAACACCACATAGCCGTGTTTTGCCAGATAGTCACCGAAGAACTGGTGTTCATAGCCTACCGACCATTCCTCGGCATCCTTGATGACCGCAGAGTCTTCACAAGCCAGCGGACGTATCATCTTCTCCTTACCAATAAAGAGATGAGCACCATGGTCATGCAATGCATTCACTGCCGGGAACGGTCCTTTGCCATCAGGTATCAGCACATAGGCAGGCACCGTATAGTAACGACTTAGACGGATCTCGATTTTCCGGGCCTTATACCCGTCACGCTGTTCCTCGAAAAGAACCTTCACATCATATCCGTCTGCAGGAGGTGGCGGTGGAGTGAGCATACAGTCCAGCACTTTCTGCCGTGCCACCTTCCGCCACTCGTCAAAGTCCTTAATTTCACTATTCCCCCAGGCGAGCGGATATTTCAGGTCAGCCATCAGCGAATCGGCATAGACAGGCAGGTTCCGCTTAAACTCATACTTTGCACGCTGCTGGGCAGAAGCACTTTTACTACCTATCAACAGAAGCAGTATTCCAATTATCTGATATGTTTTTGAAGCCATAGCATTTGCTGATAATTTGTCTCGGATGATGTCCAATGCTCATTGACAGGAGTTATCAGCGACTCTTTGGAAGCCGTGATGAGGTTCCAGACAATATAACTCGTCGTGGGAGGACATACATTATCATTATAGCCCCATGTCAGATAGACCGGACACTTGATACGACGGGCGAAGTTCACCACATCATAATATGCCATGGTATTGACCTTCTCAGGAGTCAGCATCTGGTGGTAACGGTTGAAATGCGGATAGCCGCCTGCCCTTCCGTCCAGATAGCCAGCCATATCAGCCAATGCCGGATGATTGGCGACACACGCCGTCACCTGTGGGTCGAGCGCTGCCGTAATCAGCGAGAGGGCACCGCCCTGACTGCCACCTTGTACAAACACGTTCCTGCCATCCCATTCGGGGAGCGAGCGTAGATAATCGAGAGCTCGTACACATGCCACATAGACATGTTTCATATAGTAGTTTTCCTTGTCGTCCAAGCCGTTTGACAGATAACCGTTCTCCATATCGAAGGCTGTTGTAATCTCCTTGAACTGCTCCTCTGTCATTTCTGGGTTAAGCCCATGGATGTCTATCTCCAGACGGATAAAACCGTTTTTGGCATAATAGAGACTACGCATCGGTTCCTTGATGGTCTTGATACCTGCACCCGGAGGACAGAGGACAACAGGATACTTAGCTGCTGGCTGTGAACCGTTGGTTTTGGGCTTTGACAGATAGCCATAGACACTATGGCGACGGTCTGTCTTGATCTTCACCAGATACATATCTGTCTCATCTGTGCAGTATTTCTCAACCTTCTTACAATCAACATGGATCGGGGTTTTCCGAGCCTCTTCTATATTTGCCTTCCAGAAAGCATCGAAGTCTGCAGGATTCTTTGTATAAGGTTTTAACTGTTCTGGCGAGAAGCCTACCTTCACGTGGTGTTCGTATTTCTTTTCCCCCACACGTGCCGTCAACCTGAGATCCAAGAAGCCAGGTTTGTTCATCGTCCCCATGTCAATTACGGTACGACCGCCTTTCAGTCTGACCTTTCCCTTCGAGACGGCAGGCATCATGTCAGGTGCTATCTCATAATCAACCTCTACATCCTGAGGTACACCATAAAGCGAGAAGTTTACTTCCACTTTGGCCTTCTCGCCAGTCTTGTAGAGCCAATCAGCATGATCAGGCACGGTGAGCCACAGATAATCTGAGCGGTAAGGATAATTCTCTGCGACTGCCGTCACGCATCCCAGCATCAGGGCAGTCATCCATAATAATTTTCTCATAGTTATGCTATTGAATTGGTTTCCATCCATCGTCTCCCTTCAACAACTCATAAATATCATACTTACTGATATCCGTAAGCTGATGAGACCAACCGACCCGTCGCTCCGGAGCTGCCCCCTCGCCACGACTCTGGTATTCGGCATAATAGGCCGTTTTCTCATTACTTTCCTTATCCCAGTTATTCCAACCTTCCGGACGGATATGACGCCCCATCTCACAACGGATGAACACGGTCTGTCCATAAGGACGCCACGGACGGGAAAGCCATACGCTGAAATCCTTCACATCATCTGTCGCGGTCAGACGACAGTCAAGAAATACATAGCCATACGGACACCCCTCTGGTGTGGCAGGAGCCGTCAGACAACCAGCGGTACGTTTACTACGTAACTCACAACGGTTGAACACAGCCATTGCCTTTCCGAAGATAAAGTCGACTGTACCTTCAATATAACAGTCTTCGTAATACTGGCGTGTATGCTCTCCAAAGGTATATAGCGTATCCTGGAATCCCAAGAAGCGACAGCGACGGAAAACGGCACGGTCGGCTGCCACATGACAGGCCACAGCCTGTCCGACAGGACCTGAAGAATTCTCGAAAGTGATATTCTCCGCCTCAAAACCGGCGCCAAAGATATAGATACTTCCAGAACCGCTCGTACCCATATTCTCACCAAAACGATTCGGTTTGGCAGCATAGTCGTCATTGGTCAGCACCACACCGTCCTCACCTGTGAGGTGTACATTCTCCTTACTTCCGGGAATGGTAATTTTCTCTTTATAGACACCCTTGCGGATCAGTATCTTTGTCGGTCCTGCCTTGCGATAGTCCGGCACCGCATTGATGGCTGCCTGAACCGTGGTGAAGTCACCACAGCCATCCGTAGCCACTATGAAATCATAATCCTTGTCTGTCGCCTTTACCACAAGGACTGCACACAATAATCCTAAAATCGCCAATAGTCGTTTATTCATTTCCGGTCTTTAAGTAGTTACAATGTGCAAAGATAATCATTTAGACTTAAATAGCCAACAAAACGACATAAAAAAAGCGCTCCCTTTGAAGGAGCGCCTTATTATTTCGTTTAACTTCTACTCGGATTAGAGAGCGAACTTGTAACCAAGAGTGATCTGGATAACAGAGTTCTTGTCGTCGAAGTTCTTGAACGCTTTTGACAAACCGATGTTGTAACGAGCGTCCAATACGAAGCTTGCATACTCGTAAGAAAGACCTACAGGAATAGCGAAATCAAAAGACTTCTTATCACTATCTATACCAAGTTCATCATAGAAATCTTTGACACTTATTGAATTATTACCATCAGAAATCTTGGCTCTCACATTGAAACCAAACTGAACACCAGCCTTGATAGCAAGACCCTTGACAGGATAGTACTGAGCCAAGATGGGGATGTTGATGTAATCCATGTTATACTTCCAATCAAGATTCTTTACCTTAGCACCCTGCATAGAATACAAAGCACCCAAAGTAATACCGAAATTCTCAGCTACGCCATACTCAGCCTCAAGACCTGCTACGAGACCAACCTTTGCTTTAGCAGCATCGTCACTGGTAAGGGTAGAGATATTCATACCAACCTTTGGCTGCAGAGTAATCTGACCAACCTCGTTCTGTGCATTTGCACTCATTGCAGCTACCATCATGGCAGCAATCATCATAATCTTTTTCATAATCTTTTCTTTTTAAAAAGTGAATAAAGTGAATTAAATCTGTTGCAAAGATAGGATAATTTTTTTAATTGACAATAAAATTTAGTTAAAATTTGCACTATAACATGCATTTTTTTTAAAAATTCCATTTTTTGCCACCCAAAAGTCCCTAATGAACCATTATTTTTTTCGTACCGTTCCCTTGCTTCTGGATAACAATTCCCTTATAAGAAACAGAAGTTGGGCGACCTTGAAGATCGTAGGTCCTTGTGTCCCCATCAGAACCCTGAATCGTCCTAAGTTCATGGATACCTGTCCCTATAACTACTTTAATAGTCCCCAACTGGGTATCGATTTTGGCATTATCGCTTTGGGCGATAATCTGATAATCCCCTGCAGGCAATGACTCGAAACAGCATATCAGGTCGAACTCAACGTCCTTCTCACCATAATACATCTCTTTCTTTGTGGATAACACCACCGTCTTCTCCGTATCCGGAATGCCTTCCTTGATAGGAACAGCCATCACCTTCAGGATGTCATGCAGAGAACCGTCCGTCACTTTCATCCGATAGGTAATCGTTATAGGCGTATTTTCCGCATATCCCGCAGGCTGCTCATCACTGCCGATTACAGCCAATACAAATTCCCTTGCATTAGCGATGACAGCCTTCGTTCCTGAAACGACCAGCCCTACCCGATGGGCCTCCTCACCCAGACAAGGTTTCCAGGCATCGTCACTGTCCGCCGTTCGATAACAAGGATAAAGGGCATACGTCCCGTCTTTCAACCCTGTGAGTTCTACTTTCTTTATCTCTTCCCCTGTATTCACCCCACCATAAGTCTCAAAGTCGCTGAACTCAGACAAGAGGATATATTGTTTGCTTCCATTACCTTCCAGACACATGCCCACCTGACAGTTCTGGACAACAGGGCACGTCAAGTTCTGAATGGCAAGGTCCATAGAAAGCGTACAACCTTTATCCTTGACCTCCACCTCCGACTCACTGGCACAGAAGCGATAAACCGTCATTGCTGGCTGATCGACAGGCTCTGATGCATTGGGGTAGATACCAATGGCAAAGGTTTGGGACATCCGAAAACCGTCATTGATCAGCGAGCCTCCTGTACCCTGATCAACAGGCAAAAGAGAGTTCAAGCGATAGAAGCCTCCGTCAAAATGAGACTCATTGCCATTGCCGAACCATCCCCAATTGACATGAAAGAGGTCTTCTTTGTCATAGCCATCAATTACAAAACCGTGGCCACCACCAGAACTCTGTCCCGTGAAATAGACAGCCTTCGACACCTTCAGCTCATCATAAAGCATCTGTAGCCATTGCTGATACGGATAGAGACTCTGCATACGGACTCTGACTCGGTCGAATCCCAGATATTTGGAAGCAGCTATCGCGCCCCCAACGTCTTCGGCAGAAGAGCCGGATCCGAATGTGCTGCCATACGACATCTTCATCGCAGCACCACAGATATGACTCAATTGCGCGACGGCATTGATCTCCGTCTCCGTTCCATGTTCCCCATCATATACATCCAGCAGGTGCGCCCAGTCGATAACCGTTCCTACCGGAATGGCACCATCGCTGAACTTAATATAGCCCCGTTGACGAGTCCCGTCTATCATCACATTGGGATCCGACCACACGACATCCTCACGAGCAGGAATCTCCTTCATCAGCTTACCCTCCTTCACCGTACTCTTTTGGTATTCGTCTTTCCACATGTAGAGGACCTGAGCAAGGGCAGTGGCAGCACATCCCACCACGGCCTGCTGTGCATCCTGTACCTGCTGTGTACACTCCTTGTCGCGATAAGGGGTCACCATCGGGCATTGGAGGTTATAAGGACTCGTCTGCCCCCACAGACATGTCAATTCTTTCGTAATCGGAGCGCCACAATTGGCAACGGTTCTTCTGGGTACACTCATATCATACTTCTGTATGAGTGCTATCTCATCCGCATAATGCTGCAGCCAGGAACGGAGGTTAGAAGGAATCATTGCCTCATCGAAGGAACCTTGTTCGCTATAACCCAGGATGGCAGGAGTACGCTCATCGCCACTGACTACAACATACCCTTGTCGTCCATCGGCATTATATATATAATAAGGTGTAAAGTCTTCTGATGCAACGGTCATTGCCGAACGGGTACGCTGGGTGATCTGCCTCCCTTTCGTTCCCATAAACTGGCGAGCCCGCTTCAACGCTGTCTGTTGGTCAATAGGCTGAGCCTGTATCGGCAGGATCATCATTCCCACCAGCCAAACAATCAAAATGCGATAATACATCCTTTTCATAACTGCCTTCGGTTTGCTGTCTTTATGGCGCAAAGCTACAACATTTCTTTGAACAAAACAAATATTCCGTAAATATTTATAGCCTGACACTTAAAGAAAAAAGATTTGCCTCTGCTGACGACACTTTGGAACATAGCAGAAAGAGTGCTTAACACTTTGAAAGTTTTTTAGCGTAAAATCACACTATAGGGGATAAAATAGGGGGCAAATGTTAAAATCTTGCACAAATTTATGCGTTTTTTATAATTTTTTTTGTTGTTTGCAAAATTTTATCTTATCTTTGCGCTTTGCAAATAGTACCTCCGTCCCCGAGGAGGCTAAAAAGCGTGGGGTTCACTTATATAATAAAAGGTGTAGCGTTAGAATTTTAATTAATATTTTAATAATAACAAAAGAGTGTTTATGGAAAAAAGACTAACGATGTTTATGGCATGTCTGTTCCTTAGTTTAGGAATGGCACTTGCCCAAACTAAAGTTACAGGTACCGTGATCTCTGGCGAAGATGACCAACCGATCATCGGCGCAACCATTTTGGTGCAGGGACAGAAGAGCGGTACAGTGACGGATGCCGATGGTCACTTCACAATCTCAGTGCCCTCTGGCAAGAAACTTGTGGTGAGCTATATCGGATTAGAGACACAGACCGTGACTCCAAAGGACGGTATGACCATCACACTGCAACCCAGTGCTGCACTTGAAGAGGTGATTGTAACGGGTATGCAGAAAGTGGACAAGCGTCTGTTTACCGGTTCTTCGACCAAGATTAGTGCCAGTGATGCCAAAATTGACGGTGTGGCTGATATCTCGCGCTCTCTGGAAGGACGTGCAGCCGGTGTCAGCGTGCAGAACGTAACAGGTACCTTCGGTACGGCTCCAAAGATCCGTGTCCGTGGTGCCACGTCTATCTATGGTAACTCAAAGCCCCTATGGGTAGTTGACGGTGTCATCATGGAGGATGTAGTGGATGTCAGTGCTGACGACCTTTCCTCTGGTGATGCCAATACCCTGATTTCTTCTGCTATTGCTGGCCTGAACTCAGACGATATCGAAACATTCGATATTCTGAAGGACGGTAGTGCTACTTCTATCTACGGTGCTCGAGCCATGGCTGGTGTGATCGTCATCACTACTAAGAAAGGTAAGCAGGGACAGGCCCGTATCAACTACACTGGTGAGTACACCATGCGTCTGAAACCTTCCTACTCTACGTTCAACATCATGAATTCTCAGGATCAGATGTCTGTCTATCAGGAGATGCAGCAGAAGGGTTACCTGAACTATGCAGAACTTGCCAATGCCGCTTCCAGTGGTATCTATGGTAAGATGTACCAGTTGATTGGTCAGTATAACTCCACCACTGGACAGTATGGTCTTGCCAACACCCTTGAGGCTCGTGCCGACTATCTGCGTCAGGCTGAATACCGCAATACCGACTGGTTCGACGAGTTGTTCTCGAATGCCATCATGCACAACCACTCCATCAGTGTTTCTACTGGTACGGAGCGTGCACAGACCTACGCCTCTGTTTCTGCCATGTTTGACCCGGGATGGACGAAGCAGTCGAAGGTTCAGCGTTACACCGCTAACTTGAACAACACGTTCAATATCTCCAAGAAGTTGACTTTCAACATGATTGCCAACGCCAGCTATCGTAAGCAGAAAGCTCCTGGTACACTTGCCTCTGATCTTGATGTTGTTTCCGGTGCCGTGAACCGTTCCTTCGACATCAACCCGTATTCATACGCCTTGAATACCTCCCGTACATTGGATCCAGATGTGTTCTACACTCGTAACTATGCACCGTTCAACATCCTGCATGAGTTGGAGAACAACTATATTGACCTGGATGTATTTGATATCCGTGTACAGGCTGAATTGAAGTACAAGCCCATTCAGAAAGTGGAACTGGGCATCTTGGGCGCATACAAGTTCAACCAGTCTGTACAGAATCACAATATCATGGACGAGTCTAACCAGGCAAATGCTTATCGTGCCATGGGTACGACAGTTATCCAAAAAGCTAACAGATATCTGTATACCGACCCGGACGATATCTTTGCAACTCCGGTTACCATTCTACCCAATGGTGGTATCTTGAACAAAACTACTAATAAGATGAATGCCTGGGACTTCCGCGCAACGGCATCTTATAACGATGTATATGCCAACGACCATATCGTCAACCTGTATGCAGGTATGGAGGTGAACAGCATCGACCGTACTGCTGACTGGTTCCGCGGCTGGGGTATGCAGTACTCACTCGGTGAGATTCCCAACTATGCCTACCAGGTGTTCAAGAAGGGTGCCGAGGATAACACTAATTACTTCACCTTGGTCAATACCCATGAGCGTCGCGCTGCCTTCTTCGGCACTGCTACCTATTCTTATAAAGGACGTTACACCATCAACGGTACTCTCCGCTATGAGGGTTCAAACCGTCTGGGTAAGGCCACTAGTGCCCGCTGGTTGCCTACATGGAACATCTCTGGTGCTTGGAATGCCCATGAGGAGCCTTGGTTCCAGAAAGTATTCAAGAATTCTCTTACCCACGCTACCTTGAAGGCTTCTTACTCGCTGACAGCTGAGAGCGGTCCCTCTTGGGTAACCAACTCTCTTCCCGTCATCGCCAGCTACAACCCCTGGCGTCCGTCAGCCGGTCTTCGTGAGAGCGGTCTGCAGGAAGAGGACCGTGCCAACGGTGAGCTGACCTTCGAGAAGAAGCACGAATTGAACCTCGGTATCCAGTTAGGATTCCTTAACAACCGTATCAACTTCGAACTTGACTGGTATAAGCGTAACAACTATGACCTGATTGGTATCGTCAACACCCAGATGGGTGGTATGAAATACGGTAACGTCGCTTCCATGAAGTCAAGAGGTGTCGAGATTTCTATCTCTGCAACTCCTATCAAGAACAAGGACTTCAGTTGGGCCACTAACTTCATTTATTCTCACACCCACAATGAGGTAACAGAACTGGAGAATGTACAGCGTGTCATCGACCTGGTTTCCGGAACTGGTTTCGCCCTCGAGGGCTATCCTGTCCGCTCACTGTTCTCCATCCCCTTCAGGGGTCTGAACAACGAGGGTATTCCTACCTTCCTCGATCAGAATGGTGAGGTTACGACAACAGGTATCTATTTCCAGACCCGTGACAAAGAGAAAATGGGCTTCCTGGAGTACAGCGGAAGTGTTGATCCTACTGACGTAGGTTCTTTCGGTAACGTATTCAAGTACAAGAACTTCACTCTGAACTTGTTTGTGACCTATAGTTTTGGCAACGTGGTTCGTCTGGATCCCGTCTTCAAGAGCGAGTACAACGACCTAAACGCTATGCCGAAGGAGTTTGCCAACCGCTGGATGGTTCCTGGTGATGAGTTGAAGACTACTATTCCTGTCATCGCCTCACAGCGTCAAAACAAGAACGACTCTGACTTGGCATATGCCTATAATGCTTACAACTACTCTACAGAGCGTATTGCCAAGGGTGACTTCATCCGCATGAAGGAGATTTCTTTGGGCTATGACTTCCCGAAGAACTGGATTTCAGCACTGAAACTCAACAGTCTCTCTCTGAAACTGCAGGCTACCAACCTCTTCCTGATTTATGCCGACAAGAAACTGAATGGTCAGGATCCTGAGTTCTACAATACTGGTGGTGTCGCTGTTCCTATGCCTAAGCAGTATACACTGACACTTCGTCTTGGACTCTAATAAGGTAAATAGTATAAAGGAAATAAAGAAATAATGATTATGAAGAAATATATTGGATTATCCATCATTGCCTTGAGCATGGGACTTGTATCGTGCAGCGACTTCCTTGACAAGTTGCCCGATAACCGTACCGAGGCAAATACGGAGGAGAAAATACAGAAATTGCTGGTGGCAGCATATCCAACCCATGACCACATGGCATTTACGGAATATGCATCGGATAATGTGGATGAAATCCTTTCTAACGCATCCTACAAAACCCGTTTCACAGACGAATGCTATGGCTGGGTGGATATCACGGAGTCAAACAACCAAGACCCACGACGTTACTGGATGGATCTCTATCAGTGTATTGAGACTGCCAACCTTGCCTTGGAAGGTATTGAGGGAATGGGTGGCGCAACCACACAGACACTCCGTGAACTTCAGGCAGAGGCTCTGCTGTGCCGTGCATACGCACACTTCATGTTGGTGAATCTCTTTGCCTTCCATTATGATGCCAACGATCCTAATGCCAAGGGCATATCTTACGTCACGGAATCTGAAAAGGAACTGAATCCTAAGTATCAGCGTGAGACCGTTCACGAGAACTATAAACACATTGAAGAAGACTTGGAGATAGCTTTGCCTAATGTCGGTGACAGTTATTATGAGGTTCCCAAGTATCATTTCAACAGGAATGCTGCTTATGCCTTTGCTACCCGTTTCTATCTCTATTATGAGAAATATGACAAGGCAATTGAGTGTGCCAATAAAGTGTTAGGAACGAATCCTTCCACCATGTTGCGTGACTGGGAGGTGCTTGCCACGATGCCTGACGGTGTTACCTACCAACAGGATCCTACAGCCTTGCACGTCATCGAGCCGACACTTAACTGCAATCTGCTGCTGTTGACATCCTACTCAAGCCAGCCTCTGTATTTCGGAGGATGGAGTACGGGTAAAGGTTATTCACATAACTCATATATCGGTACAAACGAGACAGTCGGTGCCATTGCCAAATACTGGGGTGGAAACTATAGCACCCTCGCTTTCCCACCGAAGCGTTATACCAGCCGTAACTACTGGTCACAGTGGCGTTTGCCATTTTTGTTCGAGTATACGGACAATTTGGGTAACGGCTATAGCCATACCGTATATAACGCCTTTACTGGTGACGAAGTGTTGCTGGACCGGGCCGAGGCTTATATCATGCTGAAAAATTATGATAAGGCAAGTGAGGACATGACCCTTTGGATGCGTAATGTCGCAAAACCAGCCTATAGGGGCTTGGTCGTCAATGCGGAAAGAGTGCAGGCATTTATGAATAGTATGGCCTATGCTTATGACGATAAGGACGGTACACCTAAGGCAAGTGTTGAGTCGACAATGAAGAAGCACCTCAATCCGAAGTTCGCTATCGACGAGGAGGGTTCTGTACAAGAGAGCATGATTCAGTTAGTCCTTGCCATGCGCCGTTATGAGACTCTGCATGAGGGTAAGCGCTGGTTTGACATTAAGCGCTGGGGCATTGAGATTCCTCGCCGTACGATTAATGCCAGTGGTCTTCCCGTGGAGTTTACTGACTGGCTGACTGTTAACGACTTGCGCCGTGCCATCCAGATTCCTCAGGATGTCATCAGTGCTGGTTATGAGCCTAACCCAAGGGAGGAAAGCACTCCAAGTGAATCAGAAATTGATACCTATATTAGAGAGTAAGAGATATGAAAAAATATATTTATTTATTACCGCTGGTACTGTTGTCGCTGACATTGACCTCCTGCAGTGAGGACGACCTTGATTCTACAAGTGTCATCACCGTCGACAGTTATGAGAAGAACCAGTTTGACTTGTGGCTGGAAGAGAACTTCCGTAATCCTTATAACATTGACTTCAAGTACCGTTATGAGGAGATCGAGAGTGATTATGATTACTACACGGTGCCTGCAAAAATAGAAGGTTCTATCAAGATGGCGCACCTCGTGAAGTATCTGTGTATTGAGACCTATAATGAGGTTGTGGATATTGACTTCACCCGTTCTTATTTCCCCAAGATGTTCTATCTTCACGGAGTATGGGAGTATCAGAACAACGGATCCATCATCTTAGGTACTGCTGAGGGTGGTAAGAAAATTATCCTGGCCGGCATTAACTTCTTAGACGGAGTGCTTGACGGGACATACGATCCTTCCTATACCATAGAAGAAGGTCTGAACCACTATTACATCAAGACAATCCATCACGAGTTCACACACATCTTGAACCAGACGAAAGACTATCCGAAGTCTTTCCGCCAGGTGACTCCAAGTTCGTATGTGAGCGACAGCCAGTTCTCTGAACCATATAGAAGTCAATACTTGAAGCGTGGCTTTATCACTGCATACGCCCAGACCAACACGAATGAGGACTTTGCGGAGATGGTTTCCGTATATGTTACTCATGATGCTGCTTGGTGGAAAGCCATGATGGAGGCCGCAGATACTATGTGGGAGGATGATCCTGACCAGACACAGACAGGTCGTGTGCTCATTGAACAGAAACTCGATATTGTCCGAGAGTATATGTATTCTGTATGGAATATCGATATTGATAAACTTCGTGATTGCGTCCTTCGCCGTCAGTCTAATGTCGTAACGGGTAAAGTCGACTTGATGGACCTGACACTTAATGGTGGGACAGTCGAAACAATTAAATAAGGAGGAACATATATGAAGAAGAAACTATTTGCATATTTGCTCTTGATGTTGCCGGCATTGCTGATGACATCATGTCTGAAGGATCAGGAAGATATCTTTGATAAATCAGCGTCTCTCCGTTCAAAAGAGTATTTGGATAATGCCAAAAGGGTATTGACAAGTGCTGAGTATGGCTGGGTATTGGATTTCTTCCCTGATCGCACCCAGAAATATGGAGGATATTCATATACCATGAAGTTTGACAATAATAACGTCACGGTATGTGCTGAAGAGGCAATTTCCGGTGATCCGACAAGCACAGAGACAACGGCATATACGCTTGACAATGAAGACGGTCCTGTCATTGTTTTTGATACTTATAATGACCTTATTCATCTCTTCTCTACACCACATAGTGGTACTGGAGCAGGTGGCTATGAGGCATACGGTGGTGACTTTATCTTCATCATCATGAATATCAGCGAGGACGAGAACACCATCACACTGAAGGGTAACCGTTCTGGTAATATCCTTTATATGCACCGTATCTCAGAGACTATTGTGGATTATCAGTTGGAACTTTCTGAGTTCGTAGAGAATCTGGTTTTCGACAAGGCTATGGCGAATATCGACGGAAAAGAATATATGCTTAACATTGCTGCTGACGACAGACACGTATCCATCGAGCCTCTGGTAGTAGTTGAGGAAGGTGGTGAGAATGTCGGTGATGATGAAGAAACTTTCGAGTCTATTGAGGCTCCGTTCTGCTTTGACAAGGACGGCTTCTCGCTCTATGCACCAGTTAATATTGGCGGAAAAGAGGTCCGTGTCTTCAAATATGATGAGAATGAAGGAACCTTTATTGCTCAGGAAGATAATAGCGTAGTCTTTACCGGTTTGCTGCTTCCCTCGATTGTAACGAACAACATTGGTACGGCAATCTCGACAAGCAATGCTGCTGCTGAGATGAAGTATACATTCAATCTTGCCGACAAGTTTACATACACTCCGACTGCCGATTGGATTACAGTCACTACCGAAGGCAAGAATGTGACCATTCATATAGCAGCAAACACCACTGGCAAGCCCCGTACTGCCGATATCGTTGTTGAAGCCAATGGTGAGAAGGCAATCATCAGTGTGACCCAGATTGAGGTGGGCGACTTGGTTGGCTCATACACCCTGAAGGGTAGGGATTCTGAAAATGCGGATGTTGCATACGAGTCGACGCTGTCGAAGAATAGTGACGGCACATACTCTTTGGTTATCTCTTACGTCTACAACGGCACATGGCCACAGAACATCCAGATGACATGGAATGAGACTGAGTCTCGCTTTGAAATGCAGTCAGGTCAGTTCCTGGGTATGCTTAGCACCAGAGGCTACTACAACTGGCTAGTATTTATGAACGAAGCATCTGGCACTTGGACAAGTACAAGTACAGCTTACACCGGCTATCTCATCCCGACATTGACCGCTGATGGTGGTGTCGCGCTGGTACTGGGCGGAAAATACAGCAGCTATACTATTGATCAGTTGGCTTTCTGCGTAAGCCAAACAGAATCTATTTCAGGTTTGCTAGGCTATTATGATTACTTCACGAATCCTGTATTCGAAAAAAAATAAGAATAGATTATGAAAAGAATATTTAGTTTTATCGCATTGCTGACAGGCGTGATCTCTTTCACGTCCTGCAGCAGCGACGATGCAAGCTATCAGCCTATTCCTAAACTGGAAGTACAAAAGGCTGAAGTGATGTTTGAGGCTGAGGGTGGTAATGGAAGTATCGTAGTAAATGCCAATAGTACCGTTGCTGCTACTACCGATGCAAACTGGCTTACCTTGACTGTACAGGGTAATAAGGTCGTTGTGACAGCAAATCCGAACATTACGTTAGAGGGTCGATCTGCTCTGATTAAACTCGTTTCTGGAGGCACAGAGGCTGAGGTGACCGCTACCCAGAAGGGTAGTATCTATGGCATTCCTTCGCTGTACTATGAGATTGGTGACTATCAGGCATCCCTTGACATTGATGTTATTCACAATCTGAAAGTGACGGTAGAGAGTCAGGCTGACTGGCTTACCGCAACTTTCAACGAAGAGACCAACCAGATTGAGATTACTGCAGAGGACAACAATGATGCTGACCCCCGTGAAGGCTCTATCAAGGTTACTATGGGCGATTACTCGGATGAGATTACTATCGTTCAAGATGGTCTCCTGCTCTCGCCCGAAAAGGAAGTGCTGAAGACAAAGAATGATGATGCAGAGACATTTACAGTCACTGTCGCTCACTCTAGACCTGTCACTGTAAAGAGCAATGATGAATGGATCACTGCCACATGGAATGCCAGCAAGAATGAGCTTACATGTTCTGTTACTGCTAATGAGACAGGCTGGAGACGTGAGGGAACGGTAACCCTTACTTCTGGACCTGTGTCAAAGACAGTGACCATCTCTCAATTCGACTTCGTGAACGACATCCAGGGCGATTACTATTTGGTTTACTATAGTAGTGGCTGGAAATATGTTGTTGTCAATTTGGAGACTACCAGCGAGACAGAGGGTACATTAAATTGGAAGAGTAAATATTCCAGCGCCTCGGATCCGTTTGTCGTTCCTATAACGGTGGACGCTGCTAACGAGTCGTTTACCATCGCCAACTTTGGTCCTACGGGTGCTACCTACGTCAAGGGAGGTGTAACTTACGACCTATGTACGATGGCTATGATGACCGATGGATCAAGCATTTATCGCATAAAGCCGGAATCATTGCCTTCTGCCACTTGTAAACTGAGCGAGGAAGAGGATGGTGTCTATTTCGAGTTCTCTGCAGTATATAAAGACTATGAATTCTATGCTTTGCGCATTGGTTATACCTCTGGTGGCTATGACGGCTATGTTGGAGCATATACAACCTATCCATATTGTTACTTGATGAAGTTATAAAGAGCATTTATAGGAAAATATCTTTCCAAAAGCTTTGTATTAATCAATCGGGCAGGAACTCCAATTCCTGCCCGATTTGTTTGTGGTATCAGAAATAAATTGCTATTTTTGTGGCTCTCCCAGCGATATGCCTTTTCTCTCTCAGTGATATGCCTTTGATGGTTTTGTAAAGTAATTTCGTGATTCGTGAAAGAAGCGTTGGGAAGCGCGTTTTTAGGAGTATTAAAGGAAAAAATATTTTCCTAGTATGGTAGCAATTTTTTCCTAGTATGGTAGCAAAAATTTTCTAGTATAGCGCTATTTTGTTTGTTTTTGGGCTAAGGCGAAATGCTCTGAATCTGTTAAGATATTTCATACATTGTCAAACAGGTGCTAATGGGCAGTCACAGTCACAGATCACAGTTTTTTGATTTGGAAACTCGAGGTTAGAAGCATTTTTTATTATATATATTATAATATAATATATATAATAAATGTAAATATACGTCAACTTTCATCTGTGTTTCTATTTTCATAAACTGTGATTTGTGATTTGTGACCACGTTCAAAAAAAACTTTCAAAGTGTTAAGTGCTATTTCTTTCTCTTCGTTTAATCGAAATTTTACACTATCTTTGCAGAGATTATAAGAAAGAATGTGAATATGAGATTCTGGATATTAGCTGTTAATTGTTGGCTGTTAGCTGTTGGCTGTGGGGCTCAGGGTGCTGCTAATCCTGCAAAAACGGAGGCGGAAGCTGAGACGGAGGAAGACCTAAAGGACGTAGAGTACACCAAGGAGGACAGTGCGCTGGTGGTGAGACTGCTGACTGAGGCGAAGACAAAACGAGGCAAGGAGAACCGAATGATGTATTTCGGAAAGAAATTTTTAGGACTGCCTTATGTAGGATCTACGCTGGAGAATGGCAACAAGGAGCATCTGATTATCAACCTGCACGGACTCGACTGTACAACGTTCGTGGAGACTGTGCTGGCTCTCTCACTTTGTGACCTGCAGGATGCACGGACGTTCAAGGACTATTGTCAGAACCTCTCGAAGATACGCTACCGCGATGGCAAGATGACGGACTATACCTCACGCCTGCATTACTTCACCTGGTGGGGCGACGACAATGTGAAGCTGGGACTTGTGAAGGAAATCGGGAAACTGGACCCACAAGACTTTCCTTTTGATGCCGTACAGACCGTCCATATCGACTATATGTCGAAGCACCCCAACCTATACAAACAGCTGAAGAATCATCCCGAATTCGTACCCGTCATCAAGCGTTATGAAGAGGAGACCAACGGTAAACAATATGCCTACATCGCCAAGGAAGACCTTAAATTCCATCAGTCAACCCCATTGGGACAGATTCGTGACGGCGATATCGTGGCGATGTTGACAGATCAGGACGGACTGGACACAAGACATATTGCCATTGCTTTCTGGAAAGACGGCAGCCTGCATCTGATGCATGCGTCGAGCCTCTATAAGAAGGTACTGATGAGCAAGGAGACGTTCTATGAGTATGAGAAGAAACAGCCGAAGCATACTGGCATTCGGGTGTGGAGAATGGTGGAGTAGTTAAGAGTTCATAGTTATGAGGCAGATTACGGATATTAAGGAGTTGAGGGAAATCCAGATGGGGATTCTGGATGATGTACATCGTTTTTGTGAGGAACAGGGCCTTCGCTATTCGTTGAGTAGCGGTACTCTCATTGGTGCCGTGCGCCATCAGGGCTATATTCCCTGGGACGACGATATCGACATCTATATGATGCGTGAGGACTATGAGCGTTTCCTTAGGACATACAAGGATCATGAGGGACGCTATCGAGTGCTTGACCCGAAAAAGGAAGAACACTATTATTATACCTTCGCGAAAGTGGTGGACCTGCGCACGAAGATGATGGAGAAAGAGACGGAGGGTTATGAGATTGGAGTATATATCGACATTTTCCCCGTCGATTATGTGACGAAAGACCAGAAGGAGCTTGAGCGCATCTTTCGCCAGAAGAAACTATTGTATAAGATACGCCGTTGCAAGATTTCCCAGTCGAATCCGTTGAAGTCTCGTCTGGCATACTTGTGCTATCGTCATCTGCCTATCTCCGTCGGCATGATTGATAAGATAATAGAATACCTGATTGTCAAGAAAAAGCCCACAGGTACGGTGTGCAACATGACAGAGGCAGGACCATTATCCCTCAAAGCTTGTTTCCCTGCTGCAGCCATGAAGAAGACGATGGACATGAAATTCGAGAACCGCGTCTATAAGGCGATGATTGGCTATGACGACTATCTGTACCGCACGTATGGCGACTACATGAAACTACCGCCGGAAGACCAGCGTACTACGCACAAGTTTGAAGCGTATTGGAAATAATTCTCTGTCTTTCCTAACGAATCATCCGCATTCCCCATTCATAAATCTTGTCGATGGTGGGCGAGGGAATGCCTTTCTCATGGGTGAGACGATAGACGAAGGCGAGGCCATAAGGAAAATCTTCTGTGAAATATCGACTGTAGAAGTCGGGAATGAAACCACCAGCTACAGCTTTCATAGGCGATGCGATGCCTTTGAAAGCCTCGATACTACGCAGTTTACGAGCCAGCGATGAAGCGTCAGTACTCTCGTAATAATCAAGGACTGTGGCGATGCTGCCCTTGTGGACAGGCAACTGTTCAAGTAGTGTTTGGAGTTCGTTATCCATCGCGATATAAAGTTCAGCGGCTTCTTCCGTCCATTCCTCATAGAACATAGGAATGCGATCGTATACGAGCCCTGGATGCCAGTTTTTCCACAGGGAGTATAGACGTGAGGGATGCAGTAGCGGATTGCTGTTCGAGAGACTAACCTCGTAATGGCTACTTAACAAGCGAATGGGCGTGCGCAGTATATCGGACAAGGTGTCGCGCAAAACTTCAGGATGAGCACAACGTTCGATTGCGAGTTCAAGGCTCTCCTTATACCCCATCAGTCGGGCACGATGACCATATTCGATGACACGAGATATAAAAGGTACTCGTTGAAAACCAAACAGCGTTTGCTTTGTTGAAAGTACATCCATTGCCTGGAAGAAGAAACCTGTACTGCTGACCACCGTTCCTACGGCAGCATCAGGTCTCAGATAATCCTTAATTTGCAGGAGAGTATCACGGATGCCGTAGCCTGGCAGACACAGCAATACGATGTCGGCATCCGAAACAGCCTGACAAGCATCAGCAAGCACACCATTTAATTGGCCTTTGTATGTAGAGTCTGGTGCTTCAATTGTCAATTCCTGGCTCCAGCGCTCAGGCTGGCGTGTCAGCAGACACACCTCATACTTACACTGAGCAGCTACAAAACCAGCCACGACATGACCTAGGTTTCCTCCTCCACAGATGCAAAGCTTCATTTTGAGAGTTCTTTTAAGCCTTCTACCAATCGTGTATTGTCCTCATGGTCACGAACGGCAATGCGCATGTATTGTTTGCTGGGGTCGAGGCCTGGCTTCAGACTACAGTCACGTGTCAGGATGTCGTGCTGCTTGAGCATGTAGATGACGATTTCGCTAGCCTTGAAGGGTGGCAGTACTTCACAAAGGAAATAGTTCGCCTGTGAGGGCATCACGTGGAAGAAAGGTATCTGTTTTAGTTTCTCATAGAAGTCTGCACGTTCGGCAACAAACTTTGCACAGGCTCGCTGGTAGTCCTTCTCGTGTTTGTTGTATATCTGCATGAAGAACTCGGCAAACGAGTTGAGGTTCCAGATGCTCACCTCTTTCTTAATGCGCGCAATAAGTTCCTTGTCGGCAGAACAGAGGATGCCCAGACGCAAGCCTGGAACACCATAGCTCTTTGAGATGCTCTTCATCACAGCCATGTGGGGATAGGCCTCCAGCGTATCGTCGCTCAACAACGAATTAGTAGCGTAGTCCTCGCTAAAGTCCACGAACGACTCATCGATCACTAGACGGATGCCTTTGTCTTCGCACCATTGTGCCAAGCACAAGACATCTTTTTTGGGAATGAAATTGCCCGAGGGGTTGTCTGGGTTGATGACCATCATTTGCTTGATGTCCTTATCGCCAAAGAACGCCATTAAATCGTCTGCCGTATAACGATAGTCCTTGTTTTGCGGCACGAAGGTCACTTGCTGATCCTTGTCATATCGATTTGGATATTCTTCGAATGTCGGACGGGTAAATCCAATCTTGCCTTGCAACTCTTCCATCAACACCTTGATAAGTTCTGCTGCACCGTTACCTGGTACGATATAATCCTCGCTCACACCAAAACACTTACTGGCTATGAGGGTATTGACCTTCATTCCTGAGGGATATTCGGTGAGCAGGGTGTCAAAATTGGCACGCAATTCGTCCTTCATCCGGCGACTGGGGAAATATGGATTCACCAAGTAGCAGAAATCGAGCATCTGGGGGAACCGCCAGAAGCCGCCATAGCGTCCGTAGTACTTACGCAGCACGTCTTTCTCGTCGGCAAACAGAGCCTCAGCAATATCCAAATCCTGCTTATCGTCAATCTCGTACCACTTCTCATTGCCGATAGGCAATGCCTTCATGTCGTGATTGTTAAGCAGCGAGATGATACGCAGCACATTCTCATAATATTCGTTGTTGCCTACCGCCTTGGTATAAGCATCGAGGAAGGGCACATACTTATGTGCAGAGAATTCTCTGCTCAGCTTATAGATATTGACCGTCTTGTAATAAGAGTTGACATCGTTATAGTCGAAGGCATCCTTCGAGATGAAGTTAACGATGTTCTGCTCGTCGTCCAGACGCACCATCGTTCCGTCCATCCACGTCTCGTATTTGGCAACAAGGGCGAGATTAGGATACGGGTTGTCGACAATCATCTCAAACAAACGGTCGCTGACGATGAGGTCGCTCTCAATGAGCAGTGTGTCATCCTCTTGCAGCTTGTCCTTGACAATAGACAACGAATAGATGTTGTTGGTCTTGTCATAGATGGGATTCTCGGCAAATAGCAGTTGGCAATTGGCTGTTAACTGTTGGCCATACTGCGAGGTAACATAATCCTGCAGTTCCTTGCCCTTATAGCCTACCACGATGATGACACGCTGGAGTTGCAGTTTCGACAATTGACCCAGTACACGATCAATGAGTCGTACGCCATTCATCGGCACCATACACTTGGTATTGCCCTTCGTATATTCTCCAAGTCTGCGACCCATTCCTGCCGCCAAGATAATCGCCTGCATCTCTTTAACCTTTAACCTACTTGGCTTCCTGGTTTCACATCTTTCGTTGTAGTTACCACGCTGAGGCTCTCGTCAAAGTCGACGGCAGAGAGAATCATACCCTGACTCTCAATACCCATCATCTGACGAGGAGCGAAGTTAGCGACGAATAGGATACGCTTACCAACCAAAACAGAAGGGTCTTCGTAGAAGGCAGCAATACCACTGAGGATGGTACGGTCGGTTCCTGTTCCGTCGTCAATAGTGAACTGCAAGAGTTTCTTCGACTTTTTCACCTTCTCGCAAGCCTTGATAAGACCTACACGGATGTCGAGCTTCTCAAACTCCTCGAAACTGACGGTATCCTTGATAGGAGCTGCTTTGTAGGTGGCAGCCTCATTGGCTTTCTTCGTTGCCTCCAACTTATCAAGCTGTTTCTGGATAGTCTCATCCTCAATTTTCTCGAACAGCAGAGCGGGTTCACCCAACTGGTGACCAGCCTTTAGCAGGTCTGTACTACCCAACTGCTCCCACTCGAACGACTCGAGGTTAAGCATCTCACGCAGTTTCTTGCTGGAGAACGGCAGGAACGGTTCAAAGGCGATGGCGAGGTTGGCGGTGAGTTGCAGACAGATATTCAGAATCGTCTCGCAGCGCTTCGGATCTTCTTTCCAAACCTTCCAAGGCTCACACTCTGTGATGTAGCGATTACCGATACGTGCGAGGTTCATCGCCTCAAACTGAGCATCACGGAACTTAAACTGGTCGAGCAATGCTTCCACCTTCTGCTTCACGTCCTTGAACTCCTCCAGCGCTTGCTTGTCAACGTCAAGCAACTCGCCACAGGCAGGAACAACACCATTCCAATACTTCTTGGTGAGTTGTAAAGCACGGTTCACGAAGTTACCATAGACAGCAACTAACTCGTTGTTATTGCGATCTTGAAAATCCTTCCAAGTGAAGTTGTTGTCTTTGGTCTCAGGAGCATTGGCTGTGAGCACATAGCGCAATACATCCTGCTTGCCAGGCATATCTATCAGATACTCGTGGAGCCATACAGCCCAGTTACGAGAGGTCGAAATTTTGTCGTTCTCTAAGTTCAGGAACTCGTTGGCGGGCACGTTGTCCGGCATGATATACTTGCCGTGAGCCTTCATCATTACAGGGAAGATGATACAGTGGAACACGATGTTGTCCTTACCAATGAAGTGAACCAGACGAGTATCCTCATCCTGCCACCACTTCTCCCAGTTGCCCCACTTCTCGGGCTCCTTCTCGCAAAGCTCCTTGGTGTTTGATACATAGCCGATAGGTGCATCAAACCAAACATAGAGTACTTTTCCTTCTGCATCCTTTACAGGTACAGGGATACCCCAATCCAAATCACGAGTCATTGCACGTGGCTGTAAGTCCATATCCAACCAGCTCTTACACTGTCCATATACGTTGGGGCGCCACTCTTTGTGCTCCTCCAGAATCCACTGCTTCAACCAGTCCTGATACTCGTTCAAAGGCAGATACCAGTTCTTGGTCTTCTTCAGTACAGGAGTAGAACCAGAGATGGTCGACTTTGGATTGATGAGTTCCGTAGGACTCAGGTCACGTCCACACTTCTCACACTGATCGCCGTAGGCACCCTCATTGTGGCAGTGTGGGCATTCACCAGTTACATAGCGGTCAGCCAGAAACTGCTTGGCCTCCTCATCGTAGAGCTGCTCAGTAGTCTCCTCAGTCAGTTTACCCTCGTCGTAGAGTTTCTTAAACCACTCGGCAGCAAACTTGTGGTGGGTGTCACTGGTGGTACGACTATAGATATCGAATGAGATACCGAACTCTTTGAAAGAGTCCTTGATCATCTTGTGATAACGGTCTACCACATCCTGCGGGGTGATGCCCTCCTTACGGGCACGTACCGTGATGGGCACGCCATGCTCGTCAGAGCCACCGATAAACAGGACCTCCTCTTTCTTCAGTCTCAGATATCTTACGTAGATGTCTGCCGGCACATATACGCCTGCCAAATGACCGATATGCACACCACCATTGGCATAAGGCAACGCTGATGTCACGGTCGTTCTCTTGAATTTCTTTTCTGCCATTTCTTGTATTTTTTATATTTTGGGTGCAAAATTACCAATAAACACGCAAAAAGCCAAGAATTTCTTGAGCTTTTTCCTTATTTCCCAAAATAGAAAGTAGCCCCCAATGTCAGTGCCCGACTTTTGTAAGAGCCAGCCAATTGGTCAAGGGTGCCTGTAGGCTGTCCTGCAATGTCATGGAAATCGGCAAAGACGTTGCAGTGTTTCCCAATATTCTTGTTGACCTTAACAGAAGCATAAAGGTGAGGGTGCTCATCGGTATGAGGGTGCCTGCTGCTGTAGATCAACACGGACGAGAGACGGAAACCGCCACCCAACAGGAGGGTAGGTGCCAGTTTCAGGTGGTAGTAATTATCCTGCCCGGCATCCTCTTCATAGTCATGATAGAAGTCAGCCCCCATCGTCAAGCGCAGAATGCCCTTATGCCATGTGGCGGCAGCCTTGACACCCGTCATTCGTTTGTCGCCCGTAGGAGTATCGTTCTCCCAGATATGAGTGAGACTGCCCGTCGCAACAAAATCCTTGCGCTGGTAGGTATAACGCAGTTCGCCCGTATAATAGAGATTTGTCTTGTAGTCCGTATTATACATCCTACGTGCAGGGTTGAGGTCGTCGAAGAAGTCGTTGATTACAGGAAGGAGATAGTCACGGCTGAAGACTCCCTGAATGAAATGTCCGTTCTTATGCCACCCAGCACTGGTAAACCAGGCATGGTTACTACGGTGGTATGACCATAGGGTATTATCCTCACTGATGTAGAAACGGTCCCAGTAGTTTACAATCCGGAAACGGTCGCCTATCGTGAAGAGCCACGGCCCGTTCTTATAGTCCAACTGTGCGTAGAAGTCGTTGTTCAGCACCTGGTCCCTGCTGAGTCCCTTATTCCATTGATTAAGGTAGTCTGCCTCCCACCCTGCAATGACGTTCATTTTCTGGTGGAAGAGCGGAAAACCTACCTCGACATTCAGCGTGGGGATGACGAAGTGCTGGTCAATATCGGTAATCGACGTGCTGATGTAGTGGAGATAACTCTCTATCGCCAGATAGGCATCCTGGTCGTTGAGTGTACGGGTATAGCAGATATTCGAGTTCACCCATCGCTGACGGTTGACGGCCTCCTGAGGGGGATTGCCGTATGCCCGTATCTTCTCGTCCGAAAAGCCCTGCACAAGGTTGAAGTTCAGATTGTCACGCTCGGAGATGTCCCAACTGACATTCAGATAAAGGTTATCCGCTCCACTACGCATCGTCGTCGTGTAATCGTCTGTGGTGTATGCCTTGCCGTATTTCATGTGAGCGAGGGCATAGGCGCGAATGCTGACATTCTTGACCTTGGTGTTCACATCCGCAAACAGTTTACCGTTGGCGTTGGTGGAACCTACTATGGCAGCCTTGCCATGTGTACTTTCGGGATCCTTGAAGTTGAGATCGATCACACCGTCAATAGCATCGGAGCCTTGTGATACTGCAGGGTAGTTATAGATATCGACAGTACTCAGTTCGCATGCCTTGATTTGCTCCAAAATACCCTCCCAATCAGTTAACAGGTCAATATTCCCGATAGTCACAACGTAGTTGGCCGTGATATCGTTACCGTCTGTCGACAGCATCTCTGGACAGAGATGAAGCACATCCATCAGGGTCATCTCCGGGTCAGGGTTCAATCGGTCTATATGGATGACATAATGATCCCCAAAATGCTCAATAGCCTCATCCTGTGCACAAAGACTGGCAGTGTGGCAGAGGAGGATGGCAATAAGCATTCCAAGGAGGCGCATTCTCATGTGTCTGACGTATGTTTATTGGATTCAAGTGCAAAGGTAACATTTTTTCCCGTTTTATACAATTTTACAAGGACTTTTCGTAATAATAGCAGATTTTTCGTAACTTTGACTTCGTCGAAGACGCTGGTCTGCTATATGGTGCCTACCACCTGTTGCGCCTGCAACAGACGGGACAGTCGTGCGACAACCTCGACGAGATGATGCAGTTCCGCATTCCCATCACGATGTACGAAAACCCCGAGTGCGGATATAACAAATAAAGGTTCGAGTTTACACACCTATGACGTGAACAAGGCCTACCAAAATCACCTATTTGGTTCACACTTTCTTGATGGATAGCTTCAAAGAAACCCAAAGAATTCCTTCAGACCTTTCTTCTCTTTCAGGTCATCAGGGGTAAAGCCATAGTGTTGCGCAGCGGCAAGGGTGATGACACGTTCAAGGAATTCGTCGTAGGAGAGGTCGAACCATTCCTTGGGGATAGCCACATTGATGGTTCCTCCTCCGTAGTGACTGCCCTCGTCCCAAGCTTCGTCAAGTTCGGCCTCGTAAGTCCCGTCTTCCTTCTTGTTGAAGCAGTAATGGTTGGCCCATTCTTCCAGTCCCTCGACATAATGGCCTTCAAAATGCGGGGCAGAATGGGATTTCGGAGAGTAGGCAGAAGAGCCTTTCCTCGCCATTCTGTCATAGATCATGAACTTCGACACTTTATGAGTCTCTGTTTTTGATATATGATCGATTTTCATTTTTATACTTTCCCTGCCAATGCAATCACTTTCTGCTTGGTCTCCTCTGTCTTCTGTTCGTCAATCTTGGCAGAGACAAAGCCCATGTTTTCAACCTCCCAGTAGTTGCAGATGTCGCGGAACTCAGCAGTGGCTCCGTCATAGACAGCAGGAGAGTAGGATGACATCAGCAATGCCATCTTCTTGACGTTGGCGGGTTTGTTGACACAATACATGCGCTGGATAGGAGCCTGAATCTGGGCACAGAGGGTGAAGTAGTAGATGGGCGCAGCCAACACCAGCACCTCTGCTTCGTTCATCAACGGATAGAGTTCCTGCATATCGTCCTTCTGGATGCAGGCTCCGTTGCCCTTATTGTGACAATACTCGCAAGCCAAGCAACCTGCAATCTTCTTACGCGACACATTTACCAGTGTCACCTCATGACCTGCTGCCTCAGCAGCTTTCTTATACTCTTCCGCCATCCATGCGGTGTTACCATTGGCTCTTGGAGAGCCTTGTAAAATCAGAATCTTACTCATAACAGTATTGGTTTAGTAGCTTAATGTCTATATTCACAAAACATATTAAATCTGGGTGGCAAGGACGGTGCAAACCGAATGCAGAGAGCTTGCTCTATGCTGAGGTGCAGCCCGTGCTCGCATATTTATTGGCAAAGATACAAATAAATGTAGAATTATTGCTACCTTTGTGCCTGAAATTGAGATTATTTAGGAAATAAGTCAAAATCAGACACTACGAATAGCGTTACTATGAAAGAAGAACAATATAAGTTACTGGTCAGCCAGATTGCATCACTCATTGACGGCGAGAAGGACATGATAGCCGTTATGAGCAATGTGGCTGCGGCCATTCATCAGACGATGGGATTCTGGTGGACAGGGTTCTATCGTGTGGTTGGCGACAAATTAGTGCTTGGCCCATTCCAAGGCCCTGTCGCATGTATGCAGATTCCCTACGGCAAAGGTGTATGTGGTACGGCATGGCAAAGAGCAGAGACCGTCATTGTGCCAGACGTTGAACAATTCCCCGGCCACATAGCCTGTAGCAGCGAGTCGAAGTCAGAAATCGTAGTGCCCGTGTTCAGCCATGATGGCAAGGTGGTGGCGGTACTGGATATTGACAGTGAACACCTAGCCACATTCGATGACACAGACCGCAAGTATCTGGAGGATATATGTAAGCTCTTGTCATTCCTATAGCCCTCTCATATACCTCTCCGACGCTTCTCATACCAACCTCCACCCTACCCATCCCTTAGCTCCAGTATTGCTCCCATTTTCCTCTCATTCTTGTCCGCTATTTGCTCGCTATATATTCGGTACTTGTTCGGTCAAATACCGAACATCTACCGGACAAGTACCGGACATCTACCGAACATGAATGGGAGCTACTCCCTTGTTATATCCTTGTTCCATTGGGGCTACTTACTAGTTATATTGGAGATGTTCCTTTGTAGTTTCTTCGTATTCATCATGTTTTTCTAAATAATGTTGCAAATTTAGTCATTTAAGGCGAAATATGAATAATAATGCGTAACTTTGTGCCAAGTTTTAACAATAGTTGAATGAAGTAATATGAAGAAGATTTTGACTTGCTTACTCGCGGCACTTGGGCTTACTACTGCCTGTGGCCAGCAGAACTTTGAGAACATGGAAGTGAAGGAGTTTGCTGAATTGATGGCAGACTCCAATGTGGTAATACTCGACGTACGTAAGGCCGATGAGTTTGCCGAAGGGCATATTCAGGGAGCCATTCTTATTGATCAGTTCCAAAGCGATTTTGTGGAGCTGGCCAAGGCAAAGCTGTCTAAGGATAAGACTATCGCCATCTATTGCCGTAGTGGTCGCCGTTCTGCTAATGCAGCTAGTAAGCTGGCAGATGTCGGCTATAAGTGTGTGAACCTCAAAGGCGGCATTCTCGCGTGGAAGGAGGCCAATATGCCAGTGATTAAAGAAGGAATGCAATAGAGCTTGCTCTAATTGCCGAGGTGCAGCCCGTCCTCGCAAATTTATATGCAAAGGTACGAAATAATAAAGAATAATTGCTACCTTTGTCCCAAGTTTTGAGAAATATTAGAAGATGAAGAAGTTGCGTTGGGGTAGAGGAGGATGTGCAGAAAATGTTCCCCGACGTACAGTTGGCTGCCGGACTGGCCTTTATCTGTTCTGCCAAGACAGAGCCAGGTGTGGTCAATCATCAGTGTTATGGCAGCATCAATCTGGCCAACTATTCTTGCAAGGACGAAGCGCTGATGCAGGCCGTGGTCGATGAATTCCGTCAGGCTGGCATAGAGACGGGACTGGTGGATTTCCACCGCCGCATGGAGATATACTATCTCTACACCCGTCCTCTGGAGATTGCCCGTGAGGCAGGCTGTCCTATGCCCAAACTGGAGATGCTGGAGGCGGAGTTGCGGTTCCTGGAAGAAGCACGCTTACAACTCATACACTAATCCATACTTTTCATGTAGTTTCCGGAGAGAGCCATCAACCTTCATCTGACGGATGGTAGCATTTACCATCTGTAGCAGATCATCCTGTCCCTTACGCATCAGCACACCAATCTCACCATGATTGAACGGAGTGTTCAACAGCGGGGCAGCCAGTCGGGTGTCGGTCTGCACATAATATGGAGCCTCCGTTATCTCCGTGATCATCACGTCGGCCTTGCCCTCGGCAATGAGCGACGGGATTTCCTCGTTCTTCTGATGGACGATGATAGTGGCATGCGTCAGGTTCTCGTTGGCGAACTTCTCATTCAGTCCACCGGGATTTACCATCACACGGACTTCAGGCTTGTCGATGTCGGCCAACGACTGGTAGCGGTCGGCCTCCGATGCACGGCAAAGGATGGTCTTTCCGTTAGCCAGATAGCCCTCGCTCATCAGCATCGTCTCGCGGCGGGCATCGGTAATGGTGATGCCGCCAATGGCGAGGTCGAACTTCTGAGGCTCTACCAACACATCTGCCGTCAGCGTAGGCCAAGAGGTTGGAATAAACTCAATGCTTACGCCTAACCTTTTCGCAATTTCCCCAGCCACTTCGATGCCGAAGCCCCAGTAGCGTCCGTCATCCTCACGGAAAGACAGCGGCCGGTAGTCGCCCGTTGTTCCCACCTGCAACGTGCCGCGTTCCTGAATGCGGGTGACAGTCGGCTGGTGCTGCTTCCGCCACTCCTTGGCACGAACCTTGATGTTCTTCGACAGACACTCGCTATAGAGCCAAGGCTCGCAGCTGTGGATGTCGCCCACATTGATGAAACCTTTGTAGGCAGCATATTCCGAGCCACTGTAACCGCTGACAACGAGGACATGGCGTTCCGGCGAAACGGTGACAGTAATCGTATCGTGAAGTGTGGCAGGAGTAGCGTCCGTCCGCCAGTTCACGGGGTTGATGCAGATGTCAGAAGCAGAGATGATGGGGATAACGTACTTCACATCCTTCACCGTATTGTAGCAGATGGTGACGCCCGTGTCGGTCTCACCCTCGGCAGGACGGATGTGACTGCACTCTGCCATGTCGGCATTGGTCACCTTATAGCCCAGCACGTAGGCCGCAGCCAACTGGCTGTAGGTCTCGTCATCGATGTGCTTCAGCAGCTCCACCACGGCCAGGCCGCCCTGACTGAAGCCCGCGATGATGAGCGGACGACTCTTGTCGCGATGCGCCTGAAAGTGGTCGAAGGCTGCGCAGACGTCACCCATCGACAACCGAGTACGATTCTTGATGGTGTCCTCGTTCTGTGTCATCCAGGCCTCAATGGTCGTATGACGATAGTAGGGAGCAAAGAACCTGTTGCCGCGCGACATATACGCCGCCACCTTGTTAATTTCCAAATCGCCCATGTGCTCGCGGTGCACCGGGTTCCACACGTCGGCATAATGGCATATCCTGCCATCCTCTGTCGTCCAGTCCTCCTCCCACGTCGATACGACATAGAAGATGTCGGCTCCAGTTCCGTCGGGGTCGCCGTCGGCAGTCACCCACATCGTCGCGTCGTTGTAGTCGGGTGCTTGTGGAATTAACGTTGCCTGCTCATACTGGCTTGCAGCATTATTTTCTTTAGCCGAACACAATGCAAACGAGGCGCTTTGCCAAAGCAAGGTTATTGCCGCCAATACATAAAGAACATATCTTTTGTTCATAATAAAATAGTAAATGTGTTGTTGTATTAATCATTGCAAAGTACAGATTCCCCATGTACCAGCATTTTCAAGGTATAAACAGATTTTGATGCGGTAATAAACAGAATGTTACGCTCTTTTCCGCCAAAACAAACGTTGGCTGTCCAGTCCTCGGGAATGGAGAAGTGGGCTATCTTATGGCCATCCTTATCGAATATGGTCACACCATCACCTGTCAGATAGATGTTCCCCCGGTCGTCAGTTGTCATCCCGTCCGAGCCCATGTCGGCAAACACCTGGCGGTTTGCTAGGGAACCGTCTGGCAGAATGTCATATCTCAGAATTCTGTCTGCCTTGGCCTCCGCCACATACAGATGCTTTCCGTCGGGAGTTCCAACAAGACCGTTGGGCTGGTTAAGCGTTGAGTCGAGCATAACCAACTGTTTGCCTCCAGGCGTAAGATAATACAAGCCTTCCACAGGCTGCTGGCGCTCAGGGTTGCGCGTCCAATAGTCCCGTTTAAAATATGGGTCGGTCAGATAATAACCTCCATCCTTCGAGATCCATACATCGTTGGGACCGTTCAGCATTTTTCCGCGATAGTCGGTTACCAGTATCTCGGAATGACCTTTCATATCGAACGACCAGAGCTGGTTGTCCATATCTGCGCAAGCTATCAAATGGCCTTGGGCATCGAAGTACATCCCGTTAGAACGACCGCTCTGATCAGTGAATAGACTAATCTCACCCGATTCGCAGTCCCAACGGTAAATCCTATTGTTAGGCTGGTCGGTGAAGAAGACGTCGCCCCTTGCATCGACCGCAGGCCCTTCCGTAAAGCTATACGAATCAGCGACTCTTACTGGGACTTCCCCTTCTGCAACAATTTCATTTGAACTTTGTGCCGATAGGGTCAGCACGCCCATCGTTGCCATGAGGCATACAATAAATCTTTTCGGCATCGTTATAGCTTTTGTTGGTTTTGTTTATTCACAATTCTTCTTAAATCTTGGTGCAAATATACGAAAAAGTGGAGAATTTTTGCTATATTTGCCCCAAGTTTATGATTAATTATAAAAGTTACCAATAATAAAAACTAAACAAATATGAAAATGAAAAAAGTAATGATTCTTGGTGCTTTCGCAGCACTGGTGGCCATGACTGGCTGTAATGAAAAGAAAGAAGCGTCAAAGGATGTCGTGTCTTTCGACGAAGTATTGACGACAAGACGAAGTGTGCGCAGCTACGATGCCTCGAAGAAGATTTCTGAAACTGAGATTCGCGAGCTTCTGACGTCAACACAAGAGGCTCCGTCATGGGCCAATCAGCAGCCTACGAAATATTACGTGGCCATCAGTGAGGAGAAAGTGGCTGCCGTTCAAGATTTGGTGGGCGCCAACAAGGATCGCATCAAGGATGCTCCAGTTCTGATTGTTTCTACGTTTGAACGGGGCAAGTCAGGTTTCTTCCAAGGCAATCAGACGAATGAGGTGGGCGACGGATGGGGTGCCTACGACAATGGTCTGAGCAACTGCTACTTGATTCTGAAGGCACGCGCTATGGGTTTCGACACACTCATCATGGGAATGCGTGACGCAGACGAACTGAGCAAGCTCTTCGACATCCCAGAAAACGAGACGATTATGGCGGTCATCTCACTGGGCTACAGGGCTGGAGAGCCTAACCGTCCTGAACGCAGGCCCTTGGACGATATCGTTAAGTTCTACTAAGAAGATGATATAAAACCAACATGTTCATAAATATATGCGGTTGTTATGAAGATTCTTATGATTGGTGGTACGGGCACGATCAGCAGTGCCATCACCCGACAGTTGGCGGAGAGCGGCCACGAGCTGTGGCTGCTGAACCGAGGCACGCGCAAGCAAGAGGTGCCAGGATGTGTGAAACAGGTGATTGCCGACATCGACGACACGAACAGTGTGCTCGCCGGTTTGGGCGACGCGCAGTTCGACGCCGTCTGCGAGTTCATCGGCTTCGTGCCGGAGCAGGTGGAGCGCGACATCCGGCTGTTCCGCGGTCGCACGCGGCAGTACGTCTATATCTCGTCGGCCTCAGCCTATGCGAAGCCGGTGCGCAGCCCCTATATCACTGAGGGAACCGCGCTGGCAAACCCCTACTGGCAGTACTCGCGCAATAAGATTGCCTGCGAGGAGCTGCTGATACGAGAGTACCGCGAGAACAGTTTCCCCGTGACCATCGTCCGCCCGTCGCACACCTACTGCGAGCGCGGCGTACCCGTCAGTATCCACGGACCGAAAGGCAGTTGGCCGGTGCTGAAGCGTATGCTGGAGGGCAAGCCCGTGCTGGTGCATGGCGATGGATCATCGCTGTGGACGCTGACGTGGAACGAGGACTTCGCACGTGGCTTCATCGGCCTGTTGGGCAATCCGAAGACCATCGGCGAGGCTTTCCAGATTATGAGTGACGAGAGTCTGACGTGGGATCAGATTTACGAGTGCGTCGGCCAAGCATTGAACGTCACGCCAAAGCTTTATCACGTCGCCTCCGACTTCCTGGCCGCCGTCTGTCCGAGGGACTATGATCTGGAGGGCAACCTCATCGGCGACAAAGCGGCTACAGTCATCTTCGACTGTACGAAGCTGAAGCGTGCCGTCCCCGGCTTCCAGGCCACGACCCGCTTCGATGAGGGCGTCCGACGCTGTATCAACTACATCCTCGCGCATCCAGAGCTGCAAGTGGAAGACCCCGAGTTCGACCAGTGGTGCGACAAGGTCATCGAGGCGCAAGAGCAGGCAAAGAAGATGATATGATGAAAGTAGGAATCATTGGAACGGGATGGATTGCCGAGAAGGCAGCCATCACCCTAAACGGATTGGACAGCTGCGAGGCCAATGCCGTAGGCTCACGTAAGCAGGAAACGGCAGCGGCTTTTGCTGCAAAGTGGAACATCAAGAAGGCATACGGTTCATACAGCGAGTTAATTGCTGATAAGGACATAGATCTCGTATATGTCGGCACACCACACTCCCACCATTACGACGTGACACGTGAGGCCATCCTGGCAGGAAAACCCTGTCTCGTAGAGAAAGCGTTTATGGCCAATGCGAAACAGGCGCAGGATATTATCAATCTGGCTCATGAGAAACATGTATTCCTCGCTGAAGCTATCTGGACGCGCTACCAACCTGCTGTGGGTATCGTCAGAGGACTGATTGCAGACGGTCGTATTGGTACTCCCCATCTCGTCACGGCCACCCTCGGCTATTCGATGGGTAATAAGGAACGCATCATGCGACCCGACCTTTGTGGTGGTGCGCTACTCGATCTCGGCGTTTATGCGCTGAACTTCGTGCGGATGTTCTGCGACAGCGATATTGAAACGATCGACGGGCATTGCGTGAAGAGCACTACAGGCATGGACCTGACCAATGCCATCACCATCATCCTAAAGGACGGTATCCTGGCTAATATCCAATCTTCGGCACAGTGCGTGGGCGACAACATCGGTGTCATCGCAGGCACGGAAGGCAACATCATCATCGACAACATCAACAATCCGCAGACAATAACCGTAAACGGTCCCAATCGTATATATGTCGAGACCATCCACGTGCCCCAGCAAATCACGGGCTATGAGTACCAATTCCTAGCTTGTAGGCAGGCACTCCTTGACGGTCTGACAGAGCCGCGCGAGATGCCTCATGCCGAGACCCTTTACATCATGCAACTCATGGACGGCCTCCGCCGCAAATGGGGCGTCCACTATCCGATGGATGAAAAAACATAAATTCCAAAGGCGAAACTGCGAGTTTGACTCGCATCGAACTCCTCCTCGCTCGGCAAAAAACGATTTGAGCAAACCTCAATCGTTTTTTTACTCTCACTCGTTCGTCATTTGGGATTTTATTCGTATATTTGCGGCAAGAATTTATGAACTAAAACAAATAACCCATGTTAGGCAACTTTTCTTACTACAACCCCACCAAACTGTATTTTGGTGATGAGTCTTTGAACTTCCTCAAGGACGAGCTAAAGGGCTACGGTCCTGTAGTGCTGCTCAACTACGGCAGCGGCAGTGTGAAGCGTAATGGTATCTACGACCAGGTAGTGGCCATCCTGCGTGAGGCTGGCAAGACCTTCGTGGAGAATCCGGGTGTGATGACCAATCCTACATTGGAGAAACTGAACGAGGGCGTGAAGATTGCACGCGAGAACAACGTGGATTTGATTCTGGCCCTAGGTGGTGGCAGTGTGTGCGACTACTCGAAGGCAGTGGCAGCTTCCGTATATTACGAGGGCGACTACTGGGATAAGTTCTGGCTGAAGCAGGAACAGCCCGATGCTGACCAGAAGCTATTGCCTGTGGCTTGCATCCTGACGATGGCTGGTACAGGCTCGGAGATGAATGCCGGCACGGTGATTACCGATGCAGAACACACATTCAAGGTGGGTCACGTGTTCGACAGCCGTTTGATGCCTAAGTTCTCTATCCTGAACCCCAAGTTCACAATGACCGTGCCCGAGAATCAGATGAAGGCGGGTATCTACGATATCATGAACCACATCATGGAGCAGTACTTCTCTGATTTCGACGACAACACCAGCGACTATCTTGCTGAGGGATTGATGCGCTCAGTCATCCACAGCAGTCGCATCGCTGTGAAGAATCCGCAGGACTACGAGGCTCGTTCGAACATCATGTGGACAGCCACCTGGGCACTGAACACCCTCATCGGACTGGGCAAGAAGGAGGACTGGATGGTACACATGATTGGTCACAGCGTGGGTGCTTGGACACACGCCCCTCATGGCTATGCGCTGGCCTCCGTCTCGATGGCCTACTATCGTCGCGCCATGAAGAACGGCCTGCCTAAGTTTGCCCGCTTTGCCCACAACGTCTGGGACATTCCAACGGAGGGCAAGACCGAACGCGAACTGGCCGAAGCTGGCCTTGAAACTCTAAAGAACTGGATGCAGGAAATAGGTCTGCCACTCACCATCAGTGAACTTGGTGCCACCGCCGACATGATTCCCGGCATCACTGAGACCACCGTCGTCTATCCTGCAGGATATCTGGATCTGACGAAAGAGGATATTACGGAGATATTGAAGGAGAGTATCTAATAAAATACATATGAAAACATATCTAATATCACTTGCACTGCTCCTGATGGGAGCAACAGTAGCAAAAGCACAGTCCGCACAGCCGGACTTTGACGACAAGTATGCAACGGAACTGGTGAAGGCAGGAACGGCAGCACCAGATTTCAAGATGAAGACGCCTGACGGCAAAGCCATTCAGTTCTCGAAATTCGCCAAGGGCAAGACCGTGGTGCTCGACTTCTGGGCATCGTGGTGTCCTGACTGCCGCAAGGATGCGCCTGAGGTGGTGCGCATGTACGAGAAATACCGCCAGTATGGCATCGAGTTCATCGGCATCTCGATGGACACTGACGTGGAGGCATGGAAGAAAGCCATCGAGAAGTATGGCATCACCTATCCGCAGGTGAGCGAACTGAAGAAGTTCAAGGAGACGGACATCGCCAAGGCCTACGGTGTAAAGTGGATTCCATCAATAGTAGTCGTAGGTCCAGACGGACAAGTGAAACTCTCAACGGTATTAACGTATAAAGTAGACAAATACCTAAAGGAGTTGACCACGGGGTCCTATCAGGCAGCACAAAAAGGTGAGGTAGTATTCATCGACGGAGACCACGGACGGCTGAAGGCTCTCATCCAGAAACCCGAACTGAAGCAGGGCGAGAAATGCCCGATGGTCATCTTCTGTCACGGTTTTACCGGCACGAAGGACGGTCCGATGTTTGAACTCATTGCCGACACCCTGCAGGCACACGGCATTGCCAGCATCCGTTTCGACTTCAACGGACACGGCGAGAGCGAGGGAGATTTCAAGGACATGACCGTTCCCAACGAGATAGAGGATGCCAAGAAAGTGGTGGCGTATGTGCGTGACCTGAGATACGTGAGTTCGATGGCCATTGTGGGTCATTCTCAGGGCGGCGTAGTAGCTGCGATGACAGCCGGACAACTGAGCGAAGAGTTAAGAACGCCTGCCTTCAAGACAGTGGCGCTAATGGCTCCCGCCGCTGTGCTGCGCGACGATGCCATCCGCGGCAATATCATGGGCAAGCAGTATGATCCCTTCGACCCAGGCGAGTACGTCGAAATGTGGGGCGGCCTAAAACTCGGCGCCCAATATATCCGCACAGCCTTCAGCCTGCCTATCTATGAGACGGCTGTGAAGTATCAGGGACCCGCACTCATCATCCACGGCAACGGCGACCGCGTGGTGCCTTACACCTACGGCGAGCGTTTCCACCAGATTTGGCCCAAGAGCGAGCTGGTCATTCAAGAGTACTTCGACCACGTCTTCACCCAGAACATCTATCGCACCACCGACATTGTATCAGCGTATCTGATTAAGCTGTTGAAATAATAAGAAGAGCAGGCTTTTGCCTGCTCTCTTTATTTCGCAAAATTCTTACGGACACCCTGCCACTCGGGGAACTTCATCTTCAGATACTCATCGTCAAGGAAGAGCGCCGACTGACCTACACGACCCTTCAACTGCCAGTCGAGCCACTTGACTACGGCCTTGGCATAGTTGCCGCCATACTTCTCGTAATAGGTGCCACTGTGGCCGTCCTTCGAGTTGAGCATCACCACGGGGATATTGTCGGCAATACGCTCATAGTCCTTCTGGGCATTGGCGTAGGCAATGTCGGCAGGACCGCCTATCATGTAGAACATCGGGGTATGGAGGTTTTTCAGCGACTCCTTCGTGGCGCCCATCATCTCCATGTCGCCAATACCCGTGTTCAGCATCACACAGGTCTTGATACGAGGGTCGTAGGCGATGCCCAAAACCTGAGCACCACCACACGACTGTCCCATGGCAGCCACGTGGTCGAGGGCGAGGCAATGATAGTATTCCGAGCCCTGCTTGGCATTCTGTTCCGTCAGCCAGTCGAGCACCTCAAGCAGCATCTTGGGATAGGTGCTGAACTGTGGAACGACAGGAGCCTGCTGCTTCTTATTTTTCTTGGCAGCCTTTGCAGCCAGCTCTCTCTGCTTGGCCTGTTCCTCCTGCTGTACCATTCGCTCCTCGGCCGTCATCGGCAGAATCTTTTCTCCGTTAGCCATGATGACATCACCCTTGGTCTCAGGATAAGCCGCCTTTAGCACACCACGCCACTGCGCCATCACATCTGCCTCGTCATACGGACCGATGGCCGCTGCCACATAACCGTAGGAGGCTACCTCGCTCAGCAGCAGGCGCATCTCCACATTATTGTTGAAACAGGCACCATTGGCATAGACAATGACAGGTAGGGCGCCCTGTTTGGCCACCACCTCTTTCAGGTTCTGCGGGCGATACACCGTAAATCCAGGACAGGAGGCATCACCTACCACTTCAGACTTGAACGGGCCTGTACCACCTTCTTCCACTACTTGTTTCTGAACTGTCTGGGCATTCATCCCCATACTCATAGCGATCATCATCGCTGTCAAAAAGACTTTCTTCGTTCCCATAATTAGTGATAATATTAAAGTTGGGTACAAAGTTACTAATAATTATCTTTTTTCTCGCATATTTGAGTTTTATATCGTATCTTTGCCGGCACAAAACAAATCATAACAATAATGGGCAAACTACTATCTACACTACTATTATTTCTGTTGGCGCTGACTGTCGGCGCACAGCAAACATCCAAGCCACGAGTATTAATTTCCACTGACATCGGAGGAACTGATCCTGACGACAATCAGTCGATGGCACATCTGCTGATGTACTCGGAGAAGTTTGACCTGGAAGGACTGGTATCCTCACCGTCGTTTGGCGATGGCAATGCAAAAGAGATTTTCCGCATGATTGACGTATACGAGCAGGACCTGCCCAAGCTGAAGAAACACGTAAAAGGATTGATGAAGCCCAACGCACTGCGCAAGCTGGTGAAGCAGGGACGTACAGACGAACTGCCACCATGCGGTTACGGTGAGCCTACAGAGGGTTCGGAGTGGATTGTGAAGCAAGCCCGCAAGAACGACCCACGACCGCTTTATGTGCTGGTATGGGGCTGTCTGGAAGACGTGGCACAGGCCTTGCACGATGCACCGGATATCGCCAAGAAGATTCGCGTCTACTGGATTGGAGGACCTAACAAGAAGTGGGGCGTCAACGGCTATTGCTACATCATCGAGCATTTCCCCGATCTGTGGATGATTGAGAACAACACGACGTATCGCGCCTTCATCTACGACTCGAAAAACAAGGACAAGTATAATATGGGCTTCTTCGAGACGTTCATCAACGACTCTGGCAATCTGGGGCGCGACTTCGCCGCCTACTACAAGGGCAATCCCAAACTGGGCGACACGCCTTCCTTGTTATATATGATGCAAGGTAATCCGACGCAGCCAGAGCAGCAGTCGTGGGGTGGTAAGTTCGTGAAGTGCAGCCGCACGCCTCGCAGCGTCTTCTACGGAGCAACCACCGCCAAAGACACCGCCCAGATCTGCGGCATCATCGAATGGCAATTGCGTGGCCCTGTGCGTGAGGACGTCACTATCGACTCCGCCTGCATTACCCTCGACATCCGCAAGCAGCAGTGGAAGGGCTACTATAAGGGCAACGGCCTCTATGTCCTGCGCCACTCTACCTACTACACGGGTACCCTCGACTATACCATCACCTCTACCATTGACGGTTTTGCACCCATCACGGGTCAGATTACCATCGAGAATACGTGGGATGTTGCACCAAAAGATACCGACTATAAGGTTGGCTCACAATGGTGGACAGACAGTTATTCCCCTGCCGACTATTGGCACAACTGTGCCGGAGCCCGCAACCAACTCATCGTCCGAGACGAAATCATGGAAGACTGGGGCCAGCGCTGGCTGTGGCTGAGGGAATAGGTCCATAAATTGAAGTGACGGAGTAGCTTTAACAAATATTATGCCCTAAAAGTGGATAATAATTTGGAATATGGGAATACTTTTTGTATATTTGTCCCAAATATAGCAACAGCAGATGAATCTAAAAGATTTCTTTGCATTAAAGGACTGGCTATCGTATCGTCAAAAGGTAGGTTTGCTAGTGATTGCGGGTGCCGTATGCGGCCTCGGCGGATTGTTTATGTATCTGCTCAGGGCGCATACTTATTTTGTAGGCGACAACCCGTCGGCCTGCGTCAACTGCCACATCATGACACCTTACTACGCTACGTGGAGCCACTCGTCACACGGACGCATCGACCATCAGTCTAACGGTGCCACATGTAACGATTGCCATGTGCCTCATCAGAACTTGGCCTACTACTATGGTTTCAAGGCGCTAGACGGTATGAAGCACACGGCTTATTTTGTGGGCCGCATGGAGCATCAGGCCATCAAGGCCGAGACACTGACGGGTCAGGTAGTGATGGACAACTGTATCCGCTGCCATACACAGCTGAACACGGAGTTCGTGAAGACAGGTCGCATGGGTTATATGCAGCAGCAGGCTCAGGGCGGCAAGGTGTGCTGGGACTGTCATCGGGGTGTGCCCCACGGCGGCATGAACTCGCTGATGGCGACACCGGGTGCCGAGGGCGTGACTCCCCTACCCCCATCCCCAGTACCTGAATGGATTCAAAAATTGAAGAATTGAAAAATTAAAAATTGAAGATATGGCAAAGCAATTGAAACAATGGCAAGGCTGGCTTCTGTTTGGAGGCTCAATGATAGTGGTCTTCATTCTGGGACTGCTCGTTTCGTCGCTGATGGAGCGCAGAGCCGAGGTGGCCAGTGTGTTTAATAACAAGCGTACCGTGTTCGAGGACTCAATAGTGGCTCAGAACGAGAAGTTCAAGGCCGACTATCCCCGTGAGTACGAGACGTGGGCAATGACGGAGGACACCACGTTCAAGTCAAGGTACAACTCGTCGCAGGAGGTCGATGTGCTCGAGCAGCGTCCTGAGATGGTGGTGCTGTGGGCTGGCTACGCCTTCTCGCGCCACTACAACACGCCTCGCGGCCACAAACACGCCTTGGAGGATATGCGTAAGATTCTGCGTACAGGCAATCCTGGCATTACGGTGAAGACTGCCGACGGGCGCGACTCTATCGCTGGCGATATGCAGCCTGCTACCTGCTGGACGTGTAAGGGTCCGGATGTGCCTCGCATGATGCGTGAACTCAGTGGCACGAATTCCGTATTCAATCCCGCCAACTTCTACGCCAAGAAGTGGAGCGAGTTGGGTGCCGAGGAGGTGAACACCATCGGCTGTAGTGACTGTCACGATGCCCGCACGATGGACTTGCGCCCTGCCCGTCCGGCTATCTATGAGGCTTTTGCCCGTCGCGGTCTGAATGTAAAGGATGCCACCCATCAGGAGATGCGCTCGTTGGTGTGTGCTCAGTGCCACGTGGAGTACTACTTCATCAAGCCTAACGATGAGAAGAATCCTGGCAAGGCCAACTATCTGGTATTCCCACAGGATAAGGGCCTGACCTGCGAGGCTGCCGAGGAATATTTCGACTCCATCGGTTTCTACGACTATATCCATCCGCTATCGAAGACCAAGATTCTGAAGGCCCAGCATCCTGGTTGGGAGATGTCGCAGCACGGCATCCATGCCCAGCGTGGCGTATCGTGTGCCGACTGCCACATGCCGTATAAGCAGGAGGGTGGCGTAAAGTTCTCTGACCACCAGATACAATCGCCATTGGCCAAGATTGACCGCACCTGTCAGATTTGTCATCGTGCGGATGCTGAAGCATTACGTCAAAGTGTCTATGAGCGTCAGGATAAATGTAATGAGGTGCGCGCTCGTGCTGAACAAGAGCTGGCCCGTGCCCACTTTGAGGCTAAGTTCATCATCGACAAGGGTGCTACCGATGCCCAGTTGGCTCCCATCCAGGCATTGTTACGCAAGAGCCAGTGGCGTTGGGACTATGCCGTAGCCTCGCATGGTGCTGCCTTCCATGCACCAGAGGAGATGCTGCGTCTGCTGTCAGCCGCCGTCGATTATGCCCAACAGGCCCGTCTGCTCATTGCCCGTGTCGCTGCCAAACAGGGACATACCGATGCCATCCCCGTGCCTGACTATAGCACCAAGGCCAAGGCTCAGGCTGCCATCGGTCTCGATATGAAGACCTTGAACGAGAACAAACAGCGCTTCCTGCAGGAAATCGAGCCCAAGTGGATTGAGGAAGCCAAGAAAAACGGCAAACTGATTGAACTCTGATGTGGAATAAACCCTGGAATATGAAGGAAGGCTTTCTCATGGGAGGAGGCCTTATCATTGCAGGACTGGCGCTGCAACTGAGCGTCGGCCCTGTGGTGTGGGAAGCGTTCGCGTGGCCTGCCAACGGCATTGTGCTTGCTTGCTTTATAGTGATGTTAACAGCGATGGCGTACTTGCGAAAGAAAGTATATGCCTTCCAGTGGATGTCGACGTATCAGGCTGCCATACCAGCGATGGTCTATGCCGTGGTGCTGACCATCATCATGGGACTGACAAGGCAGCAGGTAAATGGCACATGGTTGAACAATATGCTGTCGTTCTGGCCGTTCGTGCTCATCTATGTGTATATCACGGTTATCGTTGGACTTACTATCCACCGAAGATTACGTAAATTATTCAGAGGTGAATTTTCAATGGTCAAAGATGCCGCCTTCCTGCTGAATCACTTGGGACTTTTTATCGCCCTCGTTACGGCCACCCTCGGCAATGCCGATATGCAACGCGTAAAAATGATTTGTAGCATCGGCGAACCTGAGTGGCGTGCATTAACCCAACAGCAAACCATCAAGGAAATGCCAATAGCCATCGAACTGAAGAAGTTCATCATGGAGACCTACGATAATGGTAAACCTAAGCGCTTCGCCTCGGAGATTCAGATTCTGACGAAGACAGGCAAGAACATCGAAACCACTATCGATGTGAACAAGCCCTATGAGGTGGACGGATGGAAGATTTACCAGTATGGCTACGACACGCAGATGGGTGCCCAGAGCCAGATAACGATACTGGAGCTCGTCAGTGACCCATGGCTGCCGTGGGTGTATACGGGCTTCTACATGATGCTGGCGGGAGCGGCACTGATGACGCTGATGGTGCTGTGGAGGCGATTGAGAAAGGCTACCAGCAAGGCGTTGTGGGCATACTTTAGCCTCGCGGTCTTCGCCTCCCTATTTGCCTACTTCTTCTTCGACAGCTACAACACTAAGACGCTGGTGCCTGCCCTGCAGAGTCCCTGGTTCGCACCCCACGTCTTTGTTTATATCTTCGCCTACTCCCTGCTTGGCGTAGCCGTAGTCATCGCCATTTTGCCCCCTAAGTTAGGGGGCCACAGGGGTATGAACAAGGGGATGCCTGACGCATCTTCAGACCCCCAACCCCCTAACTTAGGGGGTTTGGATTCCCTTGTGTATATCAGTCTTGCCTTCCTCACCATCGGTATGCTCTTCGGCGCCCTTTGGGCCAAGGAGGCTTGGGGACACTATTGGTCATGGGACCCAAAGGAAACGTGGGCAGCCATCACTTGGATTGCCTACCTCGTCTATATCCACTATCGTCAGCTCCCTCGCCATCGTGAGCGGCTGGCGCTATGGATGCTCATAGGCTCCTTCATCCTCCTGCAGATGTGCTGGTGGGGCATCAACTACCTGCCATCAGCTCAAGGTTCGAGCGTACATACCTATCAAAACAACATATGAAGCATATACAGTATCAGACACAGGGAACCTGCTCGCAGTTGATTGAAGTAACAGCTGACGAGAACGACATCATCCAGGACGTGTATTTCGAAGGCGGATGCAATGGTAATCTTCAGGGAATCTGCCAACTTGTGAGAGGACAACGGATTGACGATGTCATCCGCAAACTCAACGGCATCCGCTGTGGCATCAAACGAACGTCTTGCCCTGACCAGCTATGCCGGGCACTCGAGCAACTGAAACAAATGTAGAATACAGTTGTCAGATGAATGGCTTGGAAACTGAAATATCGCTGCAAGCAGTGTGGCTACGAAGCTGAGGTGTACGAAGGCCGAGGGCTTTTTCGTCAGGAGATTACAGCGATGTCGTGCCCAGACTGCAAGACCATCCAGAACATCGTTGTGGGTGGTATCATTGCCGACGTGGCTCCTTCCTACAGAAGCGAGGCGGGCCGTCTGTGCTTACAATGTGGCAGCGACAACATCAGGATATGGAATAAACACACTTGTCCCAAATGTCAGGGGGAAATGGAGCTGACTGGCGATAAAGAATTTTGGACATAATACGTACTTCCCATGATGGATATGACACAAAGATACGCATTATTTTTCGACATCGACGGCACGCTCGTGAGTTTCAAGACGCACGAGATTCCACCGTCGACCATCCTTGCGCTGACGCAGGCCAAGGCCAACGGTTCGCGGGTGTATATCGCCACGGGCCGTCCGCCGCTGATCATCACCAATCTGGGCGCTATTGAGCACCTCATCGACGGCTACATCACCACCAACGGCGCACTGTGCTTCGTGGGCGACGAGATGGTCACGTGCCAGCCCATCCCCAAGAACGACGTGATGACCTGCGTGGAGGACTGCCAAGAGAAAGGCAACAGCCTCATCATCGTGGGTCGGAAAGACGTGGCAGTCATCGACCCCAAGGGCGACGTAGACCGCATCTTCCGTCAGATGCTAGCGGTAAAGAACCTCGACAAGGCCTCACCGCTAGACGTCGTATTCCAACAGGACATCCTGCAGTTGACGCCCTTCTTCCCTGCTGATTACGAGCCCGTGCTGATGGCCCGTATGCCGCAATGCGTATCAGGTCGTTGGCATCCGGAATTTACCGACATTACCACCAACGGTGCCGACAAGGGCAAGGGCATCCTGGCGATGGCCCGCCACGAGGGCTTCGACCCTAGCCGCACGATGGCCTTTGGCGACGGCGGCAACGACACCTCAATGATTCTCCAGGCCGGCATCGGCGTCGCGATGGGCAACGCCATCGACGACCTTAAGCGCCAGGCCGACTACGTCACCACCTCCGTCGATGACGACGGCATCCTGAATGCCCTGCGACATTTCGAGGTGATATAATTATCATCTAATCCTTCGCAAAAAGAATATGGCCGCCCTGTTGCAGACGACCATATCCGTTACGATTTGCTGGTGCCACCGCCTCCGCCAGCGTTATTGAGATAGAACTCAGATTCCATGTCAATCTCAGGCGTCTTGTAGCTGTATTCTACAGCCTTTGCCAGACTGCACAGGTCGGGGCCGAAGCCAGCCTCGTTGAGCACCAATTGACAGTTGCTGCGTAGCCAGTTGCCACTCATGTCCTCGCGGCTGACGATGATACCGGCTGCCACCACGTCGCCGCCACGGCCCAGCACAAAGTTGAAGTGGTCGGTGTCAAAAGCGAAGGTCATGAAGTTCGGCTCGTTCTTTCGGTTCGCACAGGGGTACTCACCTTGGCTGTCCACTATTTCCGTCGTCATAGGGGCTCCTGAGCCGTCGCTATTGCGAGGGTCGAGCACGAGACGGGCATACGCCACTTCGTACTTTCCTTCACGCTTCTGCACGGTGACGAACGTCACCATGTCGCCGCGTTGCAGATTCCACGCCGTGACAAAGTCGGCATAGGTAGGGCCGGGCAAGTTGACATAGGCGATGTGGCCCTCTTCAGCACTGATGCCCACCGTTACCTCCGGCAGATGGCCCTCCGAAATGATGGCTGCGAAGGGCGTCCACTTCAAGCTATTAATAGGAGTGAACTGATAGAACTGATCCAGCTCCTGACCCCGTTCCACAAGCGTTGTCGCATGCTCACGAAGGTACTTCAGGTTGACTTTCTTGAACTTGTTCATACACTCAAAGGCGTTGTCGTAGTCTTCGAACGTATGGTTACAGATTTCCTTCAACATGCTATAACTCTTGATTACAGCCTTGAGAAGGACCCGCTGTAGCGACTGGTCCTCTGTCTTAGGATTCTTCGGCGTAGTGATTGTCCGAGCGATGGTCTTCCCTCCACGCTGGTAGTACGTCCTGTTACCGAACCTTCCGATAGCACCGTACATGTCTTTCGTCATTTCTGCCATAATTCTACTTCATTTTATTTCATTTTTTACTCTATTTCTACTCTACTATATCTCTAAATATATGAATTGGGGATATATTGGAGATATATTGGAGATGTATTGGAGATATATTGGAGATATGATAGTGGCAAAGGTAAGGATTTTATTTGAATCCTCCAAGCAAAACGCGAGAAATCTTATTCTTTTTGTGGAAAACGGGTGCAATTGAGCTACGCTCGATGGTTTTCACAATGCCGTTTATCCCAAATATTTGGTTGTCTCGGCAATTTTATGTAACTTCGCAGCGTCAACAGATAAGAGTATGAACAAAATTGTATTGATCACAGGAGCCACAAGCGGGATAGGACTCGCCTGTGCAAGGAAGTTCGCCGAGAATGGCGACAAGCTGATTCTGACGGGAAGGAACGAACACCGTCTGAATGAGATCAGAAGTCAACTAAAGGAAAAAGGTGCGGACGTTCTGACGCTGGCTTTCGACGTGAGAGACCGCGAGAAGGCGGCGAAGTACATTCGGGAATTGCCGACAGAATGGCAGGAGATTGATGTGCTGGTGAATAACGCAGGCTTGGCGCTGGGTCTGGAACCCGAGTATGAGGGCAACCCTGACGACTGGGAGACGATGATCGACACGAATATCAAGGGGCTGCTCACGATGACGCGCCTCGTGGTGCCCGGCATGGTGGAGCGCAATCGCGGACACATCATCAATGTCGGCTCCGTAGCTGGCGATGCTGCCTACGCTGGCGGTAACGTCTATTGCGCTACGAAGGCTGCCGTCAAAGCGCTCTCAGATGGCCTGCGCATCGATGTGGCCAATACCGCCATCCGTGTGACGAACCTGAAGCCCGGACTTGTGGAGACTAATTTCAGTAATGTCCGTTTCCACGGGGACAACGACCGTGCCGCCACCGTCTATAAGGGCATCAAACCCTTGACAGGTGACGACATTGCCGACGTAGCTGTCTATGCCGCCAACGCCCCTGAGCACGTACAGATTGCCGAGGTACTGATACTGGCCACCCATCAGGCCAGCGGCAGCGTCATCGTCAGAAAATGAAATGGTAGTATGAAAAAGACTGTTACAATAATACTGATGGTACTTGCGACCGCAATGGTTGGGGCGCAGGACATGGCACATTACAAACGGGTGATAAAAGAGCTGAGCAGCGCCAAGTATCAGGGGCGCGGCTATGCCAAGGACGGTGCCAATAAAGCTGGGCGATTCTTGCAGCGAGAGTTCCAGAATGCTGGTGTGGATGAAGTGACGCTACAGCCCTTCAAGTTGGGTAACTTAAATGGTTACTTATCGCAGCACGAACCTGTGACATATTGCTGCGCGAGACGGGGAGTGATTCGTGGCAATGCTTGATAAGCAGCTGTGTGGAGCCGGAATGTGAAGTGATTTGTTCTACCTGACCAAGGTTGACCAGGAAGGCACGATGGCAGCGGACAACCATCGGATACCCTTGCAGCGTTTCCTCCATTTGTTTCATAGTGGCACGAAGCATGTCGGTATACACCTGATCGTCGCGTAGATGGTTGACCTTGACGTAGTTGCCAACGGCTTCAATAAATAATAGGTCGGAAATCTGGAGCGTCACCGATTCGTTGGTCGTGCCAGTGAGCGTAAGTCCCTGACTTTGACAATCGGTAGATTCAGGTGCCTGCTGGAGAGGCTTTTCACTCGGTTTTTCCGATTGTATCTCCTTCAATTGCTCATTCAGCAATCTCGTTTCTTCCAATTCCATCGCCAGATACTTGCTGCGGAACTTGAAGCGCCAGTAGAGTCCGATGGCGAAGGAGCAGAAGGCGATGATGACGAGAGTTTCAAGGAAATTAACCACAGAGAACAGATTACCCGCTACACGGTCGCTCAGCACGAAGTGGCGGTAGAGACAGATGCCCAGTGCCACGAGTGGCGTGTTGATGAACTGAAACCAGAGGTTGCGGCGGATGATGTATTCGGCGCCCTTCTTGAACGACCTCGGCATCTTGACGACATACTTCAGGATGATGTCGGTCAACATACATATTGAGAATCCTATCACCCAGAAGGCTGCCAGATGCACGTAAGCCTGCCACTGCCAAGCATCCAATCCGAAGGGCTTGAATACGGCCAGCGCCACTACCATAAATGTAGTGCTGATGATTCTCGTCGTTATCGTTTCTTTACGTCCCTGCTTCATACATAGTTCGCAGTTTCAAGCCGCAAAGGTACGAATTATAAGTGACATTCGTCACATTTCCATGCAGAATATCCCAGAAATTTGGTGCTTTCCGCAACTATTCGTAACTTCGCAGCGTCTAAATAATAAAGAATTATTGAAATACTAACATGAATATTAGATTAGAAGAAACAAAAGATTACCGTGAGGTGGAGAACCTCACACGCGAGGCATTCTGGAACGTCTATCGTCCAGGATGCACAGAGCATTATGTGCTTAATCAGTTTAGAACAAATCCCGACTTCATCCCAGAGTTGGACTTTGTGATGGAGGATAGTGATAAGATTATCGGTCATGTGATGTTTTCCAAGGCAGAGATTATGCTTGACGATGGAACGGTGTTCCCTTCTTGGACTTTCGGTCCCATCAGCATCCATCCGGACTACAAGCGCAAGGGCTACGGCCTAAAACTACTGCTATATGCAATAGAGAAAGCCAAGGAGATGGGTATTGGTCTTCTGCAGATGGAAGGTAATATCGAGTTCTATAAGCACGCAGGTTTCAACCTTGCAAGCAAGATGAATATTCACTATCACGCCGAGCCTCACGATGCCGAAGTACCTTACTTCCTCGCTCAAGAACTGATTCCTGGCTATTGGGGTAATCGTGAGGGAACTTATTGTCCGCCCAAGGGCTACTTCGTGGCAGACGAAAATCCAGAGGCTTTCGAAGCCTACGAAGCCTCCTTCCCTCGGAAGGAGAAACTTCGCCTACCAGGTCAATTAGGGTAATAATGGAAACAAATCGTATCATATTGCGTCCTTGGCGAGACAGTGACGCGGAGACGCTGTTCAAGTGGGCTTCCGATCCGGAAGTCGGACCTCGTGCCGGATGGGCACCACATCAGAGTGTGGAAGAG
>JAEEXI010000001.1 GCA_016291495.1 Prevotella sp.
TCACATCCTGGGGCTGGAGAAGGTCCCAAGGGTTGGGCTGTTCGCCCATTAAAGTGGCACGCGAGCTGGGTTCAGAACGTCGTGAGACAGTTCGGTCTCTATCTATCGTGGGCGCAGGAGTCTTGAGGGGACCGGCCACTAGTACGAGAGGACCGTGGTTGACCGACCTCCGGTTTGCCGGTTGTGCCGCCAGGTGCACCGCCGGGTATCCGCGTCGGGTTCGGATAAGCGCTGAAAGCATCTAAGCGCGAAGCCGGCCTCAAGATGAGGACTCCATTGAGGGTCGTCCTAGACGAGGACGTTGATAGGCTTCAGGTGTAAAGACGGTGACGTCAAAGCCGAGAAGTACTAATTGCCCGATAGCTTTCGCAGTGCAATGCTTAATTCATCATGCTTAATGCTTAATGAGTTGGGCTTGCGTCAAGTCATATTTTCAGGTGTTGGACACAGTAGGGTCCGATCGCAGCTTGCTTGTGGAGATTGTCACCTATACGGTGCATTTCATAATTATGCATTAAGCATTATGAATTATGCATTCGAAGAATTATCAGGTGGTTATTGCGGCGGGGTCCCACCTCTTCCCATTCCGAACAGAGAAGTTAAGCCCGCCTGCGCCGATGGTACTGCAATGCAATGCGGGAGAGTAGGAGGCCGCCACTTTTCAAAGAGAGAAGCCCTGAGTCAGCAATGACCCGGGGCTTCTTTTGTTGTATTATAGGTTCAATAAATTCTCAATGTCGTTGAACTTGTCTGTCTGAAGGAATGGTGACAGAGCATCACCTGTATTTGTGCCGGAGTCGTAGGGTACGTCGATATTTGGCGATCCACTGAGTAATGTGACGTGTGAAATATTGACGACGTGACAGACTGGTGATATGTATGTTTTCTTTCTCATAATTGTAGTCTTTTACTAGATGATTACCTTTTTGCCATTCACGATATACATAATCCCCTTCCGCATGGACGATGGGTCAATGCGGATGCCCTGCATAGTGTAAACTCGTATTTCGTCTGTGAGTGACGACTTGACGGTATAGGGATTGATTTTGGTGGTTCCGTCACCGAAGTTGGCGAACAGGCGGGCTTCTGCAGGAAGATCGCTGCTGGCAATCCATGCGATGTATGATGGCAGGACTTTGTTCTTGGGGTGATACAAATAGAACCCCAGATTGTCGTAGGTGTTATCGCCATTGGGACGTCCTAACGTGAGGAAGTTGCTCATCATCTCGGAGTCGGTCATGGTATGTCCTCCCGGGTCTACACTACCTTTGAAGAGGTTGTTCTCGTAGTCGGTGGCGGCACCGTAGTTGTCGCCAGTATATCGGGAAAGGTATAGGGGGCCTGTTTCTTTGTATGTAAGTAGAACGGGGGTAAATGGAGGAACAATCTGTGTGCCAAGTTTTTCTAGGGTGACGTTGTTATCGCCGAGTGATTGCGCCCACCAAGCCGTCACACCCTCGGGCAGTTCTACTGGATAGCCGAGCATCAGCGTGGACATACCGCCAGGATTGCGGTTGACGGGGAAGTAGGTGAACATATGGTTGGGGACGTCCTGATAGTCGGAGTAGAACAGGTTCCAATAGTCAGCGTTGCTGTAGCCGTAGCCTCCAGTGGCCTGATAGCCCAGGAAGAGCTGATCCTGCGTGCCGTCCTTGATGAAAATGTCGAGGTCTTCTGGACAGCCGTCGAATGCATGTTCGCCCTTCAGTTTAAGGACTGGCGGGCGGTTCTCACCGTCATCCACCTCGCGACCTGCCTCTACCCAAGTGTCCACATAGAGCTTCTTCAGTCCCGTCATATTCTCAAAGGCATAGTCGGCAATGCTGTCGGCATACTCTTGATGAATGGTGAGTGTGGTGGGCGACTTGATCGCCGTGAGCAGTAAGCGGCGATTCATGTCGTAGAGGGCATTGTCCTTCATGGCGCATCCAGAGAGGTCGTTGCTGAGCACTATGGCCTGCTGCACGTTGTGGCGCTGCGGATAGGCTATGCTGTCGATTGTTTCAGGAAGCGACACTCCATTCACTGCTCTAAGTTTTTCGAAAGCGTTGGCGCCGAGAGCGGTGTTGGTGAGCGGAATAGGGCTGAAATAGGATTGCTGGTTGCTGTTGACGATAAAGTCGTCGTAGGCCGCAGCACCGATGACTTTCTCTAGGACTACGTTGGCAGAGGTGACCTCCGTCCATTTGATAATGTCTCCTTCCACATTCTTCATCCTCTCCACCTCCGTCTTGCTTCTCACACTGAGGTAGCCAGGGAGGTCGATAGCCTCGTAATTGTCTATGTGGCCCACATTCGTCGTGTAGAACGAGTCGCCTGGATTATAGCGCAAGAACACCTTCAGCTCGGGATAACCGTTAAGAGGATAGACCCACTCGGCATCGTCTGCACCGAAGAGCATGGGGGCTTTCAGCTCCTCCTCGGTGCAGGCCGTACCGCCGCCACCATCGACGCCGTCGTCGTGATTCAGATAGAAGCAATTAGCCACCTTTTGTCCGTTAATCTCACCGACAATGTAGCGGTAGTCTTCGTGGTGACCGATGACCTTGCCGGTGAAGTAGCAATGGTGCACCTTGGAACCGTCGCCGCCGCTCTCCATCTTGCCGACGATGCCGCCTATCTGGCTTCTGCCCTCCACGGAGCCGTCGGTGTAGCAATATTCAATCTCGTTACAGTCGTTGGCCACATAGCCGCAGAAAGTGCCAATCTCATCGCCGTCATTGACATCCATCGCCTTCACCGTGCAGTTGACCACTGCGCAGTGGGAGATGAGACTGTGGTTATCCATCCTGCCACAGAGGGCACCCACATGCTCGTTGCCGCCGTCGCCGGCAACGATGGTGACATTCTCCAACCTGAGGTTCACAATATCACCGCCGCATATCCATCCGAAGAGTCCGCGGTTGTCCACGCCGCCGTCGATATAGATATTCTTGATGGTGTGGCCCTGCCCGTCAAAGCGGCCGGCAAAGCGGTGGCTGTCAGTCCAGCCGATGGTCCAGGGCTGGATGTTGTTGTTGTTCAGGTCGATGTCGTTCATCAGGTAGATGGTCCAATCGTCGTAACTGTGGTGTCCGTTCTCAAAGTCCTCCGCCTTGTGGTGGAGGGCAATGAACTGGCCGGGCGTATAAATGTAGATGGTCTTGGTGTCATTATACGCCTTGAAATCCTCTATATTGCCGTCCCATATATACTTGGGATCGGTGATGTCCACTGCTCCGACCGACACAAACGCCAAAGCTGTCATTAGGAATGTCAATATATTCTTTTTCATAATCATCAGTCTTTAATCATTAATCATTAACCATGAACCCTGAACCATTAGTACGCAAACTTCACCGTCTCGTCGCCTGAGGATATCAGTCCTACGCCGCTGTGTTGCATCACGGGGAAGACAGCCTTGCCGTCATCGCCGGCAGTCTTGCGAGCCAGCACGGTGCCGTTGGCTTGGTAGAGACGCACCTGCTCACCGGCCTTCACGCCGCTCACCACCAAAAGGTCGCCGCTACGACTGACGTGCATCCGGGAGGTCTTGTCGTCGTTGTTGAAGACGCGATCCACAGACACCACCTCTGACGAAGGATAGAGCGTCACCACGCCGCTGTTGTCGCTGCCGCAGAAGGTGCCTCCCCTGAGTCCCACGTATACGTCTATGAGAGGAACTTTGTAGGCCAGTGTGGCACCGACATACATCTTCTCCTTCTCGGTGACACCGGGCACCTTGAGCGTGACGTAACCAGCACGGTAGCTGCCGCAGTCGAACATGTAGCCGTCGCACTTGTTGTCGTCCTCCAGGTTGCAGAGCAGTGTCTTGGTACCATACTTGATGTGGTCGTTGCCCCTCGTGTTGTAAACGATAGAGCCGTAGGAAGTATCCTTCAGGCCCACGATGATGGCAAATTTCTTTGGCAGGCGGCGGCGGGAGTAGTTGCGCACGCAGATGGTGATGTAGTTGTCGCCGTTCTTGTCCACCCTCTGAGCCACCACGAAGCACTTCAGCTTCGGTTTGTAGGGGAAGAATAGGGCAGTGTTCTGCTCGCGGATGTTCTGACCCCGCTGACCGGTTGCAGCCATTGCCCTGGATGAACTATTAGATATCTCCTCCTTGTCGTTGAGACCGAGCACATCGTCGTACTCCACCGTCATTTTGGTGTCAATGCCGGCGCCCATAGTATAAGGTATATTAACGCGCTCCGGTACGGATTGGCCGGCAGCGACGGTCATATTGAGCGGATAGGTCTTGTCATTGCCCACTGTCAGCACACAGTTCTTGATGGTCGAGGTGCCGTAGTTGGTGACGGTGACGAGCAGCGTGATCAAATCCTTGTGGCTCTGGAAGCCCTGATTCTCTTCGGGGTCGAAGTCAACGGTGTAGGCAAAGGCGTTGCCGAAGTAAACCGCTTTGCGGTTGAGCTGGGTGTTGCCCTCCTGGTCGGTTCCCACAAAGCATACGTCAATCTTCTCCTTGGTCATGTAGCCATCGAACTTGTGGATGATGCCGTTCGCCTCCGTCTGCACAGCGGTGACAGGTGTACCCAGATGGAAGCTGCCGTCTTGGTTGGGCACCAGACGCGAAGCACGGATACACATACGCACGGTGTCGTTGTCGAGAACCTGTTCACGCCATAGCAGCGCCACATTGTTCAGCGACTTGGCCTCCATGTCGGGTACTATGATGAACTCGTCGATGTTGGAGCCGCTCATGATGAGTGAGGAGTTGATGCCTTTCTTTTCCTTACCGTCAATGCCGAAGCTCTTGATGCGTACGCACATCTCGTTCTTGGTGCTGTCAGCTATCGTCATCCAGCTCACCAAGTTGTAGTCGCCCACACGGTGCATGCCCACGGACCCTACGATGTCGTCCATGGTCTGCCTCGTAACTGTATTATTGCCGTCCACCATGATGCCGACGTTCTCATACTGAACGCTGGAGATACTTCTGCGCGCCACGATGAAGGCCGAAGTGCCGTCGTAGGCGACGCGGTAGTCCTTCAGGCAGAAGTCCTCGTTGAGCTCCGCCAGCTTCACGGGCTCCGACCATGTCTCATTGCCGTCGAAGCGCGACATCATCAGATGGCCGTTCATCATGAGGTCGGACAGCTGCACGGTGTCTCCTTCCTGCACCCAGCTGCCCTTCTTTATGGTGCCCTCCTGCCAGATGACTATAGCCTTGCCATCGTCGGCCATAGCCAGACGCGGCCTGTAGGAAGCGGTCTCGGGAGAACTGTAAATAGGTTTGGGCTGGTACCACTTGGTACCGGCGTTCTTCTTGGTGTAGTAGAGGTCATAGACGCGGCTGACCTGGTTCACCGTCACGTCGAGCGTCAGCGAATCCTCGAGCTGCTCCTTGGAGACCGTCGCAGTAGCCTGCTCCATCACCGCCAGGTCAAGACCGGGCACTGAGGCTGCATCGTAGTCGCTGCATCCGCCCGTACGCCAGTCGGAGATGATGGAGGGGTTGCCCAGAGAGGCCACCTCAACCGTCGTCTTGTTTGGGTCATCGGGATCGCCCTGGTTGCCCTGATAGATGATGCTTTCACCGCCTGAGATGAACTTCACCGGCATTTCTATGTCGGCATGACTGCTTACTGCATCGCCTGGAAGAGCGGCGGCGCGAGCCTTATTCGCGTCGGGATCGGCATCATCGCTCAGGTAGTAGGCAAAATTCTTGTGGAAGGGGTTCGAGAAGTCTGTCGGCGTGAGGAGATGCTCATTGCCACCTTCCCAACCATAACTCTGTTGGTGTACTTTCCAGAAGAAAAGCTTCACCCAGTATTTGGCACTCGCATCAGCAAACCAGTTCCAGGCACTGCCCGAGAATTCGTTCTGGAAATCCAATCGGGAGCCTAGGGCATACTTGAAGCCAGCGCCGGCACCCGCCTTCAGTTCGAAACCAACGTCGCCAAATACTGGAATCAGGGTGGGAAAAGGAATAGCAGCCGGCACCGCCACGATATATGGTACTTCGGTCCCAGTGGAGCCGTTGATGCTTGCCTGGCCGAAGAACTTGAAGGCCAAGGCGTGGTTCTTCAGCGGGTCGGGGAGATTCAGCGTGTTTTGGAAAGAATAGAGCCCCGTGTTAACACTGACATTCACGGCTGCGTGGGTTTGCACCCTCGGAACGTAAAAGTCGACGAGATCTTTCACCTTCGGTAGATTCGCTATAGCGTTAAATTTCTTGACAATATCGGGCATGCCCTTTATTTTGCTGAGGGTTTGGAGCAATTCTCTGAAATCGAGGGTGAAGTTAGCACTCGCCGTAGCCTCTGCACGCAAGCCGACCTCATCGACGTACTTCATGCCGCGGAACCACCGCTTCCAGTCGTTGCCCTCCAACGACAGCGGAAGGGAGAACTTACTATACAACTCCGCATAGGCACTATACTGCAGGTCGCCCACAGGTCTCGATATCTCATCTCTAGCAGACCCTCTCTGCAGATACATCAGGTTGGCCGATAAGTCTTGATTCTCGAAATCGTATTCATCGGCCTTTTTCAACTGCAACTTGCTCGATTCCATCTCGTTAGGCCAGCATCTGCTCCTTGTTTCGATTAAGTCGTACTTTTCTTCGGTGCCGACGCCGAGGGTCAGCGTCGTCTGAAGCTTCTTGGTCTTGAAGAAATCGAGTTCGAGATCGATGCGGGCGTAGAACGGCTTCTTCATGGGAACGTTGAAGGTCAACTGAGGATAGGCGGCTGGCGCCATTTCTTTCGTCCAGTCTTCTGCCGCCTTTTGCGCTTCGTCTCCCTGGAGGCGCTCCGCAGCGTTAGCGAGGGCGTCAGCCTTCATCTTTTCCAGGTCGAGATACTTGTTGTAGAGGATGGGCAGAACGCGTACCGAGTCGCCGGCAAAGGCAACAGTGGGACGGCCTGAGGTGTTGATGTCGAGATATCCGTTCAGATTAAACCTCGTGATCCAGTATTTGTAGTCGAAGAGTGGGCTGGTGATAGGCCTCGTGTCGCCGGGGAGGTTATCATTGAGTATGGCATTCTCCTCTGCGGCGTTCTTCACCTTCATGAGCGTGATGGCAGCGGAGGTTTCATAGGTTTTGGGTGCGACGATGGCCACCTCCATCCGGGCGAAGCGATAATACATTTTGTCGTCTGCCAGCTTCATAGTGTCCTTGTGTGAGGCATACTCGTCGTAGTAAACCGTCTCGGTGGTCTGAACGGGCAGGATGTCCGAAGATTGTATGCTGCTCACGTAGAAGTCGCCGCGCCGGTCGAGCGTAGGCGTCAGCGTCGAGAGTATCGACGAAGTCACCTTGGGCGAAGTGACGGGTTCGGGGATGCTCTCCAGGAAGATCTCCACCTCCTCCCTGTCGCTGTCGATGATGCCCGTCGCATGGTTGTATGAGCCGGGATACATGCAGAGCTTCGGCAGGAAGCCGTCGCGGTAGCACTCTATGGTGGCGGGCTCGCCTTCAGTGAGCACATACAGACGGCCCGTCATGGGATCCTTGCCCCACATGAGCAGCTGCTCGCCAATCGGCGTGTTGATTGTGTCGGAGCGCACGGCGTGCATTGTCAGGTCGTCCGTATCGTAATAAGGCTCGTTATCACAGAAGAGATGCACCCACAGTGTGTCGTGATATGAGAAGAGTCGCGAATCCAAATAGGTAGGGTTCGGTGCTTCCAGATGCTTGTGCTTGTTATAAGGCATACTCGCACCCGTCGATACCGACACAGTGTTGTCACTCACATGGGTCACCGCGTCCCTGGCCCACCATTCGTGGTCGAGCTTGATGCGCTTGAAGCCGTTGGCCATCAGGTAGGCTTCCACCAGGTCGCCGCCGTCGTAGTCGTAGAAGGTGTAGAGCTTGTCAATCTGCAGACTGTTGATGTATGTCGTGTCGCTCACCTGCGTGTCGCTGTTGTAGCGAATCAGCTGCAGGGTATAGTCGCCATCGACGATGCGGCTCTTGTCGAGCATCACCGAACGCACGGAGGCCGAACCATAGCTGTGGCTCTTGAAAGTGTAGGTCTTCGCCGTCTCCTCACCCTGACCCTGCGGCCATATCTTCACCTCGATCTGGTTCTCGGTGATGGGCGGCATGATGTAGGCGTAGTTATTGGCGGAGAATACCTTCGATGTGTTCTGCGAGGCGTCTGTCGTGTTCCTGACACAGGTCACGCGGATGTGGAAAGGCCGGTTGCCCTGAGCCTTGTCCAGACGCAAGACGATATACTGATTGTCGCGGGCGTCGTAGATCTGCTTGTAGAAGCCCACGGTGTCCTTCGGAGCAGGGTCGCGGAAGACCGCCTTGAGAGCATCCATCTCGGCACCGTTGTCCTGTATGCCGTGATCAATCTCCTGCCATTGGAACTGGCTCATGTCCGCCCATGAGTCAAGTTGACCTAGGTTGACGGCTCGCTCCACGATGAAATCGTCTGCCCATACTGCCTCGCTACCTGACAGTAGCAAAAATAATGTCGTTAATGCGGTTACTAGTAATTGTTTCATAAGGATTCAAATTTTACAAATATAGGAAGAATTTTTATTTAATTGTTTTTGTGGTGGGTTAATCTTTGTTAATTGTGGCAAAAAGTGTTACACATAATGATAGTGGAGGCCGCCACTTTTTCTGAAGCGAAGCCCTGAGTCAGCAATGACCCGGGGCTTCTTCGTTTTTGTCACCTCAGACTTCGTCAGAACGGTCCGTGTCCCATGCAACTAGTCGTTGTGATGGCGGTTAGAAAGGCTGTGAGGGCGGCTACTACAACCTTCACCGCTACCTCAATGAAACGCTTTTTCATAATGCGAATTTTCAATGCTTAATTCTTAATTCTTAATGCTTAATGCTTAATTTTTTTCAACACAGAGACACAGAGTTTAAAAGATTAAGTCCTCTGTCCCTCCGTATCTCTGTGTTTAGATTCACTGGCGAAGCCAGATTCTTCACTCTTCACTCAATAGCGGTAGCAAATTATTCACTATTCACTATTCACTTTTCCCTTAATTAGGATCACTTCCGCCTCCGGTGTTACCACCTCCGTTGTCACCACCTTGGTTCGTGCCTCCGTTGTTAGTACCTCCACCGGTGTTGGTGTTAGTACCCTCCCCATTGGGGGAGTTAGGAGAGGGGTTACTGGTCTCGTTGTCCTCCACCGTACCGTCGTCGGCGCTGGTCACTCGGCGCACCTCTTCGCCGTTGCGGTCGTAGCAGGTGATGACGATGCTGGTGTTCTTCAGCTCGTCCTTCAGGTCCACGTCGGGAGTGAAGATGATGCGACGGCTGGTAATCAGCGAGGTCTTCACCTTGTTCACGTCCTCCACCGACTTCGAGCGCAGTCCGAATCGCATGGTGCCCAGTCCGGGCAGTGCCACGCTGTGGCCCTCGGTAGCCCATGCCTTAATCACCTCACCGGCTGCATCCCAGCAGGCCTGCATCACACCCTGACTCACGCCGCTGCGCAGGGCAGCCTCCTTGATCACCTTCTTCTGGTTCAGGCTCGAATACTGTTCAGGCGACATCACGTAGCGATAAACGCCAGGATCATTCTCATCCTTCGTGAACTTCAGCTTCTTCTCAATTGCTTTAACTTTCATTGTCATAGTTTTAATCTCCTCTTAGTTTAGTTTTTAATTAGTTTGTAAATAATTTTCTTTACCATTCCCTTATCTCCCTCCCTTGGGAGGGTCGGGATGGGGTCGTCGGATTTTTACGCGCTGGGCAGAGCGAAAATTCTGGTGCACCTGAAAACAATTTTTTCCGCCTTGCGCGCTCAATTCCATCTTTTCATCGACAATGCAAAGGTAATAAAATTTCAAAGTCTTTGCAAATTATTTTGCGAAAAAGACATGCAAAAAAGCACGCTACTGTTTTTCCTGAAAAAGTTGACTCATGTATTGGATACGGAATACAGAATACAGTTTTCTCAGCGAGCACTAAAAGTTGACACACAAGTTTTATTATATATATAATATATATATTATATATATAATAAGTATTATTAGACTTATTTTCCCTCTGGAAAGCATACCCCCTTCCCTAAAAAACTGTATTCTGTATTCTGTATCCTGTGTTTGAAAAAATCTGTCGGATTCTTGGTGTTATCGAAATTCTTTGCTATCCCTAATGGCGCTTTGACCCGTCGAAGATAGGAATCACCAAACGAAACTAGGGATAGATACTGCCGAAAAGTTTAAGTTTAGATCGCTTTACTAAAGCAAAATTCGAACAAAATTTGCATATTTTCTCTTTAATTTAGGTGGAATCTCGTAAATAATTTGTATTTTTGCATTGTTCGTACCCACGTCTCTGGGCGGATGGGTGGAACAGCGACATATTAGAAAGCGTCATTGATGCTTTGTTTTTGGCTATTTGAACGTCGGAAACTCAAATCCTGTACAAAGACAAATGCGGAGATGAATGCTACGGGTGTAGTATATACTCCCGGAGTGTGCAGAGGGCGAATTGTGCCCTCAAGCACACTTTTCGGGGTGCATTATATACTGACCGGCGTGGGTATTCAGACTCTGTTCGTTCTTTCAGGAAGGCTTCCGACGGCCGAAATAGCAGAACGGGCAGGTGAGGATACCCCGCTTTTTGTATGCCGTCATCAATAGCTAGAAACCCTCTGACTCACGGGTATCAGTCAGAACAGATACTGACCGATGCCCAATCATAAGGCAGTTGATTTATTTGGAGAAAGACCTGTTAGAAGGATTCCCGCTAAGCCATTTGTAAAATGGGCTGGTGGCAAGGGAAATCTCCTTCAGAAGTTGGAAGCATTACTGCCAACTGATTTCGATGATCTTAAGAATGTAACTTACATAGAGCCCTTTGTTGGCGGTGGTGCAATGCTATTCCACATGCTGCAGCGCCACAAATGTATCACACGGGCCGTTATCAATGACATCAATGCCGACCTTATCCGCTGTTATCAGTTGATTGCAAACAATCCTCAGATTCTTATTGACAGGTTAAAAAATATTGAGAATAACTACTTTAGCGTGGACTTTCCTGCAAGAAAGGAACTGTTCTATGCTTATAGGGACCAATATAATAGCGAAGGGATACATCCAGACGAAAGGGCTGCACTATTTATCTTCCTGAATCACACTTGCTTTAATGGACTATATCGAGTAAACGCAGCAGGAAAATTTAATGTTCCATACGGACGGTATAAGAAGCCTGTCATCTGCAACAAGGAGGTAATAATGGCAGACCACCGCCTGCTTAATTCTATTGAATTAATGATTCGCCAACCAGGCGACTATAAGCTTGTCAGACAGAACCTCAGTAGGAATCATCCAAACTTTGTGTATTTCGACCCTCCTTATCGTCCTTTGAATGATACATCATCATTTAGGGAATATTCAAACGATCCGTTTGATGACATTCAGCAGGAAGAGTTAAAAGAATTCTGCGATAGACTGTCTAATAAGAACTGCCTGATAATGTTAAGCAATTCTGACAGTAAAACTGAGAATGGGGATTCGTATTTTGAGAAGTTATATCAAGGCTATAGATTCGAAAGGATAATGGCTCCACGCTTCATTAATGCAAATGGCGAGAAACGAGAGAAACTAGCAGAAGTTGTTATCAGAAATTATTGAGCTTATGTTGAACAGATTGAATTTTAAACCTATATACAGGACTCATAAAGATTCTATAGAGAAGGATTTTTATATTCCATGCTATACGGAAAGTGTAGAGTTATATAGGGCTGTTGGTTTCTTTTCTCTTCACTCTTTGACGTTGTCTATCGATGGTCTGATCCACTTTGTAGAAAAACACGGGAAGATTAATCTCATCTGCAATCCTGACCTGTCAATGACGGATGTTAAAATTATAGATGCATGCATCAACATAGATGAGAATACAGTAATAGAATCATTACTACGTTCCATACTTGGATGTCAGATAAGTGAGAAAGAGATAAGAAAGCTTGATGTTATTTGCAATATGATTGCAGAAAGAAAATTTGAAATCAAGGTAGCTTATCAGCCTTTAGGTATCTTCCATGAGAAATTTGGGATCTTTGTAGATGAGATAAATAATATGACCTATTTTAACGGGTCATTAAACGAGACGACATCCGCTTTCTTACTAAATCAAGAAAGTATTACTGTTAGTTGTTCGTGGAAGAATGAAGAAGTTGGTCAGTTTATAAAAGATGAGCTTCAGTATTTTAATAATCTATGGGAAGGTAAAGAAGAATCTGTCGTCATTATCGATTTTCCAGAAGCAGCGAAGAACCAGTTGCTAAAATGCTATAAGAAGAGTGAGTCGTTAGAAGAAGCAATTGATGCGTATATTATATCTCGAAATGGTGGTAAAAAGAAAAAGTTATATCCATATCAAGAAAAAGCAATTAATGAATTCTGTGAAAACGGCTATCAACATTTCTATGAGATGGCAACTGGTACAGGTAAGACTTTCACTTCTGTCAAAACAATCAAGCGGCTTAAGAAAGAGAAGAACGAGAAAATTTTTGTTGTGGTGTGCGTGCCACAGATAGATTTGCAAGTTCAATGGGAGGCTGCTTTACGGGAAGAAGGATATGACAAGATTTACCTTTTTGGAGGAAGTGGTTCTTCATTTGAAAAGACTCTTGCAGAAGCAACAATTGATTATTATACAGACGACGATGATGTTATTTGTGTAGCGGTGTATGATACTTTCTTCTCGAAGATGTGCTCTGAGATCCGTAAGATTACGCCAATATTTATTATCGTTGATGAAGCTCACAATCTGACGAAAGGAAATCTGTCTGCATTAATAAAGTTAAACCCTCAATACAAACTGGGGCTTAGTGCTACCATTCAGCGTTTCAGCGAGAGTGAGTCCGAAGCTATCGTCAGGTTCTTTACTGCTGGTGACACATTCTATTATGGAATTGAAGATGCTATAGAGAACGACTTCCTTTCAAAATATGAATATCACCCCATCTTCGTTCGACTCACAGAAGAAGAGAACGAAAAGTTCCAATTCAAGAGTAAACTACTAGCCCAAGAATTGAATAAGAAAGAGCCAGATCCTGACGTTGTTGATAAACTTCGCAGAGAAAGGAGTCTTATTATTAAGCAAGCTTCAGGAAAAATTGAGAAACTAAGAGAACTCGCAGAAGAAGGATATAACTTTGTCAATTCTGTTGTCTATTGCGGACAAGGAAAAGATGACGAAGGAGAACTTATTATCGATTCCGTAACAAGGACTCTTTATGATAACAAGTTGGTTGTATCACAATTTACCAGTAGGACTTTAAATCGAAAAAGAGTCTTGTATGAATTTGAGCAGGGGTATTTTGATACCTTGGTAGCGATAAAGTGTTTTGACGAAGGTGTTGATGTTCCAAAACTTGACAAGATATACATCATGGCAAGTGATAGCGCTCTGAGACAAACCGTTCAGCGACGAGGCCGTGTATTGCGTAAGTGTAAAGAGAGCGGTAAGACGATAGCCTATATCTATGATATGGTAGTACTGCCGGCAATTGAAGCTGGTACTTATGGTAGTGATGGATTACTCAAGATAGAGTTGGCCAGAGCTAAAGAATACAATAGGTTGGCATTGAATAAAGATGTCAATGAGATAACCTTTAACAGTATTGAAGATACTTATCATATAACAATAACAGAATCCCAAGAATATGAATCAGAACCCAATTGAAGACGTGTTAGAAGAACTTCATTTTACTGAAGCGCAAAAAGAGGGCTTTTGGAAGTTCTTGAATTATGCTAAGACCTGTCAAGAGACTGGCAATAACAAGCAATTAAAATCACAACTTGAAGAGGTTGTGAGAAGTGTTGTTGATAAAGATTAGCCCTATGAAGATCAATTACATAAGATACCACAACTATCGTTGTTTTAAGGACCTTACAATTAAATTTGACACGACAAGCACAAAGAATATTTCTTTAGTTATGGGTGTCAATGGCTCTGGAAAAACAGAGATGCTTTTCTCTTTCCAGTGGGTGCTTTATGGTTTTAACTTCAGGAGTATGCGCGAGAAGGAAGAAACCCCATACTCATTAAACTCGGCCCTACACCATAAGTTGGAAGTGGACAGACACGCAAATTCTGTAGATTGCTGGGTAGAATTATCCTTTACTAACAAAGGAACGGAATATTTCATCAAGCGCACTGAGACCTTCATGCGATTGAATGATAAAGTAACCTCAAATGAAAAAGTAGAGTTAAGCCATACCGAAGCTAACGGCGAGCGTACAATACCGGAAACAAATAAGGATATAGTAGAAGAATTACTATCTAGAATAATACCAAAATCTATTTTGGAAGGAATAACATTCGATGGCGAGCGCATGAAAAAACTCAATATTGTTGGAGATCAATCGATTGAAACAATCAAGAATGTTATTTCGCTTGTCACCAATGAGAAACTTTTCGAGTTGTGTTCTGGTGAAATAAAGGATGTTAACGGTGACATCCGTAAGGAAAAGATGAGAATTAACCGCCAGGCTGGTAATGTCTCTGCCGAAGAACTCGAAAAAGAAATTGGAGAATTGGAAGATTTCATTGAAGAGAATGAAATCAGTCTTCATGGGATTGGAATAAACCAAGAAAAAGTTGCTAACAAGTTAGAAGAAATCTCCATCAAGTTATCGGAACTGAAAGATGCCGAAGAATTAGAGCAGAAACGAAAAGGTCTGGAGAGAGATTTGGAACGAGCAAAAAAGAACTTCGACCAAAACACAGACATCTTCTATAAAAGGTTATCAGACGGATATGCATTAGTTACAGATCAATTGGTTGGTGACGTTAAACAATCTATAGAAAATGTTGATATTCCTGCCGGATTAACAGTTGAGGCTGTCAAAAGTATTTTAAGACGTCCCAAATGCATTTGTGGTTGTGACATGAGTACAGATGTTATCAAACATTTAACGGACATGTTATCTACACTTCCTCCAGATAATATCAGCAGTACACTCTTGTATATGGCAAATCAATTCGAGGGTGAAAAGAAACGTACTGGCAAGTTATTAAAAGAAGCATATAAAGCGATGAAGGATGACGAAGACGAAGTCGCTGGTATAAAAGCCCAATTAGCTGAAATTGCTCAGTCATTAGTAACAAATGTATCTGAGACGATAAGGAAACTTGGTAGAGAACGTGATGAGCAACTTCAATTACAGGGACGCTTGACGCAGGACGAAGAACGGTGTAATAGAGAAAAAGAAAAGGCAGGGAAAAGACTTAAAGAGGCCAAAGCGGAACTACAAGCCGCATCTGGTAATCAGAAACAACTTAAGGCCTTAAATGCCCAACAAGAGCTACTAGATCTTTTCAAAAATGCAATTGAAAAAATAGGAGAACGTAATAGCGAATTATCACTCTTAAGCATCAATGCCTATCTTTCTAAAGCATATACGTTACTCAGCGAAGATACAGGAAGAAGAATCTATTTATGTCAACATGAGAAAAAAGACAAGTATCGCCTTGTGACATACGTAAAAAGCAAATATGACACTCTGCGTACTACATGGACAAATAGTGGAGAACTGAAAACTCTGGAAGACGAAGGCCTGTCTGAAAGTGAGATACATGAAAAGATAGTCCTTAAAGTTGTCGAGGGTAAATCAACAGGACAGAGTAAAGTAAATTCACTCGCCTTTGCCAAAGCTATTCTGGATTACTCTAATGAGGATAGAACTACGGATAAATTGAAAGTATCACATGATTATCCATTCCTCATAGACTCCCCTTTCACAGAGTTAAGTGGCAAGAACTTAGAGAATGTGGCCCAATACATACATACTTTTGCCAATCAGATAATCCTGATGGCTGATGATAAGAGTTATGGTGGGGTTGCTGGTTTTGTCGAACCCGAAGTCTGTTCCAAGACAAAGTTACTCAAAAATGAAAAAGAAGGTATAACTTATATAAAATAAAATGCCATGCCAATCAATATAGATACCACATACCGTATTAATCGCAATCAAGACCAAGAAGAGCAGATGCGATATCTTTGGAGAGATTTGAGGGTATTCAATGATTATCATCAAATCCTAGTAATATCTGCATTAGTTGGTTATGCGAACAACGCATACGTTCCCTTTGTAAACAAAGCCGAACCAGTTCAGATCATTAATTTTGAGGATAGGGAAAAGGAAATCATTAATTTCTTGGCTTATCTGAAGGAAGGGAATCAATCTATTTTGCAGGAGAGGCCAAAAGACGATCCTGACCGCAACAAAATGTATCAAGCATTTGAGTATTATGCTAATGGCGGTTTCCCTATTCTATGTAAGAAACTCGGGGTAGATTTTGCTGATAAAAGCAAGAATGACAGATACACCATCTTGCATAAGTATTATACTATGCTGGTACAAAATGACCTAATGGATATTGAATAATGAAAAAGTTACTCCCTCAAGCAAATACATTGGCTACTGTCATTAGGACGTTCAAACTCATTGGTAATACAATGAATTGTACGTTGGCAGATATCGCATCGTTTAATAATTTTGAATTACGTCAGGCATCTTATTATTCCAATGCTTGCTATTTTCTTGACCTTATCGATGAGAATTTGAAACTGACACCTTTGGGTGAGGATATTATGACAGCCCCCAAAAGTGCAAAGGTGAGGATATATGAGTTAATCATCAAACACGAGCTCATAGGTCAGTTGTTTGCCAAAACAGCCCTATACCCCAAAAGAAAAGTTATTAGAGATAGTAAAGAACTTGTAAGGTCGCTTTATCCGGAATATGGGGAAGCGGTTATTGATCGACGTACAAAGTGCTTAATTGGCTGGTGTGAAGAAATCATAGATTACATGAGGACATCGGATTCGTAAACATGGAAGAAGTCAGGAGAATCTATATTCTGCTATTACATGGTAATGGTCTAAAAATCAAGGATATCGCCAAAGAACTTGATTTGGACAAATACTATGTCGCAGATATCTTGTTTTCTACTGACAACATTCCGTTTTGGTATCAAGACAGTTCTTCATTGTGGTTTGCAAAAGAAGGTGCTCTCCAGATTGAGGAACCAAAAGAGACAAATGAAACTCTCATTACTTCTATCGAGATACCACAGAAATTCAATATCAGCAGATTCTTAGAGGAAGATTTAAGCGATTCATTACGTGCCTATTTGCATCAGATTTCCAAATATCGCACTTATTCAAATGATGATATGATTGAGTTATTCAAGCGATATCGTAATGGAGACAAAAATGCGTTTGATTTGATTATAATGAGTCAACAAAGGCTTGTGGCAAACATAGCACTTCTTTATTGCAGGAAAGGAGCTCCCCTTGAAGATATTATACAAGAAGGTAATGTTGGCCTTGTTAAAGCAGCAGAGCGTTTTGATTATACACAGTACCGTAGTTTCTCAAATTATGCGAAATCGTGGATTCTACAATCAATTTCATTTGCTATGGCAAGTATGCCATATATGATTAGATTGCCTCTGAATCAATTGTCTTTATATCGAAAAGTGAGGAACTTCAAAGACCATTATGAGCAAGAAAATGGTTATTCCCCTTCTATTAATGATATAGATATAAATGATAGTTCTGATCTAGAACGAATCAAATACATGGACGGACTTCCATATAACCTTAAGTCGTTGATGCATTTGTCTGACAATATGGATGCATTTGAGAGTAAGACGAATGAGATAGAGGATTTTATAAACAAAAACGAAATTCAGTTTTCTGTCAAGAAGCTTTTAAGTCGCCTACAAAAAAGGGAACGACAGATGATACAGATGTTTTACGGTATTAATAGAAAAGAAGAATCCTTAGCGTTTATCGGAGATTATTTTGGTTTAACTCGTGAAAGAGCGAGACAAATTAAAGAAAAGACGGTCAGGCATCTCAGAGATATTCTTTATAATCGAAAAGAGAATGCCGACGAAATAAAAATTAATATACAAGACGATGAAGAGGACAATCTTGATATTTCCAACAAAATGCCCACATCTCAATCGTATATAAATGAGAAGAACGAACCAAAGAAACTACAGGATGAAGTTCAACAAATTGATGATCTTAAAGAAGGCGACGAGATTTATTATAACGACGTTCTTTGTACTGTAAAAACGATAATCGAAAGCGTACAATCTCCCAAACTTATTATAGAATATCAGAATGGTATTAGAGATGTTGTTTTATATAACGAATTGAAATACAAGAAGGTGGCTTATAGTCCAAAACCAAATCGGAGACATGTACATACTGAAAAAGAGCGCCAACAGTTTCAATTGTCTACTCCATTGAGCGAGTTGGTTGATTTAAATATAATAACTGGAAAGCAACTTCACCAATGTCGAAAAAAGAGGTTAAGATATATAGGCGATGTAAAACATATTATTGAGAAATATAAGCTCACACCAGAATCTACTCGCTTCACAAAATATACTCTTGATATGTGGTTTAAAATCATTAATTTGATTAAGGAATAATGGCCGCAATCACTCCATATTACCGCTCCGTCAACAAAGACTTTACCCTCGTAGAAGGTGATTGCGTGACGATACTTGAAGCATTCGACTTCAAGTTCGACATGATATTTGCTGACCCGCCCTATTTCCTGAGTAATGGCGGCATTAGCGTTAGTAGTGGGAAGGTGGTTTGTGTGGATAAAGGGAAATGGGACAAAGCCCCTTCACCAGAATTCATCAACGAATTTAACCATAAATGGTTGTCTGCCTGTAAAGACAAGTTGAAGGATAATGGTACCATCTGGATTAGCGGTACCCACCATAATATATTCTCTGTTGCTGACCAATTATCCGAACTCTGCTTTAAGATTCTGAATGTGGTAACGTGGAATAAGACAGATCCACCTGATAACATTTCTCATCGTGTATTCAAGCACTCTGCTGAGTACATTATATGGGCCAAAAAATCGAAACGAGCTCAGCATCGTTATAACTACGAGTTGATGCGCCAGTTGAACGACGGTAAACAAATGACGGATGTATGGCGCATGCCTGCTGTTGCCAAATGGGAAAAGTCATGTGGTAAGCATCCCACGCAGAAGCCTTTAAGTCTGCTGGCACGAATCATCATGGCATCCACCAAGGAAGGTGACTGGGTGTTAGACCCATTTAATGGTAGTGGTACTACTGGCGTTGCAGCATCGTTACTCAGCAGGAAATATTTGGGTATCGACATGGAACAGTCCTATTTGGAACTGGCATCAAAACGGCGTGAGGAATTGGAAAATGAAGAGGTTCGCCAAGCTTATAAGGAAATGGTGTTGGTGGATTTCAATGGTGCCATTCAAGCAGAGCAGCCTCATCATGTACTTGTTGGCAGAATCGGTTCTAAAGAACAATGGGAGTGGTTTGAGAAGTCACATACCTACATACTGCCAATCAGCAAAATTCTCTCAATGCCGAAACTATTGGGGGCAGAGTATGTGCTGGCTTTTCTGGGCAAAGATTCGAAAAAGGCTCAGTTTTGTCGTATCTCCAGTATGAAACCACAGGTGAAGACTCGTGAACAGGTAGCGGAAATGGCATCACATACTTCTGACTATAAGCCTACACGCGACAATACCTACTGGCTTATTCATTTGGAAAAGCCTTTGGATGAGACAAAAGGCAAGGTGTTTAATAAGTCGCTACTATTGGAACATCAGGCTGAACGCGCAGCCTACTGGATAAAGAAATACGAAGAGGTTATCAAGGCGTTTGAGTGATATTACTCAGAACACGCAAGCCCAGCCGAACTTACGGACCAACTCCTGAAGCAGGTTGCGATCGCGCATAGGAATGGTGACGGCAACGGTCTCGCGCTGATTGTCACGCTCTGCAATGTTGGCAGTATCGAGGTCGTACTGCGTCTGCATGTTCATCCAGATATCAGCAGAAATACCTAGGGCTTTCTCTAAAGCAACAGCAACGTTGAGTGACACGCTGCGTTTGCCATTAATGGTCTCGCTGAGCACAGAGGGTTTGATACCTGTCTCAGCAGCCAGTTGCTTCTGCGTCATGCCACGCTCCTTGAGTTCGTCCTTTATCATTTCGCCAGGATGTGTGGCAACGAATGGGGTTAATACTTTCTTACTCATAATGCTTCGAAATTTCAAATAACAATGCGTTTACAATGATGCCTGTTTCATCAGGCGAACTATAGAAGAAAAGACGATACTGGGTGTTTATCCATACGGCATCGACACCGTTGAGGTCGCCCTTCTTTTTCTCGTAGTGGAGCGACTTGATTTGGAAGAGGTCCTCCAGTCGATTGACAGCCTTGATGTAGTTGACCACCTTGATGTATTGCTTCACGACATCCTTCGACAACCGTTTGTATTGGTGGTCTTGGGTCTCACCTTTGGTATAGAGTTCCTCTAAAGCCGTGTTGTCAAATTCAATGTTCATTGTCTTAATTCATGTCTAACGGTTGCAAAGATAAGAAATATTTTGCGAATAATTATCATTTTTGCGAATTTTTTCTCGTTATTAGCATTTTTTTCTTAATCTGAGACGATTGTCTTTACTATATTAGAATTGCAGCGAAAAAGTTAAATAAGATCAAAAATGGATCCTCGCAGATCCGTCGGTCTTGTTCAGATCGGCTTTTTTCGTATCTTTGCAACCATGATGAAAAAGCAAGAGAAACTGACTCATAAAGAAGCGGTCAAAAAGGTACTGGAGGAACTTGGTGGAAGAGCTAGGTTAAGGGATATTTATCCCCATGTGATTCCATTAGTAAAATATAAACCAGGAAGTGATATCAAGGCTACGTTGCGCCGTTTGCTTCAGACGACTCCCAACTTATTTCGTCATACGGAAGGTAGAAAAGGTTGGTGGGAGCTAGTGTCGTATCAAAAAGAACTGGCCTTAAGAGACAGGAAAATAGCTCTATTGTCAAATGGGCAGATAACAAAAGAGGTGATTGTCAAAGCTTTTGACAGTTGTGACAATTTAGTGGAAAGGACCTATGCCAAACAAACTATGCAGATTCTTTTTGGAGGGTTGGATGCCTGGGAGACAGCTTATAAAGAGATGAAGAAATTGGGTTATTTCAATGACATACAGCCTAAGGTCATAATAAACAATCCCCAGTTTGGTTCGCTCTATGGTATCAGCGGCAATCAGACAGTAAATTTAGGAGGACTGACAAATGGAGAAGACTAATAAGGACGTACCCAGTATCACTTTTACAGGCGGAATTACGGTGAATGGCCCGATGTTTGACATTCATGACAACCAAAACGTTTATATAGGCAGGCTGGGAAACGAAAATCCTAACGAAGACGAAAACACTAACGAAAACTCTGATTATGACGAAGACCTCGTGTCGAAACTCATGCCTATATTCTACGGCAACGAAGGGAATGTACGGCAGTTTCTGAAAGAGATACAGGGAATGGCACAGGAGGATATTACCGACCTCGTGAACCGCTGGGTGAATGAGAAACGCATCTCAGACTACGGGAATAGCCGAAAAGGAGTGCTGTGGGGTATCCTACATAAGGCTGGGCTTTATACGAGGTCGAAACCAAATTGGAACGAGAGGGTCAAGTGATCCTCTTTTTTTTTATGCTTTTACTTGTCGCACTTGTCGGTCTGGCTTGTCATCACTTGTTTTTACTTGTCATCGCTTGTCGCTCGGCGAAATAAAGATTGCTCCCAATACGGGGGCATTTTTTTTGTGCCTAACTTTGCGTTGTGATTCTCGAGAAATCTTATACAACATTAATAAAAAAAGGAACAAAAAAATGGAACAGATAATCTATTCTGACAATCCGCAGGGCTTCCGGGTGAAGAAATGCTGTATGGCGTGCCGATACAAGGACCTGACGAGGGCAAAGTCGTTGAGGCGATGTACCAAACACGGGTACGACGTGAATCCCTACCACACTTGCAAGGACTGGGAGATGAGCGAAGTGCTGAAAAAGGTTGGGGCATGAAATCATTGATTATTTAATTAAAACATTTAAAAAAAGATGGAAACAAGAATTCTAAAAGTAGTACGCCAGGGCGAGGCCTTCAGCGTACAGTCGGCGAAGGCCGAAGGTGGCCAGATTCAGAAGTGCAACATCGTGTTGCGCGAACTGGGTGGTGGCAAGTTTGAAAACGAGTTTGTGTGCGCTATGCTGGGTAATCTGGCGGCGTGCAGGTTCTACGAAGGTGATGTGGTGTTGGCCACGCTTCGGTTCTCTACGCACGAGTATCAGAATCAGGTCTTTCAAGAAATACTGTGTACTGACATCGTAAAGATTAATGGTTAATGCTTAATGCATAATGCTTAATGCATAATTAATTATTAACCCATGAGTTGAAGTGAGGAGGATGTTCCTGGGTAAATGCGCAAAGATTCCAACCTTCTTCTCGCTAAAATCAACTCAAAAATGAAAAAGATTAATATTACAACAAAGAAACAGGTAACGCTTGACGGTCTGATGACCTTAGGCATGTTGGAGAACGGACTCAAGACGGCAGACTTCCAGTGCTGCGAGGATGTGGAGATGGAGGCGTTCTCAGGAACTTTCAAGGTGCAGGGTATGCGTGACGGCAACGTGTATATGACGGAAAAGCCCAAGCGCATCAAGAACAAACCTATCTTCAGAGAGGATAACGCTTCGCTGTCGCACGGACAGGACAAGCGCTGGTACTTCTACTTCTCGCTCGACGAGGATCAGCTGGAGCAGTTGCCCGAGAAACTGGTACATCAGGCGAGTGCAATAGCACAAAAGGTGATACGACGGTTATTGGTTAACGGTTAATGGTTATTGGTTAAGGGTTAAAGAAGATATGATTTACAAGATTTATTACGAGGGCAAGCGGAAGTTTGCCCTCCCCATCAAGAACCGTGAGGAACTGATGGCGCTGCGTAACTCACAGAAGAATCTGGAGAACCTGAAGAAGGCGCGTCAGGGCGACGAGAAGGCGAAGGCCGACCTGCTGCAATTGGCGTATAACCTGGGACACGTGAATGGTCTGATAGCGGGCTGTAAGAGTATCGGTAGTTACTTCTTCCACGATGTGGACTGCTATGGAAGTGAAGAGTCTGAAGAATTAAAAAACTTGATTCTAAGCAAGAAGGACGAAATTGGCCTGAAGATGCTGGAACGCTCAGCCAGCGGCGGTTGGCACTTGGTTTGTGAGCGCCGCAAGGGCACTACCATCTTGGAGAATCAGGTGCGTGTAGCTACAATCCTGAAAGTGGAAATGGACACCTCAGCAAAGGATTTGCAGCGGGTGGTATTCTCGACCAGTGGTAGCGAGGACGACCTGCCTTATCTGGACGACTGTCTGTTTACAGAGCCGATGACGGCAGAGGAGTGTGAGGCTGAATACGGGCGGCTGAAGGTGCGTGTGATGCGCAAGCAGGAGCAGGTGCCGGCAGGTGCGAAGAAAGCCAACAAACACTATCGCCCGTGGGAGGAAGAGAAGGCTGATGGGAGAGGTAAGAAGGCTGAGGTAAGAAGTAAGATGGAAAGGCTACGGGTAGGCGACTGTAAGTCGGGAATGGAGGTGAGAGGTATAGATGTAAGTCCTTCGGCCATCGATGTGCGTGTCAGGTATATTGCGCAGGGCGTGATGAAAGAGAAGGGACTTGTGGAGAGCGACTTCCTGGCTGAAGGCGGCCGGCATACGACGGTGAAGATTCTGCTGAGCGGTGTCACACAGCTGTTGACGAAGGCCGAGGTAAACGGGGTGCTGGCAGAACTGATGCCCGACCATTGGCAGGATGAGAACATCCAGCAGTTGGTGAACGACTTCTATGAGAACTACACAAATCCCAACCAGAAGCTCTTCAAATATCAGGAGCAGCTGTTTACGGAGAGCATGCGGATAAGTGACGGAGGACGGCAGACATCAGATACGAGTACGCAGACCTCTGTGCCGCCCGTGATGCCGAATAAGCTGCCCAAGTTGATCGCGCTGCTGACATCGAAGACGCCTGAGATTTACAAGCCTGCTGTGGCACATGCAGTATTTCCGCCGCTGGCGACGCACCTGTGTGAGGTCAGGTTTACCTATACCGACCAGAAAGAATACGAAGCCACGCTGATGAACTGCCTGATGGCTGGAACAGGAGCCGGCAAGGGATGTATCGACGATCCTATCCGTCACATTATGGCTGACATCAAGCGACGCGACGAGGAGAACGAGCGCCGGGAGGCTGAATGGAAGAATGAATGTCTGCAGAAGGGTGCCAACAAGGACAAACCGGCAAGGCCTGAGGGACTGATTATCCAGATGATCGACCCGGATATGACGAAGCCTGCCCTCGTGACCAGAATGCACGAGGCAGAGAACCACTTCGTATATGTGAAGCTGAACGAGCTCGACCTGTTTGAGCAGCTGAAGGGACAGACGGGCAAGCAACATTTCCAGCTGATGTGCCTGGCATTCGACCCAGGGGCAGAGTACGGTCAGACGCGCGTAGGTACGCAAAGCGTGACCGCCCGCCCACAATGCCGCTTCAACTGGAACGCCTGCACGACGGTGCTGAAAGGTCGCCGCTTCTTCAACAAGGTATTAACCGACGGTCCTATCTCACGCATCAATTTCTGTACGATTCCAGAACAGGAGATTGGAGCCGAACAGCCTGTCTATGGAAAGTATGATCTGGCGTTCGACGAGGCGTTGCGACCCTATATCGAAAACCTTGTGTCGGCTCGCGGACTGACAGACTGCCGGGAGGCCTTCAACCTGGCTAAGAAACTGCAGCAGGAGTGTGCGGAGTTTGCCCAACTGTCGCAGTCTATGGTCTATTGGAATCTCAGCCATCGTGCCTGTGTCATCGCCTGGTTGAAGGCTTGTGTGCTGTATGTGGCAAACGGTAAAAAGTGGGAGAAAAGCATCGAGGACTTTATCCGGTGGTCGCTGAACTACGACCTGTGGTGCAAGATGCAGTTCTTCGGTGAGGCCATCGAGAAGGCCAACAGCGGTGACGATGCACGTATCGGAAAACGCGGTCCGCAGAACTTGCTGAACCTGTTGCCCGACGAGTTCACACTCGATGATGCCAAGCGGGTGCGCCAGCAGCAGGGGATGACCAACGAAGGATATCTCGCCATCAAGATGATTCGTACGTGGGTGAATCGGGGTTATGTGATACAGAATACAGAATACAGTTTTAAAAAGAGCAAGAAATGATGAAACAAGCAAGAGGATTGCGGAACAATAATCCGCTGAACATTATCAAAAGTCCACGAATTGAGTGGCAGGGTGAGGTGAAACCAAGTACGGACAGAAACTTCGCCCAGTTTGAAACGATGGGTTACGGCTGCAGGGCAGCCCTGAAACTCCTGAGGACGTACTACACGAAATACGGCTGCACGACGCTGAGCATGATCATCCGTCGCTGGGCTCCAGAGTCGGAGAACAACGTGAGGGCATATATCCAGACGGTGAGTCAGTTGACGGGTATCGGACCGCATACACTGCTGCCTCCGATGAAGGAGGAGACGAAGACGGTGTGGTGTGACATCGTGCTGGCCATGGCGAGTGTGGAGTGTGGGCTGAATGCCCTGGGGCGTGAACAGTTGGCACCGTCTATCGAAGTTGGGTGGCAACTTCTAAGGGAAAAGGGAAGAGTGAAAAGTGAATAATCTGGCTTCGCCAGTGAAAGAGGTGAGAGGTGAGAGGTAAGAGGTAAGAGGTGAGAATCTGGCTTCGCCGGAGATGGCTGATGTCTGAGGGCTGATGCAAAAAAAATGGGAAGAATGTGCTTTATTTCGCAGAAATAATGTATTTTTGCAAAATAACTAAGAAAATAAAACTATAATATATGAAAGCAAAAGACAGATTATTGCTACTGCCTGTGCTGCTGTTGATGCTGCTAGTGGGCTGGACTCCAGAGGCTTTGGCCTGCGAACTGGAACAATCTTATAACTACGTGGTGATGCTGCAAGGCTCGAATCAGCTGAACATCAAGCTGCCGCTCTACGACAAGGACGGCAGCGACTGCTGGCTGGTAGAGGGCAACGTATATATCCAGATTGAGGGTCAGGAGAAGGAAATGCTCTTCCACTGCACATCGCAGACGGATATCGGCAGCGACGACTATGCCCCATATATTTATTGCTATGCGGGCGTGGACGGTACGATGGTGCTGAACCGTGCGCGTGGTAATAGTAAGGTGACCATAGGAAGGAGTCTGATGTTTACGACTTGTCCCTGTGTGGAGAACAAGGAGTATGCGCTTGTTGACCTGATGTGGACCATCCCCAGCAAATACCGCGGAAAGACTGTGACGATATCGTGGTACATCCACCACAACGGAAATACGGGTGAGTCCGACAAGACGATTGATGTCAAGCCGACGACCTTGACGATTCCATCCGCTCCTGACGAAATCGTGCCTACGGTGATGGACCCCATTATCGCGTTTGATGCCGGCAAGCCCAACCAGATGATGGTGCCCTATATGATGCCAACCACCAATATAGAAGACATCTGGGCGTACTATTCCTATTACAATACCACTACCTCCGGGTTTACGCCGAAAATAGCCCAGCTGGATAAGAGCAAGACGTCGGACTTCCTGTATCTGCCTGCCGATGTGCGCGTCAAGAGTTTCTATGTCACCGCCAAATACAAGAACAGTGAGGGAGACGAGGTGAAGACCTCTTCGACGGATATTGACCTGCCCATCCTGCACCATGCCAAGAATCTGACGGCATCGTTGAAGGAGAACGGCCATGTGGAGGTGAAGTGGAATATTGAATACCCTGAGTGGAAAGACCTGTCGGATAATGACAGCTGGGAGATTCAGCGCAACCTGAGCGGATCGCCTAGCAACACGCAATGGATGACGATAGGCCAGCTGGAGTACGATCCGAAGGCTACGCAATATACGTTTGAGGACGAGAGCTTCCTGTCGTTATATGAGTGTAATCGCGTATACTACCGTGTGCGCCGTGCTGTGACGGCTGTGTGGAACTGGTGCGACGGCAGCGGCTACGCCCAGACGGTGCTGAACGACATTCCTGCGCTGCCTGCCGTAGTAGGCGGAACGGTGAGCCGGGCGGGCAATTGGACCGAAAGCGGCCACGGGGTGACCGTACAATTCAATATGGGCTGGCCCGCAGATGTATGTGTCCTGCGAAATGCCGAGGACTGGAAAAACTTTGTCCAACGGGTGAATAACGGTGAGTCTGTCGATGCCATCATGGTGGCCGATATCGATTTGGGTACTGAGCCTCTTGTGATGGCGGGCATCAGTAATGCCCCTTATCAGGGAACCTTCGAGGGCAACGGCCACACGCTGACCTTCAACCCTTCGACCATCAATGAGGATTATGCTGCTCCCTTCCGCTATGTGGGCAATGCCACTATAAGCAACCTGTATACAAAGGGTGCTATCACCACCAGTGGAAAGTATGCCGCCGGACTGGTAGGTTATGTGGTCAGAAGCAGTACGCTAAACATGGAGAATTGTATCTCGTCGGTCAACCTTAAAAGCACGGTGGACGGCGAAGCCAATATCGGCGGTTTCGTGGGGCTTACCATGCCATCTACACAGGTCAATATTAGAAACAGCCTGTTTAACGGAAGCATTGAGGGTGAGCATTGCCACCATAACGGCGGACTGGTAGGATTAGCCTATTATGCTGTGTCTATTCAAAACTGTCTTTTTGCTCCGTCGAAGCTGAATACGAGCCTGGATGGCTGTGAGACGTTTGTCATTACGAAAGCCGGGTCATTGCTTAAAGTCTCCAATTCCGCCTATACGGCTACTTACGGAGGCGTGCCGAGTTCGAGTGCAGCGATTGATGCGAAGACTATGGCTGCCGAAGCATTGAGGGACTATCTGGGTGAAGGTTGGATGGTATCGGAAGGTAAGGTGGTGCCCATCGTTCAGGTCAGTTCGAATAATTACAACACCCTGCTTTGGGATAACCTTGCCAAGGTGGTGCTCAACATCGACAAGATGGTGGGCGACGAGGTACGCTATACCGAACGCCACGAGTTGACCAACGACGAGCGCAAGGCAGGAAAGGTGAACATAGACCTGAAGACGGCCTGTGTAGACCACCGCTTCCGCATGATCGTGGAGCGGGGTGACTCGAAGTTGCCCGTATCGACAGCTAAAGATACGCCGATTGAGAAGACCGAGACCGGCGAGGAGGCCATCTATAAGTTTGACAACAACGTGGTGCTGAGCCAGGCGAAGGTGGACACCCTGCAGAACGGTGTCAAGCTGTCGTGGGAGGCAGCGCGCGGACAGGCCGACTACTACCGCATCCTTCGTTACGACAAGATGACGCCTGAGACGGTGGACACGCTGCAGAATAATTATACGCAGACAACCTATGTGGACTACTCAGTGCGTCCGCAGCACAGCTATATGTTCATCATCGAGGGTGTTACCCAGTGTGAGGGAGACAACATCAGTAAGGTGACGGTAGAAGGCGGCTGCCGCCCGACGGGAATGGTGCGCGGCTATGTGCGTCTGCCTAACGGTACCGGACTGCCAGGCTATACCGTGACTGCCCAGCCTGTAGGCGGCATCCCTGGCGCAGTGGTGCGCACGTGTGTGACTGACAAAACGGGATTCTTCGAGATAGACAGCCTCGTGTATGTGAAGTATGGCGAATACATGCTATCAGTGAGCGACCCCACGGGAGAGGCCTCGTTTACCTCGAAGAGCGTCACCTTCGACGATAACGTCAACCTGCAGACGAACATCAACTTCACCCAACCCAACTACTACATCTTCTCAGGCTACGTGCTGTATGAAGGCTCGAGCATCCCCGTATCGGACGTGCACTTCCTGCGCGACGGCCAGGAGGTGGTGAACGCCTCGGGTAAGCCTGTCACCACCGACAATCACGGTGCCTTCTCGGTGAGCGTGCCGCAGGGCAGCCACCGGATACAGATTGTGAAGAAGGGTCACGTGTTCAAGGACAAGGGCTTCTTTATCACCCCTGACGCCAAGCCCGACTCGACGTGGCACAACTGGACGAAGAGCGTGAGCGAAGTCTATCTGTGGGACCAGACGAAGGTAACGCTCCAAGGACGTGTCGTGGGTGGTAAGGACCAGGGCGAGTTGGAATTGGGCAAGTCGCTGTCGAAGAACAACCTGGGCGACGACCTGACCCTTGTTTTCCAGTTGGAGGGCGACAACACGTCGTGGATGGTGCGCGACCAGTTGGACGGTACGGTGACGGAACGTCACGAGACCATCGTCCACGGCAAGAGCGACACCACCCACGTGGATACCTATCGCCACCGCATCGTGATTCACCCTGACGTGAAGACTGGCGAATACCAGTTGCCGCTCTATCCTGTGAAATACAAGGTGACGGAAATCTATGCCAAGGGCTATCCGACGCTCTTCCAGACGGGTATGGTCAGCGAGACACTCGACCTGAACCGCTATGCCGACGGCGACACGGCAGTCTATAAGCGTGTCTACCACTCAGAGCCCACGCTGGACATCTGGCAGTTTTCCGGCTCGAACGACAATTACTACGGCATCAAGCAATACACTGCGATGGACGTGACCGGCAGGCGCGACACCATTCAGGTTTGGCACGACGGCCACTACTCGCTGGGCTATCCCGTCTTCGTGGCTGGAGCCTCTGTGCCCATGATGCTCTCGGCCCGCGAGGAATATCGCTATAACAATGAACAGCTGGGCGAACTGGACGTCGTACAGCTGAACAGCGGCAAGGTCATCATCAACAACGGACTCATTGCGAGTGACCATAGTGAGACGCTGGAGCTGGACAAAGACGGACAGGCTACCTACGTCTTCACCCCGCAGAACGCCACCTTCATGCTGAAAGACGAGATGGCGCTGCGCAGGTTGAAGATGACGCTCCTCTATGACGGCAGCTATTACGACATTAAACCTATCAACGCCTTCATCATGGCCTCGCAACCCAAGTCAGAGGGACGACGTATCATAGCCGGACGTAACACCCACCTGATTGACATCCTGCGCGACCCGCCAGGAGGTGCCAGCTACTCTTATATAGAAAGCGGCTCGAAGTTCAGCTACAGCTATACAGCAGACCTTACCATCTTAGGCGGTGTTGACCTTTCTTTTGGAGTGGGCTACGGCACCAACTTCTATACAGGCGTCGTTGCTGGAGGCCTGATAGGTGCAGGTACGGAAGCAGGAGCCATCTCGTCATCCACGAATGTCGGCACGCTGACCTATAGTCTTGTGTCAGGCAAATATCAAGACTGGATTCACAATTACGAGTTTGAGACCAAGGAGCGCATCTCTACCAGCAGCAATGTCCGTGAGATTGGCGCCAACTCGGACGTCTATATCGGTATGACGGACGATGTCATCGTAGAAGACGCCCTTGCCGTCCGCATGGTCAACAGCAAGGGTCTGGAACTGCTGAGGCCGGGACTGGGCAGCACGACGGTGGTCGATGGTCACGAATACAAGGTGACTGGAACTACTGAGGTGCTGGCGCGTGGCTGGGACGAGACGAAGCAGGACTCCATCTTCCTCATCCGCGACGAGGTGATGCAGTTCTCTACGAAAATCAGCTCTACCTTCATCCATTCGCAGCACTATCTGGTGGAGGAACTGATTCCGAATCTGATCCGCCAGCGTGACGATATGCTCCTGGACTATACTGCTACGAGCGACTATGCACAGACCCTGGCCAATCAGCAGAAGAGCCCCGTCTATGTCAGCAAGGTGGCGAAAGAGGATGCAACGTTCGGAGCGGAAAACTCCTACACCGTCTACTATCCCCAAGGTCAGTCGAACACCTGGAACGACTCTATTCAGGCGCTGAACAGTGAGATTATGACGTGGGCAGGATTCATCAAGGTCAATGAAAAGGAGAAGCTGGAAGCCCGTGAACTGGTGAAGGTCTATGACTTTGACGGTGCCAGCAGTGTGGACTATAGCGAGACGTTCACCACCAATGCAGGTATGCATCGCTATATCCAGCTGCCTACTGCTGTCAATATCGGGGGCGGCAATTTTGGTGCACCCATACAACCTAGCCCCGGCCATACGACACAAAGCGGAGACCTCTTGAATACCAGCGTTGATTTCGTTGCAGGCGGTGTCAAGTTTACTTTTGGTCTCAGTCCCGTTTTCAACTTCAACTTCAATTACAAGAACGGTGTCGACAGCACCTTGACGAAGACCGTGGGCTTCAAGATGGCCTGCTCGCGCAGGTCGAACCTGAGCGTGGCCGTTTACCATGAGAATCCACAAGATGAGGCGTATTTCAATGAGCTGAAGAATATAGGCAGCTGGGACGGCATCTACTATTCGCATGTGGAGGAGAACCTGAAGAATATCTACAACGGACGTCCTGGCAGCAGCAACACCACCAGCTACATTACCAATACGAGTCTCGTGCCACGCTGCCGCAACCTGGTATTCCGTACCCTGGGCGGTGCCACTGCCTCGCCTTGGGAAGACGAGGTGCGCACCATCATCTATAATCCGGGTACCATATTGGATCAGAAGACCATGGAGATTGACAAGCTGCGCATCTGGGCCAAGGAGGCCAGCGTGTCGAACGTGCCTTACGGCGAACCAGCGCGCTTTACCATCTACATGACCAACGAGAGTGAGTTCCCCGACCGTGTGACGAGGGATCTGAAGTACTATTTGGAAGATGCTACGAACGCCGGCGGTGCCAAGGTGCTGGTGGACGGTTTCCCGTTGACGGTGTCCGGTATCGATCTGTGGCTGGAGCCTAACACCGTTCTCGAGAAGCAGGTAGAGGTGTATGCCGGTGCAGGATACGATTACGAAGATATAGGCATCTCGCTCTACAACACGGAGGACGCACTGCTTGACTCGAAACGAGTCAAGACGGTGAACCTCTCTGCCCATTTCGTTCCTGCCGCAGGACCCGTGAACATCTCGAGACCCGGCGACAAGTGGGTGGTAAATACCGAGTCGGCATATGATGAGGAAGAAAAGGCCTATTACTTGCCTGTCCACATCGATGGTTTCGACGTGAACTTCCGCAACTTTGACCACATAGAACTGCAATACAAACTCTCGACGCAGGGCGACAAGGACTGGGTGAACGTCTGCTCGTACTACCGCGACAACGAAGAGGGTAGGGCGCTGATGGAGCAGGCTTCAGGTGAGCGCCAGCTCATCAAGAGCGAGGGTCACATCGATGCTGCCTTCTACGGCGAGAAAGACCCCATTGAGCAATATTACGATATACGTGCCGTAACATATTGCCGACAGGGCAGCGGCTACCTGACGCGCTCGTCGAACATCATATCGGGTGTGAAGGACACGCGCCGTCCACAGCTCTTCGGAACACCACAGCCAGTGAATGGTATTCTGGGCATCGGCGATGACATCATCCTGCGCTTCTCGGAACCTATTGCCGGCAACTACCTGTCGCCTGTGAACAACTTCGAGGTGACAGGACATACCAACTCTACCAACATCTCGCTGTCTTCGGCCCTGCGCTTCAACGGCGAACAGCTGCAAACTGCAGCCTCACAGAGCAACCGCAACCTGAGTGGACGCTCGTTCACCATCGATATGATGCTGAATCCTGACGACGACGGCAAGAGCAAGACGTTCTTCAACCACGGCGAGAGTGACCAGTTGCTGGAACTCGGACTGACGGCAGACAATTGCCTGACGGCAGCCGTCTCGTACGACCAGAGCGTAGCACCAACAGTTTTCACTGCTACGACGCCTTGTAAGTTTGACGGACTGCGCGAGGTGTTCTGTGTCTTCGATGCCGATACGGAGAAGGGAACGACAGACATTACCTTCTACGACGGCAACAACCAGGTGGGCACCTTCACCTATCCGCGCATCTATGAGGGCAATGGTGGCTTTGGTCTTGGGAATACCGTTTACAAGCTGCTGAACAGCGACGAGAACTACGCTGGCGAGATGCTGGAATTCCGCCTGTGGAACCACGCCCTGAATACGGCAGAGATGAACAGCTACCGCCAGAAACAGCTGACGGGTACGGAGCTGGGCTTGCTCGATAACTACCCGCTGAACGAGGGTGAGGGTAACTTCAGCTATAACCGTGTATCGGGCGGCAGCGACCTGATGATGTACGGCCATACGTGGAAGATACCTAACGGCATAGCCATGAAGCTGGACGGCGAGAAAGGCTTCCGCATGGACAGCAAGGCGTTCAACCGCTTCGACCACGAAGACTATACGCTGATGTTCAAGTTCCGCACCAGCGACGACGGCACCCTGCTGGCCAACGGACGCGGCACAACAGAAGCTGGAAGTAAGTCGCACTTCTGCTTCCATACTCAGAAGGGAGTGCTCAAGCTGAACCTGAGCGGACTGATGCTAAGCAGTGAAAAGGGCGTGACCGACGGACAGTGGCACCACGTAGTGCTGAGCGTGAACCGTTCGCGCAACGTGGGATGTCTGTATATTGACCAGAAGTTGACGAACACCTTTGCCGTCGATACGTTGGGCGGTATCAGCGGCAACCTGCTGGCTGCAGGAGCCACCTATCTCGACGCCTCGACCGTAGAGGGTGCCGTCACAGGACACATCGACGAGATTGCCATGTATGAAATGGCACTGTCGGAGAATGCCATCAAGGAACTCGCCACCACCACGCCAATAGGCACGGAAAGGGGTATGATGGCCTATCTGAACTTCTCGGAGAATAAACGCCAGTCGGACAACACCATGAGGCTGATGCCTACGGGTGTGAGCCTACACCGCTATAAAGACCTCACCACAGGCGAGCTGACTGCCCAGCGCGACACCATCGTGGCACAGGACGTCGTTGACCGCCTCTTCGACCGTCAGGTCTTTGCCCCCATGCACGACAAGCAGGAGCAGGAGAACATCAAGTTCTCGTATGTGGCCGACGGCAAGGACTTGCTGATGAATCTCGACGTGCCTGAGGCAACCATCGAGAAGAGCAATGTCTATATCGTGGTGAAGGGCGTGACCGACCTGCAGGGCAACCAGATGGCGTCGCCTGTGATGATGGACCTCTATGTCTATCGCAACCCGCTGCGCTGGACAGACAAACACCTGGCGCTGACGTCGCGCTATGGTGACGAGCAGACCTTTACGGCAACCATCCAGAACCTGAGCGGCAAGCGCCACAGCTATGAGCTGCAGGGACTTCCCACGTGGATGAAGGCTTCGACGCTGAGCGGTACCATTAGTGCCCAGGACGAGGAGACCATCACCTTCAGCGTTTCGCCCTATACGAATATCGGCAACTTCGAGGAGATTATCTACCTGGTGAGCGACGACGGCATGAGCGAACCGCTGCCCATCAGCCTGAAGGTTCGTGGCGAGACACCCGACTGGTCAGTCGACGAAGACTTGTTGCGCACCAATATCTCGATGAGCCTGATAGCCCAGGTGAAGATTGACGGCAATGTGGCACGCGACAGCGAAGACCTGCTGGCCGCCTTCAACGAGAACCATCGCCTGCTGGGTGTGGCACACCTCACCTCAGACATGACGAACGGTGCCAACGACGGATTGGCATTCCTGAACATCTATAACGCTGACTACTCCCAGATTCCGCTGAGCTTCGAGTACTTCGATGCCTCGATGGGTACCATCTACAAGGTGAAGCCCACCAGCGGTACGATCACTTTCCAGAGCAACAGCGTGGTAGGTTCTGCCACTGACCCCGTGGCTTTCGTCAGCGAGCGGAACGGCGAGAAGGTGCAGGCCATCCAACTGAAGAAGGGCTGGAACTGGGTATCGTTCAACGTGAAACCTGCCGAGGGCAGCACGGTGAAGCAGCTGCTGAACAACGCCACCAAGTGGCAGGTGGGCGATGCCTTGGAGGCCGAACGTGACAACGGCAGTCTGAGCCTGCTGAGCTATAAGGCTACTCGCAATCCTTACGACCCAAGCAACCCCATCTACGAGTGGGACTGTGCTAACGAGGTGGTGAAGATCAATCCGGCGAAGATGTACCGCTTCTACTCCAACAACGACAAGGTGGGCTACATAACAGGTGCTACCGATTACCTGGGCATCACCGTCAAGAAGGGTTGGAACCGCATTGGCTTCATGTCGAACATGAACCTGCCGTTGGCTACGGCACTGGCAGATTATGCCGACCAAGGCTCAGCAGGCGACATCGTGAAGAGCCAGAGCGAGTTTGCCGTGCTCGCCGTAGACGGCTCGGGTAACAAGTCGTGGAGAGGAACGCTGGAATTCCTGCGCGTCGGTGAAGGCTATATGCTGAAGCGCAATGCAGACGGCGAGGCGACCTTCTACTATCCGTATTATTATTCTGATTCGCAGTATAGCAGCAGAGACGCTGCAGCGCGCAGGGCTCCCGCCTTCGAGAACGTCAGCGGTACGAGCATGACGGTTGTCGCTGTGGCAGACGGTGTGGAGGTACAGCCTGGAGACCGCCTGACGGCATATTGTGGTGCTGATGTCTGCGGTATTGCTGATGCCAATGAACAGGGTGTATTCTTCCTGAGTGTAGGCGAAACGGACAACGCCACTCGTCAACTCTCCTTCACTATTGAACGAGACGACGAGATGCTTGCTGCGTCAACTCACAACCAGCTAAGCTATCAGGCCAATGCTGCCCTGGGAACGCTTAATGAGCCTACCGCCATCAGCTTCATCTCTGCAAAAGACTTCGATGCCAACGGATGGTATAGCGTGAGTGGTATCAAGCTGAACAATCGTCCCAACCGGCCAGGTGTCTATATCCACAACCATGAAAAGGTCGTGATTAAATAATCCTCCCAAAGACAAAACGTATGAAGAAGAATATCATATCCATCATGCTGCTGACAGCCCTTGCCTTCGTGGCAGGGAGCTGTGGTGGCGACTCAGAAAGTGATCCAGTTCCAACTCCGGAACCCGTGCCCAGCTATCTGACGCCAGGAACTGACGTGCGCCCCACAACGTGGACTGCGCCCTCTCCCCAAGACTATGAATTGTGGATGTCGCTGCAGGTGCAGTTGGGTGACGAGCTCGCTGACTATCAGAGCAGTGCCGACCTGGTATGTGCCACCGTCAATGGCGAGGTGCGTGCCGCAACGGCGCCAATGACGACAGGGGATATCATCTACTATCCGTTGACCATTGGCGGAAATGGCGGTGACCAGACGGTCAGCCTGCACTACTACTGCGACCGCCTGCACCGTATCTACACCATCGCCAATTGGGCAGCGTTCAAAGAGGGCATTGCACCGACAGGAGAAAGCGGCATCTATCGCCCGTGCTTTACAGAATCATATAAATAAAAATGAAACGAATCATCAGCATGGTGTTGGCATTGGCCGTAGGAATAGCGGCTAACGCTACGATCATCACCACCATCAACAGCGTTGCTGACTTGCAAAACTTGGCGACGAGTGTCAACGCTGGCGAGAGCTATACAGACGTTACCGTGACGCTCAGTGGGAATCTGGATCTAACTTCCGCAGGCGACTGGACGCCTATCGGCACCACAGCACACCCCTTTACGGGTACGTTCGACGGACAGGGACACACCCTAACGAATCTTAGTGCAGATGGCACTTCGGACTTGGCGGCAGGCCTCTTCGGCGTCATTGGTGCTGACGGCGTGGTGAAGGATGTCCATATTGGCAGCGGTACGATAGTCATCAAAACCAATTCAGATGCTTATGATAGTTTTCTGGCTGGCATCGCTGGACGGAATTTTGGTACCATTGTGGGCTGTTCCAATGCGGCATTGATAACCGGATATGGTTACGTCCACGCCCGTATCGGTGGCATTGTGGGAACCAACGAAAGTGGGGGAAGCATAGAAAACTGTTACAACTTAGGAACGGTCTATACCTCGCTACCGAATGTCTTTATCGGTGGCGTTGTGGGGTATAACATTGGTGCCGTGAAGAATTGTTGGATGTCTTGTAAGGTGGTAACCAATGGCTCTACAGAAAAATCTTATCCCCTGTATGGAAACAATAGCGGTACGGTGATAGGCTGCTTCTATGCTGGTGGAACAAGTAGTGATGCAATTACTCCTGCTGCCGTTGTCCTCGCCAATGCTACAGATAACAGCAGCACGATTAGTGGGAATACGGGTAGCGCTAAGAACGTCCTTCTCGACAGTCGCACACTTTTGGGCAATGGCGACTGGAATACGCTCTGTCTGCCGTTCTCGATTCCTGCATCAGGCAACGGGCGCTCGCCCATTGCCGGAGCTGTGGTGAAGGAGTTGACCAGTGCCGCCATCAACGGCACTTGTCTGAATGTAGGCTTTACGGAGGTTACTGCCATCGAGGCCGGCAAACCCTATCTCGTGAAATGGACAACAGGTACGAATATCGTCAAACCCATGTTCCTGAATGTCACCATTAGTGATACAACGCCAACGGCCACCTCTCTGCTTGGCGGCGATGTACGATTCGTCGGCACCTTCTCACCTACGCCTTTGACGAACGACGGCACGCAGCTCTTCCTTGGTAGCGGCAATCAGATACATTATCCGTCGAGCAGTAGCTACAACATCAATTCGTGCCGTGCCTATTTCAATGTCAACTGGTCCATTGCTAGTGCCCGTCTGGATATGGTTATCATCGATGGCGAGACAACGGGAATGGCAGAGCAGAGACTTGTGAACCAAGGGAATGGCGAGATATACAACCTGAACGGAATGCGTGTCGCTCAACCCCGCAAGGGCCTGTACATCATCCGTTCGGCTAATGGTCAGGGAGTCAAGAAAGTGGTTGTTAACAAGTAATGCGCTATGGAAAGAACGATGAAAAAGAAATATCAGCAGCCTTGCTTCACCACTATTGAGATAAAAATCCCACTCCTGTATTCTGTTAGCGGAGAAGACCTTCATGGTGATATTACCCCGTCCGATGAAGATGCTGTGTGACACGGGTGCTGAGGGTGGGGGAAGATAGTTTTTTCATGAATCTTTTGGTCGTTTGGGAATTTATCCGTACATTTGTCGGGAAATAACCAATCATTAACGGAAGGCGTGCAAGTAGTCTACGAGGACAACCATATCATCATCGTCTATAAGGAGAGTGGTGAGATCGTGCAGGGCGACAAGACTGGCGACGAACCATTGGCAGAAACCGTGAAGGCGTATATCAAGGAGAAATACGCAAAGCCGGGGCTGGTTTTCCTTGGTGTGGTGCATCGTCTGGACCGTCCTGTGAGCGGCCTGGTGATGTTTGCACGTACATCGAAGGCCTTGCGGCGGTTGAATGATATGTTTCGTGACGGCGAGGTGCATAAGACCTATTGGGCGGTGGTAGAAAGTGAAAAGTTAAGAGTGAAGAGTGAAGAATTTGCTACCGCCGAACATTGGCTCGTTCGCAACGAGAAGCAGAACAAGAGCTATGCCTACGATCATGAGGTTCCTCGCTCTAAGAAGGCTATCCTGCGTTATCGTGTCATCGGTCATTCTGACCGCTATTCGTTGCTGGAAGTCAAGCTGCTGACAGGCAGGCATCACCAGATACGTTGTCAGCTTGCAGCCATGGGTTGTGTCATCAAAGGCGACCTGAAATATGGTGCCAAGCGAAGTAATGCTGATGGTAGTATTTCGCTGTTAGCCAGACGTTTGGAGTTTTTGCATCCAGTAAAGAAAGAACCTGTAGTCGTTGAATCACCGCTGCCTCAAGACCCATTGTGGCAGGGACTAAAACTGTATCAGCCATGAAGAAAGCGTTGTGGTGGATACTGGGTATTTTGTTGAGTCCCGTCGTGCTGTTTCTGCTGTTGACGGCCTTGCTTTATTTCCCTCCTTTCCAGAACTGGGCAGTGGACAAGGTGGCGGCTATCGCCTCGGAGAAGACGGGTATGGAGATCAGCGTGGACCATGTGGACCTCTCGTTTCCGCTGGATCTGGGTATTGACGGTTTCCGTATCGTTCAGCAGCCTGACACCATAGCCGATGTGGAGCGCATGGTGGTGGACGTGCAACTGTTGCCATTGCTGAAGCAGAAGGTGATTATCAATGAACTGGAGGTGAATGATGCGAAATTCAATACCGCCCAGTTTGTGGATGCCGCCCGCGTGAAGGGACAGTTCAAACGGCTTGCTCTGTCGAGCAGAGGTATAGACCTGGACCAGCAGACGGTGGAGGTGAATGGTGCCCGTCTGGAGGATGCCCGTGTGGACATCATGCTGAACGACAGCGTGCCTGAGGATACGACGACATCAGAAAACCATTGGAAGATATGGGCCGACAGTCTGCGTATTATCCGTTCGGACGTTGCCCTGCACATGCCTGGCGACACGATGAGCGTGAAAGCCCGTTTCGGTTCGCTGGTAGCCCGTGAGGGAGATATCGACCTGGACACGCAGACCTATCAGATAGCCTCCGTTGACTGGCTGGACGGCAGTCTGCAATACGACCAGAACTTCGAGCCCCGTATTGAGGGGTTGGACTATAACCACATCGACCTGCAACAGGTGAACATCGGTGTGGACTCCGTTTATTATCACGACCCGACAGCGCGGCTGGTGATGCGCACCGTGCAGCTGAAGGAGAAGAGTGGTCTGCAGGTGACTGACCTGACCGGTGCCATAGCCTTGGAGAACGGGAAAATCAGACTGCCGAAGATGCGCCTGAAGACCCCTGATTCCGATGTCGAGATGGAGCTTGACCTGCCGCTCTCGCTGATGGCCAAGATAAACCCGGGAAAGATGCGCATGCGACTGAACGCCCAGTTGGGTAAACAGGACCTGATGCGCTTCATGGGCGGAATGCCCCAGTCGTTCCAGCAGCGCTGGCCCAACTACCCGTTGAGTGTCAAGGGCTCTGTCAACGGAAATACGGACTATATGGAGTTTGACGGGCTGGACGTGTCGTTGCCCACCGCCTTCCATGCGACAGCTACCGGTTTTGCCGCCAATGTGACAGACCCCAAGCGTTTGCGTGCCAAGGTGCAGTTCAAGGCCCGTACCGAAGACCTCGGTTTCATTACCGGTATGTTGCCCAAGGACGTGCAGCGTGACTACCGCATACCCCGTGGTATCACGGCGGAAGGACTTGTCAGGGCTGACGGTGCCCAGTATTTTGCCGATGTCGTCATGTGCGAGGGCAAGGGGATGGTGAAGGCCAAGGGCAATTTCAATGCCGATGCAATGCGCTATGACGCCACCCTGAATATCCGTGACCTGAACCTGCACCACTTCATGCCGCACGACTCCATCTATACCGTCTCTGCCGACGTGAAGGCGAAAGGGCAGGGGACAGACATCTTCTCGCCAAGGACCACCCTGCAGGCAGATGCCAAGATACAACACTTGCATTATGGAAGCTATAACCTGAGCAATATGACGGCAATGGCAGATGTCCGTAACGGACGTGCCCATGCCACGCTGACGGGTGACAATCCGCTGCTGAACGGCACGGTCGGTCTGGACGCATTGATGGACAAGCGGAAATTCAACGGCACCGTCACCGCCGACCTTGCCCAACTGGACCTCTATAAGTTGCGCCTGTTCGACAATCCGCTGACCATCGGGCTCTGCGGACACGTAGACGTCAACTCAGACCTTGACAAGACCCATTATGTCAGTGGACTGATCAGCGACCTGACCATCCGTGACTCTGCCAAGACCTATCGTCCCCAGGACATCGGCGTGTTGGTGAATCTCCGTGCAGACACCACCTATGCCCGTATTCAGAGCGGTGACTTCATCGTGAAGGTCGATGCCAGCGGACATTATGAGCAACTGCTGCGCCAGTTGACGATATTGGGTGACTCCGCCATGGCACAGTATGACAAGAAGATCATTGACCAGCCGGCATTGCGACGACTGCTTCCCACCATGAAGCTGCATGTGGAGAGCAGGAAGGACAACCCGATAGCCACCCTGTTGAAGAGCGGTTCGGACCTTGAATTCAAGGAGATGCTCTTCGACCTGTCGACCTCGGTGGAGACCGGCGTCAACGGCAATGGCTATGTGCACTCGCTGATCTATGACGGAACCCGTCTGGACACGATTACCTTCCGTCTGACCCAGCGTACACAGCACCTGAGTTTCGGTGGTCAGATACGCAATAACAAGCGTAACCCGCAGTTTGTGTTTAACGCCCTGTTTGACGGAGTCCTGCAAGAACGTGGGGCAACGATGGGTGTCCGCTATTTCGACTCTGAGAATAAGATGGGTGCCCGTATCGGTGCCCAGGCAGAGATGGTGGACAGTGGCATCCGTCTGCATCTCGTTCCTGACCGTCCGACGCTGGGCTATAAGGAGTTTGCGCTGAATAAGGATAATTTCGTGTTCTTGGGTGCCGATCGCAAGGTCAAGGCAAAAATCGACCTGATAGCCGACGACGGTACTGGTGTGAAGATTTATTCCGACGAGAGTGACCCGACAGCCTTGCAGGATATCACCGTCAGTCTGAACCGCTTTAACCTCGGTGAGGTCACTTCCGTCCTTCCCTATGTACCCCGCATGACCGGTATCCTGAACGGTGACTATCACGTCGTGCAGCATGAGACAGGCCGGTTCTCCATGGTGAGTGACATGGCGGTGCAGAATATGACCTATGAGAAGAGTCCGATAGGTAATGTCAGTACCGAGCTGGTCTATTTGCAGAAAGAAAATGATGCCCATGCCGTGGAGGCCCGTCTGTTGAGGGACGACGTAGAGATTGGTCTCTTGAGCGGAACCTATTATAATGAAGGCAAGGGAGCCCTCGATGCCACGTTGCAGCTGACCCGCTTCCCATTGGCTTTGGTCAACGGTTTCGTGCCCGACCAGATCGTCGGTCTGGAAGGCTATGGCGAGGGAAAACTGACCATCAAGGGACCTTTGAACACTCCGCAGGTTGACGGTGAGGTCTATCTGGACTCCTCCTATCTGGTGAGTATCCCTTACGGCATGCGCATGCGTTTCGACAACGACCCCGTCCGTATAGTGGGCTCCAACCTGCTGTTTGAGAATTTCTCCCTCTATGCCTATAACGACAACCCGCTGACCCTCATGGGAAGTATCAATTTCGGTGATCTCGACCGTATTATGGTTGACCTCCGCATGCGAGCCAAGGACTTCCAGATTATCGGAGAGAAGGAGAATCCCAACAGTATTGCCTATGGAAAGGCCTTCGTGGACTTCTACGGCAGGATGCAGGGACTGTTGGACAATCTGAATATGCGAGGACGGTTGAACGTGTTGGGTTCGACGGATATGAGCTATGTGCTGCGTGACACCCCGTTATCGACCGATAACCATCTGGAGGAGCTGGTGAAGTTTACCGACTTCAGCGATACGGCACAGGTGGTTGTGGAACGTCCTTCGCTGACAGGTTTTAACATGGACCTGACGGTGGAGGTGTCGAAGGGCGCCCATATCATGGCCTATCTGAATACCGACCACTCCAATTATATTGACCTGATGGGCGGCGGAACGTTGCGTTTGCAGTACACGCCTATTGACAACCTGCAACTGCGTGGTCGCTATACCTTGTCGAACGGTGAGATGAAGTATTCGCTGCACGTCATCCCGTTGAAGACTTTCACGATCCAGGACGGCTCGTATATCGAGTTTACTGGTGAACCGATGAATCCTACGTTGAACATCACGGCAACAGAGCGTGTCCGTTCCACAGTAACCAACAGCAGCGGGGTAGGGCGTAGCGTGGAGTTTGATTGTGGCGTGATCATCACCCAGACCCTCAAGCAGATGGGACTGGAATTCACGCTGGATGCTCCGGAGGATATGCAGTTGCATAGTGAGTTGCAGGCAATGGGTGTGGAACAGCGTGGCAAGCTCGCCGTGACGATGCTGACGACGGGAATGTATCTTGCCGACGGTAACACAGGAGCCTTCTCCATGAACTCGGCACTCAGCTCGTTCCTGAACTCGGAGATCAGTTCCATCACAGGAAATGCCCTGCGCACCCTTGACCTCTCGTTCGGTATGGATAACTCCACCGACGCATCAGGTGCCATGCATACCGACTACTCGTTTAAGTTTGCCAAGCGCTTCATGAACAACCGACTGAAGATTACGGTCGGCGGTAAGGTGTCGACGGGTGCGGAGTTGCAGCAGCGTAACAACTCGTTCTTTGACAATGTATCGCTGGAATACCGCCTCGACAAGACGGCCAATAAGTTTATCACCTTGTATTACCAGAATAACAGCTACGACTGGCTGGACGGTTATACCCAGAAGTATGGAGGCGGCTTCACATGGAGGCGTTCATTACAGAATTTCTGGGATATCTTCCGTTTTAAGGATACGACTCCTCAGAGGACACCGAGACCCATGAACGCTCCGAGTACCCAGATTCCTACTGACTCCCTAAAGACTGAAAACAATGAAAAGAAATAAAACCAGCTATTGGCTGTTGGCTATAGGCGTTTTGCTGCTGTCATCCTGTTCGATGACGAAGAATATCCCCGAGGACGACCAGCTCTTTACTGGACTGACAAAGATTACCTATGAGAACTATGAGAAGAACGACAACTTCGTCCAGACCCAGGAGGAGGTGGAGGCCGCCCTTGCCACAGCTCCCAATGGTTCTATCTTTGGCAGCAGTTACCATCGGATGCCTTTCTCTTTCGGTTTGTCGGTATGGAACGCATACGCCCATAAGGACACCAAGTTTGCCAAGTGGATGACGAAGGCTTTTGGCAAGCAGCCGGTACTGATGTCATGGGTGAATCCGGAGCTGCGCTCTTCTGTGGCACGTTCGGTATTACGCAACCACGGTTATTTCAACGGACAAGTAAGTTTCGAGACTGTCCAGCAGAAGAATCCCAAGACGGCGAAGATCGGGTACACGGTGAATCTCGGACGACTCTATACACTCGACAGTGTCGGCTATTTCGGTTTCCCTGCCGGGGCAGACAGCTTGATACATGAGACGCTCGATGAGGCGCTGATTCACAGAGGCGATCCTTTTGTGGTGGCTAATCTCGATGCAGAGCGCAACCGTGTCAGTATGTTGTTGCGCAACAACGGCTATTATTATTACCAGCCAAGCTATGCCTCCTACCTGGCTGATACCTTTGTCGTTGACGGTAAGGCGCAGTTGCGCTTCCAGCTGGCGAAGGATGTCCCAGAGCAGGCGCTGCATAAGTGGTATATCGGACGGGTCAATATCAATATGCGCAAGACTTTCATGGAGCAGCTGACCGACTCGATCCACCGTCGTTATTTCACGGTACGCTTCTCGGGTAAGAAACCGCCCATCCGTACCCGTGTGCTGATGGCAGACATGAAGATACGTCCCCGTCAGCTGTATAGCTATGACAACTATCTCCAGTCGGTCAACAAGCTCAATGCCATGGGATTGTTCTCCTCGACAGACTTCGTGTTTACACCCCGTGACACCACAGCGACATGTGACACCTTGGATCTGACTCTTAACTGTGTGTTTGACAAACCGTGGGACTTCTATATTGAGACGAACTTCAACGCCCGTACCAATGGACGTGTAGGACCGGAGTTGAAACTGGGTGTCGCTCGTCGTAACGCTTTTCGTGGCGGTGAGAAGATAGATGTCAACCTGCATGGCTCCTATGAGTGGGCGACACATGGCGGCTCGTCGATGAACAACTATGAGTATGGTGCCGACGCCAGCATCGAGTTCCCACGTATCATTGCTCCCTTCTTTGGCGGCAATCGTGTGCGCCGTGACGAACAGGGGCGTGTCATCCGCCGTCGTCGTTTTTACTCCACACCGCTGACTATCGCCAAGGTCTCTACGGATATCATCTATCGCCCAGACTATTACAAGATGCATGTGGTTAGCGGCGAGTGGACCTACCGTTGGCAGACCTCTGCGCAGAGTCGTCATGAGTTCTCGCCATTGACCGTCAAGTATCAGTATATGAACAGTCATACGGATGCTTTTGATGAACTGGTGAAGAAAAATCCGTATCTGGCAGCCACCATGCAGGACTATTTCGTGCCGGAGATGCGCTATACCTATATCTACACCAGTCCGGCGAATAAGTTGCATCCCATCCGATGGGAGACTACCCTTGCCGAGTCGGGTAATCTGGTGTCGCTGGCCTATATGATCGGCGGCAGGAGCTGGAACGAGAAAAACAAGCAGTTGTTTAAGAACCCGTATTCCCAGTTTATCAAGATTGAGACAGACTTCACCAAGACGTGGACGCTGAGCAGTGCATCACAGTTGGTGGGACATCTGAATGCCGGATATACATGGATTTATGGTAACAGCGAAAGTCTTCCCAGTGCAGAGATGTTTTATGTAGGCGGTGCCAATAGCATTCGTGCCTTTCCTGTGCGTGGTGTGGGACCGGGAAGTATCCAGTCCTTTGGCGACAAGGCGTATGACTATCTCTTGCGTAATGGCAGTATCAAGTTCGTGGCTAACCTGGAGTATCGCCGCCGTCTCTTCGGCAACTTCTATGGCGCTGTGTTCCTCGATGCTGGTAATGTGTGGACACCGTCTGACGACACTTATGATGACAAGGAAGCGGAAGAAGCATTTTCTGGAGGAAGTTTCCATTTCAAGAACTTTTTCCGTGAACTGGCTTTGGGAACGGGTATCGGTATCCGCTACGACCTCGACTTCCTGATTCTGCGTCTTGACTGGGGTATCGGTCTGCACACGCCCTATGATACAGGCAAGTCTGGCTACTTCAATATCGGTAGCTTTAAGGATGCCCAGACACTCCATTTCGCCATTGGCTATCCATTCTGATGAAAAAATTAGGTATTTGTTTGGTTATTTGCTTGATTATTCGTAACTTTGCACCCAATTTGGAAAAAATAGAGTCGAAAAGATAGTCGATGAAGAATGACAACATGAAGAATCAGTACCGCATCAACGAGCAGATTCGTGTTCGTGAGGTACGTATTGTTGGGGAAGGTGACAGCATGGTTGTTCCTACCCGTCAGGCATTGGATATGGCACATGAGCAGGGCGTTGACCTTGTGGAGATTTCGCCGAATGCAAATCCACCTGTATGTCGCTTGATTGACTATTCTAAGTTCCTCTACCAGCAGAAGAAGCGCCAGAAGGAAATGAAGGCGAAGCAGGTGAAGGTAGAGGTGAAAGAGATTCGTTTCGGACCTCAGACCGATGAGCACGACTATCAGTTCAAACTCAAGCATGCCAAGGAATTTCTCGAAGAGGGCAACAAGGTGCGTGCTTATGTGTTCTTCCGTGGTCGTTCCATTCTCTTCAAGGAACAAGGTGAGGTACTCCTGTTACGTTTCGCCAATGATTTGGAGGAATATGGTAAGGTAGAGTCGATGCCTTCGCTGGAGGGAAAGAAGATGTTCCTCTATCTGGCTCCTAAGAAAGCCGGTGTTGCCAAGAAGAGTCAGCAGGCCCGCGACCGTGAGGCTTCTGTTACGGAGGCGAAAGAAACAGCAAAGCTGCAAGATGAGCAGACACCATCGAACGGAGGTTTGTTTGCCAATGCGAAGATCAGTGCCGATGCGCTGAAGAAACTTACGGAGGAAACCGAAGAGGTTGATAGCTAACAGCAAGAAAAGAAAGAAGGCGTCGCGCCCGGTATATGCGTAGTCGCCGATTATTAATAACAATTTAATTTTTAAAACAATGCCAAAAGTAAAGACAAATTCCGGAGCGAAGAAGAGATTTTCATTCACCGGTACAGGTAAGGTCAAGAGACACCACGCTTACCACAGTCACATTCTGACGAAGAAGACCAAGAAACAGAAGCGTAACCTTTGTGGTTCAACCATCGTTGACACCTCAAACATGAAGCAGGTCCGCGACCTGTTGTGTCTCCGTTAATTCACCTATTGTCAAACATTAAAAGTATTAGAAAACTATGCCAAGATCAGTAAATCACGTTGCATCAAGAGCAAAACGTAAAAGAATTCTGAAACTCACTCGCGGTTACTTTGGTGCCCGCAAGAATGTTTGGACAGTAGCTAAGAACACTTGGGAGAAGGGTCTTACCTATGCTTATCGCGATCGTAAGAACAAGAAGCGTAACTTCCGTGCCTTGTGGATTCAGCGTATCAACGCTGCCGCACGTCTGGAGGGTATGAGCTATTCTGTCCTGATGGGTAAACTCGCCAAGGCTGGTATTGAGATTAACCGTAAGGTGCTCGCCGACCTCGCAGTGAATAACCCTGAAGCCTTCAAGGCTATCGTTGCAAAAGTTGCGGATAAGTAAGAGAAGAATCGAACGTGTTTGAATTCTTCCGAGCGAGAGCAAGTTCGAGCGAAGCTCAAAGTGAAGTAAATCTATCCGATACGGAATGAAGAAAAAGTCGCTTTCCCTTTTGGGTTAGCGATTTTTTTTGTACCTTTGAATCCGTGAAACAAATCCTGGTTGTCATATTCATCTTGATGGGACTGCCTGTCTCTGCGCAGTTCCTGCATGAGGGGGATACTATTGCCATCATCTCTCCGTCAAGTGCCACCGATACGGCTACAATCGGTGGTGGTATCCGTACTTTGGAACGATGGGGGTTCCATACGGTGGTAGGGCGTCATGCACTAAAGGATTACCGTGGCTTTGCCGGAACCATCGAAGAGCGTAGGGCCGACTTGTTGTGGGCTTTAACCGAACCGAGCGTGAAGGCGATTATGTGTTCCCGTGGCGGTGACGGTGCTGTTCATCTGTTGTGTGGCCTGTCACCGAAGGTCTTCAAACGATATCCCAAACTGCTTATCGGTTTCAGTGATATCACCGCCTTGCTCTCTGCAGAGGCTTCCGCCGGTAATATTGGCATTCATGGCTCGATGTGTCATGCCATCAATACCTATGAAGGGAATGATACCGTCAGTCAGGCTCTGCGCCGTATGATGATGGGCGACTTGCCCGTATACCGCATTCCGCATCACTCGTTGGATCAGTCTGGTAAGGCAAAAGGTATCCTTGTAGGTGGTAATATGTCGGTACTGCATGGATTGGCAGGCTCAGTCTATGATCCCCTGAACCTGCCAGACATCATTCTCTTTCTGGAAGATACGGGAGAGGGGATGACCAAAGTCGACCGCATGTTGCATAACATTGAGGTACGTGGTCTGATGTCACATGTCAAGGGTATTATCATCGGCCAGTTTACCAATTATAAACGAGTGCCTAATACTTTTCCAGACATGTACTATATGTTCCATGAATACCTGCGGAAATATCCTATTCCCGTATGTTATGATTTCCCTGTGGGGCATGCCCATCTGCGCAACTTCCCGATGCTGGTAGGAAGTGTCGTTATATTAGAGGTTGGCGGTGAGGGGACGACACTTACTTTCTCATCCCCTTCATACTGAGAGAGATACGGTTTCTGCGGAGGTCAATGCCGATAACCCTTACTTTGACATGCTGATGAAGGTGAACCACCTTCGTGGGGTCGCTGACGTATTTGTCGGCAAGTTGGGAGATGTGTACAAGACCATCCTGATGAACGCCGATATCCACGAAAGCACCGAAGTTGGTAATGTTTGTCACAATACCAGGAAGTTCCATCCCTTCTTGTAAGTCTTCAACGGTCTGGATACTCGAGTCGAACTCAAACTCCTCAATTTGTTCACGGGGGTCACGACCGGGTTTATCCAGCTCCTTCATAATGTCGGTGAGGGTGGGGATTCCAATGGAGTCGGTGACATAGCGTTGGATATCAATCTGCCCGCGTTTCTCTTTATTGTTAATCAGTTCCTCTATCGTACACTGGCAGTCTTTTGCCATCTGTTCCACGATGCCGTAACTCTCAGGATGGACAGCGCTATTATCAAGTGGATTCTTGGCATGTGGGATTCGTAGGAAACCGGCACACTGCTGATAGGCGGCAGGCCCGAGGCGTGGCACCTTCTTCAGTTGGGTACGACTGGTGAATGCTCCATTTTCCTTCCGGTAGTCTATGATGTTCTTTGCCAGGGTAGGCCCCAGTCCACTGACATACATGAGCAGGTGTTGTGATGCTGTGTTGAGGTTGACACCTACGAGATTCACACAACTCTCTACCGTCTGATCAAGTGAATGCTTGAGCTTCGTCTGATCCACGTCATGTTGGTATTGTCCTACGCCGATACTCTTAGGATCAATCTTCACCAGTTCTGCCAATGGGTCCATTAGACGACGACCAATGCTGACGGCACCACGTACGGTGACATCTTCATCGGGGAATTCGTCACGAGCCACTTTGGAGGCACTATACACGGAGGCACCATCTTCGCTGACGACGAAGACTTGGGGCTTTCCCTGCTTTCCTGTTTCGCTGGAAAGACAGTCTTCCACAAACTCCTTGGTCTCACGGCTGGCAGTACCATTTCCTATGGCAATTGCTTCAATATGATATTGCTCCAGCATCTGTTGGACATGAACAGTGGCCTGCATACGATGGTTGACAGGGGGATGGGGGAAGATGGCCTCATGGTGCAGCAGGTTACCCTGTGCGTCAAGACAAACGACCTTACAACCCGTTCGGAAACCAGGGTCAATGCCCATCACCCGTTTCTGTCCTAAAGGAGCGCCGAGCAGTAGTTGGCGTAGGTTTTCTGTGAAAACATTAATCGCCTCCTCATCGGCTTTCTCCTTACTGATATTGGAAAACTCCGTCTCAATGGCAGGGCGGAGCAGACGCTTGTAACCATCTTCCACAGCTTCGGCAACTAGGCGTTGACAGGCACCGGTTCCATGAACATAATGATGTTGCATGCGACGGATTGCCTCCTCGTCATCAATCGTGATACTGATGCGAAGGAAACCTTCGCTCTCACCCCGACGCATGGCCAGCAGTCGATGTGATGAGCAACGCTTTAGGGGCTCCTCCCAGTCGAAATAGTCTGAATACTTTGCTGCCTCGTCAGTATCTTTCTTAGCTTTGACAACTTTAGATACGATGAATGCCTCGCGGCGGAAGGCAGCACGGATCTGGTTACGGGAGCCTTCCTCCTCGCTAATCTGTTCGGCGATGATGTCCTGAGCACCCTTCAAAGCTGAGGCAACATCGGAGACACCGCCTACGACAAAACGCATGGCGGCTTGCTCGGGATGAGGCTCCCGCTGGAGCATTAGCAGTTGGGCTAATGGCTCTAGTCCTTGTTCGCGAGCTAGTTGGGCACGGGTATGCCGTTTGGGTTTGTATGGCAGGTAGATGTCTTCCAGTACTGTTGCCTCCCAACAGTCATCGATGCGTTTCTGCAGATCAGCAGTCATCTTTTCCTGTTCTGTAATCGTTTTGACAATTGTCTCCTTTCGTTTGGCTATTTCCTGAAGACGTTCCAAACGGTCGCTGATAGCGGCAATCTGTATGTCGTCGAGACCACCCGTCCGCTCCTTGCGGTAACGGGAGATGAAGGGAATGGTGCATCCCTCGTCCAATAGCTTCAGCGTGTTTTCCACACCATGCTCAGGCAGGTGGAGTTCGCTGGATATCAGTTTCGTAAAAATCCTAATCTGTTCCATAACGCTACAAAAGTACGAAGAATATTTGAGAACGGCTTCTGGTTCTATCTAATAATTATTAATTTATTTTGCATTCATGCGGAAATATACTAACTTTGCATTCCGATATAAGATAGAATATGATTTCCGTAGAAGGACTAAGTGTAGAATTCAGTGCTAAACCGTTGTTCACCAAGGCAAGTTTCGTGGTGAACGACCATGACCGTATTGCCTTGGTGGGTAAGAATGGGGCAGGGAAGTCTACCTTATTGAAAATATTGTGTGGTTTGCAGCAGCCGACCAGTGGCGTGGTGAGTATTCCCAACGATACAACAATCGGTTATCTGCCACAGGTGATGAAACTTCAAGATGATACTAGTGTACGGGAAGAGACACAGAAGGCTTTCTCGCATATGCGTGAGATGAAAGAGTCTATCGACCGCATGAATCAAGAACTGGCAGAGCGTACAGATTATGAGAGTGCAGACTATCTTGCATTGGTAGAACACTTTACCCAGGAACATGAGCGCTATATGATGATGGGGGCTGAAAACTATGAGGCGGAAATTGAGCGGACATTAATGGGACTGGGTTTTGTCCGTACGGATTTTGAACGCCCTACCAGTGAGTTTTCTGGTGGATGGCGTATGCGTATTGAACTGGCGAAGATCCTTTTACAGAAACCTGATGTGTTATTGCTCGACGAGCCTACCAATCATCTGGATATTGAATCGATACAGTGGTTGGAACAGTTTTTGGCACAGAGCGCCAAGGCTGTCGTACTGGTCAGTCACGACCGTGCGTTCATCAATAATGTGTCGAATAGGACATTAGAGATATCCTGTGGACAGGTGATAGACTATAAGGTGAAGTATAACGAATATGTCATCCTTCGTAAGGAACGTCGCGAACAGCAGTTGCGAGCCTATGAGAACCAACAGAAGGAAGTCGCTGACATGAAGGACTTCATCGAACGCTTCCGCTATAAGGCTACAAAGGCGGTGCAGGTGCAGCAGAAAATCAAGCAGTTGGAGAAAATCATACCCATTGAAGTCGATGAGGTGGATAATGCTGCCATGCACTTGAAATTTCCGCCCTGTCTGCGTAGTGGAGACTATCCGGTTATCTGTGAGGAGGTAGGGAAAAAATACGGTGAACATACGGTGTTTTCTCGGGTGAATATGACTATCAAACGAGGTGAGAAGGTCGCTTTCGTAGGTAAGAACGGAGAAGGTAAATCCACCCTTGTGAAATGTATCATGGGAGAGATCCCCTATGATGGAAACTTGAAGATTGGACATAATGTTCAGATTGGCTATTTTGCTCAAAACCAGGCACAGCTGTTGGATGAGTCACTGACAGTATTCCAGACAATTGATCATGTGGCAAAAGGAGAGATTCGACAGAGGATCAATGATATATTAGGTGCTTTCATGTTTGGCGGGGAGGCTTCCGATAAGAAAGTGAAAGTGCTTAGTGGTGGCGAACGTAGCCGTCTTGCCATGATACGTCTGTTATTAGAGCCCGTTAACCTGTTGATTCTTGATGAGCCAACCAACCATCTTGACATGCCATCGAAAGATGTGTTGAAAGAAGCCATCAAGGCTTTTGATGGTACGGCCATCATTGTCAGTCACGACCGTGAATTCTTAGATGGCCTGGTTACGAAGGTTTATGAGTTCGGAGGCGGTAGAGTACGAGAGCATTTGGGAGGTATCTATGACTTTCTGCAGTCGAAACAAATCAGTGAACTGTCTGAACTTCAGAGTATGCCGGTTTCTCGGACATCTCAAAGTCCTCAGCCCTCCCAGGGTAATAACAACTATGTTGAACACAAGGAACAACAGAAGAAACTTCGTAAGGCAGAACGCGCTGTGGAAGAATCGGAACGCAAAATCAGTGACATGGAACGTCGCCTGAAAGAACTCGACCAGTTGTTGATGGATCCTGTTAATGCCTCTAATATGGAATTCGTCACGGAATACACTACAGTCAAGAAAGCCCTTGATGAGGAAGTGGAACGATGGGAGAAACTATCGGAAGAATTAGAACAACTAACATAAATAAGAACAATGAAAATTAAAGGAGTATTCATGATGATGGTATTATCATCTATGTCTGTTGCGTCTATGGCGCAATCGACGCTGAAGTCGGGAATCGACTTGACAGACCTCAATCAACAGGTAAAGCCTGGAGATGATTTCTATGAATATGCCTGTGGTGGATGGATGAGAAAGAATCCGCTGCCAGCCGCCTATTCGCGCTATGGTAGTTTTGACCGCTTGGCAGAAGATAACAATAAGCGTATTAATGGGATTCTGAAGGAATTGCAGGAGAACACTTATCCGCAGGGTAGTGTGGAGCAAAAATTGAGCGACCTGTATAAACTTGCTATGGACTCGGCTCGTCGGGAAAGTGACGGACTGGCTCCTGTGATGGGATTGATTGGGAAGATGGAGAAAGCGAAGACTGTTGCCCAGCTTTTTGACATCCAGTTGGAAATGATGCCTTATGGTGATATGGAGTTTTTCCATGCCTATATGGGTGCAGACGAGAAGAACGCCACGCAGAATATCCTGAGTATCAGTCAAGGAGGATTGACACTGGGACAGAAAGACTATTATCTGGAGACTGATGAGGCTACTACAAAGATTCGTGAGAGTTATAAGGCACACATCGTCCGTATGTTCCAACTTTTTGGCTTTAAAAAGGTTGCTGCCGAGAAGAAGATGAAAAATATCTTCAAGGTGGAACTCGCGTTGGCAAAAGTGTCTAAGTCGCGTACAGAACTGCGTGATCCCATTGCTAACTATAATAAAATGACACTTCAGGAATTTGATGTCAAATATCCTCATTTCCAGTTGGAGAAGCAAATGAATGCAAAGGGTATCGCCAGTCAGTATATTCAGGAGATGATCGTCGGACAGCCAGACTTCATGGCAGGTGCCGACCGGTTGTTTGCGACAATCACTCCTGCAGAGTACCGAGACTATATGGAATGGGGAATTATCACTTCTTCAGCTGCTTATCTGAATGATGAGGCGCGTGCAGCAAATTTTGATTTCTTCGGTAAGGTAATATCTGGAAGAAAAGAGGATCATCCTCTATGGCGACGCGCTACGAATCAGGTACAAGGTGTGATGGGTGAGGCCCTGGGTAAGATCTATGTGGAGAAATACTTCCCGGCTTCTTCCAAGGAACGTATGAAGACCTTGGTAGAAAACCTTCGTATTGCCCTTGGCGAGCGTATTGCAGCTCAGGAATGGATGAACGATTCCACAAAGGTGAATGCCTTGTTGAAATTGAATACTTTCTATGTGAAGATTGGTTATCCGGACAGGTGGACTGATATGTCAGACTTGAAAATTGACATGAAAAAATCTTACTATGAGAATATGCAGGAGTGTAGTCGGTTCTGGACCAAATGGCGTATCGAACATACTGCTGGAAAACCTGTCGATCGTGATGATTGGCATATGACTCCTCAGACGGTTAATGCCTATTATAATCCGACAACCAATGAAATATGCTTCCCTGCAGGAATACTGCAAGTTCCTTTCTTTGATCCCAATGCTGACGATGCCTTTAACTATGGTGCTATTGGCGTGGTTATCGGACATGAGATGACCCATGGATTTGACGATCAGGGCCGTCGTTTTGACAAGGATGGAAATATGCATGACTGGTGGACGGAATCTGATGGAAAAAACTTTACAGAACGTACAGATAAATATGCCGATTTCTTCTCAAAGATCAAAGTACTACCAGACTTGAATGCAAACGGTCGCTTGACATTGGGTGAGAATCTTGCTGATCATGGAGGCCTGCAGGTGGCATATACCGCTTACAAGAACGCTACCAAATTCCATCCATTGCCTGTCATCGATGGTCTGACGGCTGATCAGCGTTTCTTCTTGGCATACGCTGGGGTTTGGGCTGGTAATATTACGGAGGCGGAGATGCGTAATCGCACTAAGAGTGACCCCCATTCATTGGGTCGTTGGCGTGTTAACGGAGCTTTGCCTCATGTCGATATGTGGTATGATGCATTTGGTATTAAGGAAGGCGATAAGATGTTTATTCCTAAGGAAAATCGTCTGTCGTTATGGTAAAAAGGCGAAAAACAGCGAAAAAATGCCGTCGTAAATAAAATTTACGGCGGTTTTTTGTTTGATTAAAAATATTTTGTTTATCTTTGCAACTAACTTAGCACTATCCTAAAAAATGACAAGTGATAATACTGTAAATACTGAGAGAACACAGAGGACCTTACGTCCTCAACAATTTGTTCGTGAGAAAGAGCTTATACGCGAGGAAGAAGTACGACAGCCCGAAATGCAACAACTGCAGCAACAACAGCAGGCTGGCGGAAAAGTGTGTCCTTTTTGTGGGGCTGTTAATGATCCTGAGGCCATGTTCTGTGCCCAGTGCGGTCAACCCATTAGCAAGGCGACCTGTCCCTATTGCTCTTCAGAAATAGATCCTGATGCCGATTTTTGTGAGGTTTGTCATCATTATATCCGTAAAGATGTCTGTTCCTATTGTGGAGCGAAACTGACGGGTAATGAGGCATATTGTCCGGAATGCGGAAGTCCTCGTGGCGGATTAGTATGTCCTACTTGTCATGCAATGAACGATTTCGCCTTTTGCAAGCAATGTGGAACGGCTTTGACGGCAGAGGCCAAGGAGTTGGTGAAGGAACTTCAGAAGAATCCGGATTACAAGGAACTTTTGGATGTTGTTCAGGAATATTCCCGACTGGAGGGTTCTTTGCCTTATAACTCCGAACGTGACATCGTCCGTGAGCAGATGAACATGAAATTGCGTGAACGTATGTTATCGTTATTGGCAAAGGATGCTGGCGTTGAGAATCCTGTTATTCCTAAAGTCGAGACTAAGCGTATGACAAAGGAAGAACTGGAAGAGCAGAAGACGGAGAAGATCAAACAGTTGTCTGCCATCCTTGATAAGTTGGCAGTGCCTCCGACATCTTCACCAGTGCAAGCCCGCAACTATGCTATGGCAAGTAAACCGATGGGTGTGCGTCTTGCTTGGGTATGCAATTATAAACATGCACTTCACAGTAGTCCCTGCGGTTGTGCAAAGCCTCACCTCGGCGGTAAATGGGTGGTGTTAGGAAAGAATAGTACAGCAGAAATTAAAGACGACAAATAAATGGATCAAACCATAAAGACTGTAAGGAACAATAGTTCGACCATTAGAGTGACTCCTCAAGGCGGTGCTTCGGGCGATAAGACATTCCGTCCGGGAACCGCACAGCCTACCAAGTCGGATCCCACTAATGATTTTCTGATAAAAGGAAAAGTATACCATTGTATTAAGTGCCTCAGCGATAATTCCGGTGAGGCGCAGGTGTTTTTGGTGGAATGCGACCGGAAACAGATGGTGTTGAAAATCTATTATCCCAATTTCTCTATTAAGAAGACATTGTTGCGTATCATCCAAAGTTTTGGTATGGAAACGATAGTCAAGCTATTCGACTATGGTAAGACATACGTAGACGGAAAGAGTCGTGACTATGAGTTAATGGAGTATTTGCGGGGTGGTACGCTTAAGGAGTATGATCTGGATGGCGACTTCAACCAGTTCCGCCGTATTACATTGCAGGCTGCTGCGGCTCTTGCCTATTGCCACAACAGCAATATCATCCATAAAGATATCAAGCCAGCCAATTTCTTCTTTCGTGATGAGAAGCATCAGGAGATTGTGCTTGGCGACTTTGGTATTTCCAGTGTCTTGGAAAATGACGAGCGTGTTCATAGGACGACCCAGGCTCGTACCCCGGTATTTGCAGCTCCAGAGATGTATAACGACGTGATTGACGGTGAGGTTGAGATTACTCCGTCAGTTGATTTCTACTCATTAGGTATTACATTGATGACACTCTGGCTGGGTGAGAATCCGTTGAGTCAGAACGAGCGTGTCATGATGCGTAAGAAAAATGAGGGACGTCTTCCCCGTATCAATGAGTTGCCGGATCGTGTCAAGATGCTGATTCAGGGACTGACGGCTGTCAATCCCCAGAACCGTTGGAAATATGAACAGGTAGAGCGCTGGTTCCTAGGCGAGGATGTCGAGGTTGATATCTCGTCGCCCATTTTGAAGTATCGCAGTTTTATTGTCGATCCTGAGAAGAACTTGGTTGCTGACAATGTTCATGAACTGATACCCCTGTTGCTTGACAATGAGCGTTTGGCTATCAGTTATCTGTATAATGGTAGAATTGCCGGTTGGTTGGAACAATGTGGAAATGTGAAGCTCAGTTCCGCAGTCAAGGATATCGTCGTTAACCGTTATCCCGTAGACCAACATGCGGGACTGATGGCTGCCGTGTATGTGATGGAGCCTACTTATCCATACAAGGATCTTCACGGAAACAATTGCGACGATCTGCACAGTGTGGGAATCTCGCTTCTCAGTTATCAGGAAGAATATGCGATAGCCCTGAGAAATCCTAACGATACCCTTTATTTGTATCTGGAATCACATTCCAAGGCAAATATTAACAGGATACGCGGCTATTTCTCAGAAAAGAACTTCGATAGTCGTATTGCTATTCTGCGTATGGCGTATGAGATAGACAAGGAAATCCCCTTCTTGCCTCAATATGCTTCTTCTACCTTAAATGAGATTATCCATGCCTTTGGATATGAGGAATGTTCTGATGACGCATGGCTCTCATTAAGCGACGGCAGGTTGTTGTCATGGATGTATAGCCATGAAGACAGAATGGCCTGTGAGTCTTTGCGTATCATGACGCAGGGGCAAAAGCCGTCTCGTTCTTTGGGATATAAGGTATTGTATAACTTAGACCGTGATGCCGCCTTTGATTTGCGTGATGCTGATACGCCCTATCGTGTGGGCGTGTTGCTGGCTCAGCAGATGAAGGAATGGCAACATCTTCCAGAGAAAGAGTTTAATCAGTGTATCACGGAATTCTCAGATCCCAATGGTCGCTTTGCTTACTTTGCCCAGTTACACGGATGGGTAGAGCAGTTGAACCAGGCACGTGCTTGTTTCGATATGAAAAGTGAGGAGAATACAGAGCGTCTGGGTGCTTATGATTTACGGACAGCCGCCTACCGTTTCTGTCGTATTCTCGGTGCCCGTCCGACCTATCTGTTGGACGATGGCATGGAATTAGTCGAGGGATTGACTGTCGATAAGATCGGTCATCAAGAGGAAATGGTTAAGGAGATGAAGCGTGGTGCCCTGAGTCAGTGGCTGTCAGTCTTCTACCATGAAGACCCAGACAAGGACTTCAGTGAACAGTATTCTTATGAGCATTGTTTGGAGAACTGGATACTGAAACTGGGTGAGATAGATCCTAACCAGTCGCATTTTAAACGTTTCGGTACTGCCAAGCAAGAGACTGCGGAGAAATATGCAGAAGTACGGAAGATGTACTATCGGGCGAAAAGCAAGGAGAAAAACTGGCGAATCGTCTTCTATTCACTATGTGGTGTATGGGCATTGTTCCTGTTGCTCTTCGGCATTAGTGGTCGTGAATACCTGCTTGAGCATGCTGGTTTGTCAATTGTCTTGCCACTCGGAGGTATGTCTGCAATAATAATAGGTACACGTGCCTTCTTTAAAGGTTATGGGTTTGTTTTCTCATGTCTGTGGGGACTGTTGGGAGTCTTGTCATCTTATATCCCTGTCATCATCTTGCGATATGTCAACGGATCGTCTCCCAGTATGTTTATTCCGACAGTTCTCATCCTTACGGCAATATATGTGGCCATTTGTCATTTCACTGATTTCCGTTCTGATACTAATAGTGAGAACCTGTTGGAATCAGGACTGGTTGATGATGATATCAAGTCAACTTTGATAGAGCCATTATATTATACATTTAAAGAAAAGAAATTCAAGTTTAAGGGTTCCAATTTTGGCATACTTGATGATGTGACCAATCAGGTTCGCTCATTAAGTGGAGAATCTGTCCTGCATTACATCCTGTGGTCAGCATTGGTAGGAATCTTATTACTGGAAATGATTATATTCAGCCCAAAGTTGTTGAATGTGGGTAATCCCAATACGAACGACTGGAGATTAAATCCGTCGGCAGTAGTCAAACAAATACAAAAGGACGTAGAATAGTATGGTATGTGAGCATTGTCATAAAGAAAACCGTTCGATAGCGAAGTTCTGTAAGTGGTGTGGAAAACCACTTATCTCACAGAATGTGCTCGACCAGTTGGTAGGCCTTGATGATGTCAAGAAGCAACTCAAGACGGTAGTTGATACCTATACCTATTTACATTCGCGCAAAGATGTGATGAAAGTGCGTTTGAGTGTGAATGCGATTATCATAGGTGAGACGGGAACTGGTAAGACTGCACTTTCTGAAGTTATCAAGGATTATTTTTATCAGCACAAGATTATAGAGAAGCCCAAGTTGACGATGGTTGACGCTGTTGACTATCAGCGTTTTGTTGATAAGTGGGATGACAATATCCAGAAGGCAAAGGATGGTATCCTTTTCTTCGATAACGTGCAGAAACTATTGCCAGACAGGTACTCTAACCAGGTTAATCCGCTCGATAAACTGTTTGTCGAGATGGATAAGTGGAATGATAATCCTATTGTGATTATCTCTGGTCTGCCGAAGGGTTTGGATGACTTCTTAGTCAATAACCCAGCGGCTCAGAACCGTTTTAAGTATATTTTCCGTCTACCGACTCCTGGATACACCGAACTGTGTGAGGTATGTAAACAGGAATTGCGGACGAAGTATGGCATAAATGCCTATACACCAGAGGCAGAACGTAAGCTGGAACGTTATTTCCAGTATCAGTTGAAGATTAAGGATGACACCTTTGGCTATCGTCATCTGGCGGTAAAGACAGCTGAGGATATCTTCACCTCATTTATCAGTCGTGGTGCTGATGCCACCATGATAGAGGAGGGGGATATTCGTGGTTATGTACCAGAGGAGCGTACGTTGGATGATATCCTGAGTGATCTCAACCAGTATATTGGAATGGATGCTGTGAAGAAGGCCGTTCGTGAGATAGCCTATAGCGTTCAGAACAGTGTGCAACGTGCAGAACGTGGACTCGGTGAACAGCAAAAGGCTGGTATCCATATTGTGCTGACAGGTAATCCCGGTACGGGTAAGACAACGATAGCCCGTAAACTGGGCGAGATATTGGAGGCGATTGGTTACCTTGACAGCGGTCATGTGGTGGAATGTGATCGTGCGAAGATGGTGAGTCCTTATCAAGGTGAGACACCGAAGGTCGTTGATCGTTTGTGTGACAAGGCTATGGGCGGCATCCTCTTCGTCGATGAGGCTTATACCTTAGCACCAGTCAGCCAGGGCGGTGATCGTGACAACCAAGGTGCTCAGGCACTGGAACAGTTGATGAAGCGCATGGAGGACGATCGTGGTAAGTTTGTGGTCATTGCTGCGGGCTACCGTACAGAGATGGAGAACCTCTTCCGCATTAATCCGGGTGTGCGCAGTCGTTTCAGCTATTTCCTGAATATCGAAGACTATAATCCTGATGAGTTGTATCAGATTATGCAAGTCTTTGCAAAGTCAAAGAAGTATATCTTTGCCCCGGAGGCAGAGGAATTAACCCGTAAGATGATTACGGAGTTATATGACTCTCGTGACAAGGACTTTGCCAACGGACGTACCATGCGTCAGTTGTTTGACAAGATTTGTGCCAAGCAAGCCGAGCGTATGCAGCATGGTGATATCTCCGCTCTGTCGGATGAGGAACTGATGACCATCACTACGGAGGATATCCCATACGAGGCACCGAAGGCTGTCGACTATACAGAGTGTCTGCAGAAGCTGAACGGTATGGTTGGTCTTGCTGCTGTCAAACAGGAGATTTCCAATCTTGCCGCATTCCTTAACCTGCAGATACGTCGTGGTCAGAACAATACTTTCCAAGGCAAGCATTATGTCTTTACAGGTAATCCTGGTACAGGTAAGACAACAGTCGCCCGTATCATGGCAGATGTGTTCCGCAGCTTAGGTATTCTTTCTCGAGGTCAGCTGGTAGAGGCGGATAGGAGTAAGCTGGTTTCCGGTTATTCTGGTCAGACCGCCATCAAGACCAATCAGTTGATTGATTCGGCGATGGGAGGTGTGCTATTCATCGATGAGGCTTATACCCTGAAGTCGGGAGATAACGACTCCTTTGGCGGTGAGGCTATCGATACCTTGTTGAAACGACTGGAGGACGACCGTGGTAAGTTCATTTGTATCGTTGCCGGCTATACTGATCAGATGCATGACTTTATCGATTCGAACCCAGGACTGAAGAGTCGTTTCACGCAGACGATACATTTCGACGACTACACACCAGATGAACTGACACAGATCTTCGTCAACCTTGCCAAAGGCAAGAACTTCACCGTGGATGACAATACCCGTGAGGCCGTACATCGTCAGTTCGAGCAGTTGTATCTCCGTCGTGACAAGAATTTCGGAAATGCCCGTGATGCCAGACGTATCTTCGATGCTGCTGTTGAGAAGCAGAGTCAGCGCCTGATGGCAGAGGTGAACAATCCCGACTTCAAGGATGAGGATATGTACCGTATTACCGAGGCCGACCTTGCCGTTCCTCAGAGCGAGAAGGTTCGTCCGTTGGACGAGGTACTCAACGAACTCGACGAGTTTATCGGTATGCGTTCTGTCAAGAACATGATTCGTCGTCTTGCTGTACAGAGCATGTTCATGAAGCAACGTGCTGCTATGGGTGCCGGTAAGGTACAGCAGATGGCTATGAACTTTGTGCTGACAGGTAATCCTGGCACGGGTAAGACCTCAATAGCCCGTAAGATGGGTGAGATTCTGCAGAGTATGGAGATTCTGCCTACAAGTCGTGTGATTGAGGCCAGTCGTGCGACATTGGTAGGTAAGTATATGGGTGAGACTCCGAAGATAGTCAATAACATCTGTGACAAGGCGATGGGCGGTATTCTGTTTATAGACGAGGCCTACACCCTTTCCTCCGAGAACGACCAGTATGGTAAGGAGGCTATTGACACCTTGATGAAACGCATGGAGGATGATCGCGGTAAGTTTGTGGTCATTGCCGCAGGCTATAAGGACGAAATGGAAACGTTTATGAACGTCAACCCGGGTCTTGCCAGCCGTTTCACCCATAAGATGCATATTGAAGACTATAACGAAGACGAGCTGCTTGCCATCTACAAGAAGATGGCTTCGAAGGACAACTACACGTTGTCGCCTGCCGCAGAGTTTAAGCTTATGGATTTGATTTGCCGTAAGGTGGTCAACAAGAGCGATTCGTTCGGTAATGCCCGTGAGATGCGTAATATGCTTGATGAGACAATCCAGCAATTGTCTGTCCGCGTAAGTGGAATGCCGCCTGAGGAAGTGACACAGGAGACTTATCAGATGATTATGCCGGAAGATATAAAGGATGAGTTATGATAATATGTCCAAGTTGTAAAGAAGAGATAGAAGAACAGTCACATTTTTGTGATCAGTGTGGACAGGAGTTGCAATACTGTACCAATTGCGGTCGTGTGGGGACAGGTCGTCGCTGCACGTATTGTGGTGGTATGATGGCAGGTCCTGATGAGCAGCAGTCGGGTCAGCAGAGTTCTCATGCCACTGCAGCGGATATCAGTCAGACATTCGCTACAGCCAGAGAGCGTAACCAGAATGTGCCGACTGCCGATGTCCAAATCAAGGGTATTCCTACACTGATGTTGTACAATCCGTCGCTGAATATACGTATTGTGGGTATTAATGGTGCTATCATTGGTCGCAAACAGGGACCCTATCAGCAGTTGTTCGATGGGAACATGTATGTGTCGAGTGTCCATGCCCAATTAATCTATAAACCAGACACAGGGTGGTGTATCATTGACAAACACTCTTCCAACGGAACGAAACTCAACGACCGTGACATGCTGCCTGATATTCCGATGTCGCTCAAGAGTGGGGATATCGTAGCCCTTGCGAATATCAATCTGCAAGTGAGTGTGAGTTGAGGAAACGGAAAGAGATTGTTTTTTAGAGAAGTATTGTTAGTATGAGCAGAATAGTCTTAACGGCTGCCAGCCGTGTGGGATGTGTAAGAAGTAATAATGAGGATATGGTGCTTGCTTACGATAAGTTTATTCGTGGGGAAGCCTATCAGACAGAGCTGATGACAGAGAATACCGACCGTTTTGTGATTGCTGTGGCAGACGGAATGGGCGGTCATAATGCGGGTGAGGTGGCTAGTGCCGATACACTCACGAATCTGCATTATTTTATCAATGACCTTCCCAAAGGTCTTTCAGCAGGGGAGTTCAATGAGATGATGATGGAATGGCTCTCATCTGTTAATCAGATAATTACGTCCAAAGGTCATGTTAATCCTGATATGGCAGAGATGGGAACAACGCTTGTCGGAGTTGTCTTTTATAATGGGAAATATTATTGGATGAACTGTGGTGACAGTCGTTTGTATCGTTTCCGTCAGGGAAAACTTAAGCAATTGTCGGTCGATCATTCGTTGAATACACTCAAGGGTGAGAAACGTCATTCGAACATCATTACCAATTGTATTGGAGGCGGCTGTAAGTCTCCCTATCTGGATTTCTTTGAGTTTACTGATGATTTCCTGCCGGGAGACACCTATCTGCTTTGTTCAGATGGTTTGAGTGATATGGTTCCAGACGAGAATATGGAACAGCTTCTGCAGGAGAATGCGTCGGCGAACCGGCTTTGTGAGGCAGCCATAGAGGCTGGAGGTTATGACAATGTTTCCGCATGTGTCTTTTCTGTGATGTAAATTGAGAATATGCCATTAAGATTACCAGACAGACTACCCGCTATTGACCTGTTAAAGCAAGAGAACATCTTTGTGATGGATGATTCTCGTGCTCATATGCAGGATATTCGTCCCTTGAAGATAGTGATTCTCAACCTCATGCCGTTGAAGATCACGACAGAGACCGACTTGATTCGTCTGCTTTCCAACACACCGTTGCAGTTGGAGATCAGTTTTATGAAACTGCGCAGTCATACGCCGAAGAATACCCCTATTGAGCACATGATGCTCTTTTACCGTGACTTCGAACAGATGCGTAATGAGAAATACGACGGTATGATTATCACGGGAGCCCCTGTAGAGACCCTCGATTTTGAGGAGGTAACCTATTGGGACGAGATGAGAGATATCTTCTCGTGGGCGCGTACGCACGTCACGAGTACCTTATATATATGTTGGGCTGCTCAGGCGGGACTGTATTATCACTACGGCATCCCCAAGTATCCGTTGGAGAAGAAGATGTTCGGCATCTTCCCACAGGTACCTTTGGAACCGCAACTCCCCATTTTCCGTGGCTTCGATGATGTGTTCCAGATGCCTCATAGTCGTCATACGGAACTGCATCGCGAGGATATCATCGCACATCCCGCCCTGACGTTAATCGCAGAGTCGCCTGACTGTGGTGTGAGTATCGTGATGGCACGTAACGGTCGTGAGTTCTTCATCACGGGACATCTGGAGTATGCGCCAAACACCTTGGATAACGAGTATAAGCGTGATAAGGATATTCGGGATGATGTGGATCTTCCAGAGAACTACTACCTCGACAATGATCCTGCCAAAGGACCGATTGTGACTTGGCGTGCTCATGCTAACCTGTTATACAGCAACTGGATTAACTATTACGTATATCAGGAGACTCCTTACGATATCAATCAGATTAAGTAAGATGAGGCAATTGGAATTGCTGGCTCCTGCCAAGAACCTGGAATGTGGCATTGCCGCTATCGATCATGGTGCAGACGCTGTCTATATAGGGGCCCAGCGGTTTGGCGCACGGGCTGCTGCCGGCAATCGTGTGGAGGATATCCGACAACTCTGTGACTATGCTCATCCCTATGGAGTGAAGGTATATGTCACAGTAAATACCATTATTTATGATGACGAGTTGGAGGCTACCGAACAGTTGATACGTCAACTGGCTGAGGCTGGGGTAGATGCCATCTTGGTGCAAGATATGGCCGTGCTTTCTCTTACCTCTCACCTCTCACCTCTTACCTCTCACCTCTCATTACATGCTTCTACTCAGACAGACAACCGTACTGCGGAGAAGGTGAAGTGGTTGGCAGGTCTCGGTTTCCGGCGTGTTGTTCTGGCCCGTGAGTTGTCTGTCGACGAGATTGCCGAGATTCATCGTCAGGTGCCCGATGTCGAGTTGGAGGTCTTTGTTCATGGTGCCTTGTGTGTCAGTTATAGCGGTCTCTGTTATGCTTCGGAATACTGTTTCCATCGTTCTGCCAATCGTGGCTCTTGTGCCCAATTCTGTCGGATGAAGTTCGACCTGTTGGATGCCGATGGCCGTGAGATAGAACATCAGCGACACCTCCTTTCCTTGAAGGATATGAATCAGAGTGACCATTTGGAAGCGTTGATAGAAGCAGGTGCCACCTCATTTAAGATAGAGGGCCGTTTGAAGGATGTCTCTTATGTGAAGAATGTCGTAGCAGCATATAGTCAACGGCTTGATGCTTTTATTGCCTGTCATGCCGATGCGTATTGTCGTGCCTCCAAAGGGCATTGCACCTATACGTTTACCCCCAATCTGAACAAGACGTTTAATCGTGGTTTTACCACTTATTTCCTGCATGGTCGTCAGCCCGATATCTTTTCGCCCGACACTCCGAAGGCGATGGGGGAGTATGTGGGATATGTCAAGGAGATGCGCCGCGACTCGTTCAATGTGGCAGGCACAGCTTCTTTTGCTAATGGTGACGGTTTGTGCTTTATCAATCAGGAGCGTGAGTTGGAAGGATTCCGCGTCAATCGTGCCGAAGGTAACCGGCTGTATCCTCAACAGATACCGCAGCATCTGCATGCAGGATTGGCGTTGTATAGGAACAACGATCAGGAGTTTGAACGGTTACTTGGACGGAAAAGTAGTGAGCGGAAGATACCCATTGCTATTCGTATGGAGACTGCAACTAATGGGTTTAGTATTTCTGCTAACGGACTGGTTGTCAGTGTATTATGTGAGCGTCAGATGGCTCAAAAACCACAGCATGAAAACATCCGAAGACAGCTGTCAAAGCTTGGTGGGACGATATACGAGTGTACCGAGGTCACCTTCCCCGACGAGTTCCCTTACTTCGTACCCAACAGTGTGTTGAGCGAACTCCGTCGTCAGCTTATCGAGGCGTTTGGCGCAGGTGGCGACGACAGGTCGGTTGAGAAGAATCCGCGGGTCCAATCCCAAAATTGTCCCCAGGATTATCCATATCCTTATCTCTACAACATCGCCAACCAGCAGGCTCGTGCGTTCTACGGTGTCCAGGAACTTTCTGCTTACGAATTAAAGGGTGGCGACGGACCGTTGATGCAATGCCGTCATTGTCTCCGCTATGCCCTGGGCGGTTGTGTGAAACATGGTGGACGGAAAAACCTATGGCGAGAGCCCCTTTATCTGCGTTTGGGTGACGGCAGGCGTTTCCGTCTGGATTTTGATTGTGTGAATTGTCAAATGAATGTGTATGCGGCAGATTAGGAATATCATATTGGTCATCATGGGGGTGTGTCTGTTGGCATCCTGTTACAATCATGGTCCAAAGACCCCTGATGCCTGGGATCTGACGGAGAAACAGCTGGACTCCATCTCTTTCTTTACGACCCATCACTATACCCAGAACTATAACTTCGTGGTGAATACGGAGTCGCTTCCCTTGTCGGACGCGCCTGGTGAACTGGCCTTCGATACCCTCTATGTCAGTTCGGGTCAACGCTTGGTGGTTGCTGATATCCAGACCATCCCAACAGACTCTATTGATTCTGTATGGGTGAAGGTGGCTCACGACCAGTTGGTGCAGGGATGGATTCGTGAGAGTGAGATGCTGGAGGCCGTGTCGCCAGACGACCCCATCTCCCAGTTTATCGATTTCTTCTCCGATACTCATTTGTTGATATTCCTGGCCTTCCTCGTCGTCGTCTGTGTTGCCTACGGACTCTACCGCTTAAACCGTCGTAATGCGTATATCGTGCACTTCAATGATATCGACTCTTTCTATCCGGTATTGCTGTGCCTGTTGGTAGCGTCATCGGCAACCATCTATGCCTCTATCCAGATGTTTGGTGCTGAGACGTGGCGCCATTTCTACTATCACCCTTCGCTGAATCCCTTCGCCTTGCCTTGGCACCTGGGACTGTTCGTCGCATCGGTGTGGGCAATCATTATAGTAGGTGTGGCAGCCGTCGATGATACGTTACGTCATCTGCAGGGTGGCGATGCCATTCTCTATCTGTGCGGACTGGCAGGTGTGTGTGCCGTCGATTATGTCGTCTTCAGCGTCTCAACCCTGTATTATATAGGCTACCTGCTGCTGGTGGCCTATGTCGCTTTTGCTGTTTACCGTTATGTCCATTATGCGCATAGCCGCTATACTTGTGGACAATGTGGCGCCCGCCTTTCCGCAAAAGGGCGTTGTCCGCATTGTGGAACGGTCAACACCTGAAAAATCCCTATAAATAAGGATTGCACAGAATAACGGAAAGCTGTACCTTTGCACCCTGAAAAAGAGAGAAAGTGCAAGAGGTAACATCTATAGATACTCAAGTTGTTGTCATTGGCGCCGGGCTGACGGGGCTGACGACTGCTTATTGGTTGAGCAGGAGTCAGGTGCCTGTCCATGTCGTCGAGCAGGACACACGTATTGGGGGACAGATACAGACCAACCACATTAATAAATATATCTATGAGACGGGACCTACGACCGGTTCCGTCTCCACACCTGAGGTGGCTGAGTTGATGAGTGACTTGGCTATCACCTCAGGGGGCTCCTGTGTGTTAGAGACAGCCCCGGACTCGTCGAAACGTCGGTTGATATGGAAAGGGGATCGCTTCCATGACTTGCCCGCCAGTCCGATAGGTGGTTTGACGACCCCGTTGTTCCGTTGGACAGACAAGTTGCGTATCCTTGGAGAGCCTTGGCGTAAGAGAGGGACAGATCCTGACGAGAGCGTGGGCTCTTTGGCGCGTCGCCGGTTGGGACGTTCTTTCGTGGACTATGCTGTGGATCCCTTCATCTCTGGTGTCTATGCCGGTAACCCCGATACCCTGGTCACCCGTTATGCCCTTCCGAAGCTATACCGGTTGGAGCAAGACTATGGAAGTTTCATCCGTGGCGCCATCGCCAAGATGAAGGAGCCTAAGTCGGAGCGTGACCGTCTTGCCACCAAGAAGGTGTTCTCTGCCCGTGGCGGACTGAGTCATATCCCCACGGCTGAGGCGGAGACCATCGGGATGGAGCATATCTCACTGGGTGCCTCAATGGTAAGGGTGGAGCCGGTGGACAACGGATGGAGGACGACATACCAGACCCGGGAAGGCTCTTGCGTCATCTATAGCCAGTATGTGGTCACCACATGTGGCGCCTATAACCTGTCAGCTTTGCTGCCTTTCATTGATGAGCAGCGCTTGACAGCCATCACCAGTCTTACCTATGCTCCTGTCATGGAAGTCAATGTCGGTATGCCCGACACCTTTGGTGGTGACTATATCGCCTTTGGCGGACTGGTGCCTACCATAGAGCACCGGCGTGTCCTCGGCATCCTCTTCCCGTCGGCTTGTTTTACACAGCGTGCCCCCGAAGGGGGAGCGTTGTTCTCTTTCTTCATCGGTGGTATCAAGCATCCGGAGATTCTTGATCTGAGTGATGAGGAGATAGAGACACTGGTGACCGAGGAGCTTCATACGATGCTGGGATTCCCTGCCGAGGCTGTTCCGGATTTTATCCATATATCCCGTCATCGCAAGGCGATACCGCAGTATGACGTAACCACCGGCATGCGTCTGGAGGCGGTCGAGAGTATTGAGCGGCAGTATCAGGGTCTTTTCGTTGCCGGCAACCTGCGTGACGGTATCGGAATGGCAAACCGCATCACACAGGCGACGCATATCGCAAAGGAAATTATACACACAATAAAGAATCAAAAATAATGAAGAAAAGAAATTTAGTATCGGTATTGATGATGTGGTCAGTACTACCGATGGCGGCAGTGACAGAGACTACGCTTGCCGACTCTTCCCGTGTCTATGACCTTGACGAAGTCGTCGTGGTGTCACAGGCGAAGGAGTTCTACCGTCTGCGTCAGCAACCTCTGAGCTCGACGGTGTTTTCAGGAGATAATCTGTTCTCGTTAGGTACTTATGATATTCGTGAGGTGTCTGACTTCGTGCCTTCTTTCGTGATGCCTAACTACGGCTCCCGTTTCACGTCATCCATCTATGTGCGTGGTATCGGCTCCCGTGTGAACAGTCCCTCTATGGGTTTCTATGTTGACGACATGCCCCTGATGAACAAGACGGCGTTTAACAGTCATCTGTATCAGATGGACCGCGTGGATATCTTGCGTGGTCCCCAGGGTACCCTGTATGGACTGAATACAGAGGGTGGTATGGTCCGTATGTATACACGTAACCCGTTCAGTTATCAGGGTACGGATGTCAGCCTGGGTATTGGCTCTCATTTCTATCGTAATGTGGAAGTGGCACATTATCAGAAACTCAGCGACAAACTGGCTTTCTCCGCAGCAGCCTTCTACGATGGTACCAATGGCTTCTATAGGAACACGCTGACGGATGAGCGTGCTGATGATATGAATGAGGCTGGTGGACGCCTGCGTCTGATGTATCGTCCCACACAGCGTCTGTCTTTCGACTTCATCGCTGATTATCAGTATGTGAGACAGAAAGCCTATCCTTACTACTCCCTAGATGCGACGACAGGTGAGATGATCGCACCCAACCAGGACACACAGAGTATGTATAAGCGTAACATGCTGAATATTGGACTGGGCATCAAGTATAAGGGTAGGGGATTCGACCTCCATTCGAATACGTCATGGCAGTTCCTGCGTGACAACTTGTTGATGGACAACGACTATTCCGATATCGACTTTATCGTGGTCGACCAGTTCCAGTTGAGTAATGTACTGACACAGGAGTTCTCCGTCAAGAGCAACAACAAAAGCATCTGGCACTGGACAACGGGTGTCTTTGGCTCTTACCAGTGGTTGAAGACAGTGGCTCCCAACACTTTCGGAACTGCCTTCAGTGAGATGATGAGCAAGCAGATTGGCGGGATGATCTACCAGCAGATATTTAACTCCATGGCTGCCCGTATGGGAGAGGCTGCCGCTGCCGCCGCCATCGAGCGTGCCGGAGGCGTACAGGTCGGTATGACCCTCTTCGTACCATGTAATTTCCATACGCCACAGGCAAACCTCGGTATCTTCCACGAGTCGAATATCGACATTACAGATCACCTGACAGCGACACTCGGTCTGCGTTATGACATCACGCATTCCAAGATCCATTATGTGACCAGTGGCGACTCTAAGTTGAATTTCAATATCATGGGTTCCGCCGCCAATGCCACAGTCCTCTCCCTGTACGACCGTGAGGAGAAAGCGACCTTCAACCAGCTGTTGCCGAAGGTAGGACTGACTTATAAGTTCAATAACGGAAGTAATATCTACGCCACTGTCACCAAAGGCTATCGCGCGGGTGGCTTTAATGTGCAGATGTTTGGTGATATCATCCAGAATGACGTGCAGAAGAATCTCCAGGGTGTGATGATGGAGGCGATGCAGTCGCATCAGGATGTCAACAAGGTCGTTGAGCATACTGATGAGGAATATGCCGCCTTGTTGGAGGGCGTGAAGTTCAAGCCCGAGGAGAGCTGGAACTATGAAGTGGGTACTCATCTGAACCTCTTCGGACAAGCTCTGCAGGCAGACCTCTCCGCTTTCTATATGCAGATCCGTAACCAACAACTGTCCGTCTTCACGGCGGAATACGGGTTCGGTCGCCGTATGGTCAATGCAGGTAAGAGCTTCAGTTGTGGTTTGGAGGCTTCCCTGCGAGGCAGTCTGTTGAACGACCGTCTGACGTGGAATGCCAGCTATGGTTATACCCATGCCGCCTTCAAGGAGTACGAGACTGCTGTCAAGGCTGGCAGTGATGAGATGATCAGCTATAAGGACAACAAGGTCCCCTTTGTTCCCGCCCATACCTATTCCGCTATAGTCGACTATCGTCTTGACAGTGGTCGTAACGATTTCCGTAGCATCACCTTCGGGGTGAACATGAACGGACAGGGCAGACTTTACTGGGATGAGGCAAACCAGAACAGGCGCGACGGCTATGTGCTGTTTGGTGCTCATGTCTGTGCGGACTTCGGCTTTTGTAAAGTCAACCTATGGACACGCAATATCGGAAATGCTGATTACCAGACTTTTGCCTTCACCAGCAAGGCGACAGGACGCGAGAAATTCTATGTACAGTATGGTAATCCTTTCCAGTTGGGAGTAGATGTGAACTTCCATTTTTAAGAGCAGAATATAAAACTAAACACGGACTTTTCTGTTAATAACGTTAAAATTAACGGAAATAATTAACTAAAAGACTTCTTCATATCGGTAAAAGCAGTATCTTTGCTTCCGATATGAAGAAGTCTACTATTTGGACCATAGCCGTCGTGATGGGACTCTCGTTCCTCGGACTCCTTTACCTTCAGTTCTCCTATGTCGAGGAGATGGTGAAGATGAAGAAAGAACAGTTCGACGAGAGCGTGTACCGCAGTCTCTACCAGGCATCGCATAATCTGGAGATGAACGAGACGAAGCGTTACTTGGAGAAGGATGTCAACGCCACGGAGCGTCGCGCCTTCACCGAGGATTCTGTCATGGTGGATGGCCTTGACGGTTCGATTCGTCACTCCCACCAGTTTGCAGTCGCTGCCGACGACGGAACGGTCTATTCCTCTTTCCAGCTGAAGACTTTCGAGATGAAGCCTTCGTCTGTTCCCAAGGCGATGATCCTGCGAAAGGACAAGAACTCGCTGGCTGATGCCACCAAGACGATGCAGGAGATTGTGCGCCAGCGCTACGTCTATCAGAAGGCGTTGCTCGACGAGGTGGTCTATAACATCCTGTATACTGCCAGCGACAAGCCGTTGAAGGAGCGCATCAATTTCCGCTTGCTGGACGGCGATATCCGTCAGGAATTGCAGAACAACGGCATCAACATTCCTTACCATCTCACCGTATCGACTACCGACGGGCGTGAGGTCTATCGCTGCTCCGACTATAGCGACGAGGGTAAGGAGTACAACTACACGCAGTTGCTGTTCCGTAACGATCCGCAGTCGCGAATGGGCGTGCTGAGGGTCCACTTCCCGGAGATGGGAAGCTACATCTTCTCCTCCGTCCGTTTCATGATTCCGTCGTTGATATTCACCTTCGTCCTGCTGATCACCTTCCTCTTCACCCTCGTGGTGATATTCCGCCAGAAGCGCTATACGGAGATCAAGAACGACTTCATCAACAACATGACGCACGAGTTGAAGACGCCGATAGCCTCCATCTCGTTGGCGGCACAGATGATGAACGACGACAGCGTGACGAAGTCGGAGCAGATGACGAAGCACCTGGGCGGCGTGATAGCCGATGAGTCGAAGCGGTTGCGCTTCCTCGTTGAGAAAGTACTGCAGATGTCGATGTTCGACAAGAAGAGCGTCGTATTCAAGAAGAAGGAGCTCGACCTCAACGAGATGGTCGAGAACATCGCCTCGACGTTCTCCCTGCGCGTGGAGCATACCGGTGGTAAGATCTATACGGAGATCGAGGCCGTCGATTCCGCCATCTATGTCGATGAGGTGCATTTCCAGAATGCCATCACCAACCTGATGGACAATGCCGTGAAGTACCGCAAGCCCGAGGAACCGCTCGACATCTACATCCGTACGTGGAACGACCACGGCCGACTGCTGCTGAGCATCCGCGACACGGGACAGGGCATCAAGAAAGAGAACATCAAGAAGATCTTCGACAAGTTCTACCGCGTGCATACCGGCAACAAGCACGACGTGAAAGGCTTCGGTCTCGGATTGGCATACGTGAAGAAAGTGGTTGACCTGCACCAGGGCGAGATCAAGTGCGAAAGCGACCTGGGCAAGGGCACGAAGTTCACCATCTCACTGCCCATCATCAAAGAAAATTGAAAAAGAAAACAATAATATTAACACTTAAACGAATAAGATTATGGACGAAAAACTGAAAATTCTTCTTTGCGAAGATGACGAGAACCTTGGAATGCTGTTGCGTGAGTATCTTGCAGCCAAAGGCTATATGGCAGAGCTCTGCCCCGATGGTGAGGCCGGATACAAAGCCTTCCTGAAAACAAAGTTTGACATCTGTGTGCTCGACGTGATGATGCCGAAGAAAGACGGCTTCACACTGGCTCAGGAAATCCGTCAGGCCAATGCCGAGATACCCATTATCTTCCTGACCGCCAAGACGCTGAAGGAGGATATCCTCGAAGGCTTCAAGATTGGTGCCGACGACTATATCACCAAGCCCTTCTCCATGGAGGAGCTCGTCTTCCGTGTAGAGGCCATCCTGCGCCGTGTACGTGGCAAGAAAAACAAGGAGAGCTCCGTCTATCGCATCGGACGCTTCACCTTCGACACCCAGAAGCAGATACTCGTCATTGACGACAAGCAGACCAAGCTGACCACGAAGGAGAACGAGCTGCTGGCCCTGCTCTGCTCTCATACCAATGAAATCCTGCAGCGTGACTTCGCGCTGAAGACCATCTGGATTGACGACAATTACTTCAATGCCCGCTCGATGGACGTCTATATCACCAAGCTACGCAAGCATTTGAAGGACGACCCGCAGATTGAGATCATCAACATTCACGGAAAGGGATACAAGCTGATTGCTCCTGACGAGGAGTAACGTAAGTAAGGTCGAGCCACATTTCCCGCCAAGTTCATCATCTGTTTGATGTACTTGGCGTTTTTTTAGTGTATTTTTCGTGGGGTGAGGGTTTAAATATTGTCAGAGGGAGATGATATTTTTATACTCTAATTCCCAAAATTAGCAAAACTTGTTTCAAAATCTGCAAGAATTGCCTTAGGGGGTATCTTTTGCTTGGTGTTTTTGGTAGAATTGGCTATATTTGTAACCAAACACTAAAAACAGTGATGTTATTATTAACCTGTGAAGACAATAGTCAGACAATTATTTTAAACTAACCAAAAATAAAAAGAGCTTGCTCAGATTGTCGGAACCAACCGTTTCTATCTCAGCCAGTATTTCTCCAGTCAGGGCACGACCTACAATGCCTATATCAATGATTTGCGCATCGAGCATTTCACGAACATCTATAGCAAGGCTGTCGCTTCCAAGCGTCCCTTCACCGCCCAGCAGTTGGCCCTGGAGAGTGGCTTCCGCAATTATAATACCTTTAGCAGTGCCTTCAAACGCAAAACGGGTCTGTCGGTGACAGTCTGGTTAAAAGCCTATGAAGGATAGGAACTGTATCTTTAACAAATAATAATGAGATTCTATGGAGACAAGATTCAAAAAAATGCCAAGGTTTTTGACATTGCCATATGTGCAGTGGCAGCTATACTCTCGGTGGGTATTATGCTGTATGGGGTATGGCACTTCGGACTGAACGAGACATGGCCTGAACTGGTGCTCAATATTTTCTACATTGCCTGTCTGATAATGATTGGAATGTACTTCTTCAACTCGCGCCATCTCACCACCCATCAGTTCAACTACTGGTGCTCCTTGTCGGTGGGCATGACGGTGTTGCTGCGCGACATTCTCTTTCCACCACCATTGGCCAACTTCCCCCTTCACTTGATGTGTTTCACCCTCTCGGTACTGCTCATCATACTGCTCACCTACTTCTATGCCCGTAAGGATTGGAAGAGCTATACCAAGAGCAACCTGTGGCTGATATGTGCTGTCGACATACTGATAGCCACCCTTTACAACATCGACATCATGTTTTTTGAAATTGCCGACGAGTACACAAACTGTATGCTGACTGAAATATGGATACGTCCCACTATCACCTATGGACTGGTAGCCTGTTTCGTGACGGAAGCAAAAGAGGAATAAATAACTTTTAAATATTGGAATCTGATGATTAAGATTTTATAATTACCGCCGGAAAACCATCAATTAATTTTTTGACTTAAATCCTTACCGCTTCCCGTTTATTGGTTATTTTGTGTTTTTTGTGGTATTCTTACAAGAAGACAAAAAATAGAGGAAATGTGAAATAATAGCCTAATATTCCGTCACACTTTTTCAAGCCTTAAAAAATTTATTTGTAAGCCTTAAAATTTTTGTTAGTAAGCCTTAAAACAGGTGTGTTTCAAGCCTAAGAAGTTTCAAAAGTATTTAAAATCTCAGTTCTCATTGGTTTCAAACTTTCAAGCGTGTGCGCAAGAGAATTTTTGCGTTATATTATATAGATTATAAAAAATCAGGTATGTCAGGGTGAAGTGAACCCCAAAGTTTGGACGGATTAAACACTATTGCTCATTTGGAATTGAGTCCGGTATTGTACTGGGCTCATTCCTTTTAGTCTGAGCTTTATTCTCTCATTATTGTAATAGTCAATGTACTCTTTCAGGTCTTTTATGAAGACTTCCATAGATGTGTATTTGCCCGGATATAGCAGCTCTGACTTCATGATACCAAAGAAGTTTTCCATCATGGCGTTGTCCAAACAGTTGCCCTTACGAGACATGCTCTGGATAATACCATGCTTTTTCAGACTGTTCTGATAGGCTGCATGCTGGTAGTGCCAACCCTGATCAGAGTGCAATACGACGCCTTCAGGGAGGCCTACGTTCTCATACATCTGATTGAGCATATTGATTACCATTTCCAAGTTTGGCGCCTCTGTGATTGAATATGCAAGAATCTCGCCATCATACATGTCAAGTATCGGTGAGAGGAAAGCCTTACGTCCTTCTATCGTCACCTGAGTTACATTTGTAGCAAGCTTCTGGTAAGGCCTCTCAGCAGTGAAATCCCTGTCGATGATATTTGGAGCCGTCTTACCCACTTCTCCCTTATAGGAGCGGTATTTCACTTTCCTGACTTCGCTTTTCAGTCCAAGCTCATCCATAAGTTTCTTGACCGTTTTGTGATTGATAAGACGCCCATCATTACGGAGTTCCAGCGTTATACGCCTATAGCCGTAACGACCTTTATGTTTATGGAATATGTGGTATATCATATCTTTTACTTCCTTGTACTTGTCTTTTTTCTTGCCATGCTTGAGGTGATAATAGAACGTGCTTCGCGCCATCTTCTTGAGCTCCAGCAGGACATCTAAGTCTGCATGCTCATTACGCCTTAGTTCTTCGATGGCTTGCGCCCAATCGCTCTGTTTTGGGCTTCTCTTTCCTCGACTAAGGCTCTCACTTTTTTTAGCAGGAGATTCTCCAGCCTTAAGCGTTCGTTCTCCTTGCGAAGGCGCTCATTCTCCTTCTCGTACTCTTCTTTAGGAAGTCGCTTAACCATACGCTTACCAGTTTTAGAATGCCTGAATTTATGAGATTCCAGTGCTTCATATCCTTCCCTCTCAGCCAACTTAGCCCAAACACTTATCGTAGAGTTGGATATGTTGTATTTGACAGAAAGCTGGTACAAAGTTAAATTACTTTCCTTATATTCACGAACAATCTTGCATTTTTCTTCATATGACAACCTTCTTTTCTTGTGTCCAGGAGATTTTAGACCGTCAACACCTTGGAGTTTATAGCTCTCTAACCATTCGTAAAGAATGTGATGACCTAAATGGAATCTACGAGAGACAGAACGAGCAGACTCTCCTTGGAATACAAATCCAATTGCGCATAACTTTTCTTCTAGACTGTAACTACGTTTCATTTGAACCTTTAAGTTGTGTCCAACTTTCTGGGTTCACTTCAGGGATGTCCCCTGTGACATATCTCACTCGGAAAAACTCAAATATATTTGGCTTTTCTCTCGTTTATCCGTATCTTTGCATACAGAATATGGCTGAAAACCGTCAAGTAATTTATCGATTATGGCATATACCTACAATTATCCGAGACCGGCTGTTACGGCTGATTGTGTTGTAATAACGAGGGAGGCAGATCCGAAGGTACTGCTTATCCAGCGAGGCTTTGACCCTTACAAAGGTTGCTGGGCATTCCCTGGTGGTTTCATGAATATGGATGAAACTACGGAACAGTGTGCTATCAGAGAACTGGAGGAAGAGACAGGACTTCAATTGTCGGATATTCTTCAGATTGGAGCATACTCAAAGGTTGACCGTGACCCAAGAGGGAGGACTATCACTGTTGCTTATCTGGCCATCATCGACGAACCTATTGCTGTCACTGGTCAGGATGATGCTGCCAAGGCAGCATGGTGGCTATTGTCAGATTTGCCACAGCTAGCATTTGACCATGATGATATTATGCAGGATGCCATCAAGGTCTATCATCGACATAAAGCATAAAACGAATTAGAATATGAAATCACTTAGAGAACTATTCAGAATCGGAAAAGGTCCGTCGAGCAGTCACACGATGGGACCAGACAATGCGGCACGAATCTATGCCAAGCGCCATCCCGAGGCGAAGAACTTCGAAGTAACTCTCTACGGCAGTCTGGCTGCCACGGGAAAGGGTCACATGACTGATGTTGCCATCATCGATGTGCTCAGTAAAATTGCTCCTGTGAATATCGTCTGGCAACCCAAGGAATTCCTGCCATTCCATCCTAACGGCATGAAGTTCACAGCTGACGGAGGCGACGATTGGACGGTCTATAGCGTTGGCGGCGGTGCACTGTCGGAGGGCAAGGCTGAGGGTGACATGTTCGCAGCAGGCGGTGATTTCTATGAGATGAACAAGATGAAGGACATCATGGCGTGGTGCAACAAGACGGGGCATGGCTACTGGGAGTATGTGGAACAGTGCGAAGGTCCGGAAATCTGGGAATTCCTGAAAGAAGTCTTCCATACGATGCAGGAAGCTGTGAAACGAGGCCTCGATGCAGAAGGTGCCCTGCCTGGTCCGTTGGGTCTGTCGCGCAAGGCTGTATCCTACTATGTGAAGGCACAAGGTTACAATGAAGCCGCTCGTTACAGCGCCATGCTCTATTCCTATGCATTGGCTGTCATTGAGGAGAATGCCTGTGGAGGTACCATCGTGACGGCACCTACCTGTGGCAGTTGCGGCATTCTGCCTGCTGTACTCTATGAGCTCTACCACGACTTAAAATTCTCTGAGCAGCGCATATTGAGAGCCCTTGCTACCGCCGGACTCTTTGGCAACGTGGTGAAGCACAATGGCAGCATCAGCGGAGCGGAAGTGGGATGCCAGGGTGAGATAGGCGTAGCCTGCGCTATGGCCGCTGCAGCAGCTTGCCAGCTATGGGGAGGAAGTCCGAACCAGATAGAATATGCTGCTGAGATGGGATTGGAGCATCACCTCGGCATGACCTGCGACCCCATCTGCGGACTGGTACAGATTCCCTGCATTGAGCGTAATGCCTTTGCTGCCGCACGTGCTGTCGATGCCACCTTCTACGCCATCAGTTCCGACGGCAACCACCGCATTTCCTTCGACCATGTGGTGCAGGTGATGAAGCGCACAGGCCACGACCTGCCATCGCTCTACAAGGAAACCAGCGAAGGTGGACTGGCATTGGAGTATAATGAGTGATGTAGAATACCTAGATGAAGCAAGAAGATAAAGACATATTATAAGTATCAATAAGACGATGAAAAAGATGATGAAATGGGTGCTTGCCGCCACCCTCCTTTGCGGCTTTAATACAGTGGCATACGGCCAGAACTGTTGCTGCTGTTGTAAACAACATGATAACAACAATGGTGCACAGAAGGTAGAGAGTACAGAGCTGATCCGCACGTCGCAAAGCTGGGATGGGGTAGAGTTGCCCGACTATTTCAAGGGACGTCCCGAACTGGTGGCGGTGAAGTATGTGTTTCCCGCCGGACAAAAACTGGGTTGGCACCACCATCCTGTGATGAACTACGGCATACTGGTGCAGGGCGAACTGACCATCATCGGTCTGGACGGCAAGGAGAAAGTAGTGCATGAGGGTGAGCCTGTCGTAGAGATGGTCGGCACCATCCACCACGGCGAGAACCGAGGCACCAAAGATGTCATCCTCTATATGTTCTATCTCTCGCAGAAAGACATGCCCCTGGCTGTACAGCATCCGGAGGTGAAGAAGCCGTGAGGGCAAAGCGATGCTTGCATCAGCCATAGAAAAAGGGGGCAACCATCGCGGCTGCCCCCTAATCAATAAATATTACTTATGATATTCAGGTATTTTATACAATGCCTTGGCTCATCATTGCAGAAGCAACCTTCATGAAGCCGGCTACGTTAGCACCTTTCACATAGTTGATGTAACCATCAGCCTGTGTACCGTACTTCACGCAGTTCTCGTGAATGTCGTTCATGATGCGCTTCAGGTAGTTGTCAACTTCCTCAGACGTCCAGCTCAGACGCTCAGAGTTCTGTGACATCTCCAGACCAGATACGGATACACCACCGGCGTTAGAAGCCTTACCAGGAGCATAGAGGATCTTGGCATCCTGGAAGATCTTGATAGCCTCGGGCAGTGAAGGCATGTTAGCACCCTCAGCAACAGCGATAACGCCATTGTCTACGAGAGCCTGAGCCTGCTCACCGTTGATCTCGTTCTGTGTAGCGCAAGGCAGGGCGATGTCGGCCTTCTCGTGCCAGGGACGCTCACCAGCGTGATATACAGCATTGGGATATTCCTCAGCATACTCCTTGATACGTCCGCGCTCTACGTTCTTCAGTTCCTTCACATACTCGAGCTTCTCCTGGGTGATACCATCGGGATCGTAGATGTAACCGTCGGAGTCAGACAGTGTCATAGGAATAGCACCGAGCTGGATGCACTTCTCAGTAGCATACTGAGCAACGTTACCAGAACCGGAAATCAGTACCTTCTTGCCCTTGATGTCGATGTTGCGGGTAGCAAGCATAGAGGTCAGGAAGTATACACAACCGTAACCAGTAGCCTCTGGACGGATCAGTGAACCACCGAAAGGGATACCCTTACCGGTCAGCACGCCCTGGAACTGATGGGTCAGCTTCTTGTACTGTCCGAAGAGGTAACCTACCTCACGGCCACCAACACCGATGTCACCAGCGGGAACGTCCTCATCAGGACCGATGACGCGATAAAGTTCGTTCATGAATGCCTGGCAGAAACGCATAACCTCAGCGTCGCTCTTGCCACGGGGAGAGAAGTCGGAACCACCCTTGGCACCACCCATAGGCAGAGTGGTCAGAGAGTTCTTGAAGGTCTGCTCGAAGGCGAGGAACTTCAGGATACCCAGGTTTACACTCTTGTGATAACGGAGACCGCCTTTGTACGGGCCAATGGCGTTGTTGTGCTGGATACGATAACCCATGTTGGTCTGTACCTTGCCCTGGTCGTCAACCCATGTGATGCGGAACTCGCATACGCGATCGGGGATGCAAAGGCGCTCAATCAGGTTGGCCTTCTCAAACTCAGGATGCTTGTTGTACTCTTCTTCGATAGTGGGAAGAACTTGACTTACGGCCTGGATGTACTCCGGCTCGTTGGGGAAGCGCTGCTTCAAATTCTCAACAACTTGTGCTGCATTCATAATCTTTTTTTCCTTTTTATGGTTATTATACTATTGAAATTAAATTGCTTGATCAAATTCGGATGCAAAATTACACTAAAAAATTGAATTACCAAACATTTTATCAAAAAAAATACGAAAAAAGTGTCTTTTTGTCACAAATTGATGCAAATCAATCGAAAAATGACAAGAATATACAAATTATATGTGTGCGAAAACAAAACTGCCTGTCACTCTTTTTGAGGACAGGCAGCAGTCATGTTCTTTTCTTATTTAGTGTGAGAAACTCAGTTCTTCCTTATTCTCCACCTTATTTATATATATAGTGTCGCCGCTCTTCAGGTCGCCGTTGACGATGAGCTCCGAGATACCGTCCTCGATATACGTCTGGATGGCGCGCTTCAGGGGACGGGCACCGAACTGCACGTCGTAGCCCTTTTCTGCGACAAACTGCTTCGCCTCCTCGCTCAACTCGATGGCATAGCCCAGGTCGCTGATGCGCTTGAAGAGACTTGACAGTTCCACGTCGATAATCTGTTTGATGGCATCCAGGTCGAGCTGGTCGAAGGTGATGATTTCGTCCAGACGGTTCAGGAACTCCGGAGAGAACTGCTTGGAGAGTGCCTTCTGAACAATGCTGCGGGCATGCTCCTTGTCCTGTTCGTCGAGCATCAGTCCATTGCTGCCGGCACTGGTGAAGCCTATGCCACGCCCGAAGTCCTTCAGCTGGCGGGTACCGGCATTCGACGTCATGATGATGACGGTATTGCGGAAGTCCACAAAGCGACCGTTGCCATCGGTCAGTCGTCCCTCGTCCAGCACCTGCAGCAGGAGATTGAAGACGTTGCCGTGGGCTTTCTCAATCTCGTCGAGCAACACGATGGAGTAGGGGTGGCGGCGTACACGCTCCGTCAGCTGACCGCCTTCCTCATAACCGACGTAGCCCGGAGGGGCACCAATCAGTCGCGACACATTGAACGACTCGGTATATTCACTCATATCCACACGGATGAGGGCATCGCTGCTGCCAAACATGAACTCGGCGAGCTTCTTGGCCAAATAGGTCTTGCCGACTCCCGTAGGGCCGAGGAACATGAAGGCACCGATGGGGTGGTTGGGGTCTTTCAGTCCCACACGGTTGCGCTGGATGGCACGCACCATCTTCTCAATCGCTTTGTCCTGAGCAATGACGTGCTGTTTCAGTTCCTGCGCCATACCTTTCAGTCGGATGCCTTCCTCCTGTGCCATACGTTGAACGGGAACACCCGTCATCATCGACACCACATCCTGTACCTCCTTTTCCGTCACCGTCTGGCGGTCGTCGATATCTCCTTCCTGCCATTTGCGGTTCATTTCCGCCAACTGACTCTCTATCACGGTCTGGCGGTCGCGGAATCCGGCTGCCAGTTCAAAGTTCTGGTTCTTGACGGCAAGTTGCTTCTTCTCAATGACCTCTTTCAGATCCTGTTCAAGCGTAGCAATCTCAGGTGGCAGGTTGACATTTTGAAGATGTACGCGAGAGCCCACCTCATCCATCGCGTCGATAGCCTTATCGGGCTGCTGGCGGTCGCTGATGTAACGGTCTGTCAATTTGACACATGCCGCCAGGGCATCGTCCGTGTAGCTGACGTGGTGGTGCTGTTCGTAGCGGTCCTTGATGTTATGCAGGATCTGCAGCGTCTCTTCTGCATTGGTGGGTTCAATAAGTACTTTCTGGAAACGGCGCTCCAAGGCTCCGTCCTTCTCAATCGAGTTACGGTATTCGTCCAGCGTCGTGGCACCGATGCATTGTATCGTGCCTCGTGCCAAAGCTGGCTTCAGGATGTTTGCAGCATCCATTGAACCAGGTGTGGAGCCTGCACCAATCAGGGTGTGTATCTCGTCAATGAAGACGATGATGTCGGGATTCTGCTCCAGTTCCTTGATGAGCTGGCGGATGCGTTCCTCAAACTGTCCGCGGTATTTCGTTCCTGCCACCACGCCTGTCAGATCGAGTGTTACGAGCCGTTTGCCGAAGAGCATGGGGGAACATTGCCTGTGTGCAATCATCTGGGCGAGACCCTCCACGATGGCACTCTTACCTACGCCAGGCTCTCCAATCAGAATCGGATTGTTCTTCTTCCTTCTGCCGAGAATCTCCACCACGCGCTGAATCTCACGCTCTCGTCCTACGATGGGGTCGAGCTTGTTATCCAAAGCCTGTTGGGTCAGGTCTGTCGAGAAATTATCGAGCACAGGAGTCTTCGACTTCTGTTTCGTCTGTGTCGACGTCGTTGTCGTACTGTTCTTGCTGCTGGCAGCCTGCTGGTCGTTGGCTTCTTCTTCCTCGTAATCCTCGTCAGGAAGTCCGATGCCGTTCTTGACACTCAGCAGCGTCAGCGTATCTTCGTAGTTCATATTGTTCATTTCCAATACATGTTTTGCTCCGTTATCTACTTGGTCGTGCAGGATGGCGAGCAGCAGGTGCTGTTCGTCAACCCGTGTGGTGCGCTGGATACGAGCTTCCAGCACCGCCAGTTTCAGAATATTGCTGGCTTTTTCGTTCAATACCAGTTCGTTGGTGTTGATAGGCTGTCCGATTTCATCTTCGCGCACCCTTGACTCCAGGTCGGTCTTCACCGACGAGAGGTTGATGTCCAGTCGGCGGAATACGTCAACCACAGGCCCGTCCTTCATTCGCATAATACCCAACAGCAAATGCTCGGGTCCTACGCTTCGACTGGCGAGTCGTGCAGCTTCCTCATGTGAGTAGGCGAGGATCTCAGATACCTTTGGTGAAAATTGACTTGTCATACATTGAATCTGTTGCAAACATCGTGCCAAAAAAATTTGGAAGAACCCCGAAAAAGAACTACCTTTGCAGCGTTATTAGTTGATTATTTGTCAAACCAGAAAGATATGAAGCATTTTCTACTAGTTGTTATCTCACTTTTTGTTAGCCAGTTGATGACAGCCGGCAATGTGACTGAACAGGAAGCACTCCGTAAGGCCCAACAGTTCCTGCAGGGCCGTTCGTTCCAGCAGAAGGACCTGCGCCGTTCAGCAACAGCCAACACCTTTGCGCAGGGTGCGTTCTATGTGTTTAATGCCGATGGCAACCAAGGATTCGTTATTGTCAGTGCCGACGACCGTACCGAGTCTATTCTGGGCTATTCGGATACGGGACGTCTTGATTTGAATAATCTCCCCGCGAATGCTGCCGCATGGTTGCAGGGCTATGCCCGCCAGATCAAGTCGCTTGGCGAGGGTGTCAGCTTGTCAGCCCCTCATCGTGCCCCAGGTACGGAGAAAGTCGAACTGACTACAGCCAAGTGGAATCAGGATGCACCGTATAATGGAATGTGTCCTAAGGACAGCAAAGGTCAGTGTTATACCGGTTGTACCGCCACAGCGATGGCCATTGTGATGCAGTATTTCAAGTGGCCTAAAGACATGAAAGCGTTGCCTGCCTACACATCACCGAAAAAGGATGGCGATGCAGACATTCCAATGGAGGCGTTGCCGACTACGACCTTCGACTGGGAAAATCATCTGAAGCTGACTTACACCAAGAAGGACGGCGTGAAGAATTATTCGGATGCCGATTCTGCAGAAGTTGCCAAACTGATGCGCTACTGCGGTCAGTCTATTAAGATGCAGTATGGCAGCAGTGCTTCATCAGGTAGTGCTCATGTGAAGGATTTTGTTGAAACTTTTGGATATAGCAAGACTGCCAATGAGGCAAACCGTTATGGTTTCTCTAATGAAGAGTGGGAGAAGATGATCTACGACGAGATAGTTGCCAAGCGAGTGGTGTTCTATAGTGGCTTTAATGAGAGCGCTGGTCACTCGTTTGTCATTGATGGCTACGACGGCAATGGCCTCTTCCACTTGAATTGGGGGTGGGGAGGCTCTGATGACGGCTATTTCACGTTGGCGACCCTCAATCCTGACGCCAAAAGTATCGATGGCCTTCGCACTGGCAACGGCTACCCCATGCAAGATGTTGCTATCATCGGTTTGAAGCAGCCCGCAGGTAGTGATGTTGCGTCAGAGCCCTATATCTATAATATGACCTATATAGGTGAAGGTAACCCCAATGTTTATACTCGCGCCAATACAACAGCGAACTTTGCGGATGTAAAAATGGTTACATCATTTTGCTATTCAGGTATCACTGCTCCTAAAATCAAATATACCTTAAAGGCCTATAAGGATGGCACACTCTATAAAGATTTGGGTGTAGAAGGGGAAATGGAGCTGAGTACGGAAAATAAAGACGGTAAAGTGACGGTTTCCTTTGGAGCTGATTGGCCTAACGGCACCTATGAACTTCGTCCATTCTATCAACTGCAGGGTAAGACAGCGTGGAAGGAACCCTGTTTGGATGATCAAGGATGGAAATTGTATGCTCTAATCGAAGGAACGAAATTGACACTGTCGACGAGCGATCCTTATAAATATGGTAACATAAAGATGAGCTTTGTGGGTGACTATGTGGTGCACCGTCCTATGGAAGCCAAGGTTACATGGACGCGTCCTCAAGAAAATGAGAACAATGAAAATCGGTTCTACCTTTGGCTTGAGGGTAGTAAGAGTGCCGTAGGCGCTACGTCGAGTTTTGTCGCCAAGGGTGTGACAGAAACATTGACGATTGCTTTCAAGTCAACAAAAGTTGGTGAGTTCTCGTACTACATCACCTCTGATGAAAAGGGTGAGGATAAAGTCTATACGTCTACCAGCAAGATTAAGTTCAGGGAAATAGGAAAACAGCGTTTGGATTTGTCGAGTTGGACTGAAGAAAATATAAAAACTGGAGAGAAAGAAGGCGAACTGCCTGTTTTGACGTTCCGTCCCAAGTTGACAATTAAGAATAAGGGCACTAATGCTTACGATGATAACATTGTGTGTCAGCTGATTCCTATTGACGCTGAGGGTACAGCACAGGGCGAACCGATGATTAAAACTGTAAAAATCAACCTTGAAGCAGGTGCTCAATCGGAAACTCCTGCCCAAGAATTTCCAGGTTTGAAGAACAATCAGCGCTATAAATTCCTGGTTTATTTCTATTCGAACGAAGAATTCCCTGGATATGGGATGTATTATTATTATCCTTATCCGCTACTTGAGTACATCTTCACCGTCAAAGATCCCACCGGAATCAATGCCGTTAAGGCTGACGAGAAGACGGATGCACCGCTCTATAACCTGAATGGTCAGCGCGTGGGCGATAACTATAAGGGTATTGTTATCAAGAACGGAAAAAAATATGTCGTTAAATAGGCAATAAACGTTAATTAATTTTGTTATTTGCCCGTTATAAGTACCTTTGAGGCGCGCCTCAAAGGTACTTTCGCTCTAAAACGAAAATAAATCTTAATTTATTTTGCTTTTTCCTCGCTTATTCGTACCTTTGTACGCTAATTGGAAAAAGGTAAAAACGCGTTAGCGGGCTTTTAAAGTGCCTTAAACGTGAAATACTTGAAAAAGTAAAAGAGTAAATAGTAAATCAAATTAATTATAATGGATCAGACATTCGACAACGACAGAATTATCAAAATCAACATTGAAGAGGAGATGAAGTCCTCGTATATCGACTACTCCATGTCGGTCATCGTGGCTCGCGCTCTTCCCGATGTGCGTGACGGTTTCAAACCTGTACATCGCCGTATCCTCTATGGTATGTTGAACATCAACAATGTATCTACCCAACCGTATAAGAAGTGTGCCCGCGTAGTCGGTGAGGTGCTTGGTAAGTACCACCCCCACGGTGACTCGTCAGTCTATGGTGCCCTTGTGCGTATGGCACAGGATTGGAACATGCGCTATACACTGGTGGACGGCCAGGGTAACTTCGGATCGGTAGACGGCGACTCTCCTGCTGCTATGCGTTACACTGAGTGCCGTCTCTCGAAGATGGGTGAGCATATCATGGACGACTTGGAGAAGGAGACCGTTGATATGATGAATAACTTCGATGACTCTCTGGAGGAGCCTACTGTCATGCCGACCAAGATACCCAATCTGTTGGTCAATGGCGGTAATGGTATTGCCGTAGGTATGGCAACGAATATGCCGACACACAACCTCGGTGAGGTGATAGACGGCTGTTGTGCCTATATTGATAATCCAGACATCGATACCGATGGCCTGATGCAGTATATTCCCGGTCCAGACTTCCCCACAGGCGCTTATATCTATGGCTTGCAGGGAGTGAAGGATGCTTATGAGACTGGTCGTGGACGTATTGTGATGCGTGCTAAGGCTGAGATAGAAAGTGGAGAGACTCACGACAAGATTGTGGTGACTGAAATTCCCTATGGCGTCAACAAGGCCGATTTGGTGAAGTATATCGCTGACCTTGCCAACGAGCATAAGATTGAAGGTGTCGCCAATGTCAATGATGAATCTGGTCGTCAGGGTATGCGTATCGTCGTTGACTGCAAGCGTGACTGCAATGCCAATGTACTGCTGAACAAATTGTTCAAGATGACGGCTCTACAGTCCTCATTCTCAGTGAATAACATCGCTCTTGTTAAGGGTCGTCCCCGTCTGTTGAACCTCAAGGAGTGTGTCAAGTACTTCGTTGAACACCGTCATGATGTGACTATCCGTCGCACCAAGTATGATTTGCGCAAGGCACAGGAGCGTGCCCATATCCTCGAAGGTTTGATCATCGCTGTCAACAACATCGACGAGGTCGTACACATTATTCGTAATAGTAAGACTCCCAGCGATGCCCAGCGTAACTTGGAGGCTCGCTTCAATCTGGACGAGTTGCAGTCGAAGGCGATTGTCGATATGCGTCTCTCACAGTTGACGGGTCTGCGTGTTGATCAGCTTCATCAGGAATTTGACGACTTACAGAAACTCATTGCCGACTTGCAGGAGATTCTCGACAACCCCGAGCGTTGTAAGGAGGTCATGAAGGAAGAACTGCAGGAAGTCAAAGAGAAATATGGCGACCCACGTCGTACTGAGATTATCCCCTTCGACCACGAGTTTAATGCTGAGGACTTCTATCCTGACGATCCTGTGGTCATCACCATCTCGCACATGGGTTACATCAAGCGCACCAAGCTCGATGAGTTCCATGAGCAAGGTCGAGGAGGTGTTGGTGCCAAGGCTGCCCGCCACCGCGACAATGACTTTACGGAATATATCTATCCTGCCACGATGCACAACACACTGCTCTTCTTCACCCAAAAGGGTCGTTGCTACTGGCAGAAGTGCTACGAGATTCCTGAGGGTGACAAGAACTCGAAGGGTCGTGCGATACAAAATATGCTGAACATCGATCCCGATGACTCCATCAATGCCGTATTGCGCATCAAGAATTTCAACGATGAGGAATTCCTGAAGTCTCATTATGTGGTATTTGCCACGAAACAGGGTATCATCAAGAAGACGCGTCTTGATGCATACAAGAACGTACGTGCCGCAGGTGTCATTGCCATTAATATCAATGAAGGTGACGAGGTGGTAGGCGTTCGTCTGACCAACGGTCATAATGAATTGTTGCTGGCTAACCGTAACGGACGTGCCGTTCGCTTCAACGAAGACCAGGTACGTACGATGGGCCGTGTGTCTACGGGTGTCATCGGAATGCGTTTGGACGGTGGCGACGACGAGGTCGTAGGTATGGTCTGCGTCAACGATCCGAACGAGGAGACCATCATGGTGGTTTCTGAGAACGGCTACGGCAAGCGCTCTGAGGTAGAAGACTATCGTAAGACGAATCGTGGTACGAAGGGTGTGAAGACCCTCGCCATTACTGAGAAGACCGGTCGACTGGTGGCCATTAAGGTGGTGACTGACGAGAACGACCTCATGATTATTAATAAGAGTGGTATTCTGATTCGCCTGAAGGTAGCAGATGTGCGCGTCATGGGACGTGCTACGCAGGGTGTCCGCCTCATCAATCTCGCCAAGAAGAATGACACTATTGCCAGCGTCTGCAAGGTAATGAGCAATCAGGACGAGGATGTGGAATACTCAGATAATTCTGAGGGCTCTGAGAACTCAGAGAACTCCGAGAATCAAGAAAAATAAAAACGTTTAACCAATAGTAAAAGCTTATGAAAAAAGTAATGATGATGGCATTTGTGCTCATGGCTTACACCATGACCGTTGCCGCAAAGAGTGATGCCCTCAAGGCTATCACCAAGAGTAAGGTTTATGCCGAAGCATCACAGTTGTTGCAGACTAATCTGGCACAATTGGCAGACAATGCCGAGAAGGCCGAGGCCTACAATCACCTTGTCGACCTTGCTATGGCAAGTGTACAGGAAAAGGAAAAGGCTGGTGATATGACAGGTCTTTGTGATGATCTCTGTTTGGCTATTGAAAACACTTTTGAGTGTGATAAGTATGATAGAATGCCAGATGCAAAGGGTGTTGTGAAGCCTAAGTTCGCAGACAAGAACGCTCAGCGTTTGTGGGATAAGCGCAAGTACTTGTTGAATGTGGGTGATGATTTCCGTCAGAAGGAAGATGCAAAGAATGCCATGAAATATTGGACTCCCTATCTGGAGACCTTTGAAAGTCCCATTTTCCGTAACAATGAGATGATTAGCAAAGTGATAACACTGGAGCAGGAAACCATTGATCAGGTGGCTTTGCTGGCATGCTATTTGACTTATCAGTTGAAGGAAAAGAACAATGTTATTAAGTATGCTGAGATTGCCAAAAAGAATGACAAATACAAAGAGGATGCCTTCAAGCTCCAGATTGGTGCCATGTTGATGGATCTTAAGACAAAAGAAGATTCTTTGAATTGCCTTAATCAGCTCAAGCAGATGTACGAGGCTGATCCTGAGAACGATGTTGTCTTTGAGAACCTGAACAACATGTACGACGGTATGAAGGACAAGGCAGCCCAAAATGCTTTCATTGATGGTCATCTGGCAAAATATCCCAATAGCTATATCGCAATGGCTGCCAAGGGCTTTGTGGCCATTGGTGAGAATAACGCAGATGAGGCTGCTAAGTGGCTCCGCAAGGCTACTGAAGTGAAGGCTGACAATGCTGTTATCTGGACATATCTCGGTATTTGCTTGAATGTGATAGCAGCCAATTCTGAGGATGTGGCTGCTGGTCAGAAGGTTTACGATGAGGCTATCGCAGCTTTTGACAAGGCTAAGGAGCTTGATCCTAACAAGACGACAAACTGGGGATACAATCGCTATCAGGCTTACTATGGTCGTTATGGTGAGAACGATCCTAAGACAAAGGCTGCTGAGGCAGATATCCGCTAAACGACAATACATTATATCATCAATCCTGTGGGGGCAACCTCACAGGATTTTTTTTGTATAAATTTGGTTTTTCGCTTACTTCTTTGTACCTTTGCACTTGATTTTTAATAAGGTATTAGAGGCGAATGCATTTCAGGAAATATATTATCATATTAGGTTGTTGCTTGATGGCGACGGTGACGATGGCCCAGAGGAAGGAACTGAGTCAGGCACGTACGTATATCAAAAGCGGTAAGGACTTTGATAAGGCGGAGAAACTGATGACAGGCTTGTTGGAGAAGGATGAGTCCAACAGAACGAACGAGAAGATTTACCTGACATGGTTTCAGGCTGTGACGAAACAATACGAAGCTGCTAATGAGAAGTTGTATCTCAAACAGAAGTACGACACTGCAGCATTCTTTAATCTGGCTCGTCGACTCTACAGCATTGCAGAAACTCTCGACACACTGGATGCTATGCCTGATGAGAAGGGTAGGGTAAAACTCCGTTATCGTAAGGACCATTCGGAACTGCTGGATCAGTTACGTCCTAATCTTTACTTTGGAGGAACCTATTATCTGAGGCGTGATGACTATCCAAAGGCTTACGACTTTTTCGAGACCTATCTTCAGGCAAGTGATAAACCTCTTTTTATGGACTATGACTATAGGATGACTGATGCGCGTTTTGCCGAAGCTGCATATTGGGCTGAGTATGCCGGGTATAAGATGCAAGATGCTTCACGTACCCTTCGCTATTTCGACGTGGCGGTTCAGGATACCGCGAAGGCACGTTATGCGATGCAGTATGCGTGTGAGGCCTATCGCTGGCAAGAAAACGAAGAGGACTATGTGAAGATGCTTCAACGAGGCTTTGCCACTTATCCGGGATTTTCCTACTTCTTCCCTCGATTGGTTGACCACTACCAGGCCAAGCAGCAGCCAGACTCTGCACTCTATTATGCCAATCTGGCATTGAAAACAAATCCTAATAATGAATTGTTCCTGTTGGCGAAGTCGGTTGCCCTACTTAATCTCGAACGCTATGATGAGTGTATTCAGGTGAGTGAACAACTCATTAGCAGAAACGACACCCTCGCTGAGGCTTATTTCAGTATTGCTACTGCGAAACTGAACCAGATTCTTGATCTTGACAAACGGAGCAAAGGAAAGGAGAATCGTTCAAAGATACGACAATTATATATGGAGGCAAGACCCTATATGGAGGCATACCGCAAACTTGCTCCAGACGAGAAACGAAAGTGGGCGCCTGCCCTCTACCGTATCTATCTAAACCTGAATATGGGTAAGCAATTCGAGGAGATAGACAGGGTGATGCGTAAGCTGTAATGCTAAAAAATCGAAAATTAATACACGGGTCGTGATAGTTTTCGATTTTTTTTCTTAACTTTGTAAATCAGTACACAACAAGAATCTAAAACAAATTATTGTAAGTATTATGGAAAATAACGAACTCATTGCTCAGTGTGAGGCACGGGCGAAAGAATGGCTCTCTCCAGCCTTTGACGAGGAGACACGTAAGGAAGTGCAAGCAATGTTGGATAATTCCGACAAGACAGCCTTAGTAGATGCTTTCTATCAGAACTTGGAATTCGGAACTGGTGGACTTCGTGGTATCATGGGTGCAGGAACGAACCGTATGAACAAGTATATCGTAGGTATGGCCACACAGGGCTTTGCCAACTATATCCTGAAGGCTTTCCCTGGCAAGCAGTGCTCTGTAGTCGTAGGTCATGACTGTCGTAACAACGGTCGTATGTTTGCAGAGACCGTTGCAGACATTTTCTCTGCTAACGGCATCAAGGTATATCTCTTTGAGAGTCTGCGTCCTACTCCAGAGATCTCTTTTGCCATCCGTCAGCTCGGTGCTCAGGCAGGTGTGAATGTCACCGCTTCTCATAATCCTCGTGAGTATAATGGTTACAAGGCTTATTGGGATGATGGTGCACAGGTTCTGTCTCCTCATGATACTGGTATCATTGACGAGGTGAACAAGGTGACCATCAATGACGTGAAGTTTGAGGGTAACAAGGAACTCATCGAGATTATCGGTGGTGAGATGGACTGGGACTATATCCAGGCTGTTCATGAGGCATTGATTGACCAAGAGGTCATCAATCGTCAGAAAGATCTGAACATCGTTTACTCTGCTATGCATGGCACCGGTCGTCACATCGTTCCTATGGCACTTCGTTCATGGGGCTTCCAGAACATCCATGTCGTTCCTGAGCAGATGGTGATTGACGGTAACTTCCCCACCGTCGTTTCTCCTAACCCAGAGAATGCTGAGGCTATGACATTAGGTATGAAACTCGGTACTAAGTTGAATGCCGACCTGGTGATTGCCTCCGACCCCGACGCCGACCGTCTTGCTATTGTAGTCCGCAACCCGAAAGGTGAGTGGGAGATTATCAATGGTAACCAGACTGCTATGATGTTCTGCTGGTATATTATCACCAACCGTAAGAAACTGGGTCTGATGAAGGGTAACGAGTTCCTGGTGAAAACTATCGTGACGTCAGAGGTCATTGCCCAGATAGCCAAGAAGAATGGCGTAGAGCTCTTTGACGAGTTTACGGGCTTCAAATGGATTGCTTACCGCATCCGTGTCAACGAAGGCAAGAAAAAGTATATTGGCGGTGGTGAGGAGAGTTTCGGCTTCCTGCCTTTCGACAAGGTACGCGACAAAGACGCTCCTGCCTCTATCTGTCTGATTTGTGAGATTGCCGCATGGGCAAAGGATCAGGGTAAGACGCTCTATGACTTATTGATGGACATCTACGCAGAGTATGGCTTCTCCAAGGAGACCACCATCAATGTGGTAAAACCTGGTAAGAGCGGTGCCGATGAGATCAAGCAGATGATGGAAGACTTCCGTAAGAATCCTCCCACGGAAGTTGGCGGTTCTAAGGTTGTTGTATGGAAGGACTTCCGTTCTTTGGAGCAGAAAAATGCCGATGGCAGTGTTGCCAAGATTGACATGCCTGCAACCTCCAATGTGCTGCAGTGGTTCTGTGAGGACGGCACGAAGATCAGTGTTCGTCCTTCTGGTACGGAGCCTAAGATTAAGTTCTACTGTGAGATTAAGGATCCTTCCTTCAAGTGTGCCGGTTGCTATGAGCGTTGCACCAATGCCGCTATGGAGAAGGTTGCCGCTATCAAGAAGAGTTTGAATCTGGATTAAAATCCGGTCGGGATTAGAGATCCCTATACGGTCGGATTGACTTTGTGACCCGGTCGGGATTAGATATCCCTATACGCTGGCGCCAGCCATCGTACAAATCTAAAAGAGTCTTGAACATTGAAAGTAAACTTTCATGATTCAAGACTCTTTCATCTTTGTGATCCGGTCGGGATTCGAACCCGAGACCCACAGCTTAGAAGGCTGTTGCTCTATCCAGCTGAGCTACCAGACCATCAAAATTCGGTTGCAAAGGTACGAATAAGTGAGAAGAAAACCAAATAAAAACACAAAAATTACACATCAAAACGGATATAAGTACGGTCGTCAAAGGAGTCCTGACCCGTCATGAATGCCTTGCTGGCAATGAAGGAGTGGATGTTCAACGGGTCGTTCCTCCGCTGTTCCTCCAGTCGTCGCTCACTTTCTGTGAGAGTGGGGCACAGGAAGGGATAGCCGTCGCTTGCCAATACAATCTCGTGGGGCTGGAAGTCAAGGGTGATGACAGGGACGAGTTTCTGGGGAATGGGGAAACCGTCGATGACAGAAAAGGTGATATTCTGTCGTTTGGTGCTGTCAACGATGTCTGCAAGGATGAAGTCACGCGCCGCATCGTGGGCCAGCAGTTCATCGACAGTAGTACCGGCCGCCAATAGTTCCTTCGCCTTCTCGGCGCGCTTGGCGGCATAGACCGCCTCCTCAGGTTTGGGATTCTCAAAGAGTTCTCCGTCGATGAGACACTGGCAGTCGCCAATCATCCATAACTCGCGTTGCAGTCGGCTGAAGACAACGACGGAAGCGGTGAGACGATCTTCGGGACGCTCAGTCAAACGGGGAAGCATGGATTTTTTGTAGTGTTTGCGGATATAAGCCGTGACGCCCTTCATAAACTGCGAGCATGTAGACTCCTTGGGCATCTTGCGGATATAGCGGCTAATCAATAGCATCGCATAGCGTCCGTTGCTATTGAACAGGCTATGGCGATACTGTGACTTAGACGTGCTGCCATCGATGACGGCAATAAAGTCATTAGTGACGACGATGCCGTCCTCGCTTTTCTTTCGGGGGGTCTTGGCTATGCTGCTTTGTTCGATAATTTCCATTAGGTTTATCTTTATACCAGAAGAAATACTCCCGTTGGGCGAGCTTCTCCTGTTGTGACTTGGCGGTGAAAACAGGTTCGAGTGTGTAGGGGTCGTAGCCCGTATAGAACATCTCGGTAGAGACCGTCATGGGGGTGGGCGTAAAGTCTTGAACCTGTTCGAGTTTATAGCCCATCTGGCGAGTGAGACGGGCTAACTCTGCCATATCGCTCTCGTGACATCCAGGGTGGCTGGAGATGAAATAGGGGATAATCTGTTGGTTGAGATGCTCCTCCTGATTGATACGGTCGAAGATGCGCTTGAACTCGTAGAACTGTTGGAATGAGGGCTTGCGCATCAGACGGAGCACATCATCGGAAGTGTGCTCGGGAGCCACTTTCAGACGTCCGCTGACATGATTCTTGATGAGTTCGCGGGTGTACTCCATAGCTGCCTTATTCGATTTCTCGTCCTTGCTGCGATAGAGCAACAGGTCGTAGCGCACGCCGCTGCCGATGAAACTCTTCTTAATGCCAGGCAAGGCATCGACAGCACGATATATCTCAAGCAACTTCGAGTGATCGGTATTCAGATTCGGGCATATCTGCGGATGGATGCAACTGGGTCGCTTGCACTTCTCGCAGGCCCTGAGGTTACGTCCGTGCATGCCGTACATGTTGGCTGACGGACCACCCAAGTCGCTGAGGTAACCTTTGAAACCATCCATCTGAATGACTTGCTTCACTTCGCGGAGGATGCTCTCTTTCGACCGGCAAGAAATGAACTTTCCCTGATGGGCGGAGATGGTGCAGAAGGCACAACCGCCAAAACAACCACGATGGATGTTGACCGAGTACTTGATCATGTCGTAGGCGGGAATGCGCTTGTCTTTATACTTAATATGAGGTACCCGCGTATAGGGTAGGTCGAACGAGGCATCAATCTCCTCGGTGGTCATCGGGGGATAGGGTGGGTTGACCACGACATATTCGTTTCCCACTTTTTGCAGCAGGCGCTGGGCGTGCATCATGTTCGACTGTTCCTCGATATGGCGGAAGTTCTCGGCTTGCGAGCGCTTGTTACGTAAGCACTCTTCGTGGGGATGCAGCACGATATCACCCTCACGCGGTGTTACATCGTTAGCGAGATATGCCGTTTGGGGAATGTCGTGGCAGGCGCTGATGGGCAGCCCATCGGCAATACGACGCGACAACTCAACCATTGGTTTCTCACCCATGCCATAGACAAGGATGTCGGCAGGGGCATCGCACAGAATACACGGGCGTAATTTGTCCTGCCAATAGTCGTAATGGGTGAGTCGGCGCAACGAGGCCTCGATACCGCCCAGGACAATGGGCACATCGGGATAGAGCTGGCGCAGAATTTGTGAATAGACGACGGAGGGATAGTCAGGACGGAGACCGTGACGACCGTCGGGAGAGTAGGCATCCTCGGAGCGCAGACGACGGTTGGCCGTGTACTTATTCACCATCGAGTCCATATTGCCGGGCGAGATGGCAAAGTACAGGCGAGGCCTTCCCAGCTTCTTGAAGTCGCGGAAGTCGCCGTGCCAGTCGGGTTGGGGGATGATAGCCACACGATAGCCAGCAGCCTCGAGCGTACGTCCGATGACAGCATTGGCAAAGGACGGATGGTCGACATAGGCATCGGCAGAGAAGAGGATGATGTCCACCTCATCCCATCCGCGCAGTTCCATCTCCTTCTTTGTGGTAGGGAGAAAATCCGTCAGCCGATACTCCATTTAGAGCGGTAGCATATTATTCACTTTTCACTCTTCACTTTTCACTTAATTAAACGGTGTCCCTTGGAAAGCACGCTTGGTCGTACCCAGTTCGTCGTTGCCACGGTTTTTCCAGTTGATGAAGAGCAGTACAAGCTGTTGCAGACCGTAAGCTTTCATGTTTTGATGATAGATGACATCCAGACAAAGGTCCAACAAGTTCTTGTCCTTCCCAGCTTCTGACTCCAGAATAGAACGGATGTTTAGTTTCAGTTTGTCAAGCACCTGCTCGTCCACATAACCGTTAGAGTCAATCAAGTCGCGGAAAAGCTGGTATTTCTCAATGGTTTCCATGTGCTGGTCACTGATCTCGATACTTCGTGTACCGCTTGAATTAGTTTGAATTTTGTACATAAGGCTTTTGTTTTTATTTTAATAAGTAGTTCAATATTCCTCGCATGATAGATCCTTGTTGCTGCTCATCCTTGATACACTCGAAGGGGAACCCCATCGTGAATGAGCGATAGTCCTTGCCTTTATAGGCAACAGCAGCATCCTGTCCATCGGCATACTGCATCACCGTATAGGCTGAAGGCATGGGATTGAGAATGTCTGTCGACGTAGCGGCATAATGGTCCTCGTTCAAAGTATGATAATAAGGAATCTGTGTACCCATCCCATTCACGGTGTCGCTCTCACTATGATTCCTGCCGCCATAGGCACATTTCAGGGTCTGATTGACGAACTGCTCCTCTTCGGTTCCGGCAATATCCGTTCCGATATAGGCTCCGCTGACCAACAGGGCACCTCCTTTATGGGTGTAGTTCTGCAGGGCAGCGCGCATCGTCTTGGTGAAAGTCTTGTAATACTTCAGGCTATGTCCGTCATTACGTTCCAGTCCTAAGACAAGGTCGACGAGGGCATGGTTCTTCAGTTTAACCTTCCCTGTCTCTATGGCTTCACTGGAAGCACTGACGATGTTGTATTCCTTTGCGGAGGCAATGGCCTTGGCATGACAGGCAACATAGTTGAAGTCATTGCCTGCAATAAACTTTCCTGCCAGTTCCTCACTGCTCCATCCCAGATCGTCAGGGGTCGTATCTCCCATTTTACTGCGACTGAAGGTTCGTTGCCTGCCTACCCATCCTGCCGTTGCTCCGTATGTAATACCGGGATCGTCGTCTATGTCGAAGCCCTGCTCTGCTTGATTATTACGAATGGCAGGAGATGACAGACGATGGAACCCGTTGATAATCATGACAGTCTTTTTGGCTGCAGGTGTGTAATAGGCAGAGAGCGTTTCGGTGGGAAAACTATGCCCGCCCTTGTTCGCTGCCACTACCTTGAAGTGATAGAGCAGGTTAGGCTCCAGTTCCACTTCATGACTCTTTCCTTTGACGTATGTCCCATTGTCGAAGTCAGCACCTCCCACGGAGGTATATACGATATACCCCGTTGGTGAAGCAGACGGCTCATGCGGGTCTTCAACGCTATTCCAGTACAGGCGTGCCTTGTTCTTCGACAATTCTATGTGGAAGTTATTCGGCGCCAATGGGGTGACGATGCATGACTGGTGATGCTGTTCTCCGATGTAGCGTAGGATAGTCTTGTAGATAATACGGGCAAGCGTGAACTTGAAGTGGGGATCCTGTCCGTAGCGCATATCCGCAAAGTTCTGATGCGACATCGTCTCCAGGATGGCAGAGGGAATGGCAGGTACCCTTGACTCCGAGTAGTTACGGTCGTAAAGCTCCCTGCGGTTCCATTTCCCGTAGGTGTCTTTCAACTCTCTGGTGACATTCTCCAACAATGCATCGGCAAAGTCACGGGAGGCAAGGCGGCTGATACCCGCATTGAGTTTCCCCTCGTTGTAATTCGTCGTGACGACAGAGAGCGTTCCAATCTGTCCGCTACCGTCTTTCGAATAGCCGGCATCACTATGTACGGCAAGTGCCAACTCAATAGGAACATGCAGTCCTTCCATATAGGGAACGAAGGGAGAACCGCCTGCCAGATAGTTCGTCATATTGGAGCGTACGTTGATGTCGTCGGCATAGTCGTCCGTACCTTCTTTTCCGCTATAGACCGAGTAGGGCATACCAGCCCATTGGGCATAGTAACGTGCCCCCTCAAGGGCACGGGGCATTCCACTGACCGACTCGCCCCGTCGGATATTTCCCATACCACCGCCAAAACGCACGGCATCTGTCGTGACCACACCACTGCGGTCGCTCTGGTTGGTGAGTGTCACTCGGTTGAACTCACTGTATCCCTTGTCAAACTCAAAGGTACCGAGGTACACCCATGTACCGCCACCCATCTTCTGGTTGATATGGAATACCGTACGCTCACCCTTGTGCCAGACCGTGTATTCCGCATTGTCGATGCTGTTGTCCAGAGTCTGGTAACTCACGTAAACGGCATAGCGACCGGTCTTGGGGAAGTCGGGCTGGTAGCTGGCCAACGAGTAACGGCTCTTGCTGTTGGTGGTCTTCACCATGCGTGCCGTACCTGCCTCAAAGGGATTCTCGTTGTCAATATAAGCTGTGTCATGATAGGCAAAACCGGGCATGGGTGTGTCCTTCCATTTCCCGTGGGAGGTCACTTCGATATAGTTGCGCTTGCTGCCGTCATTGTCTATGATAACCTCCTCCCGTTGCCATACCCGTTCGCGAGGAGTGAAGACAATGGCACCGGCATTCTCCAGCATGGGAATGAGATAGGGTACGACGATGGTCTGCGTAAACAAGTCTTCTGTTGTAGCAAAGAGCTTGGGACGCTGCCACTTCCAGACGCCTGTCTTATTGTCGAAATAGCGCCCGTGGCTCGCCCATAGGGAAAGATGCCGCCCTTGCAGTCCTTCTGTAATGTCATGTGGGTACGACAGGTTCCTGACCCAAGGCTCTCCCTTATAGTCGATGTCTCCCCATTGGCGTCCTTCATCCTTGCGTTTCTTGAGACGGTTGGGAATCAGTTCCTGCAACTCGTAGTTGTGGGTCATCACTTTCAGGAAATACTTGTCGTAAGGGGAGGGGAGGAGTTCCTTGATACGTTGGTAGATGTTCTCTACGACAGCAGGGGTGAATCCCTGCTCGGCAAAGGCCTCGTTCGCAGTAACGACGAGCGTTTCTTCCTCATCGTCCATCTCCAGATCCGTCAGGTGGGCCGTCTTCGAAAACTGGGCCCCCTGTGGCTTATAGTTCTTAAAATAGTTCTCCAGTTTAGCCTTGATGGCTGCGGTATTGTTCTGTGCGGAAACAATTCCTCCGTGACAGACCGCTATCAGCAGCAAAACAGTAATAATCTTTCTCATTCAATGTCTCCTATCGTGAAGTTCTCCGGCTTTTTACCCTTGAACTTTCTGAAGTATAGTTTAATCTCGCGCATCTGTTGGTCGATGTCGCCGTTGGGTATGATGGTCTTGGTACACTCGATATGTCGCCGCTCATAGTCAACACCATAGAGCAGGATGGGCAACTCAGCCTTGAGGGCGATATAGTAAAAGCCCTTCTTCCACTCGGGGTTGGCGGAACGGGTGCCTTCCGGTGTGATGCACAGACGGAACTTCTCCAACCGTTTTGCCGTCTCTGCCAGGTTGTCGGTCATACTTGTCTTCTTGTCACGCCAAACGGGGATGCCGCCCAGTTTCTTGAAGATAGGACCGAGGGGCCAGAAAAACCACTCTTTCTTCATCAGGAAGTTGCTGCCCATACCCGTAGCTCCGTTATAGAGCTGCCCGATGAGAAAGTCCCAGTTGCTGGTATGGGGGGCCAGACAGACGATATACTTGTCGGGGTGAGCCTCCGTCACTTCGGCAGTCCACCCCATCTGTTTGTAAAGTAGCCAGTTACAAAATGATTTCCACATAATAATTACAGGTTGTTGATATGGTCAAGAATCTCTGAGACCTGTTTGCTGAACTGCTCCCTGAGGTCCTGATAGTATTTGCTGGCAGGCATCCCAGGCTCCGGATGTGATACACGGCTGATGAAGTTGTTCTGCAGTTTGGCAATAGAGAACAGGACCGCCTCTGCTTCCGATTGCTTAGGGGTGTTTCCGTACAGTGATGCTGCTACGAAGTCTACAAAGAGTTCTTCACAAATAAGGTTGATTTGTTTTTTCAGTGTTCGTTTGTTAGCCATAGATAGATTCCTCCTTTATTAATTTAGTGTTTCTTTTATAATTAGTTCGTCAAAGATACGGAAAATATTTCAACTTACAAAGTTTTTCATCACAAAAAAATATTAAAAAGCAGAAAATACCCCTTATTCTTTCTTATTTCTGTTGGAAAATGCTTAATTTTGTAAGCCAATTCGAAAATTATATTCATTATTAAATAACAAAATTCTATGGAAAAAAGTGCATTGCAGATTGCAAGAGCTGCCTATCAGCCTAAATTGCCAAAGGCTCTTCAGGGCGCAGTGAAAATCAAAGAGGGTGCCGCTACCCAGAGTGTAGGCGACCAGGAGGAAATCAAGAAACTGTTCCCCAACACCTACGGTATGCCTATTGTAGAGTTCGAGCCTGCTACAGAGGCTAATAACAAGAAGATGAACGTGGGTATCATCCTGTCTGGTGGACAGGCCCCTGGTGGTCACAACGTGATTACAGGTCTTTTCGACCAGATCAAGAAACTGAATCCAGAAAACCGCCTCTTCGGTTTCATCCTGGGTCCTGGCGGATTGGTAGACCACAACTATATGGAGCTGACGTCAGACATCATTGACGAGTATCGTAACACCGGTGGTTTCGACATGATCGGCTCCGGTCGTACCAAGTTGGAGAAGGTCGACCAGTTTGAGAAGGGTCTCGAGATCATCCGTGAACTCGACATCAAGGCTATCGTGATTATCGGTGGTGACGACTCTAATACCAACGCTTGCGTACTCGCCGAGTACTATGCTGCCAAGAACTACGGTGTACAGGTAATCGGTTGTCCGAAGACCATCGACGGTGACCTGAAGAACGAGCAGATTGAGACCTCATTCGGCTTCGACACCGCTTGTAAGACCTACTCTGAGCTCATCGGTAACATTGAGCGCGACTGTAACTCTGCCCGTAAGTACTGGCACTTCATCAAGGTGATGGGACGCTCCGCATCTCACATCGCCCTTGAGTGTGCCCTGCAGACTCAGCCTAACATCTGCCTCATCTCTGAGGAAATCGAGGAAAAGGCTATGAGCCTCGACGATATCGTTACTTACATCGCTGACACTGTATGCGCCCGTGCCGCTGACGGTAACAACTTCGGTACCGTGATCATTCCGGAGGGCGTCATCGAGTTCATCCCTGCCATCAAGAAGCTCATTGCACAGCTGAACGACGTGCTCGCCATGCCTGAAGCTAAGGAGATCAGCCGCGACGAGCAGGTTGACTTCGCCAAGAGCCACCTAACTCCTGAGAACCTCGCCGTGTTCAACAGCCTGCCCGTAGGCGTAGCCCGCCAGCTGGCCCTCGACCGCGATCCTCACGGAAACGTACAGGTATCACTCATCGAGACCGAGAAACTGCTCTCTACCATGGTAGCCCAGAAACTGGAGAAGAGAAAGAAGGAAGGCAAGTATGTCGGCAAGTTCGGTACCCAGCACCACTTCTTTGGCTACGAGGGACGCTGCGCAGCACCTTCTAACTTCGATGCTGACTACTGCTACGCCCTCGGTACTTCTGCCGCTCAGCTGATTGCCAACGGCAAGACCGGCTATATGGCCATCGTGAAGAACACCACCAAACCTGCAGAGCAATGGATTGCCGGCGGTGTGCCCATCACCATGATGATGAACATGGAGAAGCGTGCCGGTGAGATGAAGCCCGTTATCCGTAAGGCTCTCGTCGAACTCGACGGTGCTCCCTTCAAGGAGTTTGCTGCTCATCGCGACGAGTGGGCTCGCAAGACGGCCTACGTATACCCTGGTCCCATCCAGTACTGGGGACCCACGGAGGTATGTGACCAGCCTACTAAGACACTTGCGCTGGAGAAGGCTTAATCACGGATTATGCCGGCAAAACGCAAACCGCAACAGAAACGACGCATTACGAGTCCTGTCCGCCATAAGCGGCCAGGGCTCTTTGTGCGCCTCCTCCAGAAAATCCTTCAGCATACGCCGGGATGGGCATGGTGGATAGGGGGCGGTTTGATCGTCGCAGCCTACGTCTTCTTTTTCTATTATATCTTCGTCGGGCCGTTCGGATTCCGCTGGCGTGCCCTTTATGGCGATGCCAGTTATCCTGAGGGATTCGAGATACACGGCATTGATGTCAGCCACCATCAGGGACGCATCGACTGGGCGGAACTGAAGGACAACGGTATGATAGACAAATACCCTGTCCGTTTTGTTTATATCAAGGCAACGGAGGGAGCCAGTATCATCGACGAGAACTTCCACGACAATTTCTATCAGGCCCGTGAGTATGGGTTTACCCGTGGTGCCTATCACTTCTACAGCGTCCATTCTCCTGCCAAGGATCAGGCACTGTATTTTATCAAGAACGTCAAGCTGGAGAACGGCGACCTGCCGCCGGTCCTTGACGTGGAACATAAACCCAAGAACCAGTCTGACGAGGAGTTCAAGGCCAGCGTCCTGGAGTGGCTTGAGATTGTAGAGAAGCACTACCATATCAAGCCGATTATTTACACTTACTATAAGTTTAAGTTAAAGTACCTAAGTGACTCGGTATTTGATAGTTATCCATATTGGATAGCGCATTATTATGTGGAGCAGGTAGAGTATCAGGGACCTTGGAAATTCTGGCAGCATACCGATAACGGACGGTTGGCCGGCATCAAGGGAACGGTAGATTTCAACATCTATAACGGCTCGTTCTACGACCTCCGCAAACTCACCATTGGAGCTCGTGAACAGATAGGCGAGGATGCCTATCAAGATGAATAGTTCCTCAGAGTTTCCTCTAAGATTTCTCTATCCCCTGGGTATAGAGCAAGTATAGAGTTACCCTAGAGATAGCCTAGAGATACCCTAGAGTTGAGTGGGAGTTGAGTGGGAGTTACGTGGGAGTTGCGTGGGAGTTGCCTGGGAGTTACCATAGAGTTGGTATAGACTTGGTATAGAGTTGGTATAGAGTTGGTATGGGGTTGTTTTTGCTGATTTGGCTTAAATAATCTTGTCAATGGAAGCGTATTTAAGCCGTTATGTTTCTTTTGGCAAAGATACACAATTTATTCAGGAAATGCAAGCTTTTGGCGGAATTATTTTTGGGCTTTTTCCTTTTTCTTTTTTGCTTTCTTTTTCTTCGTGCTGAAGAGGTCGCTCCAGCCGTTGAAGTCTTTCTTCATGATGAAGCCTAAGCCTTGGGTGTTGAGTGACGACTTGGTAAAGTAGCGGTCGTTGGTCTGGTTGTAGAACCTCAGGGCGAAGTTGCCGTTGGGGAAGAGCAGGTAGCGGATGTCGAAATCGCCGATGAAAGAGGGGGTGGCTGTCGTGGTGTTGTCGCGGTAGCCGAACTGTCCGTTGATGAGCAGGCGGTTGTTAAACATACGTCCGCTGATGAGTCCCTCGTATTCCGCATTGTTCCATCCCTCGTCGCCCGTGGAGATGTTGGCGCCGAAGGTCCAGTTGTTGCTGTTGACGACCGACTTTAGGAGGTTGTTGATCTGTCCGGACAGGGTTCCCGACAGCAGGCTCTGCATGGCAAGTGACGTCTGACTCTGTTGGTTGCTGCTCTCCGCATTGTTGGCTCCTTGCGGATAGAAGCGTCCGATGGCCAGCAGGTAGATCACTTGTTGGTTCATCTCATCCGTTGAGTTGATGTATGAGCGTACCATCTGTTTCTCGTCAGCGTTGACATTTGGCATATCGAAGTCGAAGGTGACGACGGGTTGTGAGGGTTGTCCCGTGATGTTCATCAGACAATTGACGCGTACGGTATTGGAGAAGCTCCTGCCCACGTTGAGGTCGGAGAGGGATACACCATTGACGGTATGCTGTGCCTGCAGGTTAAGGGCTGCCTCATAGGGGTCGCCTCCGAAGATGATGGTACCTCCTTCCTGGAAGGTGAAGTCTTTCTTGATGACGTTCTGGATGGTCACATTATAGGTGCCGCTGGCTACCCGATAGGTGCCGAACATGTTGAAGCCGCCCTTGTTGAACCAGTTGGCACGCAGCACGCCATTGCCGTTCAGGGTGACGTAGTCGCCGGTATGACTGTCCATCAGCAGTCGCAGCGTTGCGTCGGAGGTGCAGTTGACGAGGAAGTTGATGCGTATATCCGTGCGCTCCTCGACAGGCGCTGTGGTCTTTTGCTTCTCATGGACCGCCATTCCCGGCCTTTCCGTGATGCCCCAGTGGATGAACTCCTGGTTGGAGACAGCGTCAGGGTCGGCTGCATTATAGACGAAGACAGAGTTGGCCTGTGGCGTTATGTTCAGGTCGATGACCACCTCATTGCCGTGTCCGTGGATGCCTACGTCGCCCGTTCCATATACGGTTCCGTAGAAGGTGTCGTCGCCAAAGTCGGGGAAATCGTAGGCAAGCAGGTTCTGTGCATTGATATAGAGGTCGTAGGAGAGGTTGGTGAGACATTTGTGGTGGATGCCTCCTGTGACGATGCCCTGACGGTCGTGGATGTCGTAGATGGGGCAGTTGACGAAGGTGACCTCGTCAGGTACCAGTCGGATGGTGTCGCTACGCAGTTCGTAGGTACAGCCCGTAGGCTTGACGTGTGCCAGTCCGTTGACGACCAGTTCTCCTGTGAGGTTGATTTTGTCGAGTGGCCCGTAGAGGCGTACGGCTCCGTTGCTGTGTCCTTCCACTTTGCTGAGGAAGCTCTTGGTGAACGAGTGCATGAAGTCGATATGGGTGCCAGCCGCCTTGATGTCGAGGTCGATATAGTTCTTGGCAGGCGACACATAGCCGTTGATGTAGGTCATGGCATCCTTGCCGTCGTTGGCTGTGGCATGGATGTCGATCTGTTCCTCCTCTGCGTTCCAGTTGACATGGGCATCCAGCACACCCATTCGTCCGTGCTCGAACTCGAACTGGTTGACGGTGAGGTCGGCATTTGCCTGCAGTCCCTTTCCGAAGATGTTCCTGAGACGCGCCTTTCCGGTGGCAAGACCGCTGAAGCTTACCGCGTCGAAGTTGACGAGTTCGAGGATATAGGCGACGTCGATGTCCCGTAGCTGTACTTCCAGGGAGTCGCTGACTTTGTCGGATGCCGTACCGTTGATCTTCAGGTACTGGTCTCCGTGATGGATGTTAAGGTCGTTGATTTCCAGTCGTTTGTCGGAATAGCTGATGGCGCACGGCTCCGCATTCCACTGGGTGTTGTGTATGTTGATGTGCGAGGGGGATATACCGATGAATGCCACCTGCTGGCCGTCGGGGGTGGCGAAGAGGTTGACGGTACTGTTCAGTACGCCGCTCATAGGCTCCTTGGCGTGGTTGTCCCACGAGAATGAGGAGACGAGGAGGTCGTTATGTGCCGTTCCTTTCAGGTTCAGGTCGAAGTGGTTGCCGTTGTCCATCAGCTTCGTGATGCTGACATCACAGGCCAGGGTGTCACCTGGTGTCGTGATGACCATCTTTCCGTTGCGGTAGCCGCTCTCGTCATAATCGAAAGCAGGCAGGTTACATTCCAGGTTGATGTCGCGCAGGTTGTCATTGACGAAGCCTTGCAGGGTGACGGGGGCACTGATGTTGAGGGGGACCTCGGCGAGTTGTTGCAGCCAGTCGCTCTTACGGATGGTGGCGTTGATGGAGAAATTATTGTGTGTATGCGGATTCACCTTAGGCAGTCCGGGCAGGGAAGGCAGCTGGCTGGCTATGAAGTTGGTGAAGCTCTGTGCCAGTGTCTGGTAGTCGAAGTCGCCCCGTATCTCCGTCTCGGCGAAGTCGCTGTTCAACAGCAGGTAGTGGACTTTCTCGTCATATCCCGTCTTGAGCATCAGGTCGTCCATCTCATAGTGTTTCTCCTGGTCCTGATAGGCAAATTCGCTGACATGGATGAAACCCTGGGCGTCGTTCGGGCTGGTACCCTTGATATTGGTGTCCAGGTTGAAGCGGATTCTGGGGTCGTCAATGCTACACTTGCCATTGATCTCACCTTCGGCATAGCTGCCGTCCAGCTTGATGTTCTGGTAGCGGTAGTGATTGTATTCAAAGGCATTCACCATACCATTGACATGTACCTGCGGGTGGCTTTTGGCAAGACTGCCGTTCAGTCGGATATTGGTGACTACGGAACCGAACCGCTCATCGTTGAGCAGTTGTCTCAGGTTGATGCCCGTTGTCTCTATCTCGCCAATGAAGTCCTGTTGGGGATTCAAGGCAAACTGTACGGTGGCATTACCGGCGCCTGAACGTATCTGCTGGCTGACATTGATCTGTTCCAGTGCCGTTCCGCTGATATCCCCAGCCAGGTGGATGTCGCCCATGCGCTCCAATACAGCAGGTACTTCCACCTGCTTCCCCCTTAGGTTTTCGGAGATGAAGTTCAGGGTCTTGGCAGAGAGGGAGAAGTCCTTGAGGTTGACAAACCACTGCGGCTGGCGGTCAAGGTGCTTGACGAAACCATTGCAATGGATGTCGATGTCGCCTGTGGAGGAGCTGACGTTAACATCGGGTATCTCGACATCGTAGCCTTTGCCGTTGAAACGGGAGGCGACGGTCAGGGTGCTGTTGAATGTCTTGAGGGAGGGTAGGAGGCACGACAGGTCGGAGAGGCGGATGTGCGACTGTGGCAGTTCGCCCTGATAGGCAAGTGTTTCCAAGCGTATGCGGTTGCCGTCCAGTTGGTAGGTTGCCGTCACATCCTTCAGGCTGATGTCCGTACCGGGCATCTGGATGCGCAGGTCGTGCAGGCGACTCTGTGAGCGTCCGCCCTCGAAATGCATTGACAGCTTGTCCATCTTCAGTCCCGACTGTTCCGTGAAGGCCAGTTTCTTCACGTTGACATTCATTGTGTCGGGGGTAAGTGTCTTGAGGATGATATAGGCGCTGATGTCCTTCACGAAGAGGTGGGAGGGGTTCAACTGTCCAGGTGTCTCTGCCTCGTAGAGGCGGTCGTAGCGCACACTGGAGTGGCGCATGATGAGGGAGTTGATGTGCAGGTCGAGGGGCGTCTGGCTGGTAGTGTCCTTTGAAGCCAGTGAGTCGAGGGCGAACTGGAAGTTCGGAGCTGCGTCGGGGGCAGTCTGATAGAAGCGGGCATGGGCTCCGAACAGTTGTGCCGATGAAATGGATATCTTTCCGTTGAGCAGGTCCCACAGACTGATGCGTACCCCCAGTCGGTTTACCCTTAGCATCTCCTTGCCCTGTTGGTCCATGATGGACACCTTGTCGATGATGAGTCGGTTGAGGAATCCGGGATTGATGCTTCCCACCCTGACTTCCGTCCCCAGTTTCTCAGCCAGCAATCCGGCCGTCTTGTCACCCATGTACCGTTGGACGGCAGGGATGTGAAAAGACGCTATCATCAGGACATATAGTCCGATGACTATCCAGATGGTGATGCTGAATATATGTTTGAGAACCTTCACTTTTTTTCTCTTCTTGAGCCTGCAATCTGTCAGACCGAGATTGCAATTTTTTTCAATGTGCTCTGATTTTGGCACAAAATTACGATAAAAAGTTGTGATATCGGAATAATTCAAGTGAAAATAGCGCATTTTATAGCTATTTTTTATTAATTTTGCACCGTTTCCATTTGATATTTCCTAAACATTGATATATAATGGCAAATGTAATTAGATTGCGGAAAGGCTTGGATATCAACCTTCAAGGCAAGGCTGAGGAGAAGCGCATGCAATTGAAATCCAACGGGCAGTATGGTTTGGTGCCCGATGATTTCGAGGGTGTGACTCCGAAGGTCGTCGTCAAGGAGGGTGATAAGGTCAAGGCCGGGGATGCCCTGTTTGTCAACAAGCAGTATCCGGAAGTGAAGTTTGCCTCGCCTGTCAGCGGAACTGTCCGCGAGGTGGTGCGTGGTGAACGTAGAAAAGTGATGTGTGTCAAGGTGGAAGCCGATGCACAGCAGACGTATGTGGACTATGGTAAGAAGGATGTGACAAAGATGGACGGTAAGGCTGTTATAGATGCTCTTCTTGAAGCAGGTATCTTTGGTTATATCAACCAGTTACCTTATGCTGTCTCTACCAATCCTTCAGTAATGCCGAAGGCTGTCTTTGTCTCTGCATTGCGTGACATGCCGTTGGCTGGCAGCTTCGAGTTTGAGGTGAAAGGACAGGAGGGTGACTTCCAGACGGGTCTCACAGCTCTCTCCAAGATTGCCAAGACGTATCTGGGTTGTGGTGTTCACTCCAGTTTCGAGAACTACCAGAACGTGGAGGTGACCATCTTCGACGGTCCCTGTCCTGCTGGTAACGTCGGTGTACAGGTCAATCATCTCGACCCCGTCAACAAGGGTGAGGTGGTCTGGACGGTAGAGCCTACCGTCGTGCTGTTCATCGGTCGTCTGTTCAATACAGGTAAGGTGAATCTGACCCGTACTGTTGCGCTTTGTGGCAGCGAGGTGAAGGCTCCTGCCTATGTGGATATGCTGGTAGGTGAGGAACTTGCCACCTTGTTGAGCAACAGTTATGATGCCGACCATCATGTGCGTATCATCAACGGTAATGTACTGACGGGTAAGGTGACGACGAAGGTCGGTTTCCTGGGTGCCCATACCTCTGAGGTTACGGTAATCCCCGAGGGTGACGATGCTGATGAGTTTGCTGGCTGGATTATGCCGCGCTTCAAGCAGTTCTCAGTCAACCGCAGTTATTTCTCCTGGCTTTGCGGCAAGAAGAAATATGCGCTGGATGCCCGTGTGAAGGGTGGTGAGCGCCACATGATCATGAGTGGTGAATATGATAAGGTACTGCCGATGGATATCTATGGTGAGTATCTCATCAAGGCGATTATCACGGGTGACATCGACCGTCAGGAGGCGCTTGGCATCTATGAGGTCAGTCCAGAGGACTTTGCCTTGGCAGAGTTTGTCGACTCTTCTAAGCTGGAGTTGCAGCGCATCGTCCGTGAAGGCTTGAATATTTTACGTAAAGAAAACGCATAAGACTATGAGCGCATTAAGAAATTATCTCAATAAGATCAAGCCCAACTTCGAGCCCGAAGGTAAGCTGCACGCTTTCCGTAGCCTCTTCGACGGATTTGAGACGTTCCTCTATGTGCCGAATACCACGGCAAAGACGGGCGTGAACATCCACGATGCGATAGACTCGAAGCGTATTATGAGTATGGTTGTGATTGCTCTGATGCCTGCCATGCTGTTTGGTATGTATAACATTGGCTATCAGAACTATCTGGCTGCAGGAACGCTGGCAAGTGCCTCTTTCTTGGAGGTGTTCTTCTTTGGTTTCCTCGCAGTACTGCCTAAGATTCTCGTTTCCTATATCGTCGGTCTGGGTATCGAGTTTGCCTGGGCCCAGTGGAAAGGTGAGGAAATTCAGGAGGGTTACCTCGTTTCAGGTATCCTCATTCCGTTGATTGTTCCTATTGGCTGTCCGTTGTGGATGCTGGCCCTGGCTTGTGCCTTCTCGGTGATCTTCTGTAAGGAGATTTTTGGCGGTACGGGTATGAACCTGTTCAATCCTGCCATCGCAGCCCGTATGTTCCTGTTCTTCGCCTATCCGTCGAAGATGACAGGTGACACCGTCTGGGTGGCTCAGGACTCTATCTTCGGGTTGGGTAACACATTGCCTGATACTTTCACGGCAGCTACTCCGTTGGGACAGATAGGGCAGGGCATAGACCCCAGCGCTTCTATCTGCGACATGATTTGTGGTTTTATTCCCGGCTCTATCGGTGAGACGTCGGTTATCGCCATTGCCATTGGTGCCGTCATCCTGTTGTGGACGGGCATCGCCTCTTGGCGTACCATGCTGAGTGTGTTCGTAGGCGGTGCTGCCTTGGCATTGTTGTTCGAGCAGACGGGTCAGTCGATGGTTTGGTGGCACCACTTCGTATTGGGTGGCTTTGCCTTCGGTGCCGTATTCATGGCTACCGACCCTGTGACCTCTTGCCGTACCACTACAGGACAGTATATCTACGGTTTCCTGATTGGTGCGATGGCCATCATCATCCGTGTGATGAATGCCGGTTATCCGGAGGGTATGATGCTTGCCATCTTCTTTGGTAATATGTGTGCTCCGATGATCGACCATTTCGTTGTGGAGCGTAATATTAACAAGCGCTTAAAGAGAGGAGGTAAAAAATGAAAAATCAATTTGTAACTGGTTTATTAGCATTTCTCTTCGGAGGTATTGGCTTACATAAATTCTATTTAGGTAGAGTAGGTCAAGGATTGCTGTATTTGCTGTTTTGTTGGACAGGAATTCCTTCAATAATTGGTTTTATAGAAGGTATTCTGATCTGGAAGAAATCTGAGCAGGAATTTCAAGATTATTTGTTAAACAAGCCAAGTGAGGGTGGTTCAACATTTAATACAAACAGCAACGCGTACATTATTATATATAGCGCGATACTCGTGGTCATCGTGGCCTTCCTGCTGGCTTTCGTCTATCAGGCTTTGAAGCCCATGCAGGATGCTAACGTGGCACTCGATGTGAAGAAACAGATTCTCTATTCACTCAATATCCGCGACCTGGATGGTGCTGCAGCTGAGGCCAAGTACAAGGAGGTCGTGAAGGAAGAAGGCGAGAAGGATGGTCAGAAGTACTATCTCTGCGAGATTGACGGTGAGGATATCCTCGTGGTTGCCCTGAAAGGTATGGGACTCTGGGGCGGTATCAGTGGTTATATCTCCATTCATGGTGATGAGACACCTACTGTCTATGGTGCTTACTTCAACCATGAGAGTGAGACTGCTGGTTTGGGAGCTGAGATCAAAGACTCTCAGGCTTGGCAGGAGAAGTTCATCGGTAAGAAGGTCTTTGTCGATGGTACTCAGGATGTAGCTCTCTCTGTAGTGAAGAAAGTGGAGGACCCCGCGACGCAGGTTGACTGCGTGACAGGTGCTACGCTGACCTCTAATGGTGTGAACGATATGATTAAGGCTGGTTTGAAGGATGCAGGTAAGAATGCCGTCGAACTCTTCTTGAAGATGCAGTGCACGAAGGATGAACCTGCTGATACGACAGCTGTAGAACCTAAAGCAGAGGAGGAATAAACTATGGCATTATTCAGTAAACAAAATAAGGAGGTTTTCACTAATCCGTTGAACCTCGACCATCCTATTCTCGGACAGGTACTTGGTATCTGCTCGGCACTGGCCGTCACTTCACAGTTGAAGCCGGCCATCGTGATGGGACTCGCTGTGACGGTCATCACCGCCTTTGCGAATGTGATCATCTCAATCATCCGCAACACCATTCCTAACCGCATCCGTATTGTGGTTCAGCTGGTCGTTGTGGCTGCTCTCGTAACCATCGTTTCTCAGATTCTGAAGGCTTTCGCCTATGACGTGAGTGTTCAGCTGAGCGTGTATGTAGGTCTGATTATCACCAACTGTATCCTGATGGGTCGCCTCGAGGCTTTCGCCATGCAGAACAAACCTTGGCCCTCGTTCCTCGACGGTGTGGGTAACGGTCTCGGTTACGCTATGATTCTGGTCATCGTCGGTGCCGTCCGTGAGTTCTTCGGACGTGGTTCGCTGCTGGGTTTCCAGATTCTGCCGGACAGCTTCTATGACTTCGGCTATGTGAACAACGGTATGATGACGATGCCTGCTATGGCATTGATTCTCGTGGGTTGTGTGATTTGGGTTCATCGTGCTTACTTTTATAAGGAGAAATAAGTTATGGAACACGCAATAAGTTTATTATTCCGGTCGATATTCGTCGACAATATGATCTTCGCTTTCTTCCTTGGCATGTGTTCCTACCTTGCCGTGTCGAAGACCGTGAAGACTTCACTGGGACTCGGATGTGCCGTGACCTTCGTGCTCACCGTCACTGTTCCCGTCAATTATCTGTTGCAGACCAAGGTGTTAGGTCCTAATTGTCTCGCTGAGGGTGTTGATTTGAGTTATCTGTCGTTCATTCTCTTCATTGCTGTCATCGCCGGTATGGTGCAGCTGGTGGAGATGACGGTAGAGAAATACTCTCCATCGCTTTATGCCGCACTGGGTATCTTCCTGCCGTTGATTGCCGTTAACTGTGCCATCATGGGTGCATCGCTGTTCATGCAGCAGCGCATTCTTATGGAGCCGGACAATTCTCAGGCCATCACCAGCGTGTGGGATGCCATCGTCTATGGCTTCGGCTCTGGTATCGGTTGGACCTTGGCGATTGTCGCCCTTGGTGCTATTCGTGAGAAGATGCAGTATTCTGATGTGCCCAAACCCTTGCAGGGTCTCGGCATCGTGTTTATCACCGTGGGACTCATGGCGATGGCTATGATGTGTTTCAGCGGACTTAATATCTGATGAATTATGGGACAGTTTATAGCATATAGCATAGGAGTATTCCTGATTCTGATACTCCTGTTGGTCATCATCCTGCTGGTTGCGAAGAAGTATCTCTCGCCCAGCGGTAATGTGAATATTGAGATTAACGGCGACCGTACCATCTCGGTAGCTCAGGGTAACTCGCTGATGTCTACGCTCAACGAGAACGGAGTCTTCCTTCCTTCAGCCTGCGGTGGTAAGGCCAGTTGTGGTCAGTGTAAGGTACAGGTCCTGGAGGGTGGGGGCGAGATTCTCGACTCTGAGAAGCCCCACTTCAGTCGTAAGGAGATCAAGGCTGGCTGGCGATTGGGTTGCCAGTGCAAGGTGAAGGGCGACCTGAAGATTCATGTCGATGAGTCTATCTTGGGTGTCAAGGAGTACGAGTGTACCGTTATCAGCAATAAGAATGTGGCTACGTTCATCAAGGAGTTCAAGGTACAACTGCCTGCTGGCGAGCACATGGACTTCCTGCCTGGCTCTTACGCCCAGATTAAGATTCCTGCCTTCGATTGCATCGACTACGACAAGGACTTCGATAAGTCGTTGATTGGTGACGAGTATCTGCCCTCATGGGAGAAGTTCGGACTCTTCCCTTTGAAGTGTAAGAACCCTGAGCCCACTATCCGTGCTTATTCGATGGCGAACTATCCTGCCGAGGGCGATGTCTTTATGCTGACGGTACGTATCGCTACGCCACCGTTCAAGGCTGACAAGAGCGGCTTCATGGAGGTGAACCCAGGTATCGCTTCGTCGTATATCTTCTCGCTGAAGCCAGGCGACAAGGTGATTATGTCGGGTCCTTTCGGCGACTTCCACCCACACTTCGACTCTAAGAAGGAGATGATATGGGTCGGTGGTGGTGCCGGTATGGCTCCGCTGCGTGCTCAGATCATGCACATGACGAAGACGCTGAAGACGACCGATCGCGAGATGCACTACTTCTATGGTGCCCGTGCGTTGAACGAGGTGTTCTATCTCGAGGACTTCCTCGGCTTGGAGAAGGAGTTCCCCAACTTCCACTTCCATCTGGCTCTCGACCGTCCCGACCCTGCAGCCGATGCCGCTGGCGTGAAATATACCCCGGGCTTCGTTCATCAGGTGATGTTGAATACCTATCTGAAGGACCACGAGGCTCCCGAGGATATCGAGTACTACATGTGCGGTCCTGGCCCGATGTCGAAGGCTGTCGTCTCGATGCTCGACAGTCTGGGTGTAGAGCCTGAGTCGATTATGTACGATAACTTCGGAGGTTAAGTTTTTCCTATTTTGAGGTATAATGTAGGCGTGTGGAAGAAACTCCACGCGCCTTTTTTGCGAAAATAAAGAATTTTCTTTGGTGGTTTCATCAAAAAGTTTTAACTTTGTCCCGGAATATATACTTAACAAACAAAACTAAAACGCTTATGAAAAAGATTTTTACTCTAATCTGCATGGCTTTCGTTGCCATGAGTGTGAATGCACAAGAGATTTGGGATGTTTCCTCTATCCTCACTAAGTCTGATCCTGCAGGAAAGTATAATGGTTTCCAGGATGGTGCTATTACATCAGTAGATAATGCAAATGTCAACTACAAACAGGCAGGAACACAAGACTCTCCCTTAGCCGAAGGAACAACAGATGCTGAGGCTTATGCTGCTGCAACCTCTATAACACTGAAAGATTATGTGATTGAAGGAAGTACAACAAATTGCACGATGAAAATCGTTTCTACTCCGAATCACAACGAGAATACCTCAGCTGCTACGGCTTTTTCTATTAATGATAAGACAGGAGAAAACAATGCATTGTCTACAGATGACTGCCAGCCGCCGTTCAATGTGTATATCTCTCCGAAAGGAAATCCGACCCTTACATATTTTGGATACTGGTTTATAGGTTCAAATGGAGCTAGTTTTAAGTGTAATCCCGGTGAACCTTATAACACGCCTTATACTGCAGAGAGCACTACGGCACCTAGTAAGGGTGCTTATACAGAAATCACTGTTAAAACTGCGGGCGATTTGAGAATAGGTGTTCGTATACCAAAAACTGGTAAAAACAGAAAGGTGTTCTTTGTTAAGAAGTCGGACGGTACGAAATTGGCGATAGACAAGTATAGTGCATCTGGTTTTGATAATAATAACACCTTGGAGTTCAAAACATATACAACAACAGCAGATTATATTGTTGCACCAGAAGTAAATAACCAGTTCCTTGGTTATATTGATGTTACACTTCCTGCTAATGAGACATATATTATGTTCTCTCCTGATACTCAGATTGGTATCTATGGTTTCTATTTTGCACCAAGCGGTGGTTCTGGCATCAGCAATGTGAAGGCTTCAGAGAATGTTGAAGCTCCTGTATTCAACCTCGCAGGTCAAAAGGTTTCCAAAGATGCTAAGGGTGTCCTGATCCAGAAAGGTAAGAAATTTGTGAATAAGTAATCCTTTCATACAGAGTTATAAAAGCGGAACAATGTCGTTCCGCTTTTTTTATTCTGAATATTTGGCTATGTGGAAGAAATCATATAACTTTGCACAAAATATGTAAACTACTAAAGCAATGAATATGAAGAAACAATTCTTATTATTAATGGTTGTACTGTTGACTGGTATGGTGGCTATAGCATGGGCAACATTGCCGGGAATACAGGCATTTACTTATTATGACGCTACTATTGTGATAAGTCCTGATGGCGCAGGTACTGTAAATCCGATGTCTGCTCATAAGTTGAGTGGTACATCTGCGACTTTTACTGCGACAGCTAATGCAGGATATTCGTTTGAAGGCTGGTATGATGGTGAGACGTTATTGTCTACCAATAATCCGTATTCTCATACGATGACTGCTAACATCACCATCACAGCCAAGTTCAAGGCAGAGGCTTCCCATACCGTATTAGGCTTCATCAAGACAGGCTGTGAGGGCATGGGAACGGTGACAGTCAGTCCTGAAGGAACGGCAGTAGAAGGCGGTTATAAATACAATCACGGTACTTCTGTGACGGTAACGGCTGTGTCCAATAAGGGACATCAGTTTGTCAACTGGGTAAATGCTGCCGGCACGACGCTGTCAACTAACGCTACCTATAGCTTTACGGTAGACCAGGACAATATGAGCGTCTATGCAGTTTTTGAGAAGATACCTAATTACAATCCTGACCTTATCAGTTTCCCAGGTGCTGAAGGCTATGGACGCTTCACGACGGGTGGTCGAATGGTGGACGGACGTGGTGCAAAGGTGTATTACGTGACCCGTCTGGACGATACTGGCGAGGAAGGCACCTTCCGCTGGGCTGCAACGACAGGCGACGACACACCACGAACCATTCTCTTTAAGGTGAGTGGCACCATCTATCTGACCTCGCGCTTCTCAGTGAAACCCAATACCACCATCGCTGGTCAGACGGCTCCTGGTGGAGGTATCTGTCTGGCAGGCTATCAGCTGAAGCTACAGTCGAACACTATCGTTCGCCACATCCGTTTCCGCGCAGGCGATCTGCCTAGCAAGAGTATGTCGATGCTTGACGTGGAGAATGTAAAGAACATCGTTCTTGACCATTGCACATTCGCATGGTCGATGGAGGAGAATCTGACGATGTACGACTGCGACTATACCACCGTCCAGTGGTGTATCTTCTCGGAGGGTCTCTATGATTCGCGCAACTCGAAGGGTGCTCGTGCCTACGCAGCCCAGTGGGGTGGTGAGCATGGTACGATGCACCACTGCCTTATCTCCAACTGTAACAACCGTACACCACGTTTCAATGGTGTGCGTGCCAGCACCAACGACCGTCATGTAGATAATGAGTTCGTCAACAACGTCATTTTCAACTGGGGTAAGCCCAACAGCCTCTATGGTGGCGAGAACGATAAGAGTTGCAACGGATACAACCGTACCTATATGATTAATAACTACTTCCGTCCTGGTCCAACGACAAGGAACAATACCTCTAGTAGTCGCTACTTTGTGGGTGCCTCCAACAGTAATGGCGTAGGTCAGTGGCTGCTCAAGGGCAATAAGTTTGAGACGGGCAGCAAGTGGGCGCCTTCCACCAACATTTGGAAAGATGAGGTGCTGGAGAAGGTGAATGCCGACAATCTGCATGGCTTCATCAATAATAGTTCTGAGCGTGCCGTAAATCTGGAGAGTGTTGGGCAGTCGCAGGGTACCTACGACACCTACATCCTTCAAGAGCCGGTAGAGTGGAGCGGACTGACATACGAGTCTGCCGATGAGGCCTATGAGAAGGTGGTGACGCAGGCTGGTGCTTCGCTGCCTCGTTACGATGAGGTGGATGCCCGTATTCTGGCAGAGGCCGCTGGTACGATAGATCCGCAGTTTGCAGGCCATACGGAGAGTGGCGGTCTCTCGCGTGGTATGGGTATCATCAATTCACCGAAGGATATCACACTGAACGACCACGACGTGTTTGCTGCCCTCTACGAAGGTGATGACGAGAAGGACAATAAGGAGATCGACGTCACTTGCTATCCTCGTTTGCAACCCGTACCTGAGGATTTTGCCACTCAAGTAGTGGATACCGACGGCGACGGTCTGCCCGACGCCTATGAGACGGAGGTAGGACTGAACCCCAATGATGCCACTGACGGTATGAAACTCTCGACCAGTGGCTACTCTAACCTGGAGGTCTTCCTGAATGGTGTGGCTGACCGTACTATCGATGTCAAGAAATATACTCAACACCAGTCTTCAGAACCGGGAATGACTACGGTTAATGCAACGGTCGGTGCCGGTGAGACCTATACCACGATTCAGGCAGCTATTGATGCTGCACCTGGTGACGCTACACCTTATTATATATTTGTCAAGGACGGCGAGTATGTTGGGCATGTACAAATCAACAGGGCCAATACGCACCTCATCGGGCAGAGCCGTGAGAAGACTATTATCTCGTGGAATAAACTGCACAACGAGGACGGTGGTAATGTGGACAAGAATGCTACGGTGAATGTGACAGCCAATGATGTCTCATTCGATAATCTCACCATTCGCAATACCCGTATCAATGAAGGTCAGGCACTGGCTCTCTATACCAAGGCCGACCGCATTACGATAACCAATTGTAATCTGGAAGGCTATCAGGACACTTACCGCACCGGTAAGGACGGTCAGCGTCATCTGATTCGCAACTCGAAGATTGCCGGACGTACCGACTTTATCTATGGTGGCGGTGAGGTGTTCTTCGATGCCTGCGAACTGAATATTGTGGAGACAGGTGGCTATATCATTGCTCCGACACATATCACCTCAAAGTATGGCTATGTATTCAGCAATTGTACTATTGCGCCAAAGTCTTCCGGTATGACCACCTATCTGGGTCGTCCGTGGGGTGAGGCTAATGATCATCCTCAGGCATCGTTCATCAATACCAAGCTGGCAAGTGGTGTGAGCATCTATCCTGCAGGATGGATTGATATGGCCAGTCTGCCCAAGCGTTTTGCTGAGTATAATACCACAGATGCTTCAGGTAATGAGGTTGACCTCTCACAACGTAAGACTTCCTTCAAGAATGAGAATAATGTAACAGGAACCAATGTCCCTGTACTTAGTAAGGTGGAGACCAATAGTTATAAACTGGACTATATGTTGCGTGGTACTGACAGTTGGGATGCCGACTGGCAGGCATTTATCCTTCCAGCTCCTAAAGTGACAAAGAACGAAGGTAAACTGTACTGGAACGATGAGACGGGTTATGCCAAGAGCTTCCTGGTCATCAAGGATGGTGTGGCTACTATCACCACCGACACTAGTTGCGACTATGCCGAAAATATCACGGTACAGAGTATCACTAGTTATGGAGTGACGGGTGAGATTGCCAAGGCTTCTGAGGCAACAGGTATCCATGGAGTTATTAACAGCCAACAGACAATAACCAAACGTGAGTACTTTACACTTGATGGTCGTCAGATGTCACGTATCCAGCACGGTGTGAATATTATTCGTGAGACACTTTCTGACGGTACTTCCCGTACCGTGAAGGTGGTTGCGAAATAATTACCAAGAATAACTTCCCGGTTTCATGATAACGAAAGTCCCATTCGGGGCTTTCGTTTTGATTACCCCAGGTGCTAATTGACTGACGACCTCCAGTTCGTCCCAACCCAGATGTTGCAGGGCAGAAAATGCACTGGCTCCGCCCTCGATGATGAGTTGCTGGGGCTGTCGCTGTGCCACGAGTCCTTGTATCAGTGTTGCTGTCATCTCACGCAGATGGACGGCAACCTCCTTGCCGGTACGGTGACGGTGGGGAATGGTAATCATCAGTGAGCCTTCACGTTCATAGGCAGTACAGGCATCCTTCAGCCATTCTTTGGTATCATTGTTTCCGTCATAGATGTTAAGGGGCATGGGACTGACGGGAATACCAATTTCCAGCGGCTTACTTTGTGTACTTCCGCAGAGGAAGATGGTGGAGGCAAAGGAAGGACGAGAAGGGCTAGGAACTCTAGAGGTTTTAGCAGCTCTAGGATTTCTAGCTAAAACTGCCTCGAATAAATCGGCGGCACCGGCAAAGAGGGTATCCTCGCCTTCGTATGTCGCCACAATCTTCTGGATGTCCTCTATGGTCTCGGCATCAGGCATGAGGATACTGTTGGCTTCCGCATCGGGGAAGCGTTCCCGTAGTACGGCAGTTCTGGCAGGAAATTCCGGGTCGAAAGAGAAGTCTGTCTGGTCGATAGGTGTTCCATTGATGTAGTAGATGCCATCCTTGATGATGCGTCCTTTAGAAGGATTGGCAGGTAGATAGACGGCACGTCGCTTCCCTGTTATCTCTATCAGGGTTTTCAGCTCCGCCACTACATGTCCGCGGAGGGCGGAGTCGGTCTTTTTAAAGAGGTGAGAGGTGAGAGGGGAGAGGGGAGAATCAGGCTTTGCCAATGAAGAATGAGCAGTGATGCGGCGGGTTTCTGCCACCGCCTCTTCCTCGGTCATGGAGCGGGTGTCAGTGGCAATGACGGTGGTTGCTGTTTCCTCTGCTGCGACTTGGTCGCAGCAAAGAGGAAAGCAGAGAGGACGGCAAAGGGAACAGAGGAGGCGTACTTGCTGCCCATGACAGTGGGCAATGCCTGCCATTTCCGCAGCCCCAGTGATATCATCGGCAATAACCAGCATGGCTTTTCCTTCTTATCTCTTACTTCTTATTTCTTCTATATATCGCCATGCGGGTGGCATAGTCGATGCTGAGGGTCATGGCACTGTCGTTGGCAATACCCTTTCCGGCAACATCGAATGCGGTACCGTGGTCAACACTGACACGGATAATAGGCAGACCGAGTGTGATGTTCACCCCACTGGCACTTTCCATCTTACGCGTTTCCTTGTTCCAGTTGAAAGCACAGACCTTCAAGGGGATATGTCCCTGGTCGTGGTACATGGCCACACAACCGTCGAATTGTCCGCATTTGGCCTTGGCGAAGATAGAGTCAGGTGGTACGGGACCGTCAACATCAAAACCGCGTGTCTTCAGTTCCTCAATAGCAGGAATGATTTCCTGAGCCTCCTCGTAGCCGAACATTCCGTTCTCGCTGGAGTGGGGGTTGAGGCCTGCCACACCGATATGTGGCTTCTTGATACCGAATTGGCGACAGGCATCGTCAATCAGTTCCACGCACTCAATGATACGTGCCTTCTTCACCAGGTCGCAAGCTTTACGTAAAGGTACGTGGGTCGAGACATGAATCACACGGATGTTCTCGTCGGCCAGCATCATGGCATATTTCTTCGTACCGGTGAAGGTGGCGTAGATTTCCGTATGTCCGTCGTAATGATGACCGGCAAGGTTCAGTGCTTCCTTGTTCAGGGGTGCCGTGACGGTACCGTCTACCTCATCTGCCATGGCGAGGTCTATTGCCTTCTTGATATATTGGAAAGCAGCGTTTCCGCATTGCGGCTGTACCTTACCGAACTCGAAGGTGGAGAGGTCGACACATTGCAGGTCTATGACATCAATGATGCCATATTCAAACTTGGCCTCCTTGACAGTATTGATGGCATTCACCTGGAGGTTGAAGCCAAGCAATTGGACGGCTTTCTCCATGATGGCAGCATCGCCAGTGACGACAGGGCGGCATTTCTCATAAGTCTCTTTTCTGTTCAGGGCGCGAACGGTAATCTCAGGACCAATGCCTGCGGGGTCGCCCATGGTGATAGCTAATATTGGTTTCATCTTTTTCTTCTTATTATTGTTTCTAGTTTAACTAGTATAACTAGTCTGACTAGTATAAACTGTTGTAGATATCACGAGCGTCTTGCTCAGTTACTTCTCTCGGGTTGTTCTTCAGCAGGCGCTGTACCTGCATGGCAGCTTTGGCCATCCCATCGACGGCGGTCTGTGGAATACCCAGTGCCGTCAGTTTATCGGGAATACCTACAGATGCCGCTAAGCGGTAGATGAAGTCGACACCACGCTGGGCGGTCTCCTCGTCGTTCTTGCCTGGTTGACAGCCAAGGGCAATAGCCACTTCAGCATGACACTTGATGTTGGCAGGAGTATTAAACTTCATCACGCTGGGCAACAGGATGGCGTTCGACAGACCATGAGGAATATGGAACTCACCACCGAGAGGATAGGAGAGTGCATGAACCGCTGCGGTATTGACGGGGCCTAAGCATAGTCCGCCATACAATGAACCAAAGGCCAATGCCTCACGAGCCTCCACATCCTTACCGTCCTTGACGGCACGCTCTAGATTGGCTGCAATCAGTCGGATGCCCTGTAGGGCATAGATGTCCACAGAGGGATGCGCAAACTTATTGGTATACGCCTCGATACAATGTGTCAGTGCATCCATTCCCGTATCTGCCGTCACCTTCGCAGGTACCGTCCATGTCAGTTTAGGGTCGACATAGGCTGCATCAGCAATGAGGAAGGGTGATACGATACCCTTCTTCAGATGGTCGCGCTCGTCCAGCAGGATGGCGTTGGGTGAAACCTCTGAACCCGTACCTGCTGTCGTTGGCAGACAGGCAAACCATAATCCCTTTGCCTTGATGAACCCCGTACCGAAGCAGTCTTCCACCTGTTGGTCGCTATGGACGAATGCTGCCACGAGTTTGGTGACATCAAGCACACTTCCACCTCCAATACCCACTACGCTGTCGGCCTTAAACTGACGGGCAATCTCCAGTATCTTCTTGAAGTCATTGACCGTCGGCTCAGCCACGATGTCCTGATAAGTCTCCATGCTGATACCAGCTGCTTTGAGTTCAGCCAGGGGCTCTGCTATCAAGGGTCGGATGGGCGGGGCCGTCAACACAAACAGGCGTTGCAGCCCCATCTTTTTATAGTCTTCTACTAATGTCTGAATGCAGCCCGTGCCGAACACGATTTTCTGCGGCTGCAAAAGTGTAATTGCTTTCATATAGATATCTTTATTACGTCAAATCAGAATGCCTCCGACGCTCCAGCATCCACCGGAAGGAAGATGCCATTCACGTAGCAGCCGGCAGGCGATGACAGATAGAGGGCCGCATAGCCGATATCCTCGGGTTGTCCGAAGGTCTTCATCGGAATACGTCGTAGAATGTTGGCCTTGCGTTGCGGGTCGTTGTCTGTTGCCTTGTGGAACATGGGGGCGTCAATCCATCCAGGCGCGATGGTGTTGATACGGACACCTTTCGGTGACAGTTCGGCTACCAGACTACGCTGTAGTCCGAGGATAGCTGTCTTTGCCGTGGTGTACGCCACGATCTGTTCCAGTCCCATGAGCGCAGCCATAGAACTGATGAGAATGATATTGCCTTTGCTGCGTTCCACCATTCCTTTGGCAAATTCACGGCTCAATGCAAATACACTCATCACGTGGACGTTCATCACGTCCAGGAACTCGGCATCACTGACATTCAAAGCCCATTTCTTGAGATGCGTGCCAGCACAGTTGACCAGGATGTCTACAGTACCGATTTCCTTGGCCAAAGCCGGAATCTCGTCGATTCTGGTTACGTCAAAGACTCGGTAGCTGCACTTTTCACCTAGCTGCTGCTGGGCAAGACGCAGTTTTTCTTCATTACGTCCAATGATAACCACTTCGGCACCGGCCTCTATAAACACTTTGGCAATGCCCAGTCCCAGTCCGCTGCCACCGCCAGTCACCACGGCTCTTTGTCCGTCTATTCTGAAAGGATTCATCATTTTACTTTTTATTATTACGTTCCTCCAAATAGCCCCAGATTGTCAGTTCCTTGTCGGCAAGCGGAGTCTTGAAGAGATAGCTGGCAAGGTAACCTACTACGAGGACGATGAGATGGGAGTAGACACCTAACATATATTTATGGTGTGTGAAATTCCAGTCACCCAGGTCGAGTAACGTCTCCTTGACCCCCGTACCATGAATGTCGACCTTCGTACTGGTCAGTACGGCGTATGCCGTGAAAATCACGGCAGCGGCAATACCGATATACAGTCCTTGTTTGTTGGCGCGACGACTGAACAGTCCCAGCATGAAAATACCGACGATACCTGCCGAGAAGATGGCATAGAGCGAGAACAAGGCTCCCAGTACACCCTCGCCGCCCCAGGTGATATACAGACAGGCGACACCGATAGCTCCAACTCCGGCAATCACCACCATCCATTTGCCGAAACGCAGTTGCTGATGGTCGTTGGCGTGCTTGCGGAAACGGACGTAGTAGTCTTGAACGGCAATCGCCGACAGACAGTTGAGGTCTGCATCCAGACTACTGATGGCAGCAGCTGCAAGGGCAGCGATAATCAGTCCGCGAATACCCATCGGCAGTTCGTGGGCAATGAAATAGGGGAATACCTCGTCCGCTTTGATACTGTCAGGTAATAAGGGGGCACCCTGTGCATGATAATAGGCAAAGAGTGCCGTACCGATAAACATAAACAGTGCCCAGATGGGAACCGACATCAACACACCGATATATGCCGCCTTCTTGGCCTCCTTGTCATTCTTGGCAGCCAGATAGCGTTGTACGATGGTCTGGTCGGTACCGTATTTCTGCAAGGCATAGAAGATACCGTTCAGTACCATCACGAGGAAACACAGTTCGGTAAGACTCCAGTCATACGGTCCGAAGTCAATCTTGTTGTTCTCTGCTGCGATGCGGAACAGTTCCGATGGACCGCCGTTGATGCCGAACATCAGGATGAGGATACAGACAATACCACCGCCGATGAGCAGCGCACCTTGTACGACATCCATCCATACTATCGCCTCCATACCGCCTAAGAGAGTCAGGATGATAATCGTGATACCCAGGACGAGGACGATGGTATAGATATTGATATTCAGAAACGTTGCCAGCGCCATGCTGACCAGGAAGAATACCGTACCCGCCTTGGAGAAATGTCCCAAGGTAAAGGCAAACGACGAATACAGACGGGCAAACAGTCCGAAACGCCGTTCGAAATATTCATAGGTCGAGAGACGGATGACCTTCCGGAACAGGGGTACGATGATGCCGATGAGTGCCACGAGGACGATAGGTACCATCAGTCCCTGCACCAACAGTATCCAGTTGCCGGCATAGGCAGCACCCGGGTAGGCGAGGAAAGTCACACTACTGATCAGGGTGGCAAAGATACTGATTCCCACTGCCCATGCAGGTATCTTACCACCGCCGGCGAAGTAAGTCGACGTGTCCTTCTGTCGATGGGCGAAATACATACCCATCCCGATGGCGGCAAGGATGGACACCAAGACGATGATGTAGTCAATGATATGCATTGCGTTATTACGTTATAACAGTATTACGAAAGTGCTGTCGCCTTGGCGGCTATCACCTTCTCTTCCTCAGCAGATAGCCTCGTCAGTGGCATGAGCATCCAGGGCTCGCAGAGTCCTTTCGTCTGCATCATCACCTTCAGTGCCGTAAGCGACTGTCCTAACGTTCGGTCTTTCTGGTATATCTTGGCAATCTCGTTCGTCTCGTCTTGAAGACGGTTGGCCGTTGCCATATCCCCTGCCATAGCAGCCTCGTAAAGCTGTTGGAACATCTCAGGCACGTAGTTGCCTGTAGAGGGAACGATACCGTCGCCGCCCAACTCCAGGGAGTGTGCCGACTGTGCTGCCCATCCGCAGAAATAGCAGAAGTCCTCACGTCCTTTGGCAATCTCAATACACTGTGCCATACGCTCCAAGTCACGCTCCGAGTCTTTCAGTCCCACGATATTCGGATGGTCGGCAAGCCGACGGATAACATCCACGGGAATACTCATGTGTGTCGTGGCAAGGATATTGTAAAGCATCAACGGACCGGTGATGGCATCAGCCAATTGGCGGTAGTAGTTCTCCATCTGCTCAGGTGTCAGGGCATAGTAGGTGGGCAGGGTCGCCACAATGACATCTGCACCGGCCTTGGTATAGGCCTCTGCCTGCCGCAGCTGTTCACTGAAGCAGTTACCTGTCAGTCCGGCATAGATGACCATTGAACATTGACCATTAATCATTGACCATTGCTCTCTTGCTTTCACTGCCGTCTCCACGAACAACAGGCCGTCAGCCTGACTGACGCTGTTGCCCTCACCCGTGGTACCCATCAACAGGGGAGAGACCCCTGCCTTCGCAAAGAACTCGATGATGCGTACTACGGCACTGGTGTCAAGTGCACCGTCTTTGGTGACGGGTGTGACCATCGGAACGACCACACCCCTGTATTTCTTCGTCATAATTCTTACTTCTTATTTCTTACCTCTACTCATGCACATACAGGTTCCAGCCCAGATAAGTTTCGATAGCCTCGTTGAGGATATCCACGACATCGGTGCGGCACATCGCTACGTGATGCTCGAAACCGTTCTTACAGATATACTTCATCAGTTGCTGCAGGTTGTCGACCTTCGTCACGGCAATACAACCGTCCATGCCGTATGGGTCGTTGGTAATCTCGCCCTTGCCGAGATAAGCCTTGATGATGCCCTTCGGGTCGTCGGTAGAGATACGGAAGAAGGTGAACGGACCCTCACTGACCTTGGCATAGACAGCACCGAAGGTGTTGATCTTACCTAAGGTTCTGCCTAACACGCCTAACGGTCCTAACTTCAGGTCGCCATTACCCACAAACGACTTCGGGAAGTTACCACAGTGGGTACAGACACATTTGTTACGGTCCTCGGCGAAGTTGTTGTTCCAGTCGAGCAGTGCAGGAGCCTGACCGCTGGCAAGTGACAGCGCATACATGGAGACGGCACCGGCGAGGTCAGTCTCACAGGCAGCAGGAATGAGCTTGTCGGAGAGCATCGACATAGTGACGCAGGGTGCGCAACCATAGTTCTGCTCCAAGCTGTCCCAGCACTGGATGGCAACAGCCTGTACGTCGTTCGCCTCTATCCAGTTCTCGACAGCCACACTGAACTTAGCCTGCAATCCCAGCTTCTCCTTATAAGAATCGGGCACCTTGGCGTAGTTGCAGGTGCGGTTACACATCTCAATGAATTTCGGATCGTCGTCCTTAATCTTCTGGGCTGCATAGAGAATCTCTGAGAGGTCAGCAGGAACAACGGTGATGCCAGAGCGCTGCAACAGCTTCTCGCTGGCACGACAGGTATTGAAGCCCAAGGGACGTGTACCTATCTGTCCGAGACGACAGTGACGCAGTCCGTTGACGACGCGGCAGATGGCTGCAAACTTATCAATATCCTTTGCCAGGAGCTCACTATATATAGAATAGGTGTGCAGGGTAGTGTCCGTAAAGGGGATGCCATACTGGTAAAGGTTGTTGCATACACTGATCTTGCCACAGAAAGCATCACGGCGACTGTCAAGGTCCACCTTGTCATTCTCGTCGTCACAGGCCTGTACCATCACAGGTACGTTCAGGTCGGCATCGCTGATGGCATTGATGATACCAATCTCAAAGCCGAAGTTAGGCAGTGAGACAATGATACCGTCAATCTCGTCACGGTGCTCACGGAACTGTTTCGATACCTTCAGTCCGTCCTCACGGGTCTCGATACTGCTGCTGCCGGTAGGTGTGGCATCCTCAGGCAGGATGATATACTCGTAGCCGCCGTCCTCAAGTGTCTTGAGCAACTGCTTGCGCACGTCCTTGGCTAACTCTGAATTGAAATAGGCGCGTGTTCCGATAATCACGCCAAAGCAAGTTTTTCCGTTTTTCATATTGATATGTTTTAGTTTTTATTTTATTAGTTGGTTGACTGCATTGCGCCAGCCCTGGTATAATTGACAATTGACAATTGACAATTGAGAATTGGGCTGATATACCTCCGTCACCTTGCGGAAGCCCTTGACTTCCTCAAAACTCTTCCACAGTCCACGGGCGAAGCCGTTCATGATGACAGCACCGAAGGCAGAGGCATCGTCGACCTCCGTGCAAACCACCGGCGTGTCGAGCATGTCGGCCTGGAACTGCATGAGGAAACGGTTCTTCGTAGGACCGCCATCAGCGGCAATCTCTTTTAGAGGTGAGTGGTGAGAGGTGAGTGGTGAGAGACCTGCGACCATCACGTCAATCAAGTCCTTGATTTGGAAGGCAATGCTTTCCAAGGCAGCACGCAGGAAATGAGCCTTCGTGGTGGCGAAGGTCAGTCCGAAGACGGCCCCCTTCACATTACTCTGCCACCAGGGAGCACCCAATCCAGAGAAGGCAGGCACGATATACACCCCGCCATTGTCCTCGACAGAGGTTGCCAAGGCTTCCATCTCAGCAGGATGCCCTACCAGCTGCAACTGGTCGGCAATCCATTTCAGGGTAGCCCCCGTACTGTAGATATTACCCTCAAACCCATAATAGGTCTTGCCGAAGGCAGAGAAGCCCACACTGGTCACCAGTCCCTCAGGGGCAACCTTCGGCTCCTCGCCGATATTCACCATCACGCTCGACCCTGTACCGTAGGTTACCTTACCAGACCCGGGCTCGAAGCACATCTGTCCGACAAGGGCCCCATGACTGTCGCCTAGTACACCGGCAATCTGGATGGGGGTAGGGAAGAGTCCCTCACAGGTCGTCTCGCCATAGATGGCATCGCAGGGGCGTACCTCCGGCATCATCGAACGGGGAATGCCGAACAGTGCCAGCAGGTCGTCGTCCCACTGCATGGTATGTATATTAAATAACATGGTACGCGAGGCATTGGTATAGTCCGTCGCATGTACCTTGCCGCCAGTCAATTTCCAGATGAGCCACGTCTCGATGGTACCCATCAGCAGTTCACCACGATCGGCAGCCTCACGCGCCCCTTCGATATGATCCAGCAGCCACTTCACACCTGACGCCGAGAAGTTAGGGTCAATCAACAGTCCACTCTTATCAAACACCAGTTTGGCATAGCCCTGTGAGCGTAGCTCCCGGCAAATCTCCGCCCCACGGGTGTCCTGCCATACCACCGCATTGGCAATGGGCTTGCCCGTTGCCTTGTTCCATACCACTGCCGTCTCGCGCTGGTTGGTAAGACAGAGGGAGTATTCTCTCACCTCTAACCTCTCACCACTCACCTCTAACAACTGTCGGATGACCTCTATCATATTCTGATAGATTTCCTCTGCGTCATGCTCCACCCAGCCAGTCTGGGGATAGTACTGCTTGTGGTCCACATTGGTACGAGCCAATACCTTGCATTGCTCATCAAAGAGTAATGCCTTTGTCGACGAGGTGCTTTGGTCTATTGCAATGATTCTGTTCATAGCGGTAGCAAATTCTTCACTTTTCACTATTCACTTTTCCTTTACAAAGTCGGTCACTGACTTTGTAATGCCTTCGGCATCAAGACCGTAGTGGTGGAAGATTTCTGCGTTCGTGCCATGAACGGCATTCTCGTCAGGAATACCGAGAATACGTACTGGTACGGGGTTCTCGCTGATGGTCTCGCAGACCATAGCACCCAAACCACCAAACTGCGAGTGCTCCTCGACGGTCACGATACGACCAGTCTCCTTGGCAGCCTTACGGATAGCCTCCTCGTCGAAGGGCTTGATCCATGAACAGTCGAGCACACGGGCACTGATGCCCTGTTCTTTCAGCTTCAGACCTGCCTGCCAGGCATGGTAGACGGTCTCACCCGTAGCTACGATGGTGACGTCCTTACCGTCGAGAATCTGAATGGCCTTACCCACCTCGAAGTGGAAGTCGTCGTTCTCATAGACGTCAGGCACGGCAGCACGTCCCACACGGACGTAACAGGGTTTGGGGCATTGATCATTGACCATTGACCATTGATCAACAGCCAAGTACTTTACCAGCTTCTTGGTGACGCGCCAGTCGGAGGGCAGACAGACCGTCATACCGGGGAAGGTACGCAGTACGGCGATGTCGTGCAGCGAGTGGTGGGTAGCCCCCAGTGCTCCATACGCCACACCACCAGAAACACCCAGGATGGTGACGGGGTTCTCTGAATAAGCCAGGTCTACCTTCACCTGTTCCAGGCTTCGTGCCACATAGAAGCAGGCAGGACCGCAGCAGAACACTTTCTTTCCGCTATGTGCCAGTCCTGCGGAGATTCCTACGGCATCCTGCTCGGCGATGCCGCACTCCACAAACTGCTCAGGCAGTGCGTTGGCATAGTCGCCTAGCGTCACTGAGCCGCGGGCGTCAGTGGTTACGGCAATAATATCTTTATCTTCACGTGCCAGTTCCAGCAACGTGTCAGTAAACTGTTTTCTACATGCAATCATAATCTTGATAGGGGTTAATAGGGTTAATGGGAAAGATGGGCAATCCTCTCTTCGATCTCCTTGACGGCATCGAGGCACTGCTGTTCGTTCAGCACACCATGGTGCCACTTGGCAATGCCTTCCATGAACGAGACGCCCTTGCCCTTCGTGGTGTTCGACACCAGCAGATGCGGTTTTTTGTTCTCGTAGTCAATGGCGTCGAAGGTCTTGATGATGTCCTCCATCGAATCGCCGTTCATCTCTATCACGTCCCAGCCGAAGGCGCTCCAGCGTTCCTTGATAGAGTCGATGGGCATCACGTCCTCCGTGTCACCGCTAATCTGCAGGTGGTTACGGTCCAGGATAGCGACGAGGTTGTCGAGTTGATACTTGTTGCCAGCCATGGCAGCCTCGTAGATAGAGCCTTCGCCCTGCTCACCGTCTCCCATCAGCACGTAAGTCTTCCATGCCTTCTTGTCCATCTTGGCTGCGATAGCCATACCGACTCCGATGCTGAGGCCGTGGCCTAAGGCTCCACTGTTGACCTCAATACCCGGTACCTCGATAGTGGGGTGACCGCTGAGGATGGATCCATACTGACCCAGGGTGTCGAGTACTTCCGGTTTCAGGAATCCTTTTGCCTCGAGGGTCACATAGAGGGCCTCTACGCAATGTCCCTTGCTCAATACGAAACGGTCACGACCGGGAGCCTTTGGCTCCTGAGGGTCGAGGCCTTGCATGACGTGGAAATAGAGTGCCGTCATCACGTTCAGGCACGACAGGTCGCCACCAATGTGGCCTGCCTTGGCCCGATAGACGACCTCTACGAGTCGTTTACGGTTTTTCTCCGCGAGTATTGTCAGTTCTTTGGTATTCATAGTGCTTTTACAAGTGTGTCGTGGTTATTCTTCATGTCCGTCCAATCCACTTTTTGGTCCGTAGGAATGGCGTTAATATACTTCTCTATATTCGTGTAACCGTCTCCGTTACAGTCTTTTATGGCATCGCTTGCGTCATTGGGATTCAGACCGTTCTTCTTCTCCCACTCGTCGGGCATACCGTCGCCGTCGCTGTCTTTCCAGGGCTTCCATTTCCTGTACTCAGGATAGCCGCCCATCTGTCGTGGGTCGGTAATGACACCCTGCTTGTAAGAGTCCTGTGGCAGACGGCGGTACTTAAAGGTGCCCTGCTCGTTCTTCGACTTGTCGTGTAGTCCCCACATGTCGCCATAGGGATTGTCCTTCACCTTCTTCTCATAGTCTTTCACATAGTAGGCGACGCCCGTCCTTACCTCCTCGCAGATGCGCTGGTCGACGATGTCGCGGCAGGGAATGGTGGCACCGGCATTCGACAGCACCCAGTCGAAAGCCTCCTGGGCACTCATGATTGAGATATGCGGCATGACGAACGGCTCGTTGGAGCGCATCAGCGCCTTCTCCGTGGCGTCCATCTCACCGTCCTTGTCGGCAGTTTGGATACCGCCGTTCCAGTTGTCCTTCGTAATCTCGGGATAGCCCTCCATGATATTGCCCTCGGCATAGACGCGACCGAACTGCTTGAAGGGGAAGAGTCCCTGTGAGCGGCTCTCGCTCTTGACGATGCGGTGGCCTACGGGTGTGTCTTTCGGCGTCAGGGGACCTGGCTTGTAGTAGTTGTTGATGAAGTTCGACATGGTCGTGAACTCACCACCGTCAGCCGTGCGGTGTACCCAGTTATAGACGATGTTGTTGATGTAGTTGAACACGCCGCCCCAGCCGATGCTCGGGTTACGTCCGGTGTTGTCGGCCCAGAGGTTACGCATGAACGTGGTGTTCTCACCGCCGATGGTCGAACCGAAGGCGTGGTTCCACGTGTCGAGCGCCTTGGCGGAGATGGTGTTCTGGATGGTCACGTTGACGGTCGGCTCCTTACGGTTGGGCTTGCCGTCGTGCATATCGAACATATGACGGTAGAACGAGATATTCTCGTCCAGTCCCCACTCACAAGAGCAGTGGTCGATCATGATGTTGCCCACGGGGTTGCCGCCGAAGGAGTCCTCACGGTTCATCACATTGGTCTCGCCGCGGCGGAAGCGCATGTGGCGCACGATGACATCGTGGGTATCGACCTGGAACGACTCACCGGCAATGATCACGCCGTCACCAGGAGCCGTCTGACCGGCTATGGTGATATAGGGAGCACGCACATAGATAGGTGACTTCAGACGGATGATACCGCTGACGTTGAACACCACGATGCGGGCGCCACCCTGTTCGCATGCCCAGCGGAACGAGCCGGGACCGTCGTCGTTCAGGTTGGTCACGGTCAGCACCTTGCCGCCACGACCACCAAAGGTGAACATACCGCCCCCTTCAGCGCCGGGGAATGCGGGAATCTTGGCCTGACGCAGGTCGTAGGGACGGGCTGCCCAGGGTACGTAGGGGCGTCCTGCCTTAGCTTCTTCAATCACGATGGGGAAGGCCACTGCCCATGCAGAGTCGCTATGTACCTTCCACTGTGCTTTCTGTTCCCCGATCATCTGCTTGGCCTCACTGGTCAGATCGGGATACTGTGCAAATGCCGTCGTTGCCACACTCAGCAACGACACAACAATAACGATTAGTTTTTTCATAATTAGTTTTTAAACGCGTTTAATATATATATTAATATGACACACTGCCCCCTATAATGTACTCATATTCCTCCCCAATTTTTCTCATAGCTTGCTCATAGCTTACTCATACCTTACTCATACCTTGCTCATAGGTTGCTCATAGGCATCTCATAGGCATCTCATAGGATACTCTATCCGAAGTCATAGATTTTTCATACTTCTAGGGCATGACAAATCCCTGACAAGCCCCTGACAAATCACTGAGGATTCCCTCTTACCTCTTACCTCTCTCCATTCACCTCTAAAGACTGAGCGAGTCTTACTTTTCGAAAGTCGAGTATTTTATAGAAAAATATTCCGTTAAATAATGCAAACGGGTGGGGCGGTTCCATAAAATTTGTTTACCTTTGCAAAGATTTATGGTCGCCTCTTTGTCGGAGGTGGGCAATTGCCGTAACTGGACTGTGATTTAAATAACATTATACTATTAACTAAAACAAAAAAGCGTATGAAAAAGAAATTACTTTCTTTCTTGTCGTTGACTGCGATTGCTATCTTTGCTTTCGCTGCAACGCAAAGTTTACGGAGAGCAGGTGATCCTGTTGTTCTGTGGAGTAGTGAAACTCCTGTGGAAGTTACATGGGGCACCTCTGTTGCTATGCAGGATGCTTCGGTAGCAGCAGATTGGAATGTTGGTGATATTTTGGCTATTACGGTCAATTCATTCGACACTGCAACAGATCCTTGGCCACAGGTTGGATTTAAGCAGAATATTGAAGGATGGCCCAATGTGTGTCCTCTTGATGCTTCAGTGAAAAGTCAAACGATGCCTTATGTCTCTAAGTTTTATATTACAGCGGACATGTTGGCTAAACTGAAGGCAAACCAGTTCTTTATAAGCGGAACTGCAGCTACAGTAAGCAAATTGGAATACATTAAGGATGAGTCTGGTACAGATTTTTCCAATGCTATTTGGATTGGAGAATCCACATATCCCGCATCAGAATGGTGGACTGCAACTGCTGTTACAGTAGACAAGAGCTTATTTGCTAATGTTAAGGCAGGTGACAAGATTGAGTTCCGTCTTACTGCAAAAGGCGATGCTTTTATCCTGCAGCCATTCTTAGGAGGTTGGAGTGGAACAAAGATTAATACTAATGACGATGCCGCCCGCTTCACTATAAATGGAAATGTTGCAACAGTAACCCTTACTGCTGACGATGCTACTGCTCTTAAGACGGGTGGTATGGTATTGCAGGCAGGCGACTGTACTGTTAGGGCTATTGCTTTGATACCTATGTATGCTGTCAATGTTGCGACTGATATTGAGAACGGTACTGTCGAAGTTGACAAAGCTACTGCTGCTGAGGGCGAGACCGTAACCGTCACTGCTACTCCTGCTGCTGGCTACAAGCTGTGTAATGCCCTTGCTAGAGGTGTAACCACTGAAGTGGCTGTCGAAGTTAAGAATGGCAAGTTCACTATGCCTGCTGATGCTGTTACTGTAAGCGCTACCTTCGCTCAGCCAGAGGACATCGCAATTTCTCCTGAGTCAGGTGCTGACATCTATACTGCCCTCAAGGCTGCTACCACTGATGCTGGCAAGGTTGCTAAGAGCGTTACGATTAACTTGGCCAAGAACGGTACTTATACTTTGAGTAATCCTATCGAAGGATGTTCAAACATTGCAATTGCTGGTCCTGCAACTTTGGCTGATGGTGAGAACGCTCCTGTGATTGATGCAGAAGCTAATACAGGTGCTTTCGTGAAGATGGGTACACCTGTTGTTGCGGCAAATACTAAGGGTTTCTATGAGGTTGACAACTTCGCAATTAAGAATGTTAACGTCAAGAATATTAAATCTTATGTATATGATGACAATAAGAATGCTTTCGCATTTGCAGAGTTCGCAGTAGAGAACTGTGTATTTGAATTTGCAAATACGAAGCAGGATATTGATGCACCGTTCCGCTTCCAGGCAGGTGGTCCTGTCAAGTTCATTCTGAAGAACAATACTATGTATCAGAAGGGAACCAAAAATAACAGGTACTTTGTGAAGATTAGTAGTGGAAACTTCCCCGATAAGGCATTTGAAGCATTTGCTGGTCCGTATGTCTGGGATATTGAGGGCAACACGTTCTATCAGACAATTGCACATGGTGATGGAGCCAAGATGGCATTCATTAATGGTGGTCGCGTAGGTAACAATTTCGCAAAAACATCTATTACCATAAAGAAGAATATCTTCATCGATTGTGCTGGCAGTGAGAGTTTCTTGAAGGATTTGTTCGGTGGTAAGAGCACTGATTCTGACCGTGCTAAATTTGTAAAGATTGATACTGACCTCAATACTTATAGGACAGATGGTACAGCTATTGATGTTAGTAAGTATGATAAAGGTATGATTCTCACTACCGACCCAAGTTTCAAGGATGCAGCTAATGGTGACTTCACACTTGGTGCAACTACTGCTCAGGCAAGGATGAAGACTGGTGACCCACGCTGGTTGGTTGACTATGTAGCTCCTGCTGAAGCAAAAGTTCAGGACATTGAATTTACCGCTGAACCAGGTGATATATCTAGGCAGTTGACAGCAAAGAAGAGTGAGATAATCAATGCTCTGAATGATGTTGGTAATATCACTATCAATCTGGCAGCTGATGGTGCTTATACTATTAGTGCTCCTATCGAGGCTGGTGGTTCTGTTACTATCAATGGTGCCGCTGGTGCTAAGATTGATGCTTCTGCTCTGACTGATGCATTCATCAAGATGAGCAAGACTCCTGCTGTGGCTAAGGTGACAAGTGGACAATATGTTGTTACGACTCCAGCCAAGATTGAGAATGTCAAGATTACAGGTCTGACAAAGTCTATCTATACAGACAATGGCATTGAATATGCATTCGAAACCTTTACAATCAACAATTGTGTATTCGAATATGAGACTCAGGCTAGTTATGTTCTTGACTTCAGTAAGTCTATGGCTATCAACTTCAATATTATCAACTCTACGTTCTATAGTAAGACTAGCGGAACAGCCAACTTCATAAGTTTGTCTGGCAAGCGTCCTTGGCAGATTACCGGCTATGAAGTGGAGACAGGTAAGTTGACAGTTGACCACAGTACTTTCTACAACTTGGCAAAGTCCAAGCAATTCTTGAATACCAATACCCTGAAGGGTCAGAAGTATCTGTATGTCATGAACTCCAATATCTTTGTTGACTGCTCGAACAAGAAGATTTACGGTAACATGACAAACAACGCGAAGCAGGTTACTACTGATAGCAAAAATACCTACATGTTTGATGGTGTATTCTTTGCTGAAACAGGCAATAACGGTGATGCTGGTCTGCAGACAGATCCTGCCTTCAAGGATGCTGCTAATGGTGACTTTACACTTGGTGCAAGTACAGTACAGGCCAAGTATGAGACTGGTGATCCACGCTGGAAGGTGGCATTTACTGGCGGTTACACCATCACTATGGGAACCGTAACAAATGGTACAGTTGAAGCAGGAGGTACATCTCCTTATGCAGCAGGTGAGAAGGTTCGCCTTACTCTCACACCAGCGGAAGGATATGCAATAGATAATAAGCCTACCTTCAAGAACGACGAGGATGTAGATGTAACTGAACTGGTAACTGTCGGACAGGATGCTGATGGCTTCTATCTCGTAATGCCTGCATTCAACATCACTGCATCTTATGCGTTCAGCAAGCTGTATACGATTACTCTTCCTACTGAGACAACGCATGGCACTATTACCATCGTGAAGCCTGAGGGAACCAACAAGTCTGTTGCTGGTAAGCTGATAAAGATTAAGGTTACAGGTCTGTCTGATGGTTATAAGGTAGTTGCAAAGAATGGTGACACTGACATTACACTCAATGAGGGTGATCATGCAACGTACGACTATTACTTCGAAATGCCTGAAGGCGATGTGACAATCTCTATCGTAGATGCTACAGGCATCAATGCTATCTCAGTTGACGGTGCTGCTGACATCTTCGCTGATGGCAAGCCTGTTTACAACCTCGCAGGACAGCGTGTCTTCAAGGGTTACAAGGGTCTTGTGATCAAGAACGGCAAAAAGGTCGTGGTTAAGTAAGACAGACTTGTGAGACGCGGTCTCACAATACATAACAATCAAGTGGCGATGGCGCAAGGCTGTCGCCACTTTTTTTGTTCTTTCTGCTTTCGTTGCCCCCAAATTTGGCAGTTAGAAATAAAATGTGTACCTTTGCCTTGTAAAACGAAACTACTTAAGCTATGTACAAACGAAAACTGCTATTTTTTGTATGGGCATGGTGTCTGACGCTTTCTGTGGGGGCGAAGGATATCTATGTGTCGACATCTTTCCATGAGCCTGCCACAGAGGGCTTGCGCTTCATATACAGCTACGACGGGGTGAAGTGGGACTCCATACAGGGTGTGTTCCTGCGTCCGTCGGTAGGCGTACAGAAGGTGATGCGTGACCCGAGTATCGTGAAGGGGCCTGACGGCACGTTCCATCTGGTATGGACCAGTTCGTGGCGGGGCGACCGTGGCTTTGGCTATGCGTCGTCGAAGGACTTGATCCATTGGACCACGCAGCGGTTTATCTCCACCGGGATGGATACCACGACGGTGAATACCTGGGCACCGGAACTGTTCTATGATGACGTGAAGAAGCAGTACCTGATTGTCTGGGCATCGTGTGTGCCGGGGAAGTTCCCTGACTATCAGGAAGACCATAAGAACAATCACCGCCTGTATTATATGACGACGAAGGACTTCAAGACGTTCTCGAAGGCGCAGTTGTTCTACGACCCAGGCTTCTCTGCCATTGATGCCACGCTGATCAAGCGGGGAACGGACGACTATGTGATGGTGGTGAAGGACAACTCGCGTCCTATGCGCAATATCAAGGTAGCGTTTGCCAAGTCGCCCTACGGTCCGTGGAGCCAGGCATCGGAGCCTTTCACGGAGTCGTTCACGGAAGGACCGTCGACGGCAAAGGTGGGCGACTGGTGGTATATCTACTACGACTCCTATCGCCATAAGATATACGGTGCCCATCGTACCAAGGACTTCAAGACGTTCCAAAACCAGACTGGGGCAGTCAACTTTCCCGTAGGTCATAAGCACGGAACGGTATTCATGGCAGATGAGCAACTGGTGGAAGGACTCATCAAGTATAACCGTGATGTGGTACACTACAGCGGCAAGGCCATTGCCCGGCCTGAGCGGCATGACGGTGGACTGAAACCGGTGGTGGGTGTGCATACCATCCAGACGATGCGTGGCGCAAAGCCCTGGACCTATAACCACCAGCCGATGATGGCCTACTGGAACGGCAAGTTCTATATGCACTACCTGACAGACCCTCGCCATGAGCATGAGGCACCGGGCAAGACGATGCTGCAGACCTCGGACGACGGTTATACGTGGAGTGAGCCCGTGGAGCTGTTTCCGGAATATAACGTGCCGGAGGGATGGACGAAGGCTAGCAGGGACTTTCCGCCTGCCCATAACCTGAAGGCAGTGATGCACCAAAGGGTGGGGTGGTACCTATATAGAGGTGAGAGGTTAGAGGTAAGAGGTGAGAAGAGGTCAGAGGTAAGAGGTGAGAGACTGCTTGCTACTGGCAACTACGGCATCTGCCTGAGCATCAAGGACGACCCGAACGACGGTAACGGTATTGGCAGGGTGGTGCGTGAGATCAGGAAAGACGGCACCTTCGGTCCTATCTACTTCATCTACTATAACCACGGTTTCAGTGAGAAGAATACCGACTTCCCTTATTATAAGAAATCGAAGGATAAGGCTTTCGTGGCTGCCGTTGATGCGATGATTGCCGACCCCATGCAGCGGATGCAGTGGGTGGAGGAGGCTGATCGTAACGACCCTATCATCCCATTGAACAAGCCCTATAAGGCATTCAGTGGCTATACGCTGCCAGACGGCAGGAAGGTGGCGCTGTGGAAACATGCCGTCACGAGCCTGTCGGCTGACGGTGGTCATACGTGGCGGTTGGAGGGTGCTCCCAATGCCCTCAAGTGTGAGCGTGCCCCTGGTTTCGTCAATTCGAATGCGAAGATATGGGGACAGCGTCTGTCGGACGGTACCTATGCCACTGTCTATAATCCGTCGGAATATCGTTGGCCTCTTGCCATCTCCCTCAGTCAGGACGGACTGGACTATACGACGCTCAGTCTTGTCAATGGCGAGGTGACGCCCCTTCGTCATGGCGGTCAGTATAAGAGCTACGGTCCCCAGTATGTCCGGGGCATCGAGAATAGTGACAACTCTCAACTCTCAACTTTCAACTCTCAACTTCCCAAAGACCTTTGGGTCACTTATTCCAATAATAAGGAGGATATGTGGGTGAGTCGTATTCCCGTGCCGGTACGGATGGAGGCAACCACGCATGCGGCACCCTTCCACGAAGGGGCTAAGTTGTCGGAACTGACTGACTGGAACATTTACTCCCCACAATGGGCTCCCGTTGCCCTTCAGGGAGCGTGGCTGCAACTGAGCGACTGTGATCCCTACGACTATGCGAAGGTGGAGCGCCTGATTCCCAATACCAAGGAACTGGAAGTGGAGTTTGACCTGAAGATGGCCCAGAATACCTATGGGGAGTTGGATATCGACTTCGTGGACGATGCAGGGAATGTGTGTTCCCGTATTGTCGTGGACTCTACGGGTGTTATCCGTGTGAAGGGCGGTGCCAGATACGGAACCTTGCTCAAGCATTATGAACCTGGTACGACCTATCATGTCAAGGCGGTACTTTCTGTTTCGCTGCATCGGGCCGTCTATTACCTGAACGGCAAGAAAGCCTGCGAGCGACAGTTTGACACGCCTGTGGAGAGCATCAGTCGTATCGTATTCCGTACGGGAATGCCTTTCGACAAGCCCGATATCAACACACCTGCCGATCAGGACTTCGATATGCCGCGTGCTGACGAGAGTGACCAGGAGGCTTCCTTCGCCATTGCGAATGTTGTTTCCCGTGCTGTAGACGGCAGCGTTACTGCTGTCCTCGACTATGACGACTATGCCCACTATGCCGACTATTTCAATACGATGGAAGACGAGAATATCGTCACGACCATCCCTAATGCGCAATCGTCGGAATGGATGCGAGAGAATATCCCGCTGTTCGACTGTCCGCAGGAGAACTTCAAGGAGATGTACTACTATCGCTGGTGGACGTTGCGCAAGCATATCAAACGGACTCCTGCAGGCTATGGCATGACGGAGTTCCTGGTGCAGCGTTCGTATGCCGACCGCTATAACCTGATTGCCTGTGCCATCGGCCATCATGTGATGGAGAGCCGTTGGCTGAGGGATACCACCTATCTGCATCAGATACTGCGGACATGGTATTATGGCAATGACGGACAGGCGATGACGAAGATGAACAAGTTCTCGTCGTGGAACCCTGCCGCCGTGCTGGAGATGTGGAAGGTGCAGGGTGACAATGATTTCCTACTCGGTCTGAAACCCCGACTGGAAGAGGAGTATGCCCGTTGGGAGCGTACCAACCGTCTGGCGAGCGGACTCTACTGGCAGGGTGATGTTCAGGACGGTATGGAGGAGAGTATCAGTGGTGGACGCAAGAAGCAATATGCGCGTCCTACCATCAACAGTTATATGTTCGGCAATGCCAAGGCCCTTGCCGTTATGAACCATATGACGGGAGAGACAGCCAAGGCGGCGGACTACGAGTTGAAGGCGGATACGTTACGGCAACTGGTGGAGACGAAACTATGGAATAAGGATCACCAGTTCTTCGAGACGTTGCGGGGCGATACCTCTGCTGCCGTCCGTGAGGCAATTGGTTATATCCCTTGGTATTTCAACCTGCCGTCGTCCTCCCAGTATGATGTGGCCTGGGAGCAGCTGACAGACGAAAAGGGCTTCTCGGCTCCCTACGGTCTGACGACCGCCGAGCGCCGTCATCCGCAGTTCCGCAGTCATGGAGTGGGGAAGTGTGAGTGGGACGGTGCCATCTGGCCCTTTGCTACCTCGCAGACGCTGACGGCGCTGGGGAATTATTTGAATGGGGTTCATGGGTCTAATGGGGTTCATGGGCTTGATGGGGTGTTCTTCAGGCAGATGGAACTTTATGTGGAGTCGCAGCATCACCGTGGACGGCCCTATATCGGGGAGTATCTCGACGAGACGAACGGGGCGTGGCTGATGGGTGACCGTGAGCGTAGCCGTTATTATAACCATTCGACGTTCAACGATCTGATGATTACAGGAATCGTGGGACTGCGTCCTCAAGAGGACGGCAGTATTGTGGTGAATCCCCTCGTGCCGCAGAACCAATGGAACTACTTCTGTCTGGACGGTGTAAACTATCGTGGTCATATACTGACCATCCTCTGGGACAAGGACGGACAACGCTATCATCAGGGTGTCGGACTGACCTTGATGGTGGATGGGAAAGTGGTGGCTAATCGTCAAGACATAGGAAAACTGACATACAAATGAGAAAGCTATTCATGACAGCCGTGATGCTCCTGGCATTGGGAGCTACGGCGCAGACTTACGAGACGCAGTATCGTCGACCGGTGAGTGACGTGATGCAGGATGTGGCAAAGCGTTTCGGCGTGAAATTCAAGTTTGATGCGAATGTCGATACGGCAGGTGTCGTCTTGCCTTATGCCGACTTCCGTATCCGTCCGTATTCATTGGAGAAAACGCTCGACAATATCTGTAAGTATTTTGACTGGAACTGGTGGAAGCAACACGAGACGTTGTATAAGATTAAGCGGTATGAGTATCCCCGTCGTCATGAGGATGAAGGACGGCAAATGCTCGACTATCTTTCCACGCTGTATAGCAATAAGGCGGAGTGGGAGGCACGGCGAGACAGTCTGCGTCGTGAGGTCCGCCAGCGTCTGGAGCTGGATGCCTTCCTCGATTCCTGTGTGTTGGGAAAACCTTTGCTCTCCAAGATTCGTAAGCACGATGGTTATACCACCCAGAATATCTGTATCGAACTGACTCCCGGGCAGCATCTGTTTGGCACCATCTATGCGCCTGTCAAGAAGAAGCGCAAAAGTAATCTCTCACCTCTCACCTCTCACCTCTCACCTCTCATTATCTGTCCGGACGGTCACTGGCCCATGCGTTATCGCAAAGACGAGCAGCAACGGTTAGGTACTTTGGCACGGATGGGTGCCGTCTGTGTGGATTTCGATCTATATGGCTGGGGAGAGTCGGAAAAGGAAGTGGGTGCTGAGGCACACCATACCAGTCGTGCGCATGTCTATCAGGCAGCCTGCGGCTATATCCTGCTTGACTGGATGTTGAAAAACCGCAAGGACATTGACCCTGAAAGAGTGGGGGTGATGGGTGGCTCTGGTGGTGGAACTCATACCGTTCTGTTGTCGTTGTTGGATGAGCGCGTCACAGCTTCGGCCCCTGTGGTTCATCTAGCCTCGCACTTTGATGGTGGTTGTCCTTGTGAGAGTGGTAAACCCATACAACTCTCGGCAGGTGGTACCTGTGAACCGGAATTGGCTGCCGTAATGGCTCCCAAACCGATGTTGATAGTCAGCGACGGTGGCGACTGGACCTCATCTGTTCCTACCTTGGAGTTCCCATACCTGCAACGTATCTATGGCTTCTATGGCGCCAAGGAGCAGGTGCGTAATGTCCATCTGCCCAATGAGCGTCATGACTTTGGGAAGAATAAGCGGAATGCGGTCTATGACTTCTTTATCGATGTCTTCCACCTCGACCGCTCCATGCTTGATGAGGATAAAGTGACGATAGAGCCCGATCATGAACTAAAATCATTATACAAGTAAACTACTGAACAATGAAAAGACTAATCCTGACAGCGATGTCATTATGCATTACGCATTATGCTTTATGCGTTGAATACAGACTTTGGTATAATACTCCAGCGCAGACCTGGACGCAGGCATTACCGGTGGGTAATGGTGTGATAGGCGGTATGGTGTATGGTACACCTGCTGTGGAGCGTATCCAACTGAATGAGGAGACCATCTGGGCAGGACAGCCAAACAATGTCGTCAATCCCCATGCGAAAGATGCGTTGCCGGAAGTACGCCGATTGATTTTCGAAGGGAAATACAAGGAGGCGCAGGATTTGGCGAATGCGAAGGTGATGCCCAATGCCGTAGGGCAGAATATGGGTATGCCCTATCAGCCTTTTGGTGACTTGTATATCGCGATGTCTGGACATGCAGACTATACCAATTATGAGCGTTTCCTCGACTTGGACAATGCGAAAACCGTTGTGCGTTATACAGTGGAAGGAGTACGGTATGAACGTGAGGTAATAGCTCCGTTTGGCGGCAATGATGTTATTGCTATCCACTTGATAGCCAGTGATAAAGGTAAGATTACTTTTACTACTCATTTAACTACGCCGCATGAGAATCCGCTTTATGGAAGTGAAAAGTTAAGAGTGAAGAGTGAAGAATTTGCTACCGCCTATTTGCAAGGTGTTTCTGCCAAGCATGAGGGGTTGAAAGGAAAGGTGCGCTTTATGGGTCGTCTAGCCGTTCAGACGAAGGGTGGACGGACCAGTGGCTCGAATGGTACGATCAGTGTGGTGGGTGCCGATGAGGCTACCGTCTATGTCGCTATCGGTACCAACGTGAAGAACTATAAGGACATCACGGGCGATGAGGTAGCACAATCGAAGGAGCGTCTGCAGAAGGCGATGACTCTGGGCTATGAGGCCCTCAAAGAGCAGCATGGGAAAGTGTATCATCAGTATTATGACCGGGTGAAGCTCGACCTTGGCGAGGACCAGTATAAGGGTGTCTCTACAAGCAAGCGCATAGAGTTGTTTGGTACACGTACAGATAACTATCTGGTTGCCACTTATTTCCAGTTCGGGCGTTATCTGCTCATCAGCAGTTCCCAGCCCGATAATATGAACCCAGCCAACCTGCAGGGTATCTGGAACGACAAGATGTACCCCTCCTGGGACTCGAAATACACGACGAATATCAACCTGGAGATGAACTACTGGCCTTCGGAGGTGTGTAACCTGACGGAGATGAACGAGCCGTTGTTCAAACTCATCCGTGAGATATACGAGCAGGGTAAGGAGACAGCCCGTGAAATGTATGGTGCAGAAGGCTGGGTGTTGCATCACAATACTGACCAGTGGCGCATTACCGGTCCTGTTGACCGTGCCCAGACGGGTCTGTGGCCCGTTGGTGCCGCCTGGCTCTGTCGTCATTTGTGGGAGCATTATCTCTATACGCAGGACAAAGCTTTCCTTCGTCAGTATTTCCCCATCATGCTGGATGCCGCCCGTTTCTTTACCCAGACGCTCCAGAAGCATCCCACCAAAGGTTGGCTCGTGGTCTGCCCTGGGGAGTCGCCAGAACATGGTGGCAAAGGGCGTCCCACACCCCTTGATGCTGGTGTGACGATGGATAACCAGATAGTGACGGAACTCTACACCAATGTCTTGGCGGCAGCGAAGATCCTAGACAATATAGATCATCTAGATGTTTTAGACACCATCAAGGCGCAGTTGGCGCAGTTGCCTCCCATGCAGATTGGACGCTGGGGACAGCTGCAGGAATGGCTCGACGATTTGGATGACCCGAAGGACGACCATCGTCACTTCTCACATCTCTATGGTCTCTATCCTTCCTATCAGATTTCCCCTACACGGACTCCAGAGTTATGGGAGGCTGCCAAGAAGTCGTTGGATGCTCGTGGCGACGTTTCTACGGGGTGGAGCATGGGTTGGAAGGTCTGTTCATGGGCTCGTCTGTTAGACGGCGAACACGCCTACAAGCTTATCAAGGACCAGTTGACACTTACCGCTGATACCTTCCTCATCTTTGGAACGGTGAAGCAGCGCGGCGGTACCTATCCGAATCTGTTTGATGCCCATCCGCCTTTCCAGATTGACGGAAACTTCGGCTGTACGGCGGGCATTGCTGAGATGCTGATGCAGAGCTATGACGGCTATGTCTATCTGTTGCCGGCTCTTCCTGCTGTATGGAAGGAGGGGTCGGTGAAGGGCTTAGTGGCTCGTGGCGGTTATGAGATAGACATCGACTGGAAAAACGGTCAACTCACGAAGGCTGTCATCCGTTCACGGTGTGGCGGTACCTGTCGTCTGCGTTCAAATACCCCCCTGAAGGGTAAGGGACTGAGAAAGACAAAGGATGCCGGCATCTATGAGTTAAAGACTATGGCTAATCAGGAATATACCATATATTGAACTATGAAGAAACTAATGATGATATGCAGCCTCGTTGTGCTGACGCTGTCGGCACAGGCTGGCAAACCGTGGGAAAACGGGAAGTTGAAAGTTTCAGATAACCAGCGTTATCTGCAGTTTGAGAACGGACAGCCTTTCTTCTGGCAGGGCGAGACAGGATGGCTGTTGCCGGAACGACTCGACCGTGCCGAGGCAGAGTGGTATCTGCAGTCGTGTGCCAAGGCAGGCTATAACGTTGTACAGGTACAAACGATTGACGGCGTGCCAGCCTATAATATCTATGGGCAGATGTCGAACATCGACGGCTGGGACTTCTCGAAGATCAACCAGAAGGGTGTCTATGGCTATTGGGACCACATGGACTATATCATCGATATGGCTGCCCAGCATGGTATCTATATCGGGATGGTATGTATCTGGGGCGGATTGGTCAAAGACGGCAAGCTGAGTGTCGAGGATGCCAAGAAATACGGTTCCTTCCTGGCTAACCGCTATAAGGACAAGCCCAACATCATCTGGTTTATGGGCGGTGATATCCAGGGTGACATCAAACCTGAGGTCTGGAATGCCTTGGCGACAACGATTAAGTCGATTGACAAGAACCACTTGATGACCTATCATCCCCGTGGTCGCTATACTTCTGCCAAATGGTGGAGTAAGGCTTCGTGGCTTGATTTCCATACCTTCCAGAGTGGTCACCGTAAATACGGACAACGGATGGGTAATAAGGACTATCCCATTCCTGACAATACCGAGGAGGACAACTGGATGTACGTGGATTCCACATGGGCATACAAGCCCATCAAACCCGTATTGGATGCAGAACCCAGTTATGAGGATATCCCCATGGGTTTGCACGACGCTACGGAGGGTCGCTGGCAGGCATGGGACGTGCGCCGTTATGCCTATTGGAGTGTGTTTGCCGGCAGTTGCGGACATACCTACGGACATAATGCCATCATGCAGATGCTGAAGCCCGGCTATCCTACGAGTTATGGCGATGCCGGCGATGTGAAGACTTGGTATCAGGGCTTGCATGACCCTGGTTTCAGGCAGATGCAATACTTGAAGCGCCTTATCCTTACCTTCCCTTATTTCGAGCGAGTACCCGACCAGAGTATCATCCAGGAGAACGGTACGCAGTATGACCGTCTGATTGCCACCCGTGGCGCAGACTATCTGTTGGTCTATAACTATACGAGTCGGTTGATGAAACTCGACCTGACCAAGATTTCAGGCGACAAGAAAAATGTGTGGTGGATGGATGCCAGAACGGGGCATTTGCGCTTCTTGGGAGCATACGACTCCAAGGTGCTGACGTTCCGTATGCATAAAAAGGGAATGGGTATCGAGGATGGTGTCCTGATTGCCATCGATGCCACGAAGGACTATCTCAAGCCAGACCAGCTTGAGCTTCTTCCTGACGGCTATCGTGCCAAGGCGCGTGACCTGAATGAGTAGTTCAATAACCCAGCCTTATTTGAAAATAACCCTGCCTTATTGTTGAATAACCCAGCCTTATTTAGAAATACAATGAAGAAAATGCTTTTGATATGCCTTGCCTTGGTGCCGCTGATGGCGCTGGCAGGAGTAGAGGTAAAAGACCTGAGGGTGGAGGGCATGGACCGTCCGCTGGCTGTCGATACGCATCAACCCCGATTCTCGTGGAAGATAACATCGGACAAGAAGGATGTGCGTCAGACGGCATACCAGATTATCGTCAGCGACAATCGCGGCGAGGTGTGGAACTCAGGTTGCATAGAGGGCAACCAGCAGCTATGGGTTCGCTATGGTGGCTCTCAGTTAAAGAGCAATACCGCTTGCACGTGGAAGGTGAAGGTCTGGACCACTGCTGGTGAGTCAGACTGGAGCAGCGAGGAGTGTTTCAGTATCGGACTGCTGGACGAAGGAAAATGGAGTGGTTATTGGATAGGTCTGGAACAGCTGTTGCCAGGTGAGGAAAGAGGTATGCATACACGCATGGCTGCACGCTACCTGCGCAAGGAGTTCCAGCTGAAGGATAAGGAGATACGTCGCGCTACAGCTTATGTGGCTGGCATCGGACTGCATGAGTTCTATGTTAACGGTCAGCGCATGGGTGACGGCGTGCTGCAGCCCGTGCCCTCAGACTATCGCAAGACTATCTATTATAATGCCTATGACGTGACGGAAGTCATGGCGAAGAAAACCTGTCTCGGTATCATCCTGGGCAACGGCCGTTTGTTTCCCATGCAACAGCACAAACCCTATAAGATTCATACCTTCGGCTATCCCAAGTGTCGCATCAATGTCATCGTGGAATATGCTGATGGCAGTACCCAGCGTTTGCAGACTGACGACAAGGGTTGGAAGGTGACCACTGACGGTCCTATCCGTGCCAACAACGAGTATGACGGTGAGGAATACGACGCCCGCAGGGAGATGATGGGGTGGAGCGAGGTAGGCTATGACGATTCGAAATGGCTGAAGGCCGAGCGTACGGATATCCCCCAAGCTTATCTCAGAGCTCAGATGACACCAGGCATGAAGGTGCTACAACGAATACAGCCTGCATCCGTAAAAGGAAATATCGTTGATATTGGACAGAATATAGCCGGATGGCTGAAGGTTCGCGTCCGGGGACAGAAGGGTGACACCATCCGCATTGTCTATGCCGAGAAACTGAACGCTGACGGAACGCTGTATCGCGAAAACTTCCGTAATGCCCGCTCGACAGATATCTACGTCTGCAATGGTGAAGAAGGCAAGGAAGGCCGTTGGTGGACGCCGACATTCGTCTATCATGGTTTTAAGTATGCGGAGGTCATCGGTCTGAAGCAGGTTGCCAAGGACGACCTTATCGCTGAAGTAGTGGCTGACGAGATGCGAACGACAGGACATTTCGAGTGTTCTGATACCATCCTGAACAAAGTGATGAAGAATGCCTGGTGGGGTGTGTTGGACAATTACAAGGGCATGCCAATCGATTGTCCGCAGCGCGATGAGCGCCAGCCTTGGTTGGGCGACAGGACGATGGGATCGTTGGGAGAGTCGTACCTGTTTGACAACGAACGTCTCTATACCAAATGGATGCGTGACATCTGTGAGGCCCAGCGTACGGACGGATGTATCCCTGACGTGGCGCCAGCCTTCTGGAATTATTATAGCGACGATGTGGCCTGGGCAGCAGCCTTGCCTTTCGGTTGTGATATGCTGTGGCGGCAGTATGGCAACCGCGAGGCCATCGACAAGAGCTATCCTGCCATCAAGAAATGGGTGCAGCACATCATCGAGGAACACGGTCGTGATGGTATCATCCATTGCGGGAAGTATGCCGACTGGTGCGTACCACCTGAAAAGCTGGAACTCATCCATTCGCAAGACGATACACGCAAGACCGACGTGACGCTCATTTCTACCGCATATATTATCCGTACCCTGCAACTGATGGAGCAGTGGGGCTGTGAGAAGGAACTGTGGCAACCCATCCGTGAGCAGATGACGGCGGCGTTCAACAAGCAGTTCCTGACCGTCAAGCGTGGCACCAGTCCCCGTCCCGGTCATGTGCTCTATCCCGACTCTGTCTATTATGGGAATAATACGGTGACGGCAAACCTCCTGCCGCTGGCGCTGGGCATTGTGCCTGACGACTGCAAGGAGGATGTGGTGAAGCAGATTGTGGAAAACATCTGTGTTCAAAACAAAGGTCACGTGTCGTGTGGTGTCATCGGCATCTCATGGCTGCTCAGAGGTCTGAGCGATAACGGCTTTGCCGATGTGGCATGGCTTCTGGCTACCCAGCGTAAATACCCCTCGTGGGGCTATATGACGGAGAATGGCGCTACCACCATCTGGGAGCTGTGGAACGGCGACAAGGCCAATCCCAAGATGAACTCAGGTAATCACGTGATGCTGCTGGGCGACCTGCTCACGTGGTGTTATGAATACCTGGGCGGCATCAAAAGAGACGCCAATCAGATTGTATTGAAGCCCTTATTTGATATCCAGAACTGCGAATGGGTCAATGTCAGCTACGATTCGCCCTATGGTAAAATTGTCAGCAACTGGAAGAAGACGCTGCAACACGTAGAGTGGGACGTTGAAGTGCCCTGTAACACAACGGCCACCATCTGTCTGCCTGACGGTACGAAGAAGGAAGTAGGCTCTGGTAAGTATCATTTCGCCTGCGATATACCCACCCATCATGAGGCTATTCTGAAGGATCAGTTCCTTTATGAGCACACTTACTTCCCTGAGGCACACGCCTCTACCATCGTCGAACTGAAGAACGGCGACCTTGTGGCAGGATATTTTGGAGGTACCCACGAGAAAGACCCTGACGTCTGCATCTGGGTGAATATCAAGAAGAAAGGCTCCGACACCTGGAGCGCGCCCATACTCGCAGCCGATGGCGTGCTGGACCTCAATGACCCACGTGCCAAACTTGCCGGTCTTACTGGTATGAAGGACGACACGACGCCTGCCACGAATGGTCCTATTCGTCGCAAGTTCAGTGGTCTGCCCACTCCAAAGAACCAGACAGACGAAACGACATACGACTACATTACCAAGACCACTCGTCTGCAGAACGTCCCCACGACACTCAAGCGCAAGTCGTGCTGGAATCCCGTACTCTTTGAGATGCCCAATGGTGAGTTGTGGCTCTTCTTCAAGATTGGCAGTAGCGTGGGCGACTGGACAGGCTGGTTGGCTAAGTCGAAGGATGGCGGAAAGACCTGGAGCGATAAGGAGCCTATGGGCTACGACTCAGAGGGTCGCGCTTATCTTGGTCCCATCAAGAACAAACCCGAACTGATTGGCAATCGTCTGCTGTGTCCTTCTTCTACGGAAGGTAACGGCTGGCGTTTCCATATGGAAATCCTTGACCTGAGTGACGGACTATGGAAGAAAGGTAAGGCCATCAAGGACCTGAACTGGAAGTGGATACCTGTCGAGAGCACAGAAGCCACGAAGACCGACGACATGAAACAGCATCCCATCGACTGTATCCAGCCTTCGATTCTGAAGTTGAAAGACGGACGTCTGCAGGTGTTGATGCGTACCCACAATGCCCGACTCGCTACAAGCTTTAGCAGCGATAACGGTGACACATGGACGCCTGTCACACTTACCGAGGTGGAGAACAACCAAAGCGGTACGGATGCCGTTACGTTGCAAGACGGTCGGCATGCACTCATCTATAATAACTTCGAGACTTTGCCGTTGACGAAGAAGGGTGTGCGCACACCTTGCTCTATCGCCCTGAGTGACGACGGTACCCATTGGCGTCACGTGCTTACCCTCGAAGCATCACCCATCGACCAGTATAGCTATCCGGCTATCATCCAGGGCCGTGACGGTAAACTCCACTGTGTCTATACCTGGCGCCGCCAGCGTGTCAGCTACAAAGAGATTGATTTAAGTAAACTAAAATAATATGAGGAAACATCGTTCTTTCGTAAGATTCGTTCTGACGATACTTTTCACTTTCTATTTTTCCCTAATCCCTTCCTCCGCCCAATCGGTTGCAGGTTTATTTCCTATTCCCAATAGCGGACGCATTATCTATAACTTTAACGAAGGCTGGCACTTTCTGTTGGGGGATGCCGAAGGGGCTGAAACTATTAACTTCGACGACACTTCCTGGGAGGTGGTCTGTGCGCCTCATACGGTACGCCTAGAACCCTCTGAGGTCAGCGGTTGCCGTAACTATCAGGGCATCTGCTGGTACCGTAAGCAGTTCGTGGTACCTAGTGACCTGCAGGGCAAGGAGATTACCGTACATTTCGAAGCCGTCATGGGAAAACAGGAGGTCTATGTTAACGGACGATTGGTCAAACAGCACCTTGGCGGTTATCTGCCCATCACCATCGACCTGTCGAAAGAGGGGGTGAAGGCTGGTGACAAATGTCTCATTGCCCTTAAGGCGGATAATAGTGACGACAAGAACTATCCGCCGGGTAAGAAACAGACACAGCTCGACTTCGCCTATCATGGCGGTATGTATCGGGATGTGTGGCTGATTGGTAAGTCGCCCGTCCACATCACAGATCCCATCGAACGTGGACAGGTGGCTGGCGGCGGCATCTTCCTCCATTATGACAATATCTCGGAGAGGTCGGCTGGTATCACGGTGAATGTCGATGTCGCAGGAAAAGGTACAGCGGAAGTCGTTGTGCGAATCAAAGATGCCGAAGGCAGGTTAGTAAAAACCATTACTCAACGAAAGGCGGTAGCAAATTATGCACTCTTCACTCTTCACTCTTCACTTAACACCCCACATCTGTGGTCACCTGAAGATCCTTATCTCTATCAAGTGGAGGTACGACTGATGCAGGGTAAGACGTGTGTGGACGGCGGTATGGTACGTGCCGGTATCCGCAAAGCGGATTTCCGTGGGAAAGATGGGTTCTGGCTGAACGGCAAGCCCTATCATCAACTGATTGGCGGTAACCGTCATCAGGACTTTGCCTATGTGGGGAATGCGTTGCCTAACTCCCAACAGTGGCGTGATGCGAAACGGTTGAAGGATGCAGGCATGACGATTATCCGCGCCGCCCATTATCCGCAGGATCCTTCCTTTATGGATGCCTGTGATGAATTGGGACTCTTTATCATCGTTCCTACACCCGGCTGGCAGTATTGGAACAAAGACCCGCAGTGGGGAGAGATGGTGCACCAAAATACGCGTGATATTATCCGTCGAGACCGTAACCATCCGTGTGTGTTGATGTGGGAGCCTATCCTGAACGAGACACGCTATCCGGAGGACTTCGCCTTGAAAGCGTTGCAGATCACTCGTGAGGAATATCCCTATGAAGGTCGTCCCGTGGCTGCCGCCGACCTGAACTCAGCGGGTGTGAAGGAGCATTATGACGTGCTGTACGATTGGGCGGACAATATCGGCAAGGGTAGCCTCGATACGAATAAGTGTATCTTCACCCGTGAGTGGGGTGAGTATGTCGATGACTGGTATGCCCATAATGCCATCAACCGTGCCGCCCGTAGTTGGGGTGAACAGGCTCAGGTGACGGCAGCATTGTCATTGGCAGACACTTATGGCATGATGTATCGCGGTCAGCGTCAGTTTATCGGTGGTTGTCAGTGGCATCCCTTCGACCACCAGCGCGGCTATCATCCTGATGCCTATCTGGGTGGTATCTATGATGCTTTCCGTCAGAAGAAATATGCCTTTGAGATGTTCCGTTCGCAGAGCCAGCAGGAACCGATGGTCTATATCGCCCATGAGATGACGCAGTTCTCCGACAGCGATGTGGTGGTCTTCAGCAATTGCGACAGCGTCCGCCTGACAGCTCTTGACGGTTGGAAGTCGGTGACACTCCCTGTCGTCCATCAACCGGAGGGTACTCCTAATACACCTGTTGTATTCAAGGGTCTCTGGAACTTCTGGAAGGCACGTGAGGAGAGTTATACCAATCGTAAGTGGCAGAACGTGAAACTGGTGGCTGAGGGTATCAGGAACGGTAAAGTGGTCTGTCAGGAGACGAGGATGCCATCCCGTCGTAGTACCAAGATACGGTTGTATGCGGATGAGATGGGTAAACAGCTGGTGGCTGACGGCTCTGACTTCATGGTGGTAGTTGCTGAGATTACCGATGATAACGGCAATGTGCGTCGACTGGCGCGTGCGCATGTCACGTTCTCCGTAGAGGGCGAGGGCAGTATCATTGGTGATGCCTCCATTGCTGCCAATCCCCGTTTGGTGGAGTGGGGCAGTGCTCCCTGTCTGGTGCGCAGCACCCATCGTCCCGGCAAGATCCGTATCATTGCCCGTCCGACCTTCGAGGGTGTCCATGCTCCTGCTGCCGACACGTTGGAGATTGAGAGCATCCCCTACGACATACCTCTTTGTAATGGTATCTATCAGCCCTCCCAACAACAGGTTGGTAAATCGTCTTCAAGTCGTACGGACACTCCTCAAAGCGGTATGTCCGACGAGCAGCGCCGCAAGGAGTTGGAGGAAGTGGAGAAACAACAGCAGGACTTTGGAATTGAACATTAAAAGCATCCCTTTCTCCCGTAGATAGCTCTCAAACAAAGAAACATCTCTCAATATTTTGTTATATTAAAGATATCATGTAATTTTGCACCGTCTAAAATATATTTATTGAACAAAAGAATAGATTTATGAAAACTTTTAAACAATTGTCTATGATGCTGATGCTGGCGATAGCAGTTTTTGGCATGGTTTCTTGTGGTGATGACGATTCAAAGGACTCTGGTAGTTTGAATGGATTTTGGTATACGGAAGTAGAAAGTAATTCTTATCTGATTTATAACTTTTCAAATTCAACACTAACCGGTGCTGAATTATGGAAGGAAAATGATAAATGGTACAAAAAATATCTTGGCTCAGTCAATTATACTGTTAATGGGAATCAGATTACTATTGCAGGTGAAACTGGTACATACTCTATTAAAGGTAATACACTTACACTCTCTTCTGAGGGTGAAACACTTTCATTTTATCGTATGACTACTGAAATGCAGAAGAATTTCGATCAAGCGACTCAGGTATTAGAAAAATAAAGCATTCCATCTCAATACTAGATTCCGCACCGTCTTCACTGATGGTGCGGATTTTTTTTATATACATGGTAACCCTGGAAGGCATCTGAATAGCCCTATGGGCTTTAATCAGTTGAAGTAGACGTACAGGCTAATCATCACGACAGCCAAAGCCGTCCATAGTGCAATGGCAAGTTTCGACTTGTTCTCATGAATGGGAGCGGGAATCTCATAGCGTGTCTTGTTCTTGTCGGCCAGTGAGATCATCATCATGGAGACGACAAGGATGACGAATAACTCAAAGGAGAGGAGCATGAAATGTGGCCAGGGGAACTGGAGCCATTGGGGCGGCCATAGGTAGAGGACGCCGACGGTGAGACAGAAGGCAGTACCGATGGTCAAGGCAAAGTTGGCGGCACGCGTGGTGGTACGCTTCCAGAAGATGCCGAGGAGGAAGACGGCAGCCATCGGAGGAGCAATGAAGCCAAGAACACTCTGGAACACGTTGAAGAGGTTGAGTCCCTTGATGGCATCAATGGCGACGGTGAGGATGATGGCGAGGACGGAGCCTACTACGGTTACTGAACGACCTACGATGTTGATACGCCGCTGAGAGGCATGGGGATTGAACTTCTTCACATAGATATCCATGGTGAAGACGGTACTCAGGGCATTGAGGGCAGAGCCGATGGTAGATACCAGACAGGCTGTCAACACAGCGAATACCAAACCTACCATACCTACGGGGAAGAGGTTCTCGACCATCGTCAGGTACGCCTCGTCAGGATTCTCCAGGGTAGGGAAGAGGGCGAAGCAGAGAATACCCGGCAAGATATACAGTGCCACATCAAGGATCTTCAACCAGCCCGTGAAGTTCGTACCGAGTTGTCCCTCGCGCAGGTCCTTGGCGGCAAGGACGGGCTGTACCATGCTCTGGTCCGTACACCAGAACCACACACCCATCACTGGATAGCCGAGAATGATAGGCAACCAAGGGAATGCCTCATCCGTGTTGGGCTTGAACATCACCCAGTAGTCGGCAGGAACCTTATCTACCAAGGCAGAGACACCCCCGACACGGTCAAGACCCACAATTACCAATACTAGTGAAACAACAATCAACAGGATCATCTGATAGACATTGGTATAGGCGACGGCTTTCAAGCCGCCCAACATGGTGAAGAAGGCGGAGATGATGAGGAGTACCAGTGCCGACATCCACATGGGGATATCGAAGACCTGACGAATCAGGATGCCGCCGGCAAAGAGGGTCAGGGCAAGCCACGAGATGATGATGGTGACGATGGTATACCACGCTAGGATATTCCTGGTCGACTGTCCGAAACGCAGTCCCATGAACTCTGGCAATGTACTGATATTGGCACCCAGATAACGGGGCGCGAAGACGAAGGCCAGCAAGGCGATGAATACAAAGGCATACCATGCATAGTTACCCGAGACAATACCTGTCGTGAAACCTGCTGAGGCAGAGGCTATCAGCATGGACGGTCCGACATTCGTTCCCCACATGGAGAAACCGATATGATGCCAGCGTAGGGAGTGCTCGGCAAGGAAGAGGGAACTCTCCTTCTTACGTTTCGTACTTGCCCAGATGCCGATGGCAATGAGCACGGCAAAATAGACGGCTAATATCAGCCAGTCGAGACCTTGCATGTAATGACTTTCCATAGTTATTGTTTCGTTATGTCGTTATTCCGGGATGCCGGTATACCGTTATTCCGGGATGATTCCTTTAAAATCCTTGGTTATTTCAATCGTAGTTGCTTTTGAGAGATTCATGTCGTCGGTAGAGTCGACATCATCAGGATATACCTTGATGGATGCGCCCGGACGTACAAAGACGGGCATCTGGTCGAGGGGAACCTCCATCTGGTAATGCCAGCGACCACCCTCCAACCGTTCTCCTGTTAGGAAGTTGACCCATAGCCCTTCGGGCAGGTATATGTCGCGCTTGTTCTGGCTGTTCATCACGGGACAGACCAGGAACTCATTGCCGAAATAATACTCGTCGTCAATGTTCCATACCTGTCGGTCGTCAGGATGATGGATGAGCAGTGCCTGCACGAGGGGAAGACCGCTCCGGCAAGCCTGTTCAGACTGCTCGACGATATAGGGAATCAGACGGTAGCGGAGTTTCCACCAACGCTTGACGATGGGGGCGATATTCGGATAGTGCCATGGCTCCCGTTTACAGGTACCGTGGTAGCGCATGTGGGAGGTGAATACACCGAACTGGGTCCAGCGCACATAAACCTGTTCGTCGAGTGGGGAGTTCATGAAGTCGGGTGTGGAATGGAAGCCAGGTACGTCATGACTCCAGAAGGCAAAACCGGAGAGTCCTAAGTGGAGTCCGCCCTTCAGGGAACCGGCAAGACCTGCCCACGAACTCTCACTGTCACCACCCCAATGGAGGGGATAACGCTGACAGCCCGCCCATCCGGCACGTGCCCAGATGATACCGTCGCCAGCTACCTCACGGGTCACCTCATAGGCGGCTTTCTGATAGAGCAGGGCATAGAGGTTGTTCAACCGCTCCGGGGTGGAGGCATGATACTGGTGGTCCATGTGGATATTCTCACCGAAGTCGGTCTTGATGCACTTCACACCCATCTCCAGCAGGGGTTTCAGCAGGGAATACTTATACCAGTCGGTAGCTTTAGGGGAGGTGAAGTCGATGGTACCGGCATAGTCGAGGGCGGAGAAGTTAGAACTGCCGCCTGTGGATGTTTCCTCTTCTTTCGTAGGCTGGCTGATATAATGGTTCTTTTTCGCCTCTTCCAGTTGTTCAGCACCTTGGGCGATATAAGGCAATTGCCAGAGCGACACTTTGAAACCGTTCTGTTTCAGGCGTTGTATGAACCCCTTGGGGTCAGGGAAACGCTCGGGATTGAACTTCCACTCGCAGAGCCAGTCGGTACGGAACCATCCTGTATCTAGGTGAATGACATCACAGGGATAATGCTCGCGCCTCAGATGGTCACAGATATCTTCTACCTCGTCAGCGGAGAAGTAGGTCATACGACTCATCCAGATACCGAAACTCCAGAGGGGAGGCATGGCAGGGAATCCCGTTAGCAAGCGGTAGCCTTTCAGGATTTCTTCAGGTGTTTTGCCTCCGATAAGGAACACATCCAAGGTGGCACGATCGTTTAAGAACTGTACGGAGCGTGTGCTATGGTCTGCCAATGATAACTTACAATAGTCGGAGGTATGGAAGAAGGCTCCATACATACGACTAGAGAGGTAGAAGGGGATGTTCTTATAGCAACGGCGGTTATTGACACCCTGTCCGTCTTGGTTCTTCAGTTGGAAGGTCTGTCCGCTGAGGTCCATCTTACGGAAGCGCTCACCCGTCCCTACGAAGTGCTCGTCGGAGGTGCATTGGAAACTGATGGTGGCACGTTCGTTGGTTGTTGTTGCGACTTGGTCGCAACATACTGAACAGAAACCAAGGGGGAGGGCATCGTAGCGAGGGGGTGAGAAATGGTCGTCGCTGAGGGCGACAGGTTTTGACTCGTCACCATCGGGATAGAAGGTGATAAAGGGGGCAGACTGTGGAGCCGGAAGGAGGTCGCTCCAAGAGTCGAGGAGAGGCTTGCTGAGGTTGATGGTTCCCACCTTTTTGCCGTTGGCTGCGACAAGGTCGCAGCATAGAGGACCGTTGAGGCTGAGGGGGAGGCGCTTGACTTCCGGGGCAAATTGCAGCATCTCGTCCTCGTCCGTCATCTCGTCGTTGGTCATGGTTGTAAATACACGGATGATATTCGGTTCATAGGCACGGATGACGAGGTCGTAGGCCTGTTGGGGACTATCGGTATTGGGAGCCATATCCTCCTGATGTTTCTGTTTCTGATAGGGGATAGTGATGACGATATCCCCGTCCCGCTCTTCTATCTTCGAGGGGGCGTATGCTTTCCACAGGGCTTCGTCACGCTGTAGCATAGGGTCGAAGTCCATGAAGTCGAAAAGGTGGTAGTTGGTTTGTTTCATTGCTTGAATATCAGGTTAGGACCAGGGTGGTTGTCGCCTATCTCATCACGGCGGATCAATCGCCCTTCGGTCTTGTTGTTCTCAATCGTAAAGCCGTCGGTACGTGCATCGAGGTAGATGCAGAACCCACGGTCGTTGGTGGCATAGGGGGCAGGGTAGGGTTGACTGATGTCATTATCCTTGATGCTGGAACCAGGTTGGTTCGATAGCGTGTAGATGCCGCCAGCATCATAGAGCTGGCAGGCATAGTCACTCACCTTATTATTGATGATATGGTTGTTCCGCATGCCAGTATCATGTGGTGTCCAACCCCATCCGATGCAGATGCCCGAGTAGTTGACATCTGACACGGTATTGTCAGCGATGACGCAGTCACGGACATAGCCCAGACTGATGGCGACAGCTCCCCAGTCCTCGTTGGTGGCGTTGTGGACAGTATTGCTCTTGATGAGTAGTCGCTGGCATTGCTCTGCCAAATCGGTATAGGGACGGTGCACCTCTCGTGGACTCTCTGCAAACGAGCCTGCCATGATGGCAGTACCTCCGATGTCCTCGAAGGTACAGTGCTCGATGGTGCCGCCGTCAATACGCTCATAGTCGAGAGCGGTGGCAGCGAGGTTTCGGAACAGGCAACCGCTGAAATTTACCTGACTGGCATTCCTGACGGTGACGGCACTGACGGGACGCTCTATCCATGCCTGGTTTTCGAGTCCTGCATCCCACGGCAGTCCCTCTTTCTCTTTCAGTTTATAGGCATCGATGAGAGGAAATCCGCCTTGCAGGGTGATATGCCCTTTATGCAGGGGACGGTTCCAACAGGTATTCTCGAAAGTGATGCCTTGGAACGTTACGTAGTTGGCTCCGTCAACGATGACCAATTGTTCGATGCCATCACGCTGTTCGGTTGTCCGTAACAGGAAAGAGCTGTTTCCTTTCTCTCCTCCGATAACAGGTTGGGGCCATGGGTGCTCGAACTCCAGACGGCTCTCTGGTTCCATAAAGGAAACGATGGTATGATAGCCTTCCACTTTCATCTCCTTGACACGCAGGATAGCTATTGCCCAGCGTTGGTGGACGACCATCTCAAGAGGTGAGTGGTGAGAAAGGCTACGGGTAGGTGAGCTCTGCTCGGGAATGGTGAGTTGTGAGAGAATACTCTCAGGAGGAGTAGGGATTGTGATAGTACGTTTTTCCGTGTCAAAGGCTATCATGCGTTCCATGCCTTTTTGGGGCCATATCTGTGTATGCTGCTGGCGCTGATCTCCATACAGGGTTCCTCCTTTGATGGTGGTTGGTGATGAAGAAGTTCCACTATCCTCCGGACGTAGGAACAAGGGTTCCTGCATGTAATGTCGGCCCTCAATGCGGATGGTAATGCCACCCTCGCATCGTGGGTCATTGGTACGTCGCCATTCACGAGCTTGGCGCAAGGCTTCATGAATGTTGCCTTGCTCATTGACAATTATCTCACCTGCGCTTGAATGAAGACATACAAACAACAGAAATATGGTTAGTATTTGTTTCATGCGTCTTAGTGTATTTGTTATTTGATTTGTTCTTTGAGTGTATGCTTTCCCTCACCAACGACTCTCGTCTCTCCACTGTAAGGGAGTCGGATGCTTGCTGACCGATGAGCAGGAATATCTATGTTCAGTACAAAGATGTTTCCTTCAAGATGCCAGTCGACCTTCATGTTATCCATCTGTCCTCGGCACCATGTAAGGTCACCGACGGGATGAGGTGCTATCGTGATTTGTTCGCCCTCGCACCAGATACCTAGGAAATAGGGAATGAGGAGGTTGTTCAGATGTCCCATCATGAAATGGTTCATGGAAGCGCCAAACTCTGGGTTCCATTGTTCCGTCAATGTGGTATATCCCAGTTTGATCTGATAACCGTAACCAGGAACTTTATAGTGGTTCAGCATCTTGTATAGCAATTCCTGCTGTCCGTTATGGATAAGGGCGTTGAACAAATAGCGATTGCCGACGTCCCCTGTTGTCAGACGGTCTCCATGGGCATGAATGTTGTTAATTAATTGTTGTAACACAGCCTCTCGATCTCCTTCTGGTACGAGATCCATCTCAAGAGCAATCGCCTGAGCACACTGACTACCTGTTGCATATTGGTGAGTAGCGGGATGGTAGAACTCCTTGATGAATGCGGCCTTGATGCTGTCAGCCCGCGCTTCACCCATCAGACGGTTCCACCAATAATAATGAGCTGTTGAGACCAGTGCCATAGGCGTGTTTTGTGCAAACCCTGCACGTCCGGGGCCGTAGTCGTACCAGTCGCCCAGCCCTTGACGGAGGATATAACAGGAGTCTTGTGTGGCAAGGTAATCCACATAACGTTTCATCTGTGGACGATAGCGGGTGACGAGTTTATCATCACCATAGCATGCTTGATAGAGGAAGGGCAGAGCGATGAAGGCTCCTCCCCATTCTGGTGACTCTAAGAACGGAGGTGCCCAAGAACCCTCGAAAATCACATAGTTAGGTGCTATCTCTGGCAAGGCACCATTGGGGTATTGGGCATCAGCGATATTCTGCATGGTCTGTTCTATCATCGCCCGGCAGTCGTAATTCGCAATGAGTCCTTCTCCGTTCAACCAGTCTTGTTCCAGCCAACCCAGTTTCTCACGATGAGGACAGTCTGTCCATACAGACTGCCAGTTGGAGCGAATGGCACGATCTATCAAGCGGTAAGCACCATTAAAGAGTGGATTAGAACATTCAAAATCACCCGTCTTCTCTGCTGAATTATATACGAAGCATGATTCAATGTTTTTCAATACTTCAATATCACCCTCTATTTGCAAGAAGCGATAACCATAGTATGAGAAGCGAGGATGCCATATTTCTAATTGTTTATTTTCCCCTTTTAGTGTATATGTATAATAATGTGGGCGACCTGTTTGTTTCTGATTGACCAGTCCTTCTTTGGTCAATGTCTCTCCAGGAGTAAGTTTCAGTTGTTGCCCTCGTTTCCCTTGGACAGTTATCTCAGGGAATCCCGCAAGGTTCTGTCCCATGTCGAGCAATAATACAGAGTCATTCCTGATGGTATCCTTCACAGCATAGCGCTCCATGATTTTTACGGGTTTGGCTATCTGCTGACGAAGTACACCCTTGGGCGCTTCCTGAATAACGACAGGGAACCATTCTTTAGGATGCTCTAAACGGGCATCATAGTCCTCACCACCATAGATGCTGTTGAACGTGATAGGTGATAGTGCCCATTGCCATTGGTCGTCACTGACAATATCCTCGGTCTTCCCATTGAGATATTCTATATGCATACGGAACAATAAGGTAGGAGGACCAAACGATATCTTCATTTTGGCATAGCGAAGTCCGTGTTCGTTGTAGAAACCGTTACCCAGCAATACTTGAATGGTCTGTGAAGGGAGGTCTGGGGGCTGAGACTTGAGAAAGGAGGTGACATCGTAGGTGTTGTAAAAGATACTCTTGTCATAATCGCTCCATAATGGTGCGAAGGAAGCGTCTCCCACTTTCCTGCCGTTGATGGTCAGCTCATAGAAACCTAGTCCAACAATAGAGACGGTAGCTTTCAATACTTTCTCCTCGAGGTGGAAATCTTTCCGCAGCAGGATACTTCGTTGGCTCAATGTATCTACTTTCTTCCATGCTTCTTTCACCAGCGGCTCTTTCAATTTAGCACCTGTGTAGTTGCGTCCTTGTGGCAAATGGGCGTCTTGACGGGTAATGGCACCAATCCACTGAGGCTTTATCTCGTCATCCATCTCATCAGAGTGATCAACACCATCTATGGAATAGGTAATCTTACCGTCTTTGATTTCTCCATCAACACAACGTTGCCCGGAGATATAAAGACGGAAGCGACAGTTCCAATCATGGGGCCATGCAGGAAAGAGAATAGGGTTGTGACCGAGGTCTTCTTGTAACAGCATCTCTTGTAGTCCAATCATACCAGCACCTCCTCTGTTGTGGTCAGGAGCCCAGTCGAAACCAGGATCCCAGAAGGCAGGGAAACGATAGGTACCATTGCTCAATTTCTCTGTATTCAGACGTATTGCCTCATCAGTCAGTCCTAAGCATGCTGCCCAGATGTTGTCTTGTTTCCAACCTTTCGTGCTGCGCATCTCCAAAGCATGCAAATCTTTAAAATAGGTATTGCGGGCAATATCAAGATGGGGTCTTCCCATACCGTATATGCGCCACGGGAAGACGGGATAGAGTTGAGGTGTCTCTGTGTTCTGTATGCGCTCCCAACTTTCAGCAGGGGCGATACAGGTGTCGCCGTCGATGACCTGCAGGGGAATATCGGGGATGATGCTCGTGTCGACGCCGATGTTGCCGAGACTATGCTTCAGTGCTTGTAGTGCAGCAATAGTGCTGGCTGGGTTACGTGCCATCTTATAGGTCTCGCAGCCAGAACCAGGATAGATCACGAGGTTAGGATAATGTTCTTTGAAGAAACGAAGGGGTTCCTCTACCAACTTACGGTATTTGTCCAGTGTGGAGTCTGGATGCCATGGCAACATGTCAAGATACATCTTCCCAAATTCCAAGGCTGTGTCCCATTCATATTCCAACCATTTATTCTTCTCAACTCCCCAATCGTCACCGTCCTTATGCTTGCCATATTCGGCAGGATTGGGTAGTCCGAAGTTCTCTATCTGCTCACTGAAGCAGGCACCTTCATGCCCCCAATGGTGTCGCGACCATTGGGTGGCGTTGGGTAACATTCGTAGATAGGTGTTGAGTTGAGGCTTTAATACCTCATAATCACCGCTTTTGAGCATTGGCCAATAAACGAGACGTTGGTTTTGTGCCGTCATTGTACCACCTCCCCATTTGCGATAATCAGGGGTGAAGGTCATAGTAGAGTCCACATAGACAGGGTCAAAGGTGAAGAGTCCGCCATTGAATTTTGTGGGCCATTCTCCATAAGCATTACATCCGAGCATATAACGCATCAACTCATAGTTGCGGACCATCTGTGTAACCTCTGGAAGATTACAGTCTGTTTCTATAAAGCTTCGTTGCCAGTACTCATGCCACCATTTCCGGCTTCTTTCCTTTGACTCGGCTGCATTGACAGACGTAGTAGGTCCTTTGCCTGTATACAACGAGATGGATACCAGGCTCTTTCTCATCTTTTTTTGGCGGAAATTCCAACTGCGATAGTCTGTAGAAGCATATTTCCCTTCAGTGATTCCTGTGTATGAGAAACCTTTTGCCTGCATGACTCCACCCATCTTCAAGTTGCCGATGGGGTTATAAAGCTTGTCCTTGATAGCATCCAGACGTTCACGACTAACAGTGAAGTCGAACACTGTCTCTTTCCTGTTCTGGTGATAGAAAGAGAGCTGGTCTTTGGAGACATGGATACTGTCAGCAAACGTCATGCAATCCTTAGGTATTATCCACTTATAAGAACACTGCTGGCATTCTGCCTTTGTCACTGGACGATCCTGATATCGCCAACTTTCGTAACTCAAGGTAGCCTGTCTGGTGTGCTGCGATACGATCGCAGCATAGACAACAGGGGAATAGACATCCGCCCATATCCTTACCTTGATACCACCTCCTTTGACATAGACGGCTCCCTCATCAAGACATAGCCGTTGTTCGAAGTCCTTGCCGTTGAAGGGATTATCGTCGAAATGAAGTCTCCAGCGTCCTGCCTTCAACAGCGTATTGTTCTCATCAAACCAACCGCTCTGTGAGATATAGAAGAGCAAATCACCATTCTCCACCCAGACATTCATGCCAATGTCATGACCTCCACACGGCATCGACTCGCTAGAATTCTTACTAGGGGTCGTCCAGACATAGTCCTTGGGGATATAGTCGGCACCCTGGATGAGTGTCGACAGCGACAGGAGTAATGCAAGGATAAGACTTCTTGACATAGTGATTACCAGTTGTCAGTTCTGAATGAAGATACAGGAAGCCCGTCGTGCATCAGGTCGCCTTCTACCCAATCCTTGAAAGCATAGCGTACGGCAACGGGTTTTTTCACCTCGTCGCAAACCACATAGACGCGATTACGAGAAACCCAAACCTTCGTGGCAGGATAAAACTTCTTATCTGCGCCAGCCACCTCGAAATTCTTAGACGTAGTACCATGTTCGAAGTAAACCCATTCTTTGCTTCTGTCGAAAGAAACAACCGCTGTATCGTTCTTGAACTCAACCTCTTTGTAAGTGGCGAACTCTGGCAGGCCTTTTATGTCGTAAGTATTCGAAAGTGCGAGGATGGCGAGTCGCTCTCCTGCCTGACGCTTCTTTCTGGGGTGAATGCCATATTCCAAACCGGCATCCATGAGTACTGCCATACGGGCATTCGAAATCATCGACTCTGCTTTCAATTGCTGTTCACGCAGATACTGACTGTCTTTCCACTCGATGAGGGAGTAGTCATATGGGGCTATCTGACAGTAATAGAAGGGAAAGTCACCTTGTTTCCAATCATTGCGCCAGCCTTCTACCATTGTCTTCAACAGCTCAGCATAGAAATCATAGCGAGGCACATTATCTTCACCCTGATACCAGATAGCACCCTTGATAGCATAGCCGATAAGGGGCTTCAGCTGTCCAAAATATAAAGCGGTAGGGCAACGTTGCTGCAATTTTTTCATATCCTCTTCCGTCACATGCTGATTGACCTTGGGAAAAGCCTTCAGCCATTCTGGTGCCATCCACGCCTCACAAGCAGAACCGCCCCAGGAAGTGCAAATTAAACCTACAGGCACATCGAGCGTCTGACGTAGCGCACGACCAAAATAGTAAGCCGTAGCCGAGAAGTCACGAACGCTGGCACTATTGGCCTCGTTCCACAGACCTATTACATCCCATTCTGGTGTTAGCGATACATGACGCTTGACGGTAAATAGTCGCAAGTTGGCATCCTTGCAACGTAACAGTTCTTCCGTCGTTCCCTCTACTGGCTGTTGCTTGAAACCTTTCATCTGCATCTCCATGTTCGACTGGCCGGAACATATCCAGACCTCTCCAATGAGGATGTTGTTCAATTCAAGCATTTCACTACCGTCACTAAAAGCGATATAGTAAGGCCCCCCGGCTTTAGGGGTCTTTACCTTTACCTTGAAGTCACCTTTGCTATCTGCCTTTGCAACATACTCCTCATTGTCCCATGAAGTAATAATGATGACATCTTTGTTGGCATCTGCCTTACCCCAGATATTACACTCTGACTGTTGTTGCAGCACCATGTTGTCACTGAAGAACTGAGGCAATGTGACTTTGGCTTGAACGGTTATTCCTATCAGCGCAACGAGGGCGCAAATCAATTTTTTCATATCATTGTTCTATTTTAAGTTCTGGTTGTTCGAGTAGTCCAGCAGGCAATAAACTATCGCCCTTGGTGCGATACTTGGCATTAGTCCATATTCCCTCGTAGGGAGCCTTGCCTTGGTCTGCGCCTCTTAAGGCATTATGCCACGTGTTCACCACCTCGATTTCTATCGTATTTTTACCTTTTTGTAAGGCACCTGTTATCTCCACCTCATAGGGAGCCGTCCAGGCAATACCGCAATCTTTTCCGTTAATCCAGACGTGGGCGATATCTTTCACGTTGGGGAATGATAGCCAAGCACGTCTCTGAGGCACCTGGTCCTTCTTCAGCTTCCACGTCGTCGTATAGCGGACGTGACCGCTGAAGTATCGAATTTGGTCATCTTTATGCTGGCTCCAGTCGAAGAGCTGCTGGGTCTTGATGGTCAAGCCTGCCTCTCGGAAGAAGAGAGTCCAAGGCTCGCTATTTATTCCCAGCGTGGGAATGTTTTTTTCCCAGCGTGGGAATATTTTATTCCCAGCGTGGGAATATTCGCTCTGTCGGTAGCTCACAAACAGCGAGCCGTAAGCAGGCAATGTGATGGTCCCTTGATAGTCGTACGATTCGTCCGTTAGGGGATTATAAACCACCGCTTTCCCGTTGTTCTGTCGGAAGACAGGTTTGAAGGTTTGTTCCTTGTCCGTCTGATTAGAGAGGAAGTAGATATCTTGTTCTTCACCAGTACGATGAGTATAGGCAATACCCTCAGGCAGTACAACATCAGGAACAATCTTGTCGAAAGAACTTTCCTTGTAGGGTTTATCGATGACGAACACTCCTTGTTGGCGCAGTTCCTCAATACGAGCTCTTGTTTCTGGGGAAACGCTGACCCATGTAGGGATGACAAGCACCTTATAGTTGAAGGGCTGATGGAGTAGGGCATCCTTATTCATCGAATCGTACTGATAGCCGTGCAGTGGATTGATCCAGTCTTTTAGGTCGAGGATTCCAGCTGAATGACGCACGCCGACAGGCGATTCTTCCATAGGCTGTCCGATATTGGCCAGGCGTGCTTGTTCAGATGCGACACGCTCCGCACCAAACAAACCTGGTAACATGGGAACGAGACGGTCTGGTGTCAAAGCACGACAGGGTATCTCTTCACCCGTATATACGGCAATGTCCGCTACAGGCTTACCCTTCTGCAGGAGCGTCTGACAACGGGTGATATATTCGACGAATGGTTTTGCTTCAGCAAACCACGTCTGGTCACGTTGGAAGAAGAGTCCAATACCGTCGAGTGTCATGCCCGGTTTTTTGTCGAGCCAAGGATTGTGGGTGTTCACGTGGAAGAAGAGACGGTTCATGCCCAAGGCGAAGTTACGGTCGAGGAGGGGCTTGATCATGGCAGGTGTCTCGTCCCACACGCCACGCACCTCTGTGAACCCCTCAGCCTGAACAATTTGTTTGCCATAGATATGGGCACCATGAATGGCATCCAACATGTCGGTAGGCTTGTCGTGGGTAGGAGAATTCAACCAGTATTCACCCATCGGCACGTCCACATATTTATAATGTTCCATGCCATCGCTGACCATCGTGGGGGCAACACTCTCCGATGATAACTGTACACCATATTCCTTGGCTTTCTGTGCCACTGTCGTGAAGAACACTTCGTTCACCAGTTCATTGATAGTTGTGCGGATATCTCGTAGAATCTTCTCGCCATCCTTCATAGGCATTCCGGCATAGACAGGTAAGTAGGGGATAATGTCATAACCGCGACGACTCTCAAACTCCTTAGCAAAATTCTTGCTCCAGTTCTGGGATCCACACTCCCACGAGTCGACGTGCAGGTATTGGATGGCCTTGTGGTTGGGACGGTTCATAAAGAGACCGAACCAGTTGTTCACTTGTTTCTCTACTGCTTTTTGCGAAAACTTGTCGCACTCCAACCCCTTGGCACCACCAGCTGTGGCGTTGGTATGTCCGGTAGAGGTGTGTCCCATTCGCAGGATGCGCCACATACCTTTGGGCAAGTCTATTTCAACGAGGTCGCCAACCAATTCTCCACGAATCAAATCAGAAGGACGTAGGAAGTCATTGACAGACAAATCTTCTTTAGGAGTATTAGGAGTGATGCGCCACACATAACCAGCCTTACCCTCCCAATTGTCGATGAGGGGCCAACTGCCTAACTTGATGTTCTTCAGTCTGAGGACGGGTTTCCACTTGGCAGCATCCAAATCCTCGGCACCAGGCTCTGTACCCTTTGGTGTCCACTCGAAACGGAAATACTTGGCGCGGGTAGGAGGAATACTAAATGTTGTTTTGAAACCTGTGTTCTGCCAACCCTGACGGGGAGGGGTGAGTTGTTTGACATCATAGAAGACAATGCCGTCATCAGAGGCTCTCACCTTCAATCGCTGACACTGGATATTCGTGCCAGACGGCTCTATCTCAATGTTTCGTACCAATGTGGGCGAATCGAATTCGTATTGTATCCAACAAGGGGCATCAGCACAATAGACACCCTTTGCATTCACGGTTACTTCAGGGGAATAGGTGAGTCTCTCACCTCTCACCTCTAACCTCTCACCTCTGATAGGAATGGCATAAACAGCAATGTCTTCGTAATAATTTTCGTAGTGTTGAGGCTTGGACATACGGAAATGGCGGAAGCCTTCACTCATGATGGTATCGCAGAAGACAATCTTCTGCATGGATTCCTCGGGTTTGATCCAAGGACCGCCAGCCAAGGCAAAACCGTCACAGATGTGTATACCCATTCCTAAACCAAGAGAATCAGCTTGTGCGAGAGCCAAGTCTACCATTTTCCAGAAGTTATCACTCAGTGCATCTGCCGTACCTTGGTATTCAGGACGTTCTACCGCCCCACGAATAGGCATCAGGTAACAACCTCCCAGACCTACATCCTTCATAGCCTGCAGGTCGGCTTTGATGCCTTGCTCGGATACTGCACCATACATCCAGTACCAGAACGTCCAAGGCTTCGTAGTATCTTCACCTCGAGATATAATCGCGAGACACAGGCCGAGGGTGAGGAGGATAGTTCGTTTTATTCGAAGCATAGTGTGACGTTAATAGTGTTTTTACCTTTGCTCCAGTAAGGCTGTGCCGAAGGACCGTTGAGGTCGGTCGTGTTCACTTTGTTACGGACGGCAGGGATGACCTTGAGCAAGGCAATACCTGTCTCGGGGAGGGTGTAGAGCAGATGGTCACGACCGTCACGTGGGGTGTATACTCCTACGTAGCAGTCGCTTGGGTCGATGAACCCAAACTTACCCTCCGTGGTCTCTATTTGCATCCAATCGATATTAGCAAAGTAGCCTTTGAACTCAGGATACTCGAATGACTCACCTGGTATGGGGTCGTTGTATTTCGTCTGCCAGAAACCATATTGTGGTCCCTGCAAGCGATTCTGCCAGACACGGTATGGACCTTTTCCTACCCATTGCTTACTCTTAACTTTCGTCTCTGGATAGTCGAAGCAGATACCTAACAAATCGACGACACCGTTGAAGTAGTAGTCTACCGACATACCAACGCTGCCATCATGGTGGAATATCCAATTCACTTGTTCCAGTGATCCGTGGTTGTAGTGGGCGTGTAGTACGTTATTGACAAAAGTAAAACCGGCGAAGGTTCCCTGATCGGCATATTCCGTATAGTCGGTCTTCTTCTGGAAAGCCTCTTTGTCGTCGTGGTTATAGAAACCGTCTTGTGAGCGGTCACTACGTTTGGCGGCAATGAAACGCGGTCCATTTCCAAAGGAAAGGGTACGCCCACTCGTTACAACATGCTGCAGGTATCCGTTTTTTTTCGAGAAAACATATTGTTTGTTTGCAATAGTGATGATCATCTCATTGGCAGTCTCCTCCATTCTGGCTTTTTGTCTGTCTTGTGGCTCGCCTTTCATAAGAGAACCCAGTTGGAAGAAATTCCACGTAAAGATTTCTTTGCCGTATGGATCGATCGCAGTAATTTGTAATACTTCTCCAATATCATCTATCGTTTGACCAATGGGTTGGGGCTTATTTACCTGAACAGTCTTTCCAGGCTCTGCATCTGGTACATCTAAAGTTCCCTGTGAAGCAACTTTTGTCTGGCTGTTACCATAGGTCGGCATCAACAGATACTTGTAGGTGAAACGGCACTCGCTAAGTCGAGTGAAGTTATAGTGATTTGTTATCGCTAGTTTGGTGGATGGTAGTATTTCTATCTGTATCGGACTCCACACCTCGCGGATGGTATAGAACGAACCTTCCTTTTCCATATGCGGCCCTACGATACCATCAGAGCCGAAATTACCCATGCAGTCTACGATATTATTCATATCTGTGCGGACGACGCCCTGGTCCATCAAGTCCCAGAGGAAGCCACCGGCACAACGAGGATTCGACATCATCAGTTCCCAGTAGTCCTTTAGTCCTGCGCCATGTCCGCCGTCATAAAGACCATGCAGGAATTCGGTAGGCATGAAGATTTCCTTCTGCCGCATATAGTCTGCCGTCTCGCCCCACGAGCGATAGTGTTTGGTCTCAAAACCATTGCGGTTTGCCCAGGGGTAGAGTACTACACGCTGTTGAGGGTCGAACTTCGCAAACACGGGTTCCAGTTCATAATTAAAACCGCCCTCATTGCCATTGCTCCAGAAGATGATGCTGGGGTGGTTGACGTCGCGCGTCACCATCTCCTCTACAATCTGTGAACCAGTGATGGTCTCATGCGCCCAGTGCCAGCCAGGCTGTTCACATTCCACATAGAGACCCAGCGAGTCACAGGCATCCAGAAACTCTGGGTCAGCAGGATAGTGGCTTAGGCGGACTGCATTCATGTTCATGCTCTTGATGAGTAGCACGTCCTCAATATTCTTTGCCTTGGAGAGTGTGCGTCCCGTCTCAGGTCGGAAAGAATGGCGGTTGGCACCCTTGATGATGACCTTCTGACCATTAATAAACACGCCATCCTTCTTGTTACCATTATAAGTGTGGCGATACTCAATCGTGCGGAAACCAAACTTCTGTCGTTCCACATGGATGGTCTTGCCTTGTGCATCCTTGAGAGAGAATACTGCTGTATACAGGTTAGGCTGCTCGGCATTCCATAACTTGGGATTCTTGACACTGAAGTCAACCTTGGCAACATCGCTGACAGTGGTAAAGGACGGGCTGGTAGCAACCGTAGTCCCCTTTGCGTCGACAATATCGACGTTTACAGAACAGCCGGGAAGGGCACGATTGAGGAATACATCCGCCATGAAGCGACCATCTGCCTTGGCGTTGATGGCTACACGCTGAATGTTCTGAGCAGGCTTCGAAATGACGAAGACAGGACGCCAGATACCACCGAAGTTCCAGTAGTCGGCTCTGCGCTCAGCGAGGTTCACCTGCGGATTAGTGCTCTCTTTCAGTACCTCTACTTCCAAACGATTATTCTTAGATCCAAAGAATACACGGTCTGAGACATCTATCGTATGACGGGTAAAGCCACCTTGATAGGTACCGTTACCAGCCTTACGACCGTTGATTTGTACACGGATTTCTGTGAAAGCAGCTTCGAACACCAGTTGTATCTGTCGTCCAGCCCATTCCTGAGGCAGGGAGAACTCTGTCTTGTAGTATCCTTTCTCGTCGGCAATACCCTCGGGTGTTGCCTTTCCGTAGAAGCGCATCCCATATTGATAGGTACCGAAACCTTGTAATTCCCAACAGGAGGGGACGGCAATCTTCGTCCATTCTCCAGCCTTCCGTCCGTCAGAGCATTTGAAGTCCCATTGTACGGTGTCGTCACATCCTGTTCCACTTAAATACTGCAGTCGTGTGTTTACATCAACCGACTGTGCCATAATACCCATCTGGCAGGCAGTCAGCATGAGTATGGATAATATATGTCTTTTCATAAGAATCATTATTTATAAATAATGACTCTCTAAGATGGCTTTTGTACCCGATAATCATTACAAAAGACCAGATTCTTCGTCTTAATAGAAAGTTAACACCAAAGAATATGATAAAAAGTAAACCTTTATGCGGTATTATTCCGCCCTTAGTAACTCCACTGAAGGACAATGAGACACTGGATGTGGAAAGTCTTGAGAAACTGATAGAGCACCTGATTACTGGTGGTGTTCATGGACTATTTATCCTCGGTACGACAGGTGAGGAGCAGAGTCTCAGTTACGGTGTCCGCCAACAGATGATTCGTGAGTCGGCACGTATCAACAACGGTCGTTTGCCCTTGTTGGTATGTGTGACAGATACCAGTATCGTGGAAAGTATCCGTCTTGCACGTGTTGCTGCTGATTGTGGAGCTGATGGTGTGGTTTCCGCCCCCCCGTATTATTTCGCTACAGGGCAACCGGAACTTGCCCAGTTCTATGAGGAGTTGGTTCCTCAGTTGCCATTACCTGTTTTCCTGTATAACATGCCGAGTCATGTAAAGGTCAGTTTTGCCCCCGATACCGTTCGTCGTATCGCCCAGAATCCACAGGTCATCGGTTTCAAGGACTCTTCTGCCAATGCAGTCTATTTCCAGTCTGTGATGTATAAGATGAAGGAACGTCCTGACTTTGCTATGTTGGTAGGTCCTGAGGAGATTACAGGAGAGTGTGTGTTGTTGGGAGGTCATGGTGGTATCAATGGTGGTGCCAATATGTTCCCGGAACTCTATGTGGCTATGTATGATGCCGCCGTCCGTCGTGACATCAAGAGAGTTTTGGAGCTGCAGCAGTTTATCATGCAGATTTCCACCTCAATCTATACCGTGGGCAAACACGGCTCCAGTTACCTGAAGGGACTGAAATGTGCACTCTCCCTGTTGGGCATCATCAAGGATGATTTTGTCGCTTCACCATTCTATAAGTTTGAGGAGCCTGAGCGTGAGAAGATCCGTCAGGCACTTGCCGCCTTACCAATCAAAGACGGAAAACTATGCATCTGATAGATTTTATCATCTTTATTGTCTTCACACTGGGTGTGGTGGTCTTCGGCTGTTCTTTCTTTAAGAAGGGAAGCTCCGCTGATGAGTTTACCTCCGCAGGACATTCCATCCCGGGGTGGGTTGTGGGTATGTCTATCTTTGCCACCTATGTGTCGAGTATCAGTTATATAGGTTATCCGGGTAAGGCATTCGCCTCCAACTGGAATGCCTTTGTCTTCTCCTTGTCCATCCCAATAGCCAGTTATTTTGCTGCCAAGTACTTTGTTCCTTTCTATCGCCATAGTGGCTCGGTATCTGCCTATACCTTCTTGGAAGAAAAGTTTGGAGCTTGGGCACGTCTCTATGCTTCGGCATGCTACCTGCTTACCCAGATTGCCCGTATGGGTAGTATTCTCTACCTGTTGGCCGTCCCTATGTATATCCTGATGGGGTGGAACCTGCATGTGGTGATTATCACCACCTCCATCGGTATCATCATCTACTCGATGTTAGGAGGACTGAAGGCGGTTATCTGGGCGGATGCCATTCAGGGTCTTATCCTGATAGGTGGTGCTGTCTTATGTCTTGGCATCCTGATGTTCTCCATGCCAGAGGGACCGATGCAGACTTTCGAACTCGCCGTCAACTCACCGGAAGGTAATAAGTTCTCGTTGGGAGCCTTTACGTCTGACCTGACGACCTCCACGTTCTGGGTATGTCTGATCTATGGTGTCTTCATCAATCTGCAGAACTATGGTATCGACCAGAACTACGTACAACGCTATCATGCGGCAAAGACCGATAAGGATGCGAAGTTCTCGGCACTCTTTGGAGGTTACCTTTTCATTCCCGTGTCAGCCTTGTTCTTCTTGATAGGCTCTGCATTGTATTCCTATTATACGGCAGGTGTCGCTGCCTTGCCGGAAGAGATAGCCAATAAACCCGACTATGTGTTTCCTTATTTTATTGTCAATGGTTTGCCCGTCGGCTTGCGGGGCTTGTTGATTGCCTCTATTTTTGCAGCAGGAATGAGCACGGTGTCTACCAGTGTTACCTCTGCTGCTACCATCATTCTAACAGACTACGTCCGTCCTTTCTTCCTAAAAGCCCGCCATGTGGCTGACCGTCTTCGTCACCATGACCCGAATGACCATCACAAGCACCAGAAACTGGAATTGGCAATCGTCAGACTGAGTAGTTTTGGGGTAGGAATGTTAGGTGCCTTTGTCGCTATTGCGATGCTCTCTGTCGAGAGTATCATTGATGCGTGGTGGACGTTGTCCAGTATCTTCTCAGGCGGTATGTTGGGACTGTTCCTATTAGGATGCATCCCACAGAAAATCAACCGCTTCGGTGCTTTCCTCGGCTGTGTGGCAGGTATCCTGGTCATTGCCTGGATATCCCTTGCCTCGATGTGGTCACTGCCTGGTCCACGCCTGCACCCCTATCTAGCCATCGTATTAGGTACTACGGTTATTTTCTTGGTGGGTTTCCTTGCTACGTGGCTTTATCAAAAAGGCAGGAAGCAATAAGATTTATTCTATAGGTAATATACGAATCCGTAAAGTTTGAGGTGTTGTGGGCACGGTGTACTTCTTGAGTACTCCAGGTCCACAACTACTGTTTCCTAAGCCCATCACCGCACAGTCTATAGACAGATAGACTTTCCCTTGGTCTTGCAACTCGTAATCATGTGTCTTGCTAGCCAGATAGAGAGCGGAATAGGGGAGCGCGGAGAATGAGAAAGGTGTGTCTACTGCCTCAATCCGTATCCCTTTCCCTTTCTTCGTCTTCAACTCCACAAGGGTACACTCTTCATGGTTTCCTGAGTCCTGTGGACGCGGGTAATGAACATATTGTTCACTGACTGTTGACTTCCACCATCCAATAGGACAAGATTGTTTCCGATCAGGATAGTTGTCCCAAGGTCCTCGTCCATACCATGTCAGTTGCTCGTAATCACGAGGCAGCTCGATGACAATACCCAGTCGGGGAAGTGGTGGCAGACTGTCTGGAATCGTGAAGGTGAAGGTCCATTCGTTACCTTGTTGCTCCATGCTCATCGGAATACGGAGTGTGTCGAGTCCACAACGTTTCCAGTCTTTCGCCAACCAATTGCCGAAACTCTTGTCATTGTCTGTGGGGGCACGGAAGACTTGTGGTTTGATGGTTGAGACATAATGATTGATGGCTGATGTCTGAGACTTTGCTTTCAAAGACTTGGGCTTTTGCGTGTTTACCTTTACCTCTGGACCATTGCCATAAACAGCTTGTACCTCATAATATTTGGGAGTCAGGGTACGGTCGCTCATCACGACACCGTTCATACAGAAAGCATGTAGGTTTGGTTTGTCACCAAAGTCTCCACCATAGAGTACCTTTCCGTCTTTGATGATACCTTGGTCTACCCAGTCCCAGATAAAACCACCAAGCATCCGCTTGTTGGAGTTGATCTCGTCCCAGTATTCCTTGAAATTACCTAAGGCATTACCCATGCAATGGGCATACTCACTGGTTAGTACAGGGCGTGGACCTCTGTCACTACCGACCCACGTACAATGGTCACCCTCTCGTTGGGCTATCTCTAACAAACGTTCCCATCGCGCATTCTCCGCACGTTCCTTGTCGCTGCCCTCAGGTATACCAGGATTGAGATACTCTTGCATCACACGGGGATAGAAACGGGAGATGACGTCAACCGTTAATGGGTCTGGGTCTCCTTGTGCGCCTTCGTAATGGACAGGACGGGTAGGGTCGAATTCATGAAGCCATGCAGACATGGCAGCATGGTTAGGACCGTAACCACTCTCATTACCAAGACTCCAGAAGATGATGCTTGGGTGATTCTTATCACGTTCTGCCATACGAATGGCTCTATCGAGGAAGGCATCTCCCCAATCGGGTGTTGAGGCTAGTGTACCACGAAGACCATGAGTTTCAATGTCTGCCTCATCCATCACATACATTCCTATCGAGTCGCAGAGCTCATACCAACGTGGACAGTTGGGATAGTGACTCGTGCGAACAGCATTGATGTTAGCCTCCTTCATCAGTTGGAGGTCTTTCAGCATCAGCGCTTCACTCATGACACGAGCTGTGTGAGGGTCGTGCTCATGACGATTCACACCACGAATCTTGATGGCTTGGCCATTGACGAGCAACTGCCCGTCTTTGATTTCTATTGTGCGGAAACCCACTTTCTGATTTACTTGCTCAATGGTCTGTCCTTTGTCGTCTTGCAACTGTAGACGTAACGTATAGAGGCTGGGATGTTCAGCGCTCCAAAGACGAGGGTTCTTTACCTTCATCTCCATGCGGTTGAACTTACGATAGCCACGTTGTGGAAACCATTCATTCATCCGGGCAGCCTTATGTTGGAGGTCGAGAACTTCGTCTGTTGCGACTGAGTCGCAACCAACAGGACGCCCATTGTCCAGCAGCGTGGCTACTAAATGGGAGGCTTCGCCCGTTTCACCATTATATACAGAGAACTGAGGATTGATGACCAGTGTCCAGCCATCCTTGTCTTGAGTGGTGCGTACTGCAACATCTCTTAGGCGGATGTCAGGGGTGTGATATAGCAAGACATCGCGATGAATACCGCCGAAACGCCAGAAGTCCTGGTCCTCCAGATACGAGCCGTCGCTATATTTATACACCTCTATGGCAATCTGGTTTTCCCCCTTCTTGATATAGGGGGTGACATTAAACTCTGAGGGCTCCATGGACCCTTGGCTATAACCGACCTTCTCACCGTTGATCCATACATAAAAGGCACTCATCACTCCCTCAAAGCGCAGGAACGTCTGTCCCTCTAGCCATCCATTAGGCAGGGTGAATGTCCGCTTATATTGCCCCGTAGGATTGCGCTCCACATAGGTTGTCCACTCTTTCTTAGGCTCCTTCATGACGTATGGTGGGTCTATCTTGAAAGGATATCCAGCCGATATATAGATGGGTGTGCCATAGCCATTGACCTCCCAGTTGGCAGGAACGGCCAGTGTCTTCCAACTGCTGGCATCATAGTCGGTGCGGTAGAAGTCGATGATACGCTCCTCGGGTGTCTTTGTCCAACGGAATAGCCAATCTCCATTTAGCGACAGCATACGGTCGCCTTTGCTTTCACCAAAGGGAATGAAGTAGGCTCGTGCTGGTTCACGATTGATCTGCAACACGTGGTTGTCCTCCCAGTCGTGATGATTCTCTGCTGACGAGGATGCGAATGGGAAAAACAGGGCTAATAGCGATAGTAGGGGGTATTTCATTGTACTTCCAGTTCTTTAAATTCTACATCTTTGGTGTCTATATGGACTGTGTAGGTGCCAGCGTTAATCTGGGTGCCTGTGGTGGTAGACAGCATCTTAAACTTATTGGGTGTCGGGGGGAAGGTGACATCCCTGTCAACCAGTACGGTTCGCTTTGAATCGATGATGGTCATACGGGCTTTGACAGCATTGCCCGTCGTATTCTTATAACGGAAACGCAGGGCGTACTCCTGACCTAAGCCTGGCTTGATGATGAATTGGTTGCCCTTTGTGGGTTGGTAAATGCTGGCAGGACGGGCTTCTGTGTCCTGAGGCATTTCCTCCTTGGGAAGTTTGGCAATGGTGTCGGTATCGAAGTTGCGCCAAGAGGCGACCTGTGATGCTTGTCGCTGTGCCACAGCGACAGAGTTAACGCTGGCAACGGCGATGGCGCAGATAATAGCCTGACCAGCCTTCACTTCTGGGAAGGAGATATGCAGACGTCCATTCTTAGCCTTGGCCGTTACAACACGTTTCATGGAGCCAAGATATCCTGCCTCAGCCCAGGGGTCGAGATCGTTGATGACAGTCTCTCCATTGATGACTACATCAAAGATGCGAAGACCTTCGTAGTCGCCCTGTTCGCCTCCATCCTTGCCGTGCCAAGGCTCTGCAAAGTATAGCTCTACGCGATATTCTCCGTCAAGAACGGGTAAATCGTACCATAAACGATGACGACCAAAACGGAAGAACTGGAAAAGTTCGTTGCTGTTGGTACCTCTTATGTCGTCAGAGATATGACGCTGGGAGGCCTGATAAGGATGCATGCCATAGTCCTGTCCCCATGAATGGCTGAAGAGCGTATCATCTGCCTGCCACAACTGTCCGAATTCGTCTTTATAAGCATCACCACCACAATTGATGCGGTAGAGGTAATGATAGCCATCTGCCCCCTTGACAAGGTCGTGGTTGCGATCTGCAGCGGTAGGACTGTGGTCGACTGTTTTGTTGCCGACATACCGCTGGCGATACATATAATAAGCAGAAGTGGGCTCTTCCCAGATGGTAGTAAGACCCTTGTAGTTGATAGGACCTATTTTGTCGATGCGACGCAGGGCTCCATCGGGTTGAGTGCGACCTGGGTTGTCGTGGGAGGTAAAGAGCCATTGGAAATGTCCGCAGACACTATCTTTGGCACTTTCTGCCAAACGGGCCTTCGTTTCCAATAGCTTGGTAAACGATTCCTCACTATATTTTGCTGCACCATGCAGGTCGATGGTGCGCCAAGCTCCATACTCACCATTAAGCAGTTGCTCTGGACTCTTCAATTCGTTGTCGTAGTTTTCTGCTGAGCCACCATAGGTGCCACTCCAGTTCTGGATGACATTCCAGTCAGTGCCTTCGCCACCATTACAGGTCGTGATGGCACGCTGATCTTGGCAGGTTGGGTCAAGACTGCGGATGATAGTCGAGCACTCTTCTGCAAACTCACGTGGCAAGATGCTTTCGTTTTGCAATCCCCAAAGGATGACGGAGGGTGAATTGCGACGCTCCTTAATCCAACGGACTAACAGTCGTTTGAAGTTCTCGCGGAACTGAGGGGTATCGTACCAGATATGGGCAGAGAACTGGCTCCAAAAGAGGATACCCTGCTCGTCAAGCAATTGCTGATAGAGCAGGTTGTGGGGCTGGTGGGCCTCGCGGAAGGCATTAAAGCCTGCATTACGGATTTGCTTGATGCGACTGCGAATTTGTTCTGGCGAGAAGGCATGACTCTGTCCTAGCATGTGTTCGTATTCGCAGGTGCCATTGATAAAGACGGACTTACCGTTCAAGTAGAATCGATTATCGCTATTTTTCCTTAATACAGGCCAAGAGATATTGCGGATACCAAAAGGCGTTCGCACCTCGTCCGTCGTCTTTCCACTTCGCTTAATCATAGTGGCGAGGTTATAAAGATAGGGGTCGTCGAGGTTCCAACTGTGGACATTCTCTATACGTTCTGCATCCTTGACGAGGCGTGTCTCGCCTGGTTGCAACGTCAAAGTCGTTGCCTGCCTAAACACCTGCTTACCAGAAGCCTGCGTGAACTTATTGACGAGTTCGATGGTCTGAGCCTCGTTGGTATAGTTTTTTACTTCCGTTTCGATGAAGACACTGTCACATTGGGCATTGTTCCAGATATGTACGCCAAAGGGTTCGATACGGACAGCATCTGTTTCGATAAGTGATACAGGACGGAAGATGCCGAAGGGTTGCGATCCCTCACTGAAGCCCCATTCCGAAGAACAGCCTCCACACACCCAGGGTGATTCCGTCTGGAGGGCTGGATGGTCTACGAGCACTTTTAGCTCGTTACTTCCGTTCTTAAGAGCATCAGTCACGTCGAGTGTCCACACGGTACGACCCACGAGTTCCTTGGGATAGGTTTTGCCATTGAGGGTAACTGTAGCATAGGTGCCTATACCTTCGAACTGAAGGAAATAGCGCTTGCTGTCCTTCTTCTCTGCTTGGAATGTCTTCGAGTAGGTTGCCGAGCCGTGCAGATTTCCGTGGCGGAGTTGCCGATAGCCGTAGTAGTCGTCGTAGTTATGAGGGACGTTGATGGTTGTCGCGATGGAATCGCGACCAACTACCAACGCCTGCCAGTTGTCATTAAGCGAGGTGATGGTACGACGGTCTTTGCGCTCTGGTGCTGGGAAGTGGACCTGCGAACGTCCCATTGGTACGCTTGTGGCGACGGCTATACCACGTTGCTGGTTGCTATTAACAGCACAGTAGAAGTGATACACCACGCCGTTGTGCTTTAGCACATAGCTCTTATGCGCAAACATCTCGTCATAGGTCTTCGTAGGCCAGATGAGGTCTTCGCCTTCCCAACGCTGCCAATGAATCAGGTTGCGCGAGACAGCAAAGGTATTGAAGGCATTGTACTTTCGTGAGGGGTCGTAGGCCTTGAAGTAGAACATCACATAGAGATCGCCCATCTTGGCAATCTGAGCGTCGCCTGTAATGATGCCCCCCACCTCGTTGGCGAAGACGGGATTGCCGTCATAACGCTTCCACTTCTTTAGGTTATTGGAAAGTGCAATGCCGATACGCTCAGCCTTGAGATTGTTTTCAGGATTGATGCCACCTGCATTATAAAACATCACGAAACGCTTGCCTAATGTTTTCTGTGGGTCGTCATAGATGGTACTTTTATACTGTACAAGTTTCTCCCACCACTGTGCGTCTTTATCGTTGATGCTGAGCAAGGGCTTGTTGCCTGACTGCCATTCATGCGCTTGAGTGATGTCGCCATCCGTCCAGGCTATGCCAATGTTCAGAGGTTCGCGAACAGCCTCATAGCCAGTGCCATGTCCACCGATGTAGGTCAGCCAATAGTTCTTCTTGTATTTGGAAATACCATAGTTCCCAGCCCATGTCCAATCGATGAGTGCAGGGAATCCGCCACGCTGGTTCATGTCCCATCCGTCCTCTTTATAAGAAAGGATGCGCCCTTCGGTATTCCAATGTAATAGGTCGTCAGAAGATGCCAGCCACGTTTCATATCCTCGTCCGTCCAGTCCGTCTTTTCCATTATAAACCACATAGGTCATCAGCCATTTGTCGCCAACACGGAAGACTGTAGGACAGTCTATCTTGTGATAGTTGTCCGTAGGGGCCACCACCATACCATATTTATACGGTGTGCGCACCTCGTTGTAGATGCGTTGCATGTCAGACTGTGGGATGATGTCAGCGGTAAAACCACTGAGCACACTGATAAGTGAAAGGATGGTGAGGAGTATCTTCTTCATACGTGTTTACTTTTGGAATAGCCAATCGACTTCGCTCGAGGGTCCGTTAAGGCCACAGTCGCGGGGATTGATATCGCTCTGGGTGAAACCTGCCACCATGAGGATACCCTTGGGCAGATGGAGTGTCTGATGCCCAGCAGATAGCGTATATTGGTGGATATTTACCTTCGGCATCTGTACGATGCTGATGGCGTTGGTGAGCAGAGGCTCTGCTTGACCGTACTCATTGCCTGTGGCATCGATTTCCAGTTTCGGAGCCTTAGCCCATTTGGGGTCGTCGTCTTTGAAGAGACCTACGAGTAACTTCACGGGTTTGTCGCTCTCAAATTCGATGGTGGTACCTACAATGCGTGTCGTGTCACGATTCAGTACGAGTGCCCGCATGCCGACTAGTTCCGGAGCAACGGAGTCAACAGGAGTGTCAGGACGGTTCTCGAAGACGATAGCTCCCTTCTTTAATGTTATGAGTTGGGCGTTGGGATTGTAGAGCTTTACTCGTGCGGGAGTGGCAGGCTGTATATTGGCATCTGTCTGTGCCACTGGGTGCTTCAGTTTCTCAATATTTGTTTTTAAGGCATCCAGTTCATCCTGATAGACGACAGCCAGTTCGCTCCACGTCTTCATCTTACCATCATCGCCTCCGACAGGAATGCGACGCTGGGCAGTCTGCATGGAATTGGCATAGAGGTAGGTCAAGTCTGTGATTTGAGCCAATTGTTGCCATGCTGCCACGCTCATTTCTAATAGCGGAACAGCACGGTCGAGCCAGTTGATGTCCTTTGACCATTTGTAGTTCAACACCTGCTGTGCAGCCAATACTTTATAATAAAAGGATTGGGCAAATAATCGGTAACATTGCAAATCTATACCCAGACGCTGGAATTCTTCTTGGTGACGAGTAGGAAGGGAAGCAACTTTTGAGATTGCTGAACATGCCAGTTCAGCATGGGTGACACATTGCATGGCAATGTCCAAGGGCAGTTCGCCTACATGCTGTTCGTGTTTCCATTCTTTTTCAACATACTCGATGAGTTTCTCACCTTGAGGTCCGCAGCTCTCGTAGAAGCCTGGATAGATGGTATACTTATAAGGATTCACCAGTTCACCCATTGTCATACCCAAGAGCAACGTCTGACGATTACCTTCCGTAATACCGAAGCGACGGAGTAGTTTGGGGGCAATCTCGCCCGACTCATCGTAGGCATTCAACAGATGCTCTGCGGCCTCCTTGCTGATGCCATAATAATCAGCCAACAGCCGTTTCCAGTATGCTTTGTCATCGCCACGCTGGTCACTCCACGCATAGCGGCCCCATGCCTTATACCACATCCAGTCGCGGTCAATCTGTAACAAGCGTTCTCCGTTGGGTAACTTATCTGCTGTATAGGGCCAGTCCCAATAGGAGGCCTGTGGATAGAGATGCAGTCCCTTCGAATGATGCACACGATGCATCGCCTGGACGGCTTTCTGGGTAAAGGCTGGTGATGACCACCGCCACGGCTCCAGGTTGGCGAGGATATGTACATTATCGATATGGATAGGAGCCGCAGCAGCCAGTTGGCGATGTGTCTCCCCCCAAGGACCGCCCGGCTCATAGGTCGTCAGTGACTCCCCCGTGTATTTGTTCATCGTGTAGATATTCGGATAGAGTGGGAGAGAGGCTTTCAGTACAGCAGGACCATCGGTGTCGTGGTTGCGAAGGATGATAGGAGGCATGTCCGAACGCCCAGATGCTTTCAGACCGTCTTTGATACCGGGAATCACCGTTCCCGTCATCCACTTGATGTCGTTGTCGATACCAGACATCGCCTCACCGAGACATACTAGAAATCCCACCTTGGGGTATTTCTCGATGAAGGCGGCTATAGACTTACGGGTGTAGTCGGCAATCAATGGGGTGATAGGACGGTTACGATCCTGTGTCTTCAATCCGTAGTGGTCTGCAAAGGGCTTGCTGAGGATGATGTTATAGAACATCTGGATGACACGAATACCGCGACGATCTGCCTCGTCAACGAGAAATCCGAATATCTCCTGGTTCTTCTGCATCGTCTCGTCATCCACCTCTGGCGCAAAGGGATAGTCTTTGAGTTTTACCAAGGAGGCGAAGGGATGACCATTCCAGAGATAGACAGTATTCATATTGTTCTCCGCGAGTAGATCCAGATATTTAATCCACAAAGCCTTGTCATAGAACCAAGGGAAGTTCTCAGGGGTATAGGGATATTCGTAGACACGATGACCAGGCAGATAAACAGTCTTCTGCAGTCCTACACAGGCACCTCGTAGTTTCATCTGAGGCACCTCACTCTGTGTGGTCAGGTCGCTAAGTGTGGGGTCTTCTCGTAATAGTTCCAATAATTTGTTGACTCCATAAATCGTACCAGCACCATCGTTACCGATAACACGGACATGCTTGTCTTTCTTGAGAAGTGTGAATCCTTCTGCCTCACCGTTGTTAGCTACTTCAACAGATACATTGAACTGACCTTCCTTGCCTGTCAACAGACTGGCAGCATAGTTGGTCTGCGGACTCACGTTCTTGACTTTTACCTTTGCATGGATAAATGGTGTATTCAACAAACACAGTGCGAATATCAGTTTCTTGATCATAGACCTATTTTTATTTCTTGTTTTACAGGAATCTCTATTGCTTTCTCTCCAATGATCAGGGTTCCGCGTCCGCCGTCACTATAGACGGAGACTTCCTGTTGGCTCATCGTCACGTGTATTTTGCCGAAAGGAGATGGGACGTCGCCTTCCATCCATTCTAAGTCGCCCAGAATGGGTTTGACGGTATACTCCTCGTAACCGGGTTTGGTAGGCTGAACCCCCAGGTAATACTTGCCGATCAGGTAAATCGGGCTGGCTCCCCAAGCATGACAGAGACTTTTTCCGTAAGGCCGGCCATACATGGCGAGATGTTGCGTCCCCGTCTCTTCGGGGTTGTATTTCTCCCAAAACGAGGTCGCCCCCTCACGAAGCATACCCCCCCAGTAGTCGCGTATCTCCTGTAGGACCTGTGTCTGTAAATCGTCTATGCAGAGTGTTTCCAGTTCATAGAAACGCATATAGGGGGTCGTGATGGGGTCGATGGTAGGATTGAGCATCACGCTTTGCATGATTTCGCGACGTTCTTCTTCATAGGCTAAGCCATAAAGGATGGCAAACATATTGGGGAACTTGGTAATCTGCTTGTTCATCTTTCCGTCCTCAATGGCATGATAGTATGCCTTCTTCTCGTAGTTCCAGAAGGTCTGCTTAATCTTGTTGCGCAATTGTTCGGCTTTCACGCGGTAGTCGCTCTTGTTGATGCCCAATAGCTTGGCACATAGTGCCATCGTCTCCATAGCCTTCATGAGCAGGATCTGTTCGAAGCATAGCGTCCCACGCTTGTGCATGGGGAAATCTACCCAGTCCACGAAAATCCAGTCATCGGGTTGTCCCTCTGCCATACCGTCCTTGTTCAAGCGGCCTTCTACATAGTCCATGAGTGTCACCATACGGGACCACATCTCACGGACGAAGTCTATGTCGGCAGTATACAGGTAGTAGTCGTGAATGGACTTAAACCAATAGAATGTATAGTCCATGATGGTATTGACATGAGCTGTTACAGGATCCTTGCCACGCAACTGGCGGATGGTGCGCTTGACGCATTCGGTGTCGAAGCGGAGGTAGTAGTTCATCAGATACGACTGGATGGCATCACCACTCCATGTCCAGCGGTCACGTTTGATGCCGTCCATGAAAAACTCGCGTGTGGTGAGGTCCATGGTGTAGGCGGCCACCTCCCAGATGCGGTTTATTTCTTCGTCAGAACAGCGGAACGTGCCGCTTATATCCTTGTTGAAGGGAGCGTATTCGTAGTCCATCAGAACTTCGTCGAAAGTGGTACCTTCTTCTGCCTCGATGTAGACGAAACGGAAGGCTTTGGAGGACGCAGCAACGTCGTGACATAGTGGACTGGAGAGCACGTCGAGCGTCTCGCAGTGGTCCTTGTCGAGGGCTTCCTCGCGGCTTTCACCGTAATAGATGTGGAGTGTGCCTTGGAGGTTCTTGATCTTTAGGTAACCGAAAGTCTCTCGTCCGAAGTCATAGAGGGTTCCGTTAGTTGCTATGGTATATTGAGATACTGGGTACTGTTCACTACGTTCTAGATGGTATTGCGAGGGGGACGTTTCAACGCTGTCGAAATTCCAAGAGGCGGCAGGTACGTAGATGCCGGAACCGTGGGCAATACCGTTCTCGTCAATCCATATTTTGTCCTCATAGGTGGCAAGCCAAGTGGAATCCGTATGGATGGTTTCACCTTCGATGAAGAGGGCTGGGGGAGTTACTTGATTCCATACCTTGAGATTCAATTTATGCTTGCCTGGAGGTACTACAAACGTCTTGGGTTGTCCAAACTGCAGTTTGCCGTCGAGGGCAAGGTTGAACTGTCCCTCACAGGTAATGGTGATCGTCTCCTCTCTGTCGAGGTCGAACTCGTGAGAGAACTCCACCGTCACATAGTGTGAGTCCTGTTTCCAGAACGGAGGAAACATCGCTCCACGTTCCGTACGACGGTTGTTGAAGATATTACCCAGCCATATCTCAAAATCGCCAGGGTACCATATCCATGTAGCTTTATTTCTTTCCTGCATTGTTCTTGATCTGTTCGCTTACCTGTGGTCCATTATTCTCCCAAATATTGCCGGGACCGTTGGCATTTTGGAGGTATTTCTCCTCAGGGGTCCAGTTATCACGGATAGTAATATTAGAAGACCCTTCGTCTGTATAGAGGTAGAACCAATGATTCGGGTCGTGTACATAACTCGGTTTTGCAATGTCACGCACCACATTCTCTGAGATGACAGTACCAGGCTGATTACCGAGGGTATAGATGCCGGCACAGTCATACATGTGTCGGGCATAGTCATAGATTAGGTTCGCATGAACCTTGTTGTCTTTCATGCAGACAAGGTCACGGTTCCATCCCCAACCTAATGATATTCCCGTATAACTGATATGATGGATGGTGTTATGCTCAATAGTGATGCCACTGACATAACCGGCTGCGATTGCCACACAGCCCCAGTCCTCGTTGGTGACATTGTAGAACTCCGACTGCTCGACGGCCTGACCAGTACAAACTTCCCGGAAGTCTACTGGCTGGTAGGGGAGATGAGTCTCCAGTCCCTCCGGTGAGAACGACCCGCAAACATAGCCGTTCATGGCGATGTCAGTAAAAACGCAGTTTGTCGTTGTGCCACGACGACAGGCAATGACATAGTCCAGACCGGAACCTCCGAGGTGTTCGAAGCTACAGCCGTCGAAATTAATATCCTCCGTATATCGCATCTCTACGGCGGCATCAGCACGTCCGAGCCAACCCTGGTTATCGAGCTTGTGGTTGTTGGGACGGTCAATCTGTGGACGCAGTTTATAAGCTTCCGTCAGATACATACCAGCCTGCAAAGGAACATGCCCTTTCATAGATGGTCGCATCCAGGTGGTATGACTGAAGGTGACTCCCTTGATGTTAATATTGCGTACAGGATGCTCTGCAGAGCCGATAAACTCCACCAAGGTTTCCTGTACGGGTACGACGGCCTCGCGGATTGTCTCACCGTCGCGAGGTTTATAGTAGAGCTTGTGCTCACGGATGTCATGATACCATTCTCCTGGTTCGTCAAGCAGTTCCTTGGCATTTGTCAGATAGAATGGGGACGGATGACCTGTATTGGGCGTCATGGGGGAGGGCCAGGGGTGCTTGAACTGTATGTTGGCTTCTGGATTGTGAAAACGGATGGCAGCTGAGTCGCCTTGTACGGTGATACTCTTGATGCGTAAGTTGGAGGTACACCACATCTCATGGAGGACCATTTCGGCATATGGGGCCTTCAAAATATTGTCAACCGCCTTCTTGGGCACCCACAACACTTGTTTTTGCTTGTCGTAGGTCATGATGCGGTGCATCTGTTCGAAGTCACTCACATCACGGGCTCTTATTGCTTTCTTTCCATTGACCCATAACTGACGGAAGTCGATGGGATGACCGTTGAAGTCGGGTACATCTGCCACCAAGAGCTTACCTTCTTTTCTCCAGTTTCTAATCTCCATACCACCACTGATGACGGCATTTTCTCCCTGTATTGTCAGTCCACTGTCCTCTGGGCGTAGCCGTAGCGGTTCATAGAGACGGTAAGTGCCGGCACTCAGGTGAATCGTTACAGCCGTTGCCTGTCCTAATCTCTTCGCCTCACGAGCCTTCTGTATGGCCTTTGCCAGAGAGGAGTCGGGTGTTATATAAAAGTCCGATAGGGACGCATATGCTGATGCGCCCCTAACTAATAGTCCAAATAGGATGATGGTGATTTTTCTCATAATGTTATCGTGCTAATGGCAACCAAAGAGACATGTCCTGAATGCCCCGGTTGTCCCAGGCATAGTAGGGAATGAGTCGTATCTTTACTTTCTTCTTGGTAGTGGGATGCACTTCCCGATAGAGCGTCTGGTTGTCCCAGTTCTCCTGATTCACGAGGACTGCCTCACCTTCCAGTACCGTCATCTCATGACCACAGAGAGTCATCTTCTGTTCTGTAAACTGTATGTCGGCAGGAATGGCAATATCGTTGATGCGGTAGCCGCCCTCGATATCCTCGCCTTCAAGACAGTAGACGATAGGGCCGCGCTGTACGGCAATCTGGTTTTTCGCCTCTTCGACCAATGGGTTCGCCTCTATCAGTCGGGGACGCATGTCAAAGTTCATCTCGATGACATCCCCTTTCTTCCATTTGCGGGAGATGTCTAGGTCAGCTGTTTCACCGTTCACCTTTACCGTATATTGTCCTGCCCATTCGGGCTTGTGTAACTTAACGGTTGATAGGTTCTTGGCATTCTTGATGGTCAGTGTGACCTTGCCGTCCCACGGGTAGTTGGTCGTCTGTTCCAATTCCAGGTCTTTGGTCTTCAACACGTTTTGTCCGTAGAGGTTGACATATAGTGTGTTTCCGTTAACAGCATAAGCATATTCCTGTGCCTCGCAGAGTGTGCGCAACGTATTTGGCGGACAGCAGAAGCAGGTAATGTAATGCTGACGATGCTTCGGCCATCGCATCACATAGGGAAACTCCTTCGTGCGACGCAGCGCTTCCGTATAGAAGAAGTCCTTGCCATCGAGGGAGATTCCTGAGAGGATGCCGTTATATAGTTCATTTTCGATGTTGTCGATATACTTGCTGTCACCTGTCGTTTGGAACATACGCCAGGAGAAAAGCATCATACCAATTTGGGCACATATCTCGTTATGGGCAGCCTCCTGTGGCAACTGGAACTGTCGTCCATAAGCCTGATGAATCTGTTGGATGGAAGGCTGGTTGTAGGTGGTACCGTCAGGTGACACTCCGTCGTAGAGGGCACCACACCCACCCATAATGTATATCTTATGCTGGATGATATCATCCCAGATGGCAGAGAGGTTCTTCATCAACTGTTCCTCACCTGTCTCCGCATAGAGGTCGGCAACACCGGCATAGAGGTAGTTGGCGCGGACGGCATGTCCCATCGCCTCATACTGGTCGCGGAACTTATGGCGGTCCTGGTTATGGTCCTCACCGTTCGTCACGCTGTCGCGAATGGCAATCAAGCCCTTGGCCAGCGTGAGGTATTTCTCATCACCCGTCTCCCGGTACATCTCTGCAGCCCCCATATAGTGGGAAGGACAGATGGCATTACGGGACAGTTCCGCAGCATCATTGGTCAGGAAGTTATAGAGGAAGTCAGCGGCCTTCTTACCACAGTTAAATAAGCTCGTCTTCCCTGTAGCACGCTTGTGGATGATACCTGCCGTCATCAGATGTCCGAGGTTATAGGTTTCGAAGTTCAGACGGGAGGCAAAGGCGTGCTTTTGGTCTTTTCCAATCTCGATGCCTGCTGCATTCTCCGTGTTAGCATGGGAGTCGATGCCTGCATTACGTTCCGAGATGACGACGGGGGTATGAATGTAACCGTCGTTGCGCTGAGCCAGTGCTACCTGTTCAATGAATTTATCCATCAAGGCATCAATCTTCGGATCCTTAGTGATAGCATAAACGGCAGCACATGCCTCCAGCCATTTATACATGTCACCATCATGGAAGGGAGGACCATGGTGCTTGCCTTTTACCGTTCCTGCAGCCACCTCAAAGTTGCGGAAACCGTTGCTGCCGTGCAGTCCCATGTCATTGATGATCTCCCAGGGAGTGTTCCAAGTGTTCCACATGTCCCAGATGCCTGTGGTGGATAGCATACTGAAACGGTCACCCCAAAAGCCTCCAGTCCATTTAACGGCTCCTAAAGGCGTATTCTTCATACGAGCCTGACGACTGTTACTCATGTCTGTCAGTCCCTGTGCCGTTGCTACGGTAGCGCAGCACAGCATGATGGCAACAATCAGTTTTCTCATATCTTTCCTCCTCTTGCTTTTATTCGTTCATACCATGCCTCACGTTCCTTGACTAAATCATAGCCTCGTTTCGTCAGGTAGTTGTTGATACGTCCCTTGTATTTCCCGAATACCTCATGTTTTTTCTTTGAACTCTCTGCGTCGATGGCAAGTTCACGCGCTTCTATCAGCCAGGCAAGAATCTGTGCCTTCTCCTCTTCCTTCAAGGTGGGGATCATGTCACAATGTGCCTCATAGGTCACCTTCACCACGTTGAAGGTCATCACGTCCTTAACTCGCTCTATCTCCTGTGGTTTCAGGTACATCGACAGGTCGGCATCGAAACCGAAGTGGGAACGATATAGTTTCGAGTCACATTGTGCCTCAGCGAGTTTCTTGTCCGTCTTCTTCACAGAGTCACGTTCGGCATAGATGTCATTGAGTTTGAAATAGCGGTTGGCAACAATGACCAATACGTTCTGTCCCAATGGAGTCCATGTGATCCCCAACTCATCGGTGGCTTTCCTTGCCCGTCCGATGATGGTCTCCACATATTTGCTGTCACGTCCGGCAATGTCTATCCGTACATCAGGGACAGGGTAGGAGTTAAACGTCTCTTTCAGGTACATGACGTTATTGCCGTAGTTCATCTTGACATTATGTACCATTTTCACGTCACGGCTTCGCTCTACGAACAGCCATCCGCTCCAGTCCATCTCATCGAGGGTCTGTTTGATGAGTGGCAGATTGATGGCAGGGTCATTACGCAGGCATACACTGTCAGTATTCGAGGCATGGATGGCACAGATATTCCTGGCACCCAACTTTTTCATGTCTTTGACGATGTCCCATCCGTTCTCTATGATGGTTTGCCACTTATAGAAGATGGCAATGCCGTCACTTTTGATTTCTTTCAGCAGTTTCAGGTTGCCTGCAGCATCTAGCGGGGTGTCGATGCCGACTACGACGCCATGTGTCTTAGCAGCCTCACCGATGGCATGCAGGCGGTTGACAATCTCCTTCCGCTTCGTCTTGTCGGTGGTCCAGTCGTTGCCACATCCGCCTAATGGCAGGAAGGCAACTTTGACATCTCCCATACGCTTCATGGTTTCGAAACAGTCTTCCATCAAGGCGAGGTAGTTGTCGCGTTGGGTCAGGTCCTGTCCGTAGAATCCGCTCATGGCAATGGCTCCGATACGTATATTCAGACTGTCGGCTGTGTGTTTGAAGAAAGCTGCGGTCTTTGCATCACGCATCTTGTTGTCGAACATCTCACGCTTGCCAAGTCCGCCCATGTCCATCTCTACACCGTCACATGCCAAATCCTTAGCGAGTTGGAACTCACCCAGTTTCTGACGTTTCAGAACCATCCAATCGCAGACTCCCACCTGATAACGTTCTTGTGCCATGAGGGTGTCAAGGCATGAGAAACCGCATGCTATAAAGGAAAAAAGGAAAATACGTAGTTTGTTCATATGTGGTTTGGATTATCTCTAATTTAATGCTACCGACTGGTGAATAGCAACAATTATCCGCATCTTCAGCTCTTCCTTTTCTTCTTTAGAAAGAGGCTGGAGAGACGGGATAAAAGAATAGAGGCGTTTTTTCTTCTTGCTATCTCCTTTTGTTGCCATTATCACCTGTTTATTTAAGGACGGAATAATGGCATTGGTGTAACCAAAGGAAAGGCTTTTATACGTTCTGTGTCATCTGTCCTGTATATTCACGGAGCCGACTGATACTTCGGTGCATCAGGTTACGCACGCTCTGATAGTTGATGCCCATGATACGGCAGATGTCTTCGTATTTCCGTTGCTCGATATAGTACAGGTTGATGATCTGACGCTGACGGGGCGACAACTTCTCGAAGAATTTCTCCACATTGTTTGTGAGTTCCTGTTGCTGTTCCATCCGTTCCTGGTTATATTCCTCGTATTCGGCAACAGCCTGCATATTGGCATCATTGACCTCGTCACCAGTAATCTTGCCGTTGCGGCGGAATTCGTCATGGATACGGTTGCGCAGGGAGATAAAGAGATAACTATCCACGTTGTCTATCGGTCCCAGATTCTCCCGTCGGGTAAAAAGTTTCACAAAGACGTCCTGTATGCAGTCCTTGAGCATCTCACGGTCAGACGTGAAACGGGAACCGAATGCAAACAACTGGTCAATATGTTTGTTATATAGTTGCGAAAAGTTTGTCATCTTAGGTAGATCCTATTAAGTAGTTTCGTTTGTCACTGCAAAAGTAGCAATAATTTTTGGAAAACCACCATAAACCGATATCTTTTTTCTCTTTTTTTGCAACAGAACGGCAGTTACAGTCTACGAAGCCAATATATCATGTCCTTCTTTGAAGGGTCGGGACGGAAAGTGTCCTGGAGCCTCAGGCTCTTCTGTATGACCGTGATGTCACCAGTTTTCAGATCGATGCCACACAATTGGTATTTCCCGCTTACTACAGGAATACTTGTCTGGGTAGCGTATATAAGGTAACCTTTCTGACTGTCTCCTAGGGCGATGCATCCGTCAGCCTCAATGGCTTTCATCTGGCAGAGATCTTTTAAAAGTTGAGAGGTGAGAGGTGAAAGGCTACGGGTAGGTGCGTCAGCGGGAATGTGGTGAGAGGTGAGTGGGACGTTAGGCAACGATCCGCCTGCCATGAGTATCGCCCAACCGTAGGCGGGATACTGTTGCGAGAAGAAGGTGACGGCCTTCTCAGGATAACGGTCACGGTACTCACGGACGGCACGGTAGGCTTCCTCGAAACCAGTCTTGCCCACCTTCATCTTACGCATCCACTGTCGTGGTGCCATGTTCTTGCCTCCTTCGGGTGCCCATAGCTCTTTGGTGTTATAATGCCAGTAACGGATGTCGATGATGTCGACGACCTTGCGCAGTTCCGGATCAGCGAGGATGCTGTCCTGCACGTCTTTGGTACAACTGAGTGCTATCAGTGGATGACAACCTGTTTCTGCCTCCCATTCGGCAACAGTCTTCAGCCAGAAACGGGTGAAATGCAGCGGACCCGTATATTCTGCGCTGATGGAATGTATTACGTTAGGCTGGTCTTTCATCTGTTCCAGACACATCCGGATATATTGGCGGTGCAGTGGGCGGAGTACAGGATTCTGTTCGTTATAGAACTGTTCTGCCATGAAGATACGCTTGTCACCGGCAAAGGGAACGGGTTCAGGGAAGTCGGTACTGTTGATGTTGTTGACGGGGCGCCACGGACAATCCACCCAATGGGCTCCTGCCTCCAGGATGTTATGCTGGAAATAGTGCTCGTTATAGAGTAGGATTTGCTGGCTTGCTGCCTGATGAGCAAACTCGTTCAGACGACTCCAGTACCAGCGGTTGGGTTTGGTCAGGTCATAGCGTGACAGACCGTCCCACGCAGTACCCTCTCCAGAGCGGGCGAAGGGTTGTTCGTAGAAGGGCGCCCACACGTCACCGTCGGCACGACGGATGCGCTCGTGGTCTGTCCTGCGCAGGTCGTACCAGAGTCCGTAGTTGTGGTATAAAGAACTATAATGATTATTAGCTAAGTAGTTGATTACTTTAGAGATACTGTCTGTCCATCCCGTTCCTTCACGGCCAGGGACGAAGCGGGTAATAGCAGGTTTGGCACCATGTTCTATGAAGTTGTCTTTCACCCTTCCGCTCCACCAGGGCACGGCGTATTGATTACCTGTTACTAGCATTCCGTCGGCAGTCAGATGGCCGTTGGTGATGGCGTATGTAGGATGGGCAATTTGGGTAGAATGGGGTGCTGGGGTGAGACGGGTGGATATGCCGCCTTGGGTGGCGGCTGTGAATGGGATACTGTCAAGCCACATCTCCATGGTGAGTCTGGGTTGTGTCAGCGATTCCTGTGCCAAAGTCATTGCCTGTTCAACCGTAGGAGAACTGGACGCATTGGTAGGACGGGGGAGTATATATGGGTTGAAAGGTAGCTTGCCCAAACGTTTCTCCAACTGGTCGTAGAACAGGCTGCGAGGTGTCACATGGTCGTTGCTGCTGGTCCATTCTCCGTTACCGGTCAGCGTTCCCCAACAGCCATGACCGCTCGAGCGGTTGTCGGCATCAGGGGAATAGCATTCAATCGTAGAGGCAGTACACTGCCACAGCATTGAATTGGCGGTATTCCATCCCGTACCGAACTGGAACTGCTCCAAATTGGCATAACGGATGTCGCTGCCATCAATATTGACGATGTCGAAGAGCAATCCGGCTGCCCAGGAGCCGATACTGCCACTAAATCCCAATGATTCCTCCCCCTCACACTGTACGAAGGCGTTAGGCCCTGCGGCGCAATAGCCTGCGGCAAAGTCGTGGATGCCCTGACGGGAGATGCATCGCTGGAAGAGCGTCTGTTGTCCGCGAGTCAGGAACACCTGTCGCCGCCAGCCACCTATTTCAGATACAGGCTGTTGTGCAAGACAGTCTTCCACGGTGATTCGGCAGGTCTGTTTCTGCAGGTTGACAGCCGAACCTGCCAGATGCAGGAAGTTCACCCGTCTGACCCACCCGTCGCGGACGTTATTCATGAAGATACCGTCCCAGCAGTGGTCTTCGTCCTTGGCATTCTGCGTGTTCCATTCCGTATCAATCGTCAGGTTCTCTACACCACATTCCGTAATCTCCCTCGTGTTATAGGCTTTAATAACAAAACCGCCTCCATATGCTTGGGAGAGGGTAGTGGTGATAGGTGCGTCAAGGGTGACGGTCGAACCATTGACAGCCGTGATAGTACGGTCCCATAGGATGTCGATGTCTGTAGCTTTCCAACCCGTATAATCCAGTCCACCGCCAAAGTCTTCCATCCTCAACGACTGAATCCATTCTGTGGTACTGGGACGGACGACAGTAATGCGGCTGCCAGTCTGCAATCCCTTGGTGGAAGCAAGGGTCAGTTGTGTGTTGCCAGCCGCCACTTTCTCATGGACAATGGCAATCGTGTCACCTTCAATCTTGGTGGCTTCTCCCTCTATATAGATGACTGCTCCACGGTCTGCTCCCGTCTTCCTGATGATGGTCTTTTGCTTGTCAACACCTCTCAACACCACTCCAGAAGCAGTGATGCAGATGGGTTTACTGATGTTGAAAACACCCTTGCCCAACAGGACACAGCCCCGATAGCCGTTCTTGTCGGGTTTGAGTTGCGAGACATAGTCCACTGCTTGTTGGATGATGCTGGAGCAGTCACCATTCTGCACTGCCACAAACACGCTGACAGCTACGTCCGGTATAGCCTGCTCCGAGGCATGATAGCCACAGGTGGAGTAATCCATGGGGATATACACTTCTTTTTTAGGCTTTGGAGCAGCTTGTAACTGAGTTGCCAGACAGAATGTCGCCAGCAGGACGGCAAGGTTATACAGATATTTCATGATTTGCTGATTATAGACTTGAATCAGTGGCAAAGTTACGAATAAGTGAGCATACTACAAAATAAAAAGATTAAATTTTTGTAACTCGATTTTGCTCATACCTTACTCATAGGTTGCTCATACCTTACTCATAGGTTGCTCATAGGCATCTCATAGGATACTCTATCCTTTCTCATAGGATCGTCATACCCTAAGAGTCTGACAAACCTATGACAATCTTATGACGATTCCATTACCATCATACTAAAAGCGGATGCACCATGATAGTGCATCCGCTTGATAGCAGTATATCTGGGAATGTTTATTCTGCCAGAGGATCAAAGGTACCAGAGCCACCGTTATTATAGTCGCCCCAACCAATAGTCTGCTCCAACTCTTTGTTCTGGTTCTGAACACCACTGTCGAAACCAAGTAGATAGTAGAAAGGTTGGAACTTGATGTACAAGTCATTGTGCTGAGAGTCGTGACCGTCTCCCTTCAGCTGCTTGACAGCGAGATTGTCTTGATACCAGGTCTTCAGAGCAGCCAGGTCGTCGGAAAGTGCAACACTGTTGAGGTTGACACCGGCAGGACGCGTTCCACCTTTATTTAACAGCGGGTCACCATCCCATGAAGAGGTTCCTACGCCGTACTTGTCAGCAACGCGGTACTGAAGCTTTTCACGACGCTCTCCGTTCAAAGGCTTGACGCCTAACCATTCGCAGGTATTGCCACCATAGCCAGTGACAGCCCAGGTACTCTTGAGAGATGCCTGTCCTTCACCACCGTCGAAGAGCAGCCAGCGGCGCATGTCGTCGAAGCGCTTGCCTTCGTAGGCAAGCTCAATCTGACGCTCATAGAGGATGGCACTCATACATGCAGCCTGTTGATCGCCAACGAAGTCGGCAGTTGTCCTGTCTGGAACACCTGCGCGCTGGCGAATCTGGTTCATATATCCTAAGGCTTCATTTACCTCACCTGACATACATGCAGCCTCGGCAAGATTCAGCAATACCTCTGCATAGCGCAGCTCAATCAGTGGAGCAGCTGAATAGAACGGACCTGCACCTGCCTTCCAACCAGATGGATTGTAGACGTAGAGGGGTGAACCGTTCACGTCGAGGTCATCACTCTTCTTGCGAACAAGCACGCTGTTACTGAATGTTTTATTTTTGGATTCCTGACCCAGGTTGTCTGCACCATAGGAGTTGCCACTCTCTACATTGCCCTGATCGTCAGCATTGAGATACCATACATAGCTCCATAAGGTGTATTTTGGACCGTCACTGGGGTTGTGAGCATTGTGGATGGAAGCATCACCATTATAGGCCCAACGGAAGCCTGGGAATGCAAAGGTACGGTAGAAGCGTGGGTCACGGTTCATGAACGGATAGTCTGTATCTAGTGCTATGTCCGATGTAGCCAGTTTCGTGTAGTTATTTGCCTCAGCAGGAATCTTTCCATCTGCCATGGGGAAGAGGTTCAGCATCATGCGAGAGGGGGAAAGCCCGTCACCACCAGTGTTGTCAGGACGGATATAGCGCTCCCATGGATTGTTCTTGGCAATATCGTCAATACCTGTCAGTACAACGTTCGTGTTGTAGAGGGTGAAGAAGATAGCCTCACGGTTATTTGATTTTCCGACCTGTGTGAAAACACTGGCAAAGTCACTGCCATTGATGTCGTTGCCGGAAGAGTAGAGTCCATATCCACAAGCCTTGATGGTGGACAGGTCTTCCTTCATGGCATTATAGGCGGCTGTCCAGCGAGACTTGTCATTGCTACGGTTGAAGATGGGGCTGGCCCACAACAGCAGTACACGACCCTTTAGGGCCAATGCCGTACCAGTGGTGATGCGACCATAGTTTGCACCATCTTTCCAACCACCGTCAGCTGTTGCTTCCTCCAGAAGGTCGGCTGCATTCTGCAGGTCTTCCAAGATGAAATCTATGGTCTCTTTGGTGCTAGAGCGTGGGGTGTTATTTCCCTCTGTAGGTTCTAGAACCTCCTTTACCAAAGGAACGCCGCCATACCACTTCACGAGATTATAGTAGCACCATGCACGGAAGAAGTAAGCCTGACCTATTAGAAGATTCTTCTGGGCTTCTGCCAGCGAGCTGCCCTCTACGCCACGAAGGAAGTCATTGATGTTACGGATACGTCCGTAGACGGCCTCCTGAATATTGTTGAATGATCCCATGAAGTAGTCGGGAACAGAAGTGGTTGTAGTGTTATCACTCGAAAGAATGTTCTCAGGATGAGTAAACTCGCTGAAACCTGTGTACTCCTCTGTTGACATACCGGCATTATCATTCAGTCCACAGGAAGGATACTTCCATGACAGGTTGGCTGTTGTCGGTAGACACCATCCATAGAGGTCGTTCAGTCTGCCATTGGCTCCATCGTAGTCATTGTAAACCTCGGCACCCACCTGGTCGTAGTTTTTCTTGTCCTGCAGGAACTGGTCGCTGCACGCAGAAAAAGCTAACAAGGATGCAAGGCCAAAGCTGAAATATTTTATTGCTTTCATAATTTCTTACCTTAATTGTTAATATTAGAAACTCAAATTGACACCAATCGTCCACTTACGCAGGTTCGGATACTTGCCGTAAGCTCCAGCCATGGGACTCATGAACTTATCGGGATACGGGTTGTAGAAATTAAGAAGATTCTGACCTGTAATGTTCACACGGATATTCTTGATGCCAATCGACTTGTATAGTTTGTTAGGAATGGTATACGCAATCGTCAGACGGCTCAAACGAACGGTGGCTGCACTGACGCGCCAGAATGAAGAGGCAACAGAGTTGACACTATATGCAAGGTTCGGATAGTATGCCTCACGATTCTCTTTCACTAACAGATTGCCATTGTCATCGTAGACGTCCTGATATGCATACATGTTGTCAGGATTCCAGAACGAGGGCATATTGTAGAATTCAATGTTAGAACCAGAGGCAACACCACGAGCTTCGGCAGGGACGAGCGTGTAACCACCCCAATTAGCTCCCATTTGAGCAGTGAGTGAGATTCCCTTCCATTCAGCGCCCAGATTGATAGTAAATCCATATGGATTAGTGCGATTAGATAAACATACCTGGTCGTTGTCTGGATCTACGATGCCGTCAGGTCCAGCATACTCTTTGGTCTCTTGGCTGTATGCGCCACGGACATCCTTGTATATCAACATACCCGGACGAACCTGGTCCTTAGTCATACCCATGTAAGTAGTGATGTTGTGAGCTGCGAAGTACTCTTCAATATCCTGGAAAGAACGGAACATGCCGATGCACTGCATACCCCAAAGTCCGATGTCTGTGCGTCCGCCATAGACAATCTGACGGTAGATGTAGTCATCCTTGAAGTCCATGACCAATACCTCATTATCATGGTAACCTGTATTAAGACCAATCTTGTACTTGAAGTCCTTGCCAATCTTATCACGCCAGTTAAGGCTAACTTCCCAACCCCAACTGTTCATCTCACCAACGTTAGTCGAAGCCGACGGTGTACCAACGGTAGAGGGTACGTTTTGCTCCAGTTTTAGCAACATCTCGCGGTTGCGCTCTTTATAATAATCGACATTGATGCCCAGTCGTCTGTTGAGTACCTGTAAGTCGAAACCGATATTGGTCTTGTAAGACTTGTCCCAGTGTACATCGCGATTGACGGCTGAGGTGTTCTTGTTGATAGAGAGACGGGTGTTCTTACTTGGATCAATGTTGTTACCCTCACCGAATATGATACTCTTGTTCTTGTCGAGGGTGTAAATCTGCAACCATTGCCATGGGGCCAAGTTATCACGACCAGTGATACCCCAGCTGACACGAATCTTCAAGAAGTCAATCCATTTCAGCCACTTTGTTTTCTGGAACCAAGGCTCCTCACTGATGATCCAACCTGCAGAGATAGCAGGGAAGGTTCCCCAGTAGTTTTCGGGAGCGAACTTGGTAGAAGCATCCGAACGGAGCAGGAACTCAAACAGATAACGGTCTGCATAGGAGTAGTTGACACGTCCGATGTAGGACAAGGTTCCGCTCTCAGCACGGTTGAATTGCAACGACTTGTCGCCCTTGGTGGAGTTCGACTGGTGGGTCGAGAAACTGTATGGCTCGTTGGCTTGGCTGAGGTTGAACTCACTCTCTGTTTCCGACTTCTCTATGGAGAACAAAGCTCCAACGCTGTGCTGTCCGAAAGTACGGTTATAGTTGAAAGTAAGGTTCATCTGATAGTTGTCTGTACGAACCATCTGGCGACTACTGTAGTTACCATTGGCATATTCAATGGGGTTGAAATTGCTGTAGTCAAGATAGTCGAATGTAGGATCGTCACCACTGGTCGGCGTATAGAGGTGACGGCCAGAGCCGTAGCGGCGATTCATAGTGTAGAGCGTGTATGCTGTTCCATACTCGTTAGTCTTGTCTGTGTTGATACTCTTAGAGTATGAGAACTTCACTTTCAAACCTTGCAGAATCTTGCTCCAACCGAAGTCGTAGTTTATACTACCACTGATATTGATGGTAGAGGTCATGCTCTTTGAGAAATCACCATTATTTTGTAATACTTGGAAGTGATAGTTCTGATTCTGTACACGGGCAGTACCTGATGGACCATAACTGGGTACAGGATAGTCACCTACATACTCAGGCATATAGCGAGGACGGGTTAGCATCAAGTTATAGTCTTTTTCGGAATTAGTTCCACCTACTTTCAAAAGCGGCTTTTCCTTATTGCCATAATCACCACTGACAGTCAGGTTAGCACCTAACCACTTGCTAATCTTCACATCCACACCAGCGCGGTAGTTCCAACGGTTGTAATCGAGTTTTCCGAGGTTACCTTCCTGATCGAAATAACTGATACCTGCAAAGTAACTTACTGCATCTGTAGCACCACTGACATTGATAGCGTGACGCTGGGTGAAACCAGTCTCCCAATACTTATCCAGCAAATCATAATTGAGATGCTTCATTGCCTCTAACTCGTCAACTTGGAATAGTGCTGTTGTAAGGTTTAGATTAGAAAGATTGGTGGGGTCGGCTGCAATTACTGAATTATAGAGGCGACCGTAGTCATAAGAACTTAACATACTTGCGCGAGAAACCTCATTGGTAAAACCAAAGGTTCCGCTATATGAAATGGTGGGAGCCCCTAGCTTACCTTTCTTGGTGGTAACGAGGATAACACCATTAGCGGCACGGGAACCGTAAACGGCTGCAGAAGCATCCTTCAAGACAGAGATACTCTCCACCTCAGAGGGATCGAGGTTGTTGAAGGCCTCTTCACCCAAATTGTGAAAGGTACTTCCAACCTTTACGTCATTTGGATAGATGTAGCCGTCGATAACATACAGAGGAGACTGGGCGTTGGAACCAATCTCACCGAGTGAATTGACATCACGGATACGCATGGTGGCATTCTCACCAGGACGGGCATCACCACCACTTACGGACAGACCGTTCACCAAACCGCTCAGCGAACTGGCCAAACCGCCGTTTGCCAAATCTTGTACATCGTTCATGTCTACAGTTGCCACAGCACCAGTCAAGTGTGCTTTTTTCTGGGTGCCGTAACCTACGACGACAACTTCCTCGAGGGTCTGTTTGTCTTCTTCCAGTTTCACCGTTCCACCGGGAGTCACCGTCTGAGAGATATAACCAATATAGGTGATGGTCACCTTACCATTCTTAGGAACAGCAATCTTGTAGTTACCATCCATATCGGTAATGGTAGCGGTCTTCTGACCCACTACAGTCACCGTAGCACCGATGACAGGCTCACCGAGTTCATCAACTACGGTACCCGTCACTGTCTGATTCTGAGCAAATGCCGACAGTGAGAACAGCGACATGACAAGGCTCAGACATAAGCTGAATATAAACTTCTTATTCATAATGTGTCGATTTTTCGTTATTGGGATTAGTCAAGCCAGCGTGGATCACCAATATTGCAGGAAATAGCACCACTGGGCTTGAAATTCAAACCGTAGTTTGGCAGGGTAAAGTCAATTTCTTTTGACAGGTCATCGACATTGAAGCCGGGATCTTCCTCCGTACCCCATTTCTCCTTGTCGGTACTGTCCAGTGTTCCAAAGTAAGCCCATAAAGTATTCCTTTCTTTACTGAAGTCATAGGTACAGTTCTGATGGAAGAATTTCTGCAGACGGAAACAGTCTACGAAGATATTGTCATAATAGGTGATGACATACTTGGCCTGCTGTGGTGTTCTGTCGGCAAAGTTCTTCTTGTCGAAGATACGGACGAACGTATTGTTCATGAAGGTACATGATCCGTCAGCTGTTGGGAAAATACGATCAATATCCTTGTTGTTGAAGCGGATGGTAAAGCACTTGCTGTTAGATACACAATTGTATATTGTGCTATTACGTACAGTAAGTCCCTTAATACATCCATGATAGAAGTCCTTGCCATCTGGTCCCTTATAAGCAGAAGAGTATGCAGAGAACACCGAAGCGTTAGCATTATTGCTACCATCGTTTTTCAATTGAATAACGCTATTGAGAACACGAAGGTCATTAATGCCCCAAGGGTGTGAACCAACACTGAAGAAGCAGTTGGGGACATTCTTGAATGCACACTCCTGAACGATAATAGGATCCATCAGAATGTAACAGTTAGCAGGATTGCCACTGTTCTTTCCAGCCCCAATTCCCTGTGCCTCAGCAGACTTTGTTGCGGGAGGCTCTGGAGACATCTCAATGACACCCCACTTGTTGGTCATGGCAGAACAGTCGAAGTTGATGAATTTCAGTTTCAGTTGAGATGAGGTGTAGATGACACCGCTTTCACCCATGACTACGATGGGGTGATTGACCTTTGAACCACGCAATGTCATCTTGTTGTCCATAAAGTCAATCGGACCGTTGCAGGTGTATGTGGCACCAGCCTCCAACTCAAAGGCCTGTTCGTCCTCACTTTCAGTCATGTTCGCCTTGATGAATTCTGCAATGTCATTACCAACAGGAATTACTTTGGCATCAATCATTGTAGAGTAGGGACAAACGGTAGCCTCAGTAGCATCTGTGTTATTCAACTTCTTATTGCCCAACGTCCTGACACTAACCATGTATTTGGTGTCCTCTGCCTTGGGAAATGTAAATGTAACACCATCAAGGACACCCTGAACAAGTTCAACAGGATTGTTAGGATCATCCACGTTGTAAGCAGCATACTCATAGCCACTGGCTCCTAGTACAGCTTTCCATGTCACAACGATGCTCTCGGTGCCATCGGAATTCGTTCGTGAGCTGAAGTTGTCCTTCGTCAATTCGGGCGATGTCATCTGAGTGTTTGTTACAGAACTGACAAACGTCTCCTCTTCGAAACCATCTTTAGCGCACGATGTAAGGAAGAGTGCACTTGCTCCAAGTAGAGCTAATGTGCAAATCTTACTGTACGAAAATAAATGATTTTTTTTCATAAGCAGTTTCTTAAGTTAATATTAATATTTTATAGTAGTTGTTGTTTGTCTATATCTTAAAAGACGTTATTTTGTTTGAAAAGTAATCAAAGATTACCCAAAATGTACCAAGATACGGAAAACTTTACCCGGATTGGCTGCCCATTGCTCCATAGCGGTGGTGGCTCCTTCTGGTTCTACTTCGTTACTGATTAGGCGGTCGACAGGACAGGTCCCACGCTCCAGGTAGTGGATAACAGCACGGAAATCGCTGGGCTGGGCATTGCGTGAGCCACGGATGTCGAGTTCTTTCTGCACAAAGTATTTGGTCTGGAACGATACTTCCGATTTAGCATAGCCGATGCATACCACACGACCAGTGAAGGCAACTTCATTGATTGCCATCTGGTAGGTAGGGATGCTGCCTACGGCCTCGATGACGACATCCGGTCCGAAACCAGAAGTCATTTCCATGAGGCGGGCGTGGACATCCTCCGTCTTGGTATTGACGGCAAAAGTGGCTCCCATCTGTTTGGCAAGAGCGAGTTTCTCGTCGTCAATGTCGGCAGCGATAACGGTGGCACCACGCTGTGCAGCACGTACAACAGCTCCCATACCGACCATACCACAACCAATCACCATGACGACATCGATGTCAGTCACCTGTGCACGACTGACGGCATGGAATCCTACACTCATCGGCTCTATTAGGGCAGAGGTGCGAGCAGATAACTGTCCGGCGGAGATGACTTTCACCCAGGGCAGTGAGATATATTCGCACATGGCACCCCAGCGTTGTACACCAAGGGTTTCGTTATGCTCGCAGGCATTCACCCTGCCGTTGCGGCAGGAGGCACATTTGCCACAGTTAGTGTAAGGATTGACAGTAACGGTCATGCCCGGTTTTAGTCCTTCCGGAACATTCTTGCCTACCTTGACAATCTCGGCTCCCACCTCATGACCGGGTACCACAGGCATCTTCACCATTGGATTACCGCCCCGGAATGTATTCAGGTCGCTACCACAAAAGCCTACATACTTCATTTTCAAAAGCACTTCATCGTCACCCATCTGGGGTTCGGCGATGTCGATAACCTTCATCACGGAAGGTTCGGTTATTTGTATCGCTTTCATATTATGTAATTAATTATTTGACTCCTAATATAAGAAAAACATTCTCTCCATCATCTGCCATTTCTCATCACTGGTCGCTCCCTCACGACACTGTTGGAACATTGCCATGTAATCTTCCCATTCTTGTTGACGGGGTAGTGTGGCAAGTTGCTTCATCGCAGTGTTCCAATCGAAGTTCAGCGGTGTCTCGACAATCATGAACAAACGGTTGCCCAGAATGTATATCTCCATTTCAAGAATTCCCACAGAACGGATGCCGTTAAGAATCTCTTTCCATGCCTCTGGTTCACTATGCCGACGACGATACTCGGCAATCAACTGCGGATTGTCCTTCAGATCCATCGTCTGGCAATAGCGCTTGACGGGCTGCTTGTATTCTTTGACTTGATAGCCTTCTGTCATAAGCTTCTGTATTTGTGCATTCTATATCCATAGACTGTTACGATTAGGAAACAGATGAATGGCAGGATAAATGAGGCGTTGGTTGCCGGGAAAGATTCAAGCACAGTCTTCTGGTCGATAATCATAGCCTGTAGCGGGGGAAGTACTGAACCTCCAAGAATGGCCATAATCAGACCTGCAGCTCCGAACTTAGCATCATCACCAAGTCCGTCGAGGGCGATGCCATAGATGGTGGGGAACATGAGTGACATACAGCCGCTGACACATACTAGACAGTAGATGCCTATTCGGTTTTGGAAAAGGATGACACCCACCGTGAAGATCATGGCAAGTATGCCGAAGATAGCAAGTAACTTGGCTGGTTTCAGGTATTTCATCAGGTAGGTGGCAATAAAACGGGAACAGATAAAGAAAATCATAGCATAGATATTGAAGCGTTGTGATAACACTTCTGCAGACTGTTCATCCATACCTTCCGCCATAAACACACGTGTACCATACTGTATGATAAACGTCCAGCACATAATCTGTGCACCGACGTAGAAGAACTGGGCAATCACTCCTTCACGGTAGTATTTTAGTGAGAAGATTCGTTTCAGAGTTGACCAGAATTGGATGTCATGACTTTGGTCACCGTTTTTAGGCATCTTGGATAAGAGGATGACTAGAAACATCGCTACGATGACCAGTCCTATTATTAAATAAGGTGATATCAGAATACTGAGGTCTGCATCTTTCATTGCCTCAAACTCTACGTCTCCTAACAAGGCTCGTTCGTCACTGCTCATTGGATTCAGTTTTGCCTGAATGAAGTTCATGGCGACAAACATACCGATAATGGAACCGCAGGGGTTAAAGCATTGAGCCATGTTCAATCGACGGGTGGCTGTCTCCTCTGGTCCCATGGTAAGGATATATGGATTACAACTTGTCTCCAAAAAGGATAGTCCGCAAGTCATGATGAAATAGGCAATCAGGAAACAGCCGTATACCCCAATGCTTTTTGACGGAAAGAACAATAAGGCACCTGTTGCATATAGTCCCAGTCCCATCAGTACGCCAGCCTTATAGCTGTATTTCCGGATAAAGATAGCAGCGGGAAATGCCATACAGAAATAGCCTCCGTAGAAGGCAACCTGTACCAACGTCCCGTCTGTTACGCTCATTCGGAAAATCTTGGAGAAAGCCTTCACCATCGGATTGGTAATATCGTTGGCGAATCCCCATAGCGCGAAACAGAAGGTAACAAGGATAAACGGAATGAGATAGTTCACTCCATCCTTGGAGATTAATGATTTCTTTTCTTCCATATACCTCATTTATATATTGGACCGAAATTCTGACAGGCACGATAGTCGGCGCCTTCTTTGTCCATACCGAATGCGTTCCAGCACGAAGGACGGAAGATGTCCTTGTCGGCAATATTGTGCATACAGACAGGGATGCGGAGCATAGCGCAAAGCGTAATCAGGTCGGCACCTACATGTCCATAGCAGATGGCTCCGTGATTGGCTCCCCAGTTGTTCATGACAGAATAGACGTCCTTGAAGGCATCCTTCGTGGGATCCAGACGTGGAGCAAACCATGTGGTAGGCCATGTGGGGTCTGTGCGCTTGTCCAGGATATCGTGGGTCTTGGGGTCGAGCTCTACGGTCCAACCCTCAGCCAGTTGCAATACAGGACCCAAGCCTGCTACGAGGTTCAGGCGCAGCATCGTCATAGGCATACCACCCTTTGTGACGAAATGTGACGAGTAGCCACCACCGCGGAAGTAGTCGCGATCAGCTGGCATCCATGAGGTAGCCTTCAGACATGCCTCCATATCTTCGTTCTTCATCTCCCAGAAGGGCTTGATGGTAGGATTGCCGTCCTTGTCGCTCATGGCACCTGTGGCATCAAGGGTAGTAGCACCACTATTGATGAGGTGGATGAAACCACCAGCGGCTGCACCACTCAGGTCAGTACCAGTGACGCGCTTGACAGCCTCTGGGCTCCAATAGGTGCGGATGTCGCTGAACATCACACCACGATTGGTTAACAAGTGGCCTAACAACATTGACATACCATTCAGGAAGTCGTTCTCTGTAGCCAGAGTGTAAGCCTCGCGTGGACCGTTCCAGTCGAACGATGTACACATCATCGACTCTGGGAAGTCGAAGTTGGGCTTGTAGTCCGTCCACTGACGCTGTCCCTGGACACCAGCAGCAATGGCGTTGTGTCCGATAGCCTCTTCCTTATAACCCATCTCCAGCAGCTTTTCAGAACCCTGCATCAGGTCGCGGATAATCATCATGTTCTTAACGGTAAACTCCCAGTCCTCGTCCTTCTCCTGACGATTCTTGCCTTTGCCCTTACCATTAAAGGTGGTCATAGGCACGCCAGGGAATAAGGGACGATCCTCGTTATAGTCGTGACCTTCGTTGGGCTTGCAGTATTTCTCTACCCACTTCATGGCCTTCTCAAACTCTTCCTTGTCGTAGATACCAAAATCGACGCGACGGAGAATCTCCACCAGCGATACATACTCTGTACGCATGCCTAAGTATTGCTGTAGGAAGTCAGCATTGACGATACTTCCAGCGATACCCATACAGGTGTTGCCCAACGACAGATAGCTCTTACCACGCATGGTGGCGACAGCCTGAGCGGCACGGGCAAAGCGCAGAATCTTTTCAGCCACATCCTCAGGAATGGTGTTGTCGTCCAAGTCCTGTACGTCGTGACCATAAATGCCATAGGCGGGCAAACCTTTCTGGGCATGTGCTGCAAGAACAGCAGCCAGATAGACGGCACCTGGACGCTCCGTTCCGTTGAAGCCCCAGACAGCCTTGGGGTAGTAGGGGTTCATGTCCATCGTCTCAGAACCATAGCACCAGCAAGAAGTAACGGTGATGGTAGAACCGACACCCTCACGCTCGAATTTCTCAGCGCAGGCTGCAGACTCACCCACACGACCAATGGTAGTGTCGCTGATGACACATTCTACTTTGGATCCATCGCCATTGCGAAGATTGCTCTCAATTAGGTTCTTTACTGCATTAGCCAATGCCATGGTCTTTTCCTCAAGACCTTCGCGGATACCTCCCTGACGACCATCAATGGTGGGGCGGATACCAATTTTAGGATAGTTTGTCATATTTTGTTTGTTTTAGTTTGTTTTTTAGTTTTTATTCGCTCATGTTTTTGATATACGGCAGATGGGGCAACTTGCCAAAACCATAGAATTGCTTAGCGTTCTCGCCAAGGAAGAGCCGTTTGTCATACATTGATAATTCTGTCGTTTTATTGATGAAGTCGTATGACATTCGATAGGTAATGGCAGTAATGGTGCGTGGATAGTCACTGCCCCACATCAGTTTCTCTATACCCACCAGTTCTGTCGCCTCTTTAATAGCGCGAACTGCTGAAGGGAAGGGATAAAATTCATCGTTGAAAAGCCAGGTAATACCACCGCTCTCTACATAGACGTTTTCATGGCGGGCCAATTTGATTTGCGACAACCATCCTGGACGTGTCACCATACCGAAATGACCAATGGCAATCTTCAACTTTGGACACTCTTGGATGATTTCCTCCATCTGTCCCACTTGGGCGTCTCCGTCCATCAGTTCGATACCGAGAATTTTCCCTTTTTGTTCCAACAGATGCATCATCTGTATCATCTCGTCGTTTAGGAAATGTTGCGGTAATCGGGCTGCTGGAACTTTAATGCCTTTAAAATCCTTGATAAGTTCCTCTGCCTGTTTCAAAAATCCAGGTTTGCGATAGTCGGCCATACCGAATGTAAAGAACCTGTCCGGATAGCGGCGTTCTACCTGCTTCAGATAATTGTTCTGTAGTCCGTCGATAAACTCCTGCGTAACAACTGCCGCAGCCACTTGTGCATAATCCATATTGCTCAGAAAACGCTCTGCCGTGTTCTGACCGTCTGTCATAAAAGGAGGCAACATCTGTCGCTCCTCACCAAAAAATAGTGAGCGACTGCGATTGGGCTCCAGTTGACAAATCAACTGACCGTCAACCAACGTGTCCTGATTAAGCCACAAATGACTGTGGGCATCGATAATCACGAGTTCTTCCATCTTACAAACATCTGATCGCCGATAATTTCCTGCACCTTCTTTACCAGTTCTTCGTCCATAGGCTCGTTCACATACTGGATGTTCTTCAGTACGTTCTTTGGATTAGCGCTACTGAACAGGGTAGTGGCGATGCGTGGATTTAAACTAGTTGAGAATTGAATGGCCAATTTATCGATGGGATAGCCTTGCTCTTCGCAATAAGCAGCAGCCTTGGCACAAGCCTCTTTCAGATTTTTGTCGGCAGGATGCCAATCGGGTGCACCACGTTGTGACAACAATCCCATTGAGAATGGGGAGGCATTAATGACCCCCACGTTATGTTGTTCGAAGAATCCCAGATAATCTGCGAGTAATGTGTCGTTCAGTGAATAGTGGCAGAAGTTCAGGATACTCTCTACAGTACCTTTTGGTGCATGCTCTACCACCCAGCGCAGATTTTCTGGCTGTAAGTCTGTGATACCCACATGTTTCACGATGCCTTTGTCGCGCAGTTCCACTAGTGCAGGTAGAGTTTCGTCTACTATTTTCTGTAATCCACCCTCCATATCACCTTGAAATTCCACATCATGGACATTAATGAGGTCAATGTAGTCGATGTTCAGACGTTCCATACTTTCATAGACACTCTCAGTAGCACGTTTTGCAGAGTAATCCCATGTGTTCTTTCCATCTTTACCGTAACGTCCTACTTTGGTGGAAAGATAGTATTTGTCACGCGGAATGTCTTTAAGTGCTTTGCCTAAGACGGTCTCAGCCTTCAGGTGGCCGTAATAAGGTGATACGTCAATAAAGTTGATTCCGTTCTCTACTGCAGTGAATACAGCCTGAATGCCTTCTGCTTCTTTGATGTTGTGGAATACACCACCTAAGGATGATGCGCCAAAGCCTAAGTTTGACACGCGCATTCCTGTCTTGCCTATTTCGTTATAAACCATATTTTGTTTAGTAGTAATTAGTTTTCAAGGGACAAAGATACACAATCTTTTTTAATTAATGTATCATTTGCCCTCTTTTTTATCCTCCGAAGTATTCTTCGAGTTCCTTTGCGGCACTTGTCTCTTGGTTGGGAAGGTCACGGAGGACAACGCCATGTTCTAGGAGGGCAATACGTGTTGAGATATCCACCGTATGCTGGAGGTTATGGCTGGAGATGAGGAGCGTGGCTCCCGTTTCATGGGCATAATCGGTGAGAACGTGCTTCAGCACCAGCTGGCTCGATGGGTCGAGGAAGTTAAATGGCTCGTCGAGAATAACAGTCTGTGGACGACGGAAGAGAGCAGAGATGATACCCACCTTCTGCTTGTTGCCTGCAGAGAGATTGCGGATGAGTTTCTTTTGTCCGAAGACCTCACCGGCCGCAAACTGCTCAAAGTCTTTCAATCGCTCATCGACCTCAGTCTGTGTCATCCCTGATATCTTGCCGAGGAAAGCAAAATACTCCTCTGGGGTGAGGAAGTCGATGAGGAATCCTTCGTCGATATAGGCACCAACCTGTTGCTTCCATGCTTCGCTCTCAGCTGGGTTGATGCCATTGAGAAAGACCATTCCCTCATCAGGTTTCAGAAGGTCAAGCAGGAGCCGGAAGAGGGTAGTCTTTCCAGCTCCGTTATTTCCTACGAGTCCGAGGATGTCACCGTCGTTGATGGTAAACTCCTCGACATTACAGGCGATGGTCTCGCCAAACTGCTTCTTGAGATGATTAATGGTAATCATGATCTTCAGTCTTCAATTTTCAATTACACTAATCCTTTTCCGTGACAGTGCTTGAACTTCTTACCAGAGCCGCAAGGACAGGGGTCGTTACGACCAGGGAGCTTATCCTTGACAATCGGCGTGCGGGGCTGTTGGGCACGGGTGTCGTTGGCGGCAGCGGCAGCCTGATTGGGGTCAGTCATCTGCTCTTGCGACAGGCTTTGCTTACTCTCTGTATACTGGTTGCGCTGGGTACGTTGCTCTGGAGCAGCTTCACGGACATCGCCCTGCTGCATCTCAGGAATGGCACCACGCATGAGGATGGAGACGATACGGTTGTTCATCTCGTTGATCATCGTGTCCCATACCTTCGCACTCTCGAGTTTGAAGATGAGCAACGGGTCTTTCTGTTCGTAGCTGGCATTTTGTACAGAGTGACGCAACTCATCGAGCTCACGGAGATTCTCCTTCCACGACTCATCAATGATGTGCAGCAGCATCTGCTTCTCGAACTCCTTGACAATTGACTTGCTCTCACTGTCGTATGCCTCTTTCAAGTTACAGGGGATGTTGTACATCTTACGGCCGTCAGTCAAAGGAACTACGATACGCTCGTACATATGTCCCTGATTCTCATAGACCTGTTTGATGATAGGCTGAGCCACCTCACGGATGCGCTCCGTCTTACGGTTGAAAGTCTCCATGACCTGCTGGAATGCATACTCTTCCAACTGCTCGCGTTGGTCGTTGAGGAACTGTTCGCTGGTAAATGGTATTTCCATGGCGAAGATATGCAGGAACTCCTCCTTGCATCCCTCGTAGTCATTATTTTCAATGATATTCACCACACGGTCCCACATCATATTGGAGATATCCATACCGATGCGCTCTCCCATGAGGGCGTGACGACGTTTCTCGTAGATTACAGTACGCTGTTTGTTCATCACATCGTCATACTCCAGCAGACGCTTACGGATACCGAAGTTGTTCTCCTCAACCTTCTTCTGAGCACGCTCAATCTGGCGACTGATCATCGGACTCTCAATCATCTCACCCTCCTTGAAACCAAGACGGTCCATAACAGAGGCGATACGCTCAGATCCGAACAGACGCATCAGTTTGTCTTCGAGGGATACGAAGAACAAAGAGCTACCTGGGTCTCCCTGACGACCGGCACGACCACGCAACTGGCGGTCCACACGACGCGACTCATGGCGTTCCGTACCGATGATGGCAAGACCGCCTGCTGCCTTTACCTCTGGTGATAACTTGATATCGGTACCACGACCGGCCATGTTGGTGGCGATGGTGACGGCACCGAGTGGCCGCTCTTCTTCTTTGACGAGCGTGCTGCCAGGACGGGCTTCGACATGATTCTTCTTGGCATGTTCTTGTTCAAGGGCGTCCTGATGATGTACTGCTGACGGTTTGTCGCTAAATGCCCGACCGTCGGTTGTCGTGAAGACTTTACCCATCGTAGACTGTCCTGCAAGCGCAACAATATCAGCTTCTTTCTGATGCAGTTTGGCATTCAATACCTGATGTTCAATCTTGCGCATGGAGAGCATCTTGGACAAAAGTTCTGAAATTTCTACGGATGTTGTACCTACCAATGTTGGGCGTCCGCTGTTGCGCATGACCATAATCTCATCGATAACAGCATTGTATTTCTCACGGGCAGTCTTATAGACACGGTCGTCCTGGTCGTCACGAATGACAGGACGGTTGGTAGGAATCTCCACCACGTCGAGTTTGTAGATATCCCACAACTCACCAGCCTCCGTAATAGCAGTACCTGTCATACCTGCCAGTTTATGGTACATACGGAAATAGTTCTGCAAGGTGATTGTAGCAAAGGTCTGTGTGGCAGCCTCTACCTTCACATGCTCTTTAGCCTCCACAGCCTGGTGCAGACCATCGCTCCAGCGGCGACCTTCCATGATACGACCCGTTTGTTCGTCGACAATCTTTACCTCACCGTCGATGACTACATACTCGTCGTCCTTGTTGAACATTGTATAAGCCTTCAGCAACTGCTGGAGGGTATGTACACGTTCACTCTGTACGGCATAGTGGTTCAGCAACTCGTCTTTTTTATTGAGTCGATCCTCATCGGAGAGTCCTGGCTCAGCCTCAAGGGCAGAGAGTTGGGCTGCGATATCGGGGAGAACGAAGAGTTCCGCATCATTTACCTGTTTGGCGAGCCATGCAGTACCCTTGTCCGTCAAGTCGCAGGAGTTCAGCTTTTCGTCCACTACGAAGTACAGGGGCTCTACGGCCTCCGGCATACGACGGTTGTTATTTTCCATATATGTATTCTCCGTGTTCTGCATACCCGACTTGATACCTTCTTCTGACAGGAACTTGATGAGGGGCTTGTTCTTTGGCAAAGACTTATGGGAGCGGAAGAGGGCTAAGAATCCTTCCTCTTCCAGTTTCTTGTCGTTCTTCTCGCGCCCTTCAGCAATTTTCTGTTTGGCCTCGGCAAGATATTGGGTAGCCAACTGACGCTGTACACCTACCAGTTTTTCTACCAGTGGCTGGTATTCTTCAAACATCTGGTCGTCACCTTTGGGAACGGGACCAGAGATGATCAGCGGTGTACGGGCATCGTCAATCAACACGGAGTCAACCTCGTCGACGATAGCGTAGTTATGGGCACGCTGTACGAGGTCTTGTGGCGAGATGGCCATATTGTCACGCAGGTAGTCGAAGCCAAACTCGTTGTTGGTACCAAAGGTGATATCACACTGGTATGCCTTACGACGAGCCTCAGAGTTAGGCTGATGCTTGTCGATACAGTCGACGGAGAGACCGTGGAACATATAGAGCGGTCCCATCCACTCAGAGTCACGCTTGGCCAGGTAGTCGTTGACGGTAACGACGTGAACACCGTTGCCTGTCAAGGCATTCAGGAATACGGGGAGGGTAGCCACCAGTGTCTTACCTTCACCAGTCGCCATCTCGGCAATCTTACCCTGATGCAGTACGACACCACCGAAGAGCTGTACGTCATAATGTACCATTTCCCACTTCAGGTCGTTACCGCCCGCAGTCCAATGGTTGTGATAGATGGCCTTGTCGCCGTCGATGGTGATGAAGTCCTTCTTGGGATCACCTGCCAGTTCACGGTCGAAATCTGTAGCCGTGACAATGGTCTCCTCGTTCTCGGCAAAACGGCGGGCGGTCTCCTTGACGATGCTGAACACCTCAGGCATCACCTCATTCAAGGCATCCTCGTAAATCTCCAGAGCTTCCTTCTCCAACTTATCAATCTGTGCAAAAATTTCTGCACGTTCATCGATGGGAGTATCCTCAATAGTCCCCTTCAGACGTTCAATCTCTTCCTTCTGTGTCTTTGCCGACTCCTGCACCTGCCGTTGGATGTCTTTCGTACGCTGGCGCAACTGGTCGTTATCGAGTTTCTGGACTTCAGGGTATACGGCTTTCACTTTCTCCACCAATGGCTGAATCAGTTTCATGTCACGGGTAGACTTGTTGCCGAATAATGATGTTAAAATCTTGGTTAAATTCATATTTTTATTTCTTGTTTTGACCTTAATTAATATAAAACGGGTGCAAAGGTACGAAATAATTTTCGTACTTTTGCTTACCTTTTGACTTTTTTACTTTATATCTTTAAAAAAGTGGTTCTGCAGAACATGCATTGGGGGCGCGAATACGTATGGCACGTGCAATAGCAGGTGCTATACGGTCCACGGTGACAGGTGTCTGAATCCGCTCTGCTTTCGTTCCGCCTCCATAGATAATAATAGGGAAAGGAACGTGCGCCGAACGGGAAGTCGACTTTTCTAAAGTATCTTCATTAATGAGTTTCCAACCAGGTGCAATGTCGATAATCAGGTCGCCGCATTTTTCTACATTGAAGCCATTGCGGACGCCTTCAAGTAAATAACTATCGCTTGTTAGTAACTGATTGGCTGTGTAGACGTTACGAACGCCTGATATTTGGAGAAGAAACTCTTGCGAGCGACTGGATATCTCACCCAAGTGGATGTTCTTCTGACGGAGCAGCTGGTGGTTGAAATAGATGTGGTTCTTATGACAGAACTCCACATATTTTGCAGAGCCGAAGGCGGCTCCTAAGTACATATTCAACAGGTTGGCGGTGCGGTTGATGTAGAAGGTTCCCGTAGGGATACGGAAACGTTCCTGATTACCTTCTTCCTCTTCCTCTCGGCTCGTCGTACCTGCAATGACAAATAGCACGCGGTCACGAGAAATCCGTTGTTCAATACCCTTCAGTAATTCGGCAATAGTACGGTCGAGTTCCACATACGACTCCATTTGTGTACCCGCCTCATAGGTTAAGCTCAGCAAATCCGTCTTGTCGTCTGTGCCGATACCCGCCTGTTCGACACATTTCAATGCAGCATTTGTCACACTCTTGTTGACATCTGCTTCCGGTTGGTAGAGGCGGGTATACCCATTCAGCCATTGGTTGAGCGGACGGTAATAGGTGGTTGTTGTCCATTTCCCGTCAGTAATCCAAGCAGCCCCGTCGGCAGCATGGCCAGCCGACAAAATGGCGGCGTCTGCCGTAGGAGCGAAGGCAAAGACCTTTGCCACACCATTTGTCGCCATTTTCAACTCATCGCTGAGCGTGGAAGTTCCTAAATATTGCGGAGAATAGCCTATTTTCTGGTCTCTTACACAGTTCTGTGGCCGCAGCGTCTGCTTGTCCAACCATTCGCAGGCGGTAATCCCATGATAATAGGGGGATGTGCCAGTATACAGCGAGGCAATGGCCGAAGCTCGGTCGACGGGTGTGAAGTTATAGGCCCCGTTGGTAAATACCTTTCCCTCTGTCAGCAGCCGTCTCAGTCCCTCATTCGAATAGAGTGGGGAATAGGTGTCAAGATAGTCTGTGCGCAGCTGGTCGATGGTGATACTGACCACCAGTCGGGGGGCTTGTGCGATAGACTGAGCTTCTGCATTGAGTCCCAGAATACTGAGCAGGGTGATATAGAGGTATCTATTCATTTTTTTGAATTTTGACCTTTGGTCTTTGACTTTTGTAAATGGAGTATACATTGTAACAGCAAACACAGTGCCAAACTCCAGATGCCTTCTGCATAGTTTTGGAAACAGCTGCCTGTCAGGAACAGAACGGCAAGGATGGCGGTAATATGCCAATAGCGTGTTTTCTTACCTTTGATGACCTTCCACAGGAAGAACCAGGGTAGGGGATTCAGAAGAATAAACTGCAGGTTGATATTGACGGTAGGATGTTGCGAGAACAGCATCATAAACAAGATGATGCCGATGACTCCTGCAATAACCATCAGGAGGATATCCCAGATTTTACAGATATCTTTTCGTGTCCATTCTATCAGGAAAATGCCGACGCCGACGATGGCTAGGATGATACCGCAGGTCATTGGCGACAACGGAAATCCGTCTTTCACCATTTGTACACCGCCCGCAACGGCTATACGGCGCTCCTTTACTAACGGCCGGTATTCTCCATTCAGGTATATCTGTGCATGATCGAAGTCGTACATCAGGTTATAGGGTAGGAACTCTTGTTGTCGTATGTCTGTCTTTTTGTCAGCCAATATTCCTAGCAGCAAGTCGTTGCCAAAGGCCGACCAAGGGTTGTTGCGTGTCATCTCATGCACCATTTCCCGATAGGTCGGAGTATAGTCTTCCCTTGGTTCATAGACCACTTTCCCCTGGATACATTGCTCAATGATATCCCGTGCTTTCGTCGTACAGTTGTTGTAGAAATAGTTATAGCGGTAAATACGGTTCTCATTTTGCATATTGATGGCGAGAGCCTGTTGCAGCGCCGCTTTCTCCTCGTCCGTCAGGTTCAGCACCTGTTCTGTCACCATACTGCCAAAACGTTGGTATTCCTGCTTGAATAACCTGAACGGATAAGCTCCTAACTCATAGTCGGTAATCCCGAAGACGAAGCGGAGTCCGAAGAGCGGCTTCTTGAAGTCAAAGACGCCATAGTTGAAAGCAATGTCAAGTCCTCCTTTCCGTAAATCGTGATAACGGATAGCCGTATGTCCGTAGAGACTGTATATTTCATCGTGTGGTTGACAGGTCAGCAGACTAATCTCCACTGAGTCCATCCGAAGAGAGTCCTGTTGCGCCCAAACAGGCATGGTGAGGAGCAGCAAAGCCCCTGTCAGACCACCTTTCAGCGCATTAAAAATGATTTTTAAATGTTTCACGATGCAAAATTAACCTATATTTTCCACTTAACGTTCGGTTATTTCGTTTTTTTTCAATAATTTTGCAGTCGAATTTTGAAAAGATAAAGAAGAGAAAGAATGAAGAAGCTCCTATTTAGTAGCATTTTGCTGGGTATCGGCACCTTGTCGATGGTAGCCCAGAGTGGTACGAAATCACCATATAGCCAGTACGGCTTGGGTATCTTGTCAGACCAGTCACAAGGTTTTAACCGTGGTATGAGTGGTTTGTTCCAAGGTTTCAGAAGCGGTCATGAGGTGAACATGCAGAACCCTGCCTCATATGCTGCTGTTGACTCGCTGAGTATGATCTTCGATGCTGCTGTGTCCGGACAGTTTACCAATTTCAAGGAAGGCGGCGCTAAGGTCAATGCCAAGACGGCAAACATCGAATATGTTACAGCTTTGTTCCGCATCCTCCCCAAATTCGGCATGAGTGTCGGCTTGGTTCCCTATACAAATATCGGCTATTCCTATTCTGCGACCCAGAAGATAGGAACGTCTGCTTCTTATGCTAAGACGGTGTATGAGGGCAGTGGCGGATTCCGTCAGGTATATCTGGGCTTGGGCTATGAATTCTTTAAAGGCTTTTCTCTGGGTGTCAATGCATCCTATTTTTGGGGAAGTTACGAGCGTTCCATCACTATGACCAGTAGCGATCCCTATGTCAATACACTTATGAAGAGCTATGAAGCAGAGTCCAGCAGCTATAAGTTGGACTTTGGCGCACAATACCAGCACAAGGTGGGAAAGAGCGATTTCCTGACGGTTGGTGCCACTTTTGGATTAGGACATAAGATTAATGCAGACCCCTCTTTTGGTGTGATGAATATAGATACCCAGACAGGTGTCACAGCAGTAACCACAGATACCGTCTCTAACGGCTTGTCTATCCCAATGACTATTGGTGCAGGTATTGCTTATAGTTACAAGAATACACTGAGGTTTGGCGCTGATTATCAGTTGCAGCGCTGGGGCGAGGAGGAGTACCCTGTGGTGAATGAGGTGACCAATGACTATGAATTGTCGAAAGGGTTCTATAAAGATCGTCATAAGGTGACTGTGGGTGCCGATTGGATTCCCAACCCCATGAGTCGTCGCTTCCTGAGTCATGTACATTACCGCATAGGTGCCTCCTATGCTACACCTTATTATAAAATACATGGGCAGGATGGTCCTAAGGAGATGACTGTGAGTGCTGGTTTCGGAATACCTTTGGCCAACTCCTGGAACAACCGTTCTGTGCTGAATGTCAGTTTCCAGTGGGTTAACCAGTCGGCTAAGAATCTAGTCACGGAGAACTCTTTCCGTGTCACGATTGGTCTGACCTTCAACGAACGCTGGTTTGCTAAATGGAAAGTCGACTAAGTTCCCTTACTATTATTCTGGTACTGGTACTGCTTGTCGCGTGTGAACAGCCAAGAGAGCATACCGCACCAGCCATTCACGATCGCGACTCTGTGTCGATGATGACGACCTATGGAGTCAATACGCTGATATCCGATTCGGGTGTCATTAAATATCGTATTGTGACGGAACGGTGGGATGTGAACACCATCAAGCAACCTACCCGTTGGACTTTCGAACGGGGCATCTTCCTTGAACAATTTGACGACCAGTTCCATATAGAAGGCTATATATTTGCCGATACGGCGTGGTATTACGACCAGCTGAAACTCTGGGAGCTTCGTGGTCGTGTGCGCATCCGTAATGTCAACGGACTGGTTTTCCGCAGCGAGGAACTCTTCTGGGACGGCATGAAGCATGAGTTCTATTCCCATAAGTATTCCAAGGTGGTGACTCCGGAGCGTGAGTTGGAAGGAACCTATTTTCGCAGCGACGAGCAAATGCGACATTATGAAGTGACCAACAGCGTTGGCTCATTCCAGTCATCGGATTTGGAACCTGAGGAGGAAGAACAGCCCAAAGAGCAGGAAAAAAACAAAAACAAGAGTGCCGCTGATACAGCCAAACAGGAGCCTCCTGTCCGTCAGGCTGCCGTCAGGCATAAGGCAACCACCAAATCCGTACAGCCATGACCAATCTCATTATAGGACTTCTCGTGACGATGGTTTTCTCCGCCTTCTTCTCAGGCATGGAGATTGCCTTTGTGTCGAGTAACCGTCTGCGTGCCGAGATGGATCGTGAGAAGAACGGACTTTCCCAGCGTGCCATTGCTTATTTCTATCAGCACCCCAACAACTTCGTGAGCACGATGCTGGTGGGTAATAACATTGCATTGGTGGTCTATGGAATTCTTTTTGCCCGTATCTTTGATACCACCCTGTTCTATATGCTGAGCGACGGCCTCCGTGTGACGGCAGATACCCTGTTGTCCACTATCGTCGTCCTGTTCACGGGGGAGTTCCTGCCCAAGACCATTTTCAAGGCTAATCCCAATACGATGCTCAACATCTTTGCCGTTCCTGCCTTCGTGTGTTACGTGGTTCTTTACCCCGTCTCCCGCTTTGCCACGTTGTTGTCGCGAGGCGTGTTACGGCTATTCGGGGTGAAGTTGCCGAAAGTAGAACAGGACAAGGAGTTCTCGAAGGTCGACCTTGACTATCTGGTGCAGTCGAGCATCGATAGTGCCAAGAGTGATGACGAGATAGAGGACGAGGTGGAATTGTTCCATAATGCCCTCGATTTTGCCGATACGAAGGTGCGCGACTGTATGGTGCCCCGTACGGAGATTGAGGCGGTGGATATCGAGGCCTGTACGATGGAACAGCTCCTGAACCGTTTTGTGGAGAGTGGTCACTCCAAGCTTGTCGTCTATCGTGAAGACATCGACCATGTCATCGGCTATATCCACTCCTCCGACCTTTTCAAGTTGGCCAACAGCCAGAACCCTCTTAATTCAAAACTCTTAACTCTAAACTCTAAGCTGATAAGAGTGATGCCATTCGTCCCTGAGACGATGGCGGCCAGCAAGCTGATGCATACCTTTTTGCAGGAGAAAAAATCGCTGGCGGTAGTGGTCGATGAGTTTGGCGGAACTAGCGGACTGGTGTCGCTGGAGGACATCGTGGAGGAGATCTTCGGCGATATCGAGGACGAGCACGATAACACGAAATACGTCGCCAGAGAACTAGGCGAGGGTGAGTATATGCTCTCCGCCCGTCTGGAGATTGAGAAAGTCAACGAACTCTTCGACATCGGACTACCTGAGAGTGATGACTATATGACTGTCGGCGGACTCATTTTGCATGAGTACCAGAGTTTCCCAAAACTCAACGAGGTGGTCAAAATCGGACGCTTTGAGTTCAAGATTATCAAAAATACGATGACAAAAATCGAGCTGGTACGGCTAAAAGTGACGGAATAGGCTAAATTTTTCGTTTTATCTTTCGTCGTTTCCCATAATTTTTGTAATTTTGCAGGCTGAAATGAAAAATGGGCTCTGCCCGTCAATAGTCAAATAGCAAATAGTTAAATAGTCAAATAAAATAATGGCAGCAATTGGAAAAATCAGAAGCTGGGGTCCCGTTCTCGCAACCGTGATCGGTCTCGCCCTGTTTGCATTCATTGCCGAGGAGATGTTCCGTTCTTGTGAGGCCACAAGTAACGAGAAGCGTCAGCAGGTCGGCGAAGTGTTAGGTAAGAAAATCTCTGTACAAGACTTCCAGGCTCTTGTTGATGAGTATCAGTCTGTGATTAAGATGACCCAGGGTCGTGACAACCTCTCTGAGGAGGAGCTCAACCAGGTGAAGGACCAGGTTTGGCAGCAGTTTGTCAACAATACCATTCTGGAGTCAGAGACCAAGAAACTGGGTCTCACCGTTACCGACGAGGAACTTCAGAGTATTTTGAAGACAGGTACGAATCCCATGCTGATGCAGACTCCTTTCGTCAATCAGCAAACAGGCCGTTTCGATGTCACACAGCTCACTAAGTTCCTTGACGATTATAAGAAGATACAGTCACAGCCGCAGCAGGCTCAGGTGCTTGAGCAGTATCAGCAGATTTACAACTACTGGAAGTTCATCGAGAAGCAGCTCCGTGTGAATATTCTTGGTTCGAAATACCAGAACCTGTTGGCACAATGTCTGATTTCCAACCCTGTTTCTGCCAAGATGGCTTTCGACGCCCAGAATCAGGAGAGTAACATTCAGTTGGCTACACTTCCTTATACTGCTATCAAGGATGCTGACGTACAGATTAGCGATGCCGATCTGAAGGCCAAGTACGACGAGCAGAAGGAGATGTACAAGCAGTATGTGGAGAGCCGCGATATCAAGTATGTTGATTTCCAGGTAGTCGCCTCTGCTGCCGACCGTGCCGCTTTGATGAAGACCATCAACGACGCACGCCAGAAACTCGAGAGTGGTGCCGCTCCTGCTGAGGTTGTCCGTAAGGCTCAGTCACAGGTAGCATACACGGGCATTGCCGCTACCAAGCGTGCTTTTGCTTCCGACATCGCAGCTAAGCTGGATTCCATGCAGGTAGGACAAGTGAGTGCTCCTTTTGAGACAGCCTACGACAATACCGTCAACGTTGTCAAGCTTATTGCCAAGTCAGAGATGCCCGACTCAATCGAGTATCGTCAGATTCAGGTAGGTGCAGAGACTGTTGATGCAGCTCGTAAGACAGCCGACAGCATTGCTACTGCTCTGAATGGTGGTGCTGATTTCGAGGCCCTTGCCAAGAAATACAACCAGACGGGTGAGAAGCAGTGGCTGACCTCAGCCATGTATGAGAGTGCACCTTCTATCGATGCCGATTCCAAGGCTTATCTCACAGCCATCACGACAGCAGCTCCCAATGAGGTGAAGAACGTAGCCTTCACCAGTGGTAACATCATTGTACAGGTACTCAGCCGCAAGGCTATGGTCACCAAGTACGATGCTGCCGTCATCAAGCACACCATTGATTTCTCAAAGGAGACCTATTCCAATGCCTATAACAAGTTCAGCCAGTATGTCAGCGAGAACAAAACGCTGGAGGGTCTTGAGAAGAACGCTCAGAAGTTCGGTTTCCGTGTTCAGGAGCGTAAGGATATGTTCAACTCAGAGCACAACGTAGCCGGTCTTCGTTCTACCCGTGATGCTATGAAGTGGATCTTCGATGCTAAGGCCGGTGATGTTTCTCCGCTCTATGAGTGTGGCAACAACGATCACCTGATGGTCATTGCCCTGACGAATATCAACGAGGCTGGCTATCGTTCTCTCGACGCCGTGAAAGAAGAAGTGAAGCAGGATGTCATCCGCGACAAGAAGTTCGCTAAGGCTGCTGAGATGCTGAAGGGTGTTAACAGCCTGGATGCCGCCAAGCAGAAAGGCGCTCGCATCGACAGCGTCAACCAGATTACTTTCTCTGCTCCTGTCTTCGTACAGGCAACTGGTACCAGCGAGCCCGCTCTGAGTGGTGCTGTCGCAGCCGCCAAGGCTGGTCAGTTCAGCGCAGCCCCTGTTAAGGGTAACGGTGGTGCTTTCCTCTTTAAAGTGCTTAGCAAGAAGCAGCGTGAGGGTGCCAAGTTTGAGGCAAAGATCCAGCAGACTCAGTTGCAGCAGCAGGCTCTCCAGGCTGCCAGTCGTTTCATGAACGAGCTTTACCTGAAGGCTAACGTTGTTGACAATCGTTATCTGTTCTTCTAGTACATTTATTTCCGATTAACATAGAAAGTCTCCTATATGGTTTATAGGAGACTCTTTTTGTCTTTAAGTTTGCGTCGCTGTTGTCCCGTCTTGCTGCTTTTCCTGCTATTCCGACTCAGGCTTCGCCATTCCGGAAGAGATGGGTGAAGTGTTTGTTGTATAGTTCTGAAAATCCTTTTCGGTTGTCAATAGCCTCACCAACTACAAGCATTGTGGTGAGGGTGAGATGGTTGTCGTGAACAATCTTCGCGAGGTCTTTCAATACACCACGATAGATTTTCTGGTCGGGCCAAGTCAGATGATAGCAGGCAGCAACAGGGGTGTCTTCTGGGTATTCCTGCAGAAGTTCGCGCTGCACGTCGTCGACAATGGCGGCAGAAAGGAAGATGCACATGGTGCTCTGACTCTTGGCAAGCAGATGTAGTTGTTCCATCTCGGGCATGGGTGTGCGCCCTTCGCCTCGTGTCAGGATGATGGTCTGTGTGCGCTCAGGGATGGTAAACTGAGAGCGTAGCTCGGCAGCTGCGGCGAGGAAGGAGGAAATGCCTGGCGTGATATGATAGTCCATGCCTTGCTGATCGAAGAAAGCCATCTGTTCCTGGATGGCACCAAAGATACAAGGATCGCCAGTATGTAGGCGAACGATATATTTCCCCTGGTCATAGAATTGTTTCATCAGTTCGCATTGCTCTTCGAGGTTCATATCTGCTGAAGAACGAACCACAGCCCCTGGCTTGTGGCACTCTGTCAAAGCTTTAGGGACCAGAGAACCGGCATATAAAATCAAATCAGCTCTTTCGAGCATCTTCCGGCCTCGAACAGAGACGAGGTCTGGGTCGCCAGGACCAGCACCCACGATTTCGATATGCCCTTTTTGCTCTCTCAAATATTTGTAGTCGATGGCTAGGGCAGCTGTCCAGTTTCTGCCTTTCACTTTAGGAACAATCAATTTACCATGATTTGATCCAAGGATGGCCGCAGCCTCGCAGACAGAGGGTGTACCCACGTGTTTCTGAACGGTCTTGCTGGGATTAGGCACCTCCACCTTGGCGAGTTCCTCAGCTGTGTAGAATACCAGCTCTTCCCCTAAATCATCGACAAGCATCGCACAGAATTCTTCATCCTGCTTCACGTCGATAGTGCAATAGCGCTTGTAGCAAGGCAACACACCAATCTGGCTCATGGCCTCATCAATTTCGTCGTAGATGTCCTCATAGTCATCAGGATGATGGGCGAGACCAAAGCCCAAAGACGCTATCATCGGCACGAAATGCAGTTCGAGTACGCCGTAAGGTACGCAGAGGTTGTAGGGCGTCACCAGGATGACCAGCTTAAATTTCTTGGGATCAACCTCTTCGAGGCTTTTCACAATAGTCACATGCTCAGGCAATGTCCTCTCCAGATAGTCCGTACCCTCATCGCAAATTTCCATCAGTAGGGCAGTAGGCTCGCGATTGACGAAAGCAAAGATACATTCATTCATATCGTCGTCGCTGGCGATGGCCCAATTGAATCGTTCAGCAAAGGTGTCGAGCGCCCAAAGTCCCGCATTATCGCTCTGGGTGGTAATCACCTCACGGGCACCAATCAGCGCAGCAATCTCCCGCGTCAGGTAATTGGCACCACCAACGTGTCCGCTTAAAACCGAGATGACATTCAGCCCCAGACTGTCGATACAGACTACGGCAGGGTCTTCGTGCTTATCCTTGATGTATGGTGCTATCGTCCTGACGCAAATACCCATAGCGCCAAGGAACACAAAGGCATCAAACTTCATCCATTGTTTGCCTACATCCTTGCGATCAATTGTTTTGGCGTTGAGTTCTCGTTTCAGGGTGTTGGCAATATCCTTGCCAGCCTCGCTGATTTGTATAATTGCTATTCTCATTATTTTATTTCTGTGGGGTGATGACTCGATAGTTTCCACTTAAATGCATAAAGGCAAAGAGGCGTAGTAGTCCGTCGTAGTAGGCATCGAAATAGCCATCCTCGAAGGGCTCGTGCTTCGCTTTCCATAGTGCATCGACGAACTCCTTGCTTTTGTTGTGACTGCACAACATGGAGGCTGCTGCTGAGGTGGCTACCAGTCCTATACTGTGGCGTAACTTACGGAATCCGCCAGCAGGGAGAATTTCATCGCCCTCAGGCAGAGATCCGTCTACACGATACTGATCCACGAATATGTCGACGCCCTGCGAATACAGGAAGTTTTGGATGGTCTCGCCATAGTGTCGCTGCCACTCTCCGTCAGCACAACTCCACTCATAGTCGAGCGTGATGTTCATTGGCACCCGCCAGGAGTCATAGCGGAAGTTATTGTTGCCAAAACGACGAGGCGCACCATTCTGATTCTGAGCCATGCCAGGGAAGCGAGGCATCTGCATCTCTGTTCCGTCATACTGGCAATTGTCGGCATTCAAGCCTGTCTTTTCGTTGATACATTTATGCAGGAACTCACGACTCTTCTTAGCACACTCGTTCCAATAGTCAGAGCGTCCATCGTCAGCCCATTTTGCCCATACCTCATAGAAGGCAGGTATATGATAGCTAGGATCCGTAAAACGCTGTCCAAAACCATCAGGAGTGAAAGTAATCAACTGAGTCTCAGGGTCGATGAGATACATCTTCTGAGGACCCGTTTGCTGAGGTCCAAAGCCAGGAAATCCGCCTTGACGAGGTTCTGGGGTGTACTCTTTGGGTTGGATGCAATCGAGAATATGCTGGGCCTCGGCCTTGTAGTTGATGCCTGTATCGTTGCCCCAACGGTTCGAGGCAAAGATGAGGGCTGTGATGTAATAGAGCTCACCATCAGAGGCAGCTCCCTCAGCATTACGAGTGCCGTCAGTCTTGCAGCTCCATGCAAAATAGCCTTTGCGGTTGCCATCCTGATGCTGCATATATTTCTTGCTCCAACGCCACAGACGATCGAAGATATCCTTCTCGCCAAACTGTACAGCTATCATCATACCATACGACATACCTTCTGTTCGTGCGTCGTGGTTCTTGATGTCAGATACATAGCCCATCGTGTCGTCCACCTCAAAGTAGACCTTATTTGGACCATAGAACACATCGTTGAACACTTCTTTCAGTTTTGCGTCTACATCGGTCTGCTGATAGCCCATCTCCACAAAGAGGTTACGATACAAACCTGTTTCAAATGCACCCTTCTTCCAAGGGGTGAGCGCTGTTGCCTGGACAGCGAGCATCATCAGCGATGCTAAGATGATAGATTTCTTCATATCAGTATAGTTTAGTTGCTTTTAGTATCTCGATGGGATTGTAGTCATCGATTTGTACATGTAGTGGAGGCTCTTGTTTCAGATGAAGTTCCTGACAGGCTTCTTCCCATAGGCGATGACTGTCTGTCGTGACCTTGGGAGAAGTGACACTATTGAAGACGATGATACCGTCATCCGTCATAACGGATAACACTTTTTCTATGATTTCCTTCAGCTGGCCGCCGTGTCCTCCGATAAAGACGGCATCAGGACGTGGGAACAAGGAGATGTCCGTTTCGAGGAAATCACCCATGTGGATATTGATGCCAGGAGCACCAAAGCGATGGGCGTTCTCGTTGATAATGGACTCGCATTCAGGACGGACCTCAAAGGCTTCTATCTGTAGGTGTGGGAACTGTAAACGGGCTTCTATCGAGATGCTGCCCGTACAGAAGCCAATGTCCCAAAGGACATGACGTTTAGGAAGGTCTAATGCCTGAAGCGTCAACAAACGGATAGGCATCTTCGTAATCATCTTCTCACGACCATCGAGGAGAGTAAATTCATAATCAGGAATACCGAATCGCCGGAATCGTTTCTCTGTTTGTTGCAGTATCACACAGTTGGGATTGGCATAGTCGGCTTTGCTGTCATATTGGCTCACACGTTCCGAGGTATCGTTACCCAGATGCTCACCGATTGTCATCACATAGTTGTCGTAGCCGTATTCCTTCATCCGCTGATGGATGGCGTGAGGCGTTTTCTGTTTATCCGTCAAACACCCGATGAGTGGATAGCCATTGATGAGTGCTTCGTCCAGTTTGTCCCAAGGACGACCAGTAAGCGAAACGATATGCATGTCATGATAAGGTATCACCATCCTGTGAGCTAACATCTGAAGCGAATTGAATGTTGGATAGACCACCATCTCAGCATCGGGGAATTCACGCTGTAGGGTGTTGGCAAAGCCAAAGAACAGGGGGTCGCCGCTGGCGAAGACGATGAGTGAAGAGTGAAGAGTGAAGAGTGAAGAATACTGTTCGAAGACAGCGTCAAGAGGTACGGTAATGTCAATCCATTGGGCATCTTTTGGCAACAATGGGGCTACTATCTCATGATGGCGCTTGCCTCCAGAGAACACCTTTCCCTGTTTGATAATCTCTAGCACTTCGGGCGGAAAGAAGGGCTTTGGATTGTCTGTAATGCCTATAACAATAAAACTTACCATTGTCAATTATCAATTGTCCATTGTCAATTAACTACAGGTCGCGACCAGGTTTCAATTGTGCGGCATCGTCGAATGTCAGAATAGCGTTACAGAGTGTAGCAGCAAGATTACTGCCGCCTTTGCGTCCTTCTACGATAATCTTGGGGATTTCCTTAAAGGGTTTCACCATGTGTTTTGACTCTCGGACATGTACGAAACCTACCGGGGCAGCAATAATGCCTACAGGATGTGCCTTGCCCTTGCGTATCAGCTCGCATAGTTCCATCAAGGCCGTTGGCGCATTGCCAAAGGCGAAGAGTGCATCAGGATGTTCTTCTACAGCTAGACGGATGCCTGCTTGGGTACGAGTAATCTCTTCCGCAGCAGCCATTTCTGCCACACGAGGGTCGGCGAGATAGCATTTTGCCTCCATGCCCAGACGTTGGAGTGCACCTTTGCGAATACCACTCGTCACCATCGTGACATCGGTCACAATGGTTTTCAGCGTGCCATCCTTTACTTTATTATATAAAGTCTCGACCGCACCCTTATCGGTATAGAGAATGTCTTCCATCTCAAAGTCTGCTGTAGTATGGATGGCGTGCAGCAATGCCCAATGATGGTCAAGCGGATAATCCTTTTTCAGTTCTCTTGTGATGGTGCGGAACGACTCTATCATGATGTTTTGACCTACCTTGTTACTATCTTCTTGTTGTTCACGATAGTAGCCACGAGGAGTGATGATTTTTCCGTCTGTGATATAGGATTGGGAATTACCAATGAGGATGACGGTGAACATATCCACATCTTCAGGGTCGAACTGGGCGAGGGTAGTAACCTTTACTTCCTGCTCCTCGCGACCTGCCTGACGGACATAGCCTACGGGGGTGTCACTACTGCGCTCCTTGAGGAACAATTCCTGCAGGCGATAGAGTTGCCAATAGCGCCCATGCGACTTGGGATTATAGATGGCCGTCACGAAGTCGCCGGAAGCAGCAGCCTTAATGCGTCGTTCTATCACTTCCCAAGGCGTCATCAGGTCTGACAATGAGATGATGCACATATCGTGGCCAATAGGAACACCCAACAGCGAGGCAGCCTTCTGGAAGGCAGAGATGCCTGGGAGAACAGAAATCTCAACATCCGAAGCCCGTTCTTTCGCCATCTCATAGACGAGTGGGGCCATGCCATAGATGCCCGCATCACCAGAAGAAATAACGACAACGGTTTTTCCTTGTTCCGCGAGTTCAAAGGCTTGTTCAGCCCGTTCGCGTTCCTTTTTCATCCCAGTATCGATACAGTCACATCCCTCTTTTACATAGGGCTCGATAAACTGGAAATAGTACTTATATCCCACGATGACATCTGCTCGTTGTACAGCCTCCAGTACAGCAGGCGTGATGTCTTCCTTACTGCCAGGACCGATGCCTGCAATGATTATCTTTCCCTTCATGATGACAAAGGTACGTAAAAACGAGTGAAAAGCCAAATTTTAGTGCTTAAACTTCACTTTAACTCCTACTACCAGCATTCTACCTGGTGTGAAGAGGGCGTATTTCCGTTTGGTGGAATTGATACGGCGGTCAACCTTGTCGAAGAGATTGTCGATGCCGATGCTGGGTTCAATGACAGCCCATTTGGCGCAATCAAACGTGTGAGTGGTATGCAGGTTCCAGACACCGAATCCTGGTGCATCCTCATAATCAGGGTAATAGGTCTTTGACTGTAGTCTGCCATTCAGATTGATATTCAGCCTGTACCTGCCCCAAGTATGGTGGTAGTTAGCGGCAATAGTAGCCGTGTGGCGGATGCTGCGTTCCAAGGTGGTCCACTCCTCCTCGCTCTTGGTACGAGCATAGGTATAGACATAATTGGCAGAGAGGTTGAAGCCCTGGAAGAGATTAGCTGACGCGTTGATCTGCAATCCTTTCACATCGCCTTCGTCACTATTCTGATAGAGCGAGTAACGTTCCAGTTTGGCAGCTTGGTCGTCAGTCATCTCAGGAAATTCCGTCCGTAGCATAGCGAGCGTGGTGTTGTCGACATCGATGTTCTTACGCACCACCATATCCTTGATACGGTTGATATAACCTGTTATGCTGACAGCCCAGATGTCTGTACGATATTCGGCATTCAGGGAGAAATAATGGCTCTTCTCTGGGGAGAGGTCGTGGTTGCCGAAGATAATCTGCGGTTTTCCACGATTGACGGAGAAATAGTGATAATAGAGTTCGTCTAATCCTGGTGCACGGAAACCTGCTGAGTAAGTGGCTCGGAAGCGGAAGTTGCCTGGGGCATACATCAGGGTTGCCTTGGGAGTGAGATGGAGGTCGAACGTCTCATGATGGGTCAGTCGCAAGCCTATCGTTGCGGTGAAATCCTTGAAGCATTTCATCTCATGCTGGGCATAAGCTGCAACGTTATAGACGTGCTGCTCGATATTCCCAGACGTTGCTGTGAGATAGTCTTTGTGCCAGTCGGCTCCAAAGATGGTGGTGGAATTTTTGGAGAAGCCAAGAATAGCCTTTACCTGTCCTTCCATCGAGCGTTGTTTCTTCGATTGTACATAGTCGCCAACGGCATAGTCCTTGGTTTCTACGTCGTATTCCTTGCCATAACGGAAACGGTCGACGGTGAAGTCGGCCTGTATGGAGTTCCTTTTGTTGAACTTATAGATGGCCCCGATATTCCAACGGAAGCCTTTATAGCGCATTTCGTAGTCTGTTCCACCTGTGATATCCTGACGGGTCTCAGGGCGGTCTGTGATTTTATAGGAATAGTCTAAACCCGCATTCAGGGCAAGGTGCTGGTTGGGGGTATAGGTGAATTTCTGGCTGATGACACTGGAGCGGTAGCCTGTGAAGAAGGGCGCTATGGTCTCTTGCGTCTCTTCAGAGTCTTTGATATATTCCAGCGGGTTGTTTTGGTAGCTGTCGGCACGGTCGTGGGTGAATGAGGTATAAGAGCCGAAGCCTCCTTGATAGATGTCCAGTCCGACACTCTCTGTCAGGATGCCGTGACCGCTGACTTTGGTGTTGTTGGTGACGCAGATTTGTGAGTCGGTGGGTTGGTCGGTAATGATATTGATGACACCTGCTATCGCATCACTTCCATAGAGCGACGAGGCTGCTCCGTCGAGCACCTCGATACGTTTGACCCTTGACATATTGATGCGACTCAAGTCCACATTATTGGAAATGTCGCCCGACAGTTTCTGTCCGTTGATGAGAATGAGAATATACTTATTGCCCAGTCCGTTCAGTCGTAGGAAGGTACCCATCGAATTGGGTGCCATCGATACTTGGGGTATCATGCGTGTCAGGGCTTCGTCAAACGTGGTGATTCCCTGTTCACGAATCTCCTGACTGCTTAATACATGTACAGGGGTTGCCGTACTTTTCAGTCGCTGATGGTGACCGGAACCTGTCACAACAACAGGGTTCAGGCTATAGGTTCGATTCGTCATCGACGAGTCGTTCTTATGAATCTGTGCCTGAGTTGTCATACTGGCAGACAGCAGACAGGTTATGAGTATAGCTTTTGTCTTCTGCATCTCTTTTAGTGAAAAGAGGAAGATGCTATCTCACGACAGCATCCCCTTTCATAAAACTTATATAATAATACACGTATACTAAATTATTCCTCAGAAGCCGTTGTCGGAGTTGACAATGCCTCATCGGTGCCTAACTTGGCAATGGCCGCACGGGTGTGGTTCATCCACAGCTTACGAACGGCAGAACGCTCTGCAAGACCTGGGATGTAATCATCACCTGTCTTGTACTTCTTCCAGCAAGCCTCGGTGAAGTTGGTCTCGTAGGCCTTTGTTTCGATACCTTCAGCATTGAACAGAGAGAACCAGCTCTCATCGTCCTCAGGATCAGCCATGTCGTTGTGAGCGTGGTCACCGGCGATAGACATCAGACAGTAGAGCTGTGCTTTTGTGCTGGTGTTGGCTACATATTCAACTTTTATGGGGACGTCGCCGACGACAAACTCGAACTCACCGCCTCCAATATGCTTAAGCACATCCTCAGCATAGGTGTCGTCCATATCTACAGTACCCACGTAGTAGTTCGGGTCAATCGCGCGCAGACAGTTCTCCAGCTGGATATAGCGGATGTTACCGCCATAGTAGTCGTAACCCTCAGGATTACCATGACCCATGAAGGCGACGATACCCTCAGAAACTGCTTTCTTGATATCGCTCTCATTGTTCAGGGTTGTAGCCAGGATTTGAGCGTCCTCAACTTCTGCCATCAATGGTGTACCCACTACAACCTGACGATCGATGCTCTTCATGTAGGCATCGGTGAAGTCGTTATTACGGTTGTTCATGAAGTCCTTGATATAGCTGTCACGAACACGACGATACTCCTCACCAGGAATCACCTGCAGCGACTGGACAACAATCTGCTGATATCCAGCCAGTCCGATTGCGGTGAGCCAGTGCTCAGGATCGTAGAAATCTTTTGGATCTACGTTCTCACCGGCACGGGCTTGATTGATACAGATAGCTGAAGAGAAAGAGAGATAGACATCCCAACCAGAGAATGCTGCCTTGTACTCTTCTACCACCTTGTCGAAGGTGTCATAAGCCTGTTCCCAAGTAGAACCGAAGGCTACCAACAGGATGACCTTATTACTGTTCTTGTGATTGTTGACTACGTTATTAACTTCCCTCTGATAACGGTCGTAGTTTGATTCTGTTCTTCCACCACCATTGTCATCTTTGCTACAGGCGGTGAATGTTGCACTTGCAACGAATGCCATCATGGCAATCATTAAGAATTTAATTTTCTTCATTGTCTTTAGAATTTAAATTAGACTTATATTTGTTAGTAAGTTTCTTTCCTTTGTTGAAACGGATGGTCAGCGAGGCATAGACGGTGGTGCCGGGGGTCGTCGTTCCCAGATGCAGACCATGAGGGGTTCGGTCCACGTAGTTGAAGATGTTGTCGATGCCAGCCTCCAGGCGATAGTTCTTTCCGAACTGTTGCGAGGTGGAGAGTCTCCAGAGCTGATAGCCCTTGCCATCGCCGTCAATCTGGTAATAACGCTTGCTTGACATCCGTCCGTAGATGCCGATGCCCAGATGGTAATAGCGTGAGAAGTCATGATTCCACGTTACATAGACATTCGCCTTGTGGTGAGCCATTCCGTCGATAATCACTTCTTTCATCGTATTGTCCTCCGAGTCATACTGGTGGGCCTTGGTATCCAGATAGCTATAGGAGCCGCCTGCTGTCCAGTTCTTTGTCTGATAACGGACGGTAAAGTCAACACCATAGGTCTTTGCATCTTCCATATTCTGATACTGGCGCACGCGGATGGGGTCGTATTTGGTAATGAGTTCTCCTGGTGCATCCTTGGTGGGAATGGTGACGAGGGTAATCATATCGTTCACCTTATTATAATAAGGAGCGATGGTCATTGTCAGGTTCCCGACAGTATATTCTGCACTCACGCCAAAGTAATTGGAGTGCTGCGCTTTCAGGTCGGTGTTGCCGAGATAGAGGTAGACACCGTTCATGTTCTTGATATACTGGTAGTGCAATTCCTTGGTCGTAGGAGTCTTGTATCCCTGACTCCAAGTGGCACGCAGGCGCAGGTCGCCGAGTTTCAACATGGCAGATACCTTCGGAGTCAGGCGGAAACCAAAGCCCTCGTTCCGTGTCAGTCGCAGACCGGCGGTGATATAGAGCGGATTCAGCAGACCAAACTCGTCCTGTACATAGAGGGCTTCCGTATTGTCCGTTGCCTTGCCGTCCACCACACGCATGGGAGCCTCCAACCAGTCATAGCGATAGTCGAAACCTGCACTCAGGCGTTGCTCATAGGGTAGGGTAAAGACACCTTTCAGCGAGATGTTTGTCAGTCGCTGGTCGCTCTGCAACTCTTTGTCGCCAGGGAAGTAGGGATAGTAATTGGTAAACCGTCCGTTCACATAACCGTCTGTCAGCGTGGTGTCCGTATAGGCATAGTTGTAGGCATGCCGTTTCCAGTCGGCATCCAGCGTGATGACATCCGTCTCGTTGATTTTCCACTTACCACCAGCTGATATCGACGCATTGTCATATTGCAGGTCGTAGGTCTTGATGTCCACGCCAGGATGGTGTCCACAAGGACGGTAGATGCGTTTCCAGTAGATGCTACCGTCGGCATACAGCTCAATACGCGGGGTCAACTGGTAGGTCAGCCGTTCTGCCAATTGCCAGTTGGTATGGCGGTTTACCGTCTTGTTACGCGAGTCGGTAATGTGATACTCTGTCTGGGAGATGGCTTCTTCTGAGGTGTTCTGCCATCCGTCCGAGTGCTGCAGCTGGAAGTTGGTATAACTCGAGAACTTGCCGAAGTTCAGGGCGAGTCCGTTATGCTGACGGATATCTCCATATGAACCGAAACGGGTGGCGTTCTCAAACATAATACCTTGTTCGCGATGTTTCCTCGTGATGATGTTGATGACACCAGCAATGGCATCCGAACCATAGAGTGCCGATGAGGCTCCCTTCACAATCTCTATCTTCTCGATATTGTTAGGGTCAATCAGCGAGAGGTCGTTCTCTCCACCGTTGTCGCCATGCAGTCTTCTGCCGTCAATGAGAATCAGCACGTAGGAGTTCCCCAGACCGTTCATCTGCAGTCTGGAACTCATGTCGTTCTCGCTGAAGTCAAAGCTTGCTGTCAGTCCGGAAAGGATATCCTCGATGCTCTTTCCTGCATATTGCCGGAGTTGTCGCTGACTGATAACCTCGGTCTGTACAGGGGCATCCTTCAACAGATGCTGTGTACCAGTACCTGTTACCACGACTTCCTGCAGACTATCCCGCAACATGCCTGTCTGTGCATATACACCGGCAGCCAATAGCCAACAGCCAATAGCCAATACTATTTTTCTCATATGTCTTTATTTTCCGCCAACGCATAATCCTGTGCGGGCGTACCTTGATTTATTTAAGGCAGGTATTCTGACTCTCCTCAGTCTGCTCTACCTTCCCGACTCTTGTCAGTGGCGTTATACAAGCAAACCGCTTATTGAGGATTACAGCTGCAGGTACAGTTCCGGACTCTCACCGGATTCCCTTACATCAGGCGGCATCAGCCACCAGATTGCCATATTTTGGTTGCAAAGATACGAATTTTTCCGTTATTCGCAAATGATTCAACAATTATTTTTGTCGTTTGTGGATTCGTTTACTGATTCCTATGGCACCAGTCGGACATATCAGTCGGCAGAGAAGACAGCCTACACATTTGGTGCCAACGATGTGGGGTTGGCGATTTTCAAAGGAAATGGCCTGATGCCCTCCATCCATACACGAGATGTGGCAGCGTCCACACCCGATGCATTTCTCCGTGTCAATCTTCGGATATGCTATCGTGTCGCGGTCCAGGTCTGAGGGCTGTACGATATGGGGTAATAATTCACCGACCATGTCTTCAACGTGTTCCTTGCCATTTTCCGCCATATAGGTTTGTATGCCGGAGATGAGGTCGTCGATGATGCGGTAGCCGTATTGCATGACGGCGGTACATACCTGTACGTTGCGGCAACCCAGTTTAATGAATTCCAATGCGTCGTTCCAGGTCTCAATGCCGCCGATGCCGCTGAAGTCTACTTGATGACCATGCGAGCCGTCGAGCACGTGGTGAGATGCCATCTCGTAGATGAAGCGCAACGCGATGGGCTTTACGGCCCTGCCTGAGTAGCCCGATATGGTCAGTTTGTCGTTGACTGCCGACATGGGCGATACCGTGATGCTCTTGATGGTGTTGATGGCTGAGATAGCGTCTGCACCACCGAAGTAGGCACCCATAGCTGGTTGGCTTATCAGTTTGATATTAGGTGTCATCTTCGGAATGACGGGTATCTTGACGACCTGTTTGACGTAGGTCGTATAGCAGGTGACCAGCTCTGTATTCTGTCCTACGTCGCTACCCATACCAATCAGTCGCATCTGCGGACACGAGAAGTTCAGCTCTACGGCATCACATCCGGCATCTTCTGCCATCTTTGCCAATTCGCTCCACTCCTCCTCGTATTGTCCCATGATGGAGGCAATGATTACTTTCGTGGGGAAGTTCTGTTTCAGGCGGCGCAGTATTTCGAAGTCTTCTTCATAGGGATTCTCGCTCAACTGTTCCATGTTACGGAATCCAGCAAACGAATTGCCGTCCTTGACAGCGTCGAAACGTGGGGACACCTCACGAATCTCCTGTTTGCAGATGGTCTTGTAGAACACACCAGCCCAGCCTGCCTCAAGGGCGCGGGCTACCATGTCGTAGTTGGTACATACTGCTGACGAGGCAAGGAAGAAGGGATTCTCGCAGGGAATGCCGCAGAAGGTGATGGCCAAAGAGGGTTTCGGAGCATCGGACTTTGCACTTTGAGCATAGGTCTTCTTGGTCTCCGAGAGCAGTTCCCTGATGCGGATGGGCTTGTCATAATGTATACAAGCCTGCTCGGCACGTTCAAGGTCGGCATCGCTGCAATCTGCTGTCCATTGCAAGGCATTCTTCTCGTTGTCGAACCTGATGGAACGAATGGCACGTGCCGGATCACCTGTCTTACACGCTTTCGTGCAAGGGGCATTCTCGCACATCAAGCAGCGTGCCGCTTCTTCATGTATGTGTAGCATATTCTAGGTTTTTGTATATGCAAAGATAGGAAGATTATACGATATTTCCAAATCATCCTGAAAATTTATGCTCATTTTGTTCGCTTAATCGAAATTTTGCACTACCTTTGCCCGTATGGAGGCGAGTTTTCTGATAGCAGCACCACATAGCGGCTCGGGCAAGACGACGATTGCACGAGGGCTGATGGCTTTGTTGACGCAGAAAGGCTATCAGGTGCAACCCTTCAAATGTGGTCCTGACTATATCGACACGAAGTTTCATGCTGCCGTCTGTGGGCGTCCCTCCATCAATTTGGATACCTTCATGGCCACGCCGGAGCATGTCCGTGAACTCTTCCAGCGTTATGGCGAAGGGGCGGATGTGCGTGTAGTGGAGGGCATGATGGGACTGTTTGACGGCTATGACCGTGACAAGGGTTCGTCAGCAGAGATAGCCCGTGTGCTCGATATCCCCGTCGTGCTGGTTGTTGATGCCAAGTCGGCAGCTTATTCTACGGCGGCATTGCTGTCGGGCTTCCTCCATTTCCGTGAGGATATCCGTTTTGCAGGTGTCATCTTTAACAAGGTAGGCTCGGAGAAACATTTCCGCATGTTGCAGGAAGTGTGTGACGACCTGCAGATAGAGTGCTTGGGCTATCTGCCTAAGTCGGCCGATTTGGAACAAGGCAGTCGCTATTTGGGATTGGACTTTAGCCAGATAAAGTCCCCTGAGTTAGGGGGATGGGGGTCTGAACAAATGTCAATCGATGTGGACAGACTATTACAGCTTACCACCGCTCCCTCGTTCAAACCCCTGTTGCCCCCTAACTTAACGGGCGGAAAAACTTTAATCGCTCGTAATGACGAGTCGTTCTCTTTTCTCTATCAGGAGACGATAGACGCTTTGGGACAAGTGGATTTCTTCGACCCGGAGCAGGACGTGCCCTGCCTGGACGACGTCTCCCTGCTGTATCTGCCTGGCGGTTATCCTGAGAAGCATTTGGAGGCATTGGTAAAAATGGAAGCCACACGACAGGCCATCAAGGACTATGCCGAACGTGGCGGGCACATCATTGCTGAGTGTGGTGGTATGATGTATCTCTGCGAAGCCATTGTGACTGACGAGGGCGAGTATCCCATGTGTGGCGTGTTGCCTTATAAGATTACGGCATGCAAGGCTGACCGCAAACTCTCCTTAGGTTATCGCCGTTTCGTGCTCGATGGCAAGGAATACCGAGGTCATGAGTTCCACTATACCCAGTTCCTGGGCGGCACACCCAAGAGCGTCACACAGGTCTATAATGCCAAGGGAGAGCCTGTGGATACCCCCGTCTTCCGCTATAAGCACGTTTTGGCAAGCTACACTCACCTGTATTTTAATTTCTTATGAAAGAATCGAAACACAAAAAAAAGTGGTTTGGAATACCCCTTGACCGTCAGTCCTTGGGCGAGATGATCCGATTCGCCATCGTGGGCGTGCTGGTTACCGTCATCCATTATGTCGTCTATTGGCTGCTCCAACTGGTCATGAATGTCAACATCGCCTGGACGGCGGGCTATATAGTAGGCTTTGTGTTCAACTATTACATGAGTGCCCGCTACATCTTTCGTGCGAAGGCCAATATCAAGAACGGAGCAGGCTTTGGCGGTGCCCATATCGTGAACTACCTGCTACAGATGGTGCTGCTCAACGTGTTTCTCAAGATTGGCCTCAGTCCCACGATGGCTCCCGTGGGTGTCTATGCCGTCTCGATACCTGTTAACTTCCTCCTGGTTCGCTTCGTATTCAAGCATTCATAAAATCAAGAAAGCTCCCGAACCCCTCGGGGCTATTTAACCTCTAAAGGAATGACGGTCTGGGATGAAAGAATGAAAATGGCCAGTTGACCGTTCTTCTTTCCGTGCTTGATGGCTTTCTTGAGTGATTTTTCAGGAAATATGCGGGAACTGTCAAAATAAAAAAGGCTGTCATCAGCGTTGAACCATCCGCCTATATATCCGTCGTGCTGTAAGGCATGTCTTATCACTTTGTCAAGTTGGTCGCGCGAATGACTGTTCTGTGTATCGGCATAGGCAACGACGATACCTTCCTTCGGCTCGGACAAAGTGCGAACATCAAGCGTGAAACCGTTGGGGTGACTCTGGCTGTATGTCCATACCTTATCAGCTATAACTGATATGTTGCTTTGCTCTATAGGAATAATCGTACCAGAAGAGCGTTGAGATAAGGAACTGGTTCCACATGAACAAAGGACAAACAATGATATCTGGGCCATCAGTATGCCTATCGCGCCAAACTTACAAATCTTGGTTTTCATATTTATGTTGATTAAATTATTTGCAAAGGTACGAATAAGTGAGTAAAATGCCAAATTATAGAGCAGCGAATGCAATAAAATGCTCGCATTTATATTGCTGAGTCGTGAAAAAATTCGACCGAAGGTCAAAGTACGAATAATGGCTGGAAGCACCAAACTTCCAGCCATTATTTCTTACCTCTTTCACTGGCGAAGCCAGATTCTTAATTCTTAATGCAGAATTTTTGCATTTTTACATTTTCGCATTTTTGCATTTTTACTTTTTTCAATTCTTTAATTTTCCTTAGTTCGGATCGCTGCCTCCTCCGGTATTACCTCCGCCTTACCGTTCTTTCCGCGACTTCACCGACATTTTCCCTCTCATTTTCTGGAAATTTATTTCCGCATGGAAAAAGTTCCATGTTCAATGGTCTACGGTCAATGGACAATGTCATACCTTTTCAAGCCTTAAAAAATCTGTTAGTAAGCCTTAGAAAGTCGGTTAGTAGGTCTGAAAATAGGTGTACATCAAGCCTAAGCGGTCTCAAAAGTCTCACGGTCTCACGGTCTCATTGGTCTCAAACCTGCGAAGTGGCTCATGAAGGATGAGTTGGATAGCGTGAAGTGGTTGCCAGCGGATTTGGAAGCCATAGATCATGTAAGACGCATGATGGAAGAGGTTAGAATGACATAGATTTTTTTTGCCAAAAAATTTGCTATTATCAGAAATTGTTCGTAAATTTGCCATCGAAATGATGGCATGGTGCTATCATAATGTAGATAAAAGATGAGAAATTATGGCACAATCGGCAGTTACAGTCAGGATGGACTCTGAGATGAAAACGCAGTTCGACGCACTCTGCGAGCAATTTGGTATGAGTGCCAATACGGCGTTCAACATCTTCGTAAAAGCGGTGATAAGAAGTCGCAGCATACCCTTTGCCATCAAGGGCTCGCCAAGCGCACTGGACTTGTTTATGCAACAAAGGAGCGCTGCAGAGTTGAGCAAGGAGCCGGAACTCTCGCTGGATGAAATCAACGCGGAGATTCGTGAGGCCAGAGAAGACATGCGTAAAAGAAAGAGTGCGAAGGTATGATTTATGCAGTTATTGATACCAACGTGCTGGTATCGGCCCTTATCACTCACAATTCGTTGTCACCAACTGCAAAGGTTGTAAGACTGTTGCTTGATGGGGAGTTTACGCCTTTGTACGAAACCAGCATCATTGAAGAGTATCAGGAGGTGTTGCATCGTGCGAAATTCAAGTTCGTGCCTGGTGTTGCCGATGCTTTGATTTCGTTTATCAAAGAACATGGAATTGAGACTTCGCGGACAGCTTTCCAAGAATTGATGCCAGACGAGGATGATCGCGTGTTCTACGAAGTATCCTTGAGCGTTGAGGATTCTTTTCTGGTTACTGGCAATATCAAGCATTACCCTCAGACACCTAAGGTCATCAGTCCTGCCGACTTTTTAAGGGTGATACAAAAATAATTGACAACAATGGATATAAAGGAATTATTGAATCGGACGGACAGGTTTGCGGCCAATGCGGGTTGCAGGATTACGGAGGTGGACGAGCAGCATGCTGTGGCGGAGATGACGGTGACGGCGATGCACCTGAATGGCGGTAATGTGTGTCAGGGTGGGGCGCTGTTTACGTTGGCTGACTTAGCCATTGCGGCCTGGATGAACCACAATGGACAGCTGACATTCGGCATCTCGAACAGCATCATGTTTGTATCGAGTGCACGTGAGGGCGATGTGCTGCGGGCAGAGGCTGTCGGCATTTGCGACCACCATAAGATTCCTGCCGTAGAGGTGCGCGTAACCAATCAGGACGGACGGCTCATCTGTCATGTGACGGGCATGGGGTATCGTAAAAACGAGAAAGTACTAAAGGTATAAGAATTTAGATGTCTATTATATAATAATGTGGAGAAATTGAAAAAACATAGGAAAAGTTTGCGTATTAGAAGAAAAATGTGTACCTTTTAGGCTAAAATTAGCCTTGAGGGTAGGCTGCATCTCGAAAAAACTCAAATAAAATTTGGTTTTTTGCTCGATTTGCACTACCTTTGCACCCGCAATTTTGCAAAATAACAAATAATTATTTATTTTAGTAGTATGAATCAATACGAAACCGTTTTCATTTTGACTCCCGTTTTGTCTGATGACCAGACAAAGGAAACGGTCGCTAAATTCAAGAAGATTCTCACCGACAAGGGTGCAGAGATCGTGAACGAAGAGGCCTGGGGATTGAAGAAGATGGCTTATGCTATTCAGAAGAAGTCTACAGGTTTCTATTTCCTGATGGAGTTCAAGGCTGAGCCAGAAGTGATTAAGACTTTGGAGACTGCTTTCCGTCGTGACGAGAAAGTCATCCGTTTCCAGACTGTGAAGCTCGAGAAGTATGCCATTGAGTATGCTGAGAAGCGTCGTAACAAATTCGCTAAAAAAGAGGAGGCTTAAACTATGGCACAAGAGACAGAAATCCGTTATTTGACAGCTCCTTCTATCGACACGAAGAAGAAGAAGTATTGCCGCTTCAAGAAGAGTGGTATTAAGTATGTAGACTATAAGGATCCCGAGTTCCTGAAGAAGTTCCTGAACGAGCAGGGTAAGATTCTTCCCCGCCGTATCACTGGTACATCGCTGAAGTATCAGCGTCGTGTGGCTCAGGCTGTTAAGCGTGCTCGCCAGATTGCGCTGCTTCCTTACGTTACTGATATGTTGAAATAATTAAGGAGGAGGACGACAATATGGAATTAATACTGAAAGAAGATATTATCGGTCTGGGATATAAGAACGATATCGTAAACGTAAAGTCTGGTTACGGTCGTAACTACCTGATTCCTCAGGGTAAGGCTGTCATCGCCAGCCCTATGGCAAAGAAGATTCTCGCTGAGAACCTGAAGCAGCAGGCTCACAAGCTGGCTGCCCTGAAGGCTGAGGCTGAGAAGAAGGGTGAGGCTATCAAGGATGTTGCCTTGACCATCGCCGCTAAGGTAAGTGCTACTGGTCAGCTCTACGGTTCTGTGAACGCTGGTATCGTTGCTGAGGAACTGAAGAAGCTGGGTCACGACATCGATCGTAAGATTATTACGATGACTGATGCCAAGACTGTTGGCGACTTCGTGGCTACTGTTCACTTCCACAAGGAGGTTGAGGTTGCCATCCCTGTAAAGGTGGTTGCTGAGAATGCTCCTGCTGAGGAGAAGAAAGTGGAGGCTGCTCCCGTTGAGGCTCCCGTAGAAGAGGAAGCTCCTGCTACAGAAGAATAACCATGCTGTAAAGCAAATCATAGTTATTATACGCAAAGAATCCTGAGTGATATGCTCAGGATTCTTTATTTTTTCTAGTAGCACTAGTAGCTCTAGTAGTACTAGTTGTTATAGTGAGTAGGGAAGACAAAAAAACCGCCGGACTCACGTCCAGCGGCAATTCTCTCAATTTTTGTTCGAGTTGTTCTGATTACTCAGCTGCAGTGCTATCAGCAGCAACAGTGTCAACAGCTACAGTGTCAGCGCTATCAACAACCTCAACTGAATCGGTGTCAACCTCAGCCTGCTGAGCCTTGTTACCACAAGAAGCGAAAGAAACAGCTACAACTGCTGCGAACATAAATACTAATTTCTTCATTTTTCTAAGCTTTTTAAATCTGTAAAACAATCATTTGTTTATTAAAACGCTGCAAAGTTAGACATTTTTTTAATACGACGTATCATTTTTTTCGTTTTTTTTTAGGGTATTTTTGTAACTTTTTCACAAAATACTGTAAATCAAGCATTTACGAAATGTTAAAAATATCGTCATTTTTACACTTAATCGAATATTTGGTAAAAAACGGCAAAAATTAGAAGTTTTTATGTAACTTTGCAATCGAGAAAAAGACACCTTATTATATATATGATAGATACCTCTATTTTCCAAGGCAAGAAGGCGGCCTATTTCACGCTGGGCTGTAAACTGAATTTCTCTGAGACATCGACCTTTGCGAAGATGCTTCAGGGGATGGGGGTGCAGACGGCTGCCAAGGGAGAACAGGCTGATATCTGTCTGATTAATACCTGTTCTGTGACGGAGGTGGCCGATCATAAGTGTCGTCAGGCCATCCACCGGATGGTGCGTCAGCATCCTAACGCCTTTGTGGTGGTGACAGGTTGCTATGCGCAGCTGAAGCCGGAGCGGGTGAGCAAGATAGAAGGTGTTGACCTGGTATTGGGTGCCGATGAGAAAGCGGAGCTTATCCAATTTTTAAATGAGAAATTGGATGAGAGAGCTGAGCGGTTAGAGGTAAGCGGTGAGAGGTCTGGCCAAGGGCAGGAGACGACACCTTATTATATTAAGAAGACGAAGGACATTCAGAGTTTTGCACCATCATGCTCCCGTGGAAACCGTACCCGTTATTTCCTGAAGGTACAGGACGGCTGTGATTATTTCTGTACCTACTGCACCATTCCCTATGCCCGTGGGTTCAGTCGTAATCCGACGATTGCCTCGTTGGTCAAACAGGCTGAAGAGGCAGCCCAGGAGGGTGGCAAGGAAATTGTGTTGACGGGTGTGAACATCGGAGATTTCGGAAAGACAACTGGGGAAAGCTTCCTCGATTTGGTGAAGGCTCTTGACGCGGTGGAGGGTATTCAGCGTTACCGTATCAGTAGTCTGGAACCCGATTTGCTGAGTGACGAACTCATCGACTATTGTGCGCAGAGCCGTGCCTTCATGCCGCATTACCATATTCCTTTGCAAAGTGGTAGTGATACGGTGCTGAAACTGATGCATCGTCATTACGACCGTCAGTTGTTTGCGGATAAGATACACCGCATCAAAGAGGTGATGCCTGATGCCTTTATTGGTGTTGATGTGATGGTGGGGTGCAGGGGTGAGACGCCTGAGTGTTTCGAGGAGACCTATGAATTCCTGAACGGTCTTGACGTGACCCAGCTGCACGTATTTCCCTATTCCGAGCGTCCTGGTACGTCAGCGCTCTCGATTCCCTATGTCGTTGCAGATGCAGACAAACGGAAACGCAGCAAACGGTTGCTTGACCTCTCGGATGAGAAGACCCATGCTTTCTATCAGCGATATATTGGAAGCGACGCAGAGGTGCTATTTGAAAAGGCTCCTCGTGGCAAGGCAATGCATGGGTTTACGAAGAACTATATTCGTGTAGAGCTGTCGCCTGCTGAGGCTCGCGAGGAATATGACAACCAGTTGATAAAAGGCACGCTGGGTGAGTTCAACTACGATAAAACGGCATTGAAATGGATAAAGTAGCGATTGTCATATTGAACTGGAACGGGGCGAAGATGATGGCTCAGTATCTTCCCACGGTGCTGAACTACTCACGCGACGAGGCAAGGGTATATGTGGCCGACAATGCTTCGACGGACAACTCGCTGGAACTGTTGCGTAGCGAGTTTCCTGAGGTGAAGACCATCGTGCTGGACAAGAATTGGGGATTTGCTGAAGGTTATAACAAGGCATTACGACAGATTGAGGCGGAATACTATCTGCTGTTGAATTCCGATATCGAAGTGACCCACCATTGGCTGACGCCGTTGATTGAGTTTATGGACGTACATCCGGAGGTGGCCGCGTGTCAGCCCAAACTGCTCTCTATCTATAATAAGGATATGTTTGAGTATGCAGGGGCGAGTGGGGGATACTTGGACCGTTTCGGCTATCCCTTCTGTCGTGGACGATTGTTTGATACCGTCGAGGACGACAATGGCCAGTATGACTATGCGACAGAGATATTGTGGGCTACGGGTGCCGCCCTGATGATTCGCGCAAAGGACTATTGGGACTGTGGTGGACTGGACGGCCGCTTCTTTGCCCACAATGAGGAGATAGACCTGTGTTGGCGACTGCGCATCCGAGGCCGCAAGATTTGTTGCCTACCTGAGAGCTATGTCTATCATGTTGGTGGTGGTACACTTCCCAAAGGCAATCCGATGAAGACATTCCTGAATTTCCGCAATAACCTGACGATGCTCTACAAGTGTCTGCCAGACGAGGAACTGGGCTACGTGATGCGTTGGCGCTGGTTCCTGGATTATCTGGCCGCATGGGAGACGCTGATAGTGAACAGGAACGTAGGCGACTTCAAAGCTATCTATAAGGCACGTCGGGCTTTCAAGCGCTGGAAGAAGGACTTTGCCGAAGACCGCAGACAGATACAGGCCTCGCGACAGGAGAAAAAAATACCAGAGCAACGACCATTCTCATTGCTCTGGCAGTATTACGTAAAAGGGCACAAGCACTTTAGCGAATTGTAACCACAACGGGGTTGTCAACCTCTTTGCGCCAAGCCTTCAGGTAGTCGAACCACTCTTTGGCAGAGTGATAGCCGAACGTCTCGTTGGCAGAGGTGTAGTTGACTTTATAAGCCATTTTCTTACCGTCCACTTTCAGGACAAAGGTGTAGTTGTCTTTGTTGGCAGGTTCCTCGCTGACGATGTTCTTCTGAGGTACCAAGACAGCCAGTCCTACCGTCTCGCGTTTCCATTTTAAGGTGTCGGTAGAGGGATAGTCAGTACCCCAGCAGGCTCTTAGTCCCTTCTTGTCGGAGAATTCTTCGGAGCCTTTCACGTTGATGACTCCTGTGGAGAAGCGGTAGTCATCGACATCCTTGTTGAAGAACACATCCACGTCGGTATCGCGATGTCCGGCATACTGGGTGTAGCGGATAATCATATTCAGAGGTGAGAGGTGAGAGGTGAGAGGTGAGAGATTACCTAAAGGAGCTTGCCAGCCTCGATCGACGAGTTCGACAATGGTGCGTAGCGGTCCGTAACTGATGATACGTTGTGTACGGCTACGGACAGGTTCGATGTGTGTTGGCTTCTGTCCGTCCCAACCACGGAAGGCTCCCAGTCCGAAGGTCTGACCAACCCATAATACATCGTCACCATAGCCTTGTGCTTTCTGCTCGTCATTGGTATAGAACTGGGTGTCTTTCAGTTCCAGTCGTTTCTGGTATTTGCCATAGAGGTCGAGTGTCTGGCGGGCATCGAAATAAATACGGATACCGTTCAGTTCACTCTCGAAATCCACCCCGTGGTGGTGTTGGATATGATAGGCATCAGCAGCATCGCCACGGACGGTAATCGACTCGATGAAATTGTTTTGGTTGTTCTTCGTCAGTTTCTTGTCGCTGGTATTCCTCAGTACCATCTCCGTAAATACACGGGCAGGGTAGGAACGGGGCTCGCCAGTCTCATAGAGTGTGACGGTGTATTCTTTTTTCTCCTTTTTGTCAAAGTCGGTAAGGAAACATAACTCGTCGAAGGTCTCGTCCTGGTCGAGGTCGTCCAACTGACAGGGAATCTCCTGTCCGTTAAGCGTCACAAGGGCGGAACGTACTTCTCCATATGGCTTCAGAGAGACGACGACAGGCTGGTCCGTGCGAGCATAGTTAACAGGGTTGGAAACACAGACCGTTATGGTGCGGGTGGCTGATACTGTCAGACAGGATATACTCAGCAAAATGATAGAGATTAGTTTTTTCATATTTGATATTGATGATGGTGTATTATAGTTGCAAATTTCACACAAATAAACGAAAAAGCCTCCAAGATGCACTTTTTTTTATCTTTTTTAGGTTAAAATTTGGTTTTTAAAATATTTTTTAGTACATTTGCATCGGTTTTTAACAATAATAAATCATTTTAGCAGGTCTAGTAACGTGCGAAAGGTCTATACTCTATTAGTCATCGTCATGCTGTTTTGCATTGGCTGTGAGTGGCGTTTGAAATCGAATGATGAGATTTCAGACGGTTCTCAGGTGTCTATAGAACGCTACGACCGTATTGAAGGACTCTATCTGACGACAGGAGACTATTCTGCCCTGTTGCAGATGAATAAGACGTATCCGATACAGACTCGTACATTGATAGAGGATGTGTTGCGCCTTGGACAGGTGAACGATCCTGACATCAATCATAAATTCCTGCAGTTTTTCAGCGATTCCACCCTCCAATGTCTGATTAACGACGTTCAGGACCAGTATGCCAATATTGACGACCTAAACGATGATTTGACGGATGCCTTTGGAAAACTGAAAGATGAGATTCCGTCCTTTGAGTTTCCTGAGGTCTACGTACAAATAGGATCTTTCGACCAGAGTATCATCGTGGGTAATAAGATGTTGGGTATATCGTTGGATAAATACCTGGGTGCCGATTATCCTTTCTATGTGGAGCACTACACGTTGGAACAGCGAAAACTGATGACGCGTTCGATGATTATTCCCGATTGTCTGGGTTTCTATCTGCTCAGTCTTTATCCCATGCCTTCCAAGGAGTTGACACAGGAAGAGCGTGATATGCACATGGGAAAGATACAATGGGTGGTGAACAAGGTGACCGACCGTCTTGTCTTTGACAACACCCAGGTATCACAGGTCGACAGTTTCATGAAGCGTCATAAGAAGATGAGTATGGAGCAGTTGCTCCGCAACAACAACTATTCAGAACTGAGATAATAGTTTTCCTTGCAAACAGATATGAGAATCATGAGAAGAATTCTGATAGCAGTCCTGTTGTTCTTGCCCATGATGGCATTGACAGCTCAGGGACTTGATTTGAAGCAGATTACCAGTGGCTATTATGCTGCTGATAATATCAGTGGTGTTGTACCGTCTTCCGATGGGGAGAGTTATACCCAGTTGAGCGATGACTATAAGTGTATCCTCCGTTATTCCTACAAGACGGGTAAGGAAGAGGAAACCTTGTTTGACGTGTCGACCGCCACAGGTGCAAAGTTGAATAGCATCAGTGGCTATATCATGAGTCCTGACGGCAAGCGGATGCTGATACAGACTAATCGGAAGCGGATTTACCGTCATTCGTATACAGCAGATTTCTATATCTATACCATTGCTAGCCGAAAACTGGTGCCGTTGTCGAAGAACGGTGCTCAGCAGACGCCGTTGTTTTCGCCAGATGGTACGATGATAGCCTTCGTCCGTGACAATAATATCTATCTCGTTAAACTGCTCTACGACAATGCAGAGAGTCAAGTGACGAAAGACGGTAAGAAAAACGAGGTCATCAACGGTATTCCTGACTGGGTGAACGAGGAGGAGTTTGGTAATGACCGTGCGATGGTGTTCACGGCAGACAGCAAGAAACTTGTCTGGGTGCGCTATGACGAAACGACTGTGGCAGAGTACTCGATGCCACTCTATAAAGGACTGAATCCGGAACTGAAGGAAAACACGGATTATCCTGGTGCTTATACATATAAGTATCCTGTGGCTGGAGCTGATAATGCCAAGTGTACGGTATGGAGCTTTGATATCGCCAGTAGGCAGACACGTCAGTTGCAGGTTCCTGTAGATGCCGATGGCTATATCCCCCGTATCAAATCGACCAACGATGCCACTAAGATATTGGTATTGACGTTGAACCGTCATCAGGACAATTTGCGTATCTATATGACGAACCCGCTGTCAACGGTTAGCCAGTTGTTAATTGAAGATAAGACATCGAAGTATGTCAAGGAGGAGTGTGTCGACAAGTTTATAGTGACGGACAAATATATGCTCCTGCCCAGTGAACGTGACGGATGGATGCACCTCTATCTCTATAACCTCAATGGTCAATTGCTTCGTCAGGTGGAACAAGGTGACTATGAGGTGAGTGCCGTCTATGGTGTCGATGATGCTACGGGTGACGTCTATTATGCTGCCCATAAACAGGGACCTACTGACCAGCGAGTATATGTGGCACATGCGAATGGGAAAAGTGTGTGCCTGACAGACAAGTCAGGATGGAGTAGTGCTGTCTTCAGCAGTAACTTCAAATACTTCATCCATACTTGGAGTGATATGAACACGCCGCCAGTCATCAACTTGTGTGCTACTGGTGGGAAAGTCATTACCACATTGGTTGACAATCAGGAATTGAAAGAGAAACTGGCGAAGGAGAACTTGCCTAGGAAGATGTTTTTCACCTTCAAGACCTCCGAGGGAGTTAGCCTGAATGGTTGGATGATTCAGCCTGCTGATTTTGATGCTACAAAACGCTATCCCGTCATTATGTACCAGTATAGTGGTCCGGGAAGTCAACAGGTGAAAGATGCCTGGAATATTGGAATGAACGGTCAGGGAGCTATTCTCGAGCAATATCTCTGTCAACAGGGTTTCATCTGCGTTTGTGTTGACGGGCGAGGTACTGGTGGCCGTGGTGCTGATTTCGAGAAATCTACCTATCTCCGTCTGGGAGAATTAGAGGCTCGCGATCAGGTGGAAACAGCTTTGTGGCTAGGTCAGCAACAATATGTCGATAAGGACCGCATTGCCATCTGGGGATGGAGCTACGGTGGTTTCAATACACTTATGTCGATGTCTGAGGGTCGTCCCGTCTTCCGTGCCGGTATAGCCATTGCACCTGTTACCTCATGGCGTTTCTACGATAGTATCTATACGGAACGTTATATGCGTACTCCCAAAGAGAATCCTAATGGTTACGACCAGAATCCGATGAGTAGGATTGGACAGTTACATGGTGCTCTGTTGCTTTGTCATGGTTCTGCCGATGATAATGTTCATCTTCGTAATACCGCTGAGTATACAGAGGCTTTGGTGCAGTCAGACAAGGACTTCCGTCAGTTAGTCTATACCAACCGGAACCACAGCATTTATGGCGGTAATACCCGTAACCATCTGTTTCGGCAATGTGTGAACTTCTTTGAGAAAGAAGTTAAGTAAAATACAGTAAAGCGTTTACAAAAAAATACTGCACGAATCGTTGTTGATATCGTGCAGTTTTTTTATGACGAAAAGCTCGAATATAACTTCGCTTACTTTTGAGCACGAAGTGCTGCGAGCGATTCTTTTAGTGCGGCAATCTTTTCTTCGGAGTCACTCTGTTTCTTACGTTCCATAGCAACCACAGCTTCGGGAGCATTGGCTACAAAACGCTCGTTGGAGAGTTTTTTCATTACCCCAGCCAGAAAACCTTCAAGATGTTGCAGCTGAGTTTCCATTTTTTCAATTTCCGCATCAATATCAATCATATTGCCCAGAGGTACAGCAAACTCATCGGTACCAATCATGAAGGCACTTGATGTAGCATCTTTCTCTGCGACCACCTCGATAGCACTTAGATTTGCCATTTTCATGATGACGGCATTGAAGTCTTCAAAGCGGTTCTGGCCGATGGCTTGCAGCTCGAGTTGTTCCCTAGGAGCAATATTCTTCTGATTGCGAACCATACGAACACCTGAGACAATCTGCTTCACACTCTCAATCAGGGCAGCCAACTCGTTGTCAGCAGATGTAGGAGCAGGCAGTTTCAGGCTGTCGCGCATGATAGACTCGCCATCCTTGCGGTCGTAGAGGTGCTGCCAGAGTTCCTCGGTGATGAACGGCATGAACGGATGGAGCATCTTTAACAAGATCTCGAAGAACTCGAGGGTCTTGTCGTAAGTGGCCTTGTCGATAGGCTGTGCCTCACCGTTGATATAGGCGGGCTTCACCATCTCCAGATACCAGGATGAGAACTCATCCCAGAAAAGTTTATAGACAGCCATCAGCGCCTCAGAGATACGGTATTTCTTGAAGAGGTCGTCGATCTCGGCGTTGGTCTGACGGAGTTTGGCCTCGAACCACGAGGTGGCAATCTTACCAGCCTCAGTCTGCTCGATGTCTGCGACCTTCCAACCCTTGACGAGACGGAAGGCATTCCAGATCTTATTGTTGAAGTTACGGCCTTGTTCGCAGAGGGCCTCGTCGAAGAGGATATCGTTACCGGCAGGGGCGGAGAGCATCATACCCATACGCACACCGTCGGCACCGAACTTCTCGATGAGTTCGATGGGGTCGGGGCTGTTGCCGAGTGACTTCGACATCTTACGACCCAGTTTGTCGCGAACGATACCCGTGAAATAAACATTCTTGAAGGGGTACTTACCCATATACTCCTCACCGGCCATAATCATACGGGCCACCCAGAAGAAGATGATATCGGGAGCCGTCACGAGGTCGGAAGTGGGGTAGTAGTAGTTGATCTCCTCGTTGCCGGGATTATTGATGCCGTCGAAGAGGGAAACGGGCCAGAGCCATGAAGAGAACCAGGTGTCGAGGGCATCCTCGTCCTGACGCAGGTCGGCATCCGTTACCTTCGGATCCTTCTGCTGAGCCAGTTTCAGGGCTTCCTCACGGGTGGTGGCAACGACATAGTCGTCGTTCTCGTTGTAATAGTAGGCTGGAATACGGTGTCCCCACCAGAGTTGACGGGAGATACACCAGTCCTGGATGTTCTCGAGCCAGTTCTTATAGGTGTTCACATACTTCTGTGGGTAGAAATGCATCTCACCGTTGAGTACAGGTGGCAGGGCGATGTCGGCAAAGTGCTTCATCTTCAGGAACCACTGCAATGAGAGACGGGGCTCGATGGCTGTATCCGGGTTACGCTCGGAGTAGCCTACCTTGTTAACGTAGTCCTCAATCTTCTCCATCAGACCAGCCTCCTGCAAGTCCTTCGAAATCTGCTTGCGGCAGTCCATACGGTCCATACCCACGTAGATAGGACTCTGCTCGGAAATGGTACCATCTGCATTGAAGATGTCGATGGTCTCGAGGTTGTGGGTCTTACCCAACATATAGTCGTTGGTATCGTGGGCAGGAGTTACCTTCAAGCAACCCGTACCGAACTCGATATCCACATAACGGTCCTCGATGACGGGAATCACACGATTCACCAGAGGCACGATGACCTTGCGTCCCTTCAGCCACTGGTTCTTCGGGTCCTTGGGGTTGATACACATAGCGGTATCGCCCATGATGGTCTCAGGACGGGTGGTGGCAACTACGGCGTAATAGCCCTTGGCATCCTTGTGGATGATATTACCTTCGGCCTCTAGTTTCTCTAGTCCTTCTAGTTCTACTAAATCTGCCACGTAGTATTTCAGATGGAAGAGGTGGCTTTGCTCCTCTTTATAGATAACCTCCTCGGTAGAGAGTGCTGTCAATGCTTTGGGATCCCAGTTGACCATACGGAGTCCACGATAGATGAGACCTTTGTTATAGAGGTCAACAAACACCTTGATGACGCTTTCGCTGCGCTTCTCGTCCATTGTGAAGGCAGTACGGTCCCAGTCGCAGGAGGCACCCAGACGGCGCAACTGCTTGAGGATGATGCCACCATGCTCGTGGGTCCAGTCCCAGGCGTGCTCCAGGAACTGATCACGGGTGAGGTCGTGCTTCTTAATACCCTGTTCGGCGAGTTTCTTCACCACCTTGGCCTCTGTAGCAATAGAAGCGTGGTCGGTGCCAGGAACCCAAAGGGCATTCTTGCCCTCCATACGGGCTCGGCGTATGAGGATATCCTGAATGGTATTGTTCAACATGTGTCCCATGTGGAGCACACCCGTCACGTTGGGGGGCGGAATCACGATGGTATAGGGTTCACGTCCGTCGGGTTTACTTGAGAAAAGTTTGTGGTCCAGCCAGTACTGGTACCATTTGCCTTCGACCTCTTTTGGGTCGTATTTACTTGCTAATTCCATATACCTTTTTTATAATAATGGTTGCAAAGGTACGAATAAGTGAGTGAAAAACCAAATTTATTTGAGTTTTTCCGTATGAAAAGTATCTTCTAAAAGTTTTTTTTTGTACCTTTGCCCCTACTATGGAGCAGAAACATACTAGAGAAGAGAAAATGGCCGCTTTCGGACGTATGCTTGACGTACTTGATACGCTTAGAGAGAAATGTCCGTGGGATAAAAAGCAGACAAACGAGAGTCTTCGTCCCAACACCATCGAGGAGACTTATGAGTTATGTGATGCCTTGATGAAAAAAGATACAATGGAAATTTGTAAGGAATTAGGCGACGTTTTGCTCCATGTAGGTTTCTATGCAAGGATAGGAGAAGAGAACTCACAATTTGATATAGCAGATGTATGTAACGAGTTGGTAGACAAGCTTATATTCCGTCATCCTCATGTGTATCACCCTTCCCAAATTGGTGCCTTTAATCCCAAACCTTTGCCTTATGGAGAGGATCATGAAAAGAGTGAGTTCTCTGAAGCAAAGAGTGTAGAACAGGTCCTTGACAATTGGGAACAGATTAAGCAAAAGGAAAAGAACGGAAATAAATCCGTATTGAGTGGCGTACCGGCATCTCTCCCATCTATAATTAAGGCTTATCGTATTCAGGATAAGGCCCGTCATGTAGGTTTTGACTGGGAAAATAAACAGGATGTGTGGGCAAAGGTGCGTGAGGAGCTGGATGAGTTGGAGACGGAACTCAAGAAAGAGGATAAGGTGCGTTCCGAGAAAGAGTTGGGCGATTTTATCTTTGCAGTCATCAATGCGGCACGTCTTTATCATCTGAACCCAGATAATGCGTTGGAAGAGACCAATCAGAAATTCATCCGGCGCTTTAATTATATAGAGGAGCATAGTATTAAGGCAGGCAAACCATTGACAGAGATGACCCTTGAAGAAATGGATGCTCTTTGGAATGAGGCAAAACAAAAAGAAATCAATAAATAAAAGGTTTTTTATTATGAAAAAATTATTATGGATTGTAATGATTGCCGCTGTGGTCGTGACCATCAGCAGTTGTGGAGGTAAGACGCAGCCAGTTCCCTTTGACGATGGAGACTCTACTGACATGAGTGCTATGCAGGATCCCACCATCTACGGTGTTTGTGGCGAAGGTTCTGCAATGAACACCTTACAGCTTGTGACGGACTTAGGTGATACCATTCAGTTGGATCTTACCTATGCACGTGAAAACAATCAGGTGTTTGGCGGTTTGCAGGCTGGTGATCGCATGGCTGTGGTTCCTAATGCTAAGAAAACCGAGGCACTTATCGTTATCAACCAAGTGGCTTTATTGGGCAACTGGGTGATGCCGAATCCTTTGGACGGCAGCGACGAAGTTGGCTTCCGTATCAAGGAAGGCGGTATCGTTGAAGGTATCGAGCAAAGTGCGCTGACCTATAAAACATGGCGATTGGTACGTGGAAAACTCGAACTGATCTCTGTTCGTGAAGGTGGTGGTGAGGAGGAGGAAATCGGAGTCTATGACATTGTGACCCTATCACCTGATTCTCTGGTTCTCAAAGAAGGTGATGACTTGTATGAATACGGTCGTCAGCAACTGAAGAAACCTGACTCTGATATCAAATTGGAAGAGGCATCAGAAGACGATTATAAGATTTGATGTAAAAGTCTTGGAGCCGTTTAGGATACATATCTTAGGATGTGGAAGTGCTTTACCCACACTCCGCCACTATGCATCAGCACAAGTGGTGGAGTTGCGGGGAAAACAGTTTATGATAGATTGCGGTGAGGGGACGCAGATGCAGTTGCGGCGTTCCCGAATCCGTTTTACCAAGCTTTCTGCAGTTTTCGTCACTCATCTTCATGGTGACCATTGTTTCGGACTTATCGGCATGATCAGTACCTTTGGCTTGTTGGGAAGAACAGCCAAGTTGGATATCTATGGTCCTACTGCATTAGAGTCTATCCTCTTTGAGCAGATGCGCTTGTTTTGTCACGGTTTGGAGTATGAGGTTGTCTTTCATGCTGTGGATACAACCACACAAGAAGTGATTTACGAAGATCGCAGCCTGACTGTTGAGACAATTCCCTTGAGTCATCGTATGCCTTGTTGCGGCTATCTTTTCAGGGAGAAAGCCACGTTACCTCATATCAAGCGCGACATGATTGATTTCTACCAGATACCGACCAGTCAGATTAATAATATCAAAGCCGGTGCTGATTGGACGACAGCAGAAGGTGAGCTTATTCCTAATAATCGTCTGGTAGAACCTGCGGAAACGCCACGCAGCTATGCATATTGTAGTGACACCCGCTATATTCCGACCCTACATGAGCGTGTCAAAGGGGTGACGGCATTATATCATGAAAGTACCTATGGAGAAGACAATCTCTTGTTGGCAGAGAAGTATTATCATTCCACAGCCCGTCAGGCGGCTTTGGTGGCTCGTGATGCTCAGGTAGGGCGTTTGTTGTTAGGTCATTATTCTTCCCGGTATGAAGATGAGAATGTCCTTCTGAATGAAGCCAAACAGGTGTTTGAAAATACGGAATTGTGTGACGAACAGCTGATTTTTGAGCTGTAAATACATTTTTTTGTCAATATTATTTGGTGCTTTCAAATATTATTTCTACCTTTGCATTGTAATATGTGAAGCTTATGACGAAACGATTACTACTTTTAACCCTTATTTCTGCATGTTTGTTCATGCTTCCGACCAAGATTCAGGCCACTCCGTCTGAAGAGTTCGGTGTAGAGCAAATTGAGGACAAGAACGATGTGCAGATCAAGGTCACTAAGGCAGGAAGCGTTTATATCACAGGTGCAGAAGGAGAGGTTATGGAGGTTATTTCCCTTACAGGTCGTCACGTCCTTTCTGTACGTATCGAAAGTCCTGCGCAAAGAATTGAATTAACAAACATACCTAAAGGTTGCTACATTATCAAAGTCGGAAAGGTTGTCAGAAAGATAGTCATCTGACAATCCTTTTATTTCTGCTAGTCTCGTTTATCCTTGTTGGTTGTGATAAGGGGGCTACCCAGAAAAGCGAAATATCAATGGAGGCGTTTTCATCTTTGAGGACGCCTGTTTTTGAGATATCCCCTTCGGAAATCCAGTCAAGTTTGAAGAAAATGGGACATGTGGGCAACGACTCCTTGTCGCCAGACGGTCGTACGGCATTGTATTATCAGGATGGTGGACAGATGTTGTGGTTCGGTCGTCAAGGCGTTACAGATATGGCTGACACCCTGATACAAAGATTGTACCAGGTAAATCGTATTGGTTTCTCTGACGCTTTCTTCAAGGTGAAGGATATTGAAGGAGAGCTTCGTAGATTCAAGGCATTGGATTTTGATAAGCAGCACACCGTCAACGACGTGATCGCTCATTTGGAGTATAACCTGACCCGTGCCTATCTGACCTATGTGGCAGGACAGCAATATGGTTTTGTCAATCCGAAGCATGCCATCAACAGGGTGGAGTCCAAACCGGACAGTACAGGAAAGGTAAAATACAGCTACGTAAACCTCTTCGACTCTCCCGTGGAGCGTCCTTCCCGTGCTTTCTATGCAAAGGCGTTTCGTAAGATACAGAACGACAGCGTTGGGGAGATGATGACAGAGGTGGAGCCGCAGTCCGCTCTGTACCGTCAGTTGCTTCACCAGTTGGATTCTGCTTCTTCCGACCAGAGCCGCAAACGTATTCTTGTGAATATGGAACGTTGCCGCTGGCAGGGACCGACTCCTGCGTCAACGGGAAAGCGTGTCGTCGTCAACGTGCCGGCCTTCATGCTTTACGCCTATGGACCTGATTCTGTGATGTCGATGCGTATCGGTTGTGGAGCCACGAGGACGAAGACGCCTCTGCTGACCAGTGCCATTGAGTATATGCAGATTAATCCGGAATGGAATATTCCGCAGAGCATTGTGAACAATGACGTGTTGCACCATGCTGGCGACAGCAGCTATTTTGCCCGTCACCGCTATTATATTGCCGATCGTGCTACCGGTAAGAAGGTGGCTGTTGGCAGCGTGTCGCGTGCCATGCTGGCCAGTGGTAAGTATCGTGTGTCGCAGGATGGTGGCAGGGGCAATTCCCTGGGCCGCATCGTTTTCCGCTTCGAGAACAATTTCTCCGTCTATCTGCACGACACTTCCACCCCCGCATTCTTCCAGAACAGCTGGCGCGGAGTGTCTCATGGCTGTGTACGTGTGCAGCGGCCTTTCGACCTGGCTCATTTCCTGTTGGGGAATATCGATTCTTGGACGCTTGACAAGATACGTATCTCGATGGACCTTCCTCCTGTGACGGAACAGGGTAGGGATTATATCCGTTCCCATCAGCATGAAGAGAGCGAGACGGGCAGGAAACTGCCGTTCAAGTTGATCAGTTACATGCCGGTCAGTCCGCATGTGCCTTTATACATTATATATTATACCATCTATCCAGACGAATTGGGAAGGGTACAGAACTATCCGGATGTCTACGGATACGACAATCTGGTCTGGAATCATCTAAAGAAATATCTCTGATGCCCGCCGAGGATGAGAAGCGATTAATGGAAGAACTTTCCAATCCGTCCACTCAGCGGAAAGCATTCGAGAAAGTCATCCGTCAGTATAGCGAGCAGTTATATTGGCAGGTGCGTCGTATCGTCCTGACCCATGAGGACGCCAACGACGTGATGCAGAACGTGATGATGAAGGCGTGGGTCAATCTCGACAGTTTCCGCCAGACCTCCAAGCTGTCTACATGGCTCTACCGCATCGCCATCAACGAGAGCTTGGATTTCGTGCGTCATCAGAAGACGATGGGTACATCGACCAGTATGGATGATGCGGGAGGCATTGCCAACACTTTGTTGGCTGACCACTATTTCGACGGCGACGAGACGGAGGCGCAGCTCCAGGAGGCCATTGCCCAGTTGCCTGATGTGCAGCGCACCGTGTTCCAGCTCCGCTATTACGAGGATATGAAATACAGCGATATGAGTGAGATCCTGCACACCTCCGAAGGCGCCTTGAAGGCTTCCTACCATATTGCGGTGAAGAAAATATCTGAGTTTTTTAAGCAACGCGATTAAACGTTTTGAACCGGGAAACGTCCAAACAATAAACATAAAGAAGATGAACGAAGAGAATTATCTCAGAGAACGGATGTCAAAAAAGAACCCATTCCAAGTTCCGGAGGGTTATTTTGAAGACTTTGCCACACAGGTGATGGCGAATTTGCCTGCCCGTGAGCAAAAGATGACAGTCAATCATCGTGCACTTCGTCCGTGGATGTATGCTGCCGCTTGCCTGCTTGTTGCAGTATTCTGCGTTGCCTTCTACTTCTCGCGAGTCCAACCGGAATCTCCCGAGATGTCCCAGATGGCCGTTTCTGAATCCTATATGGACGAGGCTGCCGACTATGCGATGATTGATAATACAGATATTTATGCCTATCTGGCAGAAAACTAAAACGCGAAAGGTATGAGGAAATTTGTATTACTGACTTTCTGCCTGATGCTGACGATGGTATGTGCGGCACAGGAGAAGATGAAATTCTCGCCGGAGAAATTCGAGGCCGACATGGCTGCCTACATCACCAAGGAGGCTAAGCTGACGGAGGACGAGGCCAAAAAGTACTTCCCCTTACTGCGCGAGATGCACCAGAAGCAGCGCAGCCTTTATAAGAAGGCGCGGAATTTCGGAAAGGAAAAGCCCGCTACTGAGAAGGCTTGTGCAGCCGCTATCCATGAGCGCGACAAGCTGGAGATTGAGCAGCGTCAGATTGAGCAGAGCTACCATAAGAAGATGCTGCAGGTGATTCCCGCCTCCAAGCTTTACGATGCCATCCGAGCCGAGGCCCGCTTCCACCGCAAAATGATGAAGGGTTGGCAGCGTCCGCCTATGCCGAAGCCGATGGGCAAACGTCCTTAAGATCACATTTCCCGCAATGCGGACGGCGCGACGTGCAGACATACCGTCCGTGAAGCAATAGCCAATGATGTGCCCGTGGAATATCCTCCACGGGTATATTTTTTACCAATGCCTGTTCCACCTTGTAGGGCGTATCGTCTTTCGCGGTGACCAGCCCCAGTCGATGGCTGACGCGGAAGACATGCGTGTCAACTGCCATCGTCGACTTGCCGAACGCTACGCTCTGTATGACATTCGCCGTTTTGCGGCCCACGCCCGGCAGGTCGAGCAGCAGGTTCATGTCTGAAGGCACCTCGCCGCCGTGCCTCTCCACCAGCATGCGTGCCATCTTCACCAGATGTTCCGCCTTGGCGTTGGGGTAGGAGACGCTGCTGATATACTCCAGCACGTCGTCCGGCTCTGCCTCTGCCATCGACTTCGCGTCCGGATAGTGGCGGAAGAGTTCCGGCGTCACCTGGTTGATGCGCTTGTCCGTGCATTGTGCGCTCAGTACGACCGCCACCAGCAGCTGGAACACGCTTCCGAACTCCAGCTCCGTCTGTACCTCCGGCATCTGTTTGCGGAAGTACCTCAGTATCCATTCATATCTTTCTTTTCGTCTCATCTCTTGTCTGCTCTGATCTGTTTATCGGTTGCAAAGTTAAGCAGTTCGGCCGATATGCCGTGCCTCTGCAGTTGCAAATCCTTCTTCATTAACATTCTTTACCGTTTTTTCCTTTTTGATTCTAAATTAATCCGCAAAAAGCTTGCAATTCCCAAATAATTGTGGTATCTTTGCGGAAGGAATAATTGGTGCTTAAATACCCTTCCATTGCCCAGATTATTTAAGCCGAAACAGCCAAGTCAAGTCTATATCAACTCTATACCAACTCTATACCAAGTCTATACTAACGCTATGGTTTCTCAAGGAATCCTCAAGGAATTCTCATTGGATCGTCAGGGGATGGTCAGGGAATTGTCATAAGATATTCTAAGGATGGTCTATGAATGGTCATACTCCAGGGGTATGACAATGCTCTGACAATTCCCTGAGGATTCCCTTAGAATCAAAGGGGCAATTTTGGGATTGAACAGAGGGTAACTTATTGGACGGCAAGAAAAGAAATGGCAGGAAGTTTGGTGCTTCCAGCCATTTTTCGTACCTTTGTCGTCGCTTACTAAAACTAGAGCACGGATGGTTCCCTACATAGACGTACAACACTTGACGAAGTCGTTCGGCGCACTGACGCTGTTCCGCGACATCTGCTTCTCAATAGGCGAGGGGCAGAAGGTGGGACTGATAGCCCGCAACGGCACGGGCAAGTCGACGCTGCTGTCAATACTCGCCGGCAGCGAGGGATACGACGAGGGGGACATCGTGTTCCGCCGCGACCTGAAGGTGGGGTGCCTGGAACAGTCGCCGCGCTTCGACCCGGAGGAGTCGGTGCTCGATGCGTGTTTCAACCATCAGGGCGACCCGGAGAAGGTGTTGCGGGCGAAGCAGGTGCTGACGCAGTTGAAAATCCGCGACCTGCAGCAGCCGATGGGACAGCTGTCGGGCGGTCAGCAGAAACGCGTGGCACTGGCCAACGTGCTGCTGATGGAGCCGGACTTGCTGATTCTGGACGAGCCGACGAACCACCTGGACCTGGAGATGATAGAGTGGCTGGAGGGATACCTGCAGCGCGGCAACCGCACGCTGCTGATGGTGACGCACGACCGCTTCTTCCTGGACCGCGTCTGCTCGGTCATCCTCGAGCTGGACGACCAGACCATCTATACCTATCGCGGCAACTATGCCTACTATCTGGAGAAGCGCCAGGAGCGCATCGACAACCGCCGGGCGGAGATAGCGCGGGCCAACAATCTGTATCGCACGGAGCTGGAGTGGATGCGGCGCATGCCCCAGGCTCGCGGTCATAAGGCCCGCTATCGCGAGGAGGCTTTCTACGAATTGGAGAGGGTGGCGAAGCAGCGCCTGGAGGAGCGGCAGCTGCGGCTGAAGGCGTCGAACGTGTATATCGGCTCGAAGATTTTCGAGTGCCAGTATATATCGAAAGCATTTAGAGGTGAGAGGTCAGAGGTGAGAGGTGAGAATCATGAGGTGATCATCCTTAAGGATTTTTACTACAACTTCTCGCGTTTCGAGAAGATGGGCATCGTGGGCAACAACGGCACGGGCAAATCGACGTTCATCAAGATGCTGCTCGGACTGGTGCCCGTGGACGAGGGGCGCATCGTCATCGGCGATACGGTCCGCTTCGGATATTTCTCGCAGGAGGGACTGCAGTTCGACGAGCAGCAGAAAGTGATCGACGTCATCACCGCCATTGCCGACTACGTGGACCTGGGCGGCGGGCGCAAGCTGAGTGCCTCGCAACTGCTGCAGTATTTCCTCTTCACGCCCGAGCAACAATATAACTATGTATATAAACTGTCGGGCGGCGAGCGGCGGAAACTCTACCTCTGCACCGTGCTGATGAAGAATCCCAACTTCCTCGTGCTCGACGAGCCGACCAACGACCTCGACATCGTGACGCTCCAGATTCTGGAGGAATACCTGCAGGACTTTCCCGGATGCGTCATCGTAGTCAGCCACGACCGCTACTTCATGGACAAGGTGGTGGACCATCTGCTGGTGTTCAAGGGCAATGGCGAAATCAAGGACTTCCCCGGTAACTATACGCAGTATCGGGAATATTCTAGAGGTGAGGAGCAAGAGGTGAGAGGTGAGAGAATAGAAAAAGCTAAGAATCAATCCCAGAAGAACATTCCTCTTACCTCTCACCACTTACCTCTTACCTCTAAGCGTAAGCTCAGCTACAAGGAAAAGCGGGAGCTGGAGCAGCTGGAGCGCGACATCGAGGCCCTGGAGGCGGAGAAGAAACAGATAGAGGAGGCGCTCTGTGGCGGCACCACCTCGGTAGACGAGATAACGGCCATGAGTAAGCGGCTGCCCGTACTCAACGATGAGCTGGACGAGAAAGGCATGCGCTGGCTGGAACTGTCGGAAATTGAAAATTAAGTATTGAGCATTAAGCATTGAAATGATACAGCAATATCCATCACAACTACTGGAGCAGGCAGTACAGGAATTCTCGAAACTGCCGGGCATCGGACGCAAGACCGCCTTGCGACTCGTGCTCTATCAGTTGCGCCAGGATGCGGAGGACGTGCAGTCGTTCGTCGAAGCCATCGCCAAGATGCGACAGGAGGTGCATTACTGCCAGCGATGCCATAACATCAGCGACACGGACCTCTGTCCCATTTGCAGCGACCCGCACCGCGACGCCTCCGTCGTCTGCGTCGTGGAGAACATCCAGGACGTGCTGGCGGTGGAGAATACCCAGCAGTTCCACGGACTGTATCATGTGCTGGGTGGCGTCATCTCACCGATGGACGGCATCGGACCGGCCGACCTGGAGATAGAATCGCTGGTGAAGCGCGTGGAGCAGGAGAATATCAAGGAGGTCATCCTCGCACTAAGTTCGACGATGGAGGGCGATACGACGAACTTCTACATCTATCGGAAACTGGCTGCATACGACGTGAAGCTGAGCATCATCGCACGCGGCATCCCTGTGGGCGATGAACTGGAATATGCCGACGAGGTGACCCTGGGACGGTCCATCCTCAACCGGACACCCTTCGAGGGAAAATAAAACAAGGAAAGAATATGAATAGTGAAACCTTACAGTTTATAATTACTACGGCAATGGAGCTCATCACACTGGCGGCCGCCTATCTGGGACTGCGCCTCTTCCGCAAGAACTGGAAGCTGCGCATGGCCATCATCGTCGTTCCGTTGCTGCTGAACATCTCTTTGTATCTTGTATATCGGACAACGGCATTCTTCTACCTTGCCGTCATACTAACCCTATGTATCCCATTCGTATGGCCAAGAAAAAGTTAACCATCATCATAGTCAGTTATAACGTACGGCAGTATGTAGACCAGTGTCTGCAGAGCGTGGAGAAGGCTTTGCAGGGCATCGACGGCGAGATTATCGTCGTCGACAACCAGTCGGAGGACGACACCGTGCCGTTTATCAAGGAGCACCATCCCGCTGTCAGGGTCATCGAAAGTGGCGGGAACAACGGGTTTGCCTGTGCCAATAACATGGGCATCCGGCAGAGCGACAGCGAGTATGTACTGCTGCTCAATCCGGACACGGTCGTGGCGGAGAACACGTTGCAGGAAGTCTTGCAATTCATGGAGGCTCATGAAACGGTGGGAGCCTGCGGTGTACAGATGCTGAATGCCGACGGTACGAAAGCCTTGGAGTCGCGTCGCGGCAAACCAACGCCCGCGGTATCCTTCTATAAGATGTGCGGATTGGCCGATTTGTTCCCGCGGAGCCGTACCTTTGCCCGCTACTATATGAGTTGGCTGTCATGGAACGAGCCTGCGGAGATTGAGGTGGTCAGCGGCGCTTTCTTCTTCGTCCGTCGTAAGGCATTGGATGAAGTAGGGGTGCTGGATGAGGATTTCTTCATGTATGGCGAGGACATCGACCTGTCGTGCCGCCTGTTGAATGCTGGTTGGCACAACTGTTACCTGCCTTGCCGTATCATCCATTACAAGGGCGGAAGTACGGACAAGACGACGGTTCGCTATGTCCGCGTGTTCTATCAGGCCATGCTGATCTATTTCCGTAAGCATTATGCCCATCTGAACATCTTTGCCCGCAAAGGTATTGAACTGGCCATATATATACGTGCGCTGTTTGCCATGATTGGTATCCTGCCGTCACGCCTGGTTCATACCCGTGTGAAGACGGTCATCACACCTCAGGAATTGCTACGATGATGAAAGAACGTCAGAAAATCCGTTTACGGGCATTAGAGCCGGAAGACCTTGACATCCTGTATGCCATCGAGAATGATGCCGACTTGTGGAATGTCGGGATCACCAACGTGCCGTATTCCCGTTACATACTGCGTGACTATATCGCCCATGCCAACGCGGACATCTACCAGGACCGTCAGGTGCGGATGATGATTGAGAATCAGTCTGGCGAGGTGGTGGGAATTGCTGATGTAGTGAATTTCGATCCCCAGCATCTTCGTGCCGAATTGGGCATCGTTATCATGAATGCTCACCGCCGACAGGGGTATGCCACGGCTGCCGTCGAGGAAATACTACGTTATTCCTTGTCGGTATTACACCTCCATCAGCTCTATATAGTTGTGGATGAGCGGAATACGGCCGCCATTCATTTATTCGGACATTTGAAGTTCAAGGAGACTGCACGATTGGAGCATTGGCTTTCGGACGGACATCAATATCATGATGCCCTGTTAATGCAAGTAATTTTATAAATTTTAACTAAAATAGTTTTGCAGATATTGATTTTCTTTCTACCTTTGCACCCGCAAACAGAAAACTGGTGCGTTAGTTCAGTAGGTTAGAATGCCTGCCTGTCACGCAGGAGGTCACGAGTTCGAGTCTCGTACGCACCGCAGAAAAGCTCATTGAATCAGGATTCAGTGAGCTTTTTGTTTAACTAACCGAAATGTGACATGAAAAGAGTCGTTTTTTTCTTCCTTGCCGTCCTTGCCTGTACAGGAATGCAGGCGCAGTCGAAACGTAGTATCTCCATCCTGGGTGATTCTTACAGCACCTTCAAAGGCTTTGTTGTACCTGACACGAATGCTGTGTGGTATCCGCAAAAGGTAGAGAATAATGATGTGCAGGATATCCGCCAGTTATGGTGGCATCAGCTGATTCGTGAGCATGGCTACCGTCTTTGTCAGAATAACTCGTTCTCTGGTGCTACTATTTGTTATACGGGTTATGACAAGAAAGATTATAGCGCCTGTTCTTATTGCACCCGTTTGTGGAATCTCGGAGCCCCTGATATCATCTTGGTGTTTGGCGGAACGAACGACAGTTGGGCGAAGTCACCCGTTGGAAAATTCCAGTATGGTAACTGGCAGAAAACCGACCTTTATGAGTTCCGTCCTGCTATGGCGTATCTGCTTTCCAACCTTCAGAACCGCTATCCTGGTACAGAGATTTATGTCATCATCAATAGCGAGTTGTCGGAAGAGGTGACTTCTTCCATGAAGACCATTTGCGACCATTATAAAGTGCCGTATATCCAGTTGATGGATATCGAGAAGCAATGGGGACATCCTTCACGGAAAGGCATGAAGGCGATTGCTGAGCAAGTGGCAGCGGCGTTGGGCAATTAATAGCCTTGGTGCATTTTGATGCCTTGAATATAGCTAACAATACCTATTATTATTAGGAATAATCCTGTCAGCAGCATGCCGTTGGTGGTGTGGTGCAACAGGTAGCTGATTAGCAGTACTAGTGTGCCTGCTACTATCAGTGCTATTCCTATCCAAGAAACGTATTCCTTCATCAGAGTGTCTGTTAGGATACTGACTATTCCTTTGGCTCCTCGGCAGCCTGTGGCTGGGAGGGTAGAGGAGTCTGGTTGGCATGAGACTCTGAGGATGATGGATTTGAGGCATCAGCCTGTCCTTCTGCAGCGGGAATATCAGCATGATGGATGCTGTCGGTGGACAGGGAGTCGGAGTCAGATGGCATCTTGAAATAACCTCCACAGTTATAAGCGATGGCGCTGGCATCAAGTCCCTTTGGAACAGTAAACTTCGTGCGGTATTGTTTGAAGGCAGGATCGCCTAGAACGAGTTCAAGGAAGTTTCCGCATACAGGCAGTGCCGTGCGATTGCCTTGTCCTAACTGTCCTGTACGGAAGTGGATGCAACGGTATTCGCCACCTACCCATGCACCGACGACGAGTTTGGGAGTCGTGCCTACAAACCAGGCGTCAGAGTGGTTATTGCTCGTTCCGGTCTTACCTCCGAAGTCGGTGTCGTTGAGATACTTGCTGATGAAACGGTAGAGGGCGCTGCTCGTTCCGTGCATACCACCTTGCAGAAGTTGTTGTACGAAGAAGGCGCTCTTTTGCGGAATAGTCTGCTTGTCTTCCGTCTTGGCATTGTATATTTCATTGCCGTCACGGTCAAGAATGCGTGATACCAGTACCGGCTCGTGCGCCATACCGCCATTGACAGGGGTGCAGTATGCATTCACTAGTTCGAGCAAGGTGACATCACTGGAGCCCAAGGCGAGGGCAGGGGTTGGGTCGAGTTTACTCTTGATACCCATGTCGTGGGCTGTTTTTACAATTTGTGGGATGCCCACCTCCTGTCCTAGCTTGACAGCGACAGAGTTGATACTCATGGCAAATGCCTGTTTCAGCGTGATATTGGCATTCGAGAAGCGTCCGTCGGCATTGGTGGGAGCCCATAGTACCTCTTTTTTCTGTTTGGCATCATATACCTTCATAGAGAAATAGGAGTCTTGACGGGTGTCGCAAGGTGTGATGCCCTGATTCATAGCTTCCGTATAGACAAAGAGCTTGAAAGTAGAACCAGGCTGTCGCATGGCTGTTACCTTGTCGTACTTCCATGTCTTAAAATCGAGGTCACCCACCCAAGCTTTCACATGTCCTGTCTGTGGTTCCATAGCGACGAAGCCGCAGTGCATGAAATGTTCCATATAGCGGATGGAGTCCATAGTGGACATCTCCTTCTCGATAAATCCCTGCTCATAGTCGAAGAGCTTGACGGGATGAGCCTCGTTCAGATGATAATTGATAGAGTCCTGATTGCCGTTGTATTTCTGATTCAGATATTTGTAATAAGGTAGTTTCTTGGCAAGGTCCTCGATGAAATGAGGAATCTCCTGCCCACGTTCGTCACGCCATGGGTTCATGTTCAACCAATGGTTGTCGAAACTCTTCTGGATGATTTTCATCTGTTTGATGACAGCCTCCTCTGCATATTTCTGCATGCGGGTATCGATGGTCGCATAGATTTTTAGACCATCCCTATAGAGGTCTATATCATTCTCATTACACCATTCTCTGAGATAGCTAGCCACTGCGTCACGGTAATAGAGTGCTTGTCCGTCGTAGTTGTTCTCTACACTATAATTAAGGTCAATGGGTTTTTCTTTCAGCGTATCATAGGCCTCAGTAGTAATGTCCTTGTGCTTGAGCATATTGTTCAACACCACGTTCCTTCGGTTCAAAGAGTTCTCTGGATTGATGCGTGGATTATAATATGTAGTTGCCTTTAGGAGTCCGACGAGAATGGCGCACTGGTCAGGTGTGAGGTTCTTCGGAGACGTTCCGAAATAGGTCTTTGCTGCTGTCTTGATGCCAAAGGCATTGGAACCGAAGTCTACTGTATTGGCATACATTGTCAGGATCTCTTTCTTGTCGAAAAACATCTCCAGTTTCACAGCTGTAATCCATTCCTTGCTCTTCATGATGAGCATCTTCACGCCGGGGATATAGCCGAGGAGTCCGGTAGAGTATTCCGTGCGGACACGGAACATGTTTTTGACCAACTGCTGGGTGATGGTAGAGGCACCACGTGCATCATGATGTACCACGTAATCCTTGAAGGCAGCGAACACTCCTTGGAAGTCAATACCGAAATGCTGATAGAATCGTTCGTCCTCGGTGTCAATTAAGGCACGCCAGAAAACAGGGTTGATGTCGTCATACTCCACGGGAGTGCGGTTTTCACTGAAGTATTTTCCTATCAATACGCCGTCATCACTATAGAGTTCAGAAGCCTGTGTCGTCTTGGGGTGCATAATAGCGTTCATACCTGGTGACTTTCCGAAGAGCCACAGGAAATTAATATCCACCATGAAAAGATAGAGGATAAAGGCAACGATGAAAGAGGCAAAGCCGACTGCAGTCTTCGTATACCATTTGCGTCCCTTATACAATCCCTTATACCATAGCCAGGCATTTTTGCAAGCCTGACAACATTTTTCCACGTATTTATTCATATTGCGATATATACTTCAAAATATCATCTTTTTGTTGAGGGTGAAACCACCGCATCTCTTCATCGCGCTTAAACCAAGTGAGTTGCTTGCGGGCATAGCGGCGGGTATTTCCCTTCATACGTTCTATTGCTTCTTCCAATGACCAGGTCCCATCCAGATAAGTGAATAACTCCTTGTAGCCTACTGTGTTCAATGCATTATTGGTACGTTTATTCTGAAGCGATTTGACTTCATCGAGCAGTCCATCCGTTATCATCTGGTCTACACGCATGTTGATCCGTTGGTAGAGTTCTTCCCTTTCTCTGTTCAGTCCTATCTTGACGATACGGAATGGACGCTGCTTTTTCTCCTGTTTGCGGAAGGAGGTATAGGTCGCTCCTGTCTGGTAGCAGATTTCTAAGGCGTGAATCACACGACGGTAATTTTTCTTGTCTACCATTTCATAATGTTCTGGGTCCAGTCGTTTCAGGTCTTCGCAGAGTATTTCCAGTCCTTCTTTCGCATAGCGTCTTTTCATCTCCTCACGAATCTCCTCACGAATGGTGGGAATGTCGTCAATGCCGTTGCAAACTGCGTCGATATACATCATACTACCTCCCGTCAAGAGTTGAATAGGAGAATGTTTGAACTGCTCATCCAGTAATTTCAGCACATCCTGCTCATACATCGAGGCATTGTAATAGTCGTCAATACTGATGCTTCCCACGAAATAGTGCTTGACGCTCCTGAGTTGTTCCTCCGTCGGCGTTGCTGTCCCGATTCTCAGCTCCCTATAGATTTGTCGGGAGTCAGCATTGATAATCGGGATGCCATAGTGTTTAGCGATATCAATGCAAAGACTAGTTTTTCCTACAGCGGTAGGACCTGTGACGACGATAAGCGTCATTATCTGATGACTCCTCGCTTAGAGTTCTCGATAAACGAACAGATATATTCCACCTCTTTCGAGTCGGGGTATTTTGCGCGAGCTTCTGTGATACCATCTTTCAGTACGCCTTTGGCATAGATGATACGGTAGGCATCATGGATAGCCTCAATTGTCTCGTTAGGAAATCCACGGCGGCGTAGTCCAATCAGGTTGACGCCTGCATAGCGGATAGGCTCCTTTCCTGCAATGACGTAGGGAGGGATGTCCTGTGAAGTACGTGAACCACCCTGAAACATAATATAGCTACCCACACGGATAAATTGATGGAACAGGCAACAGGCAGAGATGATAGCAAAATCATCAATTTCCACTTCACCGGCAATTTTAGTAGAGTTGCCGATAATACAACCGTTGCCTATCACACAGTCGTGGGCTATGTGCATATTCTCCATCAATAGGTTGCCGTTACCAACAATAGTCTTTCCCTTAGAAGCTGTACCGCGGCTGATAGTCACATTTTCGCGGATAGAGTTGTTGTCGCCTATTTCGCATGTGGTTTCCTCACCTTGGAATTTCAGGTCTTGGGGCTTGGTGGAGATACTTGCACCAGGGAAGAATTCGTTACCATTACCGATACGGGCTCCAAAATGTAGTGTTACACTATTGTATAGCTTGTTATTGTCGCCCATTACTACATTCTTATCTATCACGCAGAAAGGACCGATGATATTGTTATCACCCAATTTTGCCTCTGGGTCTATAACAGCTAACGGATGTATCTGATTTGCCATATTCTATTTGTTCTTAACAATTTGTGCTGTGAAAGTTGCTTCAGCAACGACATGATCGCCGACGAAGATATACCCCTTCATAGAGGAGATCCCATGACGGACGGGGGCAAGGAGATCAACCTTGAAAAGCAGGGTGTCACCAGGAACAACTTTCTGGCGGAATTTTACATCGTCAATCTTCATAAAGTAAGTTGACCAGCGCTCTGGTTCCTCCAATGTGTTTAGTACAAGTAATCCACCACACTGTGCCATAGCTTCTATCTGGAGAACACCTGGCATTACGGGTTCTTCCGGGAAGTGTCCTTGGAAGAAAGGCTCGTTGCTCGTCACATTCTTGATACCTACAATTGTATTGGCACCTAATGAAATCACTTTATCTACCAACTGCATAGGATAACGGTGAGGAAGCAATTCGCGTATTTTGTTGACATCCATTATGGGTTCCTCGTTTGGATCGTAGATAGGAGCTTGGATTTCGTGTTTACGAATCTCTTTACGCATCTGACGGGCAAACTTGTTGTTGATGGTATGTCCTGGACGTGTAGCAATAATACGTCCCTTGATAGGTTTGCCGATTAATGCCATATCGCCAATAACATCTAGTAATTTATGACGGGTACACTCGTTCTCCCATACTAGCGGCTTGTGTTGGATATATCCTAACTCATTGGCATTACGATGTTCTACGTGCAGCATATCAGCTAACATGTCAAGACGTTCTTGTGTGGTCTGACGCTCATAGATGACAATGGCATTGTCCATGTCACCACCTTTGATAAGATTTGCTTGCAATAGTGGTTCGATGTCACGGACAAAGACAAAAGTGCGAGCTGCGGCAATTTCGCTGACGAAATCTTCGATTCTGTCGAGTGAAGCAAACTGACTATTGATGAATTTAGATTCAAAAGAACACATCGCCGTCAGGGAGAAATCATCATCAGGAAGGATTGTAATGCACGACCCGGTATTTTCATCCTTGACCTCTATCTTTTTGCGGATAACATACCAGTCTTTTGGAGCATTCAGTTCCTCAATACCCACCTCTTTGATTTTCTCAACATACTGAATGGCAGAACCATCAAGAATAGGGAATTCGGGACCGTTGACCTGAATCATACAGTTGTCGATGCCCATCGCATAAAGAGCGGCAAGACCATGTTCGACGGTACTGACACGTGCATCACCCTTGCCAAGAACGGTACCTCGCTGAGTGTCAATCACATTTTCTGCAATTGCATCAATTACAGGCTCCCCCTCCAAGTCAATACGCTTGATTTTGTAACCGGTATTCTCTGGTGCGGGATTAAAAGTAACCGTGAGGTTTAGTCCCGTATGCAGTCCTTTCCCAAAGAGAGAAAAACTGCCTTTGAGTGTCTTTTGTTTCATATCTTATTTTTTCTTGAGTTCTTCTAATTCCTTCCGAAGAGCACTGATTTCCTTGTACATATCAGGCAAACGGCGATAAAGAGCTTTTGCCTTGAAAAAATCCTTAGGATCCATGGCTGGAGAGCCTATCAGGTTCTCGCCATTGCCCTTCGTATTACTTATCACACCACACTGGGCACCAATCATTGTCTTGTCAGCAACATGGATATGTCCTGCAAAACCTGCCTGTCCTCCAACCATACACCAGGAACCTATCTTGGTGGAGCCTGCCATTCCGGCCTGTGCAGACATGACCGTGTTTTCACCTATTTCGCAATTGTGGGCTACTTGGATGAGGTTGTCGAGTTTTACACCCTTGTGGATAACGGTCTGTCCCATAGTGGAACGGTCGACACATGTGTTGGCGCCAATCTCCACATTGTCCTCGATGACAACAATTCCCATCTGCGGTATTTTGTCATAACCCTCCTGATTTGGGGCAAATCCAAAACCGTCCGCTCCAATCACAGCACCTGCATGAATGGTGACGTTTTTGCCAATCTGACAACCGTCATAAATGGTAACATGCGGATAAATTTTAGAGCCGTCACCAATTTTCACCCCGTCACCCACATAGGCAAACGGAGCGATATAGGCATCTTTGCCTATTTCTGCAGTCTTGGAAACGAAGGCGAGCGGATCTATGCCATTCTTTTGGGGTAGTGAGGCCGCATACATCTGCATCAGTTTTGCCACACACTCATAGGCATTCGGTACACGAATTAGTGTAGCAAAGACTGGTTTCTCTAATTCGACATCTTCATTGATAAGTACTATTGATGCCTTAGTGTCGTAGATGTAATGGGTATATTTGGGATTAGAAAGGAACGTAATAGCTCCTTCTTTACCTTCTTCTATCTTCGCAAAGGTGTGTACGGTAGCTTGCTCATTACCTTCCACACGACCACCGATAAAGTCGGCTATTTGTTTGGCTGTAAACTCCATTTTCTTTTAGGCTATGAATTATAAATCCTTGCAAAGATACAACAATTTTCTCAAAATCGATGATAACATAGGTAATATTTACGTATTTTTTTAGAAAGAAGGTGTACATTTAATATTTCTGAAGCCTCTGCAATGTCTTTCACCGTTCCGTCTTTGTAAAGAATTCCGATACTATCGTCTTCTGGATTATACATGTCTTTGCCAATTTCAGTAAGTGTCATCAAATAACAGGTTTCTTCATAAGATATATTCATCTTTTGGGCAATTTGTTCCCTTATGCAGGAAAGGTATTCTGTCGAAGGAGCCTCTTCTTTGACTTCAACCTTGAATAGATATCTGTCAAGCATGTCTTTTGAGAGAGTTGATAGTATTATGTCGTCAGAATTTTTCCACACTTTCAGAGCGCTCCATATGTCAGAATCGTCTAAGTCTGCAAACATCTGAAGTGCTTCCTCATGAGTAGAGAACCATTTGGCATCCACGTCATTGTATAGAAAATATGCAAGGGCAGGAGTTGCAAAAATAGTATAACCAGCTTTTGTTAAGTGTTTGGCTCTCAGTAAGGTATTGACAAGAATCTTCTCGTATCCAACTGCCGTTTTGTGCAGGTAAACCTGCCAGTACATCAGTCGTCTGCTAGTTAGGAAATTCTCGATAGAATAGATTCCTTTTGAATCAACGACAAGTCGGTCATTCTTTACATTCAACATTTTGATAATACGTGCAGATCCTATATTCCCTTCTGTTACCCCCGTGAAGAAAGAGTCACGACGCAAGTAGTCCAAACGGTCCATGTCCAACTGGCTCGAAATGAGTTGATGAAAGATTTTGTTAGGATACTCATCTTTGAAGATGGAAATGGCGAGATTCAGTTCTTCGTGCATATCTTTGTTTATCTGTTCCATCATCATCAATGAGATGTCTTCATGAGAGATTCCGTGAATCAGCGTGTTTTCCAGCACATGGGAGAACGGACCATGTCCGATGTCGTGCATCAGGATGGCTGCTTTCACAGCTTCAGCTTCAGAGTCAAAGATATATACCCCCTTTTCTTTCAATGATTTGACGGCTTCTGCCATTAGGAACAGAGCTCCTAGTGAGTGTTGGAAACGTGTATGCCGGGCTCCGGGATACACTACAGAGGTCAGTCCCAGCTGGTTGATTCTGTTCAGTCTTTGAAACAGCGGGTGCTGTACGATGTTATATAACAATCCTTTCCTGATTTTGATAAAGCCGAAAACGGGGTCGCTGATGATTTTATAGCTGTTCATTGTTTTTTTATTCATATTTTCATGCAAAGGTACGATTATGTGAGAGAAAATGCAAACAAATCAAAATTATTTTGTATCTTTGCGGCATGAAACAACGAATATTTCTATTATTGGCCGTTATGCTGTTTATGGGTTGGGGTTCTTTATCGGCTCAATCCAAAAGTTTTGCAACATTAATGAATAATGCCAAGTGGGTTAGTACGCAGTACGGATTTCGGTATCCTGATTTCATGGCTCCAAGTCCGGAGGTCTTTGTCGATGACATACCTGCCTCTGTTAATAAATGGGATTATCGAGATGTCACGATGGCATGCTGGCCTATGATAGGAGCATGGGCTGTCGAAGACTTTCCTGTTATTGGCTCTAACCTTACGGAGAAAGTGACAATTAAAAGCATTACCTATAAGAACGGTAAAGGCTCCATTTTCTCCGGTTATACGAATGACGATCGGATATGGTATATGCATAAATGCCTCGTGCATGGTCAGTCAGTGACTCATGTGAAGGCGTTGGTTGTTATTTATCCGAAGTCAAAGCAGTCTGGAGTCAAGAAACTCATCAATGTGGTGAAAAACTGGAGATAATAGACTCGGCCTGAAGATGTTCAGATTCAAGCATTTTGCGGTAAAACAAGAGTCCAGTGCCATGAAAGTTGGTATGGATGGTGTTTTGTTGGGTGCTTGGGCTAAAGGTGGTCGGAGGATATTGGATATAGGTACAGGAACGGGACTGATAGCCTTGATGATGGCGCAGCGTTATGTGGAGGCAGAGGTCGTAGGTATAGATATTGATGAGGGAGCCGTTGTACAGGCCAACGAGAATGTGATAGCTTCTCCTTTTAAAGAGAGAATTCATATTTTAAAGGAGGCAGTACAACAACATAAGGGTATATATGATGCGATAGTTAGTAATCCTCCATATTTTTGTGATGCGCTCAAAGCACCTGATCAACAACGAAATATGGCACGTCATACTGATACGTTAAGTTATGCGGAGCTGATGCAAAAAGCCCATGAACTGCTAACTGATCAAGGAGAATTCTCCGTGGTTGTCCCTTTTGACTATCGGCAACAAATGGAGGATGAAGCAACTTTCGTAGGATTCTTCCCACATCGTGTCTTAGGGGTGCGTACGGTTCCAGGAAAACCCGCTAAGCGTTATCTTCTGTCGTTTGTGAAACATCCCATTGAGAAGAACTTTCAAGTGATAACTATCGATGACATGGACTATAAGGCATTGACGCAGGACTTCTATTTATGAAAACCTGTACGGATGAACTCAGCAAACTGTCCTTGATAGCCGTTGAACACATTGATGTCCACATCACCTGTAATGCCCTGAACCCTGCCAGTGGATGACAATTGCCAATAGGCAAGCTTGACATCTGGCTTGTATTCTCCATAGCGGGCTATCCATACGTTGTATTTCTGTTTGATGTCTGTGGCTTTTGTCATGTGACGGAAGATGAAGTTCTGGTTGACATACAGAATAGGGCGCATTTTAGTCCGCCGTTCCACATATTCCATAAAGATGCGGATACGTCTCATGAGTTCTTCTTCACCAAGGGCTTCTATTTGAGCTTCCGAAGGTTCGACGTCAAGAACGGGTGGGAAGTCGCCTGGGCGGAACAGAGTGTTGTTGACAAAATATGTTGCCTGCTCTAATGCTGAGGTTTTGATAGAATAGAAATGATAGGCACCGACATGAATACCCTGGGCACGGGCACTTGTATAATCCTTGAGGAAATAACGGTTACGGATAGTGGTCCCCTCTGTAGACTTGATATAGACGAATGAGACAGGGAAAGTCTGTCCGCCAGTGGGATGTTTCTTGCCTAATGAGAGAATACGTATGTTCTTCCAGTTAATACTGAAACGCTTACGTCCTTTCTCATGCTGATGGCGTGAGATGTCAATACCATAAATTCGTTCAGAAGTGTATCGTAATCGTTCGCCTAAGAATCGACCCTTTTTCCATTCACCAATTCGTAACTGGTGATGTGGAGAAGATTCGAATCCAAACCCTTGTCGTTTGTCATCTTTCCACATCCCTTCATAATGGCTGCCGTCCCAGGCATGATAGATACCTTGTCCTGATGCCTCTAAATATCGGTCGAACTGCCCGTAATAGACACCTAACGAGTCTGTACGTCTGGCGGCAACGATAGTGTCATGGTCCCAAATACCCCTGATAATGTGTCCTTCGACGTCTTTCATGATTGCTTTTCCGTTGAGGGATTGATGAATGTGAAAACGTCCAGATTGCCAAAAACCGCCTTTCATCTTGATGGCAACAACTGGGCGTTTTTTGGCTGGGATAGTGTCGTAAGTTGTATAGCGTTTTGTGTCTGTTTTCAACAATGCCTTCAGATAATTGCGGTGTTGCTGGAGTTTCGCATGATATGCAGCAATCAAGTTATATCCTTCATCTGCCACGTCATGAATACGGAAATAGTAATTCATCTCTTCCAACTCTTGTTCTGCCAACTTGATGGCATGATGGAGAGAGTCATCTAAAGGACGTTGATGTTTATACACGATGACCTTATCCCTTATCTTCATCGATGGTCGTGGATGAATCAGGGGAGAGAAGGGTAGAGACAGTCCTAACAAGGCTATCACACAAATGTCGGCTATTGTCGTACGGTATTTCAAGGTGTTAGTCTTTCATTTCCTCTAACCAGTGGTCAATTAACTGGCGAGCTATAGATAGTTTCTCTGGAATTTGTGGCAAATGGTCTTTGTCAAACCATGAGCCCTTTGTAAGTTCTGAACGCTGTAGGTGTATCTTCCCACCGTCATAATCAGCAGTAAACCCGACCATTAGTCCACAAGGGTAGGGCCATGGCTGTGAGGCAAAGTACTTGAGATTCTTGATATGTAATCCGGTCTCTTCCATCACTTCCCGATGGACGGCTTCCTCCAGTGTTTCCCCTGTCTCTACAAAGCCGGCAACCAACCCATAATGGTCAGTTCGGAAATTCTTGGCATGTACCAGTAACACCTCATTGTCCTTACGTACCAATACGATGACGGCTGTTGCCAACTGTGGCCATATTTCCTTACCACAATGCTCGCATTTCTTTGAAATGTCTGTGTCAAATCGCATGGGACCGCCACAGACACCACAGAACTTGGTATTCTGGTCCCAGTAGAGTAGTTCCTGACATTTGCCAGCCTTAAGGTATTCTTCCGAAGACAGTTTATAGTAGCTCTGCCGAAGTCCACACATCTCATAGTGCTCATGACCCAACAATGGCTGTTCGATGCGGTAGGCTTTCTCGCCATCGACATTCATTACGCTTGTCCACGGCTTTATCTCGGTAGGAGGCATAGTGGGAATCCGATAGCCTTCATCAGTCTTTTCCAAGACCAGGTCACTCTGACAAAATACAAAATATCTCATTCTTTAAAGATGATTTGACGATCACGTTTCAAGGCAGGTCGTGTCCATGCCTCGGGGACAAACTTCCAGTTATTAAAAGCTTTTGCCTCCACCTTTCCCTCTCGTTTGATTTTCTGGGTCAGGTAATAGCGTTGGTCTCGTTCACTCATATAGATAATTCGACTAGGAATGGAGTCGAGAGGTATTTCTGCACCGCGAGTCAATAATTCCCCACCGCCATTGCCTCGATAACTGTTCATAGCCACCTTGTACCATGCTTTCTCGTCAAATGGACGACCGTCTGAAAATTGTAGGATGCGTACCTTTTCTCCATTAGGCTTAGTGACATCTACTTCGTAGTCAATACCTGCAGCAGAGTCGAAATTGAATGTAAGGTTTTTGAATCCCATACGTTGCTGATCGTTTTGGCTCTGATTTTCAAGTAACATGATATGATCGTCTGCAGATTTCATGGTATTGACCCATTGGTCGTAACTGAGTTCAAGGTGTTTACGAATCTCCTCACCAGTCATGCGCAAGGTATATATTTGGTTCTCAAAACGGTAGAGCTTGAACATATCACCCATATAAACAGGTCCTGCCTTGATTTCGGAGTTGAATGTTAGAGGTGCGTTGAAAGAGATATCCGCATCTGTCATCTCCAGTTGCAGTTTATGGATGTAGTCAGTGAAAGGAGCGGAGCCGAAGAATGCATCACGAGAGCGAATAGGGCTCACGAAATCTCCGATTTTCTGTTCCACAAAAGCCTTGATGCTATCCATCTGAGACTGGAAATGACGAACGTATGCCTTGTCAATAGGTTCATTGGTAATATCCACCAGTTCTCCTTCTTTCTTAATCACTTTCCAACCCTTACCTTGATATTCTATGGTTAGGGTAGCTTGTGCCACATTGATGGCGTTACAAGATGGATCCAGGCAGAGAACCCCATTGTTGAGGGTGACATTACGGGGAGTATGGTCATGACCATAGAAAATAACATCGAAGTCGTTCATCTGTTCTGCCAATGTCTTGACGACATCCTCGTCATATTGATCGGTTACGATACCACCGTCCCAACCACTATGGAAGAGCCCGACAATGACATCCGCATGTTCTTGCTCCTTGAGTACTTTTACCCATTTCTTAGCACAACTTATCATTTCTTCGAAGCGAAGTCCGCTCCAAAGGTTCTCGTGCAACCAGTTTGGAATAGCGGGGGTTAGCATTCCTAAAATAGCAATTCTTATACCGTTACGCTCTAAAATGATATAAGGTGGACAATAGGGTTTGTTGGTTTTGGCGTCGATGATGTTCGCTCCAAGAACAGGACACTTTAATTCGGAAATCCATTTGTCATAGACTGCATGCCCAGTCTCAACATCGTGATTGCCAAAAGTCTGTGCGTCGTATTTTAAATAGTTGATAACTTCTGCCGCTACATTGGGGGCATCTGTTTTCATGAAGTTAGTGTAGTAGCAGGTCGGTTGTCCTTGCAGGATGTCACCGTTTTCAAGAAGAATCAGGTTCTCATGAAACTCTTGTCGCTGTTTTTTTATGTATGAACTTACACGGGCCATCGTCCCTTTCATCGGACGATGTTCGATATAGTCATAAGGAAAGAATGCCCCGTGGACATCACTGGTCTCAATCAGGCGGATTGTAACCCGTAATGGGTGCTTGGCCATAAGTGTGGTCATACTTATTAAAGCGATGGTCAGACAGATTGCTTTTTTTATCATAGTAATAGTGTTTAAAGAGGATGGGTGGCAAGGAAGAGCTCTGCCTTTTGTAAGTCCTCTGGGGTGTCAATACCGACCGTTTCGATATTGGTAAGTCCCACTCGGATGTGATAACTGTTTTCCAGCCAGCGTAATTGTTCTAAACTTTCTGCAACCTCCAATGGCGATTGTGGCAGTTGCGTGATCTCGTGAAGGATTTCGCGGCGATAGGCATAGATACCTAAATGTTTCAGGTAAGGGAAATGCGTCAACCAGTCTTCTTGTTTTTCCCCACGTATGAACGGAATGACAGAACGACTAAAGTACAGGGCAAATCCATTCTTGTCAGTTACAATCTTGGGAGAGTTGGGATTCATGACGGCTTCTATGGACTCAAAAGGCTTTCCCAATGTGCCGATTTGGGTTTGTGGGTGGTCAAAGAGGCGTTGAACGGTTTCTAACTGCGACGGATGCACAAACGGTTCGTCTCCTTGGATATTGATGATGACATCAGCGTCTGTTTTTATCTTCTCGCAAGCCTCCTCAATACGGTCTGTTCCACTCTTATGGTCGTTGCGTGTCATCACAGCCTTGCCGCCAAAGGCATGCACGGTGTCAAAGATTCGTGAGTCGTCGGTGGCAACATATGCTTCTCCTAAGGCAGCAACAGCTTTCTCATAGACGTGTTGGATAACTGGTCGACCTCCCAACATAGCCAGTGGTTTGCCAGGAAAGCGTGTTGACGCATAACGTGCAGGAATGATTCCAATGAACTTCATGTTATATGTTGATTTTTGTGCAAAGGTACAAAAATATCTGAATCTTGCGTTAATATACCCTAATTAATTTTGAGGGTCTCACTTTTTTTTCTACTTTTGTAGAGTTAAAAATTGAACGAATGATGAAACTGCGAAATATTTTATCTGTATATCTACTTTTTTCTTCTATGATGCTCTTTGCCCAAAAAATTACGTTGGGCTCTTGTACGACGGCTGATGGCGGTGATTATAAAGGTGAGATGGTCTCAGGGAAACCGCAAGGGAAAGGACGTGCTGTCTATAAGAATGGCGACTGGTATGAAGGAGAATATGTGAAGGGAAAACGACAAGGAAAAGGCACATATACTTTTTCTGACGGTGAAAAATATGAAGGGGAATGGTTCCAGGACCATCAGCATGGTATGGGAACATTCTATTTCCAGAACAATAATAAATATGTAGGACTCTGGTATACTGACGAGCAGCAGGGCCATGGTGTGATGTACTATTTCAACGGTGATGTTTATGATGGCGAATGGAAAGCTGACAAACGTAACGGGCAGGGAAAATATACCTATCAGGGCGGTGCCTATTATATCGGTCAGTGGAAAGACGACATGAAGAGTGGAAAAGGTGTATTCAGCTGGCCTGACGGTTCCTCGTATGATGGACAATACCTGAATAATCTTCGCCAAGGAAAGGGCGTGTTTAAGTATTCAAATGGCGACCTCTATGTCGGTCAGTGGAAAGAGGATACTCCTCATGGGAAAGGAATATATAAGTTCCAGAGTGGTGATGTCTATGAAGGAGATTATGTACAAGGGGAACGCACAGGGCAGGGCGTCTTCCGCTATGCCAATGGTGATAAATACACGGGTGGCTTCTTCAATGGTGATAAACAGGGAGAAGGTATGCTGGTGTGGAAAAACGGTAATGTATATCAAGGCCAGTGGAATCAGGATAAGCCGAACGGAAGGGGTAAGCTTACTATGAAGAACGGAGATGTCTTTGAGGGACAGTTTAAGGACGGTACGATTCACGGAGAGGGTATTGCCCGTTATGCTGATGGTTCTAAATTCAAAGGACAGTTCAAGAATGGTCTCCGTAACGGTCCGGCCATCGAACAGGATAAAGAAGGAAAACGTTTTGAGGGTTCCTATGTGGATGACCGTCGTGATGGCCGCTTCGTAGAGAAGGATGCTAATGGCAATATCATCGCTACTGGCAATTATGTCCGTGGACGCAGAGAAGTTGACAAATAATATCAAATCTACTTAATTATATATCTATGATTATCGACAAAATTGAAAACCTGAAGAATTATGCCTCGGTGAACCCCTTGTTCCCGAAGGTTGTGGAGTTTATCGAGCAGAACGACCTTAATAAGCTGGAGGCCGGTAAACACGAAATTGTAGGCAAAGACCTCTTTGTCAATATCCAGATGGCCAAGGGGCGTTCCCCAGAGGAGGCAGTCATTGAGACCCACGACAAAATGATTGATATCCAGATTCCTCTTTCTGCTGAAGAGACTTTTGGTTACACGCAACGTGACTTGTTACCCAAGGCCGAGTATAATGCAGAGAAGGATATTACTAAGATTCCAGATCTCGCTGCCGAGAGTTATATTACCTGTCAGCCTGGCATGATGGCTATCTTCTTCCCGCAAGACGGTCACGCTCCTTGTATAGCCGGTGTTCCCGAAATCAAGAAAGCAATATTTAAGATAAAAGCATAATAGTTATGGCAACGATAAAGAAAACAACAGCGAAGAAAGCTCCTGTGAAGAAAGCTCCTGCAAAGAAAGCTGCTCCTCGAAAGAAGAAGGTAGAGGAGCCCCAGCATATTGGACTTGTGAGGGATGATTCCTGGCTTGAACCATTTGAGGGAGCTATCCGTGGTCGTCATGACCATGCTTTGTGGAAGATAGGACAATTGACCAGAAACGGAAAAAAGACATTGTCTCAGTTTGCTTCCGGTCACTTGTATTTCGGACTCCATAAACTTTCGAAAGGATGGATATTCCGTGAGTGGGCTCCTAATGCCACAGAAATCTATCTGATAGGTGATTTCAACAATTGGAAGGAATCCGAGAAATATAAGTGCAAGCGAGTTGAGGGTACTGGCAATTGGGAACTTAAGCTCTCCGAGAAAGCCATTAAGCACGGCGACCTTTATAAGATGAAGGTGAAGTGGAATGGGGGAGAAGGTGAGCGTATTCCCGCTTGGTGTCGCCGAGTCGTACAAGATGACCAGACGAAGATCTTCTCTGCTCAGGTGTGGAATCCTGAGAAACCTTATGAGTTCAAGAAAAAGAATTTCAAGCCCAACAAGGCTCCGTTGCTGATTTATGAGTGCCATGTGGGTATGGGTCAGGATGCCGAGAAGGTCGGAACTTACAAGGAATTCACGAAGAATGTCCTGCCTCGTGTCAAGAAAGACGGCTATAATGCCATTCAGGTGATGGCCATTCAGGAGCATCCCTATTATGGCTCGTTCGGCTATCATGTTTCCAGTTTCTTTGCTCCATCTAGTCGTTTTGGTACTCCAGAGGACCTGAAAGAGATGATCGATACCGCCCATAAGATGGGTATTGCCGTGATTATGGATATCGTCCACTCGCATGCCGTGAAGAATGAAGTGGAAGGCTTAGGCAATCTAGCTGGCGATCCCAATCAGTTCTTCTATCCTGGTGACCGTCATGAGCATCCCGCATGGGACTCTCTCTGCTTTGATTATGGCAAGGACGATGTACTTCACTTCTTGTTATCCAACTGTAAGTACTGGTTGGAGGAATATAAGTTCGATGGTTTCCGTTTCGATGGTGTGACATCCATGCTTTATTACAGTCATGGTTTGGGTGAAGCTTTTGGCGGATATGGTGACTACTTCAACGGTCATGAGGATGATAATGCGATTTGTTACCTGACATTGGCTAACTGTCTGATTCATGAGGTGAATCCCAATGCCATCACTATCGCCGAGGAAGTTTCCGGTATGCCAGGTCTTGCCGCTAAGTTTGAGGATGGCGGCTATGGCTTCGACTACCGTATGGCAATGAATATTCCTGATTATTGGATCAAGACCATCAAGGAGGTTCGTGACGAAGACATCAACGTATGCAGTATCTTCTGGGAAGTCAAGAACCGTCGTCCTGACGAGAAGACCATCTCTTATTGCGAGAGCCACGACCAGGCATTGGTAGGCGATAAGACCATTATCTTCCGTCTGATAGATGCTGATATGTATTGGCATTTCAAGAAAGGTGATGAGAATGATATGGTACATCGCGGCATCGCCCTTCATAAGATGATTCGTCTGGTGACGGCAGGTGCTATCAATGGCGGTTACCTGAACTTCATGGGTAATGAGTTCGGTCATCCAGAATGGATTGATTTCCCACGCGAAGGCAATGGTTGGAGCTATAAATATGCTCGTCGTCAGTGGAATCTTGTTGACAACAAAGAGCTTTGTTACCACTGGTTGGGCGATTTCGACCGTAAGATGCTGGAAGTCATCAAGAGTCAGAAGAATTTCCAGGCAACACCTGTTCAGGAGATTTGGCACGACGATGGTGACCAGGTACTCTGTTACATGCGTGGCGATCTCGTCTTTGTTTTCAACTTCTCACCGTCACGCTCCTATACGGATTATGGCTTCCTGGTTCCTACGGGTTCCTATGAGGTTGTTCTCAATACCGATGCGAAGGAGTTTGGTGGCAATGGCTTTGCCGATGATACGGTTACTCATATTACCAATTACGACCCGTTGTATGTGGAAGACCGTAAGGAATGGCTGAAGTTGTATATACCGGCTCGTTCTGCCGTCGTATTGCGTAAACTGTAATGATTCTTGCCTGCAAGGCAAGTGGATAATAGGGCAGTCATGCTGATATGATACATCAGTGTGACTGTTTTTTTATTCCAAATTGATGCGAAAGTGTAATTTTTTCTGTAAATCAGTCAACTATTTCGATAAATTTATGTAATTTTGCAAACAGAAATATATTTCTGATATGGTACATAATATCTTCAAAGGGTTAGGTATTGCACTAATAACTCCTTTTTTAGAAGACGGATCGGTTGACTATAAGTCTCTGATTCGCCTTGTAGAATATCAGCTTGACAATGGAGCTGACTTCTTTTGTATTCTTGCCACAACGGGTGAGACACCCACTTTGACGGCAGAAGAGAAACAGAAAATCAAAGATTTAGTCGTTGATCTGGTAGGTGGTAAGGTCCCCATCCTTGTGGGGTGTGGCGGCTATAATACCGCGGAGATTGTTGAGGAGCTGAAAATGCGTGATTTCAAAGGCGTGGATGGCATACTGAGTGTGTGCCCATATTATAACAAACCGTCTCAGGAAGGTCTTTATCAACATTTCAAGACCATAGCCGCAGCTACGTCATTACCAGTTGTCCTGTATAATGTTCCAGGCCGTACCGGTGTGAATATGAAGGCGGAGACAACGGTTCGTCTGGCTCGTGACTGTGAGAATATCGTAGCCATCAAGGAAGCATCTGGAAATCTGGAGCAAGTTGACGAGATTATTAAGAACCGCCCCCGTGGCTTTGAAGTCCTTTCCGGCGATGATGCGCTCACCTTTCCTATGGTCTCATGCGGAGCCGTTGGTGCTATCAGTGTGATTGGTAATGCCCTTCCCCGTGAGTTCTCCAAGATGATTCGCTTGCAGATGAAGGGTGAGTATGATCCTGCGCGGAAGATTCATCACCGTTTTCAGGACCTGTTCTCTTTGCTCTTTGTCGATGGCAATCCTGCTGGTGTGAAGGCGATGCTTCATGAGATGGGCTATATCCAGAATGTGCTCCGTCTGCCATTGGTGCCGACGCGTATCTCTACTTTGCAACGGATGAGTGAAATCATGAAAGAATTAAAGATCTGATGTGAATGGAGGAGAGTAGGGTTATTCATGAGATAACACCCTTGATGGGTAAGGATTCTCTCTATATTGCTGACCGCAGGAAGAAAGAATTTACCTATCCTATTCACAATCATGAGGTCTTTGAACTGAATTTTGTGGAGCATGCCCCTGGTGTGCGCCGTATCGTTGGTGACTCCAATGAGGTCATTGACGAGTATGACTTGGTGTTGATTACCAGTCCAGACCTGGAACATGTATGGGAACAGAACACCTGTACCAGTGAGGACATTCGTGAGGTGACTGTCCAGTTCTATTTCGACATGGGTGAAGACGGTCTCCTTTCCCGTAATCCCTTCCTGTCCATGCGGAAGATGATGCAGGAGGCTCGCAAGGGATTGTGCTTCCCTTTGGACGCCATCATGCATGTCTACCATTTGATCGATACGTTGAGTACGGTAAAGGACGGCTTCTATGCTGTGATGCAGTTTATGACTATCCTTTATGAACTTTCTAAATGTGATGGTGCCCGTACACTTGCTACTAGCAGTTATGCCAAGGTGGAGGTCGAGAGTGATTCACGTCGCATCCTGAAGGTTAAAAATTATATCAACAAGAATTACATGGAGGAGATTCGGTTGTCGACGGTGGCAGACATTGCCGGCATGAGTCCTTCTGCCTTCAGTCGCTTCTTCAGACTGCATACGGGTCGGACACTCAGTGAATATATCATCGATCTGCGTCTGGGCTTTGCCAGTCGGATGCTGGTAGATACCTCCAAGAGTATCGCGGAGATCAGTTATGGCTGTGGCTTCAATAACCTCAGCAATTTCAACCGCATCTTCAAGAAAAAGAAAAATTGTTCCCCATCGGAATTCCGTGAGAACTACCATAAGACCAGAATCATCGTGTAATCTGAAACAATGGCTGAACTGAGAAGACATATGGTTATCCTGCTTGTTGCAATAGGGAGCATACTTCCTGTTCAGGCTCAGTCTGACTTTGACCTGCAGCTCAAATTGTTGGATAGTGTCATCACGGTGTCGCGTCAGAAGAATGATACTTCCCTGGCTGATGCACTTTGTACGAGGGCGGTCCTCTTCTATAACAATGCGATGGATGACTCCATCATCTATCATGTGCCTATTGACTTGGAGGAAATTCGTAAGACCAAGCAGTGGGACAAATACTATGAGTTATGGACGCATCTGGCCAATACCTATCTGTATAGCGGTCAGCCCAACAAGGCGCTCCGTGAGGTACAGGCCATCTTCGATGATGCCAAACAGCGTCAGGACAAGTATGGAATGGGTATTGCCTATTACACGATGGGTAGTGTCTATGCCACGCTGAATAATCTGGACGAGAGCGTTAGCTCCTATCAGAAAAGTCTTGACTTGCTGTCGGCTATCGAACCAATTCCTACAATCCTTGCCGATGTGTATTCCTATTATGGGGATATCCTCAATCTCAAGAAAGATTATGTACGATTGGAACAGCTGACTTTCCGTTGGCTGGACTTCCTGACCGAATATGTGGAACTCAATAAAAACAAGCTGAGTAAGCCTACGACCGATGTCCTATATACCTATTATTATATGGCATGCGCCCAGGCTCATCTGGGACTGGGAAGACTGGATGCAGGAGAAAGCGATCTGAAGAAGGCTCGTGAGTTCATCACTTCCGAAGAGTCCTTACGGGGCCAGACTTGGTTGTTCTATATGGCCAAGCTGCGTTACCTTCAGAAACGTTATTCGGAAGCCTTACAGTTGAACGACAGGCGGATGTCTCTCTTTGAGAATGACGATATGACGGTATATATCGACCTCATCAGTCAGCGTGCTGATATCCTGATGGAGTTGGGGCAATATAAGGATGCTGCGAATTACTACCTGAGGATGTTTCATATCAACGACTCTGTGAATGCTCAGGAGACTAAGCAGCAGTTGAATGAAATGAACACCTTGTTCCATGTCGATGAGTTGCAAAGAGAACAGGAACAGTTGAAGATAGAGAAAGAGCGTGCCCAGTTCCGCAACACCATGATTATCGTCGGACTGATCCTCCTTGCGCTGATTATCTTCAGCATCTTCCGCTATATCGCTGCCAAGCGCCTGAAAGTGGCTCACGAGAAGCTGCAGACAACCCACGAGGAGCTGTTGACCGCCTATGACCAGTTGGAGGAGACCACGACGGCGAAGGAGCGTATTGAGAGCGACCTGCGTATCGCTAGGAATATCCAGCAGAGCATGGTTCCGCACACCTTCCCCGATCGTCCCGATCTGGATATTTATGCCTCGATGACGCCAGCGAAGGAAGTCGGTGGCGACCTTTACGGCTATCTGTTGTTGGAGGATAATCTCTACTTCTGTCTGGGTGACGTATCCGGCAAGGGCGTTCCCGCTTCACTCTTCATGGCTCAGGCAACCCGTCTGTTCCGTACCTTGGCAGCTCAGGGACTGATGCCTGATAAGATCTGTACGCAGATTAACGAGGCACTTTCCGGCGAGGATAACGAGACGAGTATGTTTGTCACGATGTTTATCGGATTGGTTGACTTGAAGACAGGTCATCTTGACTTCTGTAATGCTGGACATAATCCTCCTGTGATGATTGGCGAGAAGGCGGAGTTTGTCGAGATGGTGCCCAATGCACCTATCGGTCTGTGGCCAGGCATGGAATACGAAGGCGAGGAAATCGCGGATATCAGCGGAAAACCGTTCTTCGTTTACTCCGATGGTCTTAACGAGGCAGAGAACCGCCAGCAGGAACAGTTTACTGACGAGCGTCTGCTCGAGCTGCTGGAGACGACACCGTATGAGAGTGCCCAGCAGACGATAGAGATGCTGACAGAGCAGGTGGAGAAGCACCGCGACGGCGCAGAGCCTAACGATGACCTCACGATGATATGCGTGAAAGTAACAGGAAATCTTACTTTAAATAATTAACTATATGGAGAAAGAAATCAGTATTAAAAACCGGATGGACGAATTGGTACGTGTAAACCAGTTCGTTGAAGAAATCGGCGAAGAACTGGGACTTGACATGGAACTCCTGATGAACCTCAACCTTGTTATTGAGGAGATGGTTGTGAATGTCATCTCCTATGCCTATCCCGAAGGAACGGAAGCCGACATTGAATTGAAGGCTGAAACCAAAGGAAAGGAACTCACTTTCGTCCTGAGTGACCGCGGAAGGGAGTTCGATCCTACTCTGAGCGAAGATCCTGATACGGATGTCAACCCTGCCGAACGTGATTTGGGCGGTATGGGCATCTTTATCGTCAAGAACATCATGAACGAAGTCACTTATCAGCGTCTGGAGGGCAAAAACCTGTTGACGATGAAGAAGGACATTTAAGTATTAATGAAAATAAGTATAACAATTAAAAAATAAAAGAATTATGACACAGATTATCAAAGAGAATGGTAAGACCATTATTAAGACAGGACAGCGTATTGACACCATGAATGCTGGTGAGTTTGAACGTGAGATTGAGCCGGCATTGGCTGACGGCGGTGTAGACCTTGAGATGGACTGCACGGAGCTGAATTACATGGCAAGTTCCGGTCTGCGTGTTATCCAGAAGACGATGCGTACTGTTATGCAGCAGAAGGGTCAGTTCAAGATGACGAACGTGAATCCTGAGATTTATAAAGTCCTGAATATGACAGGATTTACCAAATTCATGAAAGTAGAGCAGAAAAAAGATTAAACCGCTATGATTTGGGTTATTATTGCATTAGCATTAGTCGTTGCCGTCCTTTCCGTTGCCTTGTATTTTCAGGTCAAGGGAACTCGTGACCAGGCCAATGAGCAGGAGTCACTGCTCCGTGACTACCAGCGTCGCGTAGACGAGCAACAGCAGTTGTTGGAAGACTACCGCAGTCTGGAGAAGAACTTCGAGAATGTGGGACAGGGCTATGAACAGGCCCTTGACCTCTACGACAAGATGGAGGAGAACAGTCGTAAGCTGGAAGAGCGTAATGCATTCCTTGAGAACCAGAACAAGGAACTGCAGGCTGCCAGTGCCGGAAATGCAGAGACCCTCCGCGTCAACAAAGAGTATTTCCAGCAGGTCGTTCAAGAGATGGTTGCTGAGGTCGACAAGCTCGATCCCGCTGTTGCAGCTCGTCTGACGGGTATGGTTCTTAAGATTCAGGACATCAACGAGATGGATTCGGACGCTGCTCTCGAGCGCAACGACAATATCGTTGCCGAGCAGGTGGCAAAACAGGCTGTCGCAGAGTCCGACATCGATAAGTGTGAGTATTTCGCCTTCGAGATGAAAGTCAGTCCACAGGCCGCATCTATGTTGCATACCAATCAGAAACAGGCCGCTCACGCCCTCGCATTGGTACTCGACAATGCCAAGAAGTTCACGACCGATGGTTCCGTGACCCTGAATGTCGATGCCGACCTGCAGGAGTCGAAAGTGACTTATACCGTAGAGGATACTGGTATGGGCGTTCCTGAGAACGAGGCTGAGCATATCTTCGAACCGTTTGTTAAGCTTAACAGCTATTTCGACGGTCAGGGACTTGGTCTTACCTTCGCCCGCAACATTGCCCGTCGCTTAGGTGGCGACCTGGTGCTCGACACGACCAACACAGGCAAGGGCGCCCGTTTCGTGCTGACCCTGCCGATGTAATTTCCTATGAAGGTGGCTTGGGGTTCCAAACCACCTTCTTTTTTTCCCCCATTAGAAGCTTATGAAGAATCACTACACGTTTATAAAGAGCCTCTTGCTTCTTGTCTGTGGCTTGTTCTTGGCTCAAAATGCAGGCGCCAAGACATACACCAAGCAATACGTATTCAATTATTTGGAATATGAGGATGATGGTTATTATGCCTATTGTGAAGACGGTTCGCGATGGAAAGTCACCTATGATGGTGAATCTCCCACTTATGAAGAATACTATGGTATTTTCATGAGGGGAGGCTCTAGGTTGACGTTTACGTCAGAAAAGATATACCCAGGGACCGCCACCCTGAAAATCAATGCTGGTGCCGGCGACCAGTCTGGGTCAGATTTGATCATTTCTTCTGATGGCCAGTCGGTCAGCATGTATGGCATCAATACGAGTTATTATGACTCACCCAGCTCCATCACAACCCATAACTATACGCTGGACCTTAACCGTAACCAGGCAAATAATATTCAGGTTTCCTTGGGCGGCAGCAATTTTGGTTACACGTATTTCCTTGTTTACAGTATTACGGTTACCTATGAGAGTGACTATGGTATTTCAATCACGACCCTTGAAGGTAACCAAATATCTGTCACGGACGACAATAAAGACAATGTCTTGGGTGAGAATATACCTACCGTCATGTTTGATGGTATAGACCAGCTTACGCTTGACAATGCCAATATAGGCAAGATAACGATTGAGGAAGTCAACGGACTGGGTAGCGAATTCAATTTGCAGTTGAAAGGCGAGAATAAGATCCAGAACAATACGAAGGCTATAGTCAACAATGGAGGACCAATAAGAATGTATATGTATACTAATGCAAGACCATCTGGCTCGCTCCAATATATCTGTACTGCTGGTAACCTGACTAAGGCGAATGATGCTTTCCAGGGATTTACCCTTTATATTACTAACCCCTTGGCTGCCGTATTGACGAAGGAAGACACTCGTGATATTGTAGACGTGAGGGTGGTGCTGACTCCTATTGTCAGCAAGGATCATATGGAAGTCACCCTGAACGGTGCTTCCGGACAGGGTATTGGTGAGGATATCCAAGACAAGACTACCGAGCAATTGGCGGCGGGTTGTGAGGTCAACAACATTCTTTATACACTCCCACACGAAAAGGATGGTTATATTGACGACGAGAGCGTCGTGGCTGCCGACGGTAAGATTATTGCCATAAACTCCAGCATGGTTAGAAATAAGGCTATTGATGCTGCCAATTATTTAGGGTGGAAGGACATTGCTCCTGGCTCAGAAGAATATGCCAAGAGATTTCATGGCTTGACTTTCAAAATCCCGGCAGGTACTGGTGTTATCAAGATTGTGGCAAGGACCAATGAAACAGGTGTGCTGAATGTGCTGTTCAGTGACTTCTCTCAGGAACCCATTACTTTCAATGATGCCAAGACGGAATTCAAGGAATATGAGATTCCTTATGCGTGTACAGACGACCGTTATGTACTGATTTTCAACACCACGAAACCGGTTTCAGGTTCCCGTCGTGCACCAGGACGTAAGGAAACGACGACGACGGAAATCAGGGGTATCAAAATCAATGCCAATACAATAGACGATGTTCCGCTAAGACTTGAGAATAAAAAGACACTGACGAAAGAAATGGTGAATGCTGCACTCCAGGACGGTCATATCATCATTGACGATCCGGAAATAAACGATATGAATGTGCTTGTTTTTGAAGACTTGCAGGATAAAGAGGTGACTTATATAGACCTCTCAAAGACAAGTCTCAGACAATCGGTTGTTCGTACCTATAATATGTGGAAGGGAATTCCTGCCAAAACATTGATTTGTGTGCCGGCTGGATGCACTGCAGCGCTGAATTCTCCGAACGTGGTGGTTGGCTCGGTATGCCATGAATTGGTGCTGTCTGAGACGGACAAGGCGTTTGATACCCCCAAGTATTTCCTGGCTAAGGTGTTGAAGACGGAACGTGACTACTCGGCCTATGGTGAAAATGGCTGCACGGTATTCCTGCCGTTTGGTCTCAACGAACAGACCGCCGAGAAGGTGGGTTCGTTCTATGAGTTCAAGACTGTCCGTAACAACCAGGCGGAGATTGTTGCCGTCACTTCTACAGAGGCCAACAAGCCGTATATCTTGAAGGGCGCTACGGGTAAGTTGCAGTTAGAGATGGTGGGTGTAAATCCCGTCGCCACTCCTTCTTCTTCCGCCACTTCCCGTCGTGCAGCCGGAGATGTCTCGTTGGTAGGTACCTATAATACCGTAAGCCTGAATTCCACCGCCGATGAGCAATACTATGTCTATGCCACCAGCGGCGATGATGCCGGCAAGTTCGTGCATGTGACGGAAGCTACATCCCTGACGCCTTATCAGGCCTACCTCAAGGCAGAGAGCGCCACCTTTGTGGATAAGCTGCCCGTTGTCGTTGCTCCTTCTTATATCCAGGGCGACGCTAATGGTGATGGTCTTGTGAACGTGACCGACATCGTGGCTACGGTGAACTACATCATGGAGAAGAATCCTGCAAACTTCAACAAGGCGGCAGCCGACCTGACAGGCGATGGCGAAATCAACGTGACGGACATCGTCAAGATGGTGTCCATCATCATGAAAGATGGTAACTAATAATAAGAAAACTGATGAAGATATGAAGAATCATATCACGATATCATTAAAAAGCTTCTTGCTGATTGTCTGTGGTTTTCTCTTTGCAGAAAGCACGGTTGCCAAGACATTTACACGTACCTGTGTCTTCAGCTCTTTGTATTATGAGGATGATGCCTATTATGCCTATTGTGAAGACGGCTCGAGATGGAAGGTATTGTATGAGGACGGTGAAATCGATTATAGGGATGGCAAAGGCATCTTCCTGAATTATGGAACAAAGTTGCAACTAGTCTCTGAAAAGATTTTTCCTGCCAATGTGAAAATGACCATCAACGCAGGTGCCGGTGACCAGTCGTATTCTACGATCACCATCTATAGCGATGTTCAGTCACAAGAGATGACAGATATCAATAGGAACTATGATGGCAGTGTGAGTTCGATTACGACGAAAGACTACACCTTTAATCTTAACAGAGATGCTGCAGGTACTGTTTATTTCTATATTTCAGGAAACAATTTTTTAAGTTGGATATCGACAGTTGTATATAGTATTACGCTCACTTATGAAAGTGAGTATGGTATTACGATTACAACGAATGACGGTACAGATATTGCCGTTACGGATGACAACATGGATAATATTCTGAACGAGAATATACCTACCGTCCAATATGATGGCGTCAATATGCTGACACTGGACAATGCAGATATTGCCAAGATTACCATAGGTGAGATGAATGAGGTGTCAGAGAATCGTTTTAGGCTCTTCTTGAAAGGCGAGAATAAGATGCAGAACAATACCAAGGCTATTGTCAACGAGTCTGCGGATATAGGTATGTTCTTCATGACGGATGCATCATCGCCAGGCTCATTGCTGTACACGTGTACCGCCGGTAATTTAAGTAGCGCATCGGAGGCTTTCTCTGGTTTCGATACCTTTTATTACGGATCAGGACTGTCGTTAAACATGTCTCAAGAGGGTGGGTATAATCTTGTAAGCGTTTGTGTTGTCTTGACTCCTATTGTTGACAAAGATCACATGGAAGTCAACTTGAACGGTGCTTCCGGTCAGGGTATTGGTGAGGATATCCAAGATAAGACCACCGCGCAGTTGAAGGTTGGTTGTGAAGTAAACAATGTCCTGTATACACTTCCAGGTGATAAGGACGGATATATAGACGATGAAAGCATCATAGCTGCCGACGGCAAGGTAGTAGCCTTGAACTCCAGCATACAAGCATGGGAAGTCAGTAATGTTATTAGTAAAATAGGGTGGGGTGACATTACTCCTGGTTCGGAAGACTATGCCAAGAGCTTCCCTGGCATAACGTTCAAATTACCTGCCGGTACCGGTGTTATCAGGGTTGAGGCGAGAACCAATGATACTGGTGTATTGAATGTGATGATGGGCGAATACAATAGTAAAGCCTCTACTTTCAGTGATGCCAAGACGGATTTCAAAGTATATGAGATTCCCTATGCGATTACAAAATCTTGTTATGTGATGATCTTCAACTCCACGAAAGCCGTTTCAGGTTCCCGTCGTGCACCAGGACGAAAGGAAACGACGACGACTGAGATCAGGGGTCTCAAGGTTAATGCAAATACTGTGGATGAAGCTCCGCAAAAACCTGAGAATGGAAAGCAGTTGACGAAAGAAATGGTGAATGCTGCACTCCAGGACGGTCATATCATCATTGACGATCCGGATATAAACAGTATTAATTTTTCTGCCTTTGAAGATTTGCAGAATAAGGAGGTGACATATATAGACCTTTCTAAGACAAGTATCGTTACGACATTGATGCGCTCTAATTATCCTTGGCTGTATATTCCTGCCAATACGTTGATATGTGTTCCGCCAGGAAGCACCAGGACTCTGAGTTCGCAGAATGTGGTGATAGGCTCGGTATGTGAGGAAATGGTGATGTCTGACAAAGACAAGTCGTTTGAGACACCTGTGACTTTCATAGCGAAGGTGTTGAATATGGACCGTAACTTCTCTGCCTATGGTGAAAACGGCTGCACGGTATATCTGCCGTTCGGCCTCAAAGAGGATGCTGCCCAGAAGGTGGGTTCGTTCTATGAGTTTAAGACTATCCGTGACGACCAGGCGGAGATTGTTGCCGTCACTTCTACAGAGGCCAACAAGCCGTATGTCCTGAAGGGTGCAACAGGTAAACTGCAATTTGGATTGGTAGAGGTGAAACCAGTCGCCACTCCTTCTTCATCCGCCACATCTCGTCGTGCAGCAGGAAATTCTGCTTTGGTAGGTACGTATAAAAAAGTGAATCTGAACTCTACCGCCGATGAGCAATACTATGTCTATGCCACCAGCGGCGACGATGCTGGCCAGTTCGTGCATGTGACGGAGGCTACAGCCCTGACGCCTTATCAGGCCTACCTCAAGGCAGAGAGCGCCACCTTTGTGGATAAGATGCCCGTTGTCGTTGCCCCATCTTATATTCAGGGCGATGCCAATGGTGACGGACTCGTAAATGTGACCGACATCGTGGCAACGGTGAACTACATCATGGAGAAGAATCCTGCCAACTTCAACAAGGCGGCTGCCGACCTGACAGGCGATGGCGAGATCAACGTGACGGACATCGTGAAGATGGTGTCCATCATCATGGCTAGCGAAGCAAGGAAAACAGAATAAACATCAAACAAAAAACAATCAAGAAGGCCCCCACATCGGGAGCCTTCTTTCTTTTCTTACTTCTCTTACCTCTCACCTCTACTTAGTTTGGATCGCTTCCGCTTCCGGGGTTACTCCTGTCACCTTTGCTTCATTCAGATAGTTTCTATGGCTCATTGAGACTATCCCTACGACTCATTCGGATAATTTCTATATTTCCCCTCACCCTTCACTCTAGAGGGGCGGAATGCCGATGTACAAAAGGATAGGGGAGAGTGAGGGGTTGCATTAACCCTTCACTCTCCTCTCACTGACCCCTCACTCTTTGTGTGTCTCGTTTTGACCTTTGTCCGTCTTATTCCGTAGGGTGCGGACTTTGAGTCCGTAGGCTGCGGACTTGGAGTCCGAACCCGTCGGAAGGATAGTTTGCATTAATAGTACGAACTTTTTTCCTAATGTCGTTTTCCTTTTTAGCAAAGTAGTGTATTATCAATTTAAGTGAGGGGTGAGTGAAGGGTCAGTGAGGGGTCAGGAGCACCCCTCACGCTTTCCAATCCCTTTACTCAAAGTGGTTTCAAAGCTTTTGAGTGAAGGGTGAGGGTGAAAATCGCGATTAACCTCAAAATAAAGGCTTAGGAAGAAATGAGGGAAGATAATATCGTTATTTTGGAATAAGGAACGACTATTTCTCAGCAGAGGCCGCTTATTGCTCAATAAGGCAGGGTTATTGGACCTTTGACTTCGTCGAAGCTACTTTGCACTCGGAAAAGCTCAAATATATTTGGCTTTTCTCTCGTTTTTCCGTATCTTTGCAAGCAATATAAACTGAAATTTATGAGGAAGTGGATAGGAATGACGGTGGTGCTCGCCTTGATGGGGTGCAGTACACTGACGCCGGCGGAGAAGGAGGCACAGCGGAAGGCAACAGCCCAGGCTGTGGAGAAGGCTTTGGCTGACAGGCATTATACGATTGACGTGCAGATGATGTATCCGCAACGAGGACCTGCTAAGAATGTGTCAGGTGACTACTCGCTGGAGGTGAGGGGGGATACGCTGGTGTCGTATCTGCCGTATATAGGGAGAGCCTATCAGGTGCCTTATGGCGGCGGGAAGGGCCTGAACTTCGTGGCGGTGATGGAGCGTTATTCGGTGACGAAGGATGCCAAGGGGCAGACCATTGTGACCTTTGGCGTGACAAACGAAGAGGATACTTACGAGTATCAGCTGGGTATCTTCGATAATGGCAGCGCCACGATTGATGTCCGTTCAAAACAGCGGGACCCCATCAGCTTCAGCGGTGTGATGGCGGAGGAATGACTCTCCCCTGAACATGTGACAGAATTACCAATACAAAATATAGGATATGCGAAAATCAATCTTAACCTTAAACATGATGGCTGTCGTTGTTACGACGACGGTGTGTTTATTAACAGTATCGATGCTTGCGGGTTGCAGCAAGGGTAAACGGGAGTTGAAGCCGTGTGAGAAGACGTACACACAGGCCGACACGCTGTATCAGAATGCGAGAAAGGAGGCTGGCGACAGCGTGGTGCTGGTATTGCTGGACAGTCTGGAAGGTAAGCATGCACTGAGCCAGGCGCGTGCGGACTTCTATCGCGGAAAGACGTATAGGCGGATGGGCGAGTCGGACAAGGCCCTTGAGTGCTTCTACCGCGTGATAGAGGAGGCTGGGAGCGAGGACTACTGGTGCTATCAGGTGGCTGGCGAGGACCTTTGCAAGTTGCTTGTCAACAAGGGCGAGTTCGAATTGATGGTGAGAAAGGTGATTCCCATTCTTTCCACCATTGACTCGATAGGTTATACGGAACGTGCTTCGCAGATTTACATGCGTAACATACTGGCGACGGGTAACCTGCGACTGGGTAAGGAGAAGATGGCTAAGGAACTGTTTGACCGCGTGGGTGCCGAATGCGAGGCGTGGCTGGCTGAGGACACAACGGGAGCCGCCGTGAATTGTGCCATCGACGTGTATAACAACATCGCCACGTTCTATTTCAACGAGAACAAGGTGGAAGAGGCTGAGCCCTGGTTGGAACGCCATAGGGCCTTGTTGCCGGAATACAAGCGTATTGCAGAGAAAGAGCATCCGGACATGGTGCAGCGCCAATATATCTCCTCGTATTTCAACCGTCTGGATGTCTGCGATTATCACAACAGAACGGACGAGGCCGAGAAGATATTGGAAGAGTATAAGAAACTGGATATAGGACAATCGGACTTCGGACACATCTATCTGGCTAACTACCTGCTGCAGCATAACCGATATGCCGAGGCTGCCGACAACCTGGCGGTACTGGACCGTTTTATACACGACAGCAAGATGGAACTGACGCTCGACAACTTGATATTGTACACCAATAAAATCGGTGCCAATGTGGGTGCAGGACGCAAAGACACGGCACTCTATGTGGCTGAACAGGTGGCTGAGAACTATCCGATGGTGCTGGCGAAACAACGCGAAAATGATGCCATTAAGATGGCTACCATCTACGACACACAGGGCAAGGAACGGGAGATAGCGGAACAGAAGGCCAAGATACAGCACCAGCGTATCGTCGGACTGATCGTGGCCATCGTCCTGCTCACCATCTTCTTCGTCATCTACACGCTGGTGCGTCGCCGTGCTGCCAAGCGACTGGCTGAGATGAAGGCTGCACAGGAGCGCATAGAGAGTGAGTTGCGTATTGCCCGCGATATCCAGATGTCGATGGTGCCCAGCCAGTTCCCAGACTATGAGGGGCTGGACATGTTTGCCTCGATGACCCCTGCGAAAGAGGTGGGTGGCGACCTGTACGGCTATGTGCTCATCGGCGACAAGCTGTACTTTGCCTTGGGTGACGTGTCAGGTAAGGGTGTACCTGCCTCGCTCTTCATGGCACAGGCCACACGACTGTTCCGCACGCTGGCTGCCCAGCAGATGATGCCGGCAGAGATATGCACCCGCATGAACGACGCCCTCTCGGGCGACGATAACGAGACGAGTATGTTTGTTACCTTCTTCCTCGGACTCATCGACCTGACAACTGGACATCTCGATTTCTGCAACGCAGGTCATAACCCGCCTGTCATTGGCGGTGGGGAGCATCATGGCGACTTCCTGGATATGATTCCTAATGCACCTATCGGATTGTGGCCCGGACTGGAATACGAGGGTGAAGAGATAGACAGTATCAAAGGTCGTCCAATGTTCATCTATACGGATGGACTGAACGAGGCGGAGAACCGTCAGCAGGAACAGTTTGGCGACGACCGCTTGCTGGACATCCTGCGCACCACGCATTTCGACTCCGCCCAGCAGGTCATCGACACACTGAAGACTGAGGTGGAGCGTCATCGCAACGGCGCCGAGCCTAACGACGACCTCACCATGATGTGTATCAGGGTTTCCTAAGAAGAACGAGTTATTCGATTCGCCGGGCAAGGAAGAACTGGCGGGTCTTGAGGAAATAGAGGAGGACACCCGTGGCGTTCATGGCGGTAACAGTCCAGAAGGCGGTGGTATAGCCAAAGTGCTCGGCAATGGCTCCGCCAGCAAGGATACCGAGTCCCATACCGATGTCCCAAGAGATGAGAATGGTGGAATTGGCTGTACCCCGTTCGTTATGATGCGCCATCGATATCATCATATTCTGGAAGGCTGGCCACATATGGCCGTTGCCCAAGCCAATCAAGATGGCAGAACCATAGTAGCCTATGGAAGTGAAGAGTGAAGAGTGAAGAGTGAAGAATTTGCTCCCACCCAAGGTAGGCATTAATATGAATAAGGTGTAGCCTACTAATGAGATGACCATGCCTTCGGAGGCGTTGTGAGTGAGCAGTCCTTTGCGGAGTGCCTTGCCGCCTTGCAACCGCGAGAGGATGAGTCCGATGGAACAGAGCATAAACCACGTGCCTGTGCCGCCTGTGATACCCATCACTTGCTTGCCATAGATGGCGAGGTAGTTGCTCAGCACTCCGAAACAGAATCCGAAGAATACCATATTGATGCCCAACAGCCAGCCGTTTTTCAAGAAGAAACGGTCGAGGGAGAGCTTGCGAGGTTTGATGGCTGTTGGCTGATGGCTGACATCTGCCTTCTTACCTTTTACTTCTATTGTCGCATCAACTATCCAGCCGAAGGTGGCAATAGCGAAGGCGAGCCAGAACAGGAGCTGGAAGTTATGGGTCTCGGCATAGACGAAGATGGCAAAGGTAGGGGCTATTGCCATTGCAAGGTTGTTGCTCAGTCCGTAGTAGCCGATACCCTCGTTGCGACGCGATGACGGCAGAACATCGATGGCAACGGTGGAGTTGGCAACGGTCAGGGCGCCGAAGGGTCCGCCATGCAACGTGCGGACTATGGTAAAGAGCAGGAGGGTGCCTGCTGCCAGATAGCCGGCAAAGAAGATGGCAAAGGCGGCAAAACTGACCATCAGTACTTGCTTGCGGGGGAAGGAATCGACGAAATAACCGCTGAACGGGCGGAAGAGGAGGGCGGTGATGGTGTAGCCCGACAGCACAAGTCCAATGACATCCTTGGTCGCCCCGAACGTCTCACTCAGATAGAGGGGCAGTAGCGGGGTGAGCAAATAAAAGGCGAAGAACAGCGAGAAATTGGCTGTCATCACCTTGATGTAGTTCTTGTTCCAAAGACGCTCCATTAATATTGCCGTAAAGCGGCAAGCAGTTCGTTGTTCTCACTCTTCATGCCGATGGTGACACGCAGACAGTTGTTGCAAAGCTGGATGCGAGAACGGTTGCGGACGATGATGCCTTTGTCGACCAGATAGTCGTAAATACTCTGGGCATCTGTCATCTTAGCCAGGAAGAAGTTGGCATCCGTCTTGTAAACCTCCACGCAGATAGGCAGTTCGGAGAAAGCCTGCATCAAACGGCTGCGCTCGGAAAGCAGGGTCTTTACCCATTTGTCAACCTCATAGGGGTCTTTCAGCGCCTCCAAAGCCTGCTGCTGGGTGAGCTGGTTGACGTTGTACGGATACTTCACCTTATTGTAGATGGAGATGATCTCCTGCGATGCGAACGCCATACCCAGGCGGATACCTGCCAGTGCCCATGCCTTACTCATGGTGTTGAGCACGATGAGGTTGGGGTATTTCGTCAGTTCCATACGGACCGTCTGCTGTTGGGCGAAATCGCTGTATGCCTCGTCGACGATGACGATACCCTCGAAACCCTCGATAACCTTGATGATCTCGTCGCGGTTGAGTGAGTTGCCTGTGGGGTTGTTGGGTGAACAGAGCCAGATAATCTTTGTATAGGTATCGCACGCCTTGAGCAAATCAGCAGCCTTGAAGTCGAAGTTATTGTCAAGCAACACACGGCGATACTCCACATCGTTGATGTCGGCACACACCTTATACATGCCGTAGGTAGGTTCAATAGCCACTACATTATCCTTGCCGGGCTCGCAGAAGATGCGATAGGGCAGGTCGATGGCCTCGTCGCTACCGTTGCCGAGAAAAATCATCTCTGCAGGAATGCCCTTGACCTTGGAAATCTGTTTCTTCAGTTCCCGCTGCAGGGGATCAGGATAACGGTTAAAGGGGGCTCCATAGGGATTCTCGTTGGCATCGAGGAAAATATGTGCTTCCTTGCCCGAGTATTCGTCACGGGCTGATGAATAGGGTGCTAAACTCCAGATGTTTTTTCTGACTAACTGCTCTAAGGGCTTCATGGGTTGATGGGCTTATTGAAATTATTGGGGTTATTTGGCGAGGGATTTGATACGAACGCTCATCGCATTCTTGTGGGCATCGAGTTGTTCTGCCTTTGCCATCAGTTCTACGGCACGACCGATATGACGGATGCCTTCCTCGGTGAGATGCTGGAAGGTGATCTTGCGACAATAACTGTCGAGATTCACACCATTATAAGCCGTCGCATAACCGTGAGTGGGAAGCGTGTGGTTGGTGCCGCTGGCATAGTCGCCGGCACTCTCACAGGCATAGGCTCCGAGGAATACGCTACCTGCGTTGATGACCTTTTCTGCCATCTGCTCGTAATCCTTCGTCTGGATAATCAGGTGCTCAGGAGCGTAGCGATTGGAGAGATCTATCATCTCTTCAGAAGAGTTGACGAGTATGTAGCGACTATTTTCTAAAGCTTTAAAAGCCATATCTTTACGTGGTAAAACTTCAAGTTGTTTATCAACCTTTTTCTGCACTTCTTCAAGCTTGCTTTCAGAGGTAGTGATGAGCAATACCTGTGAGTCGATTCCGTGCTCAGCCTGTGACAACAGGTCGGCAGCTACAAACTCGGCATTGGCGCTCTCGTCAGCCAAGACACAGACCTCTGATGGTCCTGCCGGCATATCGATAGCCACATCATCAAGACTGACCTGTTGTTTGGCAGCCATCACATATTGGTTGCCAGGACCAAAGATTTTGAAGACCTTGGGTACCGACTCTGTTCCATAGGCCATTGCACCGATGGCCTGTACACCGCCAGCCTTAAATATCTTGCTGACGCCAGCCACACGGGCGGCATAGAGGATGGCAGGATTCACCTTACCCTCCTTGTTGGGAGGTGTACAGAGCACAATCTCCTTACAGCCAGCAATCTTGGCAGGTGTGGCGAGCATCAGGACGGTAGAGAAGAGTGGGGCAGTACCACCAGGGATATAGAGTCCGACCTTCTCGATGGCGACACTCTTCTGCCAGCAAGTCACCCCTTCCTGTGTCTTGATTTTCTGTCCTACGAAACGCTGGGAGATATGGAACACCTTAATGTTATGATGAGCCAGGATGATGGCGTCTTTCAGTTCGTTACTGATTAACTGTTCTGCCTCGTCCATCTCCTGTTCGGTGACGGCAAGGGAAGTCAGAACAGCCTTGTCGAACTTCTCCTCATACTCCTTTACGGCTGCATCGCCCCGCTGTTTCACGTCGGCAAGGACGCTGGAGACGGTGGCATTCAGTTTCGTCAGGTCAAGGCGTGGGCGAGCGATAATCTCATCCCACACGTCTTTCGTAGGATTTTTATATATTTTCATAACTCCTTAACTCCTAAAGTATCATCTTTTCGATTGGAGTCACCAGAATACCCTGTGCCCCCATCTCTTTCAGTTTTCCGATGATTTCCCAGAAGCGTTTCTGGTCGAGAACGGTATGCACTGAGCACCATTCCTCGTCGGCGAGGGGGATGATGGTAGGACTCTTCAGACCAGGCAGTACATTGATAATTTCCTGCAGGCGAGCCTTGGGGGCGTTCATGCGGACGTATTTCTTGTCCTCAGCATCCTTTACGGCCTTGAAGCGGAAAAGCATCTGCTCCAGAATGTCACGTTTCTCCTGCGTCATTCCCTTATGTCCGATGAGCAAAGCCTCGCTCTGCATCACGACCTCTACCTCGCGGAGATTGTTGCTCACGAGGGTAGAACCACTGCTGACGATGTCGAAGATACCGTCGGCAAGACCGATGCCCGGGCTGATTTCCACAGAGCCGGTAATGACGTGGATTTCGGCGTCGATGCCTTTCTCTGTCATAAACTGACGGAGAATGTTGGGGTAGGAGGTGGCTATCTTCTTGCCGTTGAACCACTCAACGCCCTGATAGTCAATCTCCTTGGGAATGGCCAGGGACAAACGGCATTTGGAGAAACCCAGACGAGAGACTACTTCTGCATCTTCGTTGCGCTCAACAAACTCATTCTCACCAACCACACCGATGTCGGCCACACCTGAGGCTACGCTCTGTGGGATGTCGTCGTCACGGAGATAAAGCACTTCCAACGGGAAATTGGTTGACTGAACTAAGAGGGTGCGTCGTCCAGAACTAACCTTGATGTCTGCCTCTGCGAGCAGGTTCATGGTGTCTTCAAACAGACGACCTTTTGACTGTACAGCTATTCTTAACATACCTTATTTTCTAAATTTAGGTTGCAAAATTACGCATTTCTCACCATATTTGCAAGAAAATGATTACTTTTGCACCCAAATTTCAAAGAAATTGACGCAAAAGAGTATATATATTCAACTTATCGCGCTGTTTCTGGTGCTGTCTTCCTGTTCTCAGAAGAAGCAACAGCCGATGACTCCATGGGACGAGGTTGAGACGGAAGCGAATACGGAAACGGGTTCTTCCGACTTCGATTTAGAGCAGATAGTCAATAATGGTGAGTTGATAGCCCTTGCCGTCACGGGACCAGAGACGTATTACGACTATCGTGGCAAGCACCTTGGAACGGAATATATGCTCTGTCAGCGGTTTGCCCAGAAGATTGGTGTCAGTTTGCGTGTGGAAGTATGTCGTGACTCTGCCGAGATGGTGCGGCGTCTTCATAATTCCGATGCTGACGTGATTCTTTTTCGTAATCATCCGAAGGCGAAGCAGTTGGCATGGGAGATAGGGGAGAACAAGCCGCAGTTGGCGAAAGCCTTACAGGAATGGTATCGTCCGCAGTTGTTCGACGAGGTAAAGAAAGAGGAAGACTATCTGTTGTCTTCCCGTTCTGTGAAGCGTCGTGTCTATGCGCCGATGCTGAATGCCAAGGGTGGTGTCATTTCCCATTATGATGCATTGTTCCAGCAGTATTGCCGGCATATCCGTTGGGACTGGCGGTTGATGGCAGCCCAGTGTTATCAGGAATCAACCTTTGACCCACAGGCTCGTTCGTGGGCGGGAGCATGCGGACTCATGCAAATCATGCCGACGACGGCAGACCATTTGGGTCTGGCACGTTCGGATATGTTCAATCCGGAAAAGAGTATCGCAGCAGCTGCAAAGCTCATTGGCGAACTCGACCATACGTTCTCGGATATCCGCAACCAGCAGGAGCGCATTAAGTTCATCCTTGCTGCCTATAACGGTGGTGCCAACCATGTTCGTGATGCGATGGCGCTGGCTCGTAAGAATGGGCGTGATCCACAGCGTTGGACGGATGTCAGTCATTATATCCTGTTGCTTGCCCAACCAGAGTACTATAATGACCCCGTCGTGAAATACGGCTATATGCGAGGCAGCGAGACAGCTGGTTATGTCGATAAAATCATGCAGCGCTGGAATGGTTATCGTGGCGTGAAGTCACCAAATATGGGTGGCATGTCGGGAACTCCACAACGCGCCACCCATGAGAAGAAAAAGTATAAAATCTAATCTTTAATTTTATTTTCAGAAACTATAACCCGCGAACTCTCAGAATGGCTGAGGCATCGGGCTGTTTCATACTTGTAAAGTCGGTGAACATCTGCATGAGGTCGCCTGTATTTCCGCGACTCAGGATTTTGTCACGGAAAGCCTGACCAGTCTCTGGTTTCAGGGCTCCCAGTTTGGTAAATGTGTCGGCGACGTTGACAGCTAGCACTTCCGTCCACAGATAGCTATAATAGCCAGCGGCATAGCCGCCACCCCAAACGTGATTGAAGTAGCTGGTCATGTAGCGAGGCGGAATCTGGGCATCGAGGATACCATACTGCGTCAGGGCCTTGGTTTCAAACTCAGCACATTTGTCGGGTGTCGGCACGTCCTTCGAAGCCAGCATGTGCCAAGCCATATCGAGCGAGGATGCTGCGAGGTTTTCTCCCAGAGCGTAGGCCGACTGGAAATTGATGCTCTTGAGCATGCGTTCCTTCAGTTCGGCAGGCATGGGCTGGTTGGTCTCATAGTGGCGTGCATAGTGATCGAACACCTCGGGAATGGAGGCAAACGACTCGTTGAACTGCGAGGGCATCTCCACAAAGTCGCGATAGACGTTGGTGCCTGCCAAACTCTTATAGTTGCAGTTGGAGAGCATGCCGTGTAGGGCATGTCCGAATTCGTGGAACATCGTCGTCACCTCGTCCCACGTCAGCAGCGAAGGCTTTCCGTCAGGGGCTTTGGCGTTGTTGCAGACGTTGAAGATGATAGGTTTCTGATTCCAGTGGTGACTCTGTTCGGCAAAGGCATCCATCCACGCACCACCACGCTTAGACGGGCGGCGATAGTAGTCGCCATAGAAGAGTGCGAGACTTTTCCCGTCTTTGTCGATGACCTCAAACACGCGCATATCGGGATGATACGTCGGAATGTCCTTACGCTCCTTGAAGGTCAGGCCATAGACGCGATTGGCGGCATAGAACACACCATTCATCAACACGCTATCGACGTTGAAATACGGCTTCACCTCGTCGTCAGAGATGTCCAGCATGGCCTTCTTCATCTTGGCAGAATAGTAGAAGCGATCATAGGGCTCCAACTGAGAGGTGAGAGGTAAGGGGTTTGAGGTGAGAGAAGCATCGTGGGCAAAGGCCTCTATAGCTTTCGTCTCAGCATCGGCCTTGGCCTTGTATGCATAGACCAGATTCTTCAGAAAGTTGTTGACGTTGTCCGTCGTCTTCGCCATCGTGTTGTCGAGCGAGTAGGCTGCATAGCAGGGATAGCCCATCAGCTCAGCTTGGTCGGCACGAAGCTTGGCAACCTCGCTGACAATCTTAAACGTGTTGTACTTCGGATTGGTACCGTCGGCACGATGAATCGAAGCCTCGTAAACCTTCTTGCGCAGGTCACGATTGTCGAGACAGGCAAGGGGTGCCTGTTGGGTGGTGTTCATGATGACGATGGCATAGGGTGCCTTGCCACCACGACTTTCTGCATCCTTCTGACACTGCGCCACATCGGCATCGCTCATACCTGACAAGTCTTCCTTCTTATCGACCCACACAACAGCCTCGTTAGTGGCCTCCTGAAGCAGATCGCCCCATTGCTGCTGAAGGTCGCTGATGCGCAGGTTGATTTCCTTCATGCGAGCCATCTTATCGTCGGACAAGAGGACACCTTTGCGTACGAAACCCTTGTAGATTTCCTCCAGCAACTTCTGATCTTCGCCTGTCAGCGTATCGTGCTGTTTGTCGTAGACTTGCTTGATACGCTGGAACAAAGGCTTGTTGAACGATATCTCGTTCTGAAGGTCTGTCAACATGGGTTGCACTTTCTTTTCAATCTCGCTGAGTTCAGGAGACTTATCGGCTTCAACCAATGCAAAGAATACGCTGCTGACACGTACTATCGACTTACTACTGTCCTCAAAAGGTAGGATGGTATTTTCGAACGTCGCCGGGTCCTTGCAATCTACGATGGCTTGAATGTTTTCGCGCGTCTGCTGCATTGCCGCCTCGAAGGCAGGCAAATAGTCGGACGTTTGAATCTTACTGAAATCAGGTGCACCAAAGGGTATAGAACTCTCTGCCAGCAGAGGATTCTCATTGGAACTCTGCTGGCAGGCATTAAGTGTCAGTATCATAGCGGATGACAAAACAACCGTTAAAAGTTTATTATTCATTAAACTTCTTTAATTGCTCAGAATTACTGATGTTGTTCGCGTAACAGGTCGTTGACTGTCTTCACAGGATTAAAGGTGCCGAGAGGAACTTCTACGAAAATGGTATTCCAATTACTCATAGCACCATTCCACAAACCGGGCAATTCGAGTGCCTGTAACTCCTTGCCACTCTTTGACTTCTGAGAAATGAAACCAGTGGTTGGGTCAACATATTTAGGCAGGTCGAAGGCGTTACCCTTGTAGTCCTTCACGGCACAAACGAGGTCGACGGGATTGAAGTGCGTACCCTTGGTAAACATCTCCATATACTCCTTGTTCGACTTGTCAATCTGTGACGACTCCAGAATCTGTAGGCTGACGGTACCATCCTGATTGTAAGTGAGGAACGGACCACCACCAGGCTCGCCCACATTCTTTACGACACCACACACGCGCATGGGTCGGTTGAGCTTGTTGCGCAGGTAAATAACCAGTTCGGCATCCTCCAACTCCTTGATGTCTGCCTTGCGACAGCAGAGGTCTTGTTGCACGAAACGAATCATCTCTTCAATCTGCTCGTGAGTGTACTTTCCAGTATCCAACAGGCGCAGATAATCGAAGGCCTTCTTCTGCAAGGTAACGAGTACACCAGCGATGATTTGTTTCCACTCAACGGTCTCTGGTTTCAGACGGTCGGGAACCACGTTGTCGATGTTCTTTACGAAGATGACATCGGCTTCAATCTCGTTGAGGTTCTCAATAAGAGCTCCGTGACCACCAGGACGGAACAGCAAGGAGCCATCTGAATTGCGGAACAGCGTTCCATCAGGATTGGCAGCAACGGTATCCGTCGAGGGTTTCTGCTCAGAGAACGAGATGTCGTACTTGATGCCATACTTCTTGGCATAGAGGTCGGCCTTCTGAGCCACCTTGGCCTTGAAGAGCTCCATGTGTTCGTGACTGACGGTAAAGTGCACATGAGCCTCACCATTTGATGCTGCATAGAGGGCGCCCTCAACGAGGTGCTCCTCCATAGGAGTGCGAGGACCTTCTGGATAGTTGTGGAACAGCAACAGACCCTTGGGTAACTGTCCGTAGTTCAGTCCTTCGGCCTTCAGCATATTGGCAGCAACGGCCTTGTAGTTACCTTCTGCGATGAGTGCCTTAATGCCTTTACCCTCATTTTTCTGGCAAGCAGCATCGAGTTCGTCATAGAAGGCAAACTTCTCGATGTTGTCAAAATACTTCTTCTCGAAATCGGTGGTAGGAACGTCGTAGTCGGCATCCACAAAGGCAAACATGTCCTTGAACATACGGCTAGCGGCACCTGATGCAGGTACGAATTTCACCACCCGCTTGCCCTCGGCCTTGTATTGTTGCCAGGCCTCAATGAATTTCTTGCGGGCAGTCTCCTCTGGAGCAATAATGCCGTGTTCGATACTGGCGGCGGCTTCCAACTTCAAAAATGGGAACCCCGTTTTAAACTGTCCGAGCTGATACTCAATCTGAGCCTCACTGATGCCCTTCTGGGCGAGTTGTTTTAAGTCTTGTTGTGATAGCATAATTATTATTAGTTATTTAGTAGAATCTATCTTGCAAAGATAAGGAATATCTATGATAACACCAAATGTTTGCTCCAAAATTTGGCATTTTACTCACTTATTTGTACCTTTGCACACAAATTTGGACACATTATTAAATTATTGAATATGAAAGCATTTGTTTTTCCCGGACAGGGAGCACAGTTCGTAGGTATGGGTAAGGACCTGTACGACAACAACAACACAGCAAAAGATTTGTTTGAGAAGGCTAATGATATTCTTGGCTATCGCATCACGGACATCATGTTTGAGGGTACTGACGAAGACCTGAAACAGACGAAGGTGACACAGCCTGCCGTATTCCTGCACAGCGTCATCTCTGCTATCTGTATGGGCGATAAGTTCCAGCCAGAAATGACAGCAGGCCACTCGCTGGGTGAGTTCTCTGCACTGGTAGCTGCTGGTGCCCTGAGCTTTGAGGACGGTCTGAAATTGGTGTATGCCCGTGCTATGGCCATGCAGAAGGCTTGTGAGGCTGCTCCATCCACGATGGCTGCCATCATCGGCCTGCCCGACGAAAAGGTAGAGGAAATCTGCGCTGGTATCAACCGCGAGGGAAACGTCGTGGTCTGCGCCAACTATAACAACCCTGGCCAGCTGGTTATCAGCGGTAACGTTGAGGCCATCAATGAGGCTTGTGAGCAACTGAAGGCTGCCGGTGCCAAGCGTGCGTTGCCCCTGAAGGTCGGTGGTGCGTTCCACTCACCTCTGATGCAACCTGCCAAGGACGAGCTACAGGCCGCTATCGAGACTACCGAGTTCCAGACTCCTAAGTGCCCCGTCTATCAGAACGTTGACGGTAAGCCCCATACAGACCCGGCCGAGATTAAGCAGAACCTCATAGCACAACTTACCTCCAGTGTTCGCTGGACACAGTGCGTACAATCGATGATTGCCGATGGTGCTGATGACTTCACTGAGTGTGGTCCTGGTAAGGCGCTGCAAGGTATGATCGCTAAGATAAACAAAGAAGTATCTGCACACGGAATTGAGTAATAAAGACTTGAAAATTGAAAGATAAAGTAATCATATACCAGGTGTTTACCCGTCTTTACGGGAATAGAAACACGACGCGTCAGGAGAACGGAACTATCGAGGAGAATGGCTGCGGAAAGATGGCAGACTTCACTCCTGAGGTTCTGAAGGGAATGGCGCAAATGGGTATCAGTCATGTATGGTATACGGGAATTATCCGTCATGCTACTGTGACAGACTATTCTGTTTATGGCATTCCCCGTCAGCATTCTGCAGTTGTTAAGGGAAAGGCGGGTTCTCCCTACGCCATTACCGACTACTATGATGTCGACCCAGACCTGGCGATGAATGTCAACCAGCGCATGCAGGAGTTCGAACAGTTGGTAGCACGTACCCACGAGGCGGGTTTGAAGATGATTATCGACTTCGTTCCCAACCATGTGGCGCGCCAGTATCACTCTGTCTGTAAACCTGTAGGTGTGAAAGATTTGGGTGAGGACGACCATACGGACTGCGGTTTTGATCCAGTTAACAATAACTTCTACTATTGTCCTGGTCAGCGTTTCGTGCCGTATTTCGATCTCTATCATGGAGAACAGGAACCCTATATGGAGGAACCTGCCAAGGCAACAGGCAATGACCATTTCGATAATGCCCCAGGTAAGAATGACTGGTATGAGACGGTGAAGTTGAACTATGGTGTAGATTACTATGCTGGTGGAATTGGTCATTTTGAGCCGATTCCTGATACATGGAAGAAGATGACGGATATCCTCTTGTTCTGGGCATCCAAAGGTATAGACGGCTTCCGTTGTGATATGGCAGAGATGGTACCGGCAGAGTTCTGGTCTTATGCTACCGCCATTGTCAAACAGAAATACAAGAATATCATTTTTGTGGGAGAGGTGTATAATCCTAATGAATACCGTCATTATATAGCTTCTGGTTTCGACTGGCTCTATGACAAGGTGGGAATGTATGATACCATGCGTGCCGTTATCTGTCATCATGCTCCTGCTTCTGCTATTAGTGGTGCATGGCAGCAGACGGACGATATCCGTGATCATATGCTTTACTTCCTGGAGAACCATGACGAACAGCGTATTGCCAGCGATTTCTTTGCAGCAGATGCAGTGAAAGGTGTTCCGGCCATGATGGCCTCGTTGCTGATGCAACAGAATCCTTTCATGCTATATGCAGCAGAGGAGTATGGTGAACATGGTATGGACAAGGAAGGCTTTAGTGGTAATGACGGGCGTACGACTATTTTTGACTATTGGAGTATTGACACTCTTTGTCGTGCTGCAGCCAAGAAGCTGACAACCAAGGAGAAGCAACTCTTTGATATCCATAAACGTACGATGCTGATTGCACGTAAGGAGAAGGCGATCAGGGAAGGCGTATTCTTCGACTTGATGTATGTGAATGGACAGTTGGAACGTCAGTATGTGTTCCTTCGTCAGGCAGGTCATGACCTGTTGCTGGTGGCTGTGAATTTCGATGACTATGCCGTTGCTATTGATGTGAACTTCCCGGCTCATGCCTTTGAATATCTGAAAGTAAAGGAGGGTACATATGTTGCTACCGACTTGTTGACGAAGGAAAAAGAGGAAATCACACTGAAGGCAGATAGCGCTGTTCGTCTAACTCTGGATTCAAGGGGAGGCTGTGTTTTGAAGATGAAAGTATAAGATGGAAGACTATATTCTGAACGAGCACAACAAAGAGGAGTTCCCCCCTGCACATACGGCGGAGCATCTATTGAATCAAACGATGATACAGATGTTTGGCTGTGAGCGTTCTTTCAGTGCTCACATCGAGCGTAAGAAGAGTAAGATGAGTTTCTATGTTGACCACAAACCGACTCGTCAGGAAGAGAAGGAGATTGAGCGGCGAATGAATCAGTTGATATCTGATGACCTGCCTGTTACGTTTGAGTTCGTGACACGAGACAACCTGCCAGAAGGAGTCTCTGCTGATCGTTTACCAAACGATGCCTCGGAAACCATCCGCCTAGTTCACATTGGCGACTATGATATCTGTCCTTGTATTGGGAAACACGTACGCTCTACTAGTCAGATTGGCCGTTTTGAGATGCTCGGTACCAATTGGGACGAGCGTGAACACTCGTTTAGGGTAAGATTCAAAATAGTATAAAAAAGAGAAGTCCCAGCCAAATCGGTTGGGACTTCCTTATTAGTCTTTCAGTGCAATCTTCATGAATACTGGATAGTGGTCGGAATAGGTCAAGTCTGTCTTGTAATAGGTGATTCCTTCCATTGACTGATCGTGGAAGATATAGTCAATACGTACATTCTTCTTTCCCCTATACGTACCCATCCAGCCACCAGTTCCGCATTCCTTGAAACCGTCGACCAGATCACCTAACATGGTATTATATACATAAGAGTAGGGAACATCATTGAAGTCACCACAGATGATACATGGTTTTGTAGAAGAGCGACGCTCGTTAGCAATAATATTTGCTTGGGCAGCACGGAACATCATTCCCAGTGAGTAGTTACCATAGATAGCATCTAATACCCGGTTTTTCTTGACCTCAAAGCCCTGTTGCTCTAACTTCCCTGCCTTGTACATGGTTCTGTTAATACCCGTAGTCTGAAGGTGGACATTGAATACACGGATGATCTGTCCGTTGACATCAATGTCTGTCCACATACCTGCTTGTCCCGAATCATCGAAGAGGAAAGACTTGCTTTGTTTGATGGGATAACGGCTAAATGTTGCAACATCTCTTCCTGCCATAGCTACATATGGGAAATAATCTTTATACGAGGTGGTGTTCTTGATATCTCCACTGGTTTCCATATATTCTTGAATACAGAAGATGTCAACTTTCTGCCTGCGCATTTCAGCCAGGATGTCTTGTGCCAGGAACCCAGAGGTCTCCCTGTTGAATCGGGCTACGTTATAGGTTGCAATCTTCAGTCCCTTTTGGGCATCTGCAGCCTTTTGGTCTACAGTATGGAACTGAACGAGTGTCCCCATATATGGAATACAGCACAGAATCGTCACCAAGGGAATGATGGCAAAAAACCAACGTCTGCGTATCAACCAATAGAACATAAGAATGAAATTGGCAACAATCAATACAGGGAGGATATATACCACCATGGCTCGTGCCATATTTCCTGCGGGATTGACATCGCCTCCGTACAAGCCTAAAAAGGTATAGGCAGAAACTATTAGCTGCAGCACGAGAAACATCATCGCCACATACTTATAGACAGCAAGTTTTCCCATAATTATTAGTTTTTCAAATATTTCTGAATCGTGTCAATCAAATCCTCAACACGGAAAGGCTTTGCCATGAAATCGTCACAACCTGCCTCACGTGCCTCTTTGATGTTTTCGTCAAAAGCATAAGCACTTAAGGCTATAATAGGTATGTTATGATTGACTTCCTTGATAATCCGGGTTGCGTCAAGACCATTCATATCCGGCATACGTATATCCATCAAAATAAGATCGGGATGCTCGTCTTCACAGAATGTTACTGCCTCTATACCATTATGGGCGCGGAGCAGACGATAGCGTTTTGCCAAAACAACTTTGACTAATTCATAGTTGTTGTCCTCATCCTCAGCGACGAGGATAAGCGGAGCGTTTTGTACGTCTGTTCGTGTGCTGACACGAATGGTTCGTGAGTTGGTGGTGATACGTGTGTTTTTAGCAACTCCTCCGATGGTTCCTTCAAATGGAAGCTTAAACCTAAAGGTTGATCCTTCTCCAAGTTTTGAGGATACTTCAAGATTTCCTCCCAGTTTCTCTACGATAATCTTACTGAGTGGAAGCCCAAGACCATATCCGTTTTGATTGTTCTCCGCATCTTTAGACACATATGTTTTGAAGATTTCATTAATATCTTCAGGAGCGATACCAGAACCTGTATCAGATACATAGAATTCTACTTCCTGTCCGTCGTTCACCATGCGATAGCCGTAGGTGATACTGCCTTTAGACGTGTGTTTCAAAGCGTTACTGATGAGATTGGAGAAAACCTGCATGATTCTGTTTGCATCAGTATTCAACGTGACAGTCATATTAGGTCTGTTCCATATCATCTGTATTGTATCTGGGCATCTGAACTTGAACGTGTTTTCCAGGTTATGACATAACTCATTCAAGTCGGTCATTGATTTCTTGACAACAATCTCTCCAGACTCAACCCTTGACAAATCGAGAATCTCATCTATCAAGGTTAATAGACGATTATTATTGCTCTCGATAATCTCCATGTATTTTGTACGGTCTTCCTGTGAATCCGTTTCGCACATTACTCTGGAGAAACCTTCTATGGCATTGAGGGGAGTACGTATCTCATGACTCATGTTGGCAAGGAAGAGAGACTTCATTCTGCTGGCTTTCTCAGCATCGTGGGTCTTTTCCTCATATTCAGCCAATTTTCTATTGGCAGCAAGTAATTTCTCATTTGCTGCGTCTGCTCTAGCATTGGCTTCTGCTATTTTTTGCAAGAGTAACTCTCGTTCTTCTTGATTTATCATCTTACCAACAATATTACCTTGCAAAGGTAAACAAATTTTATCTAATCGCAAAAAGAAAAGAGAAAAATTTAGCCTCTTTTAGCTTTTTCCCATGCTCCACTACTTTGGTGATTTTTTAGGTAGACCATTCCGCGAAATACATTCAGGTTCATGAACAGGAAATAATAGGGAACATAGAGAATTTTATTTTTATTGCCTTTCTTTTCCAGGAAATAGCCTAAAAAGGCGGAAACATAGAAGAGAATTTGGATTATCCATATCCAGTAATAAATAGTTCCTGCCTTTAAAAATACTAACAATACATTCAAAGGAATCAATAATAATAAGGCAATAGGAGTGATACTCCATCGCAAGACACGATGGGATATAAACTGGAAGGCAACCAATGGTTGGTGGAAAGGATTCATCATGTTTTTCAGCCACCAGATACTTTGCAGTCCACCGGCCGCAATACGACGTTTACGTTTTGATTCTTCAGTTAAGTCGGCTGAGCCATATTCCATGGCATAGGCATTAGAAGTGTAAGCGATTTTGTAACCTTTGTCAACCATGCGAAGCGACATGACGAAGTCGTCCAAAAGCGCATTTTCTGGCATGGGTTCATAGAGCGATCTGCGGATGGCGCAAAGTTCTCCTGCAGCGCCCATGGCAGAGTAGAGTTCCCCATCCAACTGTTTCAAGAAGCTCTCATATTTCCAATAGAGACCTTCTCCCTCTGCTGCAGCTTGACCTTCATGACGTGCGGAGACTCGTTTCTCTCCAGCGACACAAGCTACTTGTGGGTCCATGAAACATCGGACAATTTCATGAATAGATTCTGGATTCATCATCGTATTGGCATCAGTCATAACGACGAGTTCGTCTTTCACTAAACTTAATCCATGATTTAAGGCAGCAGTTTTACCCCGACGTTCAGGTGAATAAATCACCTGAACATCCGGATATTTGGCTAAATAGTCGTTTGTTGCATCATTAGAGCCATCTGTCACCCATACTGTATGGAGCTTAGGGTATGTAATCTGACTGGTGTTCTCCATTTTAATATCTACAATATCCTGCTCGTTGTAGGCACAAATCATCAGCGTTACGTCTGGTAATTCATTGTCATGAGGTAGTTGTCTTTTCTGTGGCTTTCCCCAAATCATCTGTTTGATACGAACCAGTATCCACAAGAGAATCCCATATCCGATATACGTGTAGAACACAAGAATCAGACAGAACCAGAAAAGAGCTTTTAATGTAACCATGGCTTGATGACGTTACTGACTATTCGTTAGACTCTATTTCTTCTTGCATATCAATATACTGGCGGTCCTTGTCGTAGAACTCATATTGTAGGAAAGCCAGTTTCTGAGAAGGAATAATCCTGATGCCCCAACCGTATTTCATCTGCCAGCGTCGTTTCAGAGATACGACACCTTGATTGATATAGGCGGCGACATAAGGATGAACATGGAGTGAGAAACTCTTAATGCCTATCTTGTTGACCAGGCGGTCAATTTTGCTCTCTAATTGGTCTGTAAACAGGATGGATGATTTGATTTTCCCTTTTCCAAAACAAGTTGGACATGTCTCTTCGACATTGACATCCATGGCAGGACGAACTCTCTGGCGAGTAATCTGCATCAGTCCGAACTTACTCAATGGCAGAATGTTGTGACGGGCACGGTCCTTTTGCATATTTTTGCACATACGCTCATATAGCAACTGACGGTCTTCCGCCAAATTCATGTCTATGAAGTCGACCACGATGATGCCTCCCATGTCTCGCAGACGTAGTTGGCGTGCTAATTCATCTGCAGCACCAAGGTTTACCTCTAAGGCATTTGCCTCTTGCCCGTTTTCCGACCGAGTACGATTACCGCTGTTCACATCCACTACATGCATTGCCTCTGTATGTTGGATAATCAGATAAGCACCGCGTTTGTAGTTGACAGTCCGTCCAAACGAGGACTTCAATTGCTTGGTAACATTGAAATTGTCGAAGATGGGTACAGTGCCAGTGTATTGTTTAACGATATCTTGCTTGTCTGGTGCAATTAGGCCGACATAGTCTTTTACTTGCTGGAAGATATCCGTATCATTGACATAGATACCATCGTAGGTAGGATCAAAAAGATCACGCAGCATCGCCACAGCTCTTCCTGTTTCCTCGAAGGCTAGCTGTGGTGAATTGGTCGCTTTCTGAACTTTTGTGATAGCGTCTTCCCAGCGTTTTACCAATACTTTCATCTCTGCATCAAGCTCTGCAACACGTTTTCCTTCGGCCGATGTCCTGACAATAACACCGAAGTTTTTGGGCTTGATACTTTGTACAAGTTGTTTTAGACGTGTACGCTCTTCTCCTTTCTTAATCTTCGAGGAGACGGATACTTTCTCTTGGAAAGGCATCAGTACCATATATCTACCGGCGAAACTAAGTTCGCAGGTCAGACGAGGACCTTTGGTTGAGATGGGTTCTTTAACGACTTGTACCAAAATTTCCTGTCCTTGTTTGAGAGTCGTCTGAACACTTCCTTCTTTGGGTAGGTCAGGCAGTCTGGTCGCCTTAAAAATGGGGAAAAGTCTTTTCCTGTCGCTTTGTACCTGTTTAAGATACTTTTCGTAAGAGCTGAATTGAGTCCCTAAGTCAAGATAGTGTAAGAATGCATCGCGTTCAGAGCCCACATCCACAAAACATGCGTTCAATCCAGGCATTAGTTTACGTACTTTACCTAGATAGATGTTTCCCACCGAAAAAGATGCCTCTCGCTTCTCATTTTGGTATTCAACCAGATCTTTGTCTTCTAGCAGGGCAATGGAAATCTCCTTCGGTTGGACGTCAATGATTACTTCACTATTCATTCTTAGTACATTTGTTTTTTAATGGAAAGGGTGTACTAATTCATCATAGATTCATTAGTACACTCCTTTCATTTCTACTCTTTAGCAAGATTTACTTGCTCTTGTGACGATTCTTGCGCAGTCTCTTCTTGCGCTTGTGAGTTGCCATCTTGTGGCCCTTCTTTTTCTTTCCGTTTGGCATAATTTGTATAAATTAAATGTTTGTTGTTTATTTCATTTTTACGATGAAGCTCTTGGCAGGTTTAAATGCGGGGAAGTCGTGAGCATCAATTACCAAGGTTGTGTTTTTGGAAATATTACGAGCAGTTTTCTTAGCACGATGTTTCACTGTAAACGTACCAAAACCACGTAAATATACATTTTCTTTTTGCTCTGCCATGCTACGACGAATCTCTTCCATGAAAGCCTCAATAGTGGCAGCAACGTCTTTCTTGGCAAGACCTGTGTCTTCAACAATTTTGTTGATAATGTCTGCTTTTGTCATCTTGATATTATCTCTATAATTGGTTACAAATGTGTTAATGTCTTATTTTCGGACTGCAAAGATACTGATTTTCAGTGGGAAACGAAAATTTATTGGCACTTTTTTTTGAAAAAAGAACTTTTCTTGATAAAGAATGCCTCATCGAGACACCTTTTTTTATAATTTAATAAGATTTTAAGCTTATCTAAGTTGCTGTAGTCTTGCGATGTATTTACCGATAATGTCAAATTCCAAATTGACAACTGTACCAATCTGTATGTCACAGAAATTAGTATGCTCAAGAGTATAAGGGATAATAGCAACGGTGAAGGTATTTGCCGTAGGGTTACAAACTGTCAGAGATACACCATTTACTGTTACAGATCCTTTGTTGACAGTAAAATAACCATTTTGAGCCATCTCTTTGTCTTCGTTGTACTCAAAAGTAAAATAGGTCGATCCGTTAGCATCTTCTTTGGCAATACAACGTGCTGTCTCATCCACATGTCCTTGGACAATATGACCATCCAGTCGTCCGTTCATTAACATCGAACGTTCTACATTGACTTTTTCGCCCACTTGCAATAGTCCAAGGTTCGAACGGTCCAGGGTCTCTTTCATAGCTGTAACGGTATAAGTGCCGTTTTCGATATTAACTACTGTTAGGCATACGCCATTATGTGCTACACTTTGATCAATCTCCAGTTCGTCAACGAATGAGCAGCGCAAGGTAAAATCAATATTCTCCCTGTCTTTCTTGATGGCAATGACGGTGGCAAATTCTTCAATAATTCCAGAAAACATGTCTTTTATGATTTATGATAGTAAAAAAGAGGGTCGTACCGAGGATGTGATGAAAACTCCTTTATTATAAGATAAGAGTGCTTCTCTGCCTTTGTAATCCACCGGCATTTCAGCTTCTTCATAGAAGATGTGGCCCGCCATTGGTAAGAGTCGGCAACTCAGTTTTCAGTGTAATTTGATGAGTATCCCTATCGAATCGATACGACCCATTGTCTCTTTCTGTTGCAAAGATACAAATATTTCTTGATATATTCTCATTAATCTTCAATTATTTCATAATCACAGATGTCAGAATTTTCATTATCTGGAGTTTCAACCTTTTCCATATCAGTGGTTTCAGGGTCAATGATCTCATCATTATCCTCTTTAGCCTTTCCTCTTTTCTTGTAGAAGTAGAAACCAAAAGCTGATGCCAGGGCTATCAGTATCAGATATACACACCAGGCAATGGGAGAGAATAGGGGATTATGTGGGACAATGACCACAATGGTACGCATGTCGTAATTGTCTGGTGACTCTAAGAGGAATGCTTTTACCTTGAAAGTGTATTCTCCTGCCGGTACGTCCGTGTAACTGGCAATGCGTGTCTTGTCAGCATTCTGCCAGTCCTCGTCATACCCTTCTAACATGTATTGGTAGTGTACACGGTGCTGCAATTGATAATTCATTGCGGCAAATCTAAAGGCAAAGACAGCATCATGTGTCGGAATGGCTACCTGATTACTTTCGGGTACATAATAATTATAGGTATTGTTCAGTCGCGGACTTTGTATTTCACCATTAAGGAAGAAGTCTGTGATCTTTAATTTTAGGAGAGACCCCTTGCTAGTCGTCAGTTTTGTACGGTCTACAGTATAGTATCCGTTTTGTGTACCAAAGAGAACGAGACCGTTCCCTGCATACATAGCGGCACCTTCAGAGCATTGGGTTTCGTCAACACCGTCTAATTGCGAGAAAGCAGTAAATATTCTCTTCTTCACATCAAAAGAGCATAGAATATGGTCTGTGGCAATCCATGCGTTATCTTTTTCGTCAAAAGTAATACTACGTATCTCTTCTGAAGGCAATCCGTCTTTTATGCCAAAATTCTCAAAAATCCATGCCCCATCGGCATCCTGTTCTATGGTGTGGCTCAATCCACCACTATTTGTTCCTACCCACATAGAACCAGATTTGTCGCATGCCAGGCAGATGATATCATTGCTCATCAGTCCCTTTTCCAGATCATTGGGCTCCTTCATCGGTTCAACGGACATCCTGTTATTGTGGAATGACATAATGAGAATGCCATCCGTGGTTCCAGCCCAGATTTTCCCATCTTTGGCAACGGCAATAGTTCTTACTTTTTGATGAGTCTCCTGCGGATATCGTTTCAATGAGTTATTGGCATGTAAAGCAATATATTTGCCAGCCTTGTTGGTCTTCAGGATATTAATACCGCCTCCGTATGTAGCTACCCAAATGTTTCCATCATGATCTTCGACGGCCATATATGCACTATTTGAACTTAATGACCACAGGTCCTTATCGTCGTGGCATATATTGAGGACGGTGTATCCGTTGCCGTTAGGAGTTATTTTATAGACTCCGTTGTCTTTATCGCAAACCCAATAGTTCCCTTTTGAGTCCATACTCATACCGTATGGACGACTAATAGGCTTTCCGTTAGAGTCATGAGTAATGGTACCGACCTGATTCCCCTTGTCATCATAGATGAAGATACATCCCCTCTTGTTACAAATGAATGTTAGTTTTCGGTTTTTGTCATAACACATGGCACGTGTCTCATTATCCAAAGGATAGTCAGTCTCTGGTACCAATAAAGTGCGTGTAATGGTGTTCTTCAGTATTTCCAACTTCTCCAGTCCGCGACGGTTCGTCGACTCCCAAATGACACCGTCATTCAATTCAAGGTGTGCATTTACTGAATTGGATAGGTTCCAGGGGTTACTGGGATCGTTATGGAAATATTCTACTTCATCCGTTTCACGGTTATAATAGCCATATCCACCATGATTCAACATCATCCACACTACGCCTAAGCACTCATTAAATTCAGCTCCACGACTGGTAAATTCCGGTACAAGGACACGTTGTTTAAAAAACTTGACTTCCCCGGTCTTTGGGTTAAGCCGATAGGCACCGTCGCTTAGGTCTGAGTACCATAGCAATCCATGACTGTCAACGAAAAGGCTGGTAACCTCGCCACTCACGTCTTTTATTAGTTTAGGCTCCTGACCATAACTGAACTGCATGATTTTTCCAGACTTTGTCCCAGCAAAGATGATATATCCATTAGTGGCAAGACGGGTGATATGCTCATCTACAAAAACTCCTTTCTTCTCCAATGACATATTCGCCATGTCAATACGATGAACTCCTTCATTGGTTCCTACCCAAAGGTCATCATGGTATCCCTCCACAATACAATTGACCGTTAGATTTCCTGTGATAATCAAATCCTGCTTCAGCCCTTCACGATCTAGGCGCAATTTATACAGCCCAATATTGTCATAGAAAACAAGAACATCATTGGTCGCGGTAACAAACGGCTTGAAAAAATACCCAACATGATAGCTGGCATGACCACCAATACCTTCCAACGGATCTTCGATACGGTCAGTCTTGCGATTAATAACAAACATACGTCCATCATACATCTTTAGCCATATATTCTGGGCTTGATCAATGATAATGTTGTCCACACGATTATGTAGTCCACGTATGCCGCTGGCATTACCAGTCTTGTAATTATAGAAATTATAACCATCGAAACGAGAAATACCATTCCAAGTTGTTATCCATACATATCCGTAGTCGTCATGATGAAGAGATGCAATAGCATTACTTGGTAGTCCATCATCTGTAGAGTAATGAGACAGAGAAGCCTGAAAATGTTGCGCTTTTATGCCTTGTGGTAAAGAAAAGACGCCCAAGATAAGCATCAGGGTATTACAAATAAGTCTTAGGTTATTAGTCATATCTTATTTCTTAGTGTGTATACAAAATCGCTGCTAAATTAATCATTTTTTTTTAGATAAACAAATTTTAGTGCTAAAACAAAAAAAGAAGTCTTGAATTTGTTGTTTCAAGACTTCTAATGGACATATTTTCGGATTTAGTATGCAAACAAGGGATAGTCTTTCATCTTCTCGTTCACGCGAGCACGAACACTAGCAATCACCTGCTCGTCCTCGGGAGCATTCAGAACTTCCTCAATCCAGGCGGCAATCTGCACCATCAGATCCTCCTTGGCACCACGGGTGGTGATGGCGGGAGTTCCCAGACGGATACCACTGGTTTGGAATGCAGAACGACTATCGAATGGCACCATGTTTTTGTTGACGGTGATGTCTGCGGCAACAAGGGCATTCTCAGCAACCTTACCGGTCAGTTCTGGATACTTCGAACGCAGGTCGACAAGCATAGAGTGGTTGTCGGTACCACCGCTGACGATGGTAAAGCCACGCTTGATGAGCTCCTCTGCCAATACGGCGGCGTTCTTCTGAACCTGTTTAGCCCACTCCTTGAACTCTGGCTGCAGAGCCTCACCGAAAGCAACAGCTTTAGCTGCAATGACATGCTCCAGAGGTCCTCCCTGCTGTCCTGGGAAAACTGCGGAGTTAAGAAGCTGTGACATCATTTTCGTCACACCTTTCGGAGTCTTGTAACCCCAGGGGTTCTCAAAGTCTTTACCCATGAGGATGATACCGCCACGTGGACCACGCAGGGTCTTGTGAGTAGTAGAGGTTACGATATGAGCATACTTCACGGGATTGTCTAGCAGACCTGCGGCAATCAGTCCGGCAGGGTGAGCCATATCGATCATCAGCAGGGCACCTACCTTGTCGGCAATTTCACGCATGCGCTTGTAATCCCACTCACGGCTATATGCACTACCTCCACCGATAATCAGTTTGGGCTTGTGCTCCAGAGCCAAACGTTCCATCTCGTCATAGTCTACACGACCAGTTTCTTTGTTCAGGTTGTAGCCAACGGGCTTATAGAGAATACCGCTGGTATTCACCAGAGAACCATGAGAAAGGTGACCGCCATGATCAAGGTTCATGCCCATGAAGGTGTCGCCAGGCTTCAGGACAGCAAGCAGCACAGCGGCATTAGCTTGAGCACCTGAGTGAGGCTGTACGTTGGCATATTCTGCACCAAACAGTCTGCAAACACGGTCGATGGCAAGTTGCTCTACCTCATCGACTACCTGACAACCGCCGTAATAGCGGTGACCAGGATATCCTTCGGCATACTTGTTGGTCAGATAGCTGCCCATCGCCTCCATTACTTGGTCGCTGACAAAGTTCTCTGAAGCAATCAGTTCGATGCCTTTTAACTGACGCTGATGCTCTTTTTCTATGAGCTCGAAAATAGTGTTGTCTCTTTTCATTGTTTATTTATTTTGTATGTTATGATATTCTTTATCCGTTCATAGCCAGCAAGAACTCTTCGTTGGAGTGTGTCTGTACCAGTCTGTCGCGTACGGTATTCATAGCCTCGATAGGATTCATCTCTGCAATAAATTTGCGGATAATCCACATGCGGTTGAGTGTCGTCTGATCCTGCAATAGGTCATCACGACGAGTAGAGGATTGTACAAGGTTGACTGCAGGATAGACACGTTTGTTGGCAAGCATGCGATCGAGTTGCAACTCAGAGTTGCCGGTACCCTTGAACTCCTCGAAGATTACCTCGTCCATCTTAGAACCTGTGTCTGTCAGTGCGGTAGCGATAATGGTCAGTGATCCTCCATTCTCAATATTGCGGGCTGCACCGAAGAAACGCTTGGGCTTCTGTAGCGCATTGGCATCTACACCACCTGTCAATACCTTTCCGGATGCAGGGGCTACAGTATTGTATGCACGTGCCAGACGAGTAATCGAGTCAAGGAAAATCACAACGTCGTGGCCGCATTCAACCATACGTTTTGCCTTCTCCAGCACAATACCAGCAATCTTTACATGACGGTCTGCAGGCTCGTCGAAAGTAGAGGCGATCACCTCTGCGTTCACGGTACGTGCCATATCCGTCACCTCCTCTGGGCGCTCGTCGATGAGCAGCATCATAATATAGGCCTCAGGATGATTGGCGGCAATCGCATTGGCGATATCCTTCATGAGGATAGTTTTACCCGTCTTCGGCTGTGCGACAATCAGTGCACGCTGTCCTTTACCGATAGGAGAGAAAAGGTCAACGATGCGTACTGAGGGATTTGTTGTTGCAGCATCACCGCAAAGTGTAAACTTCTCGTCTGGGAAAAGTGGGGTGAGGTGTTCGAAACTAACTCGGTCACGCACTTCCTGAGGCAGGCGTCCGTTGATGGTCTTCACTTCTGTCAATGCGAAATATTTCTCATTGTCATGGGGAGGACGGACAGTGCATTCAACCACGTCACCTGTTTTTAGACCATATTTCTTAACTTGCTGTGGACTGACATAGATGTCGTCTGGTGACGAGAGATAATTATAGTCACTGGAACGTAGGAATCCGTAGCCGTCTTGCAACATCTCCAACACACCATTGCCATCAATTAGGTCGGCAAAGTCGTATTTCTCTGTTATAACATTATTGTTCTTGGCTGGAGCATAGTTGTTGTGTTCAGGTATCGCAAGGGCTGCATTGCCCTGTGACATCGGACGGTCAAAGATGTCAAGTGTAGGAAATGCCTCGCCATCCTCAATGGGTAGGTCGACTACCACCATGAAATCAGTACCGTCACCAGGGTCACCTTCCCATGCACCTTCGGAATTGATAACAGAAAGATTTTCCTGCTGGTGTTGCGCCATTTTATTCTGTAGCTCCTCAATAGCTTTAGGGTCGATAATCTCTTCTGTAGTCTGCTCTGCTTCAGGAACGATTTCTGTTTCTGTACTTTGCTCAACTTCAGCAACCTTTTCTTGTGTTTCTTCTGCCTTATCTTCAGTAGCAGCTTCACGGGCAGCAATCTCTTCCTGTTCCTTTTTCGACTTACGACCGCGTTTCTTTGGTGCAGGCTTCTCTTCTATAGGTGTCTCAGCTTTCTGTTCTTCCTGTTGTTTGGCTTCCTCTTCCTCTGCCTCAGCAAACAGAGAGTCGAGTGAAGGCTTCTTCTCTTTGGTCTTCTTTGTTGTATTCGCATCAAGGTTCTCGCCATCAGTACCGTTAACGGTATATACTTTATCATTATCCTTTTTGGCTATTCTTGTGCGTTTACGTTTGGTTGTTCCACCATTGGCAGCCGAATCCTCAGCAGCCTTGTCAAGTATGGCATAGATGACAGACTCCAGTTCGTCGTTTTGCGATACTTTAACACCAAGGTTGCTGGCAATCTCCATCAACTGGGGAATGTCCATTTGTTCTAATTCATTCTTCGTATACATATACTATAATCTGTATTCGTTTTTAAAATCAATACTAAAAAAATCGGGGAAATGCTTCACGAAGGGAAGCACCTTGATTGAAAAATGAACCCGTCCGTAAGGACAGCATTCGAAAATTCGAGTGCAAATTTACACATAAATATTCGAACCGCCAAAGAATTTTCTTACTTTTTGCAAGAAGTCTTAGCGAATACTATCCTTCATGATGAAGTAGCCGATGCGGTGGGTGTATCCTTTGGTACTGAGGGTGCGTAACTCGTAGATACCACTGGGAAGGTCGGTGAGGTATATATCTGCTGCAAAGGGTTTGGTGCAGATAAGTGTTCCTTGCATCGAGTAGATAGCCATATAGTCTGACTGTGGAATCTCGCTAAAGTTTGGGAGGAAAAGGCTATATCCGTCGTTGGGAATCAGGTTGCTGGGAGAGAACTGCTGGTTGCTGGCTGTTGACTGCAGACTGCTGGCAATACTCTCTTTACCGTAGCGGTTGACGGCTGTAACGGCATAGTAAAGTGGGGCATCATTGGCATTCCGATGGACGGACAGGTGTTGCTGCATCTGTCTGGTGGCAATGAGGTTGCGGGCATCTGTAATGTCAACGGGCTGTGACGTAGAAGCATAGACATTATAGGTGAGGTAGTCGCCGTTACTCGTGTCTGTAGCTCCACTCCAACGAATATTGTCACCGTTGGTAGTACGTTCCACTTCAATAGTCGGAGCAGTTGGTGATGGCTGATTAGTCGCCATCGGTGGAACGACGGCAGGGTAGCTGTCAAAATCGCATACGAAATCATAGAGCCCTTTGGTGTTATTGGTTAGGAAACGGCTACGGAAATAGCAATGTCCCAATCCTAACTGACGGGCTACGTTCATCTGTCGCTCAATGGCATTTAGTGACCAGTTTCCCTCGCTGCGGATGAGACGGTAGATACCTAATCCGGCAGCAATCTCACGACCATAGCGGTTCTCGCTCCAGTTAGCGGCGAAGGGATAGTAGTGCTTTCCATCGTAATACATCATGGGATAGAGTTGGTCCATCAGTCCGTCACGTAACCATCCTTGGGCATCCTGACATACCTTGTTATAGGCATTCCAGCCCCCAGAGGGGAATCGGGCGAGGTCGTCGAACTTGCCCAAGGGAGAACAGCTTATCTTGACCCAAGGCTTCAAACCCTTCACTCTTTTGTTTATTTCGCGGACAATACGGGTGATGTTTTCCCGTGCCTGTTGTTTGGAGATACGGGAAGGAAGATTCTCTGGGTATCTGATATAGTCGAGATGGATGCCGTCAATGTCATATCGACTCGTAATCTCTTCGCAGATGTTGGCTATATAATTTGCTGTTCGGGGGTCTTCCGGATTCATGCAGGCTTCTTCACCAAAATGCTTCATCAGTTCTGGATGACGCTGGCGAAGATGCTTTGCCCCATAGCTGTTCCACTTGCCTGAAGGTACGGTGACTACCCACGCATGAAGTTCCATACCTCGTTTGTGTGCTTCCTGAATGGCATATTGTAATGGATCATAGTTGGGCGCTGTTCCGAAACGACCGCTGATACAGCCGTCCCAAGGTTCGTAGTCGGAAGGGTAGGTGACGGTTCCTCGGATACGTGCCTGAAAGAGGATGGTGTTGACGTTGGCTTTCTTCAGCTTGTCGAGAATTGTGCAAAGTTCTTGCTTCTGTTGTCGTTCTGCGGTGGCAGACGTCCCTTTTGTGGTGGGCCAGTCTAGTCCCTCCAACGTTGTGAGCCATACAGCCCGTAGTTCTTGTTTCGGCTGTGCACCAATGGTGAGTACGGCACACATATATAATATAATAAAAATATATCGTTTCATCTTGTCTTTTTATTTTGGCTGCAAAATTACTAAAAATAAAAAAATAATGTGTACCTTTGCAGGAAGAATTTAAAACTTAACATAAAAATGATATCATTTACATTGAGTTTAGTGGCTCTGATATTGGGCTATTTCTTTTATGGTCGTCTCGTGGAACGTATTGTCCGTCCTGACGATCGTTTGACTCCGGCTATAGCAAAGGCTGACGGTATTGACTATATCGTGCTTCCTAACTGGAAAATCTTTATGATTCAATTTCTGAACATTGCTGGCACAGGACCAATTTTCGGCGCCATCATGGGTGCCAAGTTCGGGCCAGTCGCCTATCTGTGGATTGTGTTGGGTTGTATCTTTGCAGGTGCCACTCACGACTATCTGTCGGGTATGCTTTCTATGCGTAATGAGGGTGCTGGACTACCTGAGTTGATAGGTAAATATTTGGGTAAGACAACGAAGAGTATCATGCTGGTTTTCACCGTGTTATTGTTGATTATGGTGGGAACGGTATTCGTATATAGCCCAGCGGAGATTTTACATTCCATTGGCGGTGACACCATCATGTGGGTGGGTATCATTTTCTGTTATTACATCATTGCTACGATGCTGCCTATCGATAAGATTATAGGTAAGATATATCCGCTTTTTGCTTTCTCGCTATTGTTTATGGCGGCTGCCTTGATGGTAGTCCTGTTTGTGAAGATGCCGGATATCCCCGAATTGTGGACCCATTTATATAATATGGGTGCTGAGGCTCAGCCCGAGAAGTGGAAAGATGCCATCTTCCCTGCTTTGTTCATCACCATCGCCTGTGGAGCCATCAGCGGTTTCCACGCTACGCAGAGTCCTTTGATGGCTCGTTGCGTGAAGAGTGAGCATATGGGACGCCCCATCTTTTACGGAGCCATGATTACCGAGGGTATTGTTGCTTTGATATGGGCAACGGTAGCTTCTTATTTCTTCTATGCCGAGCCTGCTCCTGGTTATCAGTTGATAGAGGCAGCTAAGAGCACAGGTTTCTACACCTCTGCTCCGGCCGTTGTGAATATTATCTGTAACGACTGGCTGGGTATCTTTGGAGGTATTCTTGCTATGTTGGGTGTGGTAGCAGCTCCGATAACCAGTGGTGATACTGCCTTCCGTTCAGCCCGTCTGATAGTTGCCGAGTGGTTGAAGATGAACCAGCGCCCCATTCCGAAGCGTCTAGCCATCTGCATCCCGTTGTTTGCTGCTTCCATCATCATGCTCATCTGGCAGATTGAGAATCCCGATGGCTTCAACACCATTTGGCAGTATTTCGGTTTCTCCAATCAGGCACTGTCGGTATTTACCCTCTGGGCTGTTACCGTCTATCTGGTTCGCGAGCAGAAGTGTTATTGGATTACACTCATCCCAGCCTTGTTCATGACTACCGTCTGCTCCACGTTCTTCTTCATTTCCAAGCAGACACTCCACCTGCCTGGTTCGGTAGGTTATCCCTTGGGTATCGTCAGCCTCGTTGTAGCCTGCGTATGGTTCAGCATCTGGCTGCGTCGTGAGAAAATAAAGATGAAAGATTAAAATTTTATTTCTTAAATTTAAACGATTATGAAAAAATTAGGTTTTTTATTGGTAGCCCTTGTGGTTTCTATGACAGCTAGTGCACAGTTTGAAAAAGGTAAGGCATATCTTGGTGCCTCTCTCTCTGGTATTGACATCAGCAGTCAGGCTAAGAAGTTTCATTTCGGTCTGAATGTAAAAGCAGGCTATCTCTTTATGGATAATCTGATGGCAACGGCTCAGGTTGGTTATGAGCATCTGGAAGATACCCCTGATGTGTTTACTTTGGGTGTCGGTGGACGCTATTACATTATCCAGAACGGTCTCTATCTGGGTGCCAGCCTGAAATACAAGCACGCTGATGAGTATAACGACTTCCTGCCAGGTGTACAGGTGGGTTATGCCTTCTTCCTCAGCCGCACGGTGACAATTGAGCCGGAACTGTATATCGATTTCTCCACGAAGAAGTTCGAAAACTCTTGCTTCGGATTAGGCATCGGCGTTGGTGTATATCTGTTCAAGGATCAGTATAAGCTGAAGAAGTAAGAATTAGCAGATAAGGAGGTCATATTATGTTAAGTGTAGAAGAATTAGTCGATCGTCTCATCGACCTCTCATTCGCAGAGGATATCGGTGATGGTGACCATACCACGCTCTGCTGTATTCCTGAAGATGCAATGGGTAAGTCTCACCTGCTCATCAAGGAAGACGGTATCCTTGCTGGCGTGGAGATTGCTAAAGAGGTGTTCCGCCGCTTCGACCCGGATATGAAGGTAGAGGTGCTGATGCAGGATGGTACGAAAGTGAAGAAGGGTGACATTGCGATGATCGTTACGGGTAAAGTTCGTTCTTTGCTCCAGACCGAGCGCCTGATGCTGAACATTATGCAGCGTATGAGTGGTATCGCCACGATGACCAACCGCTATGTGGAACGTCTGAAAGGGACGAATACCCGTGTGTTGGATACCCGCAAGACCACTCCTGGTATGCGTATGCTGGAGAAGCAGGCTGTGAAGATTGGCGGTGGTGTGAACCATCGTATCGGACTGTTTGACATGATTCTTTTGAAAGACAATCATGTTGACTTCGCTGGCGGTATCGTCAATGCCATCGACCGTTGTCACAAGTATCTCGAGGAGAAGGGACTGAAACTGAAGATTGAGATTGAAGTCCGTTCCTTCGACGAGTTGCAACAGGTGTTGGATCATGGCGGTGTTGACCGCATCATGCTCGACAACTTCTCTGTGCCTGATACGAAGAAGGCTGTCGACCTGATTGCTCATCGCTATGAGACGGAGTCCAGTGGCGGTATTACGTTTGATACCATCCGCGACTATGCCGAACAAGGTGTCGACTTCATCTCCGTAGGTGCTTTGACGCATTCGGTCAAAGGCCTTGACATGAGTTTTAAGGCATGTTGAGGAGTCTGACTGTTAGCTTGGGGTTACTGACTGTTGGCTGTCTGCCGCTTATGGCGGACGGTCAGCAGTCTAAAGTTTTCTATGCCTCACCGGTTGACTACCAGATTACGCTGGCGGGTAACTTCGGTGAGCCGCGTCCCAATCATTTTCATGGCGGGATAGATGTCAAGACCGACAATGTGGAAGGTAAGCACATCTATTCCATCGGCGACGGTTATGTGAGTCGGCTGACGGTGGGGCTCAATGGCTTTGGTAATGCAGTCTATGTGACGCATCCTGAGGGCTACACCAGTATCTATTGTCATTTGCAGAAGTTCTCGCCAAAACTGGAACGGATGATTGACCGTCAGGCAGCGAAGAAAGAACCTGTCGACCTGCATTTCACACCCCTCGACTTCCCAGTATCACAAGGCCAGTTGATTGCCTTGAGCGGAAATACAGGACATAGTACGGGCCCACACCTGCATTTGGAAATTCACGATACGAAGACGTGGGATATGATGGACCCGCTTGATTTCCTGGCGGGATGTGTCATCGACTCGGTGCCTCCGCAGGCGCATAGTTTTATGGCTTGTCCTGTAGCTGGAAAGGGTACGTTCAATGGTGGTTCCGGCAAACAGACTTTCTCTTTCAAGTCTTCTCCTGATGGTGTACGGTTCCGTTTCTCCTCCCGTCTCGACCAGTCGTTTACAGCTTGGGGAAAGGTGGGTTTTGCCCTCTGGGCTGACGACTATATGCAGGGAGTCTATAACCATTATGGTATTCGGGAGACCATCCTGCTGGTCGACGGACAGGAAGTGTTCTATGCGAATGTGGGACGTATTCCCGTCAACAGCACTCGTCAGGTAAACTCGTGGGGAGACTACGACCACTGGCAGCATCACAAGACCTGGTATATGCGTTCGTATATTCCCAAAGGAGTGACACTGCCGATTCTTCGTGGTACGGAAAGGGGTATCGTCGACTTCAACGAGGAGCGTCCCTATCAACTGACCTATGTGCTCCGCGACTTCATGGGTAATGAGGCGCGCTATGAGTTTACCGTACAGGGTGTGAAAACACCCATCAACCCCATCACCCCCATTCCTTATAATGTCAGCTACGACCGTCTTTCGTTGATTTCGTTGCCTGGTATGCAACTGACGATTCCTGCCGGAATGGTAGAAAACAGAATCTTGGTGCAGCCAAAGGTGGAGCAGGGGAGTATTTCGCCCCGTTATACCTTTACTCAGCAGGCTTGCCCGTTGTTCGGATGGGTGGAGCTGAGCATTGCCGTACCACGTGGTGTCGATCCTTCCCAATTATATATAGAAGGTGGTGGTCGTGATATGGGCGGCACTTATCAGGATGGGTGGATAACGACTCGCATTCGCGAACTCGGTGCCACTTATGAGTTGAAATTAAAAGATAATAGTGATAAATCATGAAGAGAGCATTTCTTATGATGGCTGTGATGGCGATGGTCGGATCAGCCTATGCCTGCACCAACTTCATCGTAGGCAAGAAAGCCAGTACGGATGGCTCTGTCATCTGTAGTTACAATGCGGATTCCTATGGCGCCTATATGCCGCTTTACCATTTCCCTGCTGCCAGGCACCAGAAGGGCGAGATGCGCAAGGTGTTCGACTGGGACAGCAATAAATACTTGGGAGAGATTGCTGAGGCCGAGGAGACCTATAATGTCGTAGGCAATATCAACGAGTGGCAGGTCACTATCGGAGAGACGACCTACGGCGGTCGTGAGGAGATGGTGGATACGACGGGTATCATCGACTATGGTTCCCTGATATACATCGCCCTTCAGCGTTCTCGTACGGCCCGTGAAGCTATTCAGGTGATGACGACGCTTGTTGAGCAATATGGCTATTGCTCGGAGGGTGAGACGTTTACCATCTGCGACCCTAACGAGGCTTGGATCATGGAGATGCAGGGTTGCGGTCCTGACCGTAAGGCATCGAAGGAACGCACGGTTTGGGTGGCAGTCCGCATTCCCGATGAAGCTATCTGTGCACATGCTAACCAGAGTCGTATTGGACGTTTCGATAGGAAAGACAAGCAGAACGTGCTCTATTCCAAGAATGTCGTTAAGTATGCCCGTCAGTGTGGTTGGTTTACTGGTCACGACGATGATTTCTCGTGGAAGATGGCGTATGCAGCCCCTGATTTCTCTGGCCGTCGTATCTGTGATGCCCGTGCCTGGAGCTTCTTCAACCATCACAAGAAGGGAATGGAGCGCTATCTGCCCTGGGCAATGGGACTCGACAAGGATGCGGAGGATATGCCGCTGTGGGTGGTTCCAGACCAAAAGGTGAGTGTCGAGGACGTCATGAACGATATGCGTGACCATTTCGAGGGCACGCCAATGGAGATTGACTCTACCGACGTGGGGGCTGGTATCTGGCACATGCCTTATCGTCCAACGCCATTATACTATAATGTGGACGGCAAGAAATACTTCAACGAGCGTCCCGTCTCCACCCAGCAGACCGCTTTCTCGTTTGTCTCACAGATGCGTTCCTGGCTGCCTCGGGAGGTCGGTGGCTGCTTCTGGTTTGGCAACGACGACGGTAACATGGTGGCTTATGTCCCCGTCTATTGTTCGATGACGCGTCTTCCGGAGTGCTTCAATGCTCCTGGTGCCGATGCGGTGACGTTCTCCGACAAGAGTGCCTACTGGGTATGCAACTGGGTGAGCAACATGGTGTATCCGCGATACAGCGTGATGTTCCCCGACTTGAAACAGGTGCGCGACTCCTTGCAGCAGGCTTATCTTGCTCAGCAGCCTGAGATAGAGGCGAAGGCCAAGACGATGCAGCCTGCCGAGATGCAGCGTTTCCTCAACGACTATAGCGTCAGTCTGGCGCAGCAGATGCTGGCTCGCTGGAAACAGTTGGCCATCTTCCTCATCGTCCGTCATAACGATATGGCGGTGAAGCCTGTCGATGAGCAGGGACGTTTCGTTCGTAACAAGGAGGGATTGGGTGCGACGGTGAAGCGCCCAGGCTATCCGCTGCCCTTTGCACGCCGTCTGGTAAAGGAAACGAAAGGTCGTTACGTTACTCCAGAATAAAACAGAAAGAGGATGCAGTTGTGCATCCTCTTCTTGGTTTTGTCATATGGTGGGACTCAGACGAGTTCCACTTTATTGATGTCCTGTTCCATTTCGCAGTAGTGGCAGGTCAGTATGCCGTTCTCTACGTGGAAGTGGGTTTGCATCGGCTCGTTGTTGGTGATGCACTTGGGATTGTTACATTTCACGATGCCCTTGATTTCCTCCGGCGTCGTCACCATTTTCTTCTCTACGACCTCAAAGTCGCGGATAATGTTCAGCACGATGTTCGGAGCAACGACGGAGAGACGGGATATCTCCTCGTCGGTAAACCATTTGTTCTCCACCTTGATGATGCCTTTCTTCCCCAGTTTCTTCGACAGGAAGTTGTAGCCGATGGTGACAGGTGTCGCCAGCTCGGCGAGTTTCAGTAACTGAGCCACCTGATAAGTCTTCTCTGATGGGATATGGTCAATAACGGTGCCGTTCTCGATGGCGGCAACAAGCATTTGGTTCTTGTTCATAGCACTTTACTTGATAATCGTTTTGTCTTTCTTCACTTCCTCCAGGCTGATGCCAAGTACATCGCAGAATATTGCCTCGCGGGCAAAGAGACCGTTGCCGGCCTGCTGGATATAGTAGGCGTGCGGATTGTCGTCCACGTCGTAAGCTATCTCGTTGACGCGGGGCAGCGGATGCAGTATCTTCATGTTGGGCTTTGCCAGTCGCAGCATGTCGTTGTTCAGGATATATACGTTCTTCACGCGCTCATACTCCATGAGGTCGGAGAAACGCTCCTTCTGTACGCGGGTCATATAGAGGATGTCTGCGTCGGCAATCACTTTCTCGTTGAAGGCGGTATGCTCCTGGAACTTGATGCCGTGCTCCTTGCAGTAGAGCTTGTATTCATTGGGCATAGCCAGCTCTTTCGGAGCAATGAAGTGGAACGTTGGGTTGAAGTGGCGCATCGCCATAATCAGCGAGTGTACTGTCCGTCCGTATTTCAGGTCGCCCACCAGGTAGATGTTCAGGTTGTCGAGCGTTCCCTGTGTCTTGTAGATGCTGTAGAGGTCGAGCATACACTGTGAGGGGTGCTGGTGGGCACCGTCGCCAGCGTTGACGATGGGCACGTTGGTAACTTCCGATGCATACTGAGCGGCTCCCTCGATGAAGTGGCGCATGACGATGACGTCGGCATAGTTGGCAACCATCGATATCGTGTCTTTCAGCGTCTCACCCTTCGTACCGCTGGTAATCTTTGGGTCGGCAAAGCCGATGACGCGGGCACCAAGTCTGTTGGCGGCAGTCTCGAAACTCAGACGGGTACGGGTGGAGGGCTCGAAGAAGAGGGTAGCGACCACTCTTCCTTTCAATATCTCTCGGTTCGGATGCTTCTCAAACTCCTGTGCCATCTCAATCATGTAGAGAATCTTTTCGCGGGTGAGATTGGCAATGGTCACAAAGTCATGCTTTTCCATATATTTATTTTCCTTTAGGTTCTGTGATGCAAAGGTAGTGCATTTTTTTGACTTCTATGCAGATTGCCGACAAATAATTTTGTTTTTCATACAATTTCGAGTAACTTTGTGCCCAACAAACAGATGAAGCCGTATGGATATCAAGACAGCAGAATTTACGCTCAGCGCCCCCGTGGTGTCAATGTGTCCGAAGGATACGAAGCCCGAATACGCGTTCATCGGGCGCTCCAACGTGGGCAAGTCGAGTCTCATCAACATGCTCACCAATCATAAGAAGCTTGCCAAGACATCGGCAACGCCAGGCAAGACGCTGCTCATCAACCACTTTATTATTAATAAGGAGTGGTACTTGGTCGATCTTCCCGGCTATGGTTATGCCAAGCGTTCGAAGAAGGAAATCGACAAGCTTGATCAGATGATCCGCGGCTACATCCTGCAGCGCGAGCAATTGGTAAACGTCTTCGTGCTAGTCGATATCCGACTGGATCCGCAGCCCATCGACCTCGAGTTCATCGAGTGGCTCGGCATGTCGAGCGTACCGTTTTCCATCGTCTTCACCAAAGCCGACAAGCTGACGGCCAACAAGGCAGCCCAGAGTGTCGAGGCGTATAAGCGAAAGCTCTCAGAAACGTGGGAAGAACTGCCCCCGATGTTCCTGACCTCCGCCGAGAAGAAGCAGGGTAGGGACGAGGTACTCGCGTATATCGAGCAGATTAACAAGGAACTCAAGCAATAATCGTTTCAGATTCAAAAGCCTGGCTCAGCCTCGAATATTGTTCGGGCGGCATGTCTTTTCCTGAATAAGGTTGACTGGCTATCGATAATGACAAAATATAAGTAAAACAAAGACATGAAAAAGATTATTTTTGCAATGATGCTGGCAGCCACAATAGTGGGCTGCGGACAGAAACAGGGGAAGACTGCTGCCAACGAAGGAGCAGACTCTACCGAGATAACCCAGAATGCAGACAGCGCCATCAGTGAGCGTAGTGACGACTATGATTTCGAGGCCATCGCCAAGGCCATTGATGGCTGTATCGGCACCTATAACTTCCATAACGGCGTGGCAGGCATTCTCGGCAGCGACCGCCAGATGTTCTACATCGACCTGAAGGGCAATCGTGTAGAAAAGCCCGAAGAAGAGATTCCTGAGTTGCGCCGCGACTGGGAGAGTGAATCCCCCAAGGCAGGCTATCTGGACCGTACGGGCAAGCGAGTGCTGGAGGTAGACTTCAGTCAGGCTGAAGAATTCTCTGACGGAATGGCAAGGGTTGTCGATGGCAATAACCGCATAGGTTTTATCAATACGAAGGGCGAGCTGGTCATTCCATGCCAATATCCGTTTACAGGCGAGGTAGACATGGCATGTTCCAACTTCCATGAAGGCTACTGTTGGGTAGTTATTGATAGTGGTAACGATTGGTACGCCTTTATCGACAAGAAGGGCAAACGGCTGTCTCCCGTCAACTATTCTGGCGCAGGAGACTTCAACGAAGGACTGGCCTACGTCAACGAGCTGCGCGAGGTGCCAGGCGAGGACTACGACGAGCATTCAGGCTTCATCGACAAGACGGGAAAGATGGTCATTGACCTGAATGGTGCCCAGAGTGATTGTTTCTCCGACGGTGTCGCCAAGGTGTGGAGAGGCGAACAAGAGGTATGGTTTATCGACAAGACTGGCAAGCGCCTGTTCGATGTTGATACCAATATCATCCATGCCATCAGCTACTTTGTCTTCACTCAGGGTCTGGCTCCAGTACAAGGTCGCGGCAAGTACGCTGGCAAATACGGTTTCATGGACAAGAAGGGTCGCATCACCTTCTGTCTGGACAAAGAATAAGGATTGCAGACCGGTTCCTTGATCCTCCTGAAAAGCCGCGACCCAATGCTTGCCAAAGGGTGGAGACAAATTGTCACCCCCCCCCCCCTTCCGTTCAGACCGCTGACACCGTTTGAAAAAATCTGCCGGATTCTTGGCGTTATCGTTTATTTTCACTATCTTTGACGGGCTTTGACCCGTCGAAGATACTCTCGTTCGAAAAAACTCAAAAATCTTTTGGTTTTTTACTCACTTATTCGTATCTTTGTCATCACATAATTACTACTACGACATGATGAACACCAGTCTGGTGACACTAGGAACAGGCACTGCTGACATGGGAATTATCCCACCAGCCTGCTGCCGAGGATCTAGGGCAGATGAATAACGAAGAAGAGAAAAAACTAAAAACTATAAGATTATGAAGACAATAGTAAATATTCTATTAATTGTTGTTGTTTTATCAGCATGTAATAAGTCTCCAGAACAAAAGGCGGAGGTTTTGATAAAAGATAGTTTAAAGAAAACTCTTTATAAACCAGAAACATATAAACCTGTTGATACAAAAATAGATAGTGCTTTTGCTCCGTATGATGATCCCAAGATATACGAAATTGTGAATGAATTTGCTAATTTAGGAAATAAGTGTATGAGTTTAGAAGAAGAGATAAAAGATGAAGAAAGGGAAATAGCCATATATAGTGGCCCTTATCAATCTGAATATGCTAAATACAACATTAAAAATGCTCAAGAAAGTATTGAAAATAAAAAGGGGGAACTTGAAAAGAATCTTGAAAAGGTAAAGGAAATTCTCACACAATTCAATGAGATTAATTCAAAAGGGAAAATATTTATAGGATATAAAGTTACTCATAATTATCGTGCAGACAATAATTCTGGAAATACTCTTATTGGTAATAATGTATTCTTTATAGATAAAGATTTTAAGGAGGTAACATATTCTATGGATCTTGATGAATATAATGAAATGATAAATTCAATCAACAAAATAAAGGGACTGATAGAGGAGGAGAGTAAAACAAATGAAGAGAATGCTCCTGGAACAGGTGAATGACATATGAAAAAGATAGCTATCATATTAATTACAGGCTTCGTGCTTCTTCTGCTAATTTTGTTTCTTAAGAAACAAGAACAAGGTGCACAAAATTTTAAGGAATCAATCAGTTCTGATTACGAAAAACAGAGAAAAGAGGCAGATAAAAACAAAGAGGAATCGCAAAAGCAGTTAGATGGTGTGTTCGGCGATCCTGTAACGGTTAATCCTACTAATGAATAACACTATGAAAATATTAAAGATTTGGAGCATCATGGTGCTCGCAGCGATGATGATGCCAGTATTAACAGCGTGCGGAGGAGATGACGACGATAATTCAATGTCGTTTACTAAAGAAATGCTTGTTGATGAACATAGCTTTTGGGAAATAAAGGATATCCAGGGCAATAATACTCGCCTTATAAAAGGCGCCACTGCAAAATTCTATGCAAATGGAACGTGCAAGGGTTTTGACAGTTCGGAAACTTATTATGAAATAAAGGGTGGAAAGCTCTATACTTACTATGGTTATACAATGGAACCAATGTTCGTATATACTTTACAATCAAGGCATGTAGACGATTATAATGACGAATTGACGGTAAAGGTTGATGGGACATTAGACGATTATTCCACCTGTACTATAATAATGAGAAAAAACTCGGAGTCTGCATCTCTGATTAAATAATTATAAGGTGACATTGGCAGTTGAGTGACATAACCCTGATATGTAAAACAAAATAAAGTAACTAAAACTATAAGTTATGAAGAAGCTTTTGTTTATAGTAGTGACGATACTACTGCCGATGGTGGCGAGTGCGCACGATATTGAAGTTAAGAATGCTGATGGAGTTATCATTTATTACAATTACACTAATGATGGTACAGAGCTAGAGGTTACATTCCGTGGTTATACTTCCGGCTCCTATTCTAATGAATATACGGGTAACTTGGTAATTCCCGAGGATGTGACCTGTGTGAATAAGACCTATAAAGTGACGAGTATTGGCAGATATGCTTTCTATGGTTGCACTGGTCTTACCTCCGTTACCATTCCCAACAGCGTGACGAGTATTGGAGAATGCGCATTCTATGGTTGTGGTGGCCTTACCTCCATCGCCATTTCCAACAGCGTGACGAGCATTGGTGAAGGGGCTTTTGAATATTGCTCTGGTCTTACCTCCTTAACCATTCCTAACAGCGTGACGAGTGTAGCAAGTTATTCTTTCTATGGCTGCACTAGACTGACCTCTGTTACCTTCCCCAACAGCGTGACGAGCATTGGTGATTATACTTTCTATGGTTGCTCTGGCTTGACCTCCGTCACCATTCCCAATAGCGTTACGAGTATAGGTCAGGGAGCTTTCTATGGTTGCACTGGTCTTATCTCCGTCATCATCCCCAACAGCGTGACGAATATTCGATTTGAGGTTTTCTATGGTTGCTCTGGTCTGATCTCTGTCACTATCCCCAATAATGTGATGAGTATTGGTGGTAGCGCTTTTTATAGATGTACAGGCTTGACCTCCGTTACCATCCCTAATAGCGTGAAGAGTATTTACGGAAATGCTTTCTATGGTTGCTCTGGCCTGACTTCCATCACTATCGGCAGCGGCGTGACGAGTATTGGCGATAGGGCTTTCGATGGAACAGATATCCCCACTATTATTTCACTGATAGAAAATCCATATACGATTTATGGTAGAACATCAGATAATAGAACTTTCTCTTTAAATACATTTAATAACGCTACGCTGTATGTACCCAAGGGAACTATCAATAAATATAAGAATATAAGCGGTTGGAAGGACTTTTTGTATATAGAAGATACACCTCCAACACCTCAAATACCTGAGAAATGCGCCACTCCCACCATTACCTATAAGGACGGTAAGCTGTCGTTTTCTTGCGATACGGAGGGTGTTGAATACGTGACGAATGTAGAATGTCTGGATAACAAAACGTTCACTGGAAATGAGATTCAGCTGAGTGGAAAGTACAAGATTAGCGTCTATGCCATAAAAGCTGGTTTCAACACCTCAGATGTGGCAACAAAAGAAGTCGAAGTTCTGGGCATGAAGGGTGATATCAATGGTGATGGTGAAGTGAATGTGACAGATATCGTTACATTAGTTAACATCATCATGTCGGAATGAAGATTACGAAAAGGATTTGAATAAGCAACGACAAGTGCGATTTTTGACATTGTGGTACAGAAATAGTTTAAAAAGGAACATGGAGCCAAATTTGGCTTGATGCAATAATGGGTGGTCCATGAGTGTCAGAGGAACAGGCACCGTGATACTTATAGGAATCAGCTTTTGATCCCTTCAATAGAAGAAGCCAACAAAGAAACCTGAGCAACTCGCCCAGGCTTCTTCTTTTCTTATTTCTTACCTCTCACCTCTAAACTATGACTTTGTCAGAAAGGTCTGCATCCCTTCTGCAGCAAAGATACTGGACAATTATTACTCACCTCGTCTTTTATCTCCTTCTAACTCCTTCATTCCTTTTCCGCCAGACCTTCTCCTCAATGCTACGGAAGATGACGAAAAGGACGGGGACGATGAATACCAATGCGACGGTTCCGACAACCATACCACCGATAGTTCCCACACCCAGCGAGTGGTTGCCGTTAGCTCCGACTCCCGTGGCGAGTGCCAGTGGTAAGAGACCAAAGACCATCGTCAGCGACGTCATCAGGATAGGACGCAGGCGGACGGCAGCGGCATCAAGGGCAGCCTCGATAATACCCATTCCCTGGCGGCGACGTGTCGATGCGTATTCCGTCAGCAAGATGGCTGTTTTCGACAACAGACCAATCAGCATAATCAGTCCTGTCTGCATATAGATATTGTTCTCCAATCCCCACATCCAGGCGAAGAGGAACGAGCCTGCCAGTCCGAAGGGCACACTCAAGATGACCGCCATCGGTATGAACAGACTTTCGTAGAGGGCGCAGAGAATCAGATAGATAAAGATGATGCAGATGACGAAGACCAGCGCTGTGGTATTCTGCGACGAAGCCTCCTCGCGCGTCATACCGCCAAATTCATAGCCGTAGCCTTCGGGCAACACCTCGGCAGCCACCTCGCGGATGGCGTCGATGGCCTGTCCAGAGCTGTAACCTTCGGCAGCCGTACCACCCACCTGTATCGACGGGAAAAGGTTGAAGCGCGAAAGTGTCTCGCTGCCGTAGACACGCGTCAGCGTTATATACTGTCCGATGGGCGACATATCGCCCTGACTGTTCTTGACGAAGATGTTGTTCAGCGACTCCGTGTCCAGACGATATTCCGGCGAGGCCTGCACCATGACGCGGTAGAGCTTGGTGAAGCGTACGAAGTTCGAGGCATAGAGACCGCCGACATAACCGCTAAGGGCTGAGAGCACATCGCTGGGCGACACGCCGCGCCGCTTGCAGAGGGCGGCATCCACCTCTATGCGGTATTGCGGATATTTCAGCGAGAAATTGGTGTAGGCACGGCCAATCTCCGGGCGTTTATTCAACTCAGCAATGAGTTGGTTGGTATAACCGAGCAAGTCATTGATGGTGCCGCCGTGTTTGTCCTGAACGTGTAATTCGAAACCGTTGATACGTCCAAAGCCTGGCAACATGTTCTGCGTGTTCACCTGAATCTTCGCATTAGCGATGTCGGCGGTACGACGGTATATTTCCTGCACGATGCTCTGGTCGTCGTCGCCCTTGCCCTTGCGCTCATCCCACTTCTTCAGTTTTAGCGTGAAGTTACCATTCGACGACGACTGCTCGAAGCTGTTTGAGTTGCCTGCAATGAGCGAGTAGATGCGCAACTGCGGCAGGTTCTTGATACGCTCCTCCACTTCCTTGAGGATACCGTAGGTTTCATGCAAGCTACTGCCTGGTGATGCCTGTACATTAATGAAGATGGTTCCCATGTCTTCGTTGGGTACGAGACCGGTCTTCGTTGTGCGCATCATCCACCCCAGACTGACAATAGAGAGGACAACGAGGATGACGGCTATCCAGCGGCGGGGTATCATCAAGGTCACTGCTTGCTGATAGTGTTTGAGGACAGCACTGAATCCTGCATTGAATTTTGCATGGAATCCTTTAACCCCATGATTCTGCGGCTTCATGATAAGAGCACATAGTGCCGGAGAAAGCGTGAGGGCGTTGAACAGTGAGATGCCCACAGCAATGGCCATTGTGAGTCCGAACTGTGTGTAGAAGGTTCCAGTAACACCTCCGATGAAACAGACTGGAACGAAGACCGCCATGAAGACAAGTGTCGTGGTAATCAGTGCTGACGTGATGCTGTGCATCGCCTCTTCCGTCATCTCTTGACTACTGGCTGTTTGATTGTCGGACTCCAGTCTTGCCTGTACCGCCTCCACGACGACGATGGCATCATCGACCACTGTACCAATCACCAATACAAGGGCGAAGAGCGTCAACATGTTCAATGAGAAACCAATGGCATAGATAACTGCCAGCGTTGCTATCAATGACACTACGATGGCAATAGCAGGAATAACGGTAGCGCGCCAACTGCCGAGGAACAGCCACACCACAAGAATCACCAGCAACAGGGCTTCCAACAGCGTTTCCACTACACTGGTTATGGAGGCGTCAAGGAAGTCCTTCTTCGACTCCAAGTCCTCGATGACGATACCTGGCGGCAGAGACTTTCGTATTTCCTCTACCTCACGGTCTATCTGTTTGATGATCTCGTTGGCGTTTGAGCCTGCTACCTGGTTGATACTGATGTTTACGCCAGGGCTGCCGTTGGTCTCACCAATGATATTGTAGTTCTGCGAACCGAGTTCTACACGGGCAATATCACCAATGCGCAATACGTCGCCGTCGGGCAGCGAACGAACGACGAGATTCTCGTATTCCTGCTCCTCCTCATAGCGACCACGATATTTCAGTACATACTGAAACGCATTCTCACTCTCAGCACCTAACGTTCCTGTGGCAACCTCCACATTCTGCTCGTTAAGCACCTGTGTTACGTCAGCAGGCGTCAGTCCATAACTGGCCATCTTCAAAGGGTCAAGCCAGATACGCATTGAGTAATCGGCACCCATCACGTTGACCTCGCCCACACCAGGGATACGACTCAGTCGCGGCTCAATATTAATCTTCGTATAGTTGGCGAGGAAAGAACGGTCGAAGGTCGAGTCTGGGCTGTAGACGGCAATCTGTTTGATGTTGGACGTCTGGCGTTTACGAACGGTAAGACCACTCTTCACTACGTCACTCGGCAGACGACCCTGCACAGTGGCAGCACGGTTCTGTACATTCACCATCGCCATATCAGGGTCAGTACCTTGACGGAAGAAGATACCGATGGAAGCGGTACCGTTGTTCGACGCTGACGAGGTCATATACATCATTCCCTCCACGCCATTGATGGCTTCCTCCAAAGGAACTACAACACTTTTCTGTACTGTCTCGGCATTGGCTCCTGTGTATGACGCCATGATACGAACGGTAGGCGGTGCTATCTCTGGGAACTGTTCAAGAGCAAGTTGACTCAAGCCGATGATGCCCACGAGCACCATCAACACCGAAATGACTCCAGAGAGTATCGGGCGGTCTATAAACGTCTTGACTTTCATCGGCTCTTACTTCTTACCTCTAACTTCTGGCTTCCAAATCTCCATGCCATCCTTCAGTAGTCCGGAACCCTCAGCAATGATGGTGTCACCAACGCTGATTCCCTTCTCCACAATATATTCCCTTCCGTTGTTTTGCGGATACAGAGAAATGGGCGTTGCTACTGTCTTACCGTTGACGACACGATAGACGAACGAGCGGTTCTGCAACTCATAAGTCGCCTCCTGTGGAATTACGATGCACTGCTGAAGGTGGGTTGGCACAATGACAGTAGCGCTACCACCGTTATGCAGCAGATGACCGCTATTGGGGAAGGTGGCGCGCAGCGTGACAGCCCCTGTCAGGGCATCGACCGTACCGCTGACGGCACTGATGCGACCCATCTGGTCGTACACCTTTCCGTTGCTTAGGCGAAGACTGACAGGCGGAGCCTTGACAATGAACTCGTTGATAGAGCCATATTGAGAGATGAGGTCGAGTGTCTGGTTCTCGCTGATACTGAAATAGGCATACATTTCAGAATCATCGGCTACCGTTACTAACGGTTCACTAATAGTACTACTGACAAGCGAGCCTACATGCCATGGAATCATTGAGGCAACACCGCTGACGGGACTCTTCACCTCCGTATAGCTTAGGTTATTACGTGCGTTTATCTCCTGCGCCTTAGCCTGTGCCAATGCAGCTTCCGCCTCTGACAAGGCATTACGCATAGTCTCTACAGAGACTTCGCCAACTACACGTTCCTCTTTCAACAGCGTCTCATTTTTGTAGTTCATTCGTGCCGTTGCCAGTCGAGCCTCTGCACTCTGACGGGCAGCCACAGCCACTTCCAAGGCAGCACGGAAAGGTGCTTGGTCAATGACGAACAGCGTCTGCCCTTTACGTACGGATTCACCCTCACCAGTCAGGATACGTGTGATACATCCAGATACTTGGGGACGTATTTCCACAATCTGTCGACCCGTAAGATTCGCACTATAACGTCGTTCAAGCGATATGTCCTTTCGGCTTACAACCATCGTCTTATATTGTGCGGAATTGTGTTCTTTCCGCTTCTCCCCACTACAGGATGTGACCAATAGTGCGATTGTAAGAGCGACAATGAAATACATTTTTATTCTCATATTGTCTGTTTAGTGTTGGACTTGTTCACATATATTCATAATCATGGGGGCAAATATACGAAAAATCTTTGAAAATTCGCATATCTGCCCCCAGATTTAATAGGTGTTCTTTCTTTATTTAATCAAGTCTACACTTCGTTTAAGGAAATTGTCAAGAGCTTCACCCTTTAGTAAACCATTCTGTAATAGGGCAAGATCAATGAGTTGATGGACGATATCATTCTTTGCAGCAAACTCACTCAGTACTTCTTGTTTCTTGTCTTTCTGCTCTTGAATGGCTTTCTCTGTATTTGCCTTATCGTCTTTCTCCTCCTGCGTCAACTCGTCAGCTTTTTTCTTGTCTTGAGACTGCCGGATAGCTGCAAGGCGGGCTTCCTGCCCTTTCAACTCGCTCTCAATGGGCTGTAATGTAGTTGAAAGTTGAGAGTTGATAGTTGAAAGGATGTCTTTGACAAGACGATGGTCGCTATTCAATACAAGGTTCAGCGAGTCTGGCATCTGGGCATAGAAGTTCATGCCTGGCTGGAAACGACTCATCTCCTTCATACGGCGCATGTATTCGTTTTGCGTAATCATCACAGGACGCGCCTGTTCTCCCAAAGCCTGTACCTCTACCATAAACTCCGTCTTCTCCATCTTTGGCATCTGAGAACGGAAGACGGATGACAAATTGGCAGACTCGTCGTCTGACAATGTTGATTTTGGTGCATCGTTCTTGACAATCAGTCGCTCGATGATATCACTGTCGACACGGGTGAAGCGACTCTTCTCAAACTTCTGCTCCAGCATTTGGATGGCAGGAACATCGAGCTGGCCATCTAACAAGAGGACGGAATAGCCTTTGTCTTGGGCTGCCTTGATGTAACTATATTGCTCCTCTTTCTCTGTGGCGTAGAGATAGATGAGGGTATCGTCCTTGTCCTTCTGGGTGCTCTCGATGAGTGTCTTATATTCGTCGAACGTAAAGTGCTTGCCTTCTGTGTCCTTGAACAGGGCAAACTCCTTGGCGCGATCGTAAAAGCTCTCTTCCGACAGCATACCGTAGTTGATGAACAGTTTTAAGTCGTCCCACTTCTCCTCGTACTGTTTGCGGTCTTCCTTGAAGATACTCAGCAAACGGTCGGCCACTTTCTTGGTGATATAAGTAGAGATTTTCTTCACGTCGCGATCGCTCTGCAGGTAAGAACGGGATACGTTTAGAGGAATGTCTGGAGAATCGATAACGCCATGCAGCAATGTAAGGAACTCTGGTACGATGCCTTCTACCTGATCGGTGACGAATACCTGGTTGCAATACAATTGTATCTTGTTGCGCTGTAGGTCAATGTTCGACTTGATACGTGGGAAGTAGAGGATACCTGTGAGGTTGAAAGGATAATCAACGTTCAGATGAATCCAGAACATCGGCTCGTCGCTCATGGGGTAGAGGGTGCGGTAGAACGACTTGTAGTCCTCGTCTTTCAGTCCAGAGGGTGCCTTCGTCCACAACGGTTCTACATTATTGATAATGTTGTCTTCGGCAGTATCCACCATTTTCTTCTCGTCGGACGACCATTCCTGCTTCTTACCAAAGGCAACAGGTACTGCCATAAATTTGCAGTACTTTGTCAGCAATTCCTGAATCTTAGACTTCTCGAGGAATTCCTTGCAGTCGTCGTCGATATACAGGATAATGTCGGAACCACGATCTTCACGCTCGGCATCATCAATTTCGTAGGCAGGACTGCCATCGCAACTCCATTTCACTGCCTTTGTGCCGTCTTTATACGACTTGGTGATAATTTCCACCTTCTTTGACACCATGAAGCTTGAGTAGAATCCCAGTCCGAAATGGCCGATGATGTTGTTGGCATTGTCCTTATACTTCTCGAGGAAGTCGTTGACGCCAGAGAAGGCAATCTGATTGATATACTTGTCGATTTCCTCCTCTGTCATGCCGATGCCTCGATCGCTAATGGTGATAGTACCTTTTTCTGTGTCAAGTGAGATGTGAACGGCCAAATCGCCTAACTCACCTTTGAACTCGCCTTGTTCTTTCAGCGTCTTCAGCTTCTGTGTGGCATCGACGGCGTTTGACACCATCTCACGCAGGAAAATCTCATGATCTGAGTAGAGAAATTTTTTGATGACGGGGAAAATGTTCTCTGTCGTAACCCCAATGTTACCTTTTTGCATATACCTTATTTATTATATATTTCAATCTGCACTAAATAATGCAAATACTGTGCCACTTTCTTATATAATTGACAATTGATAATGGATAATTGATAATTATTTTGTAATTTTGCACCAAAATTAAGAATACAATGAAAAGAAGATGGCATTGTAAGGCCGGAGAACAGCCAACGGAGTTCGACAAGAAGATCATGTACTTGGAGAACAAAGGGGCACTAGTACCTACTCGGGAACTGATTAAGACGCAGGAACAGATAGAAGGTATCCGTCGTGCAGGTGTGGTAAACACGGGTGTGCTGGATGCCGTTGGAGAAGTTATTCATGCAGGGATGTCGACGCTGGAGATTGACCAGATTTGCCGTGACTACTGTGAGAAGCATGGTGCTGTTCCTGCTTGTCTGAACTATGAGGGATTCCCGATGAGTGTCTGCACAAGTATTAACGAAGTGGTGTGTCACGGAATTCCCAAGAAAACGGACATTCTGGAAGAGGGCGACATCATCAATGTCGATTTTACCACCATTCTGGATGGTTACTATGCTGATGCCTCGCGTATGTTCATCATCGGAAAGACATCGCCTGAAAAAGAGCAACTCGTCCGTGTTACGAAAGAATGTCTGGAAATAGGTATGGAGGCTGCTAAACCTTGGGGCTTCGTCAACGAGATAGGAAAGGCCATAGAGAAGCATGCAAAGAGATACCATTATGGTGTTGTCCGTGACTTATGCGGTCATGGGGTAGGGTGTCACTTCCACGAGGAACCCGAAGTTTGTCATTTCGCACAAAAAGGTGACGGAATGTTGTTGGTGCCAGGAATGGTATTCACCATCGAACCCATGATTAATATGGGTACATGGAAAGTCTTTATCGATGCTGACGATCCTTACGGATGGGAAGTCATCTCAGAAGACGAACAGCCTTCAGCCCAGTGGGAACACACCTTCCTGATGACAGAGCATGGACTGGAAGTTTTAAGTTACTAGTCACACTAGTCCGACTAGAAATACTAGACAATGATGAAGGATATTTATATATTAGGTATAGAATCGAGTTGCGACGATACATCGGCTGCCGTGCTCAAGGATGGTGTGCTGCTGTCGAATGTGACAGCATCGCAGGCTGTTCATGAGGCATATGGTGGTGTGGTTCCAGAACTGGCTTCAAGGGCACATCAGCAGAATGTGGTGCCAGTGGTTGATCAGGCTATTAAGAAGGCTGGTATCACTAAAGAGCAACTGACGGCTGTTGCATTTACCAGAGGTCCAGGACTGATGGGTTCCTTGTTGGTAGGTGTCAGTTTTGCCAAAGGTTTCGCCCGTTCACTGGGTATTCCCTTGATTGACGTGAACCATCTGCAAGGACATGTGATGGCGCATTTCATTAGAGAAATGGGACCCGACGGAGAATTATTGGGCACTATTCCGCCGCTACCGTTTCTGTGTCTGTTGGTGAGTGGCGGCAACTCGCAGATTGTCAAGGTGAAAGCCTATAACGATATGGAGGTGTTAGGACAGACCATTGACGACGCTGCTGGTGAAGCCATCGACAAGTGTTCGAAGGTGATGGGACTGGGCTATCCCGGTGGTCCTATCATCGACCGATTGGCACGTCAGGGTAATCCGAAGGCCTATCAGTTTGCAGAACCGCATATCCCTGGACTCGACTATAGTTTCTCAGGATTGAAAACCTCTTTCTTGTATAATATGCGGAAATGGGTAGAGGACGATCCAGACTTCATAGAGCACCATAAAGAGGATATCGCAGCCTCGTTGGAATGGACCATAGTGGATATTCTGATGAAGAAACTGCATTTGGCTGTCAAACAGACAGGTATCAAACATGTGGCTGTGGCAGGCGGTGTGAGTGCCAACAACGGGTTGCGCAATGCCTTCCACGACTATGCCAAGCGCTATGGCTGGACCATCTATATTCCGAAGTTCAGTTATACGACGGATAATGCCGCCATGATTGGTATCGTGGGCTATTACAAATATCTAGACGGTGAGTCTTGTCCGATTGATGCACCAGCATTTTCAAAAGTAACGTTTAAATAATTAATAGATAAGAGATAATAATTAAGAGATATGGATTTTGAAAGCAAGGTTATCAGCAGGGAGGTCAGCCAACTGCTATGGGAGATGGAGAAAACCGTTGGAACGGCAGAAAGTTGTACTGGCGGACGTATTGCGGAAGCATTGATATCTGTTCCTGGCGCATCCAAGTACTTTAAAGGTGGGGTGGTGTGTTATGTCGACGAAATCAAGGAACGTCTTTTGGGAGTGGATGCCCAAGTACTGGAAGAGCAGACGGCAGTCTGTGAGGAAGTGGCCCGCCAACTGGTGAAAGGCGCTTGTAAAGTACTGAATACCGACTATGCTATTTCCGCTACAGGATTCGCAGGCCCCACAGGTGGTACGAAGGATATACCCATTGGTACTATTTGGTTGGCATGTGGCAGTCCGGAAAAACAACTTACTTTGAAGGTAGAGGAAGATCATGGCAGGGATATCAATCTTGCCATTGCTACTAATAAGGCGATGCAAATGTTCCTTGAATTTCTAAAAGAAGAGCCATTAGACAAAGCGGAGAGTTAAAAAATATTAATGAAAAAAGAAAACTCTGAACTTTAAACTCTTAACTCTAAAATTTTTCGTACCTTTGCACCCTGTTTGGAGTAAGTTATATTTAAGTAACAAGAAAAAATAGATAGAAATGTCTAAGATTTGTCAGATTACGGGAAAGAAGGCACAGATTGGTAATAACGTGTCTCACTCAAAGCATCGCACCAAGCGCAGCTTTGATGTAAATCTGTTCAGCAAGAAGTTCTACTACGTAGAGGAGGCTTGCTGGATTCAGTTGAAGATCAGCGCCGCTGGTCTGCGTATGATTAATAAGGTTGGTCTGGATGCTGCCCTGAAGCAGGCTGTTGCTAAAGGTTTTGTAGACTGGAAGGACATTAAAGTAATAGGAGACTAATATCATGGCAGGTAAGAAAGCAAAGGGTAACCGCGTGCAGGTGATTCTGGAGTGCACTGAGATGAAAGAGAGTGGACTTCCTGGAACAAGTCGCTATATTACGACCAAGAATCGTAAGAATACCCCAGAGAGAATGGAACTCAAGAAGTATAATCCCATCCTGAAGCGCATGACTGTGCACAAGGAGATTAAATAATCTGTTTAAAGCATGGCAAAGAAAACCGTCGCTACCCTCCACGAAGGCTCAAAGGATGGTCGCGCTTACACAAAGGTTATCAAGATGGTAAAGAGCCCCAAGACTGGTGCTTACATCTTTGACGAGCAGATGGTTCCTAACGAGGCTGTTAAGGACTTCTTTAAGAACTAATATCTAGAATCCAGATAGAAAAACCGGAATCCAATAAGGGTTTCGGTTTTTTTTGTATATCTTATTTGCTTACTTAATCGTATCTTTGACCTGCGTCGAAGATACTTTCGCTCAAAAGAACAATGAAAAACATGGTTTTTCTTGGTTCTTTGCTCGCTTATTCGTACCTTTGTACCGTTGAAATCGAAATAAATAGAAGAATAATGGGTATATTTGGCTTTTTTAATAAGGATAAAAAGGAGACACTTGACAAAGGTCTGGAGAAGACAAAGACAAGTGTGTTTGACAAACTGGCACGTGCTGTGGCTGGTAAGTCGAAAGTGGATGACGATGTTTTGGATGATTTAGAGGAAGTGTTGATTACCAGTGATGTTGGAGTTGATACGACTCTGAAGATTATTGAGAGGATAGAAGACCGCGTTGCTCGTGACAAATATGTTAGTACTAGTGAACTGAATGGTATTTTGCGTGATGAAATCGCTGCTTTATTGGCTGAAAATAATTCCGAAGATAATGATAACTGGGACTTGCCCTCCGATCATAAGCCTTATGTTATTCTTGTTGTAGGAGTTAATGGCGTGGGTAAAACGACTACCATCGGAAAACTTGCCTGGCAGTTTAAGCAGGCTGGTAAGAAAGTCTATCTGGGAGCAGCCGATACTTTTCGTGCTGCTGCCGTAGAACAGTTGTGTATATGGGGAGAACGAGTAGGAGTACCTGTCGTCAAGCAACAGATGGGTAGTGATCCTGCTTCAGTGGCTTTTGATACGTTGAGTTCAGCAAAGGCAAACGATGCCGATGTGGTACTGATAGATACGGCAGGTCGTCTGCATAATAAAGTTGGGCTGATGAACGAGCTGAAGAAAATCAAGGATGTGATGAAGAAAGTGTTGCCCACTGCTCCCGATGAGGTGATGCTTGTCCTTGACGGTTCTACTGGACAGAACGCTTTTGAGCAGGCAAAACAGTTCTCTGCCGTGACACAGATTACGTCTCTTGCTATTACCAAACTTGATGGTACGGCTAAGGGAGGTGTCGTTATTGGCATCAGCGACCAGTTGAAGGTTCCTGTGAAGTATATCGGATTGGGTGAAGGTATGGAAGATCTTCAGTTGTTTAACAAACGACAATTCGTAGACTCGCTATTTAAAACTGAATAGTGAACAGTGAATAATGAAGAAGCCGACTATTGATTTCATAACGTTAGGATGTTCAAAGAATCTCGTCGATAGTGAAACGCTGATGGGACTCTTTGAGTCTCATGGCTATCATATTACCCATGATTCGGACAATCCTCAGGGTGATATTGTCGTCATTAATACCTGCGGCTTCATAGAAGATGCCAAACAAGAAAGCATCGATACCATCTTGGAGTTTGCTCAAGCCAAGACGGAAGGAAAACTACAAAGAATTTATGTAATGGGATGTCTTTCAGAACGGTATCTTGCAGATTTGGAAAAAGAAATTCCTGAAGTTGACGGTTGGTATGGGAAGTTCAACTATAAGCAATTGCTATATGATTTAGAGGCGAGCGATGAGCGGCAAGAGGTGAAAGAATACCAAAGGCATATCACGACGCCGAAGCATTATGCTTATATCAAGATCAGTGAAGGTTGTGACCGCCATTGTGCATATTGTGCGATTCCACTGATAACGGGAAAACACCATAGTAGGCCGATGGAAGAAATCCTGGACGAAGTACATGCCTTGGTGAAGCAAGGTGTCAAGGAGTTTAATGTGATAGCTCAGGAACTGACCTATTATGGCGTTGACATAGACGGCAAACAGCATATTGCTGAACTCATTGAGAAGATGGCCGATATCGAGGGTGTCGAATGGATTCGTCTCCACTATGCTTATCCGGCTCATTTCCCTTGGGACCTACTGCATGTGATGCGGGAGAAGAAGAATGTCTGCAAGTATCTGGACATTGCGCTGCAGCACATCTCGGACCACATGCTCGACTGTATGCAGCGCCACGTCACCAAGGAGCAGACCTACGAACTGATTCGCCGTTTGCGCGAGGAGGTGCCGGGCATCCATATCCGTACGACGCTGATGGTTGGATTCCCTGGTGAAACAGATGAGGATTTTCAGGAATTGCTTGACTTCACCCGTTGGGCTCGTTTCGAACGGATGGGGGCATTCGCCTATTCTGAGGAGGATGGAACTTATTCTGCTAAGCACTATAAGGACGATGTGCCTGTGGAAGTAAAACAGGCTCGGTTGGACCGCCTGATGCGTATCCAACAGAATATCAGTGCAGAGATTGAAGCTGCCAAAATAGGACAGACCATGCGTGTCATTATTGACAGGGTAGAGGGCGACTGGTTGGTGGGGCGCAGTGAGTTTTGTTCTCCGGAGGTAGATCCTGAGGTTTTGATTCCTGCAGATGAATCACTGACCATCGGTCAGTTTTATAAAGTGAAAGTCACTGATGCAGAAGAATTTGACTTATACGCAACAACAAGATATGAATAACAAGGAGTTTATCAGTACATTAGCGACACGTACCGGGTATGACCAAAAGGATACTCAGAAGTTGGTGAACAATGTTATTACGGCAATGAGTGATGCCTTTGTAGAAAATAACAGCGTGATTGTACCAAACTTTGGTGTCTTTGAGACCAAAAAGAAGATGGAACGTGTGATTGTCAATCCCTCAACGGGACAGCGCATGCTAGTCCCTCCCAAATTGGTGTTGTCATTCAAACCAAACCAGACATGGAAGGATAAACTGAAAGGAGGTCGTTGAGTATGGGTAAATTAACGATACAAGAGATAGCGAAGATTCTCGTTGAAAAGAACAAGCTGACTCCCAAGGAGGCAAATCAGTTTGTCGCGATGATGTTTGAGATTATTCAGCAGCAACTGAGTCATGATGATCAGTTGAAGATAAAGGGACTAGGTACCTTTAAGATGATTCGTGTAGAGCCTCGTGAGAGTGTCAGTGTTCGTACTGGTGAGCGCGTTGTCATTGACAGTCATGCTAAAGTGACTTTTACTCCTGATGCCACCATGAAAGAATTGGTAAACAAACCGTTCTCTCAATTTGAGACTGTCATCCTTAATGAAGGCGTAGAGTTTGAGGACCTGACAGACGATTTGACAGAAGAGGAACTGGTAGAACAGGAGAATGTAGCATCCGAGGAATCTATAGTAGTTCAGCCTCTGTTGGATGTTGTAGATGATATTTCTGCTGTTGCTGAGGAAAAAGACCCCGTAGCTGAAGAGCCCCAACAAGAGAATCCTCAAATAGAAAATTCTCAAATGGAAGAATCTCTGACAGAGGAATCCTCAGATTTCTATGAAGAAGAAACCAGCTCTTGGAAAAAAATGTTGGGCTATGGTTTGTTGACCTTTATACTGATGGCAGGTTCTGCATATGGAGGTTATTGGTATGGACATAAGACGGCAAATGTTACTGCGCAAGAATCTGTCGTTGAGACTCCAGAAATAGTGGTAGCCGACAGTATCTCTGATCTGGCTAATGATACAACGAGTATTGTTGAAGAACCTGTTGCTGAAAAGCCTGCAGAAGTGAAGTCCGTCGCCGAACAGCCTAAACCAGAAGCGAAACAAGAGCAGAAGTCGGAGGAAGAGCCTTTTTGGAAGAAATACGAGAAGATGGATGTACGTGTTCGCACGGGAGCCTATCACATCGTTGGAACAGACCATGAGGTGAAAGTTCGCAAGGGAGAGACTCTTTCTCGCATTGCCCGTCGTGAATTAGGAGAGGGTATGTCTTGTTATATAGAGGTATACAACAATTTGAAATATAATTCCGAGTTAAAGGAAGGTCAGATTATTAAGATTCCTAAATTGAAGTGGAAGAAGCAGCGGCGTACGGAATAATAGCACTCCTTATAGGATGGATATTCGATTTGTTGTTAGGTGACCCAGCATGGTTGCCACATCCTGTTGTAGGCTTTGGCAAGCTGATATCTTTCTTTGAACACCGGTTTAACGGTGGCAGTTGGCGTAAGACAAAAGGTGCCGTCATTTCTGTACTGTTGATAGCTCTTGTTTTCACTGCCACTTATTTCCTCCTTCACATCTTATCTATCACCTCTCATTTCTTATTGAAAGGGCTGGTGGAGACAATCTTCATTTTCTTTTGTCTTGCTGGTACCACTTTGATACGTGAGGTTAGGGCAGTGTTTCTGGCTTTAGATTGTTCGTTGGAGGATGGTAGACGACAGGTAGCTCGTATCGTTGGGCGTGACACTTCAGAACTTAGTGCTCAAGAAGTGCGTGTTGCTGCTTTGGAAACTCTTGCGGAGAATCTGAGTGATGGTGTGATAGCCCCGTTGTTCTGGTATGCAGTTTTGGGAGTGCCAGGCATGTTGGCATATAAAATGGTGAATACACTCGATTCCATGATTGGTTACAAGACGGAACGATACAAAGATTTTGGATGTTGGGCTGCACATATCGATGACGTTGCAAACTATGTTTCTGCTCGTCTTACAGCAATATTGATCTTGTTGGCCAATGGTAAAAAATTGGTTACCAATAGCCTATTCGTTTACAAAAACGGACGAAATCATGCATCTCCAAACAGTGGTTATCCAGAAGCCGCCCTTGCAGGAATCCTCAATTGTCGTTTTGGTGGACCGCATTACTATTTTGGACAACTCTTCGATAAACCGTATATTGGTACTAATGACCGGCTTTTGACGACTGATGACATGAGAAAGGCTGTTCGCATCAATCGTATTGCTGAGGTTCTTATGATTATCATGATTATTGGATTATGGTTGTTGTTGCTCTCTTGCTTTTAATGAAGTAGACGAGGACAGCTATTATCGCTGCAGCAACTAAAATGATTATCAGTAAGACAGAATAGGATGGGGAAGAAGAATGGATGGAAGCACCGAACTTACATTGATATTGAATCATTCGGGCGATATAGGCATCTACCGTCTGCCAGTTGCCTGCCTGTATCTCTGTAAGAAGTCGATGGAAGACCTCGTGGATGTATTTCTGGTGTTCCTCGCTCATTTCTTGAGGCAAGGTTTCGGTAGCCGAATACCAGACGATGGAACCGTCAGTCTTTTGATGAGGAAAGATACGGAGTGTCTGCCACCCATCATAGTTGAACACATAGGTCGTAAAGAGTTGTTCGATGCTAAGACTGTCATTCTGTTGTAGGGGTTGTTGGCGGATATACGCACTGAGTGGAATGATGCGATTGTTGTTGTCGCAGACTAACAACCGACAGAAATGTTTTGCTTGTTGTTGTGGCCAATCCGAGGAAGTTGCAAAGAGAGAAACTGACCCTGCAAGGAATAGCAGGGCCAGTACGATGATTCTTTGAGAAATCTTCGCGTTCTTCATTTATATGGATTCGATGAATCGAACAATGGCATGACGATCAGTTTTCGGTAAGTTATAGAACTTCTCCGTAGCCCGATAAGCATCCGACTTCTTAGAATAGCCGTGCCACATGATAGCCTCGATGACGGTACGTGCCCGACAGTCGTGCAGGCGGTCGTCGGCATCAGTCAACTGGCGAGATAGTCCACGTCCCCAGAGTGGGGTAGTGCGGCACCATCCTGTGCGGATGTCGTTCATCATGAAGAGGCGGTGCTGTACCATGTCGGTATAGGGCCAGATGGTCTGATTCGGATATTTCGGCAACATGTTATAAGCATCCTTTCCGATGCTGGCAGCGTAGGCCTTGATAGAGGCATCCACCCAGTAGTTGTCGGCACCCGTCTTCCACGAAGGACGATGACACTGGGCACAACCAATCTCCGAGAAGAGGGTCTTGCCACGCTTGACTTCCTCGTCATTCAGGTCACGGGCAGCAGGGACGGCCAGTCCACGATGCCATACCATGAACTGGTAATACTGCTTGTCGCTCATCTCGCTGTCCTCTTGACGATAGCTGGTGCTGAGCATCTCATAGACACGTTCCTTGATACCCTCGTCAGTGCCGTCGGCGTAATAGCGGTGCAGATTACTCATGGCTGACTCGCCGTGTTTCTTGATGTAACTGACAACCTCTGCATTCTCGCTCTGAGCCTGTGCCCATGCGTTGGTGGTGTAGAGCCAGTTGCGGTCGGAACGCGTCACGTTGGTAATGTTCCAGATAGCGTTGGCACCAGCGCCGTCCTGTAGTGTTCCTCGCGTCATGGCATAGGTGAAACGCTTCAGCGGACCATGATCGCCATGAAACTTTCCTGTATCGTTATAGCCTGCGGAATAGTAGGCTGAAGCCTTGAACTTACCCGCCTCCTTGTCCCACATGGCAGGATTCAGTTCTACATATTTAGACTCTGCTGCCCATTGTGCTTCGATATCCTCGTCGGTAAGGGCATCTAGCAGTCCTGTACCATAGATACCGATGGTGGATTCCAGGCGCACCTCATAATTTGTAGGTATCGGATTCGTGTTGAAAGCCGTTGCTGGGATGGTTACCTCAGGGTAGATGAGCGAGTAGGACTCTCCGTCTGGGAAGGACATAGACAGTCCACTTTCCATTGCTGTCACGTTCTTCCACTCAATCTTGATCTGATTCTCGTCGATAGGAGCCTTGAAAGGTGTCATCGCCTGTGTCTGCGGCATACCCGTCACCTCTGAGATATACGCATTATTGTCTGGATGGTAAATAACCAACAGATAACCGTTGCCGATGGTGTTCGCACGATACTCCGTCTGACGCTTGCCATGACCATAGGATGGATGACAGGCAATACAGCTGTTGCGAACCCATGCAGGACCAAGACCCTTACGGGGTTCTTGGTCGAAGGTGTAGAGCTTTTCGAAGAAACCCTCACCGACGTTGAAGTCTTGTTCCATACCACTGACAGCATCTAATGCCGGTGCAGGAGCAGAATAGCTAGCCTTCATCGTCGTTCCCAGAGCTCCGCCAGGATACCACTCCTCTGCAGTAAACACGTCGTTTGCTTTGCCGAAGACATTCTCACTAGGAGTCAACCCTCCCAGATCAGAGATATCGTCACTATCGGAGCAGGCTATCAGAAAGAAACCTGCTAATAGCCCAAGGGAACAAGTCTTGAATAAATCGTTTGTTTTATACATTAGTTATTATCTTATTTTTCTATTCCCAATCCTCATCATCTTCAAATGCAATATTCCAAATGGTACAGCAGTACTTTACAAAGGGAGCTGGCATAGCACCAATCTTGTTGATAGCATCATTGAAGGCTCCCTCAACACTGGTGTTAACATTCTGTGAGCCAACACTTGCAAAAAAGCTGTGGAAACAAGCATTAGAAGCACTGCCAGAGGTGCTTCCGAACCATACGTTACGGATTGAACGGATGTTGTCCTGGAAGTCTGTGATGGAGTTGTAGCTATAAGGGGACTCTACATAGGAAACGTCGCCAGCAGCGAAAGGATTGGCAATCTTTGCAGTACCTACCTCATTGGCAATACCTACGCAGGAGCCCTCGTCGTCGCTCAGTATTTGGGCAATGGCAGCCTTGAGTGACTTAAACGTACTCTTACTATTGATGCCCGCACCAACTAAGTTCTCACTATAACTAAGACCTGCCTCTGTGGTATAGTCTAGTCCTGCATTTTTGACAACAGCCAGTCGGCTGGCATTCTTTGAGGTCTCTCCTTCCCAAGCCACCTGCAGCTGGAAACAGCGTTGTTTCAGCAGGGTACAAATCTTTTGTGCATACTCAAGTTCCTGAGCACCTGTAATCTTTTCGAAATTTTTATAGGTATCATTGCCTTGGAATTCTGCAACCTTGCGGGGTTGACCGTTGCGGAAAAGAATGAATTCAAGTGCATGGAAACCAAGGATGGTCGCATCGTCCAACATCTCTTCATCCATACCGTTATTGAAATAGTTCAGCAACAATGTTCTGTTCAGAGGCCAAGAGTCAATGGTCGGGTCAATGTCGAAGTCAGAGGCTGCACCCATAAGGAATGCTTCTGAGCGCTCCCAATGCTGGCGGGCTGCTTTGAAGTCTGCACAAGCCTTATCGATTTGTGTCTGTGTAATCGTATTGACAGTCAGACCGTTCAAAGTTTTTTCAAGATTTTCCACATCGTCAGCCAAATCCGTGTATGTTGGAATAATCACGTTGGAAGCCAAATTCTTAAGAACGTCATAAAGGTACTTCTCCTGCTCATCGTTCAATTCAGATGAGGCTATAGTAGTATAGGCAGCCTCAAAATTAGTGACCACATTTGTACAGGCATCAATGGCTGCGTTTCCATAGCTCCTGTCCTTATACTTGTTGTCATTTCCTCCACCTCTACCAGTTGTGTCATCATCACCGCAGGCAGTGAAAGTCATACTCAAGGTAAATACTGTTGCAAATAACAACGCATAATTAAAAATCTTTTTCATTTTCTTTTCTATTTATTTATAAGTTACATTGTTTTCTTTTTCAATTCATCAATCTGCTGTTGCAGTTCGTTGATGCGCTTGTTCAGTTGCTCTACGTCATACTGCTCCTGCTGTGCCAGTTTCTTGTGGCCAAAGTCAAACCAACCTTCATAACCAACACCAATGTTCAGTGAGGGTTCGTCGTTATATAGTTCCTTCAGGAAACGATGAGAGTATTCAGCTTTTACCACTAACTGTTTGATGGGATAATAGTTAATTCCGAAGGCAAGGCGTTTTACCTCCGTATAGCTGTAGTCGGTACCTTTTGTCTGACTGGCATAAGGATTGTATTGCTCATAGCGTCCGAATACATACATTTTCTGTTGGTGATCGCGCAGATATCGAATTTGTGAGAAGATGTCGTAGCCTGCCTCGATACCGATGGCATAGGCGTTTTTGCTGACAAAGGCAGAGTGTTTGTAAGGCGATTTGGAATTCAGACGGTTATAGACATATTTCAGTTGCTCTGCATCACCAAGATAGCCATAGTCTGCTTGTCCACGGACAATCCAATTATGTGCATTATACGTGAAGTCGAAAGAGCCGACAGCCACAACACCTTTATACTCGGCATCCACACCATTGGCGTTACGCGGATAGCTGTTGCCGATGCTATGTCCATAGTAGCCGCTGAGTCCGATACGCAGACCTGGGACGGTATAATTGTCCATACGCAAAGCAATGCCGTATTTGTTGGCAATGTCAAACTCCAACGGTGACTTATGTCCCTTATGTATCCAACCCGTATTTGTGAAGTTATCCGCATTCAGACCAGCTAAGAATTGTGCCTCATAACGGAAGTCCTTATAGCGCCCCCAGAAGGACACACCCGTCTGATGCCAAGTGGAAGGCATGATGGTGTTCTCGCCCTCAGGACGATAGACGGTAAAGAAGTTCAGAGGTTCGTGATGGGCATTGTTCAGTCCTACAGGAACGACGATATGTCCGGCACGGATATTTGCCCAGGGAGTAAACGACTTCTGAATCCAGAACTGTTCCAGTTCCACTTCGCCGCCTTTCTCGGTTTCCTGTTCCCATTCACCACCTTCCTCGTCTTCTTTTTCATAAGCGATACCATTGCCGCCATGCTCGAACTCTATCTCTGTGCCAAAACTCCATCCTTTACCGAAGTCATAGCCTAAAAAGATGACGAAATGAGGAATGTCAAAACGTCCGTGACTGGGGTCGTTCTTATGCTCCTCAGGCTGACTGTATCTGCTGACGTGGTCGCTATAAAAGTTACGTGAGAAAGCGATTTCTCCATAGCCTCCTACAGTCAGACGGTCGAAGAAACCACGTTGTTGTATACTGTCGTTTTGTGCACAGACTGTCGTCATGCAACACACTGTTACAATTAGAAATATAACTCTTTTCATTTTATAAATTTATTATTTAAATTTTGCTGCAAAGGTACGCTATTTAGAAAATGTCTACAATACCTAAAAATGATGAATTTGTCTGAAACTATTGTGTAAGTCATACAAAAGCAGTAATTTTGCATCGTCAAAATATTAATTAGGTATAAGGGTATGAAGAATTTGAAGATGTATGAGGCCACTGATAAGATGATAACGCTTATCAAGGATAACTATAACCTGTTGCAGGCATTGGGGAGTTTTGGTATCAAACTGGGCTTTGGTGACAAGACTGTCCGTGAGACCTGCGAACTAAACCGTGTAGATACCTATACCTTCTTAGCGGTGGTGAACTTCACGATGAACGGCTATACCAACTACGATGAGGATAGTCAGATAGATATCCGTACGTTGCTTCGTTATTTAGAGGCCAGTCATACCTATTTCCTCGATTATCAGTTGCCGTCCATCCGCAGACAACTGGCAGAGAGTTTCAATGAACAGGACTCTTTAGGACATCTTATCATGAAGTTCTACGACGGCTATGCCCGTGAGATACAACGCCATATGAAGTATGAGGAGAAGACACTCTTCCCCTATGTCACTGCCTTGTTAGATGGTCGTCCCATGAACAACTATAATGTGGAGACATTCTCCAAACATCATGAGGCAACGGATAAGGCTTTGCGAGAGTTGAAACTCATGATTATTAAGTATCTGCCCTCTGACCCACAAAGCAATAATAAACTGACAGCGACACTCTATGATATCTATAATAATGAGGAATGGTTGATGCAACATGCTGAGGTGGAGGATCATATCTTCGTACCTGCCATCCGTCGTTTGGAAGAGGAGACGAAACAGAACGATGTGACGAAGAATATCTCTACGATGGTGTTCAAAAACGGACAGGATGCCAACGAGACGCTCTCCGATCGTGAGCGTGACGTCATTATTGCCTTGGTACAGGGCATGTCCAACAAAGAGATTGCCGACCATCTCTGTATCTCCGTCAATACCGTTATCACCCATCGCCGCAACATTGCGCGCAAACTACAGATACACTCTCCTGCAGGTCTTACCATCTATGCCATCGTGAATGGCCTCGTGGATATCTCAAGCGTAAAGTTATAAAATTCAGAAGTATTTCGTAATCTTTGCGTTCTGGAAGTTATTCATCTCGTTCATCATCCGGACAGCGGAATCAATGATGGGGAATGCGCATAAGGCACCTGTTCCCTCGCCTAATCGCAGTCCTAAATGCAACAAGGGACGTGCATCCACCATGTCAAGCATCATCTTGTGACCACTCTCGTCGCCACAATGGGTGAAAATCATGTAGTCTTGAGAGGCAGGATAGAGCCGGATAGCGGCCAATGCGCAGGCCGTCATAATAAATCCGTCGACTAATATAACAAGGTGTTGCTCTGCAGCGCGCAGCATAGCGCCAATCGCCGTAATCATTTCGAAACCACCGAAATATGAAAGGGGGCTGAGGGCTGAGGGCTGAGGTATGGCAGTGCGATAGTTTTTGAGAGCCTTCGAAAGGACATCATATTTATGACGAATACCATCGTTATTAAGACCAGCGCCAGCACCAATGCAGTCCTTCAACGGAATATCACCAAACAGACTCATCCAGATGCTCGAAGGTGATGTATTGCCAATACCCATTTCTCCAATGCAAAGGATGCGACAACCCTCTGCGATGCAATCATCCACAAGGTCACAGCCTACTTGAATGGCCTGATTAAATTCCTCCTCACTCATAGCGGGTTCATAGAGGAAGTTCTTCGTACCTCGCGTAATCTTCCTATCGATAATCGGTAATCTTTCACCTATCACCTCTGACCTCTCACAACTAAAATCGTAATCAACACCCACATCCACAACACGCAGTTTAAAACCATGCTGGCGACAAAACATATTGACGCCACCACCGCCACGAGTGAAGTTAATCATCTGTTGCCAGGTGACTTCACGGGGAGATACACTCACGCCCTCGCGTTCAATACCATGATCGCCACCCAAAAGCAGATGACAAGGATGTGCTAACGAAGGCTCTAACGTCTGCTGAATCAGACACACCTGCATGGCTAGCTCTTCCAATCGCCCTAACGAACCCTTGGGCTTGTTCAGATTATCAATCTTTGCTAGTATCGCTGCCTGCATCGAGCGGTCTACAGGATGAATGTCGAATGTCTTCATTTTACCTTAACTTCTATTCCTGATACCATCAGTATCACTTCATCGGCCTTCTGCGCAATATATTGGTTCATCCAACCTTGTAGGTCAGTAAACTTGCGCTGGAGGATATTTTCGCTGACACCACCCAAACCAATTTCATTCGTCACAAAGATATAGGTAGCATCATGGTCTGTAAACTGATTGAATTCTGCTTTCGCCAGTTCTAACGATTTGTCGACGTTTGAGTCATTGGTGAAGAAAAAGTTCGTGAGCCACAACGTCACACAGTCGATAACTACCACACGACCTGTCAGATTGTGACGGCTTAGAAACATCTCCTCCTCGATGTTCGTCCACTGAGGGCCGCGTCGCTCTTGGTGACGATGGACGCGTTCACGGAACTCGTCGTCCCACACTTTGGCAGTAGCCACATAGACGGGACAGTCCGATAGGCTTAATGCCAGTTCTTCTGCTTTTGTACTTTTGCCAGAGCGTTGGCCGCCAGTAATTAAAATAATCTTTTTCATAGGGCACAAACAACTAAATAAACTGCCAGTTCTACCAACAGGCACACCGCTCCACAACAGTCACCCGTATAGCCGCGGAGGTTGTTCCAAATAAGCAGGTAGAGGAAATACATCACGATGCAAGGTAGGAAGATGACCAGTTCCCAAGGCAGCCCCGTATACCATAGATATAACCCCATCGGCAACAGTCCTTGTATGGCGAGGCTGGCGCCAGCACGCCAGTCCATCTTGCGATAGACGGTCTTTGCCTTCGCGTCTTCCTCACGTCGGGCGTATGGCATCATCATGATGAGCTGTGCCGTCACCATGCGGGCATAAGGTGATGCCGCAAGAATGGTCAGTGCAGCCATCGTGGAGGACATTGACAGGAGCGTTGTCACTAATATAAGATGGTAAAGGATGAGTCCGATGACACCATACGTGCCAATGTGCGAGTCTTTCATGATGGTGAGGATGTGCTCGCGGTCAGAGCCTCCGCCTCCAAAGCCATCAAGGAAGTCCGCCAGTCCGTCTTCATGTAAAGCGCCTGTCACGAGCAGCCTGACCGCAATAGCCAACAGCACTGCCACCATGTAAGGCAGATACATGCTGCCCACCCATAGCGTTGCAGCCATTAGCCCACCCGTGAACCATCCCGTTAGCGGCCAGTGCTCCACCACCGTCTTATAACACTCCTGCGTTGGTTGGTGCAGTCGCCAGAAAGGCAGTCGTGTAAAAAAAATGAACGCTGCCCAAATGCGGTCGTACCATCTCGTTTGGTCAATACTCGTTTCCATATCTCCTTAGCATCCCTTTTATTTTACAATATCGCCATGATTTCCGACAATGTGTTAACTATGTAATTCGGAGCCAGCGCATCGTCAAAGGTCTTCACTCCCCAGCGGTTGAAGAGCATGGCGTCGATGCCCGCGTTCAGAGCCCCTTGGATGTCAGTTTGTAGGTTGTCACCAATCATCAGCGTCTTATTCCTATCGGCTCCCGACTGCCGTAAGGCATACTCGAAATATTCTCGTGACGGCTTATTGACACCTGCATCCTCGCTAAGGATGATTGTATCGAAGTAGTCGCGCAATCCACATGCTGCCAACTTCTTGTATTGAACCTCATGAAAGCCGTTGCTGCACATGTGTATCCGATATCCTTTGCCCTTTAAGTATTCCATCAATTCGTGGGCACCTTTTACCACTCCGGGTTTCGAAGAGCAGAAGTCAAGGAACCTGTCACTCATCTCCAGACAAAACTGTTCTGTGATATCAATACCACTGCCTGCACTTAACGGACGGCGGAAACGTTCCACAATCAGGTACGCCCGATCAATTACGCCACGGGAATAACGCCCCCACAAGTCAATGTTCGCTGCCCAATAGGCATCGTAGAATACTTGCGGACTATCGAAATAACGTTCCAAATGGAAAGCCTCATAAGTTTCGCTCAAGGCTACTACGGCATTGCCATAAGTGTCGTAGAGCGTATCGTCAAAATCGACAAACAGATCAGCGTATTTCAGCCTATTACTCATCATCAACTAGTTTACGTCGTCAAAAATACAAACAATTCTTGAAACGGCAAAACTTTTCGATAGATTTTAAGGATGAAAAAGCCGACAAATATATGATGCTTTCCACCTATCCACTATAGATGGTTGATATTTCTTTGAAAATGTCCATTTATTTAAAAAATGTATAATAAAACGACTTTTGCGAAAAAGAACGTCGATTTTAGGCAAAAAATGTGTAATTTTGCAAGCTGAAAACGTATATTGAGTAATAGGTATGACCCCGTTGGAATATAGGAAAGGAGGCATGAGGTGACAGAACATGTAGAGATTGTCAAGGTTGGAACCAATCGCCAGATGAATGATTTTGTCAATGTTGCAAAGTCTATTTACTGCGGAAAAGAGCAATATGTACCCGACCTGGACAGTGATATTCGTAACCTTTTCAATCCCAAGAAAAACCCGGGTATGAAGTTTTCTGTCATCCAGCCTTTTGTGGCCTATCGTCATGAAACACCTGTTGGTCGTATCGTCGGCATTGTCAACAAGAAGGCCAATGAGCATTGGAAAAGGAAGAATGTACGTTTTTCGATGATAGAGTTCATTGATGATATTGAAGTGTCGCGAGCTTTGATTGAGACTGTCAGCCAATGGGGGCAGGCACAGGGAATGGATACGCTGCAAGGACCGTTGGGTATCACCGACTTCGACAAGGAGGGTATGCTCGTGGAGGACTTCCATCTGACGGGTTCCATCAATACTATCTACAACCCTGACTACTACCCTCGCCATATGGAGGCATTGGGCCTGGAGAAGGAGGTGGACTGGGTGCAGATTCGCATCAATGTGCCAAAGGAGATTCCTGCCCGTTACCAGCGCGTAGCGCAGTACTGCAGGGAACAGATGGGGTTGAGGGTCATCAAACTGACTGACGATATGATTTGTCACAAGAGCTATGGCAAGAAGGTTTTCGACTTGTTGAACGAGGCCTACGAGCCGTTGTTCGGATTTAGCAAGCTCTCGGACGAGCAGGTCAACCAATTCCTGAAAAAATATATGCCTGTGGTTGACAAACGGCTGATACCCGTTATCGTTGATGAAAAAGACGACGTGGTGGGTGTGGCTATCACGATGGGCAGCCTTTCGCAGGCCATGCGAAAGGCTGGTGGCAGTTTTTGGCCTCTGGGTTGGTATCACCTGCTGAAGGCGTTGAAGTGGAAACACGAGGACAATGCAGAGATGCTATTGATTGCCGTTCGTCCTGACTTGCAGGGCTTTGGAGTGAATGCGTTGTTCTTTGAAGACCTAATACCTATATATAATAAGTATGGGTTCCGCTGGGCAGAGACAGGTCCCCAGCTGGAAGACAACGTGCGAGAACTGTCACAGTGGAAGCCTCTGAACCCGGAGATTGTTAAACGCCGCAGATGCTTTTGTAAGAAATTGAAAGATTAAAGAATTGAAGTTTTATAATAAGAGGATATGAATCGTGTAGTAATTACTGGAATGGGAATATGGTCGTGCTTGGGCATTACGCTCGATGAGGTGCGACAGTCCCTGTACGAAGGAAAGAGTGGTATCATCAAGAGTCAGGAACGTGTGGATGCTGGATTCCGTTCACCGTTTACAGCCAATGTGCCACGACCAGACTTGAAACTGTTTATTGGTCGCAACCAGCGGCAGTTTATGCCCGAGGAGGCACAGTATGCCTATATGGCAACGAAAGATGCTTTAGAGGCCGCTCGTCTGGATATGGACTATATTGACCAGCATGAGGTGGGTATTATCTATGGCAACGACTCCGTAGCCGAGGCCACGATGATTGCCCTCGACAAGTTCCGTAATGCCGGTTCGACGGCAGCTTGTGGAAGCGGCGCCATCTTCCAGTCGATGAACTCGACGGTGACGATGAACTTGGCCTGTCTCTTCCACCTGAAAGGTATCAACCTGACAGCCTCAGCAGCATGTGCCAGTGGTTCGCAGTCTATCGGACTAGGTACACTGCTTATCCGCAATGGCTTGCAGGAGTGTGTGGTCTGTGGTGGTGCCCAGGAAGCTAATATGTATGGTGTGGCTTCGTTCGACGGTATCCAGTCGTTTGCCTTGCGTGACGACGATGACGCCACAAAAGCCAGTCGTCCTTTTGACCGTGACCGTAACGGACTGGTACCTGGTGGTGGTGCAGCCACAGTTATCCTTGAGAGTTACGAGAGTGCTGTGCGTCGTGGAGCCCCCATTCTGGCAGAAATCGTAGGTTGGGGATTCTCTGGCAACGGTGATCATATCTCGACACCTAATGTGGCAGGACCAGCCCGTTCTTTGGAACTCTGTCTGAAAGATGCAGGCGTCGATCCCAAGGAGATCGGCTATGTGAATGCCCATGCTACCTCGACGAAGATTGGCGATGCCCGTGAGGCACAAGCTATTGCCCAATTCTTTGGCGAATGCAACGTGCCAGTAACCTCGACGAAGAGTCAGACTGGTCACGAAATGTGGATGGCTGGAGCATCGGAGATTATCTACTCGATGCTGATGATGAAAAATGATTTTATTGCTGGCAGTGTGAACTTCGAGAACCCCGATGAAGAGACTGCTTGTATCAATGTGCTCGGTGAGACGAAAAAGATACATTTCGATCAGTTCCTGAGCAACTCTTTCGGCTTCGGAGGAACCAATTCGACATTAATCATCAAAAACTTATAATATAAACAACAATGACAAGAAATGAGATTATTGAGCAGGTAAATGAACTGCTCGCCAACGAGTTTGAAGTAGAAGTAAGTGACATCACTCCAGAGGCTAACATCAAGGAAACATTGAGCCTCGATAGTCTGAGTTTGGTCGATATGGTGGCCCTGTTACAGGTGAACTACAAGGTGAACATCCCCGTAGCAGAGTTGCACAAGATACAGTCGTTCAACGACCTGTACGACTACATTGAGCAGCACATACCTGCATGAGGTATCAGGGTGAAGATATCAAACGACTCATACCACAACGTGAGCCGTTTATCATGGTGGATGAGATAGAGGTTGTCGACGACACACATGCCGTCACAACCTTTACTGTCCTTAGTGATACTTATTTTATCTTGCCTGATGCTACGATGTCCGAGACAGGGCTGATTGAGCATATCGCCCAGTCGTGCTCTGCTTTGATGGGCAGTCTGGCATTAGAACAGCACCTGACGAATCCGCCTGTCGGACTTATTGGCGAGGTGAAGCGTTTCGAATGCCAACGCCGACCCCTGGAAGGCGAAAAGGTGTGTACCACCATAGAATTTGGCTTTACTTTCGGTAATGTGACGATTGCTACGGGCGAGAGTCGTGTTGGCGAGGAACTGATAGCTAAGGCACAACTCAAAATATTTATGCAATAATGACGGACATCTTCATCCATATCTATCACTATTTCCGCAATCACCGCCTGGTATGCTGGTTGTCGATGGTTGCCCTGTTCGCCTTCTTCGGCTATTTTGCATTACAACTTCATCTCGAAGAGGATATCAACAAACTGATGCCCTCATCGAAGAATGAAGATGGCACCACCAAACTGGCCTTTGCTGACCTGAAAATCAAGGATAAGACCTTCTTGTTGTTCGAAGCTACAGAGGGTGCGGATGTCAACGTGCTTGCAGAAGTATGTGATGCTTTCGTTGACTCTTTGTTGGCACAGGATAAGGACTCTGTGATAGGTGATATATTTTACCGCTTGGATGAAGATCTGCTACCTAATGGCATTGACTATTTGTCAGAACATCTGCCAGCCTATATCGATACTACGGCCTATGCCCGTTTCGACACTTTGCTGACTCGTGAGCATTTCGTCCGTCAGATGCAGCAAAACCATGATGACTTGCTGAGTGAAGTGGGAGAAATGTTCCCGGAACTGATAGAGATGGACCCCATAGGTATGCGCAATGTCTTGGCAGAGCAGATGAAACCTTTGTTGAGCGCTGGCTCCTACCAGACCATCGACAACCACTTCTTTGTGCCTGACTCTACTGTATGCATTGCCTTTATAACCCCTCGTTTCTCATCCACGAATACGGGACAGGGTTCTGCGCTCTTTGAGCAGTTGAACCAGCTAATCAGCCAGTTCTCCACAGCTCATCCCAATGTACGTATCACTTATCATGGCACACCAGCCAGTGGATACTACAATTCGACACAGATTAAACATGACCTAACGACGACCATCACAGGAGCACTTGTTTTGGTACTATTATTCCTGTTATTCTGTTTCCGCAGATGGGATACCATTCCCTTGCTGTTACTTCCCGTTGTTTTCGGTACGCTGTTTGGATTGTCAATGATGTATTGGTTGAAAGGCGAGTTCTCGCTGTTAGCCTTAGGAATTGGCGGTGTCGTATTGGGAGTGGCACTGAGTTATGTGCTCCATATCCTGACACATCACCAGTATGTCGGCGATGGCGAGCAGATGCTGCGCGATCAGGTTAAACCTGTGCTATTGGGATGTGTCACGACTATCGGTTCTTTTGCAGGACTTATCTTCATCAATACAGCTCTTTTGCAAGACTTCGGACTATTTGCAGCCTTCGCCATCCTCGGTACCACTCTGTTTTCACTTATCTGGCTGCCACAGATGCTCAGCAGCAAGACCAATCCTACCTCATTTAAGTGGCTCGACCGCATCAACACCTATCCCTTTGATCAGAACAAACCATTGTTGGTCTGTGTCACCCTGTTTATTATCGTTGGTGTGGGAGCCTATTTCGTGGGTGGTACCCGTTTTGATGCCGATATGCACAATCTGGGTTATCTGGATGACATGACGGAGTATTCTGAACAATTGCTGCGTGAAAAGACCTACACGGGAGACAAAACCAAGTATTTTGCCAGCAAAGGCACGACGATGGAGGAAGCCATTGAACACTTTGCTATCCTCGATCATAAACTCGACTCGCTGCAGCAACTAGGACTTGTGAAGAGTTACACCCATACCAACCAGATTTTCGTACCCCTGCGTATCCAGCAGGAGCGCATAGAGGCATGGAAGAATTTCTGGAAACCAGAAAAGCTCGCCAAAGTGCGAACATTGATAGCACAGACGGCACCACAGGCTGACCTCAACGCAGAAGCCTTCGATACCTTCTTCGAGATGGCGAATCGTGACTTTGAGTCAGATTCGCTCTATGCCGCTGGACTGATACCTGTGGGCTACCAGTCGACGCTGATGGAACGGTCGTATGACGGCAATTATCTCTGTTTTACTTCAGTACGTTGCGCCAACGACTCCGTGCGTAGCAGTGAGAGCGATTATATCCGCATCTGTGATGCCGTCAGCAGTAATCCCCACCTGTTGGTACTTGATACCTATTATTATACCACAGATACATTGCTTCAGATGAATGACGACTTCAACGTGCTGCAATGGCTCTCCATGCTGTTCGTGCTTGTCGTGCTGCTGTTGAGTTTCCGTTTCAACATCCGACATACGCTGCTCGCTTTTATGCCCATCCTACTTAGCTGGCTCATCGTATTGGGATATATGGTGCTATTTGATGTGCGGTTCAACCTCATCAGCATTATAATCTCCACGTTCATTTTCGGTATCGGTGTGGATTACAGCATCTTTGTGATGAACGGGCTTACCGCAAAAGATACAGACAAACTACATTATCATAAGACGGCCATCCTGTTGAGTGCCGTTACATTGATTACTACGGTTGGCAGTATGCTGATTGCCAGCCATCCTGCCATCCGCAGTGTCGGATTCTCAACCCTCGTTGGACTACTCTCCGCTATCATATTGGCTTACGTCTTGCAACCTGCCATTTATAGGAAGTTAAAGAGGTCATAGTAAAGTTCTGAGCATGAAGTATGATGTCGTCATAATAGGAAGTGGACTGGGAGGTCTGATATGTGCCCGACAACTGGCACAGTCCGGAAGGAGTGTACTGGTGTTGGAGCGTCATGCACAACCCGGAGGCTGCTTGCAGAGTTACCGTCGTGGCGACATGGACTTTGATACGGGACTGCATTATGTAGGAGGCTTGGCAGAAGGCCAGCCCTTACACGAAGCCTTTGAAAAGCTGGGACTGATGGGGCTACCCTGGCATAGATTGGATGCGAATGGTTTTGATCAGATAACCATTGGCAAGAAAACCTTCCCGTTGGCAGAGGGGTTCGACCGTTTCGCTGCTGTGCTTGGAGAATATTTTCCCAATGAGAAGGATGGCTTGAGTCAGTATGTAAAGATGCTTGAACATCTGCCCCCTATGGAGGAAATCAGCCAGGTGGGTGCCTATGACTATTTGAAGTCGCTCTTCCACGACCCACTGCTCATCAACGTACTTTCTGGTACAGCCATGAAGATGGAACTGAGGCGTGAATCGTTGCCGTTATTCAACTTTACCCATTCGATGAGTAGCTATATCCAGAGCAGTTGGCGACTGAAGGGTGGGGGTGATCTTATCGTTGGCTCGCTGACAAAGGATATTAAGGACTTTGGTGGTGAAATCGTCTGTCGTGCAGAGGTGCAGGAACTTGTGGAGAAGGGTGGTAGGATTGTGACGGCGAAATGTGCTGATGGTAAGACCTATGAAGGAACAATCTTTATCAGCGACGCTCATCCGCAGTTGACGTTCAGTTGGATCAAGGAGTCGTACCTGCTGAAGGGTATTTTCCGCCGACGTATTAATGCGCTGGAGAATACTTTTGGTGTGTTTACGGCATCGTTGGTGCTGAAGCCAGATACGTTGCCTTACTTTAACCATAATAAATATGTGTATAGGAAGGCGAATGTATGGACATTTGGCGAGGATATAGGTGGCGTAGGTGGTGTCATGGTGAGTTGCAGGGTGCCAGAGAGTGGAGACTATGCCCGACAGGTAGACCTGCTGACCCCTATGCCGGAGGTGCTTTATAAAGCGTGGGAAAACACGAAGGTTGGTCGTCGCGGTGAGGCGTACGAACAACACAAGAAATATGTGACTAATGAATGTATACGCTTGGCTGAGAGGGTTTTACCTGGACTACGCGATATGATAGAGAAGCGATATATCAGTACTCCCTTGACGTGGCGCGACTATACGCTGTCGCCTTGTGGTTCTGCTTTTGGCATTAGGAAAGACTATCGTCAGCCGCTGCTGACCATGCTGTCGCCCAAGACACCGATACCTAACCTGTTCCTGACGGGACAGAGTCTGGTGCTGCACGGACTGGAGGGCGTGACAATGACCGCATTCAATACATTGGAAGAAGTTAAGAAAATAAGAAATTAAGAATATATGAGTAAATATGCATTAGTAACGGGTGGTAGCCGAGGTATCGGACGAGCCATTTGCGTGAGACTAGCCCAGGAGGGCTATCGGGTCATCATCAATTATGCCAGCAATGAAGCTGAGGCACAGAATACATTGAAGATGACAGGTGAGAACGGAGAGTTATTGCCTTTCGACGTGAGCAATGTCGAACAGACACGTGCAGCTCTCAGCGATTGGCAGCAGCGCCACCCTGAGGACTATATCGAAGTGGTGGTCAACAATGCGGGCATCCGTCGTGACAATGTGATGGCGCTGATGCCCGAGGAAGACTGGCACCGCGTGCTCGACATCACCCTGTCGGGCTTCTATAATGTTACGCAGCCCCTGCTTCCCGCCATGCAGCTGCACAAGTTCGGACGCATTGTCAATATGGCGAGTGTCAGCGGTCTGAAAGGTCTTCCTGGACAGACCAACTACTCAGCAGCTAAGGGCGGTATCATCGCTGCTACGAAAGCTTTGGCCCAGGAGGTGGCTCGACGTGGTATCACCGTTAATGCTGTGGCACCAGGATTCATCAAGACCGATATGACGGAGGGTCTGAATGAGGGCGAACTGAAGAAACTGATTCCTGCTAACCGTTTCGGAACCCCTGAGGAAGTGGCCGATCTGGTGGCTTTCCTGGTATCGCCGAATGCAGGCTACATCACAGGTAATGTCGTATCAATCAATGGAGGAATGTATACTTAATCAAGAATATAGGAGGTAAGAATGATGAAAGCAAAATATCTGATTATTTTATTCTGCATGCTGGCTTGCCACGTCAATGCCCAGCAGAGTGTGACCAAGGTGAGCCACTCGAAGGCTGTCAAGACCGACGTCGTGACAACTGGCGAGGTGACTATTAAGAAACCTGACTACATCAGTATCTCGACAGACGGTGGACGCGACCTGTTACTGATGAATGGTACGCAGTTTACCATGACGCAGAAGGGTAAGAAACATGTTACTGACAGTCGGAAGAATGCGTTGTTTGCCGACTTCCACGCCGTGCTGAAAGCCGTTATTAACGGGCAGCCCATTCCTACGGGTAACGACATCAAGGTGGTGACGACGGGTGGTGAGCAGACCGTCACGATTACTCCGTCAGGGAAGAAACGCCAGATGTTCACTTCGTTCGTGCTCGTTGTCGACAGTAAGTCGTCGGCCATGAAGCGCCTGCGCATGAACGGGCGTAACAATAGCTATACAGAATATCTTTTTAAGTAAAAAAATAGAAGTTTGAAGAGCAACAGATTTACTACTGCATTTGTAGTCTTCCTGTTCTCGATGCTTGCACAGCACATTAATGCCCAGCAGATTACGGGTGTTGTGACAGATGCAGAGACGGGCGACAGCATACCGATGGCCAGTGTGGTGTACAAGGGTCATCAGGTGGCTGCTATTTCCACGGTTGACGGAAAATATACCATTGCCCGTCATGAGGGTTGGAACATCACGTTCAGTGCCGTAGGATATAAATCACGCATCATAGCTGTCAACAAAAAGACCAAGGCTCATCTGAACATCAAACTGCAGCCCGACAAGCAGATGCTGGAGGAAGTGACTGTCAGGGCCAAGCGTAGCCGATACAGTCGCAAGAACAATCCTGCTGTTGAGCTGATGAAACGTGTGGTGGCTGCTAAGAAAAAGACCGACCTTAGCCTGAATGACTACTATCAGTATAACAAATACGACAAAATTACGCTCTCGCTCAACGACTTGAAGCCAGAGCAACTGGAGCAGAACCCCTTCAAGAAACACCCCTGGCTTCTGGAGCAGGTAGAGGTGAGTAAAGTTACAGGCAAGAACATCCTTCCCGTCAGTGTCGACGAGACGGTATCACAGAAAATCTATCGCCGTGATCCCCAGTCGGAGAAGACCATTATTATGGGACAGACGTCGAAAGGCCTCAACGACCTGTTTCAGACAGGCGACATCATCAACACCGTTCTCAAAGATGTCTTTACGGATATCGACCTTTATCAGGACCATATCCGACTGCTGCAGTATCCCTTTATATCACCCATCAGCAACGAAGGCATTGGTTTCTACCGATATTATATAGAGGATACGCTGAAGATAGAACGCGACTCGTGCATCCACCTCCACTTCCTGCCCAATAACCAGAACGATATGGGATTCCGTGGCGACCTCTATATCCTGAAGGACTCGTCGCTCCACGTGCGCCGTTGCGTGATGACCATCCCTAAACAGTCGAATGTCAACTTCGTGGAAAACGTGCAGATTTTGCAGGAGTATGAGAAGCTGCCTGATGGGCAGTGGGTACTGTCGAAAGATGATATGACTACTGATCTTCAGATTCTCAGTTTCCTGCGTTCAGCTACCGTCACGCGTACCACCCGTCTGACAGACTATAGCTTCGACCCCATTCCCAAGAAACTCTTCAAGGGTATGGCCAAGGAGGTGACGGAGGCAGATGCAGAGATGCGCGACGATAAGTTCTGGGATCAGTACCGACAGGTGGAACTGACGAAGAGCGAAAGTGGCATGGACCGTTTTGTCAAGCGTATTGAGAATATGAAGGGCATGAAGTATGTGATCTTCGCCTTGAAGGCGCTCTTCGAGAATTCCATAGAGACCAGTACGCCCAACTACATTGATATCTGTCCTGTCAATACGATTCTCAGTCATAACTATGTGGACGGATGGCGCTCGCGACTGAGCCTGAAAACCACCGCCAACCTCAACAAGCACTTCTTCCTCAGCGGCTATTATGGTCGCGGCTGGGGGAGCAAGAAAAACTATTATATGGCTGAGATAACCTATTCGTTGAATCCCAAGAAGTATCTTCCCCATGAGTTCCCACGCCGTACAATGACCATTCAGATTAACAGGGATGTCATGTCGCCTGGCGACCGTTTCATGGATACAGATAAGGATAACTTCATGGTGGCTATCAAATGGGCAAAGATTGATAAGATGATGCTCTATAACCGCCATCAGGTCACCTTCGAATATGAAACTGACTGGGGACTGAAAGCCACACTGAATGGTAAGCTTGAAGAGAACGAGGCCTGCGGAGCCATGACTTTCCAAACGCTTGATAAGCCACGCCCCACGGAATACTGTCGCACGGGTAATGGTCTCTTTATCCATACTACGGAAATAACAGGCCGATTGCGCTATGCACCAGGCGAGACCTATATCAACAATAAGTTGCGCCGTCGTGTCATCAATCTGGATGCTCCCGTCTTCAGTATTGCACATACCATAGGCTTCGATGGAATATTAGGTGGCGAATACAACTATAACTATACGGAGGCACACATCTACAAACGCTTCTGGCTCAGCAGTTGGGGAAAACTCGATGTCTCCCTTAAAGCTGGAATCCAGTGGAATCAGGTGCCTTATCCGTTGCTGATATTCCCAGCTGCCAACCAGTCGTATATTATTGCTCCAGAGACATTCAATCTGATTAACACGATGGAGTTCCTCAACGACCGTTTTGCATCACTCATGGTATCATGGGACTTGAACGGAAAGATTTTCAACCGCATCCCCTTGATGAAGAAACTCCATTGGCGCGAGTATATCGGTTTCCGCGTGCTCTGGGGAAAACTCACCGATAAGAACAATCCTTTCCTTGAGCAGAATCAGGGGAGTTCTCGGTTGATGTATTTCCCTGAAGGTACTCACGTGATGGATCCGAATAAGCCCTATGCTGAAATCGTTCTTGGCATCCACAACATCTTCAAATTCTTCCATGTTGAGTATGTCCGTCGCTTGAACTACAACGAATTGCCGACCAGTCCTAAATGGGGTATGCGATATGTGATAGCTTTCAGTTTCTGAAATCGAAAACCTTAAAGAGAATAGGTATGATAACAGTAAATTTCAAACAAGGACGACTGATAGGGTCTATAGCTTCCCTGCTCGTGGGATTACTTGTATTGACGGCTTGTGGCAGTAAGAAGACTTCTTCCGTAGTAGGAGAGGCTGCAGGTGACTGGGACTCTGCCTCCATCATCCGTCCACAGTATGCCAAAGGCTTTTTGGTGAAGTATCTGGACGGCGGGGTGCGACTGGTGGAGGTGTCAGACCCTCAGAAAGATACTGACAAGATGCCCATCAGTTATCAGTTTGCCTTGGTGCCGAAAAGCAGCGATGCCCAAGTGCCTGAGGGTTATACGAGGGTAGAGGTGCCTGTCAGTCGTACGCTGGTGATGACGATGCTGCAGCTCTCGAACTTCACGGCATTGGATGCGCACGACGTCGTGAAAGGCATCACTGGAACGAAGAATCTGTTTAACAAGGATATCAAGCAACGGGTGAAGGATGGCCGTATCGTGAAAATCGGTATGGAGGGTGAGTTCGACCCAGAACTGATACTTGCTGCAAATCCTGAAGTAATTTTCATATCTCCTTTTAAACGTGGAGGTTATGACGCCATCAAAGAGACTGGTATTACGCTGATTCCGCATCTAGGCTATAAGGAGTTGGAGGCACTCGGACAGGCTGAGTGGGTGAAGTTCGTCGGTTTGTTTATCGGTAAGGAAAAGGAGGCTAACGAACTCTTTGCTGGTATCGAACAGCGTTATAACAGTTTAAAGTTGAAAGTTGATAGTTTAAAGTTGAAAGAGCTTCCTACAGTCTTTAGTGGTGAGATGCATGGTGGCAACTGGTATGCCGTAGGCGGTAGGAACTTCCTCGCCCAGTTGTTCCGTGATGCAGGTGCCGAGTATATTATCAAGAACGATGATACGGGTGGCTCGAACATCGAGTTTGAACAGATGTACGCAATGGCGGCAAATGCTGACTACTGGCGTATTCTGAACAGTTATCCCGATACGTTCTCCTATGAGGCGCTGAAAGCCTCCGAACCCCGTAATGAACTCTTCAAGGCGTTCAAGGAGAAGAAGGTCATCTACTGCAATATGAAGCAGACTCCTTATTACGAGTCGACGCCTGTAGAGCCTGACGTAGTACTGAAAGACCTGTTGGCCATCTTCCATCCGGAACTGGTAGAGAAGGACTATCAACCGAAATACTATCGCCTGTTGAAATGAGAAATCGTGTACTTCCCATCATCCTATTATTAGTATTGGGCATCCTGATACTGTTTGTGCTGAACCTGTTGCTGGGTACTGTGAAGATTCCCGTAGGTGACATCGTTGCTACGCTAATGGGGAGTCAAGAGGTATCGGAGATTACGCGTAATATCATCTGGAGTTCACGAGTGCCGCAGGCGCTGACGGCAATGGTAGCTGGTGCAGGACTGGCTGTAAGTGGTTTGCAGATGCAGACCGTATTCCGCAATCCGCTGGCAGGTCCGTCGGTGTTGGGAATCTCCAATGGTGCCTCGCTGGGTGTGGCCTTTGTCGTATTGCTGTCAGGTTCCTTGGGAGGTGTCGCCCTGAGTCGCTTAGGCTATATCGGCGATGTGGCGATGTCGGTGGCTGCCATTGTCGGTGCCCTTGCCGTGATGACGCTGATTCTCTATGTGTCACAGAAGGTAAAAGGCAATGTCACCTTGCTGATTATCGGTGTGATGATTGGCTATCTCGCCACAGCGGTGATTGGCGTCTTGAAGTTTTTCTCTGCCGAAGAGGACATCAAGGCTTATGTGGTGTGGGGACTGGGTTCCTTTGCGCGAGTGTCTGGCAACCAGATGGTGCTCTTCGTCGTATTGATGGCCATCCTGTTGCCGTTGAGCATGTTGCTGATAAAGACGATGAATTTGTTGCTGTTGGGCGACGGCTATGCCCGTAACTTAGGCTTGAACATCCGTCGGGCCCGCATGCAGGTCATTCTCTGTTCTGGTGTGTTGGTGGCTATTGTAACCGCCTATTGCGGACCCATCATGTTCATCGGACTGGCTGTGCCGCACCTCTGTCGCGCCCTTTTCCGCAGCAGCGACCATCGTATCCTGATGCCTGGAACCCTCTTGGCAGGAGCCGCCTTGGCGTTGTTCTGCAATTTGGTGGCTCGCATGCCTGGCTTCGAGGGAGCCCTGCCTGTCAATAGTGTGACGGCCTTAGTAGGTGCCCCTGTCATTGCGGGTGTATTGTTCCGTCGTCATCAATCAATAGAAGAGTAAGTTCCGTATGGGGAACTAATAGCAGACAATGCCGCATACAATGTTGGATGATGACCCGACAGAAGTCTTCCGTCTTTTCTTTAGGTATTTTCTCCCATAATTCTCGGGCGAGCGTCAGTTGGCTGTCGACGATGGAAAGCTGACAGTTGGCCTCTTGCAGCATTTGCTGGATGAAATCCTTGTTCATCGTAGAACGGCGACTATGGGTATCCAAATGGCCTTCAGCCAGTTTCACGGCTTTTCCTAACATCACGCCGAGGGTGACCTGGGGAATTTGTAATTCATCAGCCATCTTCAACGTCTCACCGATATAGTTGCCATATTGCACGAAAGCCTGTTGGGGCAGGTTAGGGTAGCGGTCTTTGAGGTATCGCTCGCTTTTGCCACCGCTGTTGATGACCACACGATCCGTTCCGCTGGCCTTAGCCACCTCCATACATTTACGGATACTGCTGATAAAAGCCTCCTCAGAGAATGGTTTTACGATGCCGCTTACGCCAATAATTGAGATGCCTCCCTCGATGCCCAGTCGCGGATTGAAGGTTTTTTTGGCAATTTTCTCACCGTTGGGGATGCTGATAGTAACTTTTAGAGGTGAGAGGTGAGAGGTGAGAGGTGAGAGAATAGATTGGAGGTTCTCTCGTATCATCTCACGAGGTCCTTTGTTGATGGCTGCCTCTCCTGGCGGAAAGTCAAAGCCGGGTAGTGTGAATCGGCCCACGCCCTCGCCGCCTTTGATTTCAAAACCATCGGAATGCTCCACACTTGCCCTTACCTCTATACCATTCGTCACGTCAGGGTCGTCACCAGCCTCCTTGATACAGAAGGCATAGCCCTCGCCATATCCGACGGCTACAGCAATCGTCTCGCCATTTGGCAATAGTACAGGCACCTCCGAAGGAGTCTCTTCTTTCGTCAGTCTTATGGTAGCAGCCACTGCCGCCGCTGTGGCACACGTCCCCGTCGTCAGTCCGCTATGCAACGGGAAGAAGTCGGGTAGGATACGCTCTATGGAACGCCGCAAACCATAAGGTCCATTGACGATGTTGGAAAACAATAATTGCGAGCGTTTGATGACAATCATCCGCATCCCTTTAGCTTTCGCTTCCTCCACCTTCTCGACATAACCGCCACTCAGTCCCGACTCTTTCATCAGGATGGCATCCGCCTCGGGCATAGTCTCATCCTCATAGAAACAAAGCTGTTCGTCCGTCGCCCCTTGTTGGCGAGCCAGCTCCATGCTGCTCTCCCGATTCAGTATTCTGTAGACGACCTTCACCCCCTTAGACTCCAACCACTTCAGCTTGCCGATGCTCTGCACACCCGTTGTGGCGAGCAAGGAACGAATGTCCGTCGGCACCTGTGAGTAGTCGTCAATCCAAGTGATGTCCTTGTCTCGTGGAGGGTAGATGCGTTCGTAGCGAATGACGGGAATCTGCATCTCGGAAGCCACATCAGCTATCGTATCATGCAGCGTCGAGGCAAAAGGGTGGGCGGCATCCACCATCAACTGTATCTCGTGCTCACGGACAAACGCCTTCATCGCCTCACTGTCCATCGCACCATCCGTGCGCTGCCCGTAGCGTAGCGTGATATCCTGCTCGCCAGTCTTCGTACTGTAGAAGTAAGGCGACCCTGCCTCTTCCAGTACCTCTACGGCCTTGCGTCCTTCCGTTGCTCCTCCGAATACCAGTATCATGATTCCAACTGTTTCATTCTTCTATTCGTACTGCAAAGATACGACTTTTTTGTTAATATGTTATGCTTTATTCAGCAAAACGTGTACGTTCGCATTTTTATTAACACAGAGGCTCTGGAAAATCTCGAGCCTCTGTGTCTCTTTGTCCAATCCTTACCGCTTCCTGTTAGGTGTTCTGAATGCTAACCGATGAAAAGAAAAGCGGCGCATCCGTTGTGGGTGCGCCGCTTGCTATAGATAGGATAGGGGATTAATCCTCCCAATTCTCCTGTGACTTGCGGATGTAAGTCTTGTAACGGATCTGAGCCATCTTCTGTGCCTCAGCGAACAGCTCCTCGGCCTCGTTAGGATATGCCTTCTTCACTGACAGGTAACGAACCTCACCGAGCAGGAAGTCGTGGAAGTTCTCCCAGTTAGGCTCCTTAGAGTCGAGTGAGAATGGATTCTTGCCTTCCTCAGCCAGAGCTGGGTTGTAGCGCCACAGGTGCCAGTAACCGCACTCCACAGCCTTCTTCTCCTCGGCCTGGCTCTTACCCATACCGCCCTTGGCCTTCAGACCGTGGTTGATACATGGAGCGTAGGCGATGATGATTGAAGGTCCGTGCCAAGCCTCAGCCTCGCGGATAGCCTTGAGGGTCTGTGCGTGGTCGGCGCCCATAGCAATCTGAGCTACATATACATAAC
>JAEEXI010000021.1 GCA_016291495.1 Prevotella sp.
ACTATGTTGCAAAGGTACGAAATTTTCCTGATATGTGCAAGCTTTTTAGCAACTTTTTTTCAGAAAATCTCGCCTCTTCCATCGGGTCAAGTTACCCACTTACCCACTTACCCACCTATGACAGGAACATTTCCTGAAAAAGTTGACTATGGAATCTTATTATTATATATATTATAATATATATAATAATAAAGCTATTATCTCTTTAAATTGCACCTATAATCACTCTCTCCATTATCGGAGGCGGTCCTCCTCGTCACTTACCCACTTCAAACCCCTTCCTGTCATAACTGGGTAAGTGGGTAAGTGGGTAAGTGAATGCAGGGGCAAGTACCGTTGTCTTTCTTTGAAAAAATCCACCGGATTCTTGGTGTTATCGAAAATCTTTGCTATCTTTGCAAAGATATAGTTTATGATAGTATCTGTCCCTAGTCAAACAGAGGTAAGAATAAAAGAAAAGCGGCGCACCCCAATCGGATGCACCGCATGCTATGGTGGTAGCTACCGTTGTTTCAGTTAAATGGGCTATCTTTGAAATAGAAATCCTTGAAACTTTGCCAGTAATATGTTTCACCGGGATAGTGGCACGTATAATTTGCTGGTAGAAGTACGACCGTTCCGCTAGGTGCAGATGACATAAGGTGGTCTATCTGGTTATCTGTAAGGTTGCTCACATTGGTTCCTGTGGGTAGAACGGCCCAGCCTTCGTGTTGTATACCAGAAGAGAAGCATTTGCCTATGCATATTCCATCAACATTTTTACCTATGAACAGGAATTGTCCTATTTCTTCTCTTTCCTGCCACTGACACTCAACGGAATAGATGATGCAATATCCGTTGTATTTACCCCCTTTCTTAATTGTATATGTCGCTTCAAAATCGCATCCATCCACATAATTCCTGTCTATGACAGGTCGTTTCACCTTTGCTGCACTTTTGGATACATAGACTTCAATCATCTCTTCTGGTTCGCCATAGTAACCGTGATACCATTCTGTTGTTTCGTCAATAACCCACAGAATATCTGGTTCAGAGTGGGCGGGATAATACTGATAGTTACCACCAATATTACCCCATGTATAACCGAAAAAGCTCCAGTTGGCACTACATTGCGCCATCAGCTTGGGGCTTGATGAGTTAGGTGCTTTTCTTTTGTTTACTTTATTTGTCAATTCCAAAACCTTGGTATAGTTTGGTATTGTTGTCATTTGAGCCTGACTATGAATAGTGCATCCTATTATCACGGCGAATAAAAGCAATATTTTCTTCATTGTTATTTGTTCTTGTTTACCTCGGCTTCATAAGCAGTTAAACGGATCGCGGGCCGGTTCCTTGATCCTGACCTTTAATATTTCTGCCTGCGAAGGTACGAAGAAACAAACAAATAACCAAATAAATTCAATCAAAATTGTGTCAGGGATTTCTGTGACACCAGGGACAGGCACCGCTCCGAGCAGAGATACGGAGGCACAGAGATTTTAATCTTTAAGCTCTGTGTCTCTGTGTTGTTTTTATCCTTCTTCCATAAGCGCATTTATGCAAACGTTTACGGGAGATTTTTCGAAAAAAATGATTCAACGTATGATTATATTGCTTATCTTTGCATCAGAAAAACGTTTCAAATGGATTTTTGAGAGAAATAATTGCTTAAGATAACAATATAGCTACTAAATCAAATCGGAAAAGAAAGAGCTCTGCGGGATGCAGGGCTCTTTTTGTAGGCTCTGACACCCCGTTTTGGCTGTTTTTGTGATTTTGAAACAAAAAATTGTGATTATGGGAAACGACATTGAGGATTTTTTCCTATTTTTGCCATCAGATTACTCTAAAACTCGACATTCGCAAGTATGACTTGCTCAGTCTTTAGAGATGAGTGAAGAGTGGTAAGAGAGAAGAGAGAAGAAGGTTAAACAATGTAAACAAATGTTATTTATGCCATAAAAGAAGAAAGCAAAGAGCGAAATGCGCGAATATTTGTTATCTTTGTAAATCATAAAACCGAAATATATAACCTATAACTGAATTAAATATGAAACAAGATGAGACATTCGTAAAAGGAGGAAACAATCCTTATGCACGTTCACATGGTGGTCAACGTACAGGTAATGAGACTTATATTCCTGGAATGAACGACTATACTCCAGGTAGTGCTCCTGTAGCTGCCAGCCCGCAGTCGAAGCCTAACACACCCGTTGTGGGTTTCTTGTATTCCATCTCGCGCAAGGGTATCGGTGAATACTGGCCCCTGCACCTGGGTACCAACACTATCGGACGCTCTGACGACAACGATATCTGCCTGAAGGAGATGTCGGTATCGGGCAAGCACGCCACCCTGAGCATCAAGCAGATGAAGAGCACCCACAAGTTGATTGCCAGCATCCGTGATACGGGCTCGAAGACGGGTATGTACCTGAACGACGAGGAGCTGGACTACGAGAACCATTCCTGTAAGTCGAACGACATCATCACCGTAGGTGCCAACTACAAGCTGTTGCTGCTCCTGATCGATGCCGAGGAATACGGACTCTCTGTAGCTGAGGAATTCGTAGAGGACAAGGAAGCTGCCGAGAGTGCCGCTCCTTATCAGGCTCGTGGCGGATTCGGCGACGATGCCACACAGAACAATTTCCGTCCCTATAGCGCTGATCACCGTAATGTGGATACAGGTACGGTAGATTTGAGCGGTGCCGGCTTTGACGAGCCAGGCGGAACGGAAATGATGTAACACGCTAATCTTTTGAAAAAGTACAATGCCTTTAATATATATACAAGGAGAAGAAGAGAAAAGGCAGCACATACACTATGAGGTGGACCCAGAACTCCCCTCGCTGGGCGAGGGCGGTATGGGTCAGGTGTTGAAGGGTGTCAGGGTGAACGAGGCGAATGGCATCCGTATGGATGTGGCCATCAAGTTCTTGTTCGAAGACCTGCCAGCCCACGCCATCGAGCGTGCGAAGCGCGAGGCCTCCATCCAGATCCATAACGAGAACCTGGTGGAGATGTTCGGCTTCATCGAGGTGGTGGAGAATCCTCAGAGTGAACGTCCCGTCAAGCGCTACCACGTGGTCAGCGAACTGTTGCAGGGTGTGATGCTCTTCGACTTGCTGAACGGCAAGACGACTGACAAGAACGGCAATGAGGTGCCGTTTGCCCAGGAACTCTACAACAAATACCAGAACGACCGCTTCGGCTTTGCCGTATTCATCGTGAAGAATATCCTGTCGGGTCTGATGGCGCTGCACGACAAGGGCTATATCCATCGTGACCTGGATCCGAGTAATATCATGATTACGACGGACCGCAAGGTGAAAATCATCGACTTCGGTATTGCCAAGCAACTGGAAAGCCTCAATACGCAGGACCAGCAGCTGACCAGCACGGGCCAGTTTATCGGAAAGGCTGCCTATGCGGCGCCAGAACTGGTGCTGGGCGATGTGCATAACCAGGACAAGACGACGGACCTCTATGCCGTGGGTATCATGCTCTTCCAACTGATCACGGGAAGCCTGCCCTTCGAGGGAACGATGGCGGAACTCATCAAGAAACAGCTGAACGAGAAGATTCCCCTGAAGATGATTCCGTATAAGGCGGTGCGTAACATCGTTGCCAAAGCGACAGCCAAGAAACAGGCTGACCGCTACCAGTCGGCAACGGAGATGCGCGTCGATCTGGAGCACCTGTCGAAGGCGGACGCTGTACCCGCAACGACCAGTACGGGTCAGGTAGTGGCCAGTCTGGCTGACGTGAAAGGCAGCAAGAACAAGCTCATCGGTATTGCCGTTGCAGCGGTGGTGGTGCTGGGTATCATCATCGGCTTCGCCGTAGGTGGCGGCTCCGACTCGTCGAAGGACGACCAGGCTACCGCACAGAAGGTGGAGAAAACTGTTGAGGAACCTTCGCTCAGCGTGGCTGAGAGCTTCACCCAAGCTAAAGATAAGCTGTCGAATGCCGCTACCATCAAGGAGGGTGTCAGCCTGTTGAAGGAGATTGCCGACAAACACGGCGACGACCAGGATGCCGCTGACGCCATTGCCCTGCTGGCCGCACTCACGCAGCCGGAAGATGCAGAGATCAGCGCTGACGAGGTGAAGGAGTTCAGGTCGCTGACTGTCAACGACATCCAACGCGACGTGAAGAAGGCGCACCAATATGCCGAACAGGCTTACAAAGCCAACCCACAGAGCTATAAGGCAGCCTTCGAGCTTGCCACCGACTATCTGGTGGGTGAGCGCCGCACAGGAAATGCCAACCTGCAGGACATCGCCAAAGCGACGAAGCTGCTGGAGGAAGGACTGAAGTTCGCCCGCCTGGGTGGTAACGAGGAATATGTAAAACTGCTTCAGACCCGCTTGGACCAGGCTCACAGCCTGGCGGAAAGCGAATAGGAGCAGCAGAGAACAGACTATGCCGGGAAAGGTAACAAGAAAAGGGAACATCATCTACCTGAACGCCTACGGACGTTGGTATCAGTTTGATGAGACCCAGCCACCATTAGGGGCTGGTGCTATGGGTGTGGTGTATCTCGGACAGGACTGCCAGACCAACGGACCAGTTGCCGTCAAGAGGGTGGTGGACCGCTATGCCAACAATCCGGAGGTGCGGCGACGTGCCCATCAGGAGGCAGACCTGATGTTCAGTCATCCTAACCTGGTGGAGATGCTGGGCTGCTGCGAGGTGGCTCCTCATCAAGGACCTATCTTCATCATCAGCCGTTTCGTGAAGGGTGAGAACATCGACAAGTTCATCAACGCTCACGTCCGTTCGCTGCCCAATGCGGAACACCGTATCTGTGAGTTGTTCCTGCCTGTGTTGGACGCCCTCGCATATATCCATTCGAAGGGTATTATCCACATGGATATCAAACCCTCGAACATCATGATGGAGCAGGGGCGCAACGTCAGGCTGATGGACCTGGGTATCTCGGATGTGACGGAGACTATCAACAGCTCGACATCGGGTATGATGGGAACACCCAAATACGCAGCACCTGAACAGTTCTCGGACGTAGCTACCAAACCGCAGCTGACCTCTGCGACGGATATCTATGAGGCAGGCATCACCCTGTATGAGCTGATAACCAAGCAGAACCCGTTCTCGGCAACGACTGTCGCCGAAGCGAAGGCACTGCATCACGGAATGGTGCTCCCCAAGGTGCCAGGCATCTCTGACTCCGTCTTTGAGGTGACGCGTAAGGCGACAGCCATCTATCCGTCAGACCGCTACCAGAGTGCGAATGCGATGAAGATGGCACTGAAGGAGGCATTGCCTCCCCGTAATTTTTCCAAGTTCGACAGATTCCTGAAGAAGGTACAAGACAACGGTGTATCTGGTTTAGGAGACATATTTAAGAGATAATCATTATGAATGCAATTAAGACATCCATGCCTTTCGCAGGCTTCTGGGACACCCGACAGGGAGGACGCGCGGAGAATCAGGACTCGTGCGGCTTCCTGGATACCGACAAGGGGTTGATAGCCGTAGTCTGCGACGGAATGGGAGGCGGTCCTGGCGGACGGCTCGCTTCCACGATTGCCGTACAGAAAATCGTGGAGTATGTGGTCAATGCCCCTCAGGATATGCCGCGTACGGAGATGGTAGCCAACGCCATCGAACACGGTCATCAGGCCATCCTCGCCAAGACGGCAGAGATCCCAGCCCTTCGCGGGATGGGCTCTACGGCAACGGTGCTGCTCATCAACAAGCAGTCGGCCGTCCTGGGTCATGTGGGTGACAGCCGTATCTACCAGTTCCGTCGAGGCCAGAAGATATTCCGCACAGCCGACCACTCGATGGTGGGAGAACTGGTGCGTAACGGTACGCTGACAGAGGAGCAGGCCAGACTATCGTCACAGTCGAATATCATCACCAAAGCACTGGGCAGTAAGCTGACCAACCTGGCAGAAGTGACGGAACGCCCGTATGACAAAGGCGACCGCTTCATGCTGTGTACGGACGGTATCTGGGGCGCTATGCCTGAGAAGAACCTGATCAAGCGTGTGGCTAAGACGCCATCGCTGTCGGGTGCCGTCGATGCTACCGTGATAGAGGTGGATGAGATAGGACGTGCCAACGGTAACAAGCACGACAATCTGACCATCGCGTTATTAGAAACCAAACAAGATTCCAACCTGAAAGAGAAAATGAGTAAGAAAACATTACGTATCCTGCTGGGACTGGCTATTATCTGCCTGCTCAGTCTGATTTTGAACTTCGTGTTGATTTTCCAGAAAAAGCCTGCTGAAAATCGTAAGGAATTCGAGGAACTGCTGGTTGAGAACGATGCCAGGGGACAGCGTATCAGGGCACTGGAGGACAGCATCAACGTCTTATTGGGACATGTGGCAACGTCGAAGCAGGAGGCTGCTGACGCTACGATGCAGGTAGCCAAGGAGAAAGAGAATGCTGCTGAGAAGGCGAAGAACGAGGCTGAGCAGAAGGCGAAAGAGGCCAAGGAGGCTGCTGAGCAGGCTCAGAATGCCGCCAATCAGGCCCAGGCTGCTGCCGATGCCATCCAGAAGTCGCGCAGCGGTATCATCTCGCAGCTTACGAAAATCAAGGACATGCAGGAGAACGACCAGCGTAAGCAGTTGCGCTCGACGGTAGCCGAACAGTTGAAGACGCTGGCTGCCAAGGATGCGAAGAACAAGGCGACTTATGACGACATCAGGGAAAAGCTGTCCAACAAGGTTGCTACGGGAAATTCCGACCAGAGCAAGGGACATTACAATTATATGATCAAGAAACTACAATTACTAAAATAACTTGCCTATGAAGACAATAACAATAGGTCGGGGTGAGGGATGTAACATCATCATTGACGACGAGATGTTGAGTCGCCGTCATGCGATTATCAAGATTCCCACTTTCGGGGGGATGGAGATTGTCGACATGAGCAAGAACGGCACCTTCGTCAATGGTGTCCGTTTGCGCCCCAATATTCCATTCCCGATAAGCCGTAAGGATGTGGTTAACTTTGCGGACGTCCGACAGTTGGACTGGTCGAAGGTGCCTGACCCGCTCAAATACTATAAGATAGGAGCGATGGTGGTGGGAGGCCTGATCGTCCTGTTGGTCGTCATCAGCCTGCTGGTGAGGTCGTGCAAGAGTGAACCAGAACAGCCCGCTCCCGCCGTCCAGAAGACAGAGACGGTGAAACCTGTGGAGCGTGATACACAAGAGCCCATCAAGGACCAACAGGAAGAGACTGCTCCCGCTGAGGAGAACGCATCTGGAGAAGCTGCTCCTGGGGAATCGGCTCCTTCCGGCTCGGAAGAGGCTGCCGCTGACAAGAAAGACGAGGTGATTGACGTCTATAGTGCTGCCCGTGCCAGCAAGAAGAAACGGGAGGCTGAGGAGCGTGCCCGTCAGCAGAAGGCAAAGGAGCAGCAAAAGGCAAAAGAACAGCAGAAGGCGAAAGACGCCCAGAAAGACAAACCTCAGGACACTCCGGCTCCTTCAAAAGACAAACCATCTGGCAATAATAAAAATAAAACAGTCGTAATATAACTAAAAACTTAAGCATATGAAGATTATTAAAATTGGTAGTTCGCAATCATGCGACATCGTGTTAGACAGTAACTACGTCAGCAGCCTGCATGCTGAAATGACTATTCTTGACGACGGACAGATTATCCTGGAAGACAAGAACAGTAAGAACGGAACAATGGTTGGCAACAAGCGTATCGAGCCTGGTAAGGAGGTGAACGTACAGCGTGGCGACAGAGTGACGATTGCCGATACCCCACTGGTATGGGCAAAAGTACCTGTGGCAGAGAAACTGACCAATTACAAGTCGGTATATAATATCGGTTCGAACTATCGTAATGAGATTATCCTGAACAGCCAGACGGTCAGCCGCTTCCATGCGTCTGTCAGAATCGGCAAGGACGGTAAGGTGTATATCCACGATAACGGCAGCCGTAACGGTACGATGGTGAATGGCGTGAAGGTTGGTGCCAATAAGGACGTGCGTATCAAGAAAGGCGACAACATCGTCTGCGGAACAGAGGATGTGACAGATCAGATTATGGCTGTGATGCCAAAGACCAATAAGAACCTGATCTATGGTATTGCCGGAGCTGTGGGCGTACTTGCCCTGATTGGTATTCTCTTTGCTATCTGGCCAAAGGGAGAGGCAGAGCCTGTGGCTGCTATTGCCAACGACTCTACCTATGTGGCTCCTTCTACTCCGTCAAGTGTCTCTCCTGAGAAATTCCGCAACACGGTGGTTTATGTAGGTGCACAGTATCACTTCGTCGCTGAGTTTGAGGATAACCCCATGCCTGATTCCTGGAATGGTAAGATTGAGGATATCGCTGCCAGACAGCCTTATTGCGCTACGGCATTCTTCCTCGACCGTAAGGGATATATGGGAACGAACCGTCATGTCGCTGTACCCTGGGACTATCGTAGCAAGGAAGAGGACAACTGGGTTCGTGAGGCCATTGAGTATCGTATAGAACTGATGCGCCGTACCTGTGTGTTCATGCAGACTGGCGACGAGCGTCTGACGCAGAGCAGCAAGGGCAGAGACTTCTCAATGCCTACCATGCAGGCTTTCGCCCAGACCGATCTGTTTAAGGCGATTAACAGCCACATCCAGAAATATCCTAACTGGCAGGGTGAGCTGAATAAGATTATCGATCGCCTGAACCGTTCTCGCTATGATATCTCTGGTGAGATTGACTACATCACGGTAGGTTATGCAGGCAGAAACTACACGCATCTGGATGAGTTCCAGCGTTGTGATGTCGTCGCTGACTCGAAGGATAAGGACATCGACGTGGCTCTCTTACAGTTGAACGACAAGAAGACTCCGGAGGAAGTGGAATTGCTCTTCAGTCCGAGCGACTTCTGCACAGAGCGTCTTGTTCCTCTGAAGGACAAACTCTTTACCATCGGCTATCCCGCAGGTCTGAACTGGGCACTCGACAGAAAGACCAAGTCTTTGGAGCCCAGCATCAAGGAGACCAAGTGTAGTAAGGAGCCCAGTAAGTATGACTTCGAGTTGCAGCAGGAGTCAGTGGGCGGTAGCAGTGGTTCTCCAATCTTTAACGAGGCAGGTCAGCTCGTCGGCATCTTATGGGGAGGTACCAATGTTGCCGGAGGCTTTACCAGGGCCGTACAGTCGAAGTACCTGAAGAAGATTTATGACGAAGAAGCTGTTCAATAATGAAGATTAGAAAGCATTTTATATTACTTTTCATGTGTCTTGCCCTGCCTTTGGTGGGGCAAGCACAGTCTGCACATTGGGCCATTACTCCCAGTTATCAGTCTGTTACTCGCTTCGGTCCTAACCTCTTCAAGGTGAAGACGTATGCCAGTACGGGTATCTGTGACAGCGACGAGAAATGGGTCGTGTCACTTGCGATGGACTCCATCACGAACATCACCAATGGCTATGCCCTTGCAATGACCAAGAAAAAGGACAAATACCTCATCGTGTATATTATCAGAGAGAATGGTACGCGTGAGGCGGTGAAGGATGAGGTCTATGCCAGTGAATATCCTTATTTCGTTGATGATCGCTGTCCTGTGATGACCAAGAAAGGGAAGTATGGCTACCTTGATCCCTCCGGACAACTGGTCATTCCCTGTAACTATACCGCAGCCCTTCCTTTCAAGGGTGGAGTCGCCCATGTGTCAAAGGCTAAAGGCGGTTTCAGTGGACTGCTGGACAAGATAAGGGGAAAGAAGTCGGGAACAGCTTATGAAGTAGGCAAGGACGGCAAGATTGTCAAAGGCATGAAGGGGGGTAATTATCTGGAGATTGACAAATCTGGTAATACCATCCGCTCGATAGAGAATGTGGAGGAAGTGCTGGACCTTGACAATGTGAACAAGCCTTTCGTAGGTACTCCTGACCCTGTCTATACAAGATTCCGGGAAGGCAGGGGGTATGGCTATGCCATGAACGGCAACGTCATCCTGCCCTCGCAGTTTGAGGAGGGAGAGACCGCTATTGACGGGTGTGCCATCGTGATGGTCGACCACCTCTTTGGTGTCGTCAAGTTCAATACGGCAACAGTAAGTTGTAAGGTGAGTGAGTCTGGTGGAAAACTGAAGGTGACTGCCGATCTTCCCACGATATGGGAGAATAAGACTGCCAAAATCACGAGGATTGTCAATGATGCCGCCCGCAAGGAATATGAACTGGCCGGTACGGGTTCCGAGCGCACTTTGGATATGAGTGTTGACAAGGAGAACGGAAAGAGAGTCTATGAGCTGACCTGTGACAAACTGGTCCTCTGGCGCAGTCTTAACAAGGTGGAGGATCGCAGTAAGTCCGGTGGCGGTAAAGGACAAAGTGACGGCATTTCCGTCAGTGCCCCAGGTTCCATCAAGGCGAATAAGAAAGGTGTCTGCGCAGTGCCTATCAAGGTGACCAATCGCGGTAGCTCTGCCCGTACCATCAGTATCTCTCTCAGTACGGGACAGAAGAGTTCCCTACAGGTTGCCGCAGGAAAATCTGGTTCTGTGACAGTCAACGTACCTGTTACGAAGAAGACCAGCTGTACGATTACAGCCCGTGGCGGTGGTGCCTCCAGTTCTTGTACTGTTACGTTGAATCCTGCTATCGTATTGTAATTGTAAAAAGTGGTGACGATGAGAAAGTGTATGATTCTCCTTTTGTGTATGATGGCATCTTCCGTGATGGCTCAGACAAAAGTTTACGACAAACTGATTTTTACTGACGGAGGTACGGTAGAGGGCCGTATCAAAGTACAGCATCCTGGCAAAGACCTCGTGTTCATACAGGATGGGAAGGAGACGACCTATGAGATGGAGACTATCCTGGCCATAGAGCGCTCTCCGCGTGATGCTGATGATCTCTCCGGTATTGATGACGTGATTGTGACCAGGGGAGGGAAAGTCTGCAAGGGACAGATTGTCAAGCAACTGCTGGGTAAGTCGGTCTATCTCAAGGAAGATCACGGTGTTGTCAAGATTGTCAAGAATGAGGAAATTGCCTGTCAGAGGAAAGAGAAACTCAATCAGGAACAGTCTCTCTTCGAGCAGACTCCTTTCCTTGATGTGGTGGTGACTGACGGCGGACAATACCAAGGTGTGATTGTGCTCCAGGACTATGGAACCGATCAGGAACCCAGTTTCCTTCTTGTGGAGAGTGCTGACGGGAAAAAGCAGCGAGTGGAGATCTCTGCTATAGTGGAAATGCAGCGCATACCTAATGAGAAATATACTCCTCTCAAGAAAATCAAAATGGGTGACGGGGAAGTTTCCTTCAACCGTAACATCACCAAGACGACAGCCTATACGACGGATGACGACGGTAACTTTAATATTCCCCGTGAGACCTTGCAGGCTCCAGTAGTCAACTTGCAGGTTGGAAGTCCGTTGGTGATAGAGACAGGTGACACACGTGCCAACCAACAGGGTATCCTAATCAGGGCCACTGTGGTGGATAACGATGGAAAGAGTATGCTGCTTTTCAGTTATCGGAATATGGTGTTGTCTCCTGTCCAGCCGGCCAATCAGGCAACCGTCAACCAGATACTCCGGAGAGAATACCAGGTGGTACCAGGCTATTATGTGTTCTTTGTGCCGGAGAATAAGAAGGTGTATGTCTGTGAAGTGAAATGAAGATAGAGCCGATAGCCTATTTTCACGCTCCGTTCACGTCGAAGTTCGGAATACCACGACAGAGTGGTATCGTGGGTGAGCTGAAGGGAGAAATCATCTTCACAAAGGAATATGCGCAGGCCGAGGCTTTGCGGGGTTTGGAAACTTATGACTATCTGTGGTTGATATGGGGTTTCTCAGCGAATGAGGATGCAGAGAAACACGCCACAGTACGTCCGCCTTTATTAGGAGGAAATGAGCGGGTAGGCGTTTGGGCTACCCGTTCTCCTTTTCGTCCGAATAACCTCGGGTTGTCGTCCGTCCGCATACTTGCCGTTCATCTGGAGGTGCCGAGTATAGAGGTGGCGGGTGCCGATTTGATGGACGGTACGCCCATCTATGATATCAAACCATATCTTCCCTATGTAGACAGTCATCCTGAAGCACGAGGTGGTTTTACGGATCATCGCCAATGGCGACGCCTACAGGTAGAAATACCAGATGCTTTTCGTACTGATTTTACGGAGGAAGAGTGGCAGGTTGTCAAAGATGTTCTTTCCCTAGATCCCCGTCCACATTATCATGACGACCCCCAGCGGGAATATGGTATGCCTTTTGCCGGAAAGGATATCCGGTTCAGGGTGTCTGACGATGTGTTGACCGTTGTGAGCATCGTCAAGATGTAGACTCGTCTAAACGCCCTCGCCATAAGTATTTGCGGGTTTCGTGGACAATAATCCCGCTCAGTGCCAATAGCGATATCAGGTTGGGTATTGCCATCAGGGCATTCATGCAGTCGGCAAGATTCCAGACAATACTCAGATTCATGACACTACCCAGGAATACGGCTGCAATATAGATGATACGATAGAGAAGTACCCATTTCTTTCCTTTCAGGTATTCTACGGCACGCTCACCATAATAGCACCACCCCAGAATGGTGGAGAAAGCAAAGGTGAGTAATCCGAAGGTCAGAAGGGGAGTGCCTATGACGGGAATCTTTGAGAAAGCGACTTTTGTCAATACGGCACCATTGTCGAAAGTGATGTCTGGATAGGCAAGGACGCTGCTAACAATGACAATACCTGTCATAGCGCAGATAACGACGGTGTCCCAGAAAGTTCCGCTACTGGACACCAGTGCCTGTCGGACAGGATTGCGGGTCTGGGCTGCCGCTGCTACGATAGGCGCAGAACCTAATCCGGACTCATTGCTGAAGAGACCTCTGGCAATACCGTAACGGGCTGCCATCATGACGGTTGTACCTACAAATCCTCCACCTGCTGCCTGCGGACTGAAAGCTGAGACACAAATTAGTTTGATGGCAGGTATCACATAAGCGGCATTCATACATATGATATAGATACAGCCTGCCACATAGAACAAAGCCATAAAGGGGACTAGCATCGAACAGACACGGGCAATACTCTTGATACCGCCTAATACGACGGCTCCAGTTAGGAAACAAACCACAATACCTGTTATATAGGGTGATATCTGATAGGTCTCTTCGGTCAGTGTGGAGATAGCATTGGCCTGAACGGTATTGCCGATGCCGAAAGAAGCGCAGGCGGTAAAGACAGCAAAGAGGACAGCGAGCCACTTCCAGCCCAGTCCGTATTCCAAAGCAAACATCGGACCACCAATCACCTTCCCATTGGCTTTCTTTTTTCTGTATTTGATGGCAAGAAGTCCTTCGGCATATTTGGTAGAGATACCGAAAACACCCGTCAGCCAGCACCACAGTACCGCACCAGGACCGCCTAATGCAATTGCTGTGGCCACTCCAATAATGTTTCCCGTTCCGATGGTTGCGGCAAGGGCTGTAGCAAGAGAGGCAAACTGGGAGACATCACCCGTAGCCTCCTTGTCACGCTTTACCGAAAGGCGTACGGCTTTGAAGATATAGCGTTGGGGGAAACGCAGGATGATGGTCAGGTAAAGATGAGTTCCTAATAATAGGATGATCATGGGCCATCCCCATAGCAGCGTGCCTAGTTCTGAGAAGAATTGATTGAGTACCTCCATGTATAGTCAGTCTTTGTATTTGATATTTACTTGTTTGAACCCCATACTCTGTAGTACCTGACGTACCTGTACGTTGCCGTTTTGTTCTGCTCTCTGGATATTCTGGGGTGTCAGACCACGCTGCAGCATCCGTTGATAGGCTCTGTGTAGCAGTGCTTCACGATCTTGTGCTGTCCATTTTCCACTCTCGTAAAAACTCTTCGTACGTGCCTCGTCAATGAAATCACGATCGAGCAGTCCTATTTTAGGTAGGGTAATCTCTATCGTGTCGCCTTTGGTGGTGATCCATCCGGATTCTACTTGCTTGAGATTGACACCTAATCGCAAGGTACCATAATAGATCCTGACTAACTGGTCGTCACTAAAGATTCCGCGTCGGATAGTGTCAACCATCTCCTCATCACTGATGGAAAGAAACTCCCAATCTCCAATTTCCTTGATGCTCAGAATCTGTTGCGGGGTAATATCTATCTGTTGGTCTGCTCCCAACTCCAGATGACCGGATTTGATATCCTGGTAGATCCATCTGGTAATGAATGCCAACAGGATAATGGCTGCAGCAAGGGCGATAAGGGTTAATGATATTCTATTCTTTTTTTCCATTTTCAATGTTCATATTGATGAGTGACTGGATATCTCTTAGCCCGTATTCCTTTCGGAACTGGATAATGATATCTTTTTCCTGATAACCCATTTGACTGATAATAGGTACAAGAACCCGTGCGGCATTCTCCTGGGCAGTGGGGATGATTCCCAATTGTGGGATACTCTCGATGATGGCAAGCCGTCCCTGTTGTTCGTAGTTTGCCATTTCTGCATCAGAAAAATGTGACCGAACCAGTCCTACATATTCTTTGATGCCCTTCTGGTCAATCTTTGAACTGGTCAGTATAACCTGAGGGTCGGGTAGGGTAATGATGATTTTCCCGTTTTCTTTCTCAACGTTATGGGTAGAGAACTGGCTCATATCGATATATGCCTTGAGCGTCGCTTCCATTGGAATAGCAATCTTACGGTCGCCCAAAGGCATCTTGATATTAAAGTTCTGGGCAAGGATACTGCCTTTCAGTCGGATGACATCATCATGTGTTATGATTTTATGAACCTTGTATTCTGTGGTGTATATACGAGAACATTGGCGTATCTGCATGATGAGGGGGGACAAAGAGTCGTTAGCGGTGAAAACATCCTTTTCCCGTTCTCCTCCTCCTTGTCGGCTGCAAGAGCAACAATAAATCAGGAGGATGGCAATAATCAGTGAATATTTAGTCATTATTGTTTTCTATTGCCTACAAAGTTAGTTAATTTTTATCAAAAAGCCATTTTCCTCACTATTTTTTTAGTCATTCATTAAACTTTTTCGTTTTGTTTGCGTCAAAATGATAGAACTAGGACTTAGCGAAGAAGACACTCTCAACCAAGATACACAAAGACATAGAATTAGTACATCATAGTGATTTAGGTTAACATAGTGTTTTTGGGGGGCAGGCGTGCCCCCTTTCTCATTTTTTATTTGTATCTTTGCAGCCATGAAACAGCAGCATTATACAGGATTGACTGACGCTGAGGTATTGGAAAGCAGACAGAAGTATGGTTCTAACGTGCTTTCTGAACCACCAAGGACTCCGTTATGGAAACGCTTTCTGAATAAGTTTACCGAGCCTTTGATTGTCATATTGTTGGTAGCAGGAGTCCTGTCCATTGGTATATCTTTCTATGAATATTATGGCTTACACGATAGCTCTACCGTTTTTTTTGAGCCTGTAGGCATCTTTATCGCTATCTTGCTGGCAACAGGAATGGCTTTTTTGTTTGAGGTAAAGGCAGACCGCGAATTTGCTATCCTGAATCAGGTAAACGATGAAGAGCCGGTTATTGTTATTCGTCAAGGACAACAAAGGAAGGTTCCTAAATGTGATGTGGTGGTAGGGGATATCGTACTGATTACGCTTGGTGACGAGATTCCTGCTGATGGCTTATTGCTTGAAGCTGTTTCGTTGAATATCGACGAGTCGAGCTTGACAGGAGAACCGATATGTCATAAGAGTATCTCTGAGACAGAATTCGACAAGGAGGCAACATTCCCTACCAATCATGTGCTACGCGGTACAAAGGTAATGGAAGGACACGGCGTCTTTCGGGTTCTTGCTGTAGGAGACGCTACGGAGAATGGAAAGGTGTATGAGGCAGTCCAGATAGATGATAGTGTGAAGACTCCGTTGAATGAACAGCTTGACCGATTGGGTAAGTTGATTACTCAGGTGAGTTATGGTGTGGCCTTCCTAGTTGTTGTAGGACGGGTCTTGATGTTTTTCCTCCATGATGATTTTGAGTGGATTTCTTTCATATCCTATCTCCTTCAGACCATCATGATTGCTGTTACCTTGATTGTCGTAGCTGTTCCTGAAGGACTCCCGATGGCGGTGACGTTGAGTCTGGCCTATAGCATGCGGCGTATGTTGAAGACGAATAATCTGGTTCGTAAGATGCACGCTTGCGAGACGATGGGGGCTGCCACCGTAATATGCACAGACAAGACGGGTACGCTGACCCAGAATCAGATGCATGTCTCTGAGACTTATTTTAATACGACGATACCTGACTATCAGCATTTCGTTTATCAGGGAATGGCGGTGAATACTACCGCCTCCTTACAGTTAGATGAGCGTGGAGCCTCCTCTGTATTGGGAAATCCTACAGAGGGCGCTTTGTTGCTATGGCTGCATAAGCAGGGGATTGACTATAGGCAACTGAAGGACGAGGTGTCGTATGAAGAAGAGCTGCCTTTCTCTACAGAATACAAGATGATGGCGGTCGTTGTAAAGACATCCCAAGGACGTTTCCTATATGTGAAAGGTGCCCCGGAGATAGTTATGAGCAGATGTCCTTCTATGTCTGAGGATCAACAGACGGCTATGAACAGTCGTCTTCTTGCGTATCAGGAACAGGCTATGCGGACGTTGGGCTTTGCCTATAGAGAGTTGTCGGAGACGGATGTGCCAATTAAGGACCGTCGACTGGTGGTAGACGACTTGATCTTCTTAGGTGTTGTCGCCATTTCTGACCCCGTTCGTCCAGAAGTGCCTCAGGCTGTCTGTGAATGTATGGATGCTGGTATAGCGGTGAAGATAGTCACAGGAGATACTCCTGCTACGGCAAGAGAAATTGCCCGTCAGGTAGGACTATGGACAGATGAGGATACTGACCGCCAGATGATAACAGGACCGGTGTTTGCCGCCCTTTCTGATGAAGAGTTGTTGGAGCGGGTCATGGACTTGAAGGTGATAGCCCGTGCTCGTCCTATGGATAAGAAAAGGTTAGTGGAGGCGCTGCAGTCGTTAGGACAGGTCGTAGCTGTCACAGGTGATGGTACTAATGATGCTCCCGCCTTGAAGGCAGCTCATGTCGGTCTGTCTATGGGTGACGGTACATCTGTTGCCAAAGAAGTGTCAGACATTACCATTATAGATAACTCTTTCAGCAGTATCGGGCGTGCGGTGATGTGGGGACGTTCTCTTTATCGGAACATCCAGCGTTTCATTCTGTTCCAGATGACGGTCAATGTGGCTGCTTGTCTGATTGTGTTGGCTGGTGCTTTTATGGGTAAGGAGACACCATTGACAGTCACACAGATGTTATGGGTCAACTTAATCATGGATACTTTCGCTGCGATGGCGTTAGCCTCATTGCCACCATCTGTTTCTGTGATGAAAGAGAAACCGCGATGTCGTCGCGACTTTATCATTAATCATAAGATGGTTTGGCAAATTGTGGGAGTGGGAGTTGTCTTTTTCTTCTTGTTACTGGGCTTGCTTTACTATTTTGAGAATCAGGGTTGGACTTTATACGAACAGAGTCTGTTTTTTACCATCTTTGTGATGCTTCAGTTCTGGAACTTGTTTAATGCCCGTGCCTTTGCCAGTGGGGAAAGTGCCTTGCGTGTCAAGGGTTGTCGTGGGTTTATATTTATCGTCCAATTGGTATTCTTCGGTCAGATCATGATAGTGACTTGTGGAGGAGAGATGTTTAATGTGACACCGTTGTGCTGGTCTGACTGGTTGAAGATCATCGGCGCTACTTCTATGGTGCTTTGGGTCGGAGAAGGATGGCGTTGGATGAAAAAACATAGTTGATGTTAGGATTTGTGAGAAAAAATAATTATCTTTGCATCATCATATAAAAGTGAAAAAGATGAAAACGAACAGAGTCTGTATTTTCATGGGTTGCTGTCTGCTTATATTGTTGATAGCATGTAGTGAGAAGAAAAAGAGTGACGATATTATCACGGAACGGGTGGAACAGCCTAAGCCTCAGGGACCGGAACGTATGCAGGAATATAGCGACAACCGCGATGTGGATTGGATTGGTAAGCAATATAAGGTTATTGTTCACCGGCAACCTGCAGAATCACTTCCGATGGTGAAGGATGAGACGGGGCAGGAATTCGTCGATAACGTCATTTCTGTTCGTGTTGTTCGTGCCGATGGCAGCCAGTTCTTCGAACGCGAATTCACCAAGTCCGACTTCCTGCAGTATCTCGATGATGACTTCAGTAAGACGGGCGTTTTGGAAGGTCTGGTATTCGACAAGGCCGAAGGCGATTTCTTGGATTTTGCTGCTAGCGTCAGTCATCCTAATTCTGACGAGTATATTCCCTTAGTGGTGCGTCTGTCGCGTATGGGTAAGATTACTATTCAGCGCGATACGCAGATGGATACCACTGGTGATACGCCTCTGCCAGAGCCGTCATCCGAGGAAGAACAAGATTAGCGCCTTCTTTTTGTAGTATCTCATCGGGTAGAGGACCCGTATTTACCGCTATTGTGAAGCAACGGGCAGCTACGGCGGCTCTTACCCCTAATGGCGCATTCTCCACGACCATTGTCTCCCAAGGTTCCACGCTGCATTTCTGCATGCCTTTTAGGTAGGGTTCGGGATTGGGCTTTCCGTGTTTCACGTCGAAAGCCGTCACTATCAATTCTTTGCGTAGCAGACCCTCGAAATCTATCAACAACTTATCCAACAGGGCGTGTTGTGCACTGCCTGTCACCACACATATCTTCCAGCCGTTTTCTTTGATATACTGCATCAACGTCTTGATGCCTGGCATGATGTGTGCAGGTGTCTGTTGACATTGTTTGGCAAACAATTCAGCTTTGTGGGCATACATCGTGCTGGCTTCCTCGTCCGTCAGTTCCTTGTTCCATTGTATTCTGGCCAGTGTCTTGATGGTCTCTACGCCTCGCATACCTTCATACTGGTAGGCACCCTCATAGGGCATGTCCAGTCCGAAGTCTGCCATTGAGTCGTGCCAAGAAGTAGAGTGGTTTGGCATTGAGTCATAGATGACACCGTCCATATCGAAAAGCACGGCTTTGGGACAAAACCGCTCAAAACCGTGCTTTTCTAAGTATAGCTTGATTGCTTTATTCATTCGCCAGGCGTGCTTTGATAGCCTTTGAGTCTTCTTCGTAGCCGGGCTTGTCGAGCAGGGCAAACATATTCTTCTTATATGCCTCTACACCAGGCTGGTTGAAAGGATTCACGCCTAGCACATTGCCACTGATGCCGCAACCAATCTCGAAGAAATAGATGAGCTGTCCGATGTAGTATTCGTTAAGCTTAGGAACGCTGATGCGGATGTTGGGCACACCGCCGTCCACGTGAGCCAGACGGGTTCCCAGTTCAGCCATCTTGTTCACCTCGTCCACACGCTTACCTGCCAGGAAATTCAGTCCGTCCAGATTCTCTTCGTCCTCAGGGAACAACAGTTTCTTCTCGGGCTCCTCAATGGAGATAACGGTCTCGAAAATGGTACGCTCGCCGTCCTGAATCCACTGACCCATCGAGTGCAGGTCGGTGGTGAAGTCGACGCTTGCAGGGAAGATACCCTTTTTGTCTTTACCCTCAGACTCGCCATAGAGCTGTTTCCACCACTCGCTGACGAAGTGCAGCTTGGGCTGGTAGTTCACCATGATCTCTATCTTCTTGCCTTTCTGATACAAGGCGTTACGTACGGCGGCATACTGGGCTGCAGGATTCTCGTCGAAAGGAACGCTGGGAGCGCAAGCCTTCTCCATGTCCTGAGCACCACCTACCAACTGCTTGATGTCGAAACCCGCGCAGGCAATAGGCAGCAAGCCTACCGGAGTGAGCACAGAGAAGCGGCCACCTACGTTATCGGGAATGATGAAGCTCTTGTAACCTTCCTTGTCTGCACAGGTGCGGGCAGCACCACGTTTGGCATCCGTTACGGCAACGATAACCTTCTTAGCTTCTTCCTTGCCACGCTGAGCCTCGCACTGCTTCTTCAGCAGACGGAACGTCAGGGCAGTCTCTGTGGTTGTTCCCGACTTTGAGATGTTGATAACACCGAACTTCTTTCCTTTCAGATATTCGGTAAGCTCGAACAGATAATCCTCACCGATGTTGTTACCAGCAAAGAGAATGGTGGGGTTTTTCTTATCCTGAATGAGCCAGCCGAAGCTGTTGCTCAGCGCCTCGATGACGGCACGTGCACCTAGATAAGAACCACCGATACCGGCTACTACTACTGCCTCGCAATTGTCGCGCAGTACTTTTGCCGTAGCCATAATCTCATCGAGGAATGCGGGTGTAATCTCTGTGGGCAGATGCAACCAACCCAAGAAGTCGTTACCAGGACAAGTACCCTCTTCCAGGGCCTTCTGTGCATCCTTTACCTTAGGCTCGAAAGCCTTCACTGCGCCAGCCTCCAAGAAGCAAGCAGCCTTCGTGATGTCAAGTTTAATGTTACTCATAGTTTTTTTATCTAAATGAATCTGTTAGTAGTTTAATTTCAATTTGTGGGGAAATGCGCTCGTACAATATATTATATACGGCATCGAGGATGGGCATGTTGACATGGCAGTGGCGGTTGATTTCCTTCATACACTTGGTGCCGAAGTAACCCTCTGCAATCATTTCCATCTCAATTTGGGCTGACTTAACGCTGTAACCCTTGCCAATCATGGTGCCAAATGTGCGGTTGCGCGAGAAATTGGAATAGCCTGTGACGAGGAGGTCGCCCAGATAGACACTATCTACGATATTACGCTCAATGGGATGTACCACCTTCAGGAAGCGCGCCATCTCCTGTACGGCGTTTGCCATCAGTACGGCCTGAAAGTTGTCGCCGAATTTCAATCCGTTGCAGATACCGGCGGCAATGGCATAGACGTTCTTTAATACAGAAGAATACTCGATGCCAATCACGTCGGTGGACGTCTTGGTCTTGATGAAGTCGCTGGTCATGATATCAGCGAAGGCCTGTGCCTTTTCGCGGTCGGCACATCCTACAGTCAGATAACTGAGTCGTTCCAAAGCTACTTCTTCTGCGTGAGAGGGTCCTCCAATACAGGCAAGGTTCTCATAGGGAACGTCATATACCTGATGGAAATACTCTGAACAGACAAGGTTTTCTTCTGGGACAATACCCTTGATGGCGGTAACGATGAACTTATCGCGGATACGGGTCTTTAGTTTCTTCAAATGGCTCTTCAGATAGGGGGATGGGGTCACAAAGACCAGCGTGTCATACATCTGTACAATCTTGTTGAGGTCTGAAGAGAAGAAAATCTCTTCAGTATTGAAATGGACGCTCATCAGATAGGCTGGGTTGTGACCTAAACGCTTGAAGTCGTCAATACGGTCGTCCCGTCGCATATACCATCCGATATGATGGGTATGCCCCACCACAATCTTAGCGATGGCCGTTGCCCAGCTACCACCTCCGATAATTGCTATCTTACCACAGTCGTACATATATATTTAGGCACGGATTATACGGATTAAAATTATTATCCCTGAGCCTTAGTGATCCATTCAGTAACTTCGTCGACTGAAGGTTTCTGGAGTTCGAGCTTGTACTTCTTGAAGATCTCGCCAATCTTCTGTTGGAGCCCTTGGGGCTTTTCATCCTTGATGTTTTGGATGAGGTTGAAGCCGGCCTTGCGGAGTACAGGTACCAGTTCCTCTGCGACACCAATCTCTGCCCACTCAGCTACTGATGACTGGGGAATCTTTTTCTCAGGCTTCATCTGAGGGAAGAAGAGTACTTCCTGGATGAAGGTCTTGCCCGTCATGAGCATCACCAAGCGGTCGATACCGATGCCGATACCAGAGGTGGGAGGCATACCGTATTGCAATGCGCGGAGGAAGTCCTGATCGATGATCATAGCCTCGTCGTCGCCTTTATCAGCGAGCTTCATCTGCTCAATGAAACGCTCCTCCTGATCAATCGGGTCGTTCAGCTCAGAATAGGCATTAGCCAATTCCTTACCATTCACCATCAACTCGAAACGCTCTGTAAGGCCGGGCTTAGAACGATGCATCTTGGTAAGTGGTGACATCTCGACGGGATAGTCGGTTATGAAGGTGGGCTGGATGAAGGTACCCTCGCAGAACTCGCCAAAGAGCTCGTCGATGAGCTTACCCTTACCCATCGTCTCATCGACATCCATCCCCTTCGAGAGGCAGAACGCACGAATCTCGTCCTCAGTCTTGCCGTTGCAGTCGAAACCGGTCTTCTCCTGAATGGCCTCGAGAATGGGTAGACGACGATAAGGCGCCTTGAACGATACGATATTACCGTCAATCTCGCGCTCGGGCTTGCCGTTCACAGCGATACAGATGGTCTCGAGCAGCTTCTCGGTGAACGACATCATCCAGTTGTAGTCCTTATATTGCACGTAGAGCTCCATGCAGGTAAACTCAGGGTTGTGGTTGCGGTCCATACCCTCGTTACGGAAGTTCTTGCCAATCTCATAGACACCCTCGAAACCGCCTACGATGAGGCGTTTCAGGTAGAGCTCGGTTGCGATACGCATGTACATATCCTGATCAAGGGCATTGAAATGGGTGATGAACGGACGGGCCGAAGCACCACCGGCAATCATCTGTAAGGTCGGCGTCTCAACCTCTGTATAGCCGGCCTCATCAAGCACCTTTCTCAATGTGCGAATCACGGTAGCACGCTGCAGGAAGGTATCCTTGACACCCTCGTTGACCACTAGGTCGACATAGCGCTGGCGATAACGTAGTTCTGGATCATCAAACTTATCGTAGGCTACACCATCCTTATACTTAACGATAGGCAGTGGCTTCAACGATTTTGATAATAATGTCAGTTCTTGGGCGTGGATAGATATTTCACCAGTCTGGGTGCGGAAAACAAAACCTTTGACACCGATAAAATCACCAATGTCCATCAGTTTCTTGAATACAGTATTATAGAATTCTTTATCTTCACCTGGACAGAGATCATCGCGAGTGATATACACTTGGATACGACCTTTAGAGTCCTGTAGTTCGGCAAAGCTTGCTTTGCCCATTACACGACGACTCATCATACGGCCGGCAATTACTACCTGTCGAGACTCATCCTCATCGCGGAAACTGTCTATAATTTCTGTTGAAAAAGCATTCGTAGGATATTCAGCGGCAGGATAGGGATTGATGCCCATCTGACGCAATTGCTGCAGACTCTCCCGTCTGCCAATCTCTTGTTCACTGAGTTCTAAAACGTTCATATCACTTTCTATTATTAAGATGGATGCAAAGATAATAATTTTATCTGAGACTACTTTCATTTTATGTTTTTTTTTCACTCATTCTCATAGCTACGTTAAATAATTGCTAAAAAAACGGACAATATTTGGTTAGGTGAGGATTTCTTCCTATATTTGCGAAATTAATACTAACTCATAAAATGATAGGAAGTAACTTAAAGACAAATGTTATAGGAGTGGATATCCGTATTGACAGAACGATGTATGCAATAGTCAATATACGGGGAGAACTGTTGGCTTGTGATGAGTTTTTGACAGCTGACTATCCTAATATCAGTGACTTTATTACCAAACTGGCAGATTCTTTAGTAATTTTGATGGAAGCAAATGACGGATTTGAGAGCGTCCGTTCCGTGGGAATCAGTGTTCCGAGTGGAAATTTCCGTACGGGCTGTATAGAGAACTCTCCGAATTTTCCATGGAAGGGTATTGTTCCATTGGCAGCAATGTTACGTGACCGTTTGGGTCTGGCTGTTGCTGTTGACAATAACGCCAATGTAATTGCGATGGCAGAACATGCCTTTGGTGCTGCTCATGGTATAAAGGATTTTATCCTGGTGAATTTAGGCAGTGGTATGGGTAGCTGTATATTTAATGGTGGTAAGATTTATCAAGGAACAAACGGTTTCTCAGGAGAGATAGGTCATACCACCTATATTGCCGGTGGGCGTCAGTGCGGTTGTGGAAAACAGGGTTGTTTAGAGACCTATACGTCTGCTAAGGGTGTCCTTATGACAGCAAAAGAAGTGATGGAGGAATGTGATATGCCCTCCTTGATGAGGAAGGTACAACAGTTAACTGTAAAATTGATTATAGAGTTCTGTAATCAAGGTGATGAACTTGCCAGAGAGGTTATGCGCCGGACAGGACATGCTTTGGGAGTCGGTCTTGCCAATTATGCTTCTTTGCTGAACCCAGAAGCCATCATCTTGGCCGGGCCGGTCTCTAATGCTGGTGAATGGCTACTGAATCCTGCGGATGAGGCTTTTGAGGAACATGTGTTCCATAATATGAAAGGTAAGGTGAAGATACTGACCTCAGTCTGTGACGACAAGGATCTCAACGTGCTGGGTGCCAGTGTCCTTGCCTGGGAAGTGAAGGAATATTCTCTGTTTTTATAAATGAAAAGAGTTCATGAGTGAGAATGGTATTAAAAGACATGTGGTAGGCGTTGACGTGAGTACGGAACTTACGACCTATGCTGTTGTGGATCTTCAAGGTGGAATAATTGCCAAACAGAGTCTACGGACTTCTGATTACTCTAATGTCAATGAGTATGTTTCTGCACTTTGTGAGGGAATAATCACACTTGTTGAGCAGAATGGCGGTTACGAGAACGTCCGTTCTGTAGGTGTGAGTGCTCCTAGTGGAAACTTTGTGACGGGCAGTATGGAGAACGCTGCTAATATGCCTTGGAAAGGTCATGTCCCATTGGCCGCCATGTTGCGTGACCGTCTGGGATTGGCTGTCGCCCTTGGGAATGATGCTCATGTGACGGCTGTTGGCGAGAAGGCTTTTGGCGCAGCTCACGGCTTGCGCAATTTCATCGTAATCTCTTTCAGTCACGGCGGACTGGGTAGTTGCATTTTTATGGATGGCCATCCTTATTTAGGGGCAGAAGGGTATGCTGGAGAGTTTGGACATATCTGTATTAACGAGACGGGACGGCAGTGTAATTGTGGTCATCGCGGCTGTCTAGAGGAATATGCCTCCGCCCGTGGATTGGCAAATACTGCTCAGGAGATTATCCAGGCGACAGGAAAGAAAAGTCTTTTACAGGAAGTGGAAAACATCACCCCACAAGCTATTGCGGATGCTTGTGAGCAAGGCGATGAAGTTGCCCTTGAGACATTCCGGCAGGTAGGTCGAGTGTTAGGTGGTGCATTGGCAACCTATGCATCATTGATTGATCCGGAGGCCATTATTCTTACTGGCGATATGACACTCTTTAGTAAATGGATTATCGATGTGTTAAGAGAGACTTTTGAAGCGAATATATTCCAGAATTTGAAAGGTAAGGTAAACTTGCTTATTTCGCCATTGAACAATAGTGAGCGTGATGTGTTGGGTGCTAGCGCTCTTGCTTGGGATGTAAAGGAGTATTCGCTGTTTAAATAGAAAAATAACTAATTATTATTCACAATTCATGGAAGAAGAAAATATCAAAACAAGAGTAGTAGGCGTAGATATCAGTAGCGAGTTCACTACCTATGCAATTGTTGACATTCGGGGCAATATCATTGCGGAGGACAGTTTTGTAACGACAGATTGCGATGAAATCAACAACTTCGTGACAGTCTTGAGTGAAAGAATTATCATGATGGTTGAGGCGAACGGAGGTTATGAAACCATTCGCTCTATAGGTATCAGTTGTCCGAGTGCCAGTTCTATTTCTGGGTGTATAGTTAATGCGCCTAACCTGCCTTGGAAAGGTGTAGTACCCTTGGCTGCTATGATGCGAGACAGGTTGGGGCTTGCCGTTGCTGTGGCAAATGATGCTCATGTGTCTGCTTTGGGAGAACATGCTTTTGGTTCAGCTCATGGCATGAAAGATTTTATCGTCATTAACTTGGGCGTGGGATTAGGCAGTTGCTTCTTTTCCAGGGGATACGAACATCTGGGTTTTGAAGGTTTTGCTGGTGAGTTCGGACATGCTTGTATTGAAAAAGAGGGACGTGTCTGCGGATGTGGAAAGAAGGGGTGCCTGGAGGCTTATGTTGGTGCCAAAGGTATTATACAGACAGCCTGTGAACTGATGGAAGAGTCTAATGAGCCTTCTTTGATGCGCAGTCTTGAAAAGCTGTCGCCCCGTACGATTGCCGAGTGTTGTGACAAAGGGGATGCGTTGGCGATAGAGGTATACCGTCGTACAGGACATATTTTTGGTATCGGATTGGCAAACTATGCAAGTATTGTCAATCCGCAGGCCATCATCCTGACAGGCGGCATTTCTCATGCAGGCAAGTGGCTTTTGGAGCCAACTCGTGAAGTCTTCGAAGAATATGTGTTTGGTAATATGCGAGGCAAAGTCAAGATTTTTGTCTCAAAGTTGAATGATAGGGAGCGTGATGTGTTAGGTGCTAGTGCCCTTGCATGGGAGGTTCCCGAATATTCACTGTTTAAGTGAAAAGCGAATAGTGGAAAGTGAAAAATGGACGTAGAGGGAATTAACGAAATCATTAATGCCAAGCCTAATTTGAGTACCGTCCTCGGAATGGAGTTTATCTCTACGCCCGAGGACGACACGTGTATGGCACGGATGAAGGTGGATGAACGGAATCGTCAGCCTTTCGGCTTTTTGAGTGGCGGTGCCTCACTCGCTTTGGCGGAGAATGTCGCAGGGGTGGGATCGTCAGCTTTGTGCCCAGGATGTGCCTGTGTCGGTATTGAGGTTAGCGGCAGTCATGTACAGGCTGTTAGTGAAGGTGATACAGTGACAGCGTATGCCCGTTTGCAGCATCGTGGCAGTACACTTCATGTTTGGCATGTAGAGATTAAGAATTCTGTAGGAGAATTGATCTCTACTGTTAGAGTGACGAACTATATTATCAAAAATCATCAATAAGTATGTCGGCTTTTGCCCTTTTCCGTCTACCATATGAGCAACATTATACCTTGCTAGAACAGGTTTCAGGTGATCCGCTTGAATTGGTTTCATGTACGGAATTGAACGGGAGGACAGGATTCGTTGTGGCTCCTTTTGATTGTGACAAGCAGCCCTTGTTATTGATACGTCCTGATAAGGTGGCTATAGATATGCTTCCAGAGAATCAAGGGAACTGGTTGCATGATAGTGGTCTTCAACCCAATCAGGAACCTGTCCCATTGATGATCAGAGATAATTATCATCTGGATTTTGCCAATTTCCATGCCCATCTGATGAACGGTGACTTTACCAAGTTGGTCTTGTCAAGAAGTCTTTTGATGGGAAGTCAGAAGGCTGTATCTGCCTTTGAGTTGTTCCTAAAAGTGTGTGAGCGTTATCCCCGTGTGTTTGTCTGTCTGGTATATACCACGCAAAGTGGGATGTGGCTGACGGCAACTCCAGAGATTTTGTTGGCAGGCAGTGGAGAGGAGTGGCAGACGGTTGCCCTTGCCGGTACGATGCCTTATGAAGATGATGTACGTTGGAACGACAAGAATATTCAGGAACAACGGTATGTAGCTACGTATATTACAGAACAACTGGAACAGTTTACGTCTGATTTTAAGGAAGAAGGACCGAAGACTATTCGGGCTGGCCATTTAGCTCATTTGCGCAGTGATTTCCATTTCAGACTGGAGGAAAAGAGAATCGGGGAACTTCTGCAGGCTCTTCATCCCACTCCTGCAGTCTGTGGTTTGCCCAAACAGGAAGCTTTCCGTTTCATCCTGCAGAATGAACATCATGACCGTCGTTACTATAGTGGTTTTATGGGACCGTTGATGGTGGAGAACAAAACGAGTCTCTTTGTTACTCTCCGTTGTATGGAGATATTCTCGAATGGCTATCGCTTGTATGCAGGCGGTGGCATCCTGAAGGATAGTATAGAAGAGCAGGAGTGGCAGGAGACGGAAATCAAAATGGATACCATGCGTAATATTATTAATAATAATGTATAGTAATAAAGAGAACGTTAATATATTGACCTCATTGCTGATGGCTCATGGAATCCGCCATGCGGTGGTGTGTCCGGGTAGTCGCAATTCACCTATTGTACATAACTTAAATGAGTGTCCGGATATTGTGTGCTATTCAGTGACGGATGAGCGCTCTGCAGGGTTTTATGCCTTGGGTATGGCGCAGGCCTCTAATAATCCTGTCGTGGTCTGCGTCACAAGTGGAACGGCGCTACTCAACGTCTTGCCAGCTGTCGCTGAGGCATATTATCAGCATGTACCGATGGTTGTTATTAGTGCCGACCGACCACCGCAGTGGATAGACCAGTTGGATGGTCAGACCCTCCCACAGCCCGATGCCCTTGGCCGCTTTGTGCGCAAAGCCGTTTCGCTGTCTGAGCCACGCGATGAGGAGAAACACTGGTACTGCAACCGGTTGGTGAACGAGGCGTTGCTTGATTCCCGCTATCAGGGGGGCTGTCCGGTGCATATCAATGTGCCCATCAGCGAACCGTTGTTCGACTATACGACAGCGGAACTACCACAGGAACGGAAGATTGAACGGATAGAAGCCGAGATGCCTCCGCATGTGCTGAGCCATGTCTGCAGGATGTTCATGCAGGCTAAACGTCCAATGCTGATTACTGGACAGCCGATGAACCCGCTGATGGATGAGGCCGTTCTGCTGGTGCAGGACGACGAGTCGTACGTACCTGACTTTGTGCTGTACACAGGTGGCGCCATTGTCAGCAAGCGTTTGAAACGTTTCCTGCGGAAGGCTAAGGAAACGTGGGTGGTGAACCGTGAGGGGATGGTGACCGATACTTTTATGAATGTGACGCATGTCATTCAGGGCGATGGCCGGGTAGTGGCCGACCAGGTGAGTTTTATGCTGGAACAACAGGGGCATCCTTTTGAGAGAAAGTGGCAGATGCTACTGGCCGATATCGGTCATACGGTCTGTGCTTATGAACCAGCCTATTCACAGATGGCTGCTGTGAGATATTTTGAGCAACATATGAATGGCGGTTCTTCCGTGATTCACTATGCCAACAGTACCGCCATCCGACTGGCCAATATATTTCCATCGAAGTGTCTTGTCTACTGCAACCGCGGTGTCAATGGCATCGAGGGTTCGTTGTCTACGGCTGCGGGCTATTCTTGTGTGACGGACGATCCAGTGTTCTGCGTCATCGGTGACCTGAGTTTCTTCTACGACCAAAATGCGTTGTGGAACCAGAACCTGCGGGGTAATCTGCGTATTCTGTTGATGAATAACGGAAAGGGCGGTATCTTCAATATGTTGAAGGGCTTGGAGCAGAGTCCTGCCCGTGATAAGTATGTCGCTGCCGAGCATCATACTTCTGCTGCTGGGATATGCCAGCAAAACAACGTTGTTTATATGAAAGCGGAAAATATGGAGGAGATGCAATATGGCATTGACCGTTTGCTTCAGGAAGGGAGTGACCGTCCAATGCTTTTGGAAGTTTTTACCGATGCTGAAGAGGACGAACAGGTATTCAGAGACTATTACACAGCAATCAAGAATATAAAGATATAATTATGGCACAAAGAGAGTGGAAAGAAATTCGTAAGTTTGAGGAGATTCTTTTCGAGGAGTATCATGGGATCGCAAAGATTACCATTAACCGTCCTCGTTATCGGAATGCGTTTACGCCAAAGACCACGTTGGAGTTGAGTCAGGCATTTGCACTTTGTCGTGAGATGCAACAGATTCGTGTGGTATTACTCACTGGTGCAGGCGACAAGGCTTTCTGTTCGGGTGGTGATATGCATGTGAAGGGCAGGGGCGGCTATGTCGACGACGAAGGTGTACCCCGTCTGAGTGTGTTGGATGTACAGATGCAAATTCGTCGCCTCCCCAAGCCTGTTATCGCTATGGTCAACGGCTACGCCATTGGTGGTGGTCATGTGCTACATTTGGTATGTGATTTAACCATTGCCTCCGACAATGCCATCTTCGGACAGACAGGTCCGAAGGTCGGCTCTTTTGACGCAGGTTTCGGTTCCTCTTATCTCGCCCGTATCGTCGGCCAGAAGAAGGCACGTGAGATATGGTTCCTGTGTCGACAGTACTCAGCGAAGGAGGCTGAGGAGATGGGTATGGTGAATAAGGTTGTGCCTTTTGACCAGTTGGAAGACGAGTGTGTAGCTTGGGCAGAGGAGATGATGGAGCGTTCGCCTATTGCGCTGCGTATGATCAAGGCAGGACTGAATGCCGAATTGGATGGACAGGCAGGTATTCAGCAACTGGCTGGCGATGCCACTATGCTTTACTATTTTTTGGATGAGGCACAAGAGGGCGGTAAGGCGTTCTTGGAGAAACGTAAGCCCGACTTCGAGCAGTATCCGAAGATTCCATAGGAAGTGAAAAGTGAAGAGTGAAAAAGTGAAAGTTGATATTGAGGAGCGTATGCTCCATTTCAAACAGCCGGCAGGAACTTCCCGTGGTGTCTATACGGAACGGAAGATATGGCTGGTGCGTATGACTGATGGTGAACATGTCGGAATAGGGGAGTGTGCCCCCTTACCGAAACTGAGTTGCGACGATATACCTGATTATAGTAAAAAATTAAAAGCGAAGAGTGAAGAATTTGTTGCCGCCTATCAACTAGGCGATGCAGCTGTATCGGCATTCTTCGAGACGATGCGTGACTATCCATCCATGCTCTTCGGACTGGAAACGGCGATGTTGAGTTTTACCAAAACTCAACCCTCAACTCCTTTTAGTAGAGGTGAAGTGGGTATTCCCATCAACGGCTTAGTTTGGATGGGAACGTATGAGGAGATGCAGGAGCGTATTGAACAGAAACTGGCTCAGGGTTTTCATTGTGTCAAACTGAAAATTGGTGCCATTGACTTTGATGCCGAACTGGAACTCATCAAGCGAGTCCGTGAGCGTTTCAGTCATCATGAGGTGGAGTTGCGTGTGGATGCCAATGGGGCTTTTCCATTTGAAGAGGCTTTGTATAAACTCGAACTATTGTCGCAATACGCGCTGCATTCCATCGAACAACCGATCAAGGCAAAGCAGTGGGCGAATATGGCAGAACTTTGTCGTGAGTCTCCACTCCCCATCGCATTAGATGAAGAATTGATTGGCGTGAACGATCTTGATCAAAAGCGACAGATGTTGAACATCATCCGTCCGCGATATATCATTCTCAAACCATCGTTACATGGAGGAATGATGGGTGTTCGTGAGTGGATAGGAATCGCCAACGACATGGGTATCGGTTCATGGATTACCTCTGCTTTGGAGAGTAATGTCGGATTGAATGCTATTGCCCAACTGACAGCAGCTATCTATGGCCCTGATATCCGTATGCCACAGGGCTTGGGAACAGGACAACTCTTCATAGATAATATTCCGATGCCTTTGGAGATACGAGGAGATAAACTATGGATCTCGAAGAATTCTTAACCGAGTGGCATAACGACAGTCCGACAGTGCTAGTACATACTAGTGGATCGACAGGGAAACCGAAACCTATGTATGTCGAGAAACGGCGCATGGAGGCTTCGGCACGAATCACCTGTCAGTTCCTTGGACTGAAAGCTGACGATACCGCCTTGCTATGTATGCCTCTTGATTATATCGCAGGCAAAATGATGGTGGTACGAGCGCTGACGTGTGGTCTGCGATTACTGAGTGTGGAGCCTACGGGGACTCCCTGCTGGAAAGGTCCTATAGACTTTGCCGCAATGGTTCCCTTGCAGGTATGGAACTTGTTGCAGGACGATGAGGGGCGTCAAAGACTGCAACAGATTCGTCATCTAATCATCGGAGGCGGAGCCATCAATGACGATTTAGCGAAAGCGTTGGTTGATTTACCCAATCAAATATGGAGTACGTATGGTATGACGGAAACGCTTTCGCATATCGCTCTTCGTCGTCTTAACGGTCTAGAACGTAGCGAGTGGTACACACCTTTCGAGGGTGTTGATATATCTCTCAGTGAGGAAGGATGCCTCGTTATTAATGCTCCTGCCGTCCACGAAGGTCCCTTGGTCACCAACGACGTAGCCGAATTAAATGGTAGGCTTTTTCGTATTTTAGGTCGTAAGGACAATGTCATTTGCTCAGGCGGTATCAAGATACAGATAGAAGAAGTAGAGCGACTCTTACAGCCTCATCTCTCTATCCCCTTTATGATTACCAAGGCACCCGATGTGAGGCTCGGCGAGCAAGTCGTTTTGTTAACGGAATCCCAAGACCTTGATTCCGTCCGCCTTTGTTGCCAGATGGTATTACCCAAATACTGGCAGCCTCGACAGTACCGTTATATTTCCCGTCTTCCCATGACTGAAACGGGCAAGCCGGCACGGGCCGAGGCTTTTATGCTCTTCCAAAAAGCTCCAGTACGTTCAGGAAGTCATTAACGCACTTCGATTGATTTCCTCTTAATTTGTGAAGGAATTAACGGCTAGCAATAATCTCGTTGGCACGTGCAAGAGCGAGATCAATATGATTGCAGATGTTCTCTTCTCCTAAAAGGGCGTTGAAATTGTTGCGCTTCAGGACGGCCTCTACTTTCTCGTTGACACCGGAGAGGACGATGGTGATTCCTTCCTTCTGACTCATTAGACACATGTTCTCTAGGTTGTGTAAACCTGTGGAGTCGATAAATGGCACTTTACGCATTCGGATGATGCGCACCTTTGGGCGGTTGCCATAACGTGCCATGATATCCTCGAAACGGTTACCTGCTCCGAAGAAATAAGGACCGTTGATTTCGTAAACCTCCACTCCCTCGGGAATGGTAAGGTGTTCCAGATTGCCACGTTCCATATCTGCATCCTCGTTTAGATCGATTTCGTTGAGAATGGCATGTACCTCCGTGGTTTCTGCCATACGTCGCATGAAGAGCAGACAGGCACAGATGAGACCGAACTCAATGGCAACGGTGAGATCGAAGATAATAGTGAGGAAGAATGTAATCAGCAATACGGTGATGTCGCTCTTGGGATTGCGCAGCATGGCAAGGAAAGAACGCCAACCGCTCATACCGTAGGAGACAACAACCAGTACACCAGCCAGACATGCCATCGGGATATATTGGGCGAGAGGCATCAGGAATAGGAAGATGAGCAGCAGTACGGCAGCATGGATGATGCCGGCCATCGGGGTACGTCCTCCGTTGTTGATGTTCGTCATGGTACGGGCAATGGCTCCTGTAGCAGGGATACCACCAAAGAGAGGAGAAGCGATATTGGCGATACCTTGTCCGATAAGTTCCGTGTTGGAATTATGATGGTCGCCGATGACACCGTCTGCAACTGTAGCAGAGAGTAATGATTCAATGGCACCGAGTACTGCAATGGTGACAGCTGGCCCTACCAGACCTTTGATGGTTTCCCAGGAGAGGGCTGGGACAACAGCACCAGGCAACTGGGAGTTGATGCTGAAACGGTCGCCGATGGTCTCGATGGAAGTCACACCGGCATACTGCTTCAATAACAGGGCTGCAATGGTGATGATGATAATCGCTACCAATGAACCCGGTACTTTTTTTGAGAAGCGGGGCATAACAGCAATGATGATTACACTGGCAATACCCATGATGGCACTCCATAGGTCGATATTCCCGATATGGGAGATATAGGCAATCCATTTTTCAATGAAGTCACTAGGGACAACATCCATAGTCATGCCGAAAAGGTCCTTGATCTGTGTGGTGAATATGGTGACGGCGATACCGCTGGTAAAACCGACGACGATGGGATAGGGGATATACTTGATGATGGTACCGAGACGAAGGACTCCCAACAGAATGAGAAAAACACCTGCCATCAGCGTGGCGACGGTCAGCCCCTGCATACCATACTGCTGGATGATACCGTAGACGATGACGATAAACGCACCCGTAGGACCGCCTATCTGTACCTTGCTGCCTCCGAAGAGAGAAATCATAAGTCCAGCAACAATGGCAGTGATAATACCTTTCTCAGGGGAAACACCACTGGCAATACCAAAGGCAATGGCAAGGGGGAGAGCTACGATGCCTACAATAATACCTGCCATCAAATCAGCAACGAATGTCTTTTTGTTGTAATTTTTGAGTGCCGAAACCATCTTCGGCTTAAAGTCCAATGTCTTCATTATCCTAAATAATTCGATTTTCGGGTGCGAAGTTACACAATAAATATAAGGTGGCAAATACTTACCACCTTAATATTATATTATATGACGAATTTCTTGATTTATTTCGTCTTCAGCAAGTCGCGAATCTCCGTAAGAAGTTCTTCCTGAGTTGGTCCAGCAGGTGCCTCAGGAGCCGGTTCCTCTTTCTTGCGGTTTAGTTTGTTCATAGCCTTAATCATCAGGAAAATACAGAATGCAATGATGATGAAGTCAATGATATTCTGGATGAACTGACCATAGGCGAATACGGATGCACCAGCCTCTTGAGCTTCAGCGAGCGTTTTGTACTTTACGTCATCGGAGAGGTTAACAAACAAGTTGGTAAAGTCGATACCGCCAGTAGCCACACTGATGATTGGCATTAGCACGTCGTTGACCAACGAAGTTACAATCTTACCGAATGCACCGCCGATGATTACACCGACAGCCATGTCCATCACGTTGCCCTTCATGGCGAACTCTTTGAATTCTTTAATAAATCCCATAGCGTTTAAAGTTTAAATGTTTAATATAAAATATTTAATGTACAAATTGCTATCTATGTTTTACAATCTCAGACTCTCGTCCTTGATTTATCTCATTTTTAATGTTTAATGTTGAATCTTTAATCTAAATTAAGAATGAAATCAGATGCAAATATAGATATTTTTTCGTAACTTTGTGCCCGAAAACGAGAAAATTTTTATAAACCCTTTAAAATAATAAGTAAAAATGACAAAAGTAGCAATTAACGGTTTTGGCCGTATCGGTCGCCTCGCATTCCGTCAGATGTTCGAGGCTGAAGGTTATGAGGTAGTAGCAATCAACGACTTGACCAGCCCAAAGATGCTGGCTCATCTGCTGAAGTATGACACCGCTCAGGGTGGTTTCTGTGGCAAGTTCGGTGAGAACAAGCACACTGTAGAGGCTGGTGAGGACTACATCGTTGTTGATGGCAAGAAGATCACTATCTACGCTATTCCTAACGCTGCTGAGCTGCCTTGGGGTAAGCTGGACGTAGACGTTGTTCTGGAGTGCACAGGTTTCTACACCTCTAAAGAGAAAGCTTCTGCTCACCTGACAGCTGGTGCTAAGAAGGTTGTTATCTCTGCTCCTGCTGGTAACGATCTTCCCACTATCGTTTACAACGTTAACCACAAGACTCTGACTCCTGCTGATACTGTTATCTCAGCTGCTTCTTGCACCACCAACTGCTTGGCTCCTATGACCAAGGCACTGAACGATTTCGCTGCTATCCAGAGCGGTATCATGACCACCGTTCACGCTTACACTGGCGACCAGATGATTCTGGACGGTCCTCAGCGCAAGGGTGATGTTCAGCGCGCTCGTGCTGGTGCTCAGAACATCGTTCCTAACTCAACTGGTGCTGCTAAGGCTATCGGTCTCGTTATCCCCGAGCTGAACGGTAAGCTGATCGGTGCTGCTCAGCGCGTTCCAACTCCTACAGGTTCTACCACTATCCTGCACGCTGTTGTTAAGGGTGAGGTTACAGTTGAGGGTATCAACGCTGCTATGAAGGCTGCTACCAACGAGAGCTTCGGTTACACTGAGGAGAAGCTTGTTTCAAGCGATATCATCGGTATGAAGTTCGGTTCACTCTTCGACGCTAACCAGACCATGGTTTCTAAGATGGGTGACGGTAACTCTCTCGTACAGGTTGTTGCTTGGTACGACAATGAGAACTCTTACACTTCTCAGATGGTTCGTACTATCAAGTACCTCGCAGAACTCAAATAAGCAGCGAGAGCAGACGAAAGCTCGCTTTCAGTATGCCGAGTCGCGTATCTGAGTCGACGAAGTCAACTGAAATAATCGCAATTGATAATTGACAATTGAAAATAAAAGCTGTCCGATTTTGTCGGACGGCTTTTTTTATGTATTTTTGCACACAGAACCAAAAAACAAAACAGATGGAAGTTATTCAGAGTTTTACTATTGACCACACTCGTTTGAAACCAGGTATCTATCTCTCAAGGGATGACAAGCGGTTCAGGACCTTCGATCTCCGTATTACGGAACCGAACAAGGAACCGGCAGTGGCGCCTGCCGCCATGCATAGTATTGAGCATCTGATGGCGACATGGTTTCGCAACTCACAGGTGAAAGACGATGTGGTGTATGTCGGTCCGATGGGCTGTATGACGGGTATGTATATCGTTATGACGGGTGATTATAATGTCCTTGACATGAGGGAGTTGACAATCCAATGCTTGGAATGGATACTGACACAGGATGAGGTACCCGCTACCACCCCAGAGACTTGTGGTAACTATCTGCTCCATGACCTGCCGATGTGTAAGTGGGAGTGTAGGAGGTATCTGCAACGGTTGCAGAGTGATTTCCATTGTGAGTATAATCAGTTGGAGGTAAGACTTGCTGACGGCAAGGTCTTTGCCGATGCATAAACAGTCATGATGGCAAAGCGGATGATCACCATACTTGGTCCTACAGCCAGTGGTAAGACTCCATTGGCGGCGGCATTGGCGGAGAAGGTTGGTGGAGAGATTATCTCCGCAGACTCCCGTCAGGTGTATCGTCGTATGGACATCGGTACGGGAAAGGATTTGGGAGATTATATATTAAAGATTAAAGATGAAATAGTAAAGATCCCCTATCATCTGATTGACATCTGTGAGCCTGGTACGAAATACAACCTCTTCCAATATCAGCAGGATTTCTATGATGCCTATCAGGATATCTGCCGTCGTGGGGTGGTCCCCATCCTCTGTGGGGGTACAGGGCTTTATATAGAGGCGGTATTGAAAGGTTATAAACTATCACCGGTCCCTCAGAATCCTGAGTTGCGCCAACGTCTGGAAAGCAAATCGTTGGAGGAGTTGACAGAAATGTTAGTGGAGCTGAAGGAGAAAAACGGTTCTAATATGCATAATAAGACGGATGTGGACTCCTGTCAGCGTGCTATCCGAGCCATAGAGATCGAGACTTATAACCTGGAACATCCCATGCCCAGGAGGGAACTGCCTCCTGTTGACTCACTCATTGTCGGTGTCCATATCGACAGGGAGCAGCGTCGTGAGAAGATCAGCCGACGACTGAAAGCGCGACTGGAGGAGGGGATGATTGATGAGGTCAAGGCATTACTGGCAGAAGGAATCCCGTCAGAGGACCTGCTCTATTATGGACTGGAATATAAATTTGTGACTGAATATATTATCGGTAATACAACCTATGACGAGATGTTCCAACATCTGGAGATAGCCATTCATCAGTTTGCCAAGCGACAGATGACATGGTTCAGGGGAATGGAGCGTCGTGGTTTCAAAATTCATTGGATTGATGCGATGCAGCCGATGGATGATAAAGTGAAGGAGATATTAGCGCTATGGCAGTAGAAGAGACAAGATGGGGTATCTTATATTGTCCCAAGGGACGATCCAGTAAGCAACGTGAGAAAATACAAGCGGTGTTGGATGAGCGTCATGTCCAATATGACTTTGTGCAGAGTGAGACTTCGGACAGTGTGGAACGGTTGATGTTGATGCTGATACATAATGGCTATAAGACGATTATCGTGATGGGGGGAGACTCTGCCTTGAACGATGCTGTCAACTGTCTGATGCAGGTGGAGAAACAGGTTCGTGACACCATTGCCTTGGGAGTGATTCCCAATGGTGTGATGAACGACTTCGCCCGCTACTGGGATTTCAAGGAGGGTAATATGGAACAGACGGTCGACTGGCTGATAAAGCGTCGTGTCCGTCCTGTTGACTTGGGATGTATACGTTATACCAATAAGAAAGGAGAGAAATGTAACCGTTATTTCCTGAATTGTGTTAATGTCGGATTGATCGCTGATGTGATGAATATGCGACGACAGACCCGTTCGATGCTGGGGTCGCGTACCTTGTCCTTTATCGTCTCTGTCTTCCTGATGATCTTTCACCGTATGGACTATAAGATGAATGTGAAGATCAATTCTGATGTCATCAACCGTAAGGTGATGACGATGTGTGTGGGAAGCGGACCGGGATACGGACAAACTCCTAATGCTGTCCCCTATAATGGACTACTCGACGTGTCCGTGGTCTATCATACAGGACTCTTGCAAGTCTTTGCCGGTCTGTGGCTGTTGTTAACGGGACGCTTCCTTAACCATCGTAGTGTGCATCCCTACCGAACCCGTGAGGTGAGGATAGAAGAGGCGAAGCATGCCTTGGTGAGTATTGACGGCAGACTGATGGGTACTCCCGTCGGGGCATACTATATAGACGTGGAGCAGGAAGTCATTCAATTCCTGATCCCAGATTAACCGTTCTTGGAGATTTTCAATAACTTGGGCTCGTCAAGTAAGATGATACTTTTGCCGTCAATGGAGATCAGCTCTTCTGAGGCAAAAGCGGAGAGGGTGCGAATGGCGTTGCTCGTCGTCATGTTCGAAAGGTTGGCAAGGTCTTCACGACTCAGACAGATGGATAATGTCTTGCCATCTTCCTCTGTACCATATTTGTTCTTCAGTCGGAGCAATGCCTCGGCGAGTCGTCCCCGGATATGCTTTTGAGTGAGATTGACGGTCTGTTCGTCCGCATGACCTAACAGGCTCGCCAGTTGCTTGATAAAGTAAATGGCAACATCATTGTTGTCCCGGATAATCGTCTTGATGACAGGGAGCGGGATCTGGCAGACCGTTGCCGTATCAAAAGCGGCGGAGGATGTGCTGTAGTGGTCACCGACAAAGCCTGCGCGATAGCCGAAGAAACCCTGTGGCTTTGCCATGCGTACAATCTGTGGACGACCACCTATTCCTTCCTTGAAGATTTTTACTTTGCCCTTGACAAGACAGAAAAGGTGTTCAGGGGTTTCCTTCTCGTGATAAATGAACTCACTCTTCTTGAATCTCTCCAATGAGACGTGTTTCATCAAGAAAAGTTGCTGCTCCTCTGTGAGAAGTTCCCAAAGGTCTTTCATCGCTTGTCTAATCTGGTCCTTTTCTGTATCTTTTCCTACTATGAACATAAGGTGTCAACTATCATTAGCGGTGCAAAAGTAATAAAAAAGGCTAAACTGACAATGCTTTTGTTGTAAATAATCTTCCACTTCACATAAAAAACAAAGGTTTTTACAAAAAAAAACTCTTTTTATTTTGTAGTCACAGTGAAATTGTGTACTTTTGGGAATTGAAAACAAATCTAAAACGAAAAACCTTAAAATAGGAACTATGAGTTATTTGCGATTTGAAAAAGCTGTAATGACTAACCTGGAGGAGTCCCTCCGTCGTGAATTACTTCGGACAAACCGTTCTGGTGCCTATAGCAGTTCAACACTTGTCGACTGCAATACGCGTAAGTATCATGGTTTGCTCGTTGTTCCCGTTCCAGAACTTGATGATGAGAATCATGTGCTCTTGTCATCGCTTGACTGTACGGTAATTCAGCACGGCGCTGAGTTTAATCTCGGACTCCATAAATATCAGGGAAACAATTTCAGCCCGAAAGGTCACAAGTACATCCGGGAGTTTACTTGTGATGTGGTGCCTACTACACTTTATCGTGTTGGTGGCGTGTTATTAAAGAGGGAGACTATCTTCCAGTGTTATGAGGATCGTATCTTGATTCGTTATACCTTGGAGGATGCTCATTCCGCTACGACGTTGCGATTCCGTCCGTTCCTCGCCTTCCGCTCTGTAAGGCAGTTTACGCATGAGAATTCAACGGCATCTCGTGAGTATCATGAGGTGGATAATGGTATCAAGACCTGTATGTATGCTGGTTATCCAGACCTCTACATGCAGTTCAATAAGAAAAACGAGTTCGTATTCCAGCCAGATTGGTATCGTGGCGTGGAGTATCCGAAAGAGCAGGAGCGTGGTTATGCCTCTAATGAGGATCTTTATGTTCCAGGCTATTTTGAAGTGTCCATCAAGAAGGGTGAGAGTATCATCTTTGCCGCTTCTACGAAGGAAATTAAGAGTAATAGCCTGAAGAGCCTGTTCCAAAAGGAGATTGATGTACGTCAGCCTCGTGATAACTTCTATCACTGTCTGGTTGCCGCAGCCCATCAGTTCCACTTCCGCGATCGTCGTAGTGGCAGTTCCGCAGAAGAGCTTGACGACAGTGATGATCGTTACCTGCTAGCAGGTTATCCTTGGTTCAAGGCACGTGCCCGTGATACGTTTATCGCATTGCCAGGCTTGACTCTCGCTATTGGTGAGCAGGACTATTTCGAGCATGTGATGAAGACGGCAGAGAAGGGGCTCCGTGAGTTTATGGAGGACAAACCTCTCAGTGTGAAGATTTATGAGATAGAGCATCCGGATGTTCCTCTGTGGGCAATTTGGGCAATCCAGCAATATACTAAGGATGCCGGTAAGGAAAAGGGGTATAAGATGTATGGAAAACTAGTCCGTGATATCGTAGAGTATATCATCAAGGGTGGTAATCCTGCGATGCGTCTGGATGATAACGGACTACTCTATGCGAATGGTCGCGACAAGGCGATCACATGGATGAACTCCACCGCTAACGGTCATCCTGTCGTCCCCCGTTCTGGCTATATCGTAGAGTTCAATGCCTTGTGGTATAACGCCCTGAAGTTCTGCGCTTCCTTGGAAGAGGAGTTCGGCGATAAGAAATTCGCAGCGAAACTGGAGGAACGTTCTGAGACTTGCAAGGTGTCGTTCGTGGATACCTTCCTCAACGAATATGGCTATCTGCTTGACTATGTAGATGGCAATATGATGGACTGGAGTGTTCGTCCGAATATGATCTTCCCTGTAGCCTTTGACTATTCTCCATTGTCACAGGAACAGAAGAAGAGCGTTTTGGATGTCTGCACCCGTGAGTTGCTGACACCGAAGGGACTGCGCTCACTGTCTCCGAAGAGTGGTGGTTACAACCCGATGTATGTCGGTCCGCAGACTCAGCGTGACTATGCATACCATCAGGGTACAGCATGGCCCTGGCTCGGTGGATTCTATATGGAGGCCTGTCTGAAGATTTACAAGCGCACACGTTTGAGTTTTGTGGAGCGTCAGATGGTAGGCTACGAGGATGAGATCAACTATCACGCACTGGGAACCATCAGTGAGCTGTTCGACGGTAACCCGCCATTCCATGGACGTGGCGCTATGGCATTTGCCATGAATGTCGCTGAGATCCTGCGTACGTTGAAACTGTTGGAGAAATATACTTATCAAAAGTAAAATAGGAGGAGAAGACTATGAAAGTGTTAATGTTTGGATGGGAGTATCCTCCTCACGTGTTCGGTGGACTCGCTACCGCTAACTATGGTATCTCTCAGGGCTTGCATGCTCAGGGTGATATGGATATCACGCTCTGTCTGCCGAAACCTTTTGGTGACGAAGAGCGGAACGCTTGTAATATCGTCGCTATGAATGCCGTGCCTATTACATGGCGTGATGTCAGCTACGATTATGTTCGTGACCGTGTGGGTAATATCATGGACCCGGATTTGTATTTTAAGTTGCGCGACCATATCTATGCTGACTTTAACTATATGCACGTCAATGACCTGGGTGCGATGGAATTCGCTGGTGGCTATCCCGGTAATCTGCATGAGGAGATTAATAACTACTCCATTATCGCAGGTGTGGTGGCTCGTACCTTTGACTTCGATATTATCCACGCCCATGACTGGTTGACTTACCCTGCTGGTATTCATGCTAAGCAAGTAAGTGGGAAACCGCTTTGTATCCATGTGCATGCTACAGACTTTGACCGCTCTCGTGGTAAGGTGAACCCAACGGTTTACTCGATAGAGAAGAACGGTATGGACTGGGCTGACTGTATTATGTGTGTGTCAGAACTGACACGTCAGACTGTCATCCACCAGTATCATCAGGATCCACGGAAGTGCTTCACGGTACATAATGCTGTTTACCCATTGCCGGAAGAGTATCAGGCAATTCCTCGTCCAGATCATACAGGTAAGGATAAGGTAGTGACTTTCTTGGGTCGTATTACGATGCAGAAGGGACCTGAGTACTTTGTGGAGGCAGCCAATATGGTGATTCGTCGTACCCATAACGTTCGTTTCTGTATGGCGGGTTCCGGTGATATGATGAATGCGATGATTCATCTTGCTGCTGAGCGTGGTATCGCAGACCGTTTCCATTTCCCAGGCTTTATGCGTGGCAAACAGGTTTATGAATGCCTGAAGGATTCTGATGTCTATGTGATGCCGTCTGTGTCTGAGCCATTCGGTATTTCTCCTTTGGAGGCGATGCAGTGTGGTACTCCGTCTATTATCTCTAAACAGTCTGGTTGTGCAGAGATTCTCAACAACTGTATTAAGGTAGACTATTGGGATATCCACGCACTTGCTGATGCCATCTACAGTATCTGTGCTAACGACTCTCTCTTCCAATATCTCAAGGAAGAAGGAAAGAAGGAGGTTGACCAGATTACCTGGGAGAAAGTGGGCGCATGGATTGCCACCCTCTATAAGAGAACCCTTGGTTGGGAACAGTAATCTATAGGAACTATAGGCACTATAGGAACTATAATTAATAACAAATAAAAGAAAAGATATGAAAACAATTTGTTTATATTTTGAGATACATCAGATTATTCATCTGAAGCGTTATCGTTTCTTCGATATCGGTACCGATCATTATTATTATGATGATTATGAGAACGAGCGTAGTATCAGCGACATCGCAGAGCGCAGCTATATGCCAGCCCTGAATACCATCGGCGATATGATTCGTGAAAATGGTAAGGACTTTAAGGTTGCTTTCTCACTTTCGGGTGTAGGTATCGAGCAGTTGGAAATGCATGCTCCACAGGTACTGGAAAAGTTACAGGAACTGAACAACACGGGCTGCGTGGAATTCCTCGCGGAGCCTTACTCTCATGGCTTGTCATCACTTGCTAATGAGGAGACCTTCGCATTGGATGTTAAGAAACAGTGTAAGAAAATGGAGGAATACTTTGGCAAGAAACCGACAGTCCTCCGTAACTCTTCCCTGATATACAGCGATGATATTGGTGGACAGGTTGCTGCCATGGGCTTCAAGGGAATGCTGACAGAGGGTGCCAAGCATGTACTGGGATGGAAATCACCTCATTATGTATACAACTGTAACATCGCTCCAAACCTGAAGTTGTTGCTGCGTGACGTGGAGTTGTCTGATGATATCTCTTTGCGTTTCAACAACAGCGACTGGGCTGGCTATCCCTTGTTTGCAGATACCTATATCGACCGTATCGCCCGTCTGCCAGAGGAAGAGCAGATTATCAATATCTTCATGGAACTGTCGGCACTGGGTATCGCCCAGCCGTTGTCCAGTAATATCCTCGACTTCCTGAAGGCACTGCCTGCTTGTGCGAAGGAGAAAGGTATCACTTTCTCTACTCCTACGGAGATCTGCATGAAGGTGAAGAGCGTTGGTCAGATTGACGTACCTGATACCCTTTCATGGGTGGATGAGGAGCGTGACTGTTCATGCTGGTTGGGTAATGCCATGCAGCGTGAGGCATTCAATAAGCTATACAGTGTGGCCGACCGTCTGCGTATTGCTGACGACCCCCGTATCAATCAGGACTGGGACTATCTGCAGGCTTCCAATAACTTCCGTTTCATGACTACCAAGGCTTCTAATGTTGGTTTGGACCGTGGTATCTATAGCGGACCGTTCGATGCTTTCACCAACTATATGAATATCCTTGGTGACTTCATCAACAGGGTGAATGCACTTTATCCGCAGGAAATTGAGAACGATGAGTTGAATGCACTGCTTACCACCATCCGTAACCAGGGCGACGAGATTGAGTATAAGGACGAGGAGATTACTCGCCTGAAGGCTCGTCTTGCCAAGTATGAGGCTCCTGAGGAAGAGAAACCAGCAAAGAAAGCTGAGCCCAAGAAGCCTGCGGCAAAGAAGGCTCCTGCCAAAAAAGCTCCTGCTAAGAAGGCTGCACCCAAGACGGAGGCAGAACCTAAGAAATAAGTGGTTAAAAAGAAATCCTCTCTGAACGGAGAGGATTTCTTTTTTTATTGGATGTTGACCGTAATTCTTTGTAGGTCTTTGTCTGCACTTGACGAACCTACCATCAGTTCATACTTACCAGGAACGACTCGCATGGTGTTGGTTTCAGTATCCCAACCCTCAAAACGGTCACGAGGGAAATCAATCTCTACGACCTTGCTCTCTCCAGCCTTCAGGCTGACACGCTCATAGGCTCGTAAGGTCTTCAGCGGTCCTTCTGTGTCTGCCAAATTACGCATATAGACCTGTACGACTTCTGTACCCTCTTTCTTTCCAGTATTCTTGACCCTCACGCGTACCTTATTATATATATACTCAGGATTGTCAATCTCAAAGGTAGTATAGCTCAATCCATAGCCGAAGGGGTAGAGGGGCTCCCCTTTAAAATATCGGTAGGTACGGTTCGTCATCCGGTAGTCAAGGAAGTCGGGCAGGTCGTTCACACTCTTATAGAAAGTGATAGGCAGCTTACCACAGGGGTTGTAGGTGCCGAAAAGTACGTCAGCCACAGCCTTTCCACCTTTCTCTCCACCATACCAAGCCTGCACAATAGCATCAACAAAAGTATCTTCTGGTGTCAGTGCGATAGCAGAGCCGGAGCAGTTGACATAGATGATGCGTTTTCCTGCTTTCTTAAGGTTGGCAAGCCACTCACGCTGCACCTGTGGCAATTCTATATTGATGCGATCACCACCCTTGAAACCATCTTCACTGACTTTCATCTCCTCACCCTCAAGACGAGGAGAGATTCCTCCAACAAAGATGACAATATCCGCATCTTTTAGAGGTGATTGTGGAGCAGTGAGAGGGGAGAGCGCCACAGGGGATTGATCAATCATATTGATATCAAATTGAAGCATGGCATGTCCTGTATATTGTATATAGACAAGTTGCAAAGGATAACTATTGCCAGCCTTAACCTTATAGGTCAGATGAGCATCACGGACACCATGCCCATTTGTGCGGTTGAGCAATGTGTCTCCATTGAATACCAGCATTAAGTGGTCGTCATTAAGCATATTGAAAGTGACTTCACCATCTTGTTGCGGGCGGAACACACCTTCATATCGGGCCGTGAAATGCTCAAGGTTAACTCCAGGGGCAAAAGCTGTATTTCCTCCATTGTCCAAATGGATTGGCTCTGTAAGACGAATCGCCATGGCAGGTAATCCTTCCATTCGTTCATTATTCCAATAGTTGGCTTGTAGTCCAGGTCGTCCGTCGACAGTAAAAACTTGGTTGAACATACTTGTAGGAACTTCCTTCTTGGTCCATGTACATCCTTGTATGAAAGGTACATGAGGCAAGTATTGGCGTATACCCTGCAGGATGGTGGTTGTCTGAGTCGGCTGACCGTTATAGTTTCCCCACATCATGGTAGAGTCATTGGCATTTGGTCCCATGACGACAACTTTTGGCTGTTTGGTTTTCAAAGGTAATATCCCATTGTTTTTTAATAGCACAATGCTTTGTCGTGCGGCATCAAGCGCTATCTCTTTATGTTCTTTGCAGGCTACAACACTTATTGGAATCTTTGTCCACTCCACCATCTCGTCCGGATCGAAGTCGCCGAGTTCAAAGCGTCCTATCAGCAGACGGCGTAACGAGGTGTTCAACTGTTGCTCAGAGATCTTGCCAGTTCTTACAGCCTCGGGTAAGGACTGATATACGCCACCACACTCCACGTCTGTTCCTGCAATGACGGCTCGTGAGGCAGCATCTTCTTTCGTATTCACAAAATGGTGGCGACCAGGTTTGTAGAAATCGTCAATGGCACCGCAGTCACTTGTCACGATACCCTGGAATCCCCATTCTTCTCGTAGGATTCGTTGTAGGTAACGGGTGTTTCCACAACAGGGTTCTCCGTCGATGGCTTGGTATGCGCACATAATCTCTTTGACATCTCCTTCCTTTACCAGTGTTTTGAAAGCGGGTAGGTAGGTTTCCCAAAGATCACGCTCAGGTAATTGCTCAATATTGAATTCATGGCGATTCCATTCCGGACCGCTATGTACAGCAAAGTGCTTGGCGCAGGCAAATAGTTTCTTGTATTTCTGAGTACTCCGAGAACTCTGAGAAAAATCTTGCCCTTGCAAGCCATTCACCACAGCAAGTCCCATCCGACTGGTCAGGTATGGGTCTTCTCCATAAGTCTCCTGTCCGCGTCCCCAGCGTGGATCACGGAAAATGTTGATGTTAGGTGTCCAGAAAGATAAGCCCCGGTAGCGTCTGATCTCGTTTTTCTTCCTTGCTTCAGTATTTTTGGCACGTGCCTCATCACTGACGGCGGTGAAAGCTTGATATACTAAATAGTCATTAAAGGTGGCAGCCATTCCCATCGTGATAGGGAAAACAGTGGCGATTCCATTACGTCCTACGCCATGTAATGCCTCACTCCACCAATGAAACTCAGGGATACCCAGTCGAGGAATAGCTGGTGACACATCCATCATTAGTTTCGTCTTTTCCTCTAACGTCAGTCGCCCTAAAAGATCCTCCGCACGTTCCTCCGCACTAAGTTGCGGATTCTGGTAAGGCAGCATCTGTGCACTAACAGAGTTTATTCCTATTATTAGAAGGGAGAATAGCAATTGTTTTTTCATATTAAGTCTCATTTTAGATGTTTTTTTATCCAAATTATTTGATAGTTATTTGTGTCTGTGGATGTCCAATGCTCATTGATAGGAGTGATAAGGGCGTCTTTGGGGGCAGTAATCAGATTCCATACTATATAACTGGTGGTTGGTGGACAGACATTGTCATTATAACCCCAAGTCAGATATACTGGACAGGTGATGCGACGGGCGAAATTTACCACATCATAATATGCCATGGTCTGCACCTTCTCTGGAGTAAGCATCTTATTAGTACGGTTGAAATGAGGGTAACCTCCTGCACGGTTGTCCAGATAGCCAGCCATATCACTAAGGGCTGGGTGATTAGCCACACATGCGGTTACACGTTCATCAAGACCAGCGGTGATGAGAGATAGGGCACCACCTTGGCTGCCACCCTGTACTGCGACATTACGTCCATCCCATTCTGGTAGAGAGGTAAGGAAGTCTATGGCACGGACACAAGCGACATAGACATGTTTCATATAGTAATTGTCACGGTCGTCAAGTCCGTTCATTAAGTAACCATTCTCATGGTCAAATGCGGAGGTTATCTCTTTAAACTGTTCTTCAGTCATATTCGGATTCAAACCATGTATCTCCATCTCCAGACGGATAAGTCCTGCACGTGTATATTTGTCGTCATGGTTCTTGATGGTCTTGATACCTGCTCCTGGTGGAGTAAGTACGACAGGGTATTTACCAGCTTTACGGGGCATCGTCAGATAGCCATAGACAGAGTGTCGGTTGTCAATGCGAATCTTCACAAGTTGGCAGATAACCTCATCGTCAGAAAACTTATCAATTGTTTCTTTGGTAACAGATACGGGTGTCCGTCGTGCAGTCTCAATCGCCTGTTTCCAGAATGCGTCAAAATCGTTAGGGTTTTTAGTGTAGGGCTTTAACTGCTCAGGTGAGAAACCTACTTTCACATGATGCTCTGTCAGTTTGCCGTCTATTGTGGCTTTCATGCGAAGGTCCAAAAAGCCGGGTTTCTTCAAGGTGCCCATATCAATAATTGCACGACCGTTCTTCAGTTGTGCCTTCCCAGTGCTGGTGGCAGGCATCTCATCTGGTCCGATCTCATAACTGATCTCGGTGTTCTGCGGAATGCCGTATTTACATAGTGTCACCTCCACCTTTGCTTTCTCACCTGTCTTGTAAATCCAGTCTGCATGATCGGGAACTGTCAGCCACAGGTAGTCATTGCGGTAGGGATAGTTCTCTGCGGTAGCGCTTAGACAACCACAGAGAATGGTCATCATTAAAATTATCTTATGCATCATAATAGTTTGTTTTCGCAAAGATACGCTCTTTTCGGATAACTTCCAAATATTTTTGTAAAAAACCAATGGGCGGACATTGTTGTGTCCGCCCATTGTTGTTATAGAGTAGGGGATGGATTATTTATACCATTTCTCAGCACCTACCTTAAGGTTCTTCACACTTTCGTTACCGATGGTGAAATCACCATTTGCAGAATCAGCATACTTCGGGTCGTCCACCTTCTGACCGTTCTTGTCTCCCTTCCAGTAAACTTTTGCCTCAGCATCATTAGTATCATCAAAGATACTTGCATTGGTGCAGTTGAAGTAAGCATTGTTCTCGTATGTGGGAACTGGTGTCTTTGCCTGGTTCGTGTATACAGCCTTCGTGTTACTTATAAGGTTATTCTTCCAAATGATGGATCCATTTGGAGTGCGAATGTAGAGCAATCGGCGTGTTGTACCATCCTCCGTAATTACGTTATCAATCGTGTTATTCTCGAAGATAAATTCTGTTGTTGCACCAGAAACGTCATCATAACGGAATAAGTCACGGTTGGCAGCACAATTGTAAATAGTATTATTCTTAAATACTACTTTACCAATAATTGATTTACGGATATCGAAGAAATCACCACCATCGGTCTCAATGTCATGGAAATAGCAATCTTCAAATGTCACGCTCTCTATAGAACATGCAACATTTCCATAGAAAAGACCCTTGTTGTAACCTTTGTAAGAAACGGTTTCACCTGCTACCACTTTCAGACCTTTGATCTCACAATTCTTAACCGTAATAGTACCCATTTGAGCATTGGCATCCTTCAGGTTGAATAACTGATCAGTAGTTGCATTGTTCTGACCATCCAGTACGAGGTTAGACATACTTACAGAGATACTTCCATACAACTCAAAGCGGCCTGTGATTACTGGCTTGTTGGTTGGGAAGATACCGTTGATAGTGATACTCTTCTCAATCTTCAAAGAAGTGGAAAGACCTTCATTGTCACCACCAGCAGGGATATCATAGTTACCACCGTAGAGCGCAAGTACAGCACCCTCTTCGGCATCAGCTACTATCTGTACAAAATCATCACCGCTGTGTACCAATGTCGCGCCATTCAGATCCATGATAGTCGTGAATGAGCGATTACCGCACTGTTTGTCATTATAGTAAAGATAAGCAGTATATGTGGTCTCAGGGGTTAATCCTTCAACAGTAGCTTTTCCAGCTGCCTTCTCTTCATCGGTAATTTTATGAGTGATACTACCAATAACGATGGTAGAAACATCATATCCTTCTTCTGCTTCCCAAGTGAGTGTTACACTACGGTCTGCGATATCTTCTTCTTTTGGATTCTTCAAGAACTGCTTAGCACTAGTTCTAAAGAAAACACCATGGAATTTAGAATCTCGTGAAGGATCTAAGCTGATAGCCTGAACACGTGCCGAATATTTGGTGTCGTAGTCCAAGTTTTTCAGAGCAATCGAGTTGGTCTCACTGGTGAGTGTCTGCTGAGGTGTTCCGGCAAAAGTCAGACTATCGTTGGCAAATACCTCAATTTTGTATGAAACAGCACCTTCAACAGCCTTCCATTGCAAGTTGGCTGTTGTCTCATTGACGTTCTTGGCTTCGATGTCAATAGGAGACAAGTTACGTCCAAGTGTCAGTTCGGTAATCTCGTCAGCAACGTCGCTACATGCGGTGAGCGTCAGTGCTACAAGACCGAGTCCTAATATATTTTTTAATGTCTTCATTTGTATATGCTTATTATATTTCAATATTAATCAGACAGCTGACCATAGATACCGTCATTGTTCAGCATGTTGTTGCTGGCATCAATGAATGTTTGCCAAATAGGCCACAGACAATGAGTGCTGGGGGTAACCACGTAGAGACCGTTGATATAGTCGTCTGTCAGTACATATCCACTAGTGCTTTCAAACCAGTTCTTGGAATCCCATCCGGCATCTTTGAGTTCTTTTATGACATCAGGGTCATCCTCTCCCTTATTCAGACCGTATATCTCAATTTTGTCTTTATCCTCAGAGTTGTTGATATATACCTTATCAGGATAGCCGGCATAGACACCTTCACGCTTCTGCAGATTCTGCAGTTTAGCTACAGCCTCAGCCATCTTGACATCTATGTTACCCCAACGGACGAGGTCACACTTACGGAGAGCCTCACCGGCAAACTCAAAGCCACGTTGGTCAACAATACCCTTGAAGAAAGCAGCCTTGTTGGCTGTATACTCTGATTGCAGGGCAGAAACCTTTGCAGCAGGAAGAACACGGCTGAGGACAGGCTTCATATACTGCCATGCAGCAGAAGGACCATCCAACTCATTGACAGCCTCAGCAGCCATCAGGTAAACGTCGGCAAGACGCATATACTGCCAGTTGACACCATCGTCATTCGTAGAAGTAACGATACGCTTCATCCACTCGTAACGCAGTTTTCCAAAGCACCATTTGTTCTGAGCACGGAGCTGGACATGAGCCTTTCCGTTAACGAGCTCCTTACTCCACTCATAGGGTACACAAGTGATATCACGACGGATATCGTCCTCGTCATAGTCATAATACAGTGTAGCGATAGGTCCGTTCACACCACCTTGAGCCTGTTGTGTATACTGGTCCTTAGCCTGGTGTTTTACACCCCATGTGTAAAGAACACGTCCACGACCCTCAGAGAAAGGAATCTCCCAAAGGCTCTCACCGCCTGCGGTTACGTTATCCTCACAAAGCGTGGTGAAGTTCTCTTTGAAAGAACCTAAAGTATTGCATCCCTGATTAATGATATCCAAACACTCTTCCTTGGCAATTTGGTACATCAAGCTGGGAGCCAGTTCAGGATCCTTAGAGCGGCGATAGCCGTCACCACGCAGTCCATAGCCACCAGCATAGAGGGCGAGACGAGCACGTAAACCTTTTACAAATGCCTTGCTTATACGCTCTGTGCTCTGTGTAATCTTATTCTCGTTGGGCCAGTAGCAATAGTCCTCTGCTTCTTTCAAATCAGCAAGGAGCTGCTTGTAGATGACATCACGGTTAGTACGGGGAAGATAAACGTTATCAGGACCGTTGGGAACGAAACGAGCAGGAACGTCACCCCATGCTTTAATCAGGTCATTGTAGATGACAGCACGCAGGGTAAGTGCCTCACCCAGCAACTGAGCCATATCAGGCTTATTCTCGATGTCACCATACTGACGCAGTCCTTCAATAGCCAGATTTGCACGCTCAATACCCTCATAGAACTTTGCGTAGGCATTGTTATCGGTATTCATCTGACCATTGTTAGGCAATGTGTTATAGTTCCACAAGCTCTGCTTGTCAGAGGTGGCACTTGAGAGTTCTGGTGAGTTACCAATCTCTACATCGGTGTTGATACCATAGTAGGGAAGATAACGTCCACGGTAAGAGTTCGTCTCACCAAAGGAGACGTGTATTGACATCACCTCAGCCTCTGCCAATGAATAGGTGCCAAATACTGATGAAGCATCTAGTGCGGAAATAC
>JAEEXI010000007.1 GCA_016291495.1 Prevotella sp.
TAGAGCTCAGGGCTCATCACGTAGCGCCACACGCCAGGGTTCTCGGGGTTCTTGTCAAACTTGATCTTCTTCTCTACTGCTTTTACTTTCAACATAGACTTTTAATTTTTAAACCTTGCATTATAGCCGCCCCTTATCAAGGGGCTCTAAATGTAATAATTTTTAGTTAAACATAGGATTTTGTTCTCGTGTCGCCTCTCGGACTTCATTTTTGCGGCCTGCCTAGGGAAATTTTCCTGCTTGGCCAGAGCGCTGATTTTTCCTGCCTGCCGCGCATTTTCCGTCTCTCAATTTGACAATGCAAAGGTACGAAAATTTCATTGCGGTTCTCGAATAAAATTGAAAAATTGAAAAATTAAAAAATTGAAGTGGTCACGATGGTCATGGTCAAAATGGTCAAAATCGAAAACAGACAATGTCAAAACCGCCACTATAATATAAATATTCTATTTATATATAGTGAGCAAAATAACCACATCCGAAATCGATTTTGACCAAAATGACCATGACCACTTTGACCACGAATTTCGCTCGAGCGCACACGGAAAGATGTGAACCATTTAGATGAACACTGTTCAAACTAAAATTGATGGCTAATAATTTGGAAGCTTGAGAAATTGTGAGTATCTTTGCAGAAACTAAAACAAAATGATTTAAGATATGAGCAACATAAAACAATATCAAAGCGCGGTGGATGTGATCAAGACTGCGATACTGCAGAGTCAGGCACGGGCTGTCAAGGCTGTCAACCAAGAACAGTTGGCTCTATATTATGGTATCGGAAGGTATGTATCGGCAAACACCCGTAAGAAGAATTGGGGACAAGGAGCCATCGAAGCCATCAGCAACCAATTGAAGCAGGAACTGCCTGGACTGCGTGGATTCTCTGCAACCAGTATGCGCAATATGCGTACATTCTATGAGGAATGGAGAGCACTTGAACCAAATTCATCAGTTGGAACTGATGAAATTCAGCAGTTGAGTTCCAAATCATCAGTTGCGACTGATGAATTTACAGAAATTAACACTAATTCGGCAGTTGCGACTGCCGAATTTGAAGACGATAGAGAAATTCGTCAATTGCAATTGGCAAACTTGCCCGACTTTCCTTTGCGTGAGTTCCTGAGCATCAGCTTCACGCACCACATCGCCATTCTTGCAAAAGCTAAGGCCTACGACGAGCGCGTCTTCTACATGAAGTATGCCGATTCCTACAAGCCTACTGTTGAGGATTTGGAGAAGGCCATCAAGCAAGACCTCTATCACCATCAGGACAAGATGCCCAACAACTTCCTGACTACCATCCCTGACTACAAACAGGCCTATCGTGCCATTCGGATGTTCAAGGATGAATATCTGCTTGACTATATCAATGTAGAGGAGTTGGGTATGCACGACGAGGACGTTGACGAGCGAGTGATCGAGAGCAATATCGTCCATAACGTGAAGAACTTCATCATGACCTTCGGGCGTGGTTTCTCTTTCTACGGCAGTCAGGTTCACTTCGACAAACTTGGACATGACCACTGGATAGACCTCTTGTTCTTTTGCCGAGACTTGAATCGTACCGTAGTGTTCGAGTTGAAGAATGGTGGATTCAAGGTGGGCTATCTTGCCCAGCTGAGTGCCTATCTGCGAATACTGAACGACGATGACCGTCGTAGTCATGAAGAAGCTCCCATCGGCATCATCCTCTGCAAGCATGCCGATAAAGAGTATGCCGGATATATCATGCAGGACTTCAAGCAACCAATGGGTGTTGCCACCTATAAGACAGCTGACGAAATGGATCCCGAACTGCTGAAAGCCCTGCCTCCAAAGGAAGAACTCCAAAGGGTGTTTGAGGAGAGCAGTAAGAAGGAAGAAAAGCAATAAAAATATGGCAAAGCTGACGACGGAAGAATTCATTGTAGAAAATTCAGAACCGTCCCCATTTTTTACCGATGAAAAGACTCAAATGCTTCAATGGTTAACTTTTTTTAAGGGTGTTATAGTACTCGTTAACAAAATTCTTCGTATCTTTGCCCCGAATATGAATCTATTAATTAATTTAAATAACAAGAACATGAAACACTTTAAATTTCTTTCTATGATGCTCATGGCAGTAGTTGCTGTGTTTGCATTTACCGCTTGCGGTGACGATGATGGTGGTGATAAGGGTAATGGTAACCAGGTTACACCCGAGCAACTGTTAGGTACTTGGTATGGCGTTGATGAAAACTCTTCAAAGAAGATCAACATTTTCGTCATGGATTTTACCTCTGTCGGATCAGGTAATTATACAGAGTACAAGGCTAAGGCAGACGAGAACTGGAATCCACGTCAACCTCAGTCTGCCAGTATGACTTGGACACTGACCAACGGTACACTTAGTGCTAACGTTAACGGCGTTACCCGCAAGGGCGATATTTTGAGCCTTAACGGTAATACTATTAAAGTTCGCCGCTATCTGGACGAGGGACGTACTGACGAAATTGTCATGACGCGTGTCAACAGTGCCAATGAGGTTGTGCAAATTTTCCAGCAAATGGTAGCTGAGAAAACTGGCGGACAGGGCGGTGACATCAATTCCAGCGATCTTGTTGGTTCGTGGGATGCCGTTGCTTTTACTCCTGAAGGCAAAAGCAGAATTGTGCTTGACCGTAAGAATGAAGATCATTGGCCCTATTGCCTGAGGTGGGTACTTACTAAAGATGAGATTACTCAATATGCCATCAACTATCGCGGTAGTGAAGGATATCGTGGCCGTTGGGAGAAGACATTGATCGGTAAATACCGCATTGAAGGAAACGCCTTCATTATCTACAACTTCTACGAAGGCTACCACAACGTTATAGACTACGAGAGTGGTGGAGGAACTATGTCTACACAACCAATCCAAGCCACTATTACCCTCACGAATTCCGGCTTCAATATCTCAATAGCTGATTATGGCACCTATGAGTTGTCGCAAGTTGACACAGATGCTACCAAGGTTAGCATTTTTGGCACTTGGGGAACGACACGTATCGTTGGTAGCGTTACCGACACAAAGACAGGGAATGTCATTGAGAGCTGGGATAACACTCCTACTATTAACGATGCAAAAAATGGTAAGGAGAGCCTGAAGTACATGGAGTTCACCTTTGGCGAGAGCGGCGCATTCAAACTGCAGCAGTTTGACGAAAAGAAGCGCACATTTACGGAGATCATGGAGGGTACTTGGCAGATGAATGGCAATATACTGACTGTTGACTTTGGTAAAGGTAGCAGAACTGTTGAATTAGTATCGCTGACAGAAAACCAATTGGTCATCCACATAAACGAAAACGATGAGTTCAAAGTAGAGGAAACTGGTGAAAAGATTTCAGTTGTCTATGACGAGAAGATCTATTTCTCTCGCGTGAACTAACACCACGTAATCCAACTGATCTGCTTTTTAAGGAATAAAACAGGAAACGGAAGTCATTGGGCTTCCGTTTTTTCGTAATTTATCATTATTTCTTTGACCTAAAGGTTCTCTCTTTGAGAGTGTGGCTTCGCAATCAAAGTGTGGCGTTGCGCTGCCCAGAAATTTATTACTAATTGGTGATATTTTGGAAAAAAGTTGTAACTTTGCATGAAATTAGAGAACATATATGGACGAAGATAAGGATTTCCTACGGCAAGATAATAACTACCGAACGTTGAAGGCGTTCCAGAAGGCGGAATGCATCTACGACGTGACATACTACTTTGCCAATACGTTCCTGAAGGTGGGCGACCGCACCATTGACCAGATGGTGCAGGCGGCACGTTCTGGCAAGCAGAACCTTGCGGAAGGAAACATCGACGGCATCACGTCGCGCGAGATGGAGCTAAAGCTGACCAACGTGAATAGGGCATCGCTCCATGAACTGTTGCTCGACTATGAGGACTACCTGCGCGTGAGAGGATTGGAGCAATGGGCGTATGACGACCCACGCTGCGTGCAGACGCGTGCGTTCTGCAAGACGCACCTCGACTCTGCCGTCTATCGAGAGAAAATCAAGGAGCGCTCTGACGAGACCATTGCCAACATTGCCATCACGCTCATCCACCAATGCGACGTGCTTATCCGTGGACTTATTGAGTGGAAGAAGCGCGACTTCTTGGAGAAGGGCGGTATCAAAGAGGAGATGTATCAGGCACGTAAGGACTGGCAGAAGAAGAATGGTGCCTACGGGAAGATTCCATACGAGGGACGTGGGTATCGTGGAGGTGATGGGCGACCCATCAAGCCCATAAAATAACACGACTTTTGCAGCAATGAAACCAGCTCAGATATTTCACCAGTACATCTGGATTATTAATACGCTCAGGGCCTATGGCAAGCTGACGCTTGAGGAACTGAACCAGAAATGGATGGACGATAGGGTGGCCGACGGCAACCCCTTGTATCGCGTGTCGTTCTATCGCCATCGCGATGCCATTCAGGACATGTTTGGCATCATCATCGAGTGCGAGCCCAAGACGTATAAGTATTACATCAGCAACCAGAAAGTGATCAGCGATGACAGCATCGAGAGTTGGCTGTTCTCCACGCTCACCGTGCATGGCGTGCTGGCCGATAGCGCTGCCGTGAAGGAGCGGCTGGTGCTGGAGAATGCACCCGTCGGCGAGCAGTATCTCAATACCATCATCAGCGCTATCAAGAGCAACCACCGCCTGCGCATGGGCTACCAGAAGTTCGGGGCCGAGGGCTATGAGAAGGTGGTATGTCCCTATGCCCTGAAGCTGTCGCAGCGCCGCTGGTACCTGTTGGCGCTGAATGACGAGGAGCAGATGCGTATCTATGCGCTGGACCGCATGACGAAGGTGGAGTTGACAGACAAGCCGTTCGTGATGCCTGCCGACTTCTCTCCTCAGGATTATTTCTCTGAGTACTATGGTGTATTGACGGACAATACGCCCATGGCCCACGTCGTGCTGCGTGCCCACAACAAAACGCCCAACTACCTGCGCACGCTGCCCCTGCACCCTTCGCAGCGAGAAATAGCCAGCACTGAGCATTACGCCGACTTCTCCCTCGACATCCGTCCCACTGCTGACTTCCTGGGCCAGCTGCTATCGTATGGTGACGGCATTGAAGTGCTTGAACCTTTGGCTTTGCGCGAGAAAATGCGCCAAATGATAGCCGAAAATCTTAAAAGATATTAAATTTTAGTGGGGTGTTACGACTTTTGAAACACCCTCTCTTTTACTTTGCACCCGTAATTCGAAGTTTAACCAAAAAACAATAAGATTATGGAAGGTGCATTTTTTCTTTTTATGATTCTGGCCGCCGTTGGCAGCCTGCTGAGTGAGTATGTGAAAGGCGCAGGACGGAAGGAGGCCGAAGTATGAAGAACGACACATTTGTTCCTCAGCTGATGAGTGCTGAGGAGGCTACGGCGTGGCTTGACAGCAAGGGATTCAGTTACACACTGTGCGACGTACCCATCCCCATCATGACTGGAAGGGTGAATTGTGGGGCACCGCTGAGCATTGACGACGAGATGATAGAGGGCTACTACTATCTGCCGAAGTCTGCAGTGGGCCTGCACCCGCAGGTGGAGTTATGTGCCCAAGGTGAATCGATGATTGATGCCGACATTCATGATGGCGACATGCTGAGACTGGAGTTAGGGGCGTGGCCTCACGATGGCGACATTGTGGTGGCAGAAATTGACGGTGAGTACACGGCGAAGGTGTACTTTACCGACGAAGAAGGGCGACATTGGCTGTGTCCTATGAACAAACGCTTCCAGCCCATTCTGCTGACGGAGTCGATGAACGTGCGCATATCGGGCGTGGTGCGTACCATTGTGAAGCAGGTGGTGCGCCGGTCATATGGCGAGTGTCAGTCTATTGTCAAGCGGATGCAGGAGCAACGCCAGCAGCAGGGCGATGTGATGCAGCGACTGGCCAAGGCGGTGGCTGATGGCGCCCATCTATTCTGGGCATCGTCGTCGTGGGCGGTAGCCTATGGCGTGGCCCGTGACTGTTGTGGCTATGAGGGGAGCGTCAGCGACTTCGAGCGCAAGGCCCTCGCCATGGATTTACCCAAGACTTTCGAGTATTGCTGTTCTGTGGGCAAGGTGCAGCGTACCATCAGCAATCATCCCTACATGCGTCTGCACGTTGATAAATGGAAAGAAAACGGTGCCTCTATCCGCGAAATCGTTTTGATGGAGTTTCTGAGGAAAAACATATAGACTTACCGAAGTAGTTGCCGAAGTTCGGTAAGTCTGCCGACCACTTTTACCGAAATAGGAGACACTTACCGAAATTACTTTCCGAATGCGTTCCAAGAGATTGGAGCGCATTTTTTTTATGTCTACTTTTGCATCGTCGAAAGGACAAACGATCTTTGACTTATTGATACAAACAACGATGAAAACAACAGAACGACTATTGTCACAACTGATGAAAATGGAGGGTCTGCGGCTGACGGCTTACAGGGATGCTGCAGGGGTACCCACCATCGGGTACGGACACACCCGGGACGTCCGCATGGGCGACCGGATTACAGAGGATTGGGCACGTCAGCTGCTATGGCAGGACGTGGCCGAGGTGGAACGGCAGGTGAAGGCCATGCAAGTGGCCCGCTCGGAAGGGCAGTTGGATGCGCTGGTGAGCTTTGCTTACAATGTGGGCATCGGGCGACTGCGCCAGTCGACCCTGCTAAGAAGGATTCGCGAGGGTGGCACGAAGCTGCAGATACAGCGTGAGTTCAAGCGCTGGGTGTTTGCTGGCGGGCATCGCCTGCGGGGTCTGGAACTACGACGCGAATGGGAGGCCAACCGCTTCTTTGAAAGCGAACCGCTGACCGATGCGGAGATAATTGATAGAATTTAAAACAAACCCTGAGTTGAAGCGGAAGAGGATATTCTCGAGTAAATGGCCAAGGAATCTGAATGCTTCTTCTCGCAAAATCAACTCAACATTATGACACAGATTATTAATATCTATAAGAACGAACAAAGTGAACAAACAATGACGTCGCTCGAAATTGCCGAGCTGACAGGTAAACAACATTTTCACGTGATGGAAGCCATACGCAAGATGGAGCCAGCGTGGGTAAAAATAGCCGCATCGAATTTTCGATTGGGGTCTTACAAGGACGCTAACGGACAGCTTCGCCCTTGTTACCAACTCACCAAGACCGAGTGCCTCTACATCGCCACAAAGTTCAACGACGAGGCGCGTGCACGACTGGTATTGAGATGGGAGGAACCGGAGCGAGCTAACGCTCTAAATGATAACGGAAAAATGATAAATGATAAACAGTTGTGCCTTCCCAGTCCGAAGAAGATTCTGGCGCTGGCCGACGAGATCATTGGTGAGGGTCTGCGCCTGCTGAACGAGCCTGCCGAGGACACGCTGACGGCGACGCAGGTGGCGAAGACGTTCAATATGACCACCTTCGATTTTAACGCCATTCTGCGCGACATGGGTATACAGTACCGTGCTGGCGGCCACTGGAACATCTCGCGCGACCTGGACGGCCGTGGCTACACCGCCCTGCGCACCCACGTCTCGTACTCGCTGAAGGGTGAAAAGAAGATCAAGACGTACATGACGTGGACGATGGCGGGCCTGCGATTTTTGAATGCGAAATTGGGTTATCCCAATTTCTAGTGAATAGTGAACAGTGAATAGTGAAAGACCATGAGTGTACATTATATTTACAAGGGGAATGGGGGCGCAAAGATGATGCGCCCCGTCCCGACGAGAGAGGAGTACCTGAAGCTGAGGAACGGCGGGTTCCAGAAGGAGAACGTGGCCAGGATAAGACAGGGCGAAGAGACGCTGAAGGCGAGTCTGGTGCAGATGAACTACTCGTGTCTGCCCAACGACGACGGAAGTCTGAAGGGCTCGAAAAGGATGAGCACCACGGTGGGGATGGACATTGACCACTTGACACCCGAAGAGATGCCGAAGGTGAAGGAGCGCATCCTTGCCAAGAAGGCCGAGCTGGGGCTGCTGATGCTGGAGGAGAGTGCCCGAGGCGGTGGCTATCACCTGGTGTTCAAGCGGCGACCGGAGTTAGACCAAGTGGGCAACCTAAAGTGGGCCTCGGAATTGCTGGAGGTCGCCTACGATGCCCAGGCGAAGGACATCACGAGGGTGTTCTTTACTACGACGGGAGCAGAGCTGATTTATCTAGACGACGCAATCTTTGAAACTGTTGCAGCGTTGACTATCGTCGACCCTGCTGGCGCTCGGCAGAGCTCAAGCGAGCTTGGCTCTGCTCTCGCTGTTGCAGCGTTACAGTGTTGCAGTTCAAATTTGTCTAAGGAACCAAGGAATCAAGGAAAAGAAATTCCTGAATTCCCAGATTCCTTAGACCAAAATAACTCCTTAGACAATAAAAAGCCCCTCCCTAGCGACTACAACGGCATTCCGTATGCCGACATCATTGCGAAGTACTGGGAGCTGTTCAATGGCGGTAAGGAGCCCGTGGAGGGCGACCGCAATGCGCTGACGTTTGAACTGGCGGTGACTATCCGTAGCATCTGCGGCTATTCGTTGGAACGGCTGATGCAGGTCATTCCCAACTACTGGGGCGACAACGGTGAGGAATGGCAAAAGACGTTGGAGAATGCACTGAAAGAGCCTCGCAAGGGTATGCCCTACAGGTTGAAGCAGGTGCTCGGGGCGTTGAAGTCGCAGCAGGCGGTGAAGGCTTGTGGTGGTACGCTGACCACGCCGCCACCAATGCCCAAGAAGTTGCCGCCACTGATAAGGCTGTTGACGAAGAACGTCCCCTGGTTCTACAAACCTGCTGTGGCCAATGCGGTGTTCCCTGGGCTTGGTGCCCATCTGCACGGTGTGAAGTTCCGCTATTGGGACAATGTGGAGCACGAGGCGACGTTCATGAATGTGCTGATAGGCCGGCAGAGTATCGGTAAGGGCACCATCAAAAAGCCTATCGAGTACATTATGGAGGACATCAAGCAACGCGACCAGCCAAACCGTCAGCGCGAGGCCGAGTGGAAACAGAAGAACCCGGGTGCGAAGCAGAAGAAAGCCCCGCGACCCACAGACATCTGTATCCAGATGTTGATAGACAACCTGACGGATGCTGTCTTTAACCAGCGCATCGTCGATGCCAACAACAACGGTCAGCGATTCATCTACACCATCGTGGACGAGATAGAGGGCTTGAAGAAGGTGACCTCGAAGGGTACGGTGGATGAAGTGGGCCTGCTGATCAGAAAGGCGTTTGACAACTCTGATGCCGGTCAGGAGCGCGTAGGTGCCGACTCGGTATCGGGTATTGCGCCTTTGAGGTGGAACTTTAACGCGTCGACCACGCCGCCCAATGCCCGCAAGTTCTTCTTTAAGATGGTGAACGACGGAACGGTGAGTCGACTGGACATCTCGACGATTATCCGCAGTGATGATGACGAAGACACGGAGCCTATCCTGGGCATCTACGACCACACGTTTGCCGCAGAGCTGAAGCCCTACATCGACCGTTTGGAGGCTGCCAACGGACTCATTGAGTGTCCGCAGGCAAAGCGTCTGGCACTCGACATTAAGCAGGAGAACAAGGATGCCGCCAAACTCTATGAGAGCGAGGCCTACCGCGTGTTCAGCTATCGTGCCAACGTGATTGCCTGGCTGAAGGGTATGGTGCTCTATGTGGCCCACGACTACAAATGGTCGAAGGAGATTGCTGATTTCGTCCGCTGGACGCAGCAGTATAACCTCTGGTGCAAGATGCTGTACTTCGGTCAGCAACTGGAGAAGGAACTGCGTGAGGAAGTGGAGATTCAGCGTCAGTCAGGGCCTCAGAATCTGCTGGAACTGTTGTCCGACGAGTTCACCAAAGACCAGTACCGCCAGATGCGTCAGCAACAGGGAAAGACGGGTGACGGCGACAGTACACTGCGCTGTTGGCAGAGTCGCGGGTACATCGTTTATGATGAGGTGAGCGGCAGGTATTGCAAGACGGAAGACTATAAACGGCGCTTCGCACCTAATTGATAATTGATAAATGATAACGATGATTAACGTAGAAAACAATCAGGAATGCTTCGTGGTGCTCTGGCGCAAGCTGGAGCGCACGAGGCGCCTCCTCGGAGGTCAGTATAAGCGGTTCTGCATCCGCAACGTGTTGAAGGCGTGGTTCGGCTACGAAGCCACCGACGACTTCATCTGGGAGGTGTGCCATAAGGCCCTCGTCGATGATGAGCCGCAGGAAGGCTGGAACGAACTGCCTGCGCCGAGTCTTTATCCTCGTAAACACCGTGAACTGCTGCGGGCTATCGTAGCCGTCCGGCTGGGTATCAGCTATTACAAGATAGACCTGAAAGCCCTCGACTCAGCCTACAGCATTGCCTTCCCGAACAGTACACCGATTAATGTAAACAAGAAAAAATTGAAGAATTGAAGAATTTAAAAATTGAAGACTGACATCCGATGTGGATTGTCAGTCTTTTTATCTTTAATCTTCGTCCTCGTCTTTTTTTGTTTTGTACGCCACTGCCGAGGGACCTCGCATGGTGATGTAGGTATTGATAAGGAAGCGGAAGACGCAGAATATAAAGGGGATGAGGAATGTCAGGAGTAGCGCAATCATCTGGACGACCATGCCCAGCACGGCCAGTATCACCACGACGAAAATGAGCGGGATGAGGGCGGTAAAAAACATGGCTGCGCCAGCAGAGACATAGGTAATGGTGGTAGCGGTGACGCTGATGATGGGATAGGCTGCAGACACAATCATCATCCAAACGAGCTTGATCAGTCCCAAGATGCCCTCTCCGGCCGTCAAGGCTGTCGCACCTGCCGTTTTGGCAAAAGACACCACCAGTCCTTTCGCTCCTTTTGCCCTTTCAGCCTGCTCAGCATTGAGCTCGCGGAAGCTGACGAAGAAATAGCAGAGGAAGCAGTAGAGCGTAAAGCCATGGAAAACAAAGTTCACGGTCTGGTCATTCGCTCCAAAGTGGTTAACCAGCTTCAGCTCCGGCGTAATGTCGGACGACTGGATGGCCGGTGCTATCCACTCGTTGAGGATGACGATGAGTACCCACAACATGAACAGCCACTTCATCCAGCTGTTGCCGTTATAGCCGAAAGCCACTGTCTCCTTACGGCGGAAGACTATCTTCATGGTCCACCCTGCAACGAACAGAATCGCTGGCAGCACGACCAAGAAACCCACTAGCGGACTGGGAGTAGATATACTAAATAATAACTGTTGTAGTGCCATAATAAAAATGGTTTATTTAGATTTCTGCTTGGCAAAAGTGACGTCGGTCACGGTGCTGTCGGCATAGCTGGTGTATGTGCCGACGAAGTGTTCCTTATCTTCGCCGTAGCGCAGACAGTAGGTACCATTGAGGTTTTCGCCCTCCGTTTCGCGGGCGGTAAGGTCGTCGAGCGTGAACACCTTCTTATCGTTAACTATTGTGACCTTGCCTATCAGCTGGTGCTGTTCGGTCTTGCGGCCGAACTTAGCCGTCATCCGTGCAAAGATGGTGTCGGTGGCAGCGGAGTCGATGCTCAGTGTGAGCGGACTCTCCTGAAGGGTGCCGTCCCATGTGCCGACAGAGCGCTCTGCCGCACTTTTCGCCTCGTTCTTATCAAATACTCCGGCAATGTAGACCATGCCAAACCACAGCAGGAAGGCGATGATGGCTGTACCCATTACTCCGGCAGTTGCTCTCACCGCCAGATCCGTGGTTGTTCTCTTGTCTTCTCCCATAACTTAGTAAGTTTGTTGATCAATAGGATGATCAATACTCATCCTCGTTGAAGTGAGTTAACGACATTGGATACCAAGTAGTTATACTAGCTACCCCCTTATTATTGATCATTGTATTTGGACTTAAAAGTCCGCAAATGGCATTTCTCACATTCATACGGGTTTCCTTTTTATGTTGCAAAGGTACACAATATAACTCATATTACCAAAGATTTTAGAAAGTTTATACTATTTCCTATAATTATCCACAATAAAATTAGTTGAATAATACAGAAAAGTTATTATTTTTGCATCATCAAATATTGAAGATGAATAATATTGTTGATTGCATATCAGAGCCGAGAGAAACAGCAAGATATAATAGTGCTTGTTTATAAAAGTGGAAATATTATTTTTCAAAATCTCATTTTTTGAGTATAATTACCACAGAAGCTAAAACATTGTATTAACTATATAAGAATTAATATTATGGCAGAAGAAATGGTAAGAGTGAAAGTCAACGCTCACATCAAGACAAGGAATGCAAGTTTCCAGCAACTCGCTAATTTTGAAACAATGCTTCCCAAAAACGAGGCAACAAGATTATTAAGTGATATGGAGGGCAGGCGCCGTCTCGTACGCCTCCACTATCCCAGTGCTATCAGTGTGGAAGGAGTCGTTAATTATACTATCCTCTGGTAAGAACTATGGAGCATACCTTTCATTTCATGATGAATCAGCCAGGATTCAATCGTGGCAATGTTTTGGCAACGCTGTTCCGATTCATTGCCATGAGGCATACCTCGTGCCCGTTTTGCTCTGTAGTAAACTATTGAAGACGAAAATAAATAAGCAGACCCTAATTAGAACCCACCTTTATCACGACTTTCTTATGGTTGTTGACATAAACGCCACGCATCGTCGGCCTGCCGATGAGACGGCGACCGTCGAGGGTGTACCACGCATCGTCGGCCGTCTTTGCATCCGTGGGTAGCGAGGCAAGGGAAAGGGCGGTGTTCATGATGGTGCTGATAGCGGACACGTCGTAGAAGGCGGAGTAGTCGTAGGCGACTGGGTCGCCGGAAGCAACGGCAATGGGATAGTTGGGGGTGACACCGCTGTCAATCTCGTTCCAGTTCTTGTCGGTCAGACGTCCGCGATAGGAAGAAATCTGGAACTGGAGGCCTTCGGGGGTGACAAAGTTCTGCACGGCACAGGCGCCGCCGCCACACTTCTCGCCGATGATGTGGAATCCCATGTCTTTCATGAGTGAGGGGAAGAGGTTGGCGCATGAGAATGAGACGCCAGAGGTCAGCACGCCGTAGTTCAGATTGTAGTTTTTCCACACTTCCTTGTCCTGCTCGTCGAACACGCCGTCGAAGTTGCAGTCAACGTCATAGCTAACCAGCATGCGCTGCTTGGTCAGGGTGTTCTCGCTATAGTAGTGGCTCTGTCCGGCGATGAGTGCCGTCATGGCCATCACGATGTCGAGCGAGCCGCCTCCGTTGTTGGCTACGTCAATGATGAGGTTTTTCACCTCCGGGTCATCGTTGGCCCGCTTCATGGCATCGAGCACCACGCTCAGATCGCCCGGGAAGTCCGTATCGACGGCTGGCGTATTGCCCGTGCAACCGCCGGCATAATACTCCCTCCATGCAGCAAAGTTGTTGGTGAACTGGGGATATATCAGATATGCCGTGTCGCCGGCCTTATAGTAATAGTCGGTTATCCCCTTGTCACTGCGGGCCTTGTCAATGGCCCTGTCCTGGGGTCTGCTGATCATGGGGATAAGGAATCTGTCGCTGATCATCTGGTACAGAGCGGGGTAGGTCTCCTTAATTTTACTGAACCCCATGAGCCACTCGATGGTAGCATCCTTTATATTTAGGGCACTGAAGACCTTGAGGTCGACATACATGCCGGTATGGCCCCCGTCGGCAAGCACTGCCTGCATGCCGGTCATGCCGATAACGTAATCCTTCATGTTGGTGCTCGTCAAAAGCTGCTTGATGGTGGTGCCGTTGTCAATGATGTTGTCGCTGAGGGCCTTGTCCAAGCCGTTCTCCTTGATGGCATTTTCGTAAGGCGAACGTCCGGGCATGCCGTAGAAGTGGTCGATGACGAAGCACAACTCCTTGTAGGTGAAGTCGGCCAGGTCGGCAGCGCGCGTCTGCTGCTCAAGGATGGCCATCGCCCTTTCGGGTTCGAACTTGCAGATATCGGAGTTCGCGTTTTCGGTCACCAGGACAACCTTCTCGCCGTTATAGCCGGCGATGTGGTAGTACAGGTCGCTGTACAGGTCGGCAATGGTGGCAAAGGGAAAGTACACCGCGCCGTCATCGCCACGCAGGTCGATGCCGTATTTTTGGAAGTCGAAGGTGGTGGTGACCGCTGCGGGCGTCACCTCTTGAGTGCGGTAGCGGATGAAGGGGGCGCCGTCAAGATAGACATTGTCCATGCCCTCCTTCTGTATCAGGCTCATCAGGTTGGTGAAGGCCATGTAGTCATCGGACGAGAACTGCTCGGTGGTGGTATTTACCATCGCCTTCGCATACTGGTTCTCGAGAGTATATTGACCGTCGCCGGTCTTGGTGACGGTCATCTGGCTGCCAGGAAGCATCAACGCCTGGAAGTCAGCCACGGAGATGTAGGCCACCGACGGCAGGTCATCGTAGAAACGGAGGGTGACGGTGCCGCCGTCCTCACCACCACGGTTCACAGGCACTTGCTTGGCTGTAAACGCAGCTTCGGCAAAAGCACCCATTGTAGTCATTAAGGCGACTACGGCCATGAGTAGAGTCTTCTTCATATTATCATTTTATCATTCATAAGCAAAAAATTGTAACCATCGAGCGTTTTGTCTCATGATGCTAACGCTATGTTTAGGTGTGTTCTATTAATCCTAGATTCCGCAGCACTTTAGTTTAACTTTCTTTATAAGTTCCTGAGCAACAAAAAGTTCTTCGACGCGCGAAGCGGCAAAGCCGAGCGGCTCAGGATTTTGCCATGTCAGATTTTTCACTTACCTTAGTGCTGCAAATCAAGACAAGCAAAATCATCAATGACATGACAAAGGTACAACAAAAATCTGAGAAAATCACTGCTTTTTGGCGGAATATTTTTCGTCTTGGACAAATTTTAACGCCGGATTTTTCGTATCTAACTGTCTTCTTGGAGGTTGTAATATTTAACAATTTAAGGGCTCATATTTTCTGATTTTAGTACAGAAAGTATGGGCGCTTTTTTATATCTTTGCAGTCCCAACACGATGGGTAACAACAACCGAAAAACAATCATATATTAAAACATCATGGAGGTAAAAAATATGCTGACTGGAGTCGCTGCGAGGCTTTCCAGTTTGAGGGAAGAACGGCCCTCAGCGGGTACGAAATACCGGCTGATGGGCATGGTGGCAGACATTACGGAGGTGACGGAACAGCTGTCGAAAGAGGTGCTGGAGCGCGTGAAGCAGGAGGCCGTGCTGGATGTCGATATGGACGTGGACTTCGACGTGATGGCCGAAGAGGTGTTGTCGTGGGAACTGACGACGACAAAGGAGGAGTTGCAGGAGAATACACAACTGGTGAACGATGCGCTGGGAGGGCTGAACGATGTGTTGACGCAGATTAGTAGTCAGTTGGTTCGCCGGCATAAAGATGAGGAGTATGCCCGTTTGTATGAGCAGGAGAAACGCCGTTATCTGAACTCTGGAACGCTTCGCAGGTTTCGTCAGACTTTTGAGGACTGGCTGTACGACGTGTGCAACGGATCGCCCAGCTTGGATGACGTTAACGACTACGTGACGGAGAAGCTGGTACACATGTTTGAGAAGGGTGTGTTCAACACCAAGGTGGAACACATACAGCGCGCCACGCGCTATCCTGGGGAGTTTGACTTCAGTCTGTTGGACGATGACCATAAGCTGAAGAAGTCGATTCATAAGCACTATTCTGAGTTGCGCAAGTTGGTGGATTATTGCGACGGCTTCCTGGTGGTGAATCCGGTGAAGGTGGGTCGCCATTTCTATTCGAACCGTAAGGAGGAGAACGCCAAGGCGCACCGCAATGCCTTCATGAAGTATATGCACAAGATTACGCTGGCGCAGGAGGAGCGCAGGAAACTGTTAGAGGCCGAGGCCACCCAACAGGAAGCCCCCGAGAATGCACTGAACTATTTTGCGCCGTCGAAGAATCTGAAGGTGTTGTTGACGGAAGAGTGGTTCGGCATGCTGACCACCGACGAGAAGCGTTTCACGGCCAAGTGGATTCATGGCTTTGTGGATGCGCTGATGAGTTCCGAGTGGCGTGAACAGATAGCCACCGACTGGGCTGTCGCTGACAAGCGACTGGGGCTGAAGTGTATGATTGTCGGGATGTTGAAAGATGTTGGTGTCATCCGAGGAAGCTACAATTCCATTTCAAAGTTGCTGGATATGGACAGCGAGAACCCGGCGACACTTGCGAAGTATATGGGTATGGGCAAAAAGCAACCCTTCGCCGAGTGGATTACCGACTACGTGAAGGGCTAAAATACCCCCGTTTTCCGATTGAAGTCATCCGATTGAGTTTCCTTGTGAAATTCAGTCGGATTTTTTTATTTTTTCTTTCCCTCGTATTTACTGGCGTTTCCGCAGATTTTGCTCATCCGATTCTGAATCGGATTTTTTTTGTTTTGTCAATCGGATAATCGGATTTTATTTTTGCCGTCGCAAACAACAAGCGATCTTTGCGTTGCCGCGAAAATCGGCGGCGCCTCAACAAAGCCAGAAAGCGAGCTTTCGCTCTGTATTAGATAAATCGCTCACGCTCGGCAATTAGAGAACGAGTTCTCGCTGCCCTCGCTAAATCGCGATTTTCGGCTTGCGCGATCTTTGACATATTGATACATTTTGAGCCCCTTGGGAAGGGGCGGCTATAAAGCAGGGTTTTAATTCAAACTAACAAAAACAAATGGAAACAAAAATTTTGAAAGTAGTACGCCAGGGCGAAGCCTTCAGCGTACAGTCGGCTAAGGCCGAAGGTGGCCAGATTCAGAAGTGCAACATCGTGTTGCGCGAACTGGGTGGTGGCAAGTTTGAAAATGAGTTTGTGTGCGCCATGCTGGGTAATCTGGCGGCGTGCAGGTTCTACGAAGATGATGTGGTGTTGGCCACGCTTCGTTTCTCTACGCACGAGTATCAGGGACAGACGTTCCAAGAGATTTTAGCAACGGATATCGTGAAAGTAAATTGAAAATTGAAAATTGAGAATTGAAAATTAACCCTGAGTTGAAGTGAGGAGGATGTTCCCGGGTAAATGCGCAAAGATTCCAACCTTCTTCTCACTAAAATCAACTCAAAATTATGAAAACAATAGCATTTTACAAAAACGAAAACCAATACGAAAACATACAAACAATGACGTCGCTCGAGATTGCCGAGCTGACAGGTAAACAACACAAGAACGTGATGCAGGCCATCAGAAATATGGAGCCTGCGTGGGAGAAAGTTACAGGGCTGAAATTTCAGCTCTGTGAAAAAAGCTACCTTCTGGCGAATGGCGTAACGAAGAAACAACCTTTCTACCAACTCACCAAAACTGAGTGTCTGTATATCGCCACGAAGTTCAACGATGAGGCACGTGCCCGACTGGTGCTGAGGTGGCAGGAGCTGGAGATGGAAGAGGTAAAACGGAAGATGTCTGAAGTAAGATGTCTGCCTGAACCGAAGAAGATTCTGGCACTGGCCGACGAGATCATCGGTGAGGGTCTGCGCATGCTGAACGAACCGGCAGAGGACACGCTGACCGCAACCCAAGTAGCGAAGACATTCAACATGACGGTCTTTGACTTCAACGCCGTGCTGCGCGACATGGGCATCCAGTATCGCCGAGGCGGACACTGGAACCTCTCCGACGATCTGCAGGGGCGCGGCTACACCGCCCAGCGCACGCACGTATCCTATTCATTGAAGGGCGAGAAGAAGATTCGCACGTATATGACGTGGACGATGGCGGGACTCAGATACTTGAACTCAAAACTTGGATACCCTAATTTTTAAAGTGAAAAGTGAAGAGTGAAGAATTAAGCATTATGCATTAAGCATTAAGCATTGAGTTTTATGAGTGTACATATGATTTACTATAAGGATGGGGCGAAGATGATGCGCCCTGTCCTGACGAGGGAGGAGTATCTGAGTTTGAGGAACGGCGGCGAGCAGCAACAGTTGGTGAAGCGTATCCGTGACGGTGAGGACGGGCTGAAGTCAAAGCTGCTGCAGATGAACTACAGCTGCCTGCCGAACGAGGACGGCACGCTGAAAGGCAGCAAAAGGATGAGCACGACCATCGGTATGGACGTCGACCATATCGATGCCGGCCAGATGGAGGCTGTTTGCATCCGTATTATGGGCAAGCGGGCTGCGCTGGGTCTGCTGATGCTGGAGAAGAGTGCACGGGGTGGGGGCTACCACCTGGTGTTCCGTCGCCGTCCGGAATTGAGTCAGGAGGAGAACCTGAAGTGGGCATCGGAACTCTTGGAGGTGGAGTATGACAAGGGTGCGAAGGACATCACCCGCGTGTTCTTCACCACGACGAATGACGAGCTGCTGTTTCTGGATGATGAGATTTTTACCATTGACCATTCACCATTGACCATTGACCATTCGCAGGCGGATGTTGCAGCGTTGCAGTGTTGCAGTTCTCAAGAGGCTTCCCCTCAGACATCAGCCATCAAACATCAGCCATCATTTGATCCCGAGGCGAGGTATAACGGGGTGTTGTTTAAGGACATCATTACGAAGTACTGGGAGCTTTTCAATAGTGGCAAAGAGCCTGTTGAGGGTGACCGTAATGCGTTGACGTTTGAACTGGCGGTGACTATCCGTAGTATCTGCGACTATTCGCTGGAGCGGTTGCTCTCTATCATCCCGAACTATTGGGGTGACAATGGCGAGGAGTGGCGCAAGACCATCGAGAATGCGCTGAAGGAACCTCGCAAGGGTATGCCATACCGATTGAAGCAGGTGCTGCAGGCGTTGAAGTCGCAGCAGGGTGTAAAGGCTTGTGGGGGTACGCTGACCACGCCGCCTCCGATGCCTAAGAAACTGCCGCCGCTGATCAGGTTGCTCACCAAGAACGTCCCTTGGTTCTACAAACCTGCTGTGGCGAATGCGGTGTTCCCAGGACTGGGTGCCCACCTGCATGGGGTGAAGTTCCGCTATTGGGATAACGTGGAGCACGAGGCCACCTTTATGAACGTGCTGATAGGTCGGCAGAGTATCGGTAAAGGTACCATCAAAAAGCCTATCGAGTACATCATGGAGGACATCAAGCAGCGTGATCTGCCTAACCGTCAGCGCGAGGCGGAGTGGAAACAGAAGAACCCGGGTGCGAAACAGAAGAAAGACCCGCGCCCCACGGATATCTGTATCCAGATGCTGATTGACAACCTGACGGATGCGGTCTTTAACCAGCGCATCGTGGATGCCCACAACAATGGGCAGCGATTCATCTACACGATTGTGGACGAGATAGAAGGACTGAAGAAGGTGACGTCGAGGGGAACCGTCGATGAAGTGGGTCTGCTGATTCGTAAGGCCTTTGACAACTCTGATGCCGGTCAGGAGCGCGTAGGTGCCGACAGCGTGTCGGGTATCGCCCCACTAAGGTGGAATTTTAACGCGTCGACTACACCTCCCAATGCCCGCAAGTTCTTCCACAAGATGGTGAACGACGGTACGGTGAGTCGACTGGATGTCTCGACGATCATCAGGAGTGATGATGACGATGACACGGAGCCGATTCTGGGCATCTACGACCACACGTTTGCGCAGGAGCTGAAACCCTACATCGACCGTCTGGAGGCTGCCAACGGACTGATAGAGTGTCCGCAGGCGAAGAAGTTGGCGCTTGACATCAAGCAGGAGAACAAGGATGCTGCCAAGCTCTATGAGAGCGAGGCCTACCGCGTGTTCAGCTATCGTGCCAACGTGATTGCCTGGCTGAAAGGTATGGTGCTCTATGTGGCTCACGGCTACAAGTGGTCGAAGGAGATTGCGGATTTCGTCCGTTGGACGCAGCAGTATAACCTCTGGTGTAAAATGCTGTATTTCGGTCAGCAACTGGAGAAGGAACTGCGTGAGGAAATCGAGATTCAGCGTCAGTCGGGACCACAGAACCTGCTGGAACTGCTCAGCGACGAGTTCACCAAGCCACAGTACTACCAGATGCGCCAACAACAGGGTAAGACGGGTAGCGGTGACAGCACATTGCGCTGTTGGCTGGCTCGCAGGTACATTGTCTATGATGAGGTGACAGGAAGGTATGTGAAGACGGAGGAGTATAAGCGACGCTTTGCGTCTAATTGACAATTGAGAATTGAGAATTGACAATTATGATGACGATTGAAAATAATCAGGTATGTTTCGTGCAGCTCTGGCGGATGCTGGAGCGCACGAGGCGCCTCTTCGGAGGACAGTACAAGCGGTATTGTATCCGCAACGTGTTGAAGGCGTGGTTCGGCTACGAAGCCACCGATGACTTTATCTGGGAGGTGTGTCGATTGTGTGAGCAGGAGGGCTTGAACGAGCTTCCGCTGCCCAGTCTCTATCCGCGCAAGCATCGGGAACTATTGCGAGCTATCGTGGCCGTAAGGTTGGGCATCAGCTATTATAAAAAGGTGAACTTAAAGGCGCTCGACAAGGCTTACAGCATCGCATTTCCGAAGAGTACGCCGATGAATGTGAATAAGAAATAGGTTAAAGGTTATAGGTTATAGGTTATAGGTTATAGTATAAATTGTAAAGTTTAAAGAGTATGAAACATGCAAGAGGATTGCGGAATAATAATCCGCTGAACATTATCAAAAGTCCACGAATCTCGTGGCAGGGTGAGGTGAAACCAAGTACAGACCGGAACTTCGCCCAGTTTGAAACGATGGGTTACGGCTGCCGGGCAGCGCTGAAGCTGCTCAACACGTACTACCACAAGCACCGTTGCGTGACGCTGAGTATAATTATCCGTCGCTGGGCGCCGGAGTCGGAGAACAACGTCAGGGCATACATCCAGACGGTGAGTCAGTTGACGGGTATCGGGCCCAACACGCTGCTGCCCCCGATGAAGGAGGAGACGAAGACGGTGTGGTGTGACATCGTACTGGCGATGGCGAGTGTGGAGTGTGGGCTGAATGCCCTGGGGCGTGAACAGTTGGCACCGTCGATCGAAGTTGGGTGGCAACTTCTAAGGGAAAAGGGAAGAGTGAAAAGTGAATAATCTGGCTTCTTAAGTGAAGAGTGAAAAGTGAAAAGTGAAGAATCTGGCTTCGCCAGTGAACGAGGTGAGAGGTGAGAGGTAAGAGGTGAGAGGTAAGTATTTACAAAAAATCGAAGATACTTTCGTTCGAAAAATGAAAAGAAAAAATTTTCTTTTGCATTTTGCTCACTTAATTGTATCTTTGCAGGCAAAATTGAGACTGATTATGGAAAAAAAGAAGTATTTGTTTGTCGCGCTCCTCTTCACAATGGTGCAGGGAGTTGTGTTCACGTCGTGTGGTAAGGAAGACAATCGGGTGCCGCCGCAGCCGGAACCGAAAGTGTATTTCACTCTTTGGAACCAGTGTGACGCATTGACGGAGCTGAAGGCGTATGTGGAAGATGTAACCAACCCGAAGTCCAGCAACTACATCAGTGCGGAGGACCGTATCGCCACGTTCGACATGGACGGCACGTTCATCGGCGAGCTCTATCCCACCTACTTTGAGTATAACATGCTGGAGTACCGCGCCCTGGACGATCCTTCCTACAAGGACATTGCCCCGGACGATGTGCGCGAGGCAGCACAGAACATCCGCGACTTCGTGCGTAACGGGACGGCACTGCCCAGTCATTTCGACATGATTCACGCCAAGGCGGCTGCCAAGGCATATGCCGGCATGACGCTCGCCGAGTTCGACACCTACGTGAAGAAATACGCTGCTACGCCGGCTAATGGATTCAAGGGGATGACCTATGCTGAGAGCTTCTACAAGCCCATGCTGGAGGTGTTTGACTACTTGAAGGACTACGGCTTCACCAATTATGTCGTCTCGGGTTCCGACCGCTTTATCTGCCGCTCACTCGTAGAGAGCATCGGCATTGATCCGAACCGGGTCATTGGCATGGACGTATGCGTCAGCTCCAACGAACAGGGCGAAAATGTCGGGGTTGACTATACCATGGGGAAGAACGAGTATCTGATACGTACCGACAGCCTGATTATCAAGAACCTGAAGACGAACAAGGTGCGGCAGATCAGTCAGGAGATCGGCAAGATGCCCGTGTTATCGTTCGGTAACAGCAGCGGCGATGAGGCCATGCATAACTACTGCCTGAGCAACCCGAAGTACCGCACCGCCACGTTCATGCTCGTAGCTGACGATAATGAACGTGACCATGCAGACCTCGAAGAAGGTGCCAGGCGTGAGGAGAAATGGCGCAAGAACGGCTATACCGTCATCTCTATGAAGAACGACTTCAAGACCATCTATGGTTATGGTGTGGAGAAGACGGACTTCGTCTTTGAGTGACATGAGTAGTTGAACGCATCGACATCGACGTAGCCACCGGCTTTCTTGGTGGCGTAGCAGAAGATGCCGAACTTGGTACCCATGAAGAACCGGCGCCAGTCGAACCGCATCTTGTAGTCGGTGGTACCTATCTTTGTCCATTCCTTACCGTCCAGGCTGTAGTAGAAATTGGCGGCATCTGTTCCCCAACCGCCTTGGGGGCGGAAGTCGCCGTCGATGCGCAGCCAGATTTTTTGAGCGGTGAGGTCAACGCTCTCGATGACTTTCTCTTCGAAGTTCGTCACTTCCTTATCACGGTCGGAGAGCTCCACGGTCATCTCCGTCATCTCCAGTACGAGTTTCTTGCCTTTCTTCTTGACGACCAGGGCTCCCGTATCGTTGTTGAAGGCAGAAAGTCCGGCACAGTCGCCATCCTTCATCTTTGAGAGGTCCATCACGATGGCACCGCTACACTGCGGTCCCTCCATGCGCTGGGTCAGCGTGTTGGGAGCGAGGTAGAGCGTGTTTACCACACGGTTGGTCTTCAGACGCAGGAAACCGGGACGCTCCGTCAGGCTCCATGCCTCGTCGATGGGGTTGTGGTTCCATTGCCAGTGCAGTCCGAGCTTCGCATCGGAGAAATCGTCGCTCTTCACGATGGCGGTAGCGGGTTGTCCGCTGACCAGCGGGCGTACCTCGTCGGGTACCTTGCCGTTCTCGTCGCCGAGCATCGGCCAGCCGTTGATCCAGCGACAGGGCATCACCGTGAGCACACGTCCCACGCCGCCACGGTCCTGGAAGATAATTCCCAGCCAGTCGCCGTCCTGCGTGTCGACAATCGTTCCCTGTGCCTCGTAGGAGAACCCGCCGAACTCACTCTCCAGAATGACCTGTTTCTCATAGGGTCCGTGGATGTCGTCGGCGCGGTAGCACACCTCGCGGCGGTGCTTGCCAGGGGCATAGACGTGGGAAATCATCAGCAGGTAGTACTTTCCGTTATGCTTGATGACACGACTGCCCTCCAGGATTCCTTTCTCGTCTTCCTCTCTTTGGAAGATACGCATGTGGGTTCCCTCGATGACATCCGAGAGGTCGGGTTTCAGTTCCATGAGTTCGCCCGTTCCGTAGATGACATACACACGACCGTCGTCGTCGAAGAACAGCGAGCAGTCGTGGAAGTGACGCATACGCGAGACGATGGTCCAGGGACCTTCTGCCTTCTCAGCAGAGAAGATATAGGTGTCGCCCATCGCCCCCTGCTCGTTGGGAGCCAGCAGCGCATAGAACTTCCCGTTGTGGTATTTCAGCGAGGTGGCCCACTGACCGCGACCGTAGGCAGTGCCCTGTTGCAGGTCGTACTTCGGCGAGTCGGTCAACTTATCGAAGATATAACCTACCGTCTCCCAGTTCTTCAGGTCTTTCGACTTCATGATGGGAGCACCGGGCATGAGGTGCATGGTGGTGGATACGAGATAGAAGGTGTCGCCCACACGGATGACGTCGGGGTCGGGCACATCCGCCCACAACATGGGGTTCTGGATTTTCTCCGTGCGGAGGGTGGTATAGTTGCTGTCAGTAGCGTCCTGTGCATATAAGGTGGAAGAGCAGGACAACAGGCAGGCAAGTGCCAGCATCTTTGATAGCATCGTTTTCATATTCGTCTGTATTAGTTAATCAAGAAGAGCTTCGTCAAACCGTTGTAGGTGGCTTTGATGGTGGCACGTCCCTCTACGATGGGACTGACCTCGAACTTGACGCCAGGCACATCGGAAGTGGCCTCCAGCTTCGTATCAGCCTTTACCAAACCATAGACCTGATAGCGTGTCTGGTCGGTATAGCCGTTGAGGTTGGTGAAGCGGATCGGGGTGGTGGGGATGACCAGTTTCTGACCGTCGGCAGTGATGGTCACAGAAGGTACTTGGGGAACAGGGCAGGCGTCCGTCTTGGTGAAGCCGATGCCGTGGAGGTCGAAGAGACCCTGTGGGCGCTGCGGACCACGGGGACCGCCCCAACGGGGACGCTCCGGAGCCTTGATCTCCGGTCCCTCAGTGACGAGGTAGATGGCGCGTTTGCCAGTCAGTCCTTCAACGGCGGGAACGGGTTGGGAGAGGATGACGGAGCTGTTGGCATCTGCCACGTCGAAGACGGCAATCTCCTTACCCTTCCAGGGATCATCCAACTTGACATGAATCTTGAAGGCTCCCTTGCCGCTGGTTGTCAGGTTCAGGTAAAGACGGGCGTTGTCACCCTTCTTGGTACCTTCGAAAGCCTTAATACCCTTCGTGTCCTGGGCAAGACCGCCGAAGCCGAAGTACTTGAAACCGACGATACCGCCATTGGTGATGCCGGCCAGGTCCATGGAGTTGTTCCATACGTCGTGGTTGTCCTGCATCCATTCGTTGCTGTTGGTACCACCGGTCATGAAACAGGCGTAACCGGCAGAGTAGTAGTGATAAGGAGGCAGTCCGTAAATCTGGAAGCCCTCACTGGTGACCTCGGCACCCGTATAGGTGTTGCCGTCGGAGGCGGCTGCCGTCCATTCGTTATCCTTCGTATAGGGGTCATAGCCTGTGATTTTCACCACACCGCCTTTGGCAACGGGCTTCTTGTCCCAGGTAATCTTGACGGGAGCGACCATAGCCTGACGGGCATAGCCGAAACCACGTGGCGGACGGTGGTAGAAAACATACCACTGACCGTTGATCTCCTGCAGGGAACCGTGGGTGTTGTGTCCGGCATTGGTGGTGATGAGCTGGGCACCGCCCTCACCGGCTACCACGCCGCGGGAGTCTACCAGCACACCACCGGAGCGCCAGGGACCGAGGGGGCTGTCGCCGAAGGCATAGCGCAGGGCGGAGTTGGTATTGCCTAAGCCATATTCCTTACCGCTATAACCGCTGAACACCATCACGTATTTGTTACCCACCTGACGGATGCTGGAAGCCTCGAAGAAATTGAAGTCGAGCGGGTTCTGTCCCTGATAGAGGGCCTTGTACTCGCTGCCTGCCTTGTCGAGCAGACGACCGTCGGCACTGCTGGCGGGGATAAAGGGGTCGATGACTTCCGTACCCTCACGCTTCGAATACATCGTGTTCTGGTCGAGTTCACAGGCGGTAGAATGCTGGAAACCGTAGAACACATAGGCACGGAAGCCCTTGTCGAAGTCGGGGTCTTTCTTGTCGGTGATGTTCTCGATGAACACGGAGGGGTCGAAGTCGATGAGTGAGCCAGGCAGACACTGGCGTCCGTCTGCCGTCAGGTTGATGGGGGTGAAGGGACCGTTGGGACGGTCGCTCTTACAGACCATCGGGACGCGTTGCCAGCCACGGGAGTGGGGATAGAGGTAATAGGTCTTCTTACCCGTCGCCTTGTCCTTCACCTCTACGAGGTCGGGAGCGAACATCGTGTCCCACTGTCCGTCAACATACCAGGTGAAGATAGGACCTTCGTCGCGCCATTGGCTCAGGTCCTCCACGGGAGCTGACCACATACGGATGTCACTGCCGCAATAGGCGGTATAGTTGGTATCGTGAGAACCGATGATATAGGCACGGTACTTACCGGGCTTGTCGGGATCCTCAAATACACGGGGTTCACCGTCAGGGAGATGTTCCCAGAGGGGGAGATAGGGGTTCTGCGCATTTGCCGTCAAGGACGTGCAGAGCGTTAGCAGTAGGAAAGCAAGTTTTTTCATCATATTTTGTATTTTGTATTGTTTGTTTTATTTGAATTGCCACCAGTCGAGATGCACGTCGCCATTGGCGTCGCTGAAACAGAGGTAGAGGTCGTGAACACCGGTGGCATCCTTGATCTTACCGTTGAAGGCTTTGTACTTCTCTACAGAACCCGTCTGACCGATGGTAAGGGTACCGATGACCGGACCATGAATACCGTCGAGGCGCAAGGTGATGGTGGCCGTACCTGTCGAAGCGGCAGTGATATTGAACTGCTTGGCACCCTTGCCGAAGTCCACCCCACGCAGGCGGATATACTCGCCGTCGTTGATGTCGTAGATATACATATTCTTCTTACCTGTCGAGGTCGGCATATTAGCAACGATACCCGTATTCTCGATATCCATCTTGGCACTCTTCAGGCCATAGCCCCAAGCCATCGTCTCGGCCTCTACACGCTGGTAGGGATTCAACCAATGGAGCTGTTTCATGGGCTGCTGATCGAGCCAGTAAGGTACCTCCTGAATGGTTCCGTCGGCATTGTAGGTCATCTCTGTGGCAGAGACACTGCGACGCTCGTGGTGTACGTAGGTGTCGAGGTGCATCAGGTCGTAGTTCTGACCAAAGACATACGAATGGCCTTTGAAGTCGCAGATACCCGGATGATTGCCTCTGTCGCGCTGGGTGGGCTTCATGATATAGCCCTTCCATTCCCAAGGACCTGTGGGTGAGTCACTCATGGCATAGCCGAGTGCCTCCGGACAACAGGTAGAGGCGAAGCCCAGATAATAGTGGCCGTTGCGCTTGTAGAACCAAGGACCTTCCTGATAGTTGGGGATATGAGGCAACTTCGTTACTTCGCTGGTCAGCGAGGTCATGTCGTTGCCAAGTTTTGCCCAGAAGGTGTGGGGATTGCCCCAATACATATAAGCCTGACCATCGTCGTCGGTATAGACGCTGGGGTCGATATCAAACCAGTTCGACTGGTCCCATACCAATGGCTTGCCTAAAGGGTCTTTGAAGGGTCCGTAAGGCGAGTCAGCCACCAACACACCGATGCCGTGACCGTGGAGTGGGGCATAGAGGTAATACTTGCCATTGCGCTCGACCGTCTGGATAGCCCAGGCACCATTCTCACGACTGCGCCAGGGAAAGTCCTTCAGCGAGGCCACAGCACCATGCTCCGTCCAGTTGACCATATCGGTGGTACTCCACAGCAGCCAGTCGTACATAAAGAAACCCGCAGAACTCTTTTCGTTCTCGTCGGGGATATCCTCAGGAGAGGCATCGTGAGAGGTGTAGAGGAACAACGTGTCGCCAATGACCAGCGGCGAGGGGTCGGCAGTATATTTCGTCTGGAACAACGGCATATTGACCTGTTCCAGTCCACGCATCTCCCACCAGTCGAAGTTAAAGAGTTTCGGACCCTTGCGGCCTTTGAAGACGAGGTAGAGGTCGCGGGTGTGCAGGAGTTCTGGATACCCATCGAGCGGTTTCAAATCGGCTGTCAGCGTCTGCCACTTCTCCCAGCCTCCCGTGCCAGGCACATCCAGCGTGCCAAGCAGTTTTCCTGCGACGCTGTCGAGGCGTATCTCTATCTGTCCGCCACGCAGTCCACTGGCCACACGTGCCGTAAAGGTACGCGGCATCTTGTAACAGAGATGGACGTTCTGTAACTTGATATAGTCACCGTTATGGATGTCGGTCACATAGACGCCGACTTCGTCGTTCTGCTCGGTCTTCACACCCTTCGAGAACGCCATCGTTTCAGCTTCCACCTTGCGGTAGGGGTCGAACTTGGCAATGGGCTTCACCCCCTCGTCGGTGGGCATGATGGTGGGGAAACTGCCGTCGGCATTGTATTTGAACTCTTCGACGGCTACGCTACGGCCGAAACCGCCACCGTTAGGCAGTTTGCCGGTGTGGTAGAAGAAATAGCTGTGACCTTTGTAGTCGGCTACACCGCAGTGGTTGGTGAACGACTTCGTATCACAGAGTGGCATGATTTCGCCAGCATACTTCCAAGGACCGGTAGGCGACGGGGCTGTGCTGTAGGAGATATGCTCGGGTACGCCACCAGCGGCATACAACAACTGGTAGGTGCCATTGCGCTTTGTCAGCCAAGGACCTTCCACGTAGCTGTCCTTATACGTCTTGCCCTGCACACGTTCCTTCATCATCGGACCGCCAAAGGCCTCTTCTGTCATGTCAAGCAGTCCCAGTTCACCGCTGTACGATACCATGTCCTCATTCAGTTTCAGGTAGTAGCACTGGGGATTACCCCACATGAGCCACGCCTGTCCGTCGTCGTCGATGAGTACGGTGGGGTCGATATGGTCCCACGAACCGTTCTCAAAGAGTGGTTTTCCAATGGCATCGCGGAAAGGACCTGTAGGGCTGTCGCCAACGGCTACACCGATGGCCATACCATTCGAAAGCTTGGAGTGGGCACAGATATACCAATAGAACTTCCCGTTACGCTCCACGCACTGCGAGGCCCAGGCACGGTCGTCGGCCCACGAGAAACTTTCCAGGGCGAGGGGAGAACCGTGGTCCTGCCAGTTGACCATATCCTTGGTGGAGTATACACGCCACTCCTGCATCCAGAAGAAGTCGGCATTGTCTTCGTCATGGCCCGTATAGACGTACATCGTCCCGTCATGAACCATGGGAGCGGGGTCGGAGGTACACCAGGTCTGCACAAAAGGGTTCTGAGCCTGTATGTTGGTGAAGCCCAGCAAACATAAGAAGGTTGTTAGTCTGATTGTTTTCATATGGGTAAGTTTTGATTATTCTATGATCCAAACGAATCCCCCACGTGGTAGGAGAGAGACCTCTTTGGGAACGCTTTCCGTTGTACGGATATCCCAAGGAGCGTCTTTTTTGTCACGGTCTGCAAAGACGCTGACCTTTTGGGGGTTCTTTATAAAATCGAGCGGGACACGGAACTGTTGGGGCATGTCCAGACCGTTGATGCCTGCCACATACCAGCGGTGACCGCTGCGGCGTGCCAGGATGACGAAACGACCGGGATAGCCGTCTATCAGTCGGGTCTCGTCCCAGACGCTGGGGAGTATCGAGAGGAACTGCTGCACTTGGACTGGTTGTGAGAGATAGCTCTCCGGTTTGTCGGCCAGGTGCTGTAGTCCTGACTCAAAGAGGACGGTGAGTGCCAGTTCATGGGCATTCGTCGTGATATGCGGGTGTTGCGAGTCGCTAAACGTACAAGGGGTATAGTCCATCGGTCCGATGACATTACGGGTGAAGGGCAGGGTGGCATTATGGCATGCTGCCTTATCCGTGAATGTCGGTACGTTATTATACCACTCCGCCCCATAGACGCCTTCCGTTGTCATGAGGTTTGGCCAGGTGCGCTGCCAGCCGCGTGGTATCGTGGCTCCGTGGAAGTTGACCAACAGGTGATGACGGGCGGCACTCTCTAACAGGTCGATGCAGTAGTCCATGTTCTTCTGGTTGTCGCCGGAGAAGAAGTCTATCTTCACGCCTGCCACGCCGATTTGTTCACACCAGGCAAACTCCCGCTCGCGGTCCTCGGGTTTGTTCAACCGGAACTTAGGACCTGGGGCACCGTCTACCCAGCCGACGCTGGAGTTGTACCAGATAAGGGGCTTGACACCCTTTGACTTGGCATAGTTGACAGCATCCTCTATGGTCTTGCCGTCTTTTATTTCATCCCACTCCGCATCAATCAGGACGTAGGGCAGGTGCAGCGTGGCCGCCATGTCCACATATTTCCGGATGATGTCGTAGTCGTTGGAGCCATGGTTGTATGCCCAGTAGATCCAGGACACTACTCCCGGATGAATCCAACGGGTGTCCGTCAGCTGACAGGGTTCGCTGACATCTGTCACAAGGGTTGACTGTACCACGTCTTTCAGACTGCCGATGATGACGACGCGCCATGGTGCGTGGGTAATCGCTGTTTGCATCTCGGCGGGTGTTACACGGAACCACTCTCCGTCGTTCATCAGACAGGAGGCACTTTGTCCCCGCTCGATATTCGCCTCGGTAATCAAGGCATAGACAGGTTCTCTCACCTCTAACCTCTGACCTCTCACCTCTAATAATGCCGGATATCCCCAACGGTTGTTCCAGCCTTCGGCAGATTTTGAGATACCGCTATACGATGGGATGGGAATCACCTTGTAGGTCGTGTCAAGCGGGAAGAAACCCTCGTAGGAGTCACACCACTGCTGCATCCAGCGACGGGTACCCTCCGGGATGTGGTAGGCAACGTCTGTGTTGCGCAAGGCGATACCGTCGTTGTAGATACGTAAGACAGCCTTGCCAACCTCGTATTCATTCGCCTCGTTCTGACAATGCAGCCGCTTGCCGGTCAGCATCTGGTAGTCAGCGGTCACCTTCCTGACATATTGTAAATGTCCTTCTGTCGACAGGTCCATGCGCAGCACCTGCTGGCCTTTGCAGCTGACTTGCAGGGACTGTCCCTCCATGAAGGCCGTTAAGCGTCCGTCAGGCGATGTGGCATTCTGGGCAGCCGTAGGGAGTATGATGCCTCCTAACAAGAGGAGTGTATAGATGATTCTTCTCTTCATAGTGGTGTTACTTGGATAGATGAGGAACATACTTGACAGGAACGCCGTCTGTCTTCAAGACATCGGCGAAGTCCTGCGGTTGGATGGTCACCGGACCTCTCATGAACTCCGGGATGTTATAGCATTTCAGGAACTGACGGTGGTAGTCCGGGTCAGCACAGGGGAGCTCAAACGGTTTGCTCGTCTTGCCGTTTTTGTCGATATGTGCAAAGAACGGCCGCGTATAGTTACCGTCGTCACGCCGGCTGCTGAACACCAGCCAGCGACCGTTCGACGACCAAGAGTGATAGCTCTCCACCTCTGGGGAGTTCACTTCCTCCATCGCCCTTACCTGACCGCTTTGCAGGTCTAACAGCCAGAGGTCTGCATCCTTGTGCCAGATATGGAACACCCCATGATGTCCTAAAGTGAATACCAGGTAGCGACCGTCGGGTGAGATACGTGGCAACGTGGCACTCTTGTCCATGGCGGCAGCGTCGAATACCAGTTCACGTTCACCGAACTGCATGGTTTTCGGGTCAAACGACTTCTTGTAGATATTGTATTTAATCTCATCCCTCCTGTCGATAGTCTCTTTCTTACGGTCTACGGAGTCCGGATAAATGAGGTGGGCACTGCAGTAATAGAGCGTTTTCCCGTCTGGAGCCCAGAAGGGGAATACCTCCAACTCATCAGAAGCATTCTCGATGTTGGTCACCTCGTTCTTCGCCACGTCATACGCGATGAGGTCACTTTCCGAGTCAAAGACCTCTATCTTGTCCGGATTCACCAGATAGAAGCTTTGGTTGGTCGTATTGGTAGAGTAGACGATGAGCGGCAGCCACGGGTGCCATGTGGGATAGACGCCGGCAGAGAGGATGGAGTCGTTCTTCATGTTGATTTTCCGGACATTCCCGTCGTAGGCGATGACGGTGCCGCCCAGGTTCTGACGGGCATGGAACTGCATCCGCTCCGGACGGTAGTTCTGATAGCTGTGGCAGTTGATGCATTGTCCCTTGTCCTCCTCGGAACACAGCATATTGTTGTAGATGACACTTTCCTCATACGTCTCCAGACACCGCTGACTGATGGTCAGCACCTCGTAGCTGACATAGGAGGGGGGAATCAGACGGTAGCTCAGATAGGGGTCGATGGAATCCGGCGAGACATGGATATTGAAAGGCTTATAGCCCATCCATTGTCCGTCGTAGCAGGCAAAGACCTCCACCTTGAGGGCTTTGCCCTTCGCCTTCTCTGTCAGTAGGCGCCAGTCGTCCTCGTCAGGCTGTATCTTGTCACCTGCAACCACCAGTTCCTCACCGTCAATGGTGTAGCGGGCTACCATCTTGTCGGCAGGCTGATTCATCTCAAAGGTCAGCGGTGCGATATTGACCGGGACCGTCACATCCGTATAGTCCGGATAGATGTCCGGCAAGGAACGCGATGCCGTATAGTCGGTAGGTACTTGTGTGCTACAGGCTATCAGGAGCAGGGCATATAGGGCAGGAAATAGTCTTCTCATCATTTAAAAATAGGTCAGCTTGTTCATCAGGTAATAATCATAATAGAAAGTATCGCCAAACAACGGATAGAGTGCCTGGCGCGCCACCTCGATGTCTTTCCCGTCGTATTGTTTCACTTGTTCCATGAACATACTATACTTCCTTTTCACGTCTTCGTCGTATGGCAGTTTGAGGGCGGAAGGATTGCCTTGGTTGGCAAAGAGCCATGCCGCTTCCTGGTAATACCGTGGCATACGCCCCTTGGGATGTTGCTGGGTATAGCGTGCGAAGCGTGCCCAGAACTGTTTGCTGTCCTTCGTCCATAGCGTAGCCAGCAGACATTGTTCCTGGAAGTAGGGATCGTCACCGTCTAGCTGAGCCAGTATTCCCATGAGGTATTTCTCGGCATAGCCGTAATCAGCGGCAGCGTAGTCAGGGTAGTTCAGCATGTGCAGGATGGGAGCGGTCTCACTCGCTTCTGCCAGTCGCTTGGGGTGTTGCTGGAGGTCTTCCAACAGCGTTGCCCATCTGTCGTAATACAGGGTGTGTTTCAGCAGTCCTGTGAATTTACGCATGACCTTCACCTCCTGTTTCAGTAAGGCACAGCGGGCCATGTACTTCAGATAGACCACTCTCCAGCCGTATTCCACGCCAGACTCCATACAGAGGTGGTGACAGTCGTTCAGCATACCGTAGTTGTAATATAACAGAGAGCCTGAGATAGCTGCCGACCGAATCGGGAACGGTGCTGCCGGTTGTTTGGAGCCCCCTTTGTACCGATACATCTCATCTCCCTGTCTGCCCAGTCTTGACAAGGCGAGGTTACGCATCAGGACAATAGGACGGGTGGGCGTGTCTTTCTGTTTGGCAGCCTCTTCCAGTACTTTCCCCCATCTTGTCTGTTCCACATAGTAAAGCATGGTCACTTCATGGTGGAAGTTCTCGTCTTTCATCCAGCCCCACCAGACTCCCACGACGGTTCCTCCCAGCAGTACACCGATGAGGCTTCTGCGTATCATGGTTTTCCGCTTTTCCTGAAGCTGTTCGCCATACTGTGCCTTGTAGGTGACTACCAGGGTCAGCATACAGACCGCCAGCAGACCGTAAGGGATATAGTAGGCCGGATAGTTTTCCAGGACCTTAAAGACCGGCATTCCCGTCCAATAGATATTAGCAAGACTGGTCTGACAATACACCAGACGATAGTAGAGCAGGGGAATGCTGATGGTGATGAGCAGTGCGACAATGGTGTTGAGCAGGGCACGCCCTTTTCCGTAGCCTAACCGCCAGGACCAGAGTCCCATCAGGACAGCTGCTGCCAAGGCGTAGGTACCTATCAGCGGATAGCCTATGATGGTGGTGATGATGATGAACAGGATACCTGCTATCTGATGAGAGGATACTGAGCGGAAGCCCCATAACAATGCCGCTATCGCTGTCATGCCGAGGGTAGGGGAGAAGAACCAGCCTTGCAGTTTGATGATGTAGATCCAATACCCCATGTCCATATCAGCTACCAGCAGCAATGCTACTGGTATGAGTAGCAGGACAGCCCATCGCTCCTGAACGGAGAAAGCCTTTTTAAGCAGCCACATGAAGAGCCACCACCAGCCACAGAGTATTCCCACACCAATCCAGGGGTAGAACAGCAGTTGCGTGAACCATCTGCCTGCCCATGACAGTGCTCCTCCTGATACCACCATCTGCTGTTTCCAGAACAAGGGTGTTGCCAGGAAGAGATTTTCTTCCTGTATTTTCCACAGGAGGAACCGCTCACAGGTCAGCAGGATGAGGGCGATAGCCACCAATGCCAACATCCAATAGAGGATGCTGGCATGGCGGTAGGAAAGTATTCTCTTGAGAATCACCATTATTGATGGGTGTTGGCTTTATCGAGGAAGCGTACCATCTTCTGCAGGTTCTCCTCGCTGTACATGCCCATGCCGTGGCCGCCATCGGGAACAAAGGTAGCCTCTGTGGTGACGCCGGCAGCCTTCAGCAGTTCGAAGAACTCCTTACCCTGACAGCAGGGTACTACGTTGTCTTTTTCGCCATGGAAGATGATGATGGGAGGATTCTTCGAGTTGACATAGTTGGTGGCACTGAGACTCCGGTATTTGTCGGGTTCCTTGTTGAGTTTCGACTTCAGCAGTACGTCCTCCGGACTGTTGTCACCCATCGTCATGTGGTCGCCACAGTCCATCCCTGTCAGGTCGACGGGACCAGACCAGTCGCAGGCAGCATTCACATAGCTGGGCTGGTCGGTATGGTTGCCGACAGTACCTTCCAGGTCGATGGTGATGGTACCGACGGTAGCGGTCTTCAAGCCACTGGTCGTCGCCGTGATGGAGGCGAGATGACCACCGGAAGAGAAACCGCTGGTGGCAATGAACGACGTGTCGAACTTGTATTTCTTAGCCTCACCACGTACGAAACGGACTACGGCACGGATGTCGTGGATCTGGGCTGGCCATTGGGCATCGATGCTGGAACGGTGGTTGGGACAAACGACGGCATAACCTGCTTGGAGCAGGGTCTTGACAATCGTACCAAGGTCGGCCATTCCCTTTCCGTTGTTGTTGAACCAGGCACTGCCGTAGATATGAATCACGACGGGATAGCTCTCTTTTTGCTGTTTAGGCAGGTAGATGTCGCAGGTATGATAAGCCTGACCATCGTCCGCATAGTTAATGTCTTTCCACTCTTGCGAAGTCTCCAGTTTCACTTCGGGCATCTGGAAACCACCAAAACCGCCTGCGGGCTGTGCCATACAGAGGTAAGAGGTAAGCAGTAGGAGGTTAGTGGTGAGAAAAATGATACGTTTCATATTTTTACGATGATTTATTGTGATACGATAGACTCAGAGAAATAATGGTCGCGGAGCGGTTTGCTGACCGCCGTGCCTTTCAGTACGACTTGCTGCTGGAGCAAGATGTCCGTAGAGGAGGCTCCCACCTTGATGATGAAGGTTCCCGGTTCGATGTTCCACTGGCGAACACTGCCCTGATGGCTGTAGTATCCCAGCTGCTCCACATAGAGACGGGTGGTGACCGTCTTGGTCTGTCCTCGCTCCAGTGACACACGGGCAAAGCCCTGCAGTTGGATAGGACGGATATGCTGGTCAGGTTTTGCGGGCGAGAGGTAGATCTGTACAATCTCGTCGGCAGCCACCTTTCCTGTGTTCTTCACCTGGAAGGTCAGTTCTACCGACTCGTCCGTCGTCTGCGCCTCACTGTTCACCTGCAGGTTCTTGTATTCGAAAGTGGTGTAGGAAAGACCATAACCGAAGGGCCATTGGATTTTAGAGGTGAGAGATGAGGGGTGAGAGGTGAGAGATGCGTCTGTGGAAAGGGAGTTATAGCTGATAGGCTCGTAGAGTTCCGTATTCGGATAGCTGACAGCGAGCTTGGCAGAGGGAGACACCTTACCGTAGAGGATATCGGCGACGGCGTTTCCACCCTCTTCACCAGGATACCATGCCTGGATGACGGCAGCACATTTTTCTGCAAGACCAGACACAACCTGGGCACGACCGCCGAAGATCACCAGTACGACCGGTTTGCCGGTCTTGATGAGTTCCTCGACATACTGTTCCTGTTTGCCAGGCAGACGGAGTCCTTGACGGTCGCGGTTCTCACCGCAGAGCATCACGTTCTCACCGACGGCGGCAATGATGACATCAGCCTGTTTTGCCATGTTCAGGGCCTCTGCCTTGTCAGCCTTCTCACCGGCATCTACCTTCCGGTGGAGGAGTTCGTATTCCCAGGCGCGCTCGTCACCGCCCTCACCGTATTTCGTCTCTATTTCCTCAGTCCAGTCACATCCGCGGGAATACAAAAGGTTCATATCTGCGGGTTTGTGGGCTGTCATACCCTCCAACAGGGTGATGATATGTGGATGATCCAGATCCTTTTCTATTCTCTTCCAGAAATACGACATGGCAGGGAAGGAATAGTCACCGCACATCGACCACATGGTGTTGGCATTAGGGCCGGTGAGGAGGATATTTAAGGTTTTGGCATTTGGCTGTAGGCTATTGGCAAGCGGCAAGATACCATTGTTTTCCAACAGTACCACCGACTGGGTTGCCATCTCATACGCTGTCTGGCGCTCTTCCGGGGTGTCCAGGACAATCTTCTCGGTGCTGTACAGGTACGGATTCTTGTCGAAGAGACCGGCACGGAATTTATAGCGGAGCACATTCTTCACCGCGCGTTCAAAGACTTCCGGCTTCACCAGTCCCTGGTCGATGGCCTTCTGCAGATACTGGTAGTTGGCTCCGAAGGGGAAGTCCACGTCATTACCGGCATTGATGGCGGCAGCCGCTTTGGCGACGGCATCCTTCTGGTCGGGTATCTGGTCGATGGCGGTATAGTCGCTGACCACCATGCCGTCGAAGCCGACATAGCCGCGCAGGATATCCTGCAGGATCTCGCTGTTGGCGACACAGTTCGTGCCATGTACGGCATGATAGCCGGGCATGACGGCCTTGCTGCCAGCCAGACGGATCATCGTCTCATGCGGCAGGAGGATTTCCTCCATCAGTTCCTTTTCCTCTGCATCACCGCCTCCACCGTAGCCGAGGTAATGCTTGGAACAGGTGCCCACTCCTTTTCTGAGGTCACCCTGTTGCAGTCCCTTGACGAAAGCGGTACCCATCACAGCCGACAGATAGCCATCTTCTCCGAAGGACTCTTCCAAACGGTTGAAACTGGGTGTGCGACAGACGTCCACCATGGGCGACAAAGAGAGGATACCACCCATCTTACGCATGGTAGTACTGATCTGACGGGTCTTTACTTCTGCCAGCTCCGGGTTGAACGAACAAGCCTGTCCAATCTGCTGGGGATAGATGGTGGAACCCTGTGTGTCGATGCCAGACAGTACCTCCTCGTGGAAGAGGGCAGGAATACCGTTTGGTGTGTGGTGCATCAGCCAGTCCTGTACGGCAGCCACACGGTCGCGAAGGACGTTAGGCTCTGTCGGCTTCTGTAAGGCAAACTGTGCGAAATGTCCGATACCATAGGGTATCAGTTGACGGCATTTCGCTGTATCCAACTTTCCTTGCTCGTCGAAGAGCTCGTCCATATACATACTTCTTAACTGGGCGATCCGCTCTTCTTGCGGCATCCGGTCGTAGAGTTCGTTAATCTGTTGTTCCATGTCTGTAGATGTGTTACAACCCGTCAGAAGGCAGGCAAAGCACGCCGCATAAAAGAATCCTTTCTTCATAGCCTGTGATGGTTTTAGTTAAAATCGTGAGTTATTGTTTATTGAAATTCCATTTGGAGTTGTCCGTATTGAAATCATACACTGCGAGCGTGGGTGTGCTGTCACCGGCGGAGTAGAGGCAATACTTCTTGTTGAGGCCTTCCTGTCCGGGAATGGCGAAAGGCATGATACGGTAGGTGCCGTCAGTCAGCTGTTCAATCCACCAGAGCTGGGCATCCTCGCCTTGGAACTCCTTGGTGGTCAGTTCCAGATTGGCAGTAGCTGTGAGCGCCCGGTTGGTCCCGTCTATTTTAATCTCGTAAAGCGGACCCGTCAGCCGTCCGCCAGTCTGTGGCACAGGGCGGATACTCCAATGTTGCCAGGGGCGGAACATATAGTCGCTGCAACGGACGGCAATCTCGCCTTTGGGCCAGGTGCCGATGACATCCTCCAGTTTCTGGTCAGGAATGGCCTTGACGGGCTCATTGGGATCCATCTGCCAGAAACGCTGACGCTCCTGTTGCATACGGGTGAAGTCGACGCCTAGTTCCAGGCTATAGCCGCGACGCTCGGAGAAGATAGCATATTTCCCCTCATTGAGTTGTTCTCCAGCCACCGGCCAACCGTTCTTCCACACCAGTGGGAGAATGCCTAATACCGAGCGGCCGCTACGGTCGAAGTCTGCCTCGAAGTGGCATGACATGATTTCCACGCCTTCGTCGATGACGGTACGTCCGAAATGACCGGGGCCCGTCTTACGGTCGCCGGCGGCAATCACCATCCTGCCACCACCGTGGAACATATCACGGCCGACATTATCGACATAGGGACCCTCCACACTCTTGGAACGTCCCACCACGATGTTATAGGTGGAGTTGACGCCGTCGCAGCAGGTACCGTGGGTGCCCAGCAGGTAGTACCAACCGTCACGGTAGAGCAGGTCGGTTGCCTCACAGTCGATGGCAATGTCTTTCTCTTTGTTTCCTTTCATCCGGAAGCCCGTCTTGGGATCCAGTTCGATGAGGCGTATGGTGCCGAAATAGGTGCCGTAGCTTGCCCACAGCCGACCAGTCGTGGGGTCGAGCAGTAAACTCGGGTCGATGGCGTCCTGATCTTCCATACCGTCCGAGAAACAAACCTCGACAGCCTCTGTCCATTTGAAGTCAGGACTCTTGGGGTCAAGGGTTTTGTTCCACATCGTGAGGATGCGACCGTTATGTCCGCCACCCAGTCCACCGCCTGTGGCACCGTAGATACAAAGGTAACGGTCACCGATCTTCATCACGTCGGGAGCAGCACCGCCGCCAGGGCGTTCTGCACCACTGTGCCACGACCAGCCATCCTCGCTGATGAGGCCGCCGCCACCCGTGCCGAAAGTATAGTATTTTCCCTCGCACTCAGCGATGGTTGAAGGGTCATGGATGTATGGAGCACCGGTCTGTGCCAGTGTTTTTGTGGAACACAGAGATACAGAGACACAAAGGGCTATTATCGTTTGTTTCATAATTTACTGGGCATTAATGGTATAGTTGGTAATCGGTTTTCCTTTCTCGTCGATGAAACGGGCGCACATGTCAGCAAGACCGGGACCGTTGATGACGGCGCAACGCAGGGTGTTACGGCCTTTCTGAAGTGTCAAGCGGGGTGACATGCCATCGTCCTCCACCATGCGACGGTCGCCCTCGAGCATCAGCACCTCTTCTCCGTTGAGCCACCATAATGAAGCTCCGTTGGAGCCGCATGCCAACCGGACGTTCTGTAGCTCCTCAGGACAATCGATGACGGTCTCACACCAGTAGAAACTTCCATAGGTCTGCTTGCCGTATTTCTCAGCGAAACGGAAGAGTTTCATATTGTAGGTCTCGCTGTCTAGGTTGTACCATTTGGCTTTCTGCTTTGGCAGTTTTGCCAATTCCTCGCCAAATTTGTTGCGCAACCAGGAATAGGTGAAGATGATGTTGGAGCGCACGTCGACAGCCATGGGCTCCATCAGTCGCCAGCGGCGGATGAAACCGTCGTTGTCAGGCTGTGCCGGGGTCGCAGCAGTGGGAACTGTAGAGAAATAGTTGGGGCGGTTTTTGAACTGTACCCAGTTGATGCTGAATGCTGCGTCGCCCTCGTTGGTGATGACGATGTCGGTCACTCCCTTCGGGGTATATTCCAAGGGAACGGTCATGGTAAGCCACTGGTTACTCTGGTCGCGACGGAAGGGGGTGGGAGAGCCGGGGAACCTCATCTCGCTCTTCACCGTCATCGGCACCTTGGCAATAATCTTTCCCTTGGCGGTTCTCTCCCGTACATAGAACTCCGTATTGTCGGCTGCCATGACATTGACGACGAGGTAGCCGTCCGTCACGGGGCTGAAGTCGATGTCGTTGTAGCGCAGCCAGCTACCCTTTTGGGGCAGGGAAGCCTCGTAGCTGCGGAAGGTGTTTACGGTATCAATCAGTTGGGTGGTCACGTCGCCACTGGCACTGCTGTAACGGTCAACCTCTATTTTCTCCGTAGCCTTGTTGATACCCACGCCACGCATGGTCTGCTTCACTTCCTGGATGGTTCCGTCGGCATTGAAGCTGATTTTCTCGATACGGGCGGAACGGCGCTTGTCCATACTTGGCGAGAAGTCGTTCCGATGGTAGAAGATATACCATTGTCCTTTGTATTCCAGGATGCTGTGATGGTTGGTCCAGCAGTGGTTGTCATGTTCTGCCATGATGATGCCTTTGAAGTCCCAGGGACCCAGAGGCGACTTCGACATGGCATAGGCCAGTGTCTCCGTAGGATTGGCTCCATTGCTCGTGTCCCCACGTACCCAAGGGAAGGTCAGGTAATACCAGTCGTTGCGCTTGAAGGCGAAAGGACCTTCCTTGAAACCGTCGGGCAATCCTTCCATGGCCTGTCCACCGACTTTCATCGGGGGCATCTCTGGCATTCCCTCCCGTTTGGGCATCTTGATTTCCTGCAGTTCGCCGTCCAGCTCCACCATGTTGGCTTTTAGCTTGCCGCCGCGGATACCCATGCCGCTCCAGTAGAGATAGGCCGTGCCGTCGTCGTCGATGAGGACGCAGGGGTCAATGCCTGATACGCCCTTAATGGGTTGAGCCTCACAGGTGAAAGGTCCTGTGGGAGAGTCTGCAATAGCGACTCCTACGGCAAAGCCCCGTGCTCCACCTTTGGGAGCGTTGGGGAAGTAGAAGTAGTATTTCCCGTTCTTATAGACACAATCGGGAGCCCACATGGAATAGGCGGTCGGATTGCCCCAGGGTACTGTCTCCTGTGAAAGGATTATACCGTGGTCCGTCCAGTCTGTCAGGTTCTCAGAGGAGAATACATGATAGTCTGCCATGCAGAACCAGTCCTGTCGTTGTCCCTCGGGAGCGGGAATGTCGTGTGAGGGATAGACATACATCTTATTATTAAATACGCGAGCAGTAGGATCGGCCGCGAACTGGTCGCGGATAATGGGGTTCTGCGCCAGAAGGACGTTTGTGCACCCCAATGCCATCATTGTAATAAGTCCGATTCTTTTCATGTTGGTTTACTTTTTGAACAGGTGGGGGATGAACTCATGAAGACCACGACGCCAGGTAAGCCACTCGTGACCCGTGCCCTTCGACTCATTGGCATCGACCTTGATGCCCAGTTCACGGAGCTGCTTGACCATGTCACCACTCTTGATGAAGTCGTCGCTACCCCAGTTCATGTACATATAATGGATTTTCTTGTTGAAGGTGTCAGCATCGGCAAACACGCCATTGTAGGCAGTCTTTACATCCAGTCCGAAGATCGCACCGCTGAACGTTCCCAGATAGGAGAACTTGTCGAGGTTGTTGAGTACCAAATCGAATGTCTGGTGTCCGCCCCAAGACAGACCGGCCATCGCGCGATGGTCGCGATCTGTCAGGGTCCGGAACTTCGAGTCTATGGTTGAAATCAAGTCTTGTGTCATTACTTTGTAGAACGAGGCGCCATACTCGCTGAAGCCCTGTCGGTTGTCGCCTCCGCGGAATGGGGCCTTGATGTCGCCGCTTTCCATGACGACAATCATCGGGACGGCTTCCTTGCTGGCAATCAGGTTGTCCATGATATGCTGCATGTGCCCCTGTTTGCTCCATCCTGTCTCATCCTCACCCATGCCATGCTGCAGGTAGAGTACCGGATAGCGCTTCTTGGCATTCTTCTCGTATTCTGCGGGAGTATAGACCATCGCATGGCGCCATTCCTGTGTGGCAGTGGCGTAGTAGTAGATGGAACGGACCTGTCCGTGTTCGATACCCTGTTGTGGACGGTAGTAGTTGCCTTCCGCTCCCTCTGGAATCTCGATACCGCCTGCCTCACGGTTACAGCCGAAGAATGTCTCGGTGGCAGGGTCGATGAAGTTCACGCCGTTGATATTCATGAAATAGTAGTGGAAACCAACGGGCAGTGGGTCGGTGACGGCCATGAAACCACCCTTGCCGTCCGGTTGCATGTCATATTTCTTGCTGCAGATATCGACGATGACTTTGCGGGCCTCGGGAGCTTGGATGCGGAAATAGGCGCGTCCATCCTTGTCAACCTTCGGGAACTCGTTGCCGGGTACGGTGGTCTCTGCGATAAAGGCATCGGCAGGAACCTCGATCTTTTGGGGCATGTCGATGTGCGGACGCTTGGGCTCATAACCGAGGAAGCGCGCCACCGCCTCACCATAGCGGCATCCCAGCTCGCGGTAGCCGGCAGCGTCGAAATGCAGGCGATCAGGACCGTTGGAGCAATCGTCAGACGAGATAACCTGACAGGTATGGATGGTCTGTGGCAGTTCGTCAATCTGTTTCTTACAGCCGATGCACACACCCTTGCCGTCTGCCTGCACGATGTTGCCGGCAAACAGAGGTACCTCTTCGGGTTTCAGCTTCAGGTCGCCGAGCATGCGGTCATAGACCTGCTGTACCATGCCTGCCCATTTCGGGTCTTGGGTATTTGACTCGCCCTGGTGCATCAGTACACCCTTGATGACACCGTCCTTCTGAGCTTTCTTGGCCAGCGTGATGAGACGTTCGTAGGGGTTGTTTTCATAGGCTTCAAGCATTCCCTTCATCCAGCTCGGTGCCGTCTTGACATAGTCGGCAATGCTGTCGGGCAGGAATCCTTGGATCTTGATACCGCCGATAGCGACATGGATGACGCCCACCTTGATGTTCTCGGGCAAGGAAGTGACCAAAGTACGGCCGAACCAGTCGGCAGGGGTCAGTCCTGTGTTGGGACGACAGAGGGGGGGGGTCGCCTCGCACCATTCACCCATCTTACGGTTGCGCTGAAGGTCGTCGACGGCGGGCATTAATAGGAAACGGGGACCGGCGCTCTTCAGGTCCTGAGCCTCAGGACGTGCCGCCCCTTCCATGTTGGATTGTCCGAAACAGAGGAAAATGTAGAAATTCGGGTCTTGTGCAAGAGTGTTTGTCGTTGCACAGATACTCGTAAAAATCAGGAAGAATAACTTTTTCATAACGAAATGGAATAGTTTGGTTTTTAATATGTTGCAAAGTTAGCGCTTTTTATATACAATATTGTTGCTGTTTGAAACAAAATCTTTTTCCAGTGTTACATAAAAGCCACAAAAGGCAAACATGTTACAAATCATAATATTCGTGTAACTTCAGAACTTGCAACTTTAATAAAAGAGGTGTATCTTTGCAACACCAAAAGTTAGAAGCATTAATCAGCTTAGGTTAGATTTGAAATATTTGATTAGTAGTTATGCTAGTTATGGTTTTAGTCATGGGGGGCTGACGTGAGTCACCTCCCCATTTTTATTTGAAGAAAACAATGTAAATTTACAATAACTTAAACACATGATGAATAACATGAAAACCAAAATGAGAATGATGGGGCTGTTGCTGTTCCTGGGTTTTGGAATGGCTGCTGCCCAGACTCCCCCGGCATTGCATGTCGAAGGTCGTTATTTCGTGGATGCCAACGGAAACCGTGTCAACCTGCATGGGTTCGCCCAGACGTATAGTCCTTGGTTCAATGAACAGGGAACTAAGTGGACGAACTATAACGTGAATGCCTGTTTGTCATACAACAAAGGCTTGATTGACAAAATTCTGGATGCCGGCTGGAAAATGGATTTCGTCCGTTTGCACATGGATCCCTATTGGAGTAACACGCCAGGAGAACAAACGAATGGTGAGAGTGATATTCATGCTTTCGACTTCGACCGCTTCAAGAAGTATCTTGATGAGGTGTTCGTGCCGATGGCAGAATATATGATTGGAAAAGGACTGTATGTTATTATGCGTCCGCCAGGTGTTTGTCCCGAGCACATTTCTGTCGGTGATGCCTATCAACAGTATCTTATTAAGGTATGGGGGTATGTTGCCCAACATCCAAAACTCAAGAACAACGGTTGTGTGATGTTTGAATTGGCCAACGAACCTATCCATATCTATCACAGTGATGGTTCTCGAGCTGGAGACAAGGAAATCGCTCAGTATTTCCAGGCCGTTGTCGATGTCATGCGCCAACACTGCAACAATATTCTGCTTGTCCCAGGTCTGGGATATCAGGCTCAGTATGCTGGTTATGTAAAGCATCGCATTCAAGATGAGAATATCGGTTTTGCCATCCACTGCTATCCCGGTTGGTATAATGGTGGCTACGGTGAAGAGGTGGTTGTCAACTACGCTGATTTTAAAAAAGGATGGGACGAACAGATTGCTCCCGTCTCCAATGTGGCTCCTGTCGTGGTGACGGAAATGGACTGGGCCCCGTTGAAGTATAGCACTAAGCATACCAATACTGATGGTACGGTCTATTATGACCCGCGTGCTTCTTTCGCTTTCTCTACCACGGGAGTGGCTGGCGGTCAAGGTTTCGGTGCCAATTTCAAGAAACTGTGTGATGATTGTGGTAATGTCAGTTGGCTGCTTTTTACTGGGGCTGAACAACTGGCCAAGTATAACGATGCTGCCCCTGACGGCCAGACATTCCTGACCGACTGGGAGGCATGTCCACGTCCTTGCTACCGTTGGTATCAGGAGTATGCTGCTCAGCGCACTTCAGAAGATTATAAAAAGGTGACAAAGGTAGAGTTGCTGACAACCTCCTGTGAAATGATACAAGGCGGAACCTCTCCTTTATTCTTGATAGCGACCTATGCAGATGGTCATCAGGCCAATGTGGCTGGCGATGCCAAATATACGGTGGCAGATCCGTCAGTAGCTATTAACTATGGTGGTAATCTGATTGCGCAAAACCCGGGTGAGACGACAGTTAGTGTTGCATACACCGATCCGCAAGGCGGTTCTCATCCGTTCCAGATTTCTGTTAAGGTGCTTTCTTTCTTCCCCCTGACAAATGGCTTACTTAATCCCAGCATCATTGGCACTGGTTCTTTTAATGAGACAACGGGTGCTCTGAAAACGGGTCAATATGGCTATGGCGGTTGGCAATATCCCGATGGAATCGACATTTCTGCCTATAACTATTTGGTTATCGAACTGAAAGAAGCTCAAAGTGCAGGGGCAGTGTTCCGTATGTTTGACGTTAGCAGTTGTTGGGGACCTCATACCGAGACTTCTTTTGGAAGTAACACGAAATTAGCGCTCAATCTGCATAATCTGAAAGTGTGGAATGATAATGCTGGCCAGATGACGGATGCCAATCGGAACCTCGACCCCTCTCATGTCTATTTTGCAGGCATCTGGTCCTACGGTAGTTCTCCTATATATATAAATAAGGTGTACCTCAGTGACGACGGTGTGAATCCGACGGGAATCATCGAGAATGGTGTTGTCGATGAGATTGTCAGTCGGGAATATTACACCTTGTCAGGTGCACGAATTGTAGCGCCAACCCACGGTATTTGTATCATCAAAGCGGTGACAAAGTCCGGAAAAGTAAAAATTTTTAAAACATGTTACAAATAACAAAGTTTCTGTTACACTATTTTATATATATAATACAAAAATAGTTTAATTTTGCATCCACTATGTTAAATTGAACCGCGAATTTTCATATATTAACACTAACAAAATACAAACCGATGAATCAAATTTAGTAACAATGAGAAATCTAAAGCAATTGATCAAAAGGGCTGTCCCCGCGGTTTTAATGCTTATGGCATTCTCTCTCCAGTTGCAAGCGCAAGGTGGGGGGGGTGTTACCGTGAAAGGAACAGTCGTTGACAACAATTCGGAGCCTCTGATTGGAGCTTCTGTTGTCGTGAAGGGAAACACTTCCCTTGGAACAGTGACTGATTTCGATGGTAACTTTACGTTGAAGGTTCCTTCCGAGTCATCGACCCTCGTAGTGTCGTATGTCGGAATGACCTCTCGTGAGGTAAAGGTCGGCAACCAGCGTACATTCAACATTACGCTGCAGGACGACACCGAACTCGAAGAAGTCGTAGTTGTAGGTTTCGGTCAGCAGAAGAAAGCCTCTGTTGTGGGTGCTATCACTCAGGCCGATTCCAAAGTGTTGGAGCGCACTGGTGGTGTGACGAGCCTTGGACAGGCCCTCGCCGGTAACCTGCCTGGTGTGGTCACCATGAGTACGAGCGGTCAGCCGGGTGAGGAGGATCCACAGATTTACATCCGTGGTACCAACTCTTGGAACGGTGGTGAGCCTCTGATTCTTGTGGATGGTATCGAGCGTCCCATGAATAGTGTGGACATCAACTCTGTTGCCAACATTTCCGTGCTGAAGGACGCATCTGCAACTGCCGTGTTCGGTGTGCGTGGTGCTAACGGTGTTATCCTGATTACCACCAAGCGTGGTCAGGAGGGTAAGGCCACCATCAACATCAATGCCAACATGACTTTGAAGTCATACTCCAAGCTGCCTGATGCCATGGATGCCTACGATGCACTGGATCTCCGTAATATGGCGATTGAGAAAGAGTTGGCATACGATCCCACTTCATGGGCAAAGTTCACTCCGCAGACGATTATGAACAAATACCGCAACCCTGCCAACCGTGCAGAGTGGGAGCGTTATCCGAACGTTGACTGGATTGATGAGTTGCTGAAGAGTGCAGCCACTTCTTATAATGTCAACGTGAACGTATCCGGTGGTTCTAAGTTCGTGAAGTACTTCGCCAACGTAGACTACGCCCATGAGGGTGACCTTTATAAGAAGGTACCCAATACCCGTGGTTATGACCCAGGTTTCTCCTACGACCGTATCAACGTACGTAGTAACTTGGACTTCAACCTGACCAAGACAACGCAGTTGCATGTCAACCTCTCTGGTTCTCATGCCGTACGCAAGGCTACACAGGCTCAGTACGAGAACCTTGTATGGTCCGCTTTCTATGGTATCGCTCCTGGTGCTTTCCGTCCCTTGTATGACAATGGCATGTGGGGTTACTATGATCCCAACCCCACGCAGGCTGCCCAGAACTCCATGGAGTACTTGAGCACAGGTGGTATCGGTTATACCACGACTGACCGTTTGAATACCGACTTCACTTTGGAGCAGGATCTGAGTTTTATTACCAAAGGTTTGAACTTCCAGTTTAAGCTTGCCTTCGATAATGCATTCCAGGAGTCTGGACGTGGTGTCGACGATACCAACGACTGGGAGGATGAGGCTCATTATTGGATCGATCCCGACACGGGTATTGGTGTGTCAGACGTACAGCCGGAAACGAACTATAAATTTGACTATAAGAACAATAATAACTGGGGCTATGGTTCCGGTGGTGTCAATGACGGGGCCACCTATCGTCGTACGAACTACTCTGCACAGTTGAACTATAACCGTACTTTCGGTGACCACACCGTTGGTGCCATGGCGAACTTCAGCCGTGAGCGTTATGCTACAGGTTCTGAAGCTCCTCATCTCCGTGAGAACTGGGTATTCCGTGTTACTTACAACTACCTGAGCAGGTATTTCTTCGAGTACAACGGTGCCTATAACGGATCTGAAATCTTCTCCAAAGACAACCGTTTTGCTTTCTTCAGCTCTGGTGCTATCGGATGGATGCTCAGTGAGGAGCCTTTCATGAAAAAGCTGCGTGAGAAGCATATCATCGATATGTTGAAACTCCGTGCTTCTTATGGTGCAATCGGTGACGACCATGTCAAACAAGGACGTTGGCTGTACCGTGACACTTGGGCAAACAGCGGCAATGTTCGTACGCGTATTTCCGGTACAGGTTCTCCTGACTTCCCAGGCAGTGCCTATACTTTCTGGAAACTGACCCAGGAAGGAAACCCCGACCTGCATTGGGAGAAAGCCAAGAAGCTTGACCTTGCTCTTGACTTCGGTTTCCTTGGCGGTCTGATTACCGGTTCGTTCGACTACTTCCATGAGAAGCGTACCGACATTTTGGTTGATGGTGGCGACCGTGCCGTTCCTTCCTATTATGGAGGTTCTGCTCCTGTAGCCAACCTTGGTAAGGTAAAGAGTTCTGGTTATGAGTTGGATCTCCGTTTCAACAAGCAGTTGAACAAGAACCTGCGTCTCTGGGGTAATCTCGCTTTCACCCATGCTACCAATACCATTGAGGAGCGTGACGACCCGAAGTTGACACCTGAGTATCAGAAAAAGGTGGGTAAGACCATTGATCAGACCTATACCTATTTAGATCATGGCTATTACAACAACTGGGATGAGCTGTATGGAAGTACCGCCCATGATGAATATGACGACAACCGTATGCCCGGTAACTATATCATCCTTGACTATGATGCCGACGGTGTGATTTCTGTGAATGATAATATCCCCTATGGATTCTCATCTGTTCCTCAGAACACTATGAATCTCCAGATTGGTGCAGACTGGAAGGGATGGAGCGCTTTCGTCCAATTCTATGGCACGAACAACGTTTCCCGCTATGTCAGCCTGCAGAGTTTGGCAGATGCCCGTACTTCCGGTTATCATGAAGGCAGCTATTGGACTCCCGACAATCAGAATGCCGATGTTCCCCTGCCTCGTTGGAGCTCGAACGTGAAGGCCAGCCAATACACCAATGGTACCCGCTTTATGTTCGACGGCTCTTATGTGCGTCTGAAATATGCGGAGATTGCCTATACCTTCTCTAAGGAGAAATGGTTGAGGGCTATCGGTCTGCAAAGCCTGAAGTTGTACGTCAACGGTAACAACCTCATTCTTTGGACAAAGATGCCTGACGACCGTGAGTCGAATACGGGTGGATGGAGTGCATATCCTACATCGCGTCGTTTCAATTTTGGTCTTAGAGTTACACTTTAATTCATAGAAGAAAAATGAAAAAATCATTCATATATATTCTGTGCGCATTGCTGGCCGGTACATTCAGCATGACCTCCTGTACCGACTATCTGGAGAAAGACGCGGAGTCTGTCCTCCAGAAAGAGGATGCGTTTAAGAATTTCAACAATTTCCAGGGATTTGTGGAAGTCATGTATAGCGTCATCCCTGATGTGGCAAAGAGCCACTGGACCAGCTGCTTTAACTGGGGTGAGGACGAAGTCCATACTTTTGATAGTGGTTGGGCAAACAGCATCTTTACCGCGATGGTAGATAATGGAAACTACCGTGGCTATTTCAACAATTCAGCTTGTTTCCTGGATCGTTCTTGGAATACTGATAATGATCGTTTTAGCAAATCTCTCTGGGGTGGTAGCTGGTTTGGCATCCGTCAGGCCAACATCGGTCTGAAGGCTTTGGAGGACGGTCTGCTGACAGATGCTACTACGGAACAGCGTAACCTGATTAAAGGTCAGTTGCTTTTCTTCCGTGCGTGGTTCTATTTCGAGCTTTGCACCTATTGGGGTGGTCTTCCCTATATCACGGAGCCTTTGGATCCGGGAGCACAGTTTGACCTCCCTCGTGAGACTTTCCAGGAGTGTGCCGAGAAGATGGTGGCTGACTTCCAGGAGGCTGCTAACCTGCTGCCCATCAACTGGGATAATACTGCTACGGGACAACAAATTGGTAAAGGTAACAATGAATTGCGTCCTAACAAGATTTGGGCACTGTCTTACATGGGTAAGGCGCTGCTTTATGCCGGTAGCCCACTGATGGTGAACGGTATTGACGCTACAGGTGACACCTATAAGTATGATGCTTCCTATTGTAAGCGTGCGGCTGATGCCTTTGGTCAGGTTCTGAAACTGGTGGAAGGTGGTCAGACACAATATGCTTTGGTTCCCTTTGAGGACTATCATACCCTGTTCTGGACACAGAAGCAGAACTGGTTGATGCCTGGTGGCACAGAGGCCATTATGCGTAGCCCTTCCTATGGTGCCGACTCTTACTGGCGTCAGGCCAACGTCTATGGACCGAAGGAGATTGCTGATGGTGACGGTATCGTATTGCATCCCGCAGCCAACTATGTGGACTATTTCGGAACAGAGAACGGTTTGCCTCTGGAGCCTACCGTTGGTGGTGCTAATCCAGAGTGGGATAAGACCCATCCTTGGAAGAATCGTGACCCGCGTTTCTATTATAATATTAGGTATGATGGCGTGAAGATGTTCAGTGGTGAGCCTTCTGATCCCAACAAATATGATTTCCAGTATGCTAATCTTTATGAGGGTGGCAATGGTATACAAGACCTTCACAGAAGTCGTACGGGATATTATGAGTATAAGTTCATTTCTAATGATTGTAATTTGATTGACAATGGTCATAGCGGATGGTCTAACGCCTTCCACATCCACCTCTCCTGGATGCGTCTTGCTGACGTTTATCTGATGTATGCCGAGGCTGTGGATATGGGTTATGGTGGTGCTAAAGCCAAGTCTGCTACCTACGCTTTGACAGCAGAGGAAGCCGTTAACACCATCCGTACGCGTGCCGGTGTGGCTAACGTAGATGAGCGTTATACAGGTAATCCTAATTACTTCATGGACGAGATTCGCCGTGAGCGTGCTGTTGAGTTGGCCTTTGAGGGACATCGTTTCAACGACCTTCGTCGTTGGAAACTATTGACAGTCTATCCCTATAACATCAAGACCAGAGTGTTATTTGACCGTGTTCCTGGTGCAAAGATTGACCCTGATAAAGACAAGTATCATCCAAACCTTGACATCACCGTTGATCCGAAGGAAAATGAAGTCAAGAACTGGAGAGAAGTTACGATTATCGAGCGTAAACTCAGTGCCAAGCATTACTGGCTCCCCTTCAAGAATGAAGATGTGATGATGTATCCCGAGTTCAAGCAGAACCCCGGTTGGGAATAATTCTTGAAATGAAAGATTTAACATTAAAGATGAAAGATTCTATGAAACATAAGATATTATATATGTCAGCGATCATGGCTTTGTCGACAGTCACGCCTGTTTTAGCACAGACGGAGACAGAGACAGAGGCAGATGCCGCACCTGTCAATGTGGCATTCCGCTCAGTAGACCAACAGGACTTGTTGGGTGGCGTATCTGTCATCGACATGAAGGAACTGTCAGATAAGGCATTTGACAGCTATAGCCTGACGTTTGTTGACAATGTGGTCGGCGGTTTCAACGGCAACATCTGGGGTAATGATGAATACCTGACCGTTGTCGATGGAATGGTACGTGACGCCAATAACGTGCTCCCGACCGAGATTGACCAGATTACCCTGTTAAAGGGTGCTCAGGCCGTGATTCTCTACGGTCCTCGTGCCGCTAAGGGTGTCATCATGATTACCACCAAGCGTGGTAAGGAGGGTGACCTGCGTATCAAAGTCCATGCCAATGGCGGACTCTATGTTCCCAAAGAGTATCCCAAGTACCTCGGATCAGCCGAGTATATGAGTTACTATAACCAAGCCCGTTTCAATGACGGCTTGACTCCTGCCTATTCGGATGAGGACATCTACCATTTTGCTTCCGGTGAGAACCCCTATCGCTATCCAAATTTCAATATGCTCTCTGAGGACTATCTGAGGAAGGCATATACCCGCTACGAGGGTATTATGGAGGTGACCGGTGGCAGCAACCGTATGAAGTATTACACGACGGTAGGTTACTATCGGGAGTCTTCCGCCCTGAAGGTGGGTAATGCGAAAGACAACTACACCAGTCGTTTCTTCGTTCGTGGTAACATTGACGTAGAACTCAACAAGGTGCTGTCTTTCAAGGCAGATGCCAATGTAACCTTCTACGATGCTTTCACTGCCCGTACAGACTGGTGGGCACAGTCGGCCTCCCTGCGTCCGCATCTGGTGTCTCCGTTGGTACCTATCAGCTATATTGATCCTGCTGACAAGGCTTCTTTGGACATGGTCCGTAATAGTGACTACTTGCAGGGCGATATGTTCTTTGGAGGTACTCAGGCCAATATGACCAATCCCTATGCCGACGCCTTTGCAGCCGGTGACAACAAGTATGTAAGCCGTCAGTTCCAGTTCAATACGGAGTTTGACGTTAATCTGAACTCTCTGGTGAAGGGCCTGATGTTCCGTCTCAAGTATGGTATTGACTATGCCTCTACCTACAACCAGGGCTACAACAACCAGTATGCCACTTTCTCTGTAGAGGAGAATAAGTGGAATGATGCAGCAGGTTATGACCAGTTGAGCGGTCTCGTCCAGTATAACAATGACCATAAGACGGGTGACGAGAATATCAGCAACTCTGCCTATCGTTATACCTATAATTTATCCGGTCAGTTCGACTATGCCCGCACCTTCGCTGAAAAGCATAATGTGTTCGGTATGTTCCTTGCTAATCTCTGGCAGACCCAGCACAATGGTCAGTACCACCGTGCTACCAATGTGAACCTTGGCTTGCAGTTGTCTTACAACTACGACCACACCTATTACTTTGACTTCAGTGCCGCCATTCCTTATTCTACCAAGATGCCGGAGGGCAACCGCACCGCTTTCTCACCATCCTTCACGTTAGGATGGCGTCCTACCAAGGACATCCTGAAGGATACTTTCGTAGATGACCTGATGCTGACCGCTTCGTATAGCGTCATCAACCAGGATCTGGATATCGCTACCGGAAACGTTGGCTCTGATGAGCGCTATTATGGTGGCTATTATCTCTATAAGTCCGTGATGCAGTCTGGTGGTTGGTACCAATGGGCTGATAACGGAGGTATGGCTGCTACGGAGTTCCAGCGTGGTGATAACTTCGATATGACCTATGTAAAGCGTAAGGAGTTCAATATCGGTCTTCGCGGTTCTTTGTGGAACAAGATGATTACCTTCGACTTCAACTTCTTTACCAATAAGATGGACGGTGGTCTGGCACGTGTTGAGACGCTCTACCCGAGCTACTTCGTTCAGCAGGGCTATCCCAGCTCCTCTATCATTCCTTATGTCAACTTCAATGCCGATAAGCGCACTGGTATCGACTTCAGCGTTTACTTTAACAAGAAAATCGGTCAGGTGGACATGAAGTTAGGTTTCAGCGGTATGTGGTACAAGAGCACAGCCGACAAGCGTGATGAGAACTACGAGTATGCTTATCAGAGCCGTATGGGTCAGGCGCTTAACGGCTACTGGGGTTTGCAGAGCATGGGTCTTTTCCAGTCTCAGGCTGAGATTGACGAGGCTCCTTCACAGACCTTCGGTGAAGTTAAGGTCGGTGATATCCGCTACGTTGACCAGAACAACGACGGTAAGATCGACAGCAACGATGAGGTATTCCTCGGTCGTTGGGACTCTCCCTTCATGGGCGGTATCAACCTCACCCTCAAATGGAAGAACTTCACCTTCTTCACTATGGGTAACCTCTATCTGGGTGGTCATGGCATGAAGGACAACACTTACTTCTGGATGCGCGGTACCGGTAAGTACTCTGAGATTGCCCGTGAAACTGCTCAGCAAGTAGTTGATGAGTTAGGAAATATCTATCTGGCTAATCCTAATGCAGCTTATCCTCGTCTGACCACTTCCAATGGTGACAACAACTTCCGTTATTCAGACTTCTGGATGTACAGCAACAGTCGTTTCACACTCCGTAAGGTACAGCTGACCTACAGCTTCCCGGAGAGTGTATTTGCCAATACATTCGCCAAGTTTGTGAAGGGTCTGGATGTCTATATCGCCGGCAACAGCCTGCTGACCATTGCCAAGGAGCGCAAACTGCTGGAGATGAATGTCGGCAGTGCACCTCAGACACGCTACTACAGCATTGGCTTCAAAGCTTCGTTCTAAACAATGTAATTCTAAAACAGAATAAAGATATGAAAAAATTTAGAAAAGTAGCAATACTTACAATCATAGCTCCGATGATGGCCTCTCTGGTCAGCTGCGATGACGCGTTCAGTCCAGCTGTCGAGAACCATAAGGATATGAGTCAGTTGGAGGATATGCCTCAGTGGGCTGTCGGTCTGTTGGGACATGCCTATATCAGTAACCCCTTAGGACAGAATGCTGACCAATGGTGGAAATGGACGGAGGTGGCAACCGACGATGCGGTTATCAACGACGTGAACAACCAGTACCGCCGTATGGCTTTGGGTTCCTGGCGTGCTGACAACAACCCGATGGAAAACTGGCGCTACCTGCGTGGTTCATGGCAGTATATCAACCAGATGATTGAACTGGCACCCAATGTAGAATGGGCAAACGAGCCTGTTGCCGCAGAACTTTACAAGGAGCGCTTCCTGGGTGAGGCATATGGTATGCGTGCCTTCTATATGTATCACTTGTTGATGGCTCATGCCGGATGGGCAGGCGATCAGTTGTTGGGTATCCCCATCCTGACGGAGTCGGAGACAGTGGCTTCTGATTTTAACAAACCCCGTAACACATTTGCAGAGTGTCTTGCACAACTGAATTCCGACGTGGAACAGGCCATCAAGTATCTGCCAGAGGATTATGGTGATATTTCTGACAACAGTGCTGTTCCTGCCAAATATGTTGCAGTAGGTGCCACAGCCACTACATATTCGCGTGTCTTTGGCGACCATGCCAAGAACCGTATGAGTGCCCGTGTTGCCAGGGCTGTACGTGCCCAGGCTGCCTTGCTGGCTGCCAGCCCCGCTTACAACCAGGGTTCTGGCGTGACATGGGACGACGCTGCCAACCGTATGGCAGAGGTGCTGAAAGGTCTTGGCTCCAATCCTATCGCCCAGATGGACCCCGATGGTCATCATTGGTACACAGAATATAAGGCCATGGAGAAATGGGAGGCAGGATACAATTCTCCCGAAATCCTGTGGCGTTCCAACAAGGGTGGTGATGATGCCACCAGCGATGGCGGTTGCATTGAGAAGCAGAACTTCCCACCGACATTATATGGAAATGGACGCGTGAACCCCTCTCAGAACTTTGTGGATGCCTTCCCGATGGCAGATGGTACACCGATCAGTGAGTCTGCTGACTATGACCCACAGAATCCATATGAGAACCGTGATCCGCGTCTTGCCCTTTATGTCGTTACCAACGGTTCAAAGGTGAGCGGACAGACCATTATCACTGCTGAGGACGGTACCACCGACGATGCCCTCAACCATTTTGACGGACGTTCTACCCGTACAGGCTATTATATGAGAAAGCTCTTGGTAGAGGATGTGATTTGTAATCCTAGCAATGCTACAGGACAGGTGCATGTGAAGCCTTGGATGCGTTATACGGAGTTCTTCCTCGGCTATGCGGAAGCAGCCAATGAGGCTTGGGGTCCCACAGGTACCGGTTCTAACGGTTTCTCTGCCTATGACGTCATTAAGGCTATCCGCCAGCGTGCCGGTGCAGGTAAAGGTGCTTATGGCTCTGATACCTATCTGGAGAAGTGTAAGGGTGATAAGAGCCTGATGCGTGAACTCATCCGCAACGAGCGTCGTATCGAGCTCTGCTTCGAGGGTTTCCGTTTCTGGGACCTCCGTCGCTGGAAGCTTGATGTCACAAAACTGAATGAAAAAGCCAAGGGTATGCGTATTTCCAACAACCACTATACGGTATTCGATGTTGAGGAACGTAAGTATCAGGACTATATGTACTATGGCCCCATTCCTTACAGCGAACTGCTCAAATTCTCTGAACTCAAGCAGAATAATGGTTGGGAAGACAGAAATAACTAACATTGTAAAATTCTAAAAGCTATGAACAAGAAAATATTGTATATAACCAATATGCTGCTGGCGGTGTTCTTTCTGACAGCCTGTAAGAATGGAGATTGGAGTTTCCCCGACTACGATAATCCAAACTCAGACAAGAACACAGCAGTGTACTTTGCTTATCAGAGCCCGATCCGTACCATCACTTTTGGTGAGGATCTGACTACTGACAACTCGATGGACAACGAGCAAAACTTCCAGATTATGGCAACGATTGGCGGTGTCTATGAGAATACCAAGGACGTGATTATCGATCTGAGTTTCGACAACTCACTCTGTAATGGTATCCAGTTCGCTGGTGGTGGTGATGTGGTTCCCATGCCAGCCAACTATTACACCATCGTCGGTGATCCTCGGATCGTGATTAAGAGCGGTCAGGTGCTGGGTGGCGTGAAGATTCATCTGGAGGATGCCTTCTTCAATGATCCCTTGGCAACTGAGGTTAACTACGTAGTTCCCGTGAAGATGACGCAAGTGGAGAATGCTGACAGTATCCTTAGCGGAACGCCTCAGGACGGCATTGCTCAACCTGTTCTTCAGTTCGCTTCCAACTGGTCAGTACAGCCTAAGAACTATACCCTCTATGCAGTGAGGTACATCAGCAAGTACCAGTCTAACTACTTGCGCCGTGGTGTAGATTCCTATTCTGGTGCTAAGATCGGCATCGAGAAGCGTCATGCAGAGTTTGTCGAGAAGGATGAGGTGCTGCAGAATCAGTTCACTACAAAGGGCAAGAATGCTGTACAGTGGGCTCATACAGTGAAGGATCAGGCTGGTAATAACCTGACGTGCAATATCCAGCTCAGCTTTGACGCAGAAGGTAATTGTACGTTGTCTTCTCCTGACCCCACCGTGTTTACGGTGAACGGTAGCGGTAAGTTCGTTGCCAAAGGCGACAAGAACAGCTGGGGTAACAAGGACCGTGATGTCCTTTATCTGGACTACACTCTTCAGTATGATGGAATCACCCGTGCCACCAAGGACACCCTCGTCGTTCGTGACCGTGGTGTGAAGGCTGAATGGTTCAAGATTGAGGAAAAGTAATTCAAGTTTCAGATTTAAACCGATTAAAAAATGAAACATACAAATAAGTTTTTAGGTACAATGCTTCTGGCTGCAGCGGTGCTCACTTCGTGTGCCGACATGGATCCGCTGGAGTATGCCTTTGAGAAGCCAGCCTCTATTGAGGGTATGGAGTATCTCGCTGACTATGATGCATTGAAAGAATATAAGAGTGAAAACAGCAAAGTGTCGCCCGACTTCAAGTTGGGCATGGCACTTGCTGCTACCGATTACAATGCCAATGGTATGTGGACTCGTCTTGCCAACGCCAACTTCGATGAGATTGTTGCCGGTAACGAGATGAAGATGGCCTCTATTGTGAACGATAATGGTGGTATGGACTTTGGTACCGTTGAAACATTCCTGATGAATGCCGAAGAGAATGGTATGAATGTCTATGGTCATACCCTTGCCTGGCATTCACAGCAACCCGTGAAGTGGCTGAAGAGCTTGATTAAGGACAAGGAGCTGGATGTCGATCCTGACCAAAAAATTGAAAATGTTCAGTATACGCAGGATTGGACTACTGCAGGCTCCTATACCATGTGGGGACAGTTCAATAGCCAGATTACATCAGGTCCTGTTGTTGATGGCAACGGCCTTTCGCTGACCACTACTGGTACTGTTGCAGAGTTCTGGACCGTGCAGTATTTTATTGCTGATCACATGACATTGAAAGCCAATCAGGAATACATCTTGCGTGTTGAGATGAAAGGTGCTACAGCGGGCAGTGCTCACTTTGTTGTAGGTCCTTGGGGTACTGATCTGAAGACAGGCTCTATACCTTTTACTACTGAGTGGGAAACAACGGATATTAAGTTCACACCTGATGCTGATTTAGATGGTGTACACGCCATGTTGCAGTCAGGCGATTTTGCAGGTACCTATACTGTTCGAAAGGTAGAGCTGATATCTTTGGAGACACCTGCAGTTGAGGTAGAACAGGAAATCTATTCACAAGACTGGACAAAAGCTGGAAGCTATTCTATGTGGGGACAATTCCCAGCAGCCGTCACCAGTGGTCCTTCAGTAGATTCTAACGGTCTGACCATTACAACGTCAGGAACAACTTCTGGTTTCTGGGAGTTGCAGTATATGGTCGGTGACGGCATCTCCGTAAAGGGTGATACGAAGTATGTGATGCATGTTACGTTGAAGGGAAGCCCTAACAATAATAATCTACACTATGTGATTGGAGCATGGGGAAATGATATCAAGACAGGTTCCATAAGTTTTGATGACAACGAAAAGACGGTGGATATCTCATTTACTCCTGTTGGTGACGCAACAGGTGTTCATATCCTTTTGCAATCAGGTGACTATGTGGGAACCTATACGGTGAAGAATGTTTCTGTTTGTGAATTGGTAAGTATGAATACTATTCCATTGACTCCTGAGGAGAAGAAGGAAGTGCTGACTGGTGCTATGGATAAGTGGGTCAGCGGCATGATGGAAGCCTGCGCTGGCAGAGTTAAGGCTTGGGATGTCGTTAATGAGGCTATCTCTGGCGGTGATCCTGATTCTGAGGGTGTATATGCCCTGCAGCATGATCCTGACGGAACTAAGCCTTCTGATTTCTACTGGCAGGATTACCTCGGTGATATCGACTATGTTCGTACCGTTGTAGCCAAGGCTCGTGAGTATGGTCCAGAGGATCTTAAGCTGTTCGTCAACGACTACAACCTTGAGAGCGACTGGGACAACAACGCTAAGTTGAAGAGTCTCGTTGCCTGGATCAAACGTTGGGAGGCTGACGGTGTTACCAAGATTGATGGTATCGGCACCCAGATGCACTTGACGTACCAGAGTAATCCTGATATTCAGGCAAGCAAGGAGAAGCACATCACTGAGATGTTCAAGCTGTTAGCTGCTTCTGGTAAGCTGGTACGTGTCAGTGAGCTGGATATTGCATTTGCCGATGAGCAAGGCAACAACATAGCAGTAGAGAATATGACTGACGCTCAGCTGCGTAAGGTGGCTGCTTTCTACAAGTGGCTGATTACACAGTACGTCACTATCATACCTGCTGCCCAGCAGTATGGCTTCTGTATCTGGACAGCCATCGATGCTGCTCCAGACGTGAGCTGGACACACCAGCAGCTGTATGGTCTCTGGGATAAGAATTACAACCGCACGCATGCCTATGCAGGATTTGCAGACGGCCTTGCTGGTAAATAAGGCATTACCCATTGGGTAATTTTTAGAACTTTACATTGTGCGAAGCCCGGGTCTGAGAAGATCCGGGCTTTTTGATTTGTCGATTAATGATATAAGATTACGGCGGATTGGGGGGAGATTGAAAGCGTCTTCCCGTTGATGGTTCCTAAACCCTGTTCATCGATTTTCCCATCTTGGCAGACGATCGTGTATTTGCCTTTGGGGATGGTCATGCGTTGGGGCTTCTTAGAGACATTCAGGATGACGATAATATCCTGCCACGTGTCAATGCCTGTAAGGTCTTTCAGTCGGAAGGCGACGACCTGACGGGGTGCCTTCAGGAACTCCAAATGCTTGCATACTAAGTCGGCACGACCTAGTCGGAAGGCGGGATGGTGCTGACGCAGGGCAATGAGCTGTTTGTAATACTCGAAAACCTCGGGATATTTCTGGAGGTTCGACCAATCGAGGCGGTTGATGTTGTCAGGCGACTCATAACTGTTATGTACTCCCTTCTTGTCACGCAAAAGTTCTTCACCGCTGAGCATGAAAGGAACGCCTTGAGAGGTGAAGACGGCTGTCTGGGCGAGGAGGTCGAGGCGGATGAGTTCGTCCCCACCTACCCCTGGGATGGAGGCAAGGAGACGGTCAACGAGACACATGTCGTCGTGACAACTTACGTAACTGATCATTTGGGTCGGTTCGATAGCCCAAGGGACTTTCGAGTAGTTAACCTTTGTCATGTCGACCTGTGGATGTTGGATGGCACCGGCGATGCCGAATTTCAGTGACTCTTCGCAGTTAGGCTCTCCTGCCAGCCAGCCGCCTTTGGTGTCGTCGGAGAACGGACCGCGCAGGGCATCACGGATCTCGTCCGAGAAGGCGGCAATGCGAGGCATACGACTAATGTTCGCCTTCATGCCCAGCTGTTCGTTGGGTAGGGCACAGGCTCCGGCACTCCATCCCTCTCCATAGATGAAGATGGTGGGGTCGATTTCGTCCACCATCTGACGGATGGCGTTCATTGTCTCAATGTCATGACAGCCCATCAGGTCGAAGCGGAAGCCGTCAATATGGTATTCGTTAATCCAGTACTTGACGCTCTCCAGCATGAAGCGGCGCATCATCGGCTGTTCTGAAGCGGTCTCGTTGCCGCAGCCAGAGCCGTTGCTGTATTCTAAGCCCCCTAACTTAGGGGACACTGTACGGTAGTAGTAGTCGGGATAGGTGCGCTGGAAATTGGAGTGCTCGATATCGTAGGTGTGGTTATACACTACGTCGAGGATGACGCGGATGCCTGCGTTATGCAAGGCCTGTACCATCTGCTTGAACTCGCGGATGCGGCAGGCGGGATCGTAAGGGTCGGTGGAGTAGCTGCCCTCGGGCACGTTATAGTTGACAGGGTCGTAGCCCCAGTTGTACTGGGCCTGATTCAATTTTGTCTCATCCACGGAGCCGTAGTCGTAAGAGGGTAGGATATGGATGGCGTTCACACCCAATGATTTCAAGTGCTCGATAGCCCAAGGCTCTGTCAGTGCAAGGAACTTACCGGGGTGCTGGGCATTTGGACGGGCGATGGAGAAGTCGCGATGATGCATCTCATAGATGACCAGATTGGCAGGTGACTTACATCCTGGCCGGCGGTCATTCTCCCATCCTGCGGGATTAGTGTCGCTCAGGTCGAGTATATAGCCCTCTTTGCCGTTGACACCGACAGCCTTGGCAAAGACACCAGGAGTCTCGCCATGACCGGCATCAAACACATAGGACTGCCCTTTTAGGTTGCCTTTGACGGTGGCTGTCCATAAGCAGTTGCCAGCCTTGGTCATCTTTATCTTTTGATTGCCTGTCTTGACATAGCACTCGGCATCGTCAGGGGCGAACAACTTGAAGGTTGTTGCCTCTGGAGTATATGTTACTTCCTTGAAATCGAAATCTTGTGCTTGAGCAGTCGCTGCCATGAACAGGAATGGGATTAATAGATTCTTCATAACTCCATAACTCTTTCACTCCATAACTCCTTATTTCGCCATCAGCGACACCGCAAATCCACCACCTGCAGCCTCTGTCAGTTTGAGGACATCGCCAGCCTTCACCACTTTCTTGGTAATGACATACGCCTTGGGGTTCTTCTCGTAATGAGCATCCTTGGCATCGGCATAGATGGTGCAGTTGTATTTCTTATCCTTGTCGAGGAAGTCGAGTCTGATGACACTCTGATGGCCGTTCTCGTCACACTTGCCACCAATAAACCAGTTGTCGGTACCTTTCGCCTTACGGGCGACGGTGATATAGTCGGCAGGCTCTGCTTCCAGGTATTTGCTGTCGTCCCAGTCGCAGGCGACATCACGGATAAACTGGAAGGCATCGTCGAAGCGCTCGTAGTTCTCGGGCAGGTCGGCAGTCATCTGCAAGGGCGAGTACATCGTCACGTAGAGGGCGAGTTGTCCGGCGAGGGTAGAGCGTACCCATGACGTATTTTTGCTCCATGTGGAGAGCTGAGTCTCGAAGATACCAGGGGTATAGTCCATTGGGCCACCTTGCAGACGGGTGAAAGGCAGAATACAGGTATGGTCAGGCCGATTACCGCCGAAGGCCTCATATTCTGTGCCACGGGCTGACTCGTTACCTACTAGATTAGGATAGGTTCGACAGATACCCGTAGGACGGGTGGCCTCGTGGGCGTTGACCATGATATGGTGCTTGGCAGCCTCCTGGATGACGTAGAGGTAGTGGTTGTTCATCGACTGTGAATAGTGGTGGTCGCCACGGGGGATGATGTCACCCACATAACCTGTCTTCACGGCATCGTAGCCGTATTTGTTCATCAGGTCATACGCCTCCTTGATATGTCGCTCGTAGTTCTGCGTCGAAGAAGAGGTCTCGTGGTGCATCAGGATTTTTACGCCTTTGGCATGGGCATAGTCGTTGAGCATCTTGATGTCGAAGTCAGGGTAGGGTGTCACGAAGTCGAAAACGTCACGTTTCCACATATTCGCCCAGTCTTCCCATCCGACGTTCCAGCCTTCCACCAACACCTCGTCGAGTCCGTTCTTGGCAGCAAAGTCGATGTAGCGCTTCACCGTCTCGTTATTGGCGCAGTGAGTTCCATTGGGCTTTACCTTGCTCCAGTCAATCTTATCCAGTTGGATGCTGGGGAAGTCGTTGGTGTAATGCCAGTTGCCGCGTCCCACAATCATTTCCCACCAGACACCGCAGTACTTTGTGGGGTGAATCCATGACGTGTCCTCAATTTTGCAAGGCTCGTTCAGGTTTAGGATGAGGTTGTTGGACAGCATATCACGGGCATCATCAGAGACCATCACCGTACGCCATGGGGTGGTGCAGGGCGTCTGCATACAGCCTTTCAGACCCGTAGCATCGGGGGTCAGATGACTTACGAAAGTAAGAGGTTGTGGTAGCGGATATGCAGAAGCGGTAGGATTTGGCGTGTAGGCATTGCTGCCCCCACCAAGTTGGGTGGTGAGGTGCTTTGTCTTAGCATCGACCAGTTCGAGATGCATGGTGGCATAGTCCAGACAGGCCGCCTCGTGGATGTTGATATACAGTCCGTCATCGCTCTTCATCTGCAGTGAGGTCTGCACACCCGTTTCCGAGAAGACGGCTACCGACGAGTTACCCCAGTTAACAGCCTTCTTCATCCGATCTCGGATTTCCGATAGGCGGGTCTGCTGGGTCTCCTGCTCTTGGGTGTCGTAGTCACCCGGCAGCCACCAGGCCATATGGTCGCCTGCCATTGCAAACTCGGTATGTTCCTCTTTGATGAGGAAATAGTTTAGTTCTTTCTGTTGGGGAAACTCGTAACGGAATCCGATACCGTCGTCATAGACCCGGAAACGGATAATGATTTGCCGCTCATGGGGGTAGAAGGCTCGTCCGCGTTCGTTCTTTGCAGCGGTGACTTCACTGGTCTCCCATTGCTGCGACAGGGTCGCAGCATACTCGACATAGTGGTTACGGATGTCCTTGGTCTCGCCCCATACGGGTTGCCAAGTTTCATCGAACGAACTTGTCTGTTCGTTCTTAATCGTGAAGCCGTCCATCAAGTCGGTCTCGTTCATGCCCATGGAGGCATGCTTGTCCTTTGCCAGTTCCAGTCCCAAACGGGAAGGCTTGATGACCTCCTTTCCCTTGTAGGTCATACTATAGACGGGGACACCGTCTTTCACGTCGAAGGTCACAACGATATTGCCGTTGGGCGACTTCACTTCTGTTGCTGTCGTCGTCAAAGTACACAGCAAGATAGCCAGTAATAGTTTAGTTCTTTTCATCTTTATTTTCTTCCACTTTGTGTGATTAACGTCTTGATTTCCTCGTTAAAGTCGTCTGCTTTCAGCAACTGCTCGATGGTCAGATGCATACGGTAACGCCAGTAGTGACGCGGGTTGGCAGGGATGTTGATACGCTCTGCATTCTGGTCGGGCAGACGTAGTTTTTCGTTGATGGAGAGCCAGTCCTGCAGGGACAGCAGACAGAGCATGGACGGTGAGGTCAGGTGACGGCTCACGATGTCCTTGGCCAGCCAGCCGGGCAGTGGGTGCGGAGCCTTATCACCTCGGTAGAGCATCGTGTTGTAATAGTCCTGCGTGCGTTCCTCGTCCTCGTCCCACCACTGACGGAGCGTCGGCATGTCATGGGTGGAGATGGTGCATACAGAAAGATAGGGATTTTGTGACAGATGACCGAAGCGTACTTTATCGTTTTTCGGCATTGACTGGATTTCGAGGGAGAGGATGCGCAGTTCGTTCATCACCCAGGGTACACAGTCGGGTACCATACCTAAGTCCTCTGCACATACCAACATACGGGTAGCCTGTGTCAGACGGGGCAGTTTCTTCATTGCCTCCTGATACCAGAATTGGTTGTTGCGGCGATAGAAATAGTCATTATACAGGCGGTTGAAGTTGTATTTCTGTTCCTCGTCTAACTGCTCGTAGGCCTGTTGGAACTGTACGGCAATACGGGGATGCCAGCGGTCGTTGCGCTTATGGTCGACCAAGAAGAGTCCGTCGTTGAAGTTCACACCATACGCGGCTATCTCTTCCTTGCTCATGCCCAGAGCAGGGGCAAACTGTCCCATCAGTCCCGATTTCTCAGGTACAGGAATCTCCCAGATACGGAAGAAACCTAACACATGGTCGATGCGGTAGGCATCGAAGAACTGTGCCATTTTGCGGAAGCGGCGTACCCACCAGGCGCAGCCATCCTTTAGCATCTCGTCCCAGTTATAGGTGGGGAAGCCCCAATTCTGTCCGTCGGCAGAGAACGGATCGGGTGGCGCACCGGCCTGTCCGTTGAGGTTGAAGTACTTAGGCTCTACCCATGCCTCTACACCGTCACGGCTGATACCGATGGGGATATCGCCCTTAAGGATGATCCGGTGCTGACGGGCATAGTCGTGGGCAGCATGCATCTGCTGGTCGAGGTTATATTGGACAAAATACCAGAAGTCAAGTTGGCTGTTAGTCTTTGGTTGTTGGCTGTTGGCTTCTTTGGGCCATTTCGAGAACTCGGCGGTGCCATATTTGTCGCGGTTGACGCAGAACTGAGCATAAGGCACGAGCCATTCCTTATTGTCTTCAAAGAACTGCTTATAGTCCTTGGTAGCCTTTACGCGCTTCCATTCCTGGTTGAATAACTCATGCAGATAGTCCATCTTGGCGGAGAACATCCGTTCGTAATCGATCTGCGACAGGGCATTCAGCTCCTGACGTAATGCCTCAAACTTATCTCTTGTCTCCTTATCTTTTATCTCAGGTAACTGGCGGAAGTCCGTATACTGCGGATGCAGGGCATAGATACTGATACTGTTATAAGGATAGCTGTCCTGCCAGGTACCCGTCATATTGGTATCATTGATGGGCAATACTTGAATGACTCGTTGATTGGTTTTATCCGCCCAGTCGATCATCATTTTCAGGTCGCCAAAATCGCCAACGCCGAAACTTCCATTACTTCTTAAAGAGAATATGGGAATGACTGTTCCGGCACCTTTCCAAGGATAGACGGCGAAATTGGATTGTGAGAGTTCATAGATGACCATCTCATTTGTTTCTATTGTAGTGAGCGAAACCGTACGGTTAGCGCCTTGCTCCCAGAGAGGATGGTCGATGCCCAGCATGACAAACTTAAATTCAATGGTCTGTGGTAGTGTGGAAACATCAAGACTGATGACCCATTCATGATACTCATGTTCGAACATGGGCAAGGCCTTATTGGCATCCCAGTTGCCGAGGGCTCCACAGGCACCCACGAGACCTAGTTGCTGACCGATGCGGAGTTGTGGTGCACGAACCTTCAGTCGCACCGTTCGTTGGAACTCCGTTGGCATGCTTGGCTCTCGCTGGCAAGCCATGATACAGTCGGTGAAGGCGGAAGAATACATATAGGCATCCTCGGGGATGTCAATCCAGTGGTCGTATGCCGTATAACGGGTAGTCTTTTGTGCCGTAAACTCCATTCGGTGAGGCTCTACCAACCATTCATGACGAGTCTCTTCGTCCCCACGGCAGACACTGTAGTAGTAATCGATAAAGGTTCCGGCCTTGACGGTTTTTGTCAATTGGCAAAACCAGTGCATCCCATCTAAAGTGTTCATCTTATGCTGCGAAACCTTCGTAGCGTCTTCCTCAGACAGAATATTCAGAACTAGACTCTCTCCGAAAGTAGTCTGGTATTCAATGTTAAATAATAGTTTCATAAGCGTGTATTTATAGTTTCTACTGACAAAAGTACAAAAAATCCCCATTCGGTTGAACCAAATGGGGAGAGTTTCTTTAGTTATGGAATGCAAACGTTTGCATCTACTTCTGCCTGATGATTGTGACGCAGGCAGCTCCGACGATTAGAAGCACACCCGACACCATCATCATGGTGGACTGGTGGCTACCAACCAGAGAGAGGACGATACCTCCGCAGAGAGCGGCGATAATCTGGGGAATACAGATGGTTCCGTTGAACAAGCCCAGATAGGCACCCATGTGTCCGTAACCTTGCAGGGCATTGGTAACGAAGGTGAACGGCATGGCAAGCATGGCAGCCCAGGCACATCCGATTAACAGGAAGGGGATGAACTGCAGATAGGCGTCATGTATAAACGGAACGAGGGCGAAACCGATACTTCCGATGATGAGGCTGACGGCATAGGCAGCCTTGGTATTCTTGAACTGGGGTAGTACGGTAGCCCAGATGACAGAGCCGATAGCCTGTACAGCAAAGAGCACACCCACCCAGTTGCCTGCTGCCTGGAAATCGGCACTGGCAGGATCGGTCGAATTCCATACGGTTTCAGCAATGGCGCCTGTCGAGTAGTTCCACATATAGAGGAAGGCCGCCCAGCAGAAGAACTGTACCAATCCTACCTTCCAGAAAGTAGAGGGTGCTTTTCGCAGCAAGGTGAACCAGTTGCCGGATGGCTCATCCTGCTCGTTCATCCCATCCTGCCCATTCACTCCATTATACTCCGCATACTCCTGCGGATTCCACTCTTTCACCTTCGAGGTCGTATAGATGACACACAGAATCAGAATGGCGGCACCGATATAGAACGACCAGATGACGCTGTCTGGTACTACACCCTTTTCAGCGACATTGCTGATGCCGATGAAGGTGAAGATAAATGGGAAGAGATAGCCTGCCACACTGCCTGCATTGCAGAGAAACGACTGGATACTGTATGCCTTAGCCTTCTGCTGCTCGTTGACCATGTCACCTACCAGCATCTTGAAAGGCTGCATCGCCATATTGATACTGGTGTCGAGGAACATCAGAGCGATGAGTCCGAACATCATCGCTGCACTGACTGCCAATCCCAGGGAACCGGCATTGGGTAACAGGCACATCACCAGGACGGCTACGGTGGCTCCTATAAACAAATAAGGTATACGTCGTCCGAAACGGGTCCATGTCTTGTCACTTAATGAACCTACAATCGGTTGCACCAGGATTCCCATCAATGGGGGCAGTATCCAGAAATAACTCAGGTTATGCGGATCGGCGCCTAAAGTGGCGAAGATGCGTGAGATATTGGCACTCTGGAGGGCATAGGCAATCTGTACTCCGAAGAATCCGAAACTTAGGTTCCATAAACTCCAAAACGATAAATTTGGTTTTTGTTTCATAGCTTTTTATTTTGTTGTTCCTCTGATAATTAGGCGGGTACGCACGATGCGGCGCTCCATCTTGTCACGGGGGATGGTGCCTTCCACATGACCGATGAGGATGTCGGCAGCCTCTTCACCGACTTTCACACCCCGTTGCTCTACCGTAGTCAGCATGGGGTCACAGGCAACGGCACGCTGACCGTTGGTGAAACCGCAGATGGAGATGTCGTCCGGAACTTTGAAGCCCATGCGTTTGGCGGTATAGAGAATTCCTATTGCCGTATCGTCGTTGACGGCAAAGAATCCGTTGGGGGGGGCGGAACTTTGGAGAATCTCCGGGGTAATCGCTTCAGCATCTGTCCGGTTGTCACAGAAACGCATTAGTTCCGGATCGGGCTGAATGCCGTGTTTCAACAAGGCATCCTTATAACCGTTGTAGCGGTTCTTGGAGATTTCCAATGTCATTGAAGAGCCATAGAACGCAATACGGTTACAGCCAGTCTCTATCAGGTGCGATACGGCATTATAGGCTCCCATATAGTCATCGACCACCACACGGCTGGCGTTGACGCCTGTGCAGATACGGTCGTAAAAGACCAGTGGTACGCCAGCATCGATTAACCGTTGGAAATGGTCATACTTCTGAGTGTCCTTTGCTTGGGAGACAATGATACCGCACACCTTGTTCTCATAGAACCATTGGCAGATTCTGACCTCCTTTTCGTATTGCTCGTTACTTTGCGCTACTATGATACGGTAGCCGTGTGCGGAGGCCTCTTCTTCGATGCCGGAGAGGATGGACGAGAAGTAGAAGTGAGTGAACTCCGGGATGATGACCCCGATGACTTTGATGGGCTGTACTTTAGAATGGCGCAGTGACTCTGCAATTACGTTTGGGGTGAAATTATGTTCACGAGCATATTGCTGAATGGCGGCACGTCGCTCCGCAGAGATACGGGGCGAGTCTTTCAAGGCTCGTGAGACGGTTGCCACGCTGATACCCAATTCGCGGGCAATGTCTTTCATCGTCAAGGGAGTATGCTCTTCCATTTCCTGGTTTTTAGTTTCACGATGCAAAGGTATAGAAAAGTTTCTTTCGGTGTTTTCTACCTTATTTATTTTATAGAGTGCCCAACGTGCAAACGTTTGCATTTCTTACATAACGAATTTAACTCAAAAAAAGTATGAACGAATGCAAACAAATTCTATCTTTGCAACGAGATTCGAGAGAATTTTATTTTATAAAACTTAAAACAACATATTAACTTAAAGAATTAAAAATGAAGCAGGTAAACATTACAACTCCGTTAAGGATGCTGGTCCTGATGCTAGGACTCTTTCTTTCGGTGGGAGCCTTTGCACAGATTGATGTCAAAGGTCATGTTAAGGATGCTCAAGGCGAACCGATTATCGGTGCGACGGTACGTGTAGTAGGAACACAGACTGCTACGGTATCTGACTTCGACGGTAATTTCGCCTTGAAGGCTAACCAAGGTGCTGACATTAGCGTGTCGTACGTGGGCTATCAGACCCAGACCGTGAAGGCAGCTGCTAATCTCGAGATTACTCTTCAGGAGGATGCCGCTGTCCTCGACAACGTGGTTGTCATCGGTTACGGTCGTGCCAAGAAGAATGACCTGACCGGTTCTGTAACGGCTCTGAAACCTGATGAGATGAACCACGGTCTTCAGACTTCTGCACAGGACATGTTGCAGGGTAAGGTTGCCGGTGTGAATATCACGAACAGTGGTGGTGCTCCTGGTGCAGGTGCTACCATCCGTATCCGTGGTGGCTCGTCGCTGAATGCCTCTAACGATCCTCTGATTGTGATTGACGGTCTTGCTATGGATAGCTATGGAGCCTCCGGTTCTGACAATGCACTCTCCATGGTCAACCCGAATGATATCGAGAGTTTCACAGTCTTGAAAGATGCTTCCGCTACTGCCATCTATGGTAGTCGCGCTTCTAACGGCGTGATCATCATCACTACCAAGAAGGGACGTAAGGGTGCTCGTCCTCAGATTTCTTACAATGGTAATGTGTCAGTGAGTACGGTAAAGAATACCCTTGACGTCATGAATGCAGACCAGTTTATTGATTTTGCAAAAGGACTGTCACAGCGTTATAAGGGCTATACCACTGATGAGGAATGGCTTGCAAGTCCGGAGTATGCCAACTTAGGCTACTATGACGAAGCAGGTAACCATTTGTTTGCTAATACCGATTGGCAGGATCAGATTTACCGTACTGCTGTCAGCACCGATCACAATATTACGCTGACTGGCGGACTGAAGAACATGCCTTACCGCGTATCGCTGGGCTATACTTACCAGAACGGTATCCTGAAGACCAGCAACTACCAGCGCTATACTGCCAGTGTGAATGTTTCTCCCTCGTTCCTGGACGACCATCTGAACTTCAACATCAATGCGAAGGGAATGTACTCCAAGACACGTTGGGCCGATCAGGGCGCCATCGGCAGTGCTATGGGCATGGATCCGACGAAGCCCATTAATGCAAGTACAGCTCAGCAGGCAAAGGATTATGCCGGCTATTGGCAGTGGAGCTATCCTACCGTTCGCCCTGATACAGAGTGGACCAATGGTGTCAACAATACGGCAGTGGGTAACCCCGTTGCCCAGTTAAACAATCTAGACAGTCAGGGTAAGACCAAGACTTTCATCGGTAACATTGAGGCTGACTATAAGATTCACGGTTTCGAGGACTTGCATCTTCACATGAATATGGGTGCTGATGTGAGCAGGGGTAATACCAACTTTACCAACAGCCCGTATTCTTATAGTACTGGAACTTACTATTATGGTAGAACAGGTTGGGGCAAGCGTGATACGTACAACCTCTCGTTCAACCTCTATGCACAGTATATGAAAGACTTTGCCAAAGTCCATCACTTGGATGTCATGGCAGGTTATGAGTGGCAGCACTTCCACCAGAAGTATGATTCGTTCGATACCGGTTACTATCCTCTGACGAATACAGAGCACCCAGGCGAGCAATATCTGCCCTCCGAGACATTGCCTTATGAGAGCGAGAACTACCTCGTATCCTTCTTCGGTCGTCTGAACTACACCCTGATGGACCGCTATATGCTCACCTTCACGTTGCGTGATGACGGTTCTTCCCGTTTCTCTAAGGATCAGCGCTGGGGTGTGTTCCCCTCTCTCGCCCTTGCATGGAAAATCAACGAAGAGCCGTTCCTGAAGAAAGCCAACTGGCTGTCAGACCTGAAGCTCCGCTTAGGCTGGGGTAAGACCGGTCAGCAGGAGGGTATTGGTGACTATACTTATATTCCAACTTACCTGCCTAACACGCAGGGCGCCTATTATATGCTGTTTGGCGAAGGCATTACCTATCGCCCAGACGCTTATAACGCCAATCTGACTTGGGAGAAGACTACCACATGGAACGTTGGTATCGACTTTGGTATCCTGAACGACCGCTTGACAGCTAACATCGACTGGTACTATCGTAAGACGACCGACCTGATCAACGACGTCGTCATTCCTGTAGGAACTAACTTCGCCAATAAGGTGGTCAGCAATATCGGAGCCTTGCATAATACCGGTATTGAGCTGTCACTGAACTGGCGTGCTATCCAAAGCAAAGACTGGCAGTGGACATTGGGCTATAACTTTACTTGGAACAAGAGTAAGATTGACGAATTGACCAAAGCCAACAATCCTAATTATAAGATCCTGCATGGAGGCTACGCTGCCGGTGACGGTACCACCAATGGTATCAAGGCATGGATGGTGGGTCATCCTGTAGAGGCGTTTTATACCTATCAGCAGGTATATGATGTGAACGGACAGCCAATTAACGGTCAGTTTGTAGACCGTAACGGTAATGGAATCATTGATGAGGATGACCGCTATTTCTACAAGAAGAGTACTCCCGATGTGACCATGGGCTTTACCTCTAAGCTCATTTACAAGAACTGGGACTTCAGCTTCTCTGCTCGTGCCAGCATCAACAACTATGTGTATAACGCCGTCCAGGCAGGAACAGGCTCCAACCTGAACATCACACAGGTTTATAATGGCAGTACTTGGCACAACGTCCTGGTGGATGTCGTTCCCAAGCAGTGGTATTCTTTGGTCGCACGTGAGTCGTTGAGCGACTACTTTATCCAGAATGCCTCTTTCATCAAATTGGATAACATTACTCTTGGCTATTCGTTCAAGAAGTTCTTCTCACTGCCACTCACTGGTCGTGTGTATGCAACAGCTCAGAACGTTCTTACGATTACGAAATACAAGGGTATCGATCCCGAAATCGATGGTGGCTATGATGGCAACATCTATCCACGTCCATTCGTCGGAATCCTTGGTCTGAACTTGAATTTCTAAACCTAAAACAAGGAAATGATTATGAAATTAAATAGTATCAAAACATTGATCCCTGCCGTAGCTTTGGCATTGTCAATGGGATTCACGTCGTGCACCAAGGACCTGGATGTGGAGAATATCAACCCACGACAGACCAGTGACTTGAATACGGATGCACTGCTGAATAAGATTTATTCCAGCTTTGTCCTGACAGGACAGAAAGGTCCTGGTAGTAATGATGAATGGAAGGATATTAAAGACCTGGACGAAGGTCGTTCTGAATTCTTCCGTATGAGTTGGGAGCTGAATGAGTTCACCTCTGATGAGGCCAGCTGGGTATGGTGGTCTGACGGTGGTTTGCGTGACCTCGTGACCAATACTTACTCTGAGGGTAATGAGCGTTGCACAGGTTTCTACTATCGTGCTTATTTCACCATTACACTTTGTAATTTCTATCTTGATCAGGTGGCCGATGACGGTACTACAGATGTGAAGCAGAAACGTGCAGAAGTTCGTTTTATCCGTGCTTTGGCCTACTGGTATGTCATGGACCTCTTCGGAAATGCAGCTTTCACAGAGCATGTCAGTGCTGAACCAGGTGTGCGTTATACCCGTGCAGATTACTTTGCATATATTGAAAAGGAGCTGACAGAGATAGAAGAAGACATGGGTGCGCCGGGTTCACTTCCTTATGGCCGTGTAGATAAGGTCGCCAACTGGCTGTTGAAGGCTCGTCTTTATCTGAATGCTGAGGTTTATACAGGAACCGCACGTTGGGCAGATGCCAAGACTTATGCAGAAAAAGCGATTAACAATGGCTACTATCACCTGAATACTACAGGAAAGGGCGGCTATTCTGCTTATCAGTTGCTGTTCCTTGCTGATAACGACACCAATGGTGCTCAATATGAGGCAGTGTTCCCCATCTTGCATGATGGTATTAACACAACCAGTCATGGTGCGATGAACATGCTCGTATTGTCCAGTTATTCTGGTTCGATGAGTAATGACATTCCTTCTGGAACGGATAATGGCTGGGGTCGATGCAACCGTGTAAAAGGAACATTGACAGACCGTTTCTTCGGATCGACGACAGTTCCTGCTACTGGTAATTTGGCCGAGATTATTGCCTTGGCAGGTGACGACCGTGCGCTGATTTATCCGAATAAGCCTTACTCCCGTTATATCACAGACCTTGACGATCAGGAAGTAGGCTACGGTTGTGTGAAGTTCCGCAATGTCCGTTCTGATGGCCAGCCTGCCAGTGCTCAAGCCAAGGTTGACACAGACCTGCCGTTGATGCGTCTTGCAGAGGCTTATCTGACTTATGCAGAAGCAGAGACCCGTCTGAATGGTAGCACCTCTGCCGCAACGGGTATGATTGATGCTCTGCGTAATCGTGCTCACGCTTCAACCAAGAGTGCTTATTCTTTGGATGACATTTTCAACGAATGGTCGAAGGAGTTCTGGTTTGAGGGTCGCCGTCGTGTCGATATGATTCGTTTCGGACGCTTTGGCGGTCAGTCAAGTTTCCGTTGGGAGTGGATGGGTAACTCATATGAGGGTTCTCAGTTCCCTGCCTATCGTAATATCTTCCCGATACCTGTCAATGATCTTGAGAATAACCCGAATCTGAGACAAAATGACGGTTATCGCGACCAATAAGAATTAGGAATATAACATGATAATCCGAAAAGATATGAAAAAGATATATAATAGTCTGCTTTTAGCCATGGTAGCTGTATTGCCGATGCTCACTTCCTGTAGTGATGACAATGGCAGCAATCCTACGCTGACTTTGCCCGAGACTTTCGTGCTTAATACACCGGAGTTTGCAGCAAATAATGTCTATGACTTGCCTGCTTCAAAGTTTGTGAACCTGACGGTCAATACCCAGCCTAATTATGGTGGCTGGCCTGCAGCAGTGACCTATGCGGTACAGATTTCTCTGGACGACAAGAATGCGGATGGTTGGAAAGAGCTTTCCGCCACCTATACCTCTACAGTTATCAATATCAATGCATCCGCCCTGAATGTTGCAGTATTGGAAATGTACCGTGCTGCTCATGAAGATGCTACTCCTGAGGGTGTTATGCCTCTATATGTACGTCTTCGCGCATACCTGGCTGATTCTGATTATGAAAACTTAGGTGAGGTATTCTCTAATACGATTAAATTGAATGTACTGACTTATGAGCCTGAAACTGATATAACATTGCCAACTCAGGTCTTTGTCTGTGGTAATTCTATCGATGAAGCTTGGACAACATGGAAACCGTTGACTCCTGTCTTTGATAGTGGAAAAGGCAAGGACGGACGTTTCTACACCATGATCTACAACGGTGCCGACGGCTTCAAGTGGGGCTTTAAGGAGAAAGACTGGTTCGGCTATGATATGATTGACGAGTTTGACAATCAGGTAGAAGGAATGGAAATCACGGCAGACGGCGATGGAAACATCGTATTCAGCAAAGCTGGCTGGTATGTACTGGAATTCATCACGAAGATTGTTGGTGATGAGATTAAGGTGAAGCTGGTGGTTGCTCCTGGTAAGGCTTGCGTTACTGGTAACTGCGTGGATAATGGTAGCTGGAGCGGTGTTGAGATGACGGCTCCTGCAGGCAAGGGCGAATGGACCTTCAGCGACTGGACACCTGCAGCAGGCGATCCTGCAGAGCTCCGAGCCTTTATCGTTGTTCCTGGCGAGGACTGGTGGCGTACAGAGTTTACCGTTGTCGACGGCAAGATCGTTTGGCGTGACAAGGAGCACAACTGTGATGGTAACTGGAGAGATGATGTTGGTCCAGAATACTCTATTGAGGTTATCGGTAAGACCTTGAAGGTGAACTTCGATAACAATACGGGTACTGTAGAATAATAAAAAAATAATGAATCGTATGAAGAAACATATGTTATTAGGTGGAATGCTGCTCTGTGCAGCAGCATTCACCTCTTGTAACGAGGATTTTGACAACTGGGCAAGTCCACAGTCAAATGTGCCGGGTGCTGATGTTGCACCCTATGGTATCACGGTGGCTCCTGGCAGTCAGTCGAATATCGTGATGGATAATGCCACTGAAAACTCGCAGATTATTGCAGTATCTACCAAACAGAAGGAAGTGGCTTCCATCGAATTGAGGGGTATGACTATCAATGGAGTAAATCTTCCCTATACTTATGAAAAGGGTGCTGTCTCTGTGAATACCCAGAAGTTGGATTCTCTGGTAGAGATTTCTATGCTCGACCGTTCTGCCACTCCTCACGCTGTGACGGTAAAGACGCTGTGGTCGGCCGTTTTGGCAACGGGTGAGGCTGTTCCCTTTGAGTCAGAGACAGAGATTACGCTGACCCCGTATTCGAATACTCCAAAAATAGATGTGAATGGTTATGTCCTGTTGGGTGACTTCGCAAGCGGTATGTGGGACAAATCGAATCCTGTTAGAATGACACAGGTTGAGCCTGGCGTCTATCAGGCATTGGTGACGACTAAAAGTGAAGGAGACAACTGGTATAAATTCTATAGCGGAACACCATGGGCAGAGAGTGCAGATCCAGACTGGGGCGCAGTCGATGGTGCCGCTATGGGTTGTGAGATTAATGGTGATGGCACTTCTCCTAACTTGCTTGTTTGGAAGGATGACCCACGTTTTGGTAAGTTCGAGACTCCTGTTATCAAAGGAGCTGGTGACTGGCTGGTTACCATTGATATGAACAAGTTGTATTTCAAGTATGAGCCGAAGGAGACGAAGTATTATGTAGTTGGCGAACCTAATGGTTGGAGTACGGATAATAAGAATTGTCTGTTCTATGCACAGGGCGGCAATGTTTATAACTATACCACCTATTGGCCTAACCAGTGGAGTCTGAAGATCTGGGATCAGGATCACTTTGGTGACTGGGCTGCTTGTTGGGGAGGCGTAAATGGCTCTACCGAAGCGAAGGGTACACTCGTGAATAGTGATGCTGGTGCTTTCGGACCGAGTGAGTCTGGTGCATGGGCTATTCTGACCATCAATATGGGTACGAAGGAATATGAGTGGACCATCATAGAGGAGCCTACTACCTACCAGAGCATTTCACTCATTGGCGGTTTCAACGAATGGAGTGGTGATGTTGATCTTACACAGTTGGAGAAAGCTCCACATAACTGGTATGTCCGCTACACTCTCGAGAGCGATACCGAGTTGAAGTTCCGTGCTAACCATAATTGGGATACCAAAGACTGGGGTAGCGACGGTAGTGGTGAAATTAACGAGGAGAAGTACTATGTAACACCTGGCGGTGGCAATATCAAAGTTCCTGCTGGTACTTACGACTTCTATCTGAACGACATCACCGGCAACTGGAGTATTGCTTGGGTAGCAGCAGAATAATAATCTTATCTCGAATACGTTAGGGCGGGTCGTTTCTATACAACGACCCGCCTTTATTTATGATTAACCCTGCCTTATCGTTCAATAAGGCAGGGTTATTTCCCAATAAGGCAGGGTTATTGATTTACTTGCAAATGAAGAAATAGTTATAGGAATATTTGCGTGACAAAGGCATTTTTCGTATTTTTGCAATGTGAATAAAAGAATAAAATAAATGATAAAAAGGAAGTGTCTGATGATGCTATTGATGGTCATGACTATGACTGTCAATGCACAACCGAAGAAGTATCTTGGCGGTGATATTTCTATGCTGCCATCGTATCAGGAAAAAGGGACCGTCTATAGGGATGATGAAGGAAAGGCCGTCGAACTGCTGCCTTGGCTGAAACAGCAGGGATGGAATATGATCCGCGTGAGACTATTTGTAGAACCTGAGAATGCCCCACAAGCGAATAAGGATGAGGGGGTATGTCAGGATTTGAATTACGTTATCGGTCTTTGTCAGCAAATCAAGAAGGCGGGTATGCAGGTGATGCTCGATTTCCACTATAGTGACACCTGGGCCGATCCTGCCAAGCAATTCACCCCGAAACGATGGAAAGAGTGTAGCCCTCAGGCGATGACAGACAGCGTCTATGCCTATACCCGTGCTTCGCTGATAGCTCTTAAAAAAGCGGGTGTTACACCAGAATTAATTCAAGTAGGTAATGAAATCACCAACGGCATGCTATGGCCTACAGGTAAGCTCGACCCCTCAAAGGCGGAGGGCTTTAATACACTCTGCCAATTCCTCAAAGCAGGTTGTAAGGCTTGTAGAGAGGTTTGTCCTCTGTCGCAGATTATCATCCATACGGAAAAAGCAGGAGATTGGGACATCACTCGGAACTATTATCAACAGCTGCGCAACCGTCAGGTAGATTACGATATTATCGGACTCAGTTACTATCCCATGTGGCACAAGTCGATTCCAAATCTGGGACAGACAATCAAGAATCTGTCACGGCTCTTCCCGGAGAAACCCATCATGATTGTCGAGACCGCCGCCTACTATTCACATGAGAACGATCCGTGGGCGAAGGAAGACACCTATGCGGAGTTTTACCCCATCAGCGTAGAGGGACAGCGACAGTTTACGGTAGAGCTGATGGAGGAATTGCGTAAGCATCAGAACGTGACGGGTGTTTTCTGGTGGTTCCCTGAGGAGAATGCCAGCGGCAGCGAGGTAACGAAGGGGTGGCTGAACCGTGGATTGTTCGATAATCATACAGGCAGGGCAATGCCTGCTTTCTATGAGTTCAGATGGTAACGTGCAACCGTTTGCATTCGTGTGATAATATTAATTGGAAATAGAATGAAAGCACGTTTTGGAAATAGTGTTATCTTTGCAGCAGAAACTAAAAATCAAAAGCATATGAGAAAGATTTACACAACCCTTTTATTGTTTGTCGCCTCTCTGACCATTTCGGCAGAGGACTCTAATGTAGGATGGCCTGCCAACTATGACGGTGTGATGCTTCAGGGCTTCTATTGGAATTCTTATACGGATACTAATTGGGCAAACTTGCAGTCACAGGCAGATGAACTCTCTCAGTTCTTTAACCTGATATGGGTACCGCAGAGCGGTCGTTGTGAAAACTTGACCAATCAGATGGGATATACCGACATCTGGTGGCTCGACCATAGGAGTGCTTTTGGTACGGAGGAGCAGTTGCGTTCCATGATAGAGAAGTTCAATGAGAAGAACGTAGGCATCATCGAGGATGTGGTAATCAACCACAAAAATGGTAGCACGAGTTGGTGCGATTTCCCCAACGAATCGAAGAACGGTTATACACTCACTTGGGATAACACCGACTTCTCCGGAATCTGTAAGACGGATGAGTGTAATACCGAAAAAAACTTGAAGGAATGGGCAACAGGTGCGTATAGCGGCAAGAAAGCTACAGGTGCCAATGATACAGGTGACGACTTCCCTGGCGCCCGCGACTTAGATCATACCAATGCCACCGTACAGCAGAATATCAAAACCTATCTTGACTTCCTATTGAAAGACCTTGGCTATACCGGTTTTCGTTATGACATGGTGAAGGGTTATGCACCACAATATACACAATTATATAATAACTCTGCTAAGCCAACTTATTCCGTAGGTGAGTATTGGGATGGTGACAAGGCGAAAGTAACAGCATGGATCGATGGTACGGGCAAGACTAGTGCTGCCTTTGACTTCCCATTGAAATATCGCATCAACGATGCCTTCAGCAACAGTCACTGGGAGAAATTGAATGATGCAGTATTGGCAACGGACGCCAACTATGCCCGCTATGCAGTGACCTTTGTGGATAATCATGACACCTATCGGGATGATAATGCTTTGAAGAATAATATCTGTGCCGCTAATGCCTTTATCCTGACCATGCCAGGCACTCCTTGCTTGTTCCTACCCCATTGGAAGGATTACAAGGGCACGTTGAAGAGGCTGATAGCAGCCCGTAAGGCTGTGGGCATCAATAACCAGAGCACCATTTTGGAATCGACGGTCAAAGGAGCCGGCTATGTCTTGAAAGTGCAGGGGACGATGGGGGTTGCCATGCTGATGCTGGGTGGTTCAACGGGTGTGAGCACGTCAGGCTTCCAGTTGGTGGCAGAAGGCAGAAAGTATAAACTATATGTGAGCGATGGAGTTGATGTTTCTGCTGTCACCGCCATTACCGATACTGATGCGAAGTCGGAGGCAACCACAACCATCCCTTCTGACTGTACGGTGAGCGAAGGGGAAATCTGTGCCTTCTTCGAGGCCCCGGTGTCTTTCGGTTCTACTGTCTATTGCTATCGTTGGGATGAGAATTATCAATACACGGGCTCATGGCCAGGTGTTAAATGTACGAAGGTGTGTACCGTTGGTGGTGGAAAGAGTGTCTATAAATGGACCTTTAAAGAGTCAGAAAAGAAGTCTCACTCCGCTACTAATGAGGGAATCATCTTCAATAATAATAGCGGTAAGCAAACTGGTGATATGGTGTTTCTAAATGGCGGCTATTATCTGGAGGATGGCCTGTGGGATAGCGTTTCGTCAGCAACGGACATCCTTTCGGTGAAAGGAACTGCTACACAGACCCAGGATGATAATTGGTACGACCTCAATGGTCGCAAGCTCAGTGGCGAGCCGTCGGCTAAGGGCGTCTATCTCAAAGGCGGAAAGAAATACCTATTTAAATAAGGTTCGCACGAGAAACCAACCATGAAGGAAGAACGTCTGGACGCTGCCATAGTGATGACACATCACACGGTAGCGTTCTTTCAATGAGGCGCGATGGTTCTGGGTGGTGTTACCGCCTTCCATGAAGTCGGCAAGGATCTTATGGGTATTGACTAAGGGCAGTTGTAACTCAGCTGCCTTTTTCATGACCTTGATGCACCAGTCGACATCTGCCGAATGGCGGTATTGCAGGTCGTAGTCATATTGTTGGGCGATATCCCTGCGTACATAGAATGCCTGATGACAGACGAGCATGCCCTGTCGGAATGATTTCCATGTGAGTTGCTTCGGAGGACGTAGGCGGCGTAGGTGCAGGAAGTTTCCATTCGTGTCCACGATGGCGGTATCACCGTAGATGACGGCGGGGCTTGATTGATAACTGTTGGCAATGGTAGCAAGGGTGTCCTCGGCATGGAGGGTATCACCGGCGTTAAGGAAGACCAGATAGTCGCCTGTCGCCTTGTGGAGCCCCTTGTTCATCGCATCATAGATGCCTTTGTCTGGTTCGGACAGGATGACGACATGATAGGGCACTTCAGCCTGATAGGCTTCTGCCATCGCCACCGTCCTGTCTTTCGAGGCACCGTCGATGATTAGGTGCTCGATTTCTTGACAGGTCTGCCGGCGGACACTGTCAAGCGTCCGCTGCATCACTTTTTCGGCATTATAGGTTATCGTTACTATGGTAAATCGTATCATATACTCTTGACTATTGTTGCCGGGTTGCCTGCCACTATGCAGTTGTCCGGCACGTCGTGAAAGACCACCGAACCTGCCGCAATTTTGACGTTATTACCTATGCGGATGCCACCATAGACAATAGCTCCAGTATAGATGCTCACATTGTCGCCAATCGTAGGGCGACCGCCCTTGCCGTTACCCAGGGTAACCAGTTGCAGGCAATAGAAATTACAACCAATACGCTCTGCATTCAGGTAGGTAGCATAGTTGTGTTCGAAATGAGCACCAGAACCAATCGACGGACACCAGATGGTTAATGTACGTTCCGGTGGCAGTAACCATTGTATAGGCGCAGCCAAATACTCCCCAATCCGATAATAGAACAGATTGCGGAAAGTACGTTCACGAGTACAGGCCTTGATGAAATTGAGTACAGTGGGTTTGCCGTCCTGTACCTTCATCAGGTCATCGGCAATCTTCTTCTTCTTTAAAAGAAAAATAGCGATATGCGGTAACATGCGCAGGGTAGACGCTGAGAGTAATATGGTTTGTGTCAATGGATTCATCCGTTCTGACTTTTGGGTTTCATACGTAACTGGTATTCCTCTATATAACGGCTGGCTACACTCTGCTGCGAATAGCTGTGGGCAACCTTTTTCAAACAATTCCGGCTCAGACCATCATAGTCGGCCTCAGCCAACACATAATGAATACCGTGGGCCAAATCGTCTGTATCACAGGGCTCTGCCACATAACCATTTGTCTGATGGTCAATCATCTCAGGAATGCCACCGACACGGAAACTGACACAAGGAACACCACAGGCCATTGCTTCCATCAGCGTATTGGGAAGATTATCCTCTAGCGATGGTAGTACGAAGACATCGGCAGCATTATACACACTGACAATACGTTGCTGGTCACTGACATAGCCCAGCGGATAAGAAGGAAGTGCCAGCTGTGATGCCACTTCTTCTGCATGTCCGCCAAGAATAGCAATACCCGTATTATCACGCATTTCGGGATGTTGGCGGATTAACTGCTGGATAGACTCAACGAAATAGTTCATGCCCTTACGAGGGTCTGTCACACGTTGAGATACAAACAGAATGATGCGACGATCCGTAGGCAATCCTAATGACAGACGGGCCTGTTGTTTGTTTTGCGGACAGAATACACGAGAATCAATGGCATTGGGGATGCTGATGATACGCTGTCCCTGTAGCAAAGCACTCTTCTTGGTCTCTCCTGCCAGCCATTCACTGCAACAAACAAACGTGATACGCTGTCCTTGGAGCATTCGCACTTTTCGATTCCATATACGCTTGGCCATATTGCCTCCCGGAAGGAGAGGACATTTAGTGCATTCGACCTGGTATTGTTCACAGCCTCGACAATAATGGCAGATAGCTGTTGCAGGCCAGATGTCGTGCATGGTCCAGATCACAGGCTTGCCACTCTCCAGAATCTTGCGGATATTTTTCAACGACAGCATCCCTTGATTGATCCAGTGCAGGTGGATGATATCTGCCTCCTGGAATTCCCTTAACTTAGTGATATCCGTTCCGCAGTTGGCTATATCAATATCGAAGAGATGTTGTCGACGCAATCGTAATTGCAACCAGATGCAGAACCGTTCCCACAGGAAATGGCCTTGTAGCCTTAATGACTGAGGTAAAGAGGCTACCGTGATCTTGGTGGATTCCTTGTCACGTACCAACATCTTCGCCTTCACACCATTATTATTTAGTGCCTCCATCAGACGGCTTGCTGCTACGGCAGCGCCTCCCGTCCGCTCACTTGTATTGACAATCAGTACTTTCATAAGCCAAGTCAAAGGTACAAATAAATACTCATAATAAATATCTTTTTCTGTATATTTTTCATTGTTTGCGCACACAATTCGTTGATTTAGGTCAAGAATAAGTTGTTTTTTTGCATGAAAAGCAAAAAATGCATTGCAGGATTCAAAAATCGTCGTACCTTTGCAATGTCAAAAGACAAGAGGTCTAAATTGACATTCGGTTAATAGATTGTTTTAGGTTAGTAGTAATATTTATAGTTTTAGGTTTTTAGTTATTGGTAATTAAGAAAGTTTTAAATGTGTTAGGATAACAGTGGTCGCCGTGAGGCGCTCATAACTTTCTTTTTAAAACGAAAGGTTAGTATTAGTTTAGATAACTTGCTGTAAAGCAAGTCCTCCAGCCCCAAAGGCTGGAATTATTTTGAAAAAGGATTTTTAGTTAAACATAGGCTTTGGATGTCGCTGCTCGTGGTGAGTAGCGGCATTTTTTATTTTTCTATCAAGGCAACAGCATAAGCGGAGATTCCTTCTTGTCGTCCGGTGAATCCCAATTTCTCGGTGGTTGTTGCTTTTATAGAGATGGCCTCTATGTCACAGCCAATAACTTGTGCCATGCATTGTTGCATAGCGGGGATATGAGGATTCATCTTCGGACGTTCGGCACAGATGGTAGCGTCTATGTTAACAAGATGATAACCTTTGGTCGCTATCAACTCGATGGTTTTCTTGAGGATGATTTTGCTGTCCATTCCTTCTGTATCGGCACTGGTATCGGGGAAATGATAGCCGATGTCACGCATATTAGCAGCACCGAGGATGGCATCACAGATGGCATGGATTAACACGTCAGCATCGCTGTGACCCAATAGTCCTAATTCATGCTCCAGTTTAATACCGCCCATCCACAAATCCCGATTGGGAACCAACTGATGGACGTCATAGCCCATTCCTACTCTGATCATTTTCTAAACAGGTCCTTGATGCCGTCCATATCGAAGGCAAGGGTGAAACGGAGGGTTTGGTCAAGGGGATTACTCTTTGCAGTGGCAATCACATAACCGACATCCAAAGAGAAAACGCTCATGCGGAAGCCTCCACCGACGGTAAAGTATTTCAGATTACCCTTGTTCTCACTCTGGTGGTGATATCCTGCACGGAGGGTAAACTGGTCGTGGTAGGTGTATTCGGCACCCACGCTCCACTGGATTTCCTGCAATTCTTCCTTAAAGCCGCCGGGAGCATCGCCGAAACTCTTGAAGATGCCTGCAATAGAGCCCACATCGAAGTATTCCTCTTTAACACGTTCTTCGTACTCTTTCTTCGACTCTCCCTCCTCTTGTTTGGGGACGGTAGGAACCAACAATTTATTGGCATCGGCGGCAATCGTGATACGGTTATACTCGTTAATGGGTACCATCAGTGAGGCTCCGATGCGCAGATTTGCTGGTAGGAAATTAGAACGGTCGTCACCAAAATATGTAATCTTACTACCTACATTGGAGATATTCATTCCCAGTCCTAACTGGCATTCACGTTGTCCGATATTGATATAGTTGTTGTAATAGCAGGCGAGGTCGGCTGCAAAGGCGGATGCTGGCGAGGCATCTTCCGAATAGTCATAGCGGAGGTCGCTTAATAGCCAGCGGATGGCAGCAGCAATGGAGAATTTCTCGCTGAGCATCAACGAATAAGCAACATCGATTGACATCTCGTAAGGTTTCACCGTCATGGCATTATCGTCCAATGAGGTCATCACCTCTCCTAATGAGAAGTATCGGAGAGAACCCGAGATGGCGGAATAGTCACCGATACGGTAATAACCAGATACATAGGCAAGACTGATGTCGTTGACCAACTGACGCAACCAAGGGGTGTAATTCAAGGCAATGCCTGCACGGCTGATGCAGAACGGATATTTTGCTGGATTCCAGTATTGTGAATTGACATCCGGATCGGTAGCGGCACCCACGTCGCCCATACCTGCGGCACGGGCATCAGGGGCGATAGTCTGTGAGACAACAGCGTGTTCAATGGGATTGAACTGGCTCTTCGTGTCCTGTGCCTGTGTGGTGACAGCCAGCAACAGGAGTACTACGGTTGTATGTATCTTATTTGCTTTCATCATCTTAGTAAACGCAGTAGTTGGCTTATTTATTGCTTATAATAATCAATTTCTTTGCCTTGGAGGTCTGACTGGAGCCGTTGCTACTGATGCGCACACGATAGAGATAGACACCCGTATTCAATCTTCGTCCACCATCTACACATAAATCCCAGTTGATGATATAACTGTTGTTAAAGGGTGTTCCGTGCTCATGGTGTTGCCAGAGATGTTGGCCTGCCATATTGAAGATATCAAGGATGATGTCCATATTACTGCCAATGCGGTCGTGGATGATGCGGAAACCTGTGGTGGTCGTAGCTGGGTTATGGGTACATTCTACGTCGAAGAAGGTGGGAGCAGCATCCTTCGACACATTGAAATTCAGTTCACTGGTCGTCGAATTGTTCATGACATCCCATGCGCGGAACTGGAGATGATGGGGCCCTTCGTCAAGTTCTGGAATGCTGAATCCCACCGTTCCTGTGGTATAGCTTCCAAAATCATAGAGGAAATAGTCGTTGAGGTTGTAGGTACGTGACATCTCTCCGTCAATAATCAGTTGCAGGTCATGTCCGATACCATTACCAGTAGAGTTGATGCCATTGGGATCAGACAACTCCGCAATGAAATAGGGGGTGGGGTTCACTGTGCCACCATCGACAAAAGAACTGCTATTCAAGTAACAGAAAACGCTAGGCCCTTCATGGTCATCGCCTCCACTACCTGCACCAAATACAAGTTTGTCGGTATAGCCGTTAGCCTCCTTGTCTTTGTCGTTATTTACGGCATAGATTGTGATGAGACCCGTATTGTCCGAGTAACTGATGTCTTTGGGTACGGTGAAAGAGAATTTGAAACGCCCCTGACGGACACTGTCGTTACCATGGAAGAGGATCTTCGTACGATCGATATAGGTAAATGCCGTCTTTGCATCGGAAGCATCGTTTCTACGACAGATAACCTCTTCTGCAGCATCACGGACAATGGCAGTCATCTCACCATTGAAGGAGTCGTCTGTCTGTCCTGTGCCGTTTTCAATATGTCCTGCGACAGAAATCGTTGATCCTGCCCCAATTTGCAACGGCTCAGTCAAGTCAGTAACTGGTTTGTCATCGATGGACTCGATAACAACAGGGAGGGTCGGCAGGGCGAGGGATAATGCGGGGTCTCCTAATAGGGTGTATTGCAATTTATTGGCCGTCTGGTCAGAACCAGTCTGAATAAGTTCATTCTTCGCTAGTCTGACAGCTTCGCCAATAGGTAACGGTCGTTGGTCTTTTATGCTAAGTACATGACTGGTGAAGGCAAGGTTCATGAGGCGGTTATATGACTGATAGACCGTTCTGGTGGTACCAAAGAACGCAATGGCACCACCTTTGCCATTCAGGAGAGCTGCCTCACCAATATTATCCTCCTGTCCGTCAAATGGCATAATGTCACAAGAAGCTGTCACCCATAGGGGGAGGTGAGCGGAAATAGTATTCTCAAAGTCTTGGATAGTAAGGACATACTCATGGGAGAAAGCCGTTGGCCCTCCATGTCCAGAATAATTCATGATGAGGGCGCCACTGTTCATCTGTTGTAGAAGCAGACGGGTTACGTCTGGATATCTGTTTCCTGTTGCTGTAGTTATCCGTGGATAAGCATCCCACATTACCCGCTTGACTTGTAAGGATGGCTGTAGCTGTTCCGCGAGAGAGGCAACAGCATGGGCATCTTTCATGTGTTGGTTCTCGTTTCCGTCGTCACCTAAAACACAGACGATATTCTGCCAGGCACCAGCTTGGGTGTTATTGAGGTATTGTTCTACTTTGTCGACCATTATAGTAGCCTGCTCTGTTGTGCGGACAGGGAAGCGTCCTACGGCAACATCTGCTTTGTCGATATGTAGGAGGTCTCCGCCTTCATTATCGTCAAGTATACAGAAATAGTCGTCACTGACGAAGCAGTCGGTTCGGCTGTAAGAGTTATCGCTCTCATAACACAACAGAAAATCGTCTGGATTCTCATTTTGCCATGCTGTTGACAGCATACGGTTATCCCATGCGCCATCGCCCATCAGCAGAAGGTATTTGGGCATGTCTTCCTCTGTCTCAGCACGATCATAGAGCATCTTCAAGTAGCGGCGATAGGCATTTGCCTCAGTAGTTCCGCTACTGAACTCATTGTATAGTTCATCAGCAGGGATGATGATGACGCGCAGTCCGTCTTTGGTCTCATGAAGTGTTTTGATGCGCTCTGCCTGCAGAGCGAGTTTCCCACTGGCGGGAATGATTATCACCATGTCGACAGCCTGATCGGCATGATGGTCTTGATTGGCTATCATCCCCACATACTCGGGAATAGGAAAACTGGCGGAGGTTAGGTCGGGGGCAGCAAATGGCGCCTCGCAATAGAGGGAGATGTAGTCAAGACGCACCACAGCACTGCTATTAGTCGGTTGTATCCTTATTTTATTACTAGCTAGAAGATTGTCGACGGAAAAAGTCTGTGTAGCAGTCCGCATGGCATCATAAGTGCCACGGGCAGAAACGGAGAGATTTCCCACCATATTGTCGTTGACACTCACAGAGACGGTAGTTGCCTGATCGGCAGAAACGACGACAGTGACTGTTCCTTTTGAAGAAAGTCCGGAGGCTTTGAGGGTGTAGTCGTGGTAGGAACCGCCTGTCAACTTTGTGGCATCATAAAGATTGCGTCCTCCCTGAAACCAAGCAAAGTCATCGACTTCATAGAGGGTGTTATAATCGTTCTCTTTAGGATAATAGGCAGCAAGGAACTCCTCTTGACTCATCGTCAAAGGAGTATTGTCGTTTTCTGTCAAGAAATAGTAGCCATAGTCGGAGTAGGGATTGCGGACGCGTTGGTGTTTCTCGTTCCAAGTGACAGGTCCTATGGCATAGAAAAGACGGCGCCCTCCTATTGTGCAAGTGGGAATCTCATGAAGGTCGTCAGTTTCCTGCAGATAATCACCAGTTAGTTTCTCTGGCTGTAATCCACCACCATATCCATAGATCTTCACACGACTACTGTTTGAGAATCCTGCATTCTGGAGCAGTTCGCTGCTTAGTTGATAGATACCAGTTTTGGGAACCCGTATCTTCACCCATGTTCCTTCTTGTAGCACGGAATGGTCAGCATATCGTGAGCCCTCTGGTGCTCTTTGGAGGATTCTTCTGTTGGAGATGGGCTTCGACTTGACCTTCAGCATGAAACTGACCAATTTCTGGTATTTCTTGTTGCGGTAGACCAATGGAACTAAAGATATTTCCAAAGCTCCTTTCTTGCGGGATACGCTAATTTGTTGGGTAACCTTGGGCAGACGTGGCAGTGACTCCTTTGTGATAGCATGATAATGACGGATGTCTGCATCACTCATCGGAATGAATTCCGGATACTCGATGCTCACGCTGTAAGTGGAGTCTGCGTAATTGTCGTAAAGGGGGATGGAATAGGTGACAACGGGTAATACTGAGTCAACCTTGACTTGCAATGCCGTCAAGTTGAAAAACCGTTGTGCTCCGATTGTCAGACAGGAGCAGAACAATAACAGACTCAGTATATATCTTCTCATTTACTTACAATTGAATTCCAATACTTTACGCTCTTCCAACCAACCTTCCAGATGGTCGTCAATATGTACAGGACCTACACCTACAGGGGTTCCCGTATAGAGCAGGTCGCCCGTCTTGAGGGTGAAGAACTGCGAGATATAAGCAATCAGTTCGTCGACCTTATAGAGCATGTCACTTGAACAGCCTTCCTGTACGGTCTTTCCGTTAATGTCAAGGTGGAAATGAATTGCTTGGATATTACGGAATTTATCGATATCCACCCATTCTCCGATAACAGCAGAACCGTCGAATCCCTTGCAGATTTCCCAAGGAAGTCCTTGCTTGCGGGCCTCTCGCTGGAGGTCGCGTGCCGTGAAGTCTATACCGACAGTTACCGCATCGTAATAACGGTAGGCAAATCGCTCTGGGATACTCTTTCCCAATCGACAGATACGTACTACCAACTCCGTCTCGTAGTCCACTTGTTCACTCCAATCAGGGATGAAGAAGGGCTTGTGATCCTTCAACAAGGCAGAGTCAGCTTTCGTGAATATCACGGGTTCCTCTGGTTTATATAACGTTCCATCCAGCTCTTTATTGTGCTGGATATAATTCATGCCAACAGCGAATATCTTCATGTCAGTAATTTTTATGTTGCAAAGATAGGGATTTTTTTTCTAAAATGATTATCTTTGTACCCAACTATGGCAAAAAAGTTAATTGTCCTATTATTGACACTCGTTTGTTTTACAAGTGTTCAGGCGCAGTCACAGGAGGATACCCGTTGTATGGATTTCATGGGAATTCCCTTGGAAGGTCCTGTGGACTCCTTTGTTGTCGCCCTGAAAGCAAAGGATTTTGCAGAGTGGGGTAGTTCATCGGATATGGAGGATTTGTATTTCCGAGGCAATTATTATGGGCTTCGTGCCAAGGTGATGGTGAACGTCCAGTTAACCACCCGTTTTGTACAATCGGTCTATGTGACAGTTGGACCATATCGCACTAAAGACATGTTAGAACGAAATCATACTTATTTCTTGAATAAATTGGAGAAAGAGTATGGGGAATATGTCAGTAGAGGACAGTCTGAATATTTCTTTGGCAAATATGGTGACATCAAGGTGTCGCAGACGAAGAATGACAACGGGACGACAGATCTGAACTTTTTCTACATGCCCTCTACACCTTTTTATAAGGATGCCATCATCTTTGGATTGAAAGGACATGTGCAGGAAGTGATTACAGAAAATGCTGTGGCAGAGAATCCGTTGGAACGGTTTGCTAAGAACGGTAAGATGGAGAATCCGGATATCACAGAACGGAAATATGATAGGTACGGTTATCTGATGCAAGGAAAGATGTTGGAACGACAAGGGATGAGTATCATCGACTATGAGTATGACAAGCAGAATCGTCTGGTAAAACGTACGCTAACTAATAAAGCGGCTAATATCACCTATATCCATGAGTATGTCTATAATGATAATGATGAAATATTGAACTTAAGCCAGAAGGTATTTGATGAGAAAAACGAATGCGTGATGTCCGTCAATATGCGAAACAACTATGAGGACCATGATGATATGGGTAATTGGACCCGAAATGCCTTGAATATCGTTTATTGGGAAGAGGGCGCACAGAGTCAATCGACGAATGTGATACAGAAGCGGAAAATCAGATATTGGGACGAATAGAGAAAACAAAAAACGCTGACTCTTTTGAGCCAGCGTTTTATATACTATGTAAATATTACTCTGCAACAAGTGTGAAACGCTTGAAGGCTACGATAGCCAGCTCCTTGTCCTGCTGAGCGAGCCACTGAGAAACAGTAGCCTTGTCACCGTCGCCGAACTGGAACTCTTGGTCTACCAAGCAGTTCTCCTTCAAGAACTTGTTAACACGGCCCTTAGCGATGTTCTCAATCATAGGCATCTTCAACTGAGCCTCACCCTCTGCCTTGGCAGTCTCAATGAGCTTGCGAGCCTCGTCAGCCTGCTCCTTGGTGAGCCAGCCCTTGGCCATGTTAGACTCGATGTGATCCTCTGAATCAACGAGGTTGGGGTTGATGCCAGCCTTCTTCAGCTTGTTCTCTACGAATTTCTCAACCTGCTCGAGCTTGGTCTTCTCAACAGCGGTCTTGTACTCCTCGTCGAGAATCTTCTGGTCAACGCTCTCTGCATTCAGTGCAACGGGCTTCATAGCAGCTACTTGCATAGCCAGCTTGTGACCTACTTCAGCAGCATTCTTGTTGAGCTGAACCATGGTGCACAGAGTATTCTTGCCCATGTGGTTGTAAACCTCGATGTTCTCACCCTCAAGAGTCAGGTAACCGTCCAACTCCATCTTCTCGCCAGTGATACCAGAACGCTGTGTAACAGCTTCCTGGGCACTCTGACCGTTGATGTTGAGAGCCTTAACAGCCTCGATATCCTTGCACTTGTTGGCGATAGCAGCGTCGAGGATGCTCTGTGTAAGAGCGATGAAGTCAGCGCCGTTGGCAACGAAGTCGGTCTCACACTTCAAGGCAATCATAGCGGCAAAGCCGTCTGCAGCCTTAACGAGTACACAACCATTAGATGTCTCACGGTCGCTACGCTTGGCAGCGATGGCAAGTCCACGCTCACGGAGCAATTCCTTTGCCTTGTCGAAGTCGCCCTCTGCCTCAGTCAGAGCTTTCTTTACGTCAGCCAGACCAGCACCTGTCATAGCACGCAACTTCTTGATATCGTCTATAGAAATAGCCATATTAATGTATAATCTTTAATGTTTAACCTTAATTACTGTATTATTCTGCGGCAGCCTCTTCAGCAGGAGCAGTCTCCTCAGCGGGAGCTTCCTCAACGGGAGTCTCAGCCTTCTCCTCAGCAGCCTTACGGGGCTTACGGGCAGCACGCTTTGGCTTTACTTCCTCAGCGTCAGCGTCAGCCTGAGCGTCAGCAGCTTTCTCGTCAGCCTTCTCAACCTTACGCTCCTCAAGACCTTCGTTGATGGCATTGCAGCATGCGGTGAGAATGGTCTCAACGCTATCCTTGGCGTCATCATTAGCAGGAATCACGAAGTCGATGTTGTTAGGATCAGAGTTGGTGTCTACGATACCGAATACGGGGATACCCAAGCGGTTAGCCTCACGAACGGCAATCTGCTCCTTCAGTACGTCAACGACGAAGAGTGCAGAAGGCAGACGGGTCAGGTCTGCAATAGAACCGAGGTTCTTCTCCAGCTTAGCACGCTGACGTGTAATCTGCAGCAACTCACGCTTAGATAGGTTAGCGAAAGTACCGTCCTGCATCAGTTTGTCGATGTTCGCCATTTTCTTAACGGCCTTGCGAATGGTTGGGAAGTTGGTCAACATACCACCTGGCCAACGTTCGATGACGTAAGGCATGTTCACGCTGGTAGCTTTCTCAGCGATGATTTCCTTCGTCTGTTTTTTAGTAGCGACGAACAGGATTTTCTTACCACTCTTGGCAATCTGCTTCAGGGCGTCTGCAGCCTCGTCAATCTTGACTACAGTCTTGTGGAGGTCAATAATATGGATGCCATTACGCTCGGTGTAGATATACTGGCTCATGGCAGGGTTCCACTTACGCTTCAGGTGACCGAAATGACAGCCAGCCTGCAGCAACATATCAAAATTAGTTCTTGACATTGTCTTAATACTTTTAATTGTTGTTTACTTTCTTTTTTAATTCTGTTTGTTAGAATCAGCCAGTGAGTAATCAAAAAGAGTCTCACCAGTTTAGATACTAAACGTAGTCCAGTATTAACGCTTACTGAACTGGAAGCGACGACGAGCCTTGGGCTGACCTGGCTTCTTACGCTCAACCTCACGAGAGTCGCGGGTCAGGAAACCCTGTACCTTCAAAGCTTTCTTGTCCTCGGCATTCACCTTGACCAGTGCACGGGCAATAGCGAGGCGAAGAGCCTGACTCTGACCAGTGAAACCGCCACCGTCGAGGTTTGCCTTTATGTCATATTTCTCAGCCACCTCGAGCAGGTTCAGCGGCTGCTTAACCACGTACTGCAGGATAGCTGAAGGGAAATACTCGGTTAAATCCTTCTTGTTGATCGTGATCTTGCCTGTGCCTTCGCTCAGGTAAACGCGAGCTACAGAGCTCTTACGACGACCGATTGCATTAATTACTTCCATCTTCTATCTTATTATTTATACTGGTTAATATCAATTGCTTTGGGCTTCTGTGCCTCGTGCTTGTGCTCTGTTCCCTCATAAATATAGAGGTTGTCCAACAGACTGCGTCCCAGAGGACCTTTGGGCAGCATACCTTTAACAGCGTGCTTCAGGAAACGCTCCACACCATAAGGAGTCTTACGCAGCTCGGCAGGAGTGCTGAAACGCTGACCACCAGGATAACCAGTGTAACGGGTGTATACCTTGTCAGTCTCTTTCTTGCCAGTGAACTTCACCTTGGCAGCATTGATGATAATCACATTGTCTCCACAATCCTGGTTAGGAGTGAAGTTGGGCTTGTACTTTCCGCGAATCAGTTTCGCAACCTTAGAAGCCAGACGGCCCACTACCTGATCGGTAGCGTCGATGACCACCCACTGCTTCTGCTCACGGGCAGCTTCCTTTGATACGGAAATGGTCTTGTAACTTAAAGTGTCCATTTTTACTTTTAAATTTTACTACTAAAAAACAATTTCTTTCTTTTCTCTTATACACAAACAACACTACGGCAGAGAGTCTAACGCTCCGCAGTAGTCTAACGTCTGTGTTGAATCGTGATTCACAAACCGCCGTGCCCGGCCAAAGACACCGCTATTTACACACAATCCACGGGGATTCTAAGTCTCTCCCCAATAATCGGACTGCAAAGGTACGGCTTTTCTCTTGAATGTAGAAAACAAAGAACCGGATAAGCTCAACTTTTAATATTATTTAACTTATCCGATCCTTCATATACCTTAATATATAATATAAGAACTATAGATACCCTAGCCAGCGGAGGATGTCATTAAGGTTAGCTACTACCATCAGAAGGATGAGGATACCGAAGCCGACGTACTCGGCACGGATCATGAACGTCTCTGATGGCTTGCGACGGGTGATGATCTCATACAACAGGAATAGCACATGTCCGCCGTCCAAGGCAGGGATGGGCAGGATGTTCATGAAGGCAAGGATGATACTCAGGAATGCCGTCATCTTCCAGAACATATACCAGTCCCACATGGGTGGGAAAAGGCTGCCAATGGCTCCAAAACCGCCAAGTGACTTGGCTCCGTCGGCTGTAAACACGTACTTCATGTCGCCCACATAGCCGCTGAGTACGTCACAGCCGTAACGGATGCCTGCTGGGATACTCTCTAAGAAACCATATTCCTTGGTGACGGGCTTATAGAGTCCTGCGATACTGCTTACTACAAAACCGAGTTTGAGGTCGGGTGTGAGTTGGGTGGTCACGGTATCGGTCTTACTCTCATTACCAAAGACAATCGTAACAGTACGCGCCTTCAGACTATCGGCAGGAGAGGTGGCTGTATCCAACAGGTCTTGACGACGACCTAGAAGGTCAATAAACTCGTTATAGGAATCAACTGGGGAACCGTTGAGCGCAAGGATATGGTCGCCGGCCTTGATGCCAATCTTCTCAGCAGGCGTTCCAGGGACAATACTATCGACCTTAGCCGGTATCAGGGGACGTACAAACGCGGGATCAGCCTTCAGCATCCCCAACAGATTGAGGTCGCCGGGCAGGTTGATGCTCATCTTCTTACCGTCACGGAGGATATCCACGCGCTTCGCCTCGGAAATGTTACGATAGAGGTCGGCGCTGAAATCCTTGAAAGCCTCCTTTTCCGTACCTATCAGAATGTCACCGTCCTTAAAGCCGTAAGACTTCGCCTCTTGGTTGAACTTCATACCCAACGTCATGTCCTTCACGGGGATATAGGTGTCGCCCCAGTAGAACAGAATCATCGAATAGATAAAGAGGGCAAGGAGAAAGTTGACGAGTACACCGCCAATCATGATCAGCAGTCGCTGCCATGCAGGCTTGGCACGGAACTCCCACGGCTGTTCTGGCTGTTTCATCTGTTCCGTATCAAAGCTCTCGTCTATCATTCCGGCAATCTTACAATAGCCGCCAAGCGGGAGCCAGCCGATACCGTATTCCGTGTCACTGCCTTTAGGCTTGAACTTGAACAGGCTGAACTTCCAGTCGAAGAAAACATAGAATTTGTCTACGCGCACCCCGAAGAGCTTAGCGAAGAAGAAATGCCCTCCCTCGTGGAGCAATACCAGCAGGGAAATGGCAAGGATGAATTGTAATACTCTAATTAAAAATACTTCCATTATTAATATTTGCTTTTTACCTTATTATCTCATTAATTCTGCAGCGATGCGTCTTGCTTCGGCATCCGTAGCGACATAAGTGTCGTAAGTAGGATTGGCATCGAAGGAGCAACGCTGCATAGTTGCAGCGATGATATCGCTCATCTGGAGGAACGTGCACTTGTCTTCCAGGAAGCCCCGATTGACAATCTCGTTGGCAGCATTGACGATACAGGGCATGTTGCCACCCTTTTGAATAGCCTCAAAAGCAAGGGCGAGACAACGAAACTTCTTGAGGTCGGGCTCAAAGAACTCCAGCTTCTGTGCTGCAAACAGGTCGAGACGCTCACTGGACAGTGTAAGACGCTTAGGATAGGAGAACGCATACTGGATGGGCAGTCGCATATCGGGCACGCCGAGTTGCGCCTTGACGGCACCATCCTCAAACTGTACGGCACTATGTACGATGCTCTGTGGATGTACCAATACCTGTATTTGTGATGCTTTCACGCCAAAGAGCCATTTCGCCTCAATCACCTCAAAGCCCTTGTTCATCATCGTAGCAGAGTCGATGGTAATCTTTGCCCCCATGTCCCAGGTTGGATGGCGCAGGGCATCGTCCTTTGTCACCTTGGCAATCTGTTCCATGGTCATGTTACGGAAAGGACCGCCACTGGCCGTGAGCAGAATTTTCTCTATTGGATTATGGTCCTCGCCCACCAGACACTGGAAGATAGCAGAGTGCTCACTGTCCACAGGCAGGATGGGAGCGTGGTATTGCGTAGCAAGATCCTGAATCAATTCGCCAGCCACCACCAGCGTCTCCTTGTTGGCAAGGGCAATCGCCTTACGTGCCTTGATGGCGTGAATCGTAGGCGATAGTCCAGCGAAGCCCACCATTGCCGTCAGCACCATATCGATAGGACCAGCCTCTACAATCTCGTCGAGGGCTTGTTTGCCTGCATATACCTTCACGTCGGGCAGGTCGTCCATCAACCGTTTCAACTCGTCGTAACGGGTCTCGTTGGCAATGGCGATGGCGGCAGGCTTGAACTTATGTGCCTGTTCGGCCAGCAGTTCCACCTTGTTATTGGCAGTCAGACAATAGACTTCATAAAGGTCGCTATGTTCTTCGATGACCTGTAGTGCCTGTGTGCCTATCGACCCTGTAGAGCCGAGAATGGCTATTTGTCTTTTCTTCATAGTTCTAACAATCCCTCAGGGATTTCCATTTTTATCGTTCTGTCCTTGGTGTTGATGTCGGTGATGAGGTCGTCCGTGGCAGGGATGAGTCGTCCGTCCTCCAATTCGAAAAGGATATTGGCGGTACTGTCGTCAATGTCGGCAATGGTACCGACCTTCTTGCCGCTGCCTGCTTCGAACAAGCCGAAGCCTATGAGGGAAGACAGCGAGAGTTGCTCGTCAGCCTCTTCTGCCAAGGCACGGGGGAAATACACGTCACAGCCAGTCAGTTCAGCAGCGCGATCCAGAGTGTCAATATCGCAGAACTTCACCAAGGCGAGGGAGTCGGAACGGAAACGGTACTCTTCCATGAAGAAGGGAACGAGGATACCGTCCACTTCCAATACAAGGTAGTCGGCATCTACACGGTCGAAGATGTCGTCATCGAACAGAAACGACACTTCGCCTTTGACGCCGTGCGTCTTGCCCAGACGACCTATCTTGTAAACTTCTTCGTTTTTTATCATGGTTCTTCTGTTCTTTCCCCAAGTCCTAGGCAATTCTGGTTATCTTGGCCCCAAGTGCATTGAGGCGTCCTTCAATGTTCTCGTAGCCACGGTCTATCTGTTCGATATTGCTGATGGTACTGGTGCCGTTGGCACTCAAGGCAGCAATCAACAGGGCAATACCGGCACGGATGTCAGGGCTCGACATACGACTGGCTCTTAGTATAAGTTTACGGTCGTGCCCTACTACTACTGCACGATGGGGGTCGCATAGAATAATCTGGGCCCCCATGTCTATCAGTCTGTCGACAAAGAACAGTCGGCTTTCGAACATCTTCTGGTGTACCAAGACAGAACCGCGTGCCTGTGTGGCAACGACGATGAGCACACTCAGCAAGTCTGGAGTCAGTCCCGGCCAGGGTGCATCGGCCAGTGTCATGATGGTACCGTCGATAAACGAGTCCACCACATAATGCTTCTGTCGTGGAATATACAGGTCGTCACCGTCTGTCTCCACCTTTATACCCAGACGACGGAAGGATTCAGGAATGATGCCGAGGTCTTTCAGCGACACGTCCTTGATGCGGATGCCGTTGCCCACCATGGCAGCCAATCCGATGAAGGAACCGACCTCAATCATGTCAGGCAGCAATTTGTGCTCTGTACCATGCAGGCTCTCCACGCCTACGATGGTCAACAGATTAGAGCCGATACCGCTGATATTCGCTCCCATGCTGTTGAGCATGTGGCAGAGCTGCTGGATATAGGGCTCACAGGCAGCGTTATAGATAGTCGTCGTACCCTCTGCGAAGACGGCAGCCATGACGATATTTGCCGTACCGGTCACAGAAGCCTCGTCGAGCAGCATATAGGTGCCCTTTAGTTTCTTGGCACCTATCTCGTAGACGTTACGTTCTTCGATATGATGGAATTTGGCCCCTAAGTATTTAAAGCCCATGAAGTGGGTGTCCAGACGACGGCGCCCAATCTTGTCACCACCCGGTTTGGTGATGACAGCCTTGCCCATTCGGGAGAGCAGTGGCCCAATCATCATCACGGAGCCACGCAAGGCCGCACACTTCTGTACGAACTCATCACTTTCCAGGTACTTCAGGTTCAGGTCGGAGGCTTGGAACGTAAAAGTTCCTCTATGGGGAGACTCCACCTTCACGCCTATATCCTTGAGCAGTTGGATGAGGTTGTTGACGTCACGGATGTCCGGGATATTATGAATCGTCACCTTCTCACTGGTGAGCAAAGTGGCACAGATTACTTGCAGTGCCTCGTTCTTGGCGCCTTGCGGGGTAATCGTACCGCTGAGCAGCTGTCCGCCTTCTATCTTGAATGATGCCATTTACTTCCTCTTTTTACCGTTACGCTTTCCGTTCTCATTATTTGGAGCTGCTGCGATAGGGTCGAAGCGGAAAGAACTGAGGTCAATCTGTATCTTCCCGTCCGTGAAGCGGGCAAGGTCGTCAGCCACCTTCTCATCGTCCATCGACCCGTGTCCCCACGTAGCGAGGTTACGCTTCATCTGATTCGCTGTCAGGCGTACTAGTTCGTCACGTTCCTCTCCCTCAGGCATGGTCTTCAGTTTCTCGAAGACCTCTTCCAAAAGCCTCCCATAATGACGCAAACGGACATTCCCAGTCGGATGTTCCATTGGAGCAGGTTTCGACAGGATCTTCTCTGCCTGGCTCACGTCAAAGGGCCAGTCGATGTCCAGTTGACGGTGACTCATCAGATAGAGATGGTCCCACAGGGCCTGCTCGTAGTTTTCACTGTCGTGCAGCATCGGATTCTTGCTTTCCATCAGTCGGATGATGGTCTTGGCACATCTCAGCCGTTCTGCCTTGTCGGGCAGGCTGATGGCATGGTCCACCATCTTCTGAATCTCGCGCCCGTATTCGGGCAACAGCAACTTCTCCCGTTGCGTGTTGTAGTCTAATCCTTCTATATTCATGAGTTATAGTAATTTCTTGGGTTTCAATGCCACAAAGTCTTTCAGATAGTACGGCACGAAGTAGGCGACATCCTCTGTCTGTCCGTTCAGCAGACGCTTCTCGGCAAGGGGCTGCATCCACTTGGCAATCGGTTCGATGCCGTCAATATAGTGGGCATTGGGATGGTTGATAACCTCCATGCACTTCTTCGCACCGTTGCCGAAGAAATACACGGGACGCTCGTCGAGCCACTGCTTGTAAGTCTCTGCGTCGACGACATCTGCCGCTACGGGACGAATCTCATGGAGGGCACGGTCATAAAGTGCCGCATACACCTCCATCCGTCTGGCGTCCAGCATCGGACAAAGAAGTGCATTCTCCTCTATCTCCTCGTTTCTAAGTAACACGGGGACGCACAGCAGTTCAAGCGTAGGTACGCCAATCAGCTTCAGGTCACGCCCGTAACAGATTCCCTTTGCCATCGACACGCCGATGCGCAGACCTGTATAGGAACCGGGACCGCAACTCACTGCGACAGCATCAAAGGGGATGGCATGATTGTCGGTAAACGACAGGGCCTCGTCAACCATCGAGCCCAACCGCTCTGCATGGTTCGGACCGCTATGGTCTTCCTCATGCCAGATGCAGTGACTGTCCTCGGAAACGGCCACAGAACATACCGACGTGCTAGTCTCTATATGTAAGATACATGACATGTTTCTATAATTTAAGGTGCAAAGATAGTGCAAAATGAACGAAAAACCAAATTTTATACCCTTTTTTCTCCACATTGATAGAGTTTGGCTGCCAATGCCCCGCTGATGTTATGCCATACACTGAAAATGGCACCGGGGATGGCGGCAAGCGGATAGGCGGCGAAGTGAAGAACAGCCAGCGACGAAGCAAGACCAGAGTTCTGCATACCCACCTCGATACTAAGGGCGACACACTTCGGCTTCGGCAGGTGTAACAGCCTGCCTATCAGGAAACCTGTGGAGAGTCCTAACAGGTTATGTAGCATGACGACGAGGATGACGATGAGTCCGCCCACCAGCAACCGGTCGGCATTATGCGACACGATGACACCCACCGCCAGCGCAATGACAATTGACGAGAAGGCTGGCAGATAGGGCACAATGCGCTGGGTAGTCTGGGGAAGGAAACGCTGACACAACAAGCCGACGATGATGGGCGCGATGACTACATAGACGATGCTCTGTAACATACCGAGGGTATTCACGTCAACCATCGTGCCTGCCAGCAGCCATATCAACAGCGGGGTCAATACAGGGGCCAGCAGCGTGGAGGTGGCTGTCATACCTACCGACAGCGCCAAGTCGCCCTTTGCTAGATAAGTGATGACATTCGAGGCTGTACCACCCGGGCAGCAGCCCACCAGCATGACGCCCAACGCCAATTCCTTCGGCAACGAGAACGTCCATGTCAGTCCCCATGCCAGCAACGGCATCACCGTAAACTGCGCCAGACAACCGATGAGAATGTCCTTCGGACGGCTTAGTACGACGTGGAAGTCGTGAGGCGAGAGCGTCAGACCCATACCAAACATGATGACGCCCAGCATTGGATTAATCGCCCACGTGTCTATCCATAAGAAAGACGCTGGCACCAGTAGCGATACTGCTGCCACTATCAATACCATCAGTCCCATCCATCGGGCTATAAAGTCACATATCTTTTTCATTGCAATACGCTTGTTGATGAATTCCGCTGCAAAGGTACAAAAGATTCGTGCAGCCACCAAATATCCCTCTCCAATTTTGCTCTTACTATACTCAGGAAATACTCAGGGAACTCGCATACAAAGCCAGTGCGAGTCGAAGGGTTTCCTCTATTTTGTGTCCTATAGATATCCGGTACATGTCCGGTATATGTCCGGTAGATGTCCGGTACTTGTTCGGTAAAACACCGAACATCTACTGAACATCTACTGGACAAGTACTGGACAAGTGCATGAGGATGATGGGAGGAATGATGGAGGGAAATCTGCGGATTACCTGAGCATTTCTTGACTAGGACATGAGTATCCTATGAGGATGATGGGAGGAGCGTGCGGGCAGGGCAGGCGTGGATTTTGGCATAAAACTCAAGATTTTCTTGCCTTTTTGCTCACTTAATCGAAATTTTACACTATCTTTGTCCTCGAAATGGATAAAAGGACCATTTTAAATCATTAAGAGCCAATGAAACTATCAACCAAAATCATGATGCTGGCGCTGGTGGCACTGTTTGCTGTCAGTACGCCCGCTGATGCGCAGTTCGGCAGCCTTATCAAGGGTGCCCGCAAGACACTGGGTATTAAGACTAAGAAGGAGAAAGCGCAAGAGGCCGCCTTGAAGGATGCCCAGCGCAGGCAGGACTCTATTCAGACCGTGGTCAAGAGTATTACGCCTACCATCCCGCAGCCCGCCCCCGAGGGTACGAGGCTGATCAACATCTTGTGGCAGGGTAAGACGAAGATTGCCACATGGGATCCGGTGAGACTGGAGATTACGTTCAACAAGAAGTATGACGATGGCGCACTGGCCGGACAGGACATCAAATACATTCTCGACCCCATAACGGGTGTTGTGAAGAGCAGTCTGGGCAACGAGGTGGGCCGTTTAAGCAATGACGGAACGGTTGTGACCTCGAAACTGGGTACGCTCAACTATGACGCGCAGACCAACAAAGTGTCGTTTAATGGTGAAGTGATAGGCGAGGCTACGATGCAGAAGGCCACCTGTTACCACATGACCGTTGGCACGTTCGATGGTCATGTGAGTCCGTTGCTTACGACATTCGCACTCATTGGCGCACTGCTCTCACCCGAGCAGGTGGCTGACATACATGCTGAAAAGGTGAAACTTGACCAGGAGAAAGCTGCCCGCGAGGAGAAGGCACGTCAGGAACGTGCTGCCCGTGAGGAGGCTCAACGGAAAGAGTGGGAGAACTTGAATTGTGAGATTATGGCAAGCAATGGTATCACACTGGGTTATGTAAGGTCGAACGGTGTCGTCGAAAACCGCTCCCACCTGACCATCGGCTACATTAAGCCAAACGGTGTCATTGAGGGGTCAAACCACATCACCATCGGCTATGTGTCAGGCAACACGGTAGAGAAATCGAACCGTATTACACTCGGATATTTTGACGGTCGCACTTTCGAGAAGTCGAACCGCATTACCTGTGGCTATTACAACAGTGGTACTTTCGAGGCAAGTAACCGCATTACCATTGGTAGGTTTAGCGGTAAATACAACCATACGGTCATAGCCGCCTGTTTCTTCTTTTTCTTCTTCCCAGACCAGGTGGAGCAATAAGTAAAATAGTGAACTCAGTAAACAAAAGGAAATATGAGAAAGATATTTTTATTAGTGGCTTTCGCAGCCATGACCATCACAGCAAGTGCACAGAACGGTTTCCAATTGAGATTCCTGGGTACATACCCTGACATCATTGACTTTGCATGGAACTTCGTTACTGCTAACGACGATGATCCAGAGGGAGAAACCGACGAAGCGATGAATGCCGTTAAAGGAGCATTGGAAAAGTATCGTACGGGAGTGGAATTGGATGAGAATCAAACACTTACCGTTGACAAGAAAAACGGTTTTCTGGTCTATGAGTTCAGATACGAGAATCACTTAAGCAGGACAGAGATGTGCTATTGGAACGAGGCTGACAAAAAGCATAAACTGTTTGCCTGTTCCACATGGTGCTATGAGAATGGCAAGCCCAGCCTGGGACAGTTTGACGGCATGTGTTTCCTTCGTTACAACAATGCCACGAAGAAGATGACTTACTGCGAAACCCCTGGCTTTGAGGTGAGTTATGACAACACCACCTATTCGCTGCCTCGTACTGGCAAGGACATCACAGTCACGAAGTGGAATAAAGATGGAACGAAGACGCAGACGACCCTGAAGTGGAACGGACGTGGTTTTAGCAAATAAACATAACGTAAAATATGATACAATCAATGACGGGCTATGGCAAGGCTGTCGTAGTCTATAAGGGAAAGAAAATCAATGTAGAAATCAAGTCACTCAACTCGAAGCAGTTGGACTTGACAACGCGTATTGCTCCCCTTTACAGGGAGAAGGAAATGGAAGTCCGCCAACTGGTGGCAGAGAAACTGCTCAGGGGCAAGGTGGAGATGAGTGTATGGATAGAAAAGGAGGCATCGGCAGAGGCTGCTCCTGTGAATACAGCACTGATGGAGAGTTACTACCAGCAGTTGAAAGGTTTTGCTGATGGTCATGCCCTGACAGGTATGGACTGGATGCAGACGCTCACCCGTATGCCTGATGTGCTGACGAAGACAGAGGTTGAGGTGCTTGACGAGGAGGAATGGACAGCTGTCCGTGGCGGTGTCGAGGAGGCCGTGTCGCACTTGGTGGATTTCCGTACACAGGAGGGTGCCGCCTTGGAGAAGAAGTTTGCCGAGAAAATTGACAACATCGAGCGTCTGCTGGCGAGCATCGAGCCATATGAGAAGAGTCGTGTGGAGAAGATCCGTTCCCGTATCATGGATGGTTTGAAGCAGATTCCTGAGGTGGAGTATGACAAGAATCGTTTGGAACAGGAACTGATTTACTACATCGAGAAGCTGGATATCAGTGAAGAGAAGCAGCGTCTGACTAACCATTTGAAGTACTTCCGTGAGACGATGGCTGACCAGGCTGGTCAGGGTAAAAAACTTGGCTTCATCGCTCAGGAGATGGGCCGTGAGATCAACACGACGGGTTCGAAGTCGAATCAGGCTGAGATGCAGAACATTGTGGTGATGATGAAGGACGAGTTGGAGCAAATCAAGGAACAAGTGCTGAATGCGCTGTAGTTTTATTCATAGTTATGAAAGGGAAACTGATTATCGTAAGTGCACCGTCAGGGAGTGGTAAGTCGACCATTGTGAACTGGTTGATGCAGGAACATCCGGAGTTGAATCTCTATTTCTCGATATCTTGTACATCACGGGCTCCTCGTGGAGAAGAGAGGGATGGCGTGGAGTATTTCTTCCTGACTCCAGAGGCATTCAAGGAGAAGATAGCTAACGATGAGTTCCTGGAGTATGAGGAAGTCTATGAGAACCGCTTCTATGGCACATTGAAGGCACAGGTGGAACGGCAGCGTGAAGCCGGACAGAATGTGGTATTCGACGTGGATGTAAAGGGTGGCGTGAATATCAAGAAACATTATGGCGAGAAGGCATTGAGTCTTTTTATCCAGCCACCATCTATTGCAGAGTTGCGCCGTAGGCTGGAGGGTCGTGGTACAGATACGCAGGAGGCCATTGAACAGCGTCTTGCCAAGGCGGAATACGAGTTGACCTTTGCGCCTCAGTTCGACCGTGTCGTCGTCAATGATGACTTAGAGACGGCCAAGCAAGAGACCTTTCAAATCATCAGTGGCTTCCTGAAATGAAGAAGACAGGCATCTTCGGCGGCTCGTTCAATCCGATTCATTGCGGACATATCGCATTGGCGAGGGAGATACTCCGACAGACGGCGTTGGACGAGATATGGCTGATGGTGTCGCCACAGAATCCACTGAAACGAGAGGCAACTGATTTGTTGGATGACGACTTGCGCTTCCAATTGGCGAAGAAAGCATTGGAAAGGGTAGAGGGCGTTGAGGCTAGCGACTATGAGTTCCGTCTGCCCAAGCCGTCTTATACGTGGCATACGTTGCAGCATCTCCGTCAGGACTATCCTGATAGGGAGTTTACGTTGGTGATAGGAGGTGACAACTGGGAGCATTTCACACGGTGGTACCACTGGAAGGATATCTTGCGTCAGTATGACGTGGTGGTATATCCCCGTGACGGACAGGCTGGTACGATAGAGGCAGAACTTCTGCCCGTGTCGAGTACGGAAATCAGGGAACGGGTCAAACGAGGGGAGTCTATCGGAGGCATGGTACCTGATGTGATTGTCGAGGATGTCAAGCGACTGTATCGATGAAGAAAGTCCTGCAGCTATTAGGATGGTTATGGAAGCCCATACGGGTGAATGCGGCATTCTTCATATTCATGTTCGCCTTGGGTTACCTTTGTACACAGACGGAGATACGTCTGCACCTGAAGGGAGCCAAGCCTTATGAGCTGTCTGCCACGGAATTGTTCTTCGACCTGTATGCCCTTTGTGTCTTATTAGCGCTGATACCCCGGAAGATACGTATCTGGATTCGTGGCATTACAGCTATCATCCTTTATGCCATAGCCCTGATAGACATGTTCTGCTATGTGCATTTCGAGTCAACACTGACGCCGACGATGCTCATGCTCTTTTTCGAGACTACAGGACAGGAGACGAGTGAGTTTCTGGGCTCTTATTTGGGATGGGACCTCTTCACATCGAAGACGGGCTGGATACTGCTCATCGCCTTGTTGCATATCCTTTGGGCAATCTTCAGTATCTGGTGGAAAAAGCGTCAGGAGGCGATGGGGTTTCGTCTGAATCCACAAGTGATGCTTGCTTCTCAGGCCGTCATGGGGGTTCTTGGTCTTGCCTTGTTTGTCTGGTGTGCTACGGAGTGTTGGTCGAACAAACAGGCGATGGTGCGCCTCATGACAAAGACAAATCTCGGAGAGGTGGAGCATGAGTTGACGACGAAGGGGTGTGCCAATCTCTATCTGCCAGTCCACCGCATGATATTCAGTCTGTATGCCAACCGTCTTGCCTTCCGTCAGCTTACCCATCTGCTGAAATCGACAGAAAAGGTGCAGGTGGACAGTTGTGATTTCCGTAGTCCGCAGATTGTACTGATTATCGGGGAGAGTTATAATAAACACCGTTCCCAGTTGTATGGCTATGACAAAGCGACGACACCTCGTCAGTTGAAGCGTATGCAGGATAGTACGCTCATTGCCTTTACCGATGTGGTAGCTCCCTGGAACCTGACGAGTTATGTGTTCAAAGATGTGTTCTCACTATATGCTGTTGGAGAAGAAGGCGATTGGACTGATCGTCCGATGTTCCCGGAAATCTTCCGTAAGGCTGGCTACCATGTGACTTTCCTTACCAACCAGTTCTTGCCCAAGGCCGGTGAGGCTGTCTATGACTTCAGCGGTGGCTTCTTCCTGAATAATCCGGAACTGAGCAAACTGTTATTTGACGACCGTAATAAGAGACTCCATCGCTATGATGATGGTATGCTGAAGGAATTAGACGCACGGGAGATGAAAAGGCAATATGCCAACCAGTTGACGATCATTCATCTGATGGGACAACATGTGGACTATCGGGGGCGTTTCCCGAAGACGCGACGGATGTTCACGACAGCCGACTATCCCGACAAGAAACTAACAGAGAAACGATTGCAGATTAATGCCGACTATGATAATGCGACGCTTTATAACGACTCTATCGTAGAAGAGATTATCCGTCGGTTCGAGCACCGGAACGCCGTTATTATCTATATGCCCGATCATGGGGAGGAGTGTTTCAATACCCTCGATTATTTCGGACGTAACCACTCGGCAATCATTGATTACCGTCTTGCCCGTGAGGAATTTGAGATACCCTTCTGGATATGGGCATCGGAGTTGTATCGTATGGCGCATCCCTATGGATGGGAGGCAATCAAGCGATACCGAAACCGTCCGTATATGACAGATTTGTTGCCGCATACCTTGCTATTCTTAGCTGGAATCCATACGAAAGACTATCGGAAGGAGTATGATGTGTTGAACAGCGAGTATAATGAGAAACGTCCGCGACTATTGAAAAACAGTGTAGATTATAATAAGCTTAAGCGTGAAAAATGAGTTTCTGACACGGGATGAGTGTACGGCGATGCGAGGAATAGCCATTCTTGCCATCATGTTGCATAACTACTGCCATTTCATAGGGCAGATAGTCCAGGAGAACGAATATCAATTCTTCGCTTCCCATAACGAGGGATTGTGGCAGGTCATTACGAATCCAGATGCGCTCTTGCCCGTCCATCTCTTGTCTTACTTCGGACACTATGGTGTTCCCGTATTCCTTTTCCTGAGTGGTTTCGGACTGGTGATGAAGTATGAGCGGAAGGCACAGGAGCAGGTTGCCGTCGTACCTTTTGTGCGCTATAACTACCTGAAACTGTTGCGGATGCTCATCGTGGGCTTTACTCTATTTGTTGTGGTGGATATCGTGACACCGGGACGCTTCCAGTATCACTGGGACAACGTCATTGCCCAGTTGCTGATGTATATTAATGTATTGCCGCAACCCGATAAAATTATATGGCCGGGCATCTATTGGTTCTTCGGACTGATGATAGAACTATATATTGTCTACCGAATACTGTTGTATAGGCAGAAAAGCTGGGTAATTGTTGTCTTGGTTGCCGTCTGTTGGCTATTACAGGTGTTCTGCGACCCACAGGGAGAGACACTTAACCGCCTGCGCTATAATTTTATCGGAGGTATGTTGCCGTTCGGGGCTGGAATCCTTGTAGGACGTTCTGTTGAGAGATTCCGTTTTCAGTTGTCTCGTTGGCTGTGGGCAGTAGTGGCTGTAATCGTGTCGGCCTTGGTGTTTGTTATGTGTTTCCATTTCCAGTCGTGGTTGTGGATTCCTATATTGATTATCGTGGGCACTATCGCTATTGTGAAGGCGCTGCCGCAGAAGGTAATGACTCTCTTTGTATGGTTTGGCAGCATCTCTGCCGCCATGTTTGTGGCACATCCAATTGCCCGTAAACTCTTCATCACCGTCGCTTGGCGACAGGACATCTATGACGGACTGATGCTTTATGTGGTAGTGACCATAGCCATTTCATGGGCTGTGAAAAGGATTATTGAACAAATTCCGAGTCCGAAACTATGAGTCTGAACGAGATTGCATGGAAAGACCTGAGTCGTTATCGGGGGGAGTTGATGGGTGCTGCCATCATCTTTATCGTACTCTTCCATGTGGGACTTCCTCGTAGTGACGCATTCTTCGGCTTGCGCCGTTGTGGGAACATCGGTGTCGATATGTTCCTCTTCCTGAGTGGTATCGGACTCTGGTTCTCATGGGTGAAGAATCCGTGTGCTAAACAGTTCTATAAGCGTCGGCTGTTGCGTATCTTCCCTGCGTGGCTTATCATGTCGTCACTCTATTATATCCCCCGTTTCAATTGGCAGACGGGGAGTATGATAGACCTGATAGGCGACATCACCATCAACTGGGACTTCTGGTTGCATGATGAAGGCACGTTTTGGTATATTCCTGCCATTATGATGCTCTATCTGTGGGCACCGTTATATATGCGCCTGATACAACGAAGCCCTTCGTGGCGTTGGCTGCCTGTCCTGATGATGGTGTGGTGCATCTGCGTACAGTGGGTCATCCCAATTCATAAAGCGGTGGGACATATCGAGATATTCTGGAGCCGTTTGCCCATCTTTTTCCTAGGTATCAATTGTGGTGAGTGGGTGAGGACGGAGAAGAAAATGGAAAAGGGTACATGGGGACTTGTGGTGTTGACCTTCCTGGCTACGGCAAGTGCATGTATCTATCTCGAACAAGTCAGACATGGTCGTTTCCCGTTGTTTGCGGAGAGGATGATTTATATTCCACTGACGGTATCCCTGTTGTTGCTGCTGGTGGAACTATTCCGTCATACGCCCTCCTGGCTGAATCGTGGGAGCGCTTTCCTCGGTACCATCAGTCTGGAACTCTATCTCATTCATCATCATTTCGTGATGGTGTATATCACGCCCTATCATCTGGGCTATTGGCCAACGGTATTGCTGACGCTGTTGTTTGCCGTACCTTTGTCGTGGCTGTTACATTATCTGATTAAACGTGTGATGCCATGAAGAAGATAGTTGCTTTTGACTTTGACGGGACACTGACTACCCGTGATACCTTGCTCATGTTTATTCTTGATGCAAAAGGAGCTTTCGCTTTCATGACAGGATTCCTGTATCGCCTGCCCCTTATCGTGATGATGAAGTTGAGGCTCTATCCCAACTATCAGGCCAAGCAGAAGGTGTTCTCCTATTTCTTTAAGGGAATGCCGTTGGATACTTTTAATAGGCTGTGTCAACGGTTTGCTGATACTCACCGTCATCTGTTACGTCCCGAGGGAATGAGGACCTTAAAGGAGGCACAGGCTGCTGGAGCGGAAGTACTGATAGTCAGTGCATCTATCGATAACTGGGTGCAGCCGTTCTTCCCTGATGTGAAAGTGTTGGGAACACAGATAGAGGTGGAGAATGGGCGACTGACGGGTCGTTTCCTGACGAAGAACTGTTACGGACAGGAGAAGGTAAACCGTATCCAAGAACTATATCCTCATCGTAGTGAGTATCATCTGACAGCCTATGGCGACAGCAATGGCGACCGTGAACTGCTTGCTTATGCTGATGAGGCGCATTATAAACCTTTCCGCCTATGAGATTGTATCGTGAGGAATGGATATTAGGACTGGTCGTCCTGCTGCTGTTGGTGATTCTGAACGGATTACTGATAGCCAAATATGATGCCCTCTTCTCGGTAGTCTGTGACGATTATGGCAAACTGTTGTCTTACAACTATCATGTCTCAGGCTTTGATGCTACCACTTATTCCGTATTGACGGAGTGGGGGATGAAATACGACGTACTGCGCCATCCCCTGTTGCCATATCTGATGTACCTGCCTTATGGACTCAATCAGATACTGATATCGCTGACAGGTATCAATGGCGCACTCTATGTCGCTGCCGTTATCATTCTTTTCTTTGGCTTCTGTACCACAATTATCCTTTACCGCATCTTACATGAATTGATAGGCATAGGACGATGGGATGCCACGTTATTGACGGTTTTCTTCTTCAGTCTTGCCTATGTCTTGGTGACCTATATCGCCACCGACCATTTTGGCATTTCCCTGTTTCTAATCCTATGGTCAGTCTATCTGATAGGCAAGGCATCGAAAGAAGGACGGGTATTGAGTACTTGGAAGTCTGTCTTACTGGTACTTCTTACTGCCGGCGTGACGCTGACGAACGGGGCCAAGGTGCTTGCTGCCGAACTGATAGCCCGCGGCAAGGGCTTCTTCCACTGGAGGTATTTCTTTATTGCTTGTGGCTGTTTGCTATTGACAGTCGGCTTAGGATTATGGGAGGAGCGTGTGTATGTATATCCTAAGGAACAGGCAGAGAAGAAGTATTTCCAAGAGCATAAGGCGGAGATGATACAGAAAGCGAGGGAGAATCATGAGCGCTACAAAAACGCTCCATGGGTCATCCACAAAGGAAAACCCTTTGGAAAAGGCAGCATTCTTAAATGGACCGACAAGACGACTTCCCGTTGGGAAACCTTGAAAGAGAATGTCTTCGGTGAGTCGCTACAGTTGCACGACGACTATGTATTGGATGATGTGCTGAACAGTGGACGCCCCGTCCTGTTGTCGTATCATTACCCATGGAACTATGCGGTGGAGGTCTTATTGGTTCTCTTGCTGCTTGCTGGTATCTGTTGTGGCTTCCGCGAACGGCTGTTATGGATGTGTCTTCTGGGCATCGTGCCAGATGCCTTGATGCATATAGGCTTGGGCTTTGCCATCAACGAGATTTACATCATGTCGGCACATTGGATATATATCTTCCCCATCGCCATGGCCTACCTGCTAAAAGTTAATAGCCAACAGCTAATAGCTAATAGCGTAAGGTCTCTCATCGTCCTCCTGACGGTCTATTTGCTGATTCATAATGTCTGGCTCATCGTGGAATGGACCCAACAGCCTCCCGTATCCATTGCATTCTGGTTTGACTAAAGATAAAAAGTATGAAGAAGATATTTGGTTTACTGCGCATCAGAAAGGAAGAACGGCTGCTGGTCCTTGCCTTCGTGGCTGTCAGTCTCATTCTCCATGCATGTTGTATCTGGTGCTTCTCCGACTCGTTCCTGAAGGAGTCGATAACAGATGGCAGTGTGTTCTACAGCCAATTCCATGTGTCAGGCTACGATCCTATCACCTATGCCGTCGTCACCCATTGGGGCACCACCTATCAGGTGTTCCGTCATCCGTTACTGGCCTTCTTCGTCTATCCTCTCTTCCTGTTGAACAACGGACTGATAGCCTTGACGGGCTATAACCTCGTGCAGTATCTCTTGGGACTCCTGATACTGGTATGCAATGTCTATTCCGTGGTGTTCCTCTATCGTATCTTCCATGAGATTATCGGACTGATACACAAGGACTCTGTTCTACTCACCTTCCTCTTCTATGGTTTTGCCCATATCATGGTGGCGAGCATCGTACCCGACCATTTCACAGTCTCGATGTGCCTGCTGCTGATGGCGCTCTACCTGTCGGGCTGTTATATGCAGCAGGGCAGGGAATGGACCATCCTTCAGACGGCATTCATGTTTGTCATCACGGCAGGAGTCACCTTGAGCAATGGCGTGAAGATATACCTTGACGCATTGTTTACCAACGGCAAACGGTTCTTCCGTCTGAAATACCTGCTGTTGGCCGTCATCCTGCCTGCTGCGTTGCTATGGGGCTTTGCCAATTGGGAATATCGTACCTATGTGGAACCCAAGGAGAAGGAACAGCGAAAGGAAGTAATAAGACAGAAAAAGGAGGCGAGGCAGCGTGCCTATGAAACATTTATGGATACTACCTCGATTACCAATCCTGATGAGCGACAGACTGCATTTACGCGGATGTACCATATCCAGCAGAAAAAGGAGGCAGAGGAACGATGGAACAGTATGCACAAGGGCCTGCCCATCAAAGGCAAGAGCATCTTCCTGCGCTGGACGGACATTACTACGCCCCGTTGGGATTCCATGGTGGAGAATCTCTTCGGTGAGTCCATCATGCTGCATCAGGATGAACTGTTGGGCGACACCTTACGTAACCGTCCGTTGATTGTTGAGTACCGTTGGTGGATATGTTATGTAGTCGAAGCCGTCTTAGTCTTCCTCTCCCTTATCGGTATATGGCTGGGACGCAAGAGTCGTTTCCTGTGGATGATGATGGCAGGCTTCGCCTTCGATATGGTGATTCATCTGGGACTGGGCTTTGGCTTAAACGAGGTCTATATCATGGCATCCCATTGGGCATTTGCGATGCCGATATGTATGGCCTATCTGCTAAAAGCCAAAGGCCACTTGCCCATAGCCCGAATAATGCTTCTTGCCATCACAGCCTTCCTCTGGTTCTATAACGGTAGCCTGTTAATCAGTTACCTTTTAGGAGGCGCTTCCTAATCATCTTATAGTAATGTACCAGGAAGAAACTGAGGCGTGGAGGCAACAGGATGGCCAGTCGGTCGGCCAAGGGAATCGACTTGTCTAACTGTTTCCGTAATGGACGGTAATACTCCTCAAAGACGTGGTACTGCTGCTTGTCGATGAACTTCTCATATACTTTGATCTGATGCCCTACGAAGGCAGAGCGATAACGCTCCCATTGAAGCTCCAGCGTGCGTCGTAACTCCTTATCGTATATACGTATCATCTGTAAGTCCTCTATACGGTCGTTGGGCATATCCTCGTAATGCAGGTAGGCCGGCTCGTCAACGAAAAAGACTTTCGGCTGCTTCATCAGACATTTAATCTGCATGAGGGAGTCTTCCCGTTCTACAATCTCACGGGGAGCTCCCAGACAACCGTCCAGCAGTTCCTTCTTAAAGATGACGCCCCAGAGCACACAGAAGGAGTTGCGGGTAGCCAGGAGATCACGCACCAGCGGGTCAGTATCTACAAAACCGCGTAAGCCGGAGTCATGACATTGTCCGTACTGGTCAATATAAGGACCAATCACCTCGTCGGCATCCGTCTCGTGAATGGTATCATACATCCGTTTCAAGGCTCCTTCCGTCAACTGGTCGTCAGCATCGGCAAACATGATGTATCTGCCGTTGGCATGCTCAATGCCATAGCGTCGTGCTGCCGTCACACCGCCATTGGGGGTATGGTAAACCTGCAGGCGGGGCTCCTCTTCTGCCCATTGGTCACAAATCTTACCTGACGCATCCGTACTGCCGTCATCTACGGCAATGACCTCAAACGATGGGAAGTCTTGTGAGAAGATGCTCTTCAGGCATCTTCCGATATAAGCCGTCTTGTTGTAGACGGGTATGATGACGGATATTTCCATAGCTACTGATAACTAATATGTCCTGTATTCTTTTTGACCCTGAAGACAAGGGCGTTCCAAATGGCGTTGAAATTGCCGTACCTGAGGTTGCGCCACAGTTCTTCGAGGCTCCTGCCAATCTTAATCCAAGGATGTCCCCATGCCATGATGCGGTAGACCCGCGCTTTGTATTCCACGTTCTCGATGACGTACTGCGGATGCCTCAGCGGGAACTTCATTTCGTAGGTAGGCATCGTCAACAATTGCTGCATCCGCTTGGGCAGCGTTTTCATCGCACTCTGGAAGTGAGCCGACTCTTCAGACACGGCTGTATTCTGAATCATATTACGGGTAGGCACAATGGCCAGTCCGGAGTGCAGCATGTTGTACGACCAGTAGACGGTCTCGTAGATAGGAACGCCAGCCTCCTTGTGCTTGCGGAGTTTCTTCACCATCTCCTCACGCTCCCCATGCGCCTTGACGCAGGCCTCCAGCTGGTGCATGTCAAACGCATTGTCGACCACCTTGTATTGGTCGTCCCATTGGTTGACGACCCTTCCCCACGAAGCCCATCCCCAGATGCTGAAGACGGACGTAAACAGATAGTCGTAGGGTGCCTCGGTCTTCTCCTCATGGTTAAAGCCGGCAATCATTGTGATGCGCTCGTCGTGCTCATAACGGTCGAGCATCTCTTTGCAGAAGGGGATGAACGAGAGGGCAGGGGTGGAATCGTCCTCAATGACGATACACTTGTCATACAGCGAGAAAGCCCATCGCTGTGCCTGGTAGTTGGACGCCCAGGCCCCTGAGTTCTCTGTATGGTAGTTGCGATGCACCTCACACTCCCAGTCTATGGCCTCATCAGCCACAATCCGTTTCGCAGCCTCAATCTTCTGGGCCTCCTCGGGGTTCCTTGGACCGTCCTGATAGAGCAGCAGGCGTGAGGGACGCGCCTTGCGGATAGCGTCGAAGGTACGTCTCAGCGTCTCTTGCCGTGTGAAGAAAATCAGCAATACGGCGACATCATTCTCTGCAGGATATTTCATACCTCTTAATGCTTAATTCTTACCTCTTACCTTTTATAAACTGTATACAGTCCTCCATCATCTTCACCTTCAACAGCCGCATGATGGCGACATAGAGGAAAAAGGCAATGACGATGCGCAGGAACAACAACAGGTAACTGTTCGTGATATTGGCAGTAGCCAGCCAGACGACGACCATGACAGCAGCACTAATCAGGGCGAAGGGGACGACGTCCTTGCAGACATCCCGGAACCGTACGCCAATCAGCTGTTTTGCACCCGTCTGCCAAGCCGTGAGCCACACGATGTTCAATAGGGTATAGGCGCAGACCACCGTGATGATGCCATACTGATAAGTGAGGAAAATCAACAGTAGCTGCAACACAATCTGCGAGACGTTCAGCCACATATTGATGTCGCTGCGCCCCTGACTGATAATCAGATTCTTGTAGAGTGAATAGAACGGCATGAAGGCACCGCCTACACAGAGGATGCGCAGGATGGGTACACACGCCTCCCATTTCGGTCCGATGGTCGAGAGGATAAACTCCTGAGCCACCAGCGCCAGTCCGAACATGGCAGGGAACGACAGAAAGGCCGTAAAGCGCAGCATCTTGCGGAAGACAGGTATCTCACCTCTCTCTACCAGCACGGGCTGTGCCACCTGTTCGATGCTTCCGCTCACCAGCTGGTAGGCCATCGTGTTCCATTTCGAAGCCTGGAAGAAGTTACCGACTACTTGTGGTGTCTTCGTAAACAACTTTCCGAAGATAAACGTCAGGACGTTGTTATTGACGGTATTGATGACCATCGTCACGAGGATGTTCAAGGCAAACTTCCACGTACGGCGGATGGGTGAGAAGTCGATTTTCAACGACGGGTGCCACTTGACGTAGTAGAGACGTCCGATGACCAGAATGGCAGCGTTCACCACCTGTTGCCACGCCAGGCTCCAGTAGGAGAAACCGTTAAAGGCAAGTATGACGGCAACGATGCCCGAGCATATCAGTGCACAGCTGTTGACGACGGTAATCTCCCTGTTCATCATGTTCTTGGTCATATAGGCATGCGTTGAGATGCCGAACGATGAGATGAAGAAAGCCAGGAAGATGAAGCGCGACAAGTCGGTCAGACAAGGCTGTTCGAAGAACAAGGCTATCCACGGGGCAGCTATGAAGAGGATGACATAGATACAGGCACTTGCTAGGATGTTAAACCAGAACACGGCGTTATAGTCGTTTGCCGTCGGTTCCTTCATGTTCACAATCGCTGTCGAGAAACCGCTCGACTGCAAATTGCCTGCGATGGCAGAGAAGATGGCAATCATACCGATGGGAGCCCACTCCGCAGGGGCTATCATACGTCCCAGCAGAATGCCGATGACGACACTCAGCACCTGAGTGGCTCCACTGTTCAGTGTACCCCAGAAGAGCCCTCTTGCCGTCCGTTCCTTCAGGTTCTCTGTGCTCATATCGCAGGCAAAGGTACAAATAAGTGAGAAAAATGCCAAATATCTTTGCAAATTTCCCCAAAACTTTGTATCTTTGCAAACGGAAGAACAGTGGCTTAAATACCCTTCCATTGTCAAGATGATTTAAGCCGAAACAGCCAAGTCAAGTCTATATCAACTCTATACCAACTCTATACCAAGTCTATACCAACTCTATGGTTCCTCATAGAATCCTAAGGGAATCCTCAAGGGATTGTCATGGGATCCTCAGGGGATGGTCATAGGATGCTCTAAGGATAGTCTAAGAAAGGTCATACTTCTGGGGTATGACCTTTCTCTGACAATCCTATGAGCTTACACTTAGTATGAGGTGACAGGCCCTTCTTGACTATTTGACAAGAACGACCAGATACTTGCTGGTAGACCAGAACAGCTGGGGGTTGGTGATGCGCAGCACGTACTGTTTGTTGGCATCACGCTCCAACTGGTAGCTGGATGAGGGGTGGGCGGTCAGCAACTGGGCGGAGCGGGAGTAGAGCTTGATTTCCTTGTCGACGCGGATATCGATCTTCGTAAAGTACTCGCGGTTGAAGTTCGACTGCAGCACTTTGCCGTTCTCGATGATGTGCTGTTCCTTCAGTTCGCTCTTCGTGCCAAACACAAACCAGGCAGTGTTCAGTTGCTTGTCCTGTGCGGAGATGGTCTCAGCCTTCTGGGAAATCTCAGCCTTCTGCTGAGAGGTCTCTACGGTGAGGTCGGCCACTTCGTTACCCAGTTCTGCAAGACGGATGTCGCGTGACTTCAGGTCGAGGCGCAACTGGGCAATCTCCTTGTCTTTCTCCTCCATCTGCTTGGCGAGGTTCTCGATGGTCTTGCGCAGTTCGTCGCCCTTGACGGAGCTTTGGCGCAACTGGTTCTTCAACTTGTTGATGAGCTCACGGTTGTGCTGCATCGTCTCCTGGATCTGAGCGATGTTGTCGCGGATGCGCTGCGTACGGTTAGCTCCCTCGCCGTCCTTGGCAAGTGTCACACGGTCTTGGGCGGCATTGATGGCGCGGAAACCTTCCTCAATCTCGTTGAAGGTGGCCATCATGTCGTTAATCTCATTGTCTTTCTGCTGGATGATGCGGTTCAGCGAGTCTGCCTGCTGTGCCATCATCAAATCCTCTGTCTTGGCACCCTGCTGCTTGCAGGCTACCACTGCTACGGCACCAAGTGCCAAAATCAATAACTTTTTCATATCTTCAATGCTTAATTCTTCACGTTTTACTCTTCATTCTTCACTTTTCACTCTTCCCTGCAAGGACGATGACGAACTCGCCCCGCGGCTCATGTTCCGTGAAATGGGCGATGACCTCTTCCAAGGTGCCACGGACGCTCTCCTCATGGACCTTGCTGATTTCACGGCATACGCTCACCTGACGGTCGGGACCCATTACCTCGGCAAACTGCTGCAGGGTCTTCAGCACCCGATAGGGCGACTCGTAGAACACCATCGTACGTTCCTCATCCGCCAGACTCTGTATCTTGGTCTGACGTCCTTTCTTCTGGGGCAGGAAGCCTTCGAAGCAGAAACGGTCGCAGGGCAGTCCGCTACTCACCAGTGCCGGTACGAAGGCAGTGGCACCTGGTAGTGTCTGCACCTCAATGCCTGCCCGGACGGCCTCACGTACCAGATAGAAACCAGGGTCGGAGATTCCCGGTGTGCCGGCATCGCTGATGAGGGCAATGGTCTGTCCTGCCTGCAGGCGTTCCACGATGGCAGCACTTGTGCCGTGCTCATTGAACTTATGGTGGGAAAGGAGGTGCTGCTGAATCTGGAAGTGTTTCAGCAGGATGCCTGACGTACGCGTATCTTCTGCCAATACAAGATCGGCTTCTTTCAGGATACGAATGGCACGGAGTGTCATATCCTCCATGTTGCCTACAGGCGTCGGAACAATATATAAAATGCCCATGACGGGTGCAAAGATACTGCTTTTTGCATAAATCTTCCGTCCTTTAACTCCCTTTAACTCCTTTTCCTCGTCTATCTCCACTTTTTTTTCATATCTTTGTCGCAAAATTTGAAAATATATCAAGCTTTAACCCTAAAATGATGTGAATTATGAAACAGAGAAAGTTTAATGTGATGTACCTGCTGCTGATTGCAGTATTCGTACTTTCATCGTGTGCAAAATCCTCTAAGAACTCCAAGTTCATCCCTGCCGATGCCGTGGTCGTCAGCCTTGACGTGAAGCAGATGGCAGAGAAGGGTAAGATCAGCGAGAATGCTGAGGCTAAGAAGAAACTCTTGGAGAATGTGGAGTCGGCTGCTCAGAATCAGGAGACAAAAGACCTGTTCAAGAAAATTGTGGACGATCCCGCTAAGGCTGGTGTTGACCTGCGTGAGCCTATTTTCGTCTTTACCGTAAAGGGTGAGAAGAATGCCGTTGTCGGTACTATCCTCAACAAGGACGACTTTGCCGCATTGATTAGTGCTGCCGCCAAGGAGACCGGCAAGGAGGCTCTCAAGGAGAAGGACGGTATCCAGTATCTGCAGGACGGCAACAGTATCATTGCTTTCGATGATGCAACCTTCTTTGCTTCTGAGAGCTATAGCCTCGACGAGATTGTCGCTAAGTTCAAGAACGACGATACCAAGGACACCATGGCTGAGAACGATGACTTCGCCAAGCTGGCTGATGCCAAGGGCTTCATCAAGGCACTCATTCCTATGGCTATTTTGGAAGGCGAATTGGATGCCAATGCCAAGAAGATGTTGCCGGAGGGTGCAGAACTGAAGGACCTGAGCATCATCCTGAACCTCAATACCGACAAGGGTGAGGCAAGACTGGGCTTCGAGAGTATCGCCAAGTCGGACGCTTGGAAGAATTATATCAAGGAGTCTTGCGAGATGTGTGGCAAGATTGACGGTGGTTTCTTGAAGTATCTCCCGAAGGGTGCCTTCATGATGTATGCCAACTTCGACGGTAAGAAGCTGTTTGAGTTGCTGGACAAGAAGGGCGTCTTCGCACAGGCTGGCGTTGAGGAGCAGAAAGAGATGGCCAAGAAGATTCTGGAGGCTATCGACGGTGACTTCGCTCTCGGCGTTGGTGAAATCGATGTCAATACGTCTAAGGTAGATATTCCTCAGGTTGCCGCTTATCTGAAGACGAAGGACGGAAGCATTGCTGACTTTGCAAAGCAGAACGGTCTCAAGCCAGAGCAGGGAATGGACTTCGGTTTCAAGGATGGTGCTACTTATGTGGCTGTTGGTGAGATTTCTGCCTTCACAGAGGTAAAGAATGGCTATGATAAGAGTGCTGTCAGTGGACGCCGCGTCTATGCATTCTGCGACATTGCCATGATTTCTAACCTGATTGGTTTGGCAAACAATAACGCTGCAGATGCTGCCAAGATGGCCGGCGAGTATGTGAAGTCCGCTGAGTTCTATGATACCAGTGATACCGCAGGTGAGTTGGTTCTGAAGATGAAGGATGCCGACAAGGATCCTATTGAGTTCTTCGTAGAGATGGCTCTTCGTCAGTTTTAATTCGTGCAGACATTGCTTTACAGGCTGTTAAGCCGACATTTAAACGCAGGACAGTTGGCGGGCTTCGTGCTCGCCAACCTCTGTGGTATGACCATCGTCCTTGCCGCCATCCAGTTTGCGACGGATGTCATTCCGATGTTCACGGGTAGCGACAGCTTCATGAAGCCGGGACAGATGGTGATGGCTAAGCATGTGAGTACAATGCGTACACTGACAGGCAAGGCGCCCACTTTCTCGGAGAAGGATATTGCCGAGGTGGGGCAACAGCCTTTTGTAAGCAATGTGGGCTCTTTCACGCCATCGCTCTTCAGTGTCGTTGCCGTTCTTGGCAGCGAACGACTGGGCGTACAGTTCTCTACGGAGATGTTCTTTGAGTCTGTTCCCGACGACTTCATGGACATTGACCTCTACAGATGGAAATGGGAATCAGGAGCCAATGATGTGCCTATCGTCCTGCCCCGGAATTACCTCAACCTCTATAATTTCGGCTTTGCCAGTAGTCAGGGACTGCCTGCCCTCTCCGAAGACCTTGTGTCAATGGTGAAGATACGCTTCTATCTTCGTGGCACAGCAGGACAGAAGGAGTTGACAGGCCACGTGGTTGCCTTCTCCAAGAAGCTTAATACCATCCTTGTTCCTCAGAAGTTCATGGATGAGATGAATGCGACACTCTCCCCGGACCGTCAGCCCAAACCCTCACGACTCATTGTCACTGTCAGTAATCCCACTGATGAGAAGATTGCAGAGTTCCTTGCATCAAAAGGCTATGAGACGGAGGCTAACGATACAGAGGCGGCACGCACGGCACACTTCCTGCGTATCATCATCAGCATCGTTCTCGCGATAGGACTGATTATCAGCGTCCTTTCGTTCTATGTGTTGTTGCTGAGTATTTTCCTGCTACTGCAGAAGAATACGGAGAAGATTGATAATTTGCTGTTAATTGGCTATTCCCCACAGGCTGTGGCACGTCCCTATCATTTGCTGACTATCAGTCTCAATACGCTGGTTCTTGTATTGTCCGTCGTCATCGTACTGCTGTTACGAGGCTACTACCTTCCTTTGTTCGGGCAACTCTATCCCAGTTATAGTGCCGCCAGTCTTACGCCCATGCTCCTGACGGGGTTGGGGCTCTACCTGTTAGTGGCGTTACTCAACTATATCGCCATCCGTCGGAAGGTGCAGAATGTATGGCATCTTCATGAGCACTAACTGAAAAATATGGCTAGAAATTTGGCAGATTCAAAAATAATGCGTAATTTTGCACCCGCTTTCAAAGCGATGATCCGCTAGCTCAGTTGGTAGAGCACAACACTTTTAATGTTGGGGTCTTGGGTTCGAGCCCCAAGCGGATCACTTAGGAAAGGGGTCTCAGCAGACCTCTTTTGTTGTTAATATCAATTTCGAAATATCTTATACTGACCTAATATGAATAAATCAATGCTTTTCGTCGCTGCAATCTGTTGCATGCTGATGACGGTTTCCTATGCCCAGCAGGCGCAGCAGGCCGACAAACAGGAACTCACTACCGTTGGTAACCCTTATATGCCTTTGTGGGAGCATATTCCCGATGGCGAGCCGTACGTCTTTGAAGACCCTGACCAGCCTGGTAAATACCGTGTGTATGTCTATGGTTCGCACGACAATCTGATAGATGCCTACTGTGGACGTGACCAAGTGGTGTGGTCGGCATCGCTCGACAGTCTCAATAACTGGCGTTATGATGGTGTCATCCTCGTGGTGGATAAGAACCGCGATGGCGAGCCCTTCGACTCTGTAGGGACTGCCGATGTGCTGTATGCGCCTGACGTGACGATGACCACCGACGCTGCTGGCAAGAAGACCTACTGGCTCTTCCCCAACGACCAGACGGGCTATCGCAACGGACTGATCGCCAAGAGTGACCGTCCTGACGGTCCTTTTGAGGTATGCAACTGGAGTAAGGAGAATCCTGTTCAGGTAACTGGTGTTTATGGATTCGACCCTGCTGTGTTTGTGGATGACGACGGCAAGATATATGGCTATTGGGGTTTCGGACACTCGATGGCTGCAGAAATCGACCCTGCCACGATGTGTACCGTAAAGCCTGGGACGAAGGTCGTCGATGGTATGATAGGAGGTTTTAAGGAGCCCAATGGAGGCGACTTCCGCTTCTTCGAGGCTTCGAGCATTCGTAAGATCAAAGATAAGTATGTGTTTATCTACAGCCGCTTCACTAAAGATGGTGAATTTGGCCTGCCTACCTCGAACTATACCCTGGCGTACTGCTATAGCGACAACCCCTTAGGTCCTTGGACATACGGCGGTACCATCATCGACGGACGTGCCCGTGAGAAAGACGAGCAGGGAAATGTCATCGCTTCGGCTACTCCTGACGGCAACACGCACGGCAGTATCTGTGAGATCAACGGACAGTGGTATGTGTTCTATCATCGTCAGACGGGTATCAACGAATATGCGCGTCAGGCAATGGTGGCTCCTATCGAAGTGAAAGTGGAAGAGGGTAAAGGTGGCAAGGTGGAAATCAGCGAGGGTGAGTACAACAGCAACGGCTTTGCCCTGAACGGTCTCAATCCTTTCGAGTGTCATTCGGCAGGAATCTGCTGCTGGTACACGGGGCCGAAACCTGCTACTCATGAGTGGCCCAACAATACATTCTATGGCTCCTATGTCGCCTCTGGCTATGGCACCGACGATAAGTTTGCCGCCCCTTATGACCTGCGCAATAATACCAATCTTGTTGTGAACAATACAGATGGCTCTATCGTGGGCTATAAGTACTTCAACTTTGATGCCAAGCGTTTGGCTGACAAGGGAAACTTGATGCTCGTCCTGCGGCTGATACCAGAAGGCGTCAATGGCACTATCGATATCATGATGGATCGGCCCTGGATTTCTCAGGGAGGTAAGAAGATAGGCCAGATAGACCTGAAGGCAGATATGGAGAATACTGTCTGGGATATGGCGGCTGGTATCTCCACCGAAGCTAAAGAGAAAGACCTTGCCGGCAAGCACGCCATCTATTTTGTGTTCAAGTCCGACATCAAGGGGAAATCCCTCTGTAAACTCGTTGATTTCGTATTTAAGTTATAATACGCTAATCAACATTCGTCGATGGTTTCAATATAGAAACTGAATGGTCGGAATCCGTCGTTGCAGCTAATCATTGCACTCATCGGGTTCTTCATCCAGCCGTCGAAGAAGTTGCCCTCGCCTTTAGCCAGAGATTCCACAAACGGTCTCATGGATTCCCATGCAGACGGACACATGCCTTTAGGGCATTGGCCGTCAATGGAAATCCATTGCTGACCTACGCTGATATCACAAGTATGTTCAATGGGATTCTCGTACTTCGCCATTAGGTCGGAGTAAACAGTCTGACGTATAGCTGTGATTCGTATTTTGTTCATATTTGGTTTTTATATACCTGAATTGCAAAATTACGAATAATTATAGATACTTCGTGTTTCTTGCCCAAAGAATTAAGAATAAATATGAAAACGCACCAATAAAATTTGGAAGGTTACTCATTTATTTGTATCTTTGTAGCGTGATTCTGAAAAGAGTCGCCCGTAAAGGTTCGCTTAGCCGCGATTAATTGGGAACGTTTTCGTAAGCCGAATGCAAAGGCAAGTTTACTTGCACTTTACTGAGGCGAGAAAAGGTCCACGTAGTGAACCGGGTGTGAATCCCCGACTGTCCCGCAGCAGTGAACTCCATTATGGCTCCTAAGCATAAACGCCATTGAGCTTCGCTCGATAGCGTTTGCGCTCAACAAAGCTCGAATGTATTCGGCTTTGTTCTCGCTAAATCACGCCATTGCCCGTTTGGGTGAGAAGGCGCTTGGGAGTGGAGGAAAGTCTGAAGACCAGCCTTTTTCGGTAACATGCCAAACGACCCTCGATGTAAGGGCGTGAGGCGAAACAAACATTTTTGTGGGATTATGAAACATGAATCAATTGTCGTAGTTTACGACAGCTGTCAGGCTATTGCTGAAGAGATAGCCGACAAATTGGGTGCACATCGTTGGCGACTATCTCTATGCAGATGCTCCAACGTGCAATCTCAATAACTGGATCTGCGCCATCTCGCCTAACTTATAACCTCATTACGATTATGCAGTATATCTTTATCGTAGCTCTCGAATTCGTCTTGGCTTTCACAGGCGTCGCCTTGCTCATCAGGTATTACAACCACAAGGCGTAGGTTTGAACTTCAAGCTTTTCCCTTGAACGTATATCCGATACCCTCGACCGCTACACGGATGGCCTCTTCGGTAGCGGGGCCTTTGATGGTGAGGGTATTGGCAGAGGCACTAGCCTTGGCTTTCTCTACGCCAGGCAGATCCTCGACGGCACGGACTACGGCTGCCTCGCAATGGCTGCAATGCATGTCCTCGACACGGTAAACGGTCACGTCTGGGTCTGACGGCTTTTGGGCGGTAAACTTGCTGAAAAACTTCATCATAAGAGCAAATATAATTAATAATGTTAATACTGTGGCACAAACAATCTTAAAGGGGCTAGGCAGAGCGGATGTGTCCATGCAGCAGGCATCCTGAGCAGCAATGGTAAAGTCGATTCCCGTAGCATTGAGCAGCAGTCCGAAGAGGACAGCAAAGCCCACGATGGTCATCAGATAGATAGAGGTGAAACGACGCCCCATTGACTTATGAACCACGAGGATAGAGGCGAGATTGACAGCAGGGCCAGCCATCAACATCACCAATGCCGCACCAGGAGACAGTCCCTTCATCATCAATGCCGCCGCCACCGGAATACTACCCGTCGAACAGATATACATCGGCACAGCGATGATGAGTATGATCAACATCTGCAGCAAAGGTTGACTGCCAAAAGAAAGGAAGAACTCATCGGGCACTGCTACCTGAATCAATGCCGCAACAACAAGTCCAATAAGTAGTCGCAGGCCGATGTCGCGAAGCATATCGTAATAGGCATACTTCAGCACACGCCAGATTCTGTTGCCGCTTTCCACCTGACATGAAGTAGTCGCATCGTCCTTTATATCATCCTCACGAACCAGTCGGTTCACCAGCAGTCCTCCACAAACGCCCGTAATGAGTGCTGCCGTCGGACGGATAATCGCAAAGCCGAGTCCCATCAGCGAGAACGTGGCCAGGATGGAATCGATGCCAGTTTGCGGTGTGGCAATCAGAAACGAGGCGATGGCTCCCTTCGAAGCCTTTTCGTTCCTGAGTCCGATAGCCGTAGGGATGACTCCACACGAACACAGCGGCAGCGGTACTCCCAACAGCGCCGCCCAAAGCACAGAAAACTTGTTGTTCCGCGAAAGATAGTTGGCATAAAACCTTTGCGGCACGAATACGTGCAGCACCCCTGCGATGAAGAATCCCAGTAGCAGATAGGGAGCCATCTCGCAGACCACGTTCAGCAGTGAAGTGAAGAAACTCTGTATATCCATAATTATCCTATTTACCCCATCACCACATCGAGCACCATCATCAGGACGAAACCAATGGCGAAGCCGATGGTACTGAGATTAGAGTGTTGACCGCTGGAAGCTTCGGGGATGAGTTCCTCGACTACGACATAGAACATAGCCCCAGCGGCAAAGGCAAGCATGTAGGGTAGGGCGGGCATCAGCAGGGAGGCAAGCAGCAATACAGCCACGGCTCCGATGGGTTCCACAGCTCCGCTCAATGAACCGATGATAAATGAACGCCAACGGCTGTTGCCTGCCGCCCGCATTGGCATTGAGATAATAGCTCCTTCTGGGACATTCTGAATGGCGATTCCCAATGATACAGCGACGGCACTGGCAAGGGATATGTTCGTTGCCTCGCTGTCGGCTCCTGCAAACACCACACCGACAGCCATTCCTTCAGGCAGATTATGGATAGTGACAGCGAGGGCAAGCATCGCAGTCTTCGACAAATGCGAGCGCATACCTTCCGGTTTATCTGTGCCAATATGCAGGTGCGGCGTCAGTTCATCAATCAGTAACAGGAATCCCATACCCAACAGGAAACCAACAGCCGCAGGCATCACCGCCCATGCGCCTTTGTCCTCTTCCATTTCCATCGCTGGAATCAGCAATGACCATACAGAAGCCGCTAGCATCACACCCGAAGCAAAGCCCAGCAATGCTTTCTGCAAGCGTATAGGCATCTCATCCTTCATCAAAAAGACAAAGGAAGAACCGAGCATCGTGCCCAGCAGTGGAATCAGCAGTCCTATAAGCAATGTCGTTGTCATCGGGTGCGAAGGTACGTTTTTTTCTTGAATTATGCAATACTCAAATCAGATGAAAATTCAAAGGAGAGCCGCAGCCCTCCTTTGAATGGTGTAATTACAATCTTTATGCTGGATTGAACTTCGACTTCGGCTGCTTGCAACGGGGACAACGCCAGTCGTCGGGCAAGTCTTCAAAGGCTACGCCGTCATGCTCTGCGGGATCATAGACATAGCCGCAGATAGAACAGACATACTTGCCAGAAGCTTCCTGCTTGGAGAAATCCACTTCGGCCAGAACGGTCGGCACAGGATTATCCAGGTCCATCACGCGCTTGGCCTCCAGGTTCTCATAGCCCTGCGGGGTGTGAGTGCCGCAATAGACGGTGGGGTGGTTGCGGACGAACTCGCGCACGCGATTCAGCGTCTCGCGGGCAGCTGACTGGTCGTCAAAGACAACTGACAGTTTATCTTCGTAGAGCGCTTCGTCCACGTATGTGATGTCGCCGTGAATCATGTAGAACAGACCGTCCATCTCTACCACGATGATGCTGTTGCCCTTGGTGTGTCCCTTAGCTTTGATGTAGTAGATGCCGTCGGCTATCTTCTGGCTTTCAGGGAAGTTGTAATAGGCTCCATCAGTATAGCTGACAGGCACGAGGTTCGTGAGTCCCTGCAACTCCGCAGCGTCCATCTCCTCTTCGTTCACATAGATCTTTGCATTGGGGAAGCTTTTCAGTTCGCCAGTGTGGTCAGCATGCTTGTGGGTAACCAGTATCTTTGTCACCTGCTCAGGCTTGTAGCCGAGGACCTTGAAAGCATCCATATAGCTGCTGATATCCTTGCCGGTGTAGATGAGTGAATCTTCATTGGGAACTTCTTCGGGAAAGCCTGCGGGCAGACCAGTATCCACCAGTATCACCTCGCTGCCTGTATCAATCAGATAGTTCTGAAGAGTGCCGCGATAGCGCACGTTCTTGTCAAATTTGTCCGGTCCTTCCTCGCCTCCGAACACGAAAGGCTGGGTATAGAATCCGTCTTTGCGGAATTTTACTGCTTTGATTTCCATAATTGTATTTGTATGGGTTAGTAATTATTTTGCAAATATAAGCAAAAAATCTCAAAGCATGGTGATTTTGCCTTGGGATTTTATGATTTATATTTTATGCGGGCTGCCACTTGCAACGGACGGGCGACACAATAGCGCCTTCCTTCTTCAACTCGGCGAATGCCTTGTCCACTTCCTTGCGGTCAATACCTGTGATCTCCGCAATCTTGCCAGCGTTCACGGGAGCACCGAACTCACGCATGGCCTGTAATACCTTCTCTTTCATAATTTTCAATTATCAATTAATTTACATCTGCATGATCAGCCAATTCTGTGCACCAATCTTCTCAATCATCTCAACTGCGCCCTGACTCCAGTAGAGGTCTTCCTCCTCGTCAGCCAGATATGCCTTCAGAATGTCGAAAGTGAGATAGTCCTCGCATACCGAACCCATGCACTTGCGCAACAGCTCTACGCCTGGCTCCTGAATCTTCAGGTCTTCCTTGATGTACTCGATGGGGTCGTAGCATAGTGCGCGGGCCTCGTGCTTCTCCACCTTCACCATAATCTGAATTGTTTTTAAGTGAATACTAATGTTATTTTGTTATCTGGGTGCAAAGTTACACATTATAATTCATACAATTGCAAGCCCAAACGAAACAAAAACCGACCAAAACGAAACAGGTTCAAATTATTATTCGTATCTTTGCACAGAAAATCTGTGCGATTATGTATAGTTTGAAGGATTTTTGGCAAATAAGGAACCTGCCCGAACCTGAGGGTGAGTGGGATGGAAACGTTATCTGTCTGGAGACCAATGCTGAGTGGTCATTCGGCGCTAACCAGACGCACGGCTTCCTGTCGTGCTACACCTATACGATTGTCACGTGCGGCTGGGTTACCGTATTATATAATAACCGCGAACTGACGCTGCACGAGGGCGACCTCTATACTTATTCGCCCGGCTTCGAGGTTACTGTCCTCTCGTCTTCCAGCGACTACAGCGGCATCTGCCTGCTGGCCGACGAACACTTCACGCTCAGTCTGCCCACGGTGCGCGATGCCATCCGCACGGCCTACTTCACGGTGGTCGAACTCACCTCGCCCATACTCCCGCTGAAAACCGACGATTTTCGCCGCCTGCGCGAACTGATGCAGATGATGATTCATTACCAGCAGATGGGACTCCCGCTGGCCAACGACAGCCTGCGTATGCTCTATAACCTCTTCCTCACCGACCTCTCCACCGTCCAGCAGCATAGCATCCGCGAACACCGCTTCCCCAAGCGCGTCGAAGAAATCTTTCTCGGTTTCCTTGGTCTGTTGCCCCAGCACTTCGCCGAGCACCATGACATCGGCTTCTACGCTTCCGAACTCTGCATCACCACCACCTACCTCTCGCGCGTCGTCCGCCAAGTGTCAGGTGGCCGCACCGTCGTCGATTACATCAACCAGATGCTACTGATGGAAGCCACATTCCTCCTGCGCCAGACCTCGCTGAGCATCACCCAGATCTCCGACCAGCTCCATTTCGCTGAAGTCACCACCTTCGCCCGCTTCTTCAACAGAATGAAGGGCATGAACCCCAGGGAGTTCAGAAAGGGGAAATAATTATGCTTTCACGCCAATGATAGTTGCATTCGATGGCTTCATACGATGAATCTCTGTTTGGATGAAGCCTGCATCTTCAAGCATGGTCTTCAATTCCTCCGGCAAGTAGGCCGTCATGCCTTCTACGACATTTGTCCACATGGAATCACCATCAACGACCTCCACCATGATGGCGAACTTGCCACCCTGTTTCAGTACACGGCGCACTTCTTGCAGACAACCAGGCAAATTGGGCCAGAAATACACCGTCTCAACTGCCGTCACAAGATCAAACTTCCCGTCCTCGTAGGGCAGACTCTCGGCAGAACCCTGAGTAACGAATACTTGTTTGTCAAGCACTTCGGCATTCACCTTCTTGGCTTTCGCCACACTCTCTTCAGAGATGTCGATGCCATAAACCATAGCATCCTTACTTCGTTTCAACAGTCGCTGCAAGGTAGCCCCGCCGCCACAGCCGATGTCAAGCATCGTCCAGCCGTCTTGAATATCGACGAGTTTCAGACCCCAATTCGTTAGCGGCGCATGACAGAGGTTCATAAACTTCAACATGGCGCGTCCCATCCGTCCTTGCGGACAGGCACAGTTAGTGAATAGTTGCTTTAATAGTCCCATAATCTAAATCCTTTTAAAAAAGATGGCTGACCATCACAGCCAGCCACCTTACTAACTAAACTAAACAAATACTTATATGTGATCGACCTTAGGTCAATTCAGGAGAGATGGTTGCTATCCAGGCCTCGATGCGAGTGTCGGTCTTGTCGTCCTCGTTGATGTCATCAAGGGGCAGACCGATGAACTTGCCATCAATCACAGCCTCGGAGTCGTCGAAGGTGTAGCCGTCGGTCTCAACAGCACCGATGAACTTGGCACCGCTATTTTTGATGCCGTTGTAAAGTTCACCCATACCTCCTACGAACGTGTCGCTGTAGGTCGCACAGTCGCCACAGCCAAAGATGGCGATGGTCTTGCCGTTGAGGTCAGCATCCTGCAGAATTTTCAGTCCGTCGTACCAGTCATCCTGCAATTCTCCTGCGCCCCAGGTCGAAGTGCCAAGAATCAGGTTCTGGTGGGCGGCTACGATGTCGGCTGTCAGGTCTTGTACGTTGAGGGCCTCGCAGCCCAGTTTCGAGGCTATCTTCTCTGCGATGGCCTCGCAGGTTCCCGTCGAGGAACCATAGATTACAATTGTTGCGTTCATTTTATGATTTATTCTAAAGAAGTTATTAATTCCTATTGATACAATGTCCGTCACATGCTCCGTCGCATTCGCACTTGCCTTTCTTGCGCTTGCAATAGCGTTCGCATTGTGCGCAGAGGTCGTAGCCGAGCATAGCTCCTAGGATGAAGTCCTCTTCGGGTGTGAGTTCGTTTAGCGGGCGGGTGACGATGAGCCGGATAGCCTCCAAACATTCACGTCGTCCGAAGTAAATATTCTGATTCTGACGTCCTGCTGGCTGTAACAGATAGGGAATACCTTGACTCTCCAGTCGCTTAATGGTTTGCTCACTATACTTCTTGTTGCAGGTAAACAACACCATGTGGCGCACACCTTTATGCAGCTCGTAGATGTGGTTCATCAGTACCTTAAGCTCTGTGGGAATCGCTGTTGTCGTTCTCATTTCTTATTGCATTTAAATTCGACGGCAAAGGTACGGCAAATAAATTATGTGCACAATACCTAAAAACAAGTGTTTTAAGCATTGCGCATCTGCAAAGTCCTGCAAATACAGATTAATCAGAAGTAGGTATTGCTTACTGGAAAAGCTCAAATTTGTTTGGCTTTTCGCTCGCTTATTTGTACCTTTGCACCCCAAATGGATAACAAGACTAAACATAGAATACTCTTCGTCTGTCACGGGAACATCTGCAGAAGCCCGATGGCAGAGTTCGTGATGAAGGACTTGGTAAGCAAAGCCGGACTGGAGGATAGTTTTGTGATTGCGTCGGCTGCCACCTCGACGGAGGAGATTGGCAATAGTGTCTATCCCCCTGCCCGACGGAAACTGGCGGAGCACGGCATTGGTTGTGCAGGTAAGACAGCTCGGCAGATGACACGCTCGGACTACGACCGTTACGACCTGCTGATTGGCATGGACTCGTGGAACATCCGTAATATGCGGAACATCTGCGGTGGCGACCCGGAAGGGAAAATCGTGATGCTGATGGACTTCACCAGACGGCCCGGCGACGTGGCCGACCCTTGGTACACGGGCGACTTCGAGGCCACTTGGCGCGACGTGTTGGAGGGGTGTCAGGCACTATTAGACAGATTGACAATATAAATGGCAATTCAGGTAACATACAGGTGGACAAGTCGGTTGTCGATGCGCATCGTGAAGAACGGCGATGTGCATGTGTCTGCCCCCATCGGAATGTCACGCGAAAAGGTGAAGGCATTCATCGAAGAGCATAAAGACTGGATTGATAAGGCAAGGAAGAAAACCTCTGAGCGTCAGAAGCAACGGGCAGCGTTCTTCAATAAACTGCCTTTGGCCACCCGCGACCAAGCCGACGAGGCAATGAAGCGGTTGAAGGCACTGGTGGAACCGATGATGGAACGCCATGCCAAGGAAATGGGTGTGCAACCGAGCAGAGTCTATTACAAACCCACCATCTCGCGCTGGGGCCAGTGTAACATCAAAGACCACAGCATTTGTATCTCAGCCTACGTGTTGCTATTGCCGGAATGGTGCGTCGAGCACGTCGTGGTTCACGAGCTATGCCACCTCTTAGAGCCAAGGCACAATGCCCGTTTTTATGCCCTCATGGACAAATATTTCCTCCGTTGGCGCGAGGCTCGTCGAGAAACTCACAAGATATGCCGACAGGCTGCTGGCTAGAATACCTACCTTCCTTTCTTCAACTCGGCGAGTGCCTTGTTAACCTCCTTGCGGTAGATGCCAGTGATCTCCGCATTCATCGTGGCGACAGGAAAGGAGTCTCAGTGAGTCCACCGTAGCTGTCAGCGGCTTTCTCCAAAGCCTCCTCGGTGGTGTACTGTTGATACAACGTACAGCGGGTGACAAGGGCTTGTGGCGAGCAACGGTCGTCAATCACCTTTACCAGCGCCCAGCCCTTCATCTCGTAGGCAAACTCTTCGCCTATCAGGGCTAGACGGCCATCCACCACGCTCATATCCCACCACGATACCTCGCGCATGCTGAACCGTACACGTGGCATCTTATGTTCAAGTTCCTGCACGGCTGTGTAAAGCCACAATTTCACATGGTGCGTCCGGTCGCCTTCCTTCAGGTCGGTCAGCAGTGCAGGTGAACCATTTACTTCGCCCAACTCCTGCTTCACCATTGGCAGTATGCCGTCACTCACCGGAATGCCGGGCATCAGGAACGATGCCTGATTCATGATGCCGTCGGCAGGTACATATACCACAGGCAACTGATTCGCCAGCGACGCGAAATTCTGATAGGCCGTCCGCCGTTCGGTGAACATCACATCACAGAAACGCAGCATCTTCCATAGCACCGTCGTGTGCCGCATCTTCTGCCGTTGAATGAACTGTGGTAGTGTGTTGCTGCGCTTTTCGTGTGTGGAAGACTCTCGGCCCACCACCTGTCCGTTACGCAGGTAAAAAGTCATTCCTGCCATACGTATTCTCTTGGGAATCGTCATTCCCAACCCTGCACTGTCTTTCTTCTTCATCGTTCTTTTCTCCTATCTTTAATTCATATTTGTGACATACCTACCTCCACTCTACCCATACCTTAGCCCCAGTATTGCTCCCGTTTTCCTCCCATTTTCCTCCCATTCTTGTCCGCTATTTGCTCGCTATATGTTCGGTAGATGTTCGGTATTCGACCGAACATCTACCGGACAAGTACCGGACAAGTACCGGACATCTACCGAACATGAATGGGAGTTACTCCCTTGCTGAATCCTTGTTCCATTGGCGCTACTTACTGGTTAAACTGGGGATGTTCTTTTGAAGGATATGAGATGGTCCGTACTTAAACATTTGCTTTCATTTTGCAAAGATACGAAAAAATCCCAAGGCAAAAAAGTATGCCTTGGGATTTAACTTTTATACATAATTACTAGCTAAAACGCTATTGGTAGCACGACCTTGAAGGTAATGTTACGTCCCATATTGTAGACACCATGGCGGCCTGTAATGACATTCTCGTCGGCATACTTCAGGCGACTCAGGTGATTCTGGTAGGCTTTGTTCAACAGGTTGTCGGCAGTGATGTAAAGCTCGGCGATTTTTTTGCCCTTCACTTGAATGTCTGTGCCTGTCGAAAGTGAGAGCAGCGCATAGGCTGGTGTCGGCGTCTCGGTGCCGTCGGCGCTGTAGATGTGCGTCTGTTTCAGATAACAGTCGAAACCGACAGCGACGTAGAGGTTGTTGAGTAGCGAGCGATGGGCGGCATCCGTAGTATGATGATGGGCTACGGTGGAATGTGAATGGTGGGAGAGTTCCCACTTCAGTTCCGACGTCCATTTGGGAGCAGGCGTAAAGGGCAGGTATTTATTCTCAGAGGTGAGAGGTGAGTGGTGAGAGGTGAGGCGGGCATCGACATACGAGAAGGTGTTGGAGAAATGGATGGAGTGGACAGGATGGAAGTCAATGCCAGCCTCGAAGCCCAGCAATCGGGCATCGCCCTGGGTGTAGGCATAGGTAATGTAATCGGGATCGATAATCTCCGCCACACGATGAGTGAAGATGTAGTTGTCGATGCGGTTGGCAAAGAGTGCCAGTTGTGCCGAGACGTAGCGTGAGGTGAAGTCGAGCCCGAGGTCGGCCTGCAGACTATACTCAGCCTTCAGCTGCTGGTTGCCAAGTTCGTAGCGGATGGAGCCTTCGTGCACACCGTTAGAGGCCAGTTCGCTCATGTTAGGTGTTCGGAAGCCACGGGCGAGATTCAGGCGCAGATTCAGGTTCCGGTTCACGTTAAAGACGGCACCGATACTACCCGTCACGCCGTTGAAATGACGCGTGAAATCCACGAAGCGCATCTCATCATCCTCCATCAACTCATATCCGTGCAGGCGGCGGTGGTCATAACGCAGACCTCCGCTGAGTGTCCAGCGGTCGCCAAAGGCTTTCGTGGCGGTGGCATAAAGGCCGAAGTCGAAGAGCCGGTAGTCTGGAATCAGGTATTCCTCGCCCTCGTTGCCCGATTTTTGGAACATACCACCGATGCCCGTCGAGAGTTTCCAACCGTTCCACTCGTTGGTGATGTAACGCAGGTCGTAGGTCAGTGTGTGCAGTTTGAAAAAGAGTTCGTATTCGTCCTCGCTCTCTTCGAACTCCTGACGGCGGTTCTGCTGATAGCCGATGATGGCTTTCAGATAGCCAGACGGGAGACTCAGCGAATTATCCCACACCAGTTTGTAGTGCTTCACCTGCTGGAAGGGCAGCGACTTTTTATAAGAGGTGAGAGGTGAGTAGTTAGAGGTGAGTTCTCCCGTCTCTGGGTCACGCTCACCCTCCACGATGCTCGGCGTTAGATGATAGGCCGTCCACACGAGTCGCGAGTGCCCCCACGCCTTATTGACACCCAGCATCAGACGACCAGCACGTTCATGGAACTGTGAGCCAGGCACGTAGCCGTCGTACTTGTTCTTATAGGCATGCGCCATCTTATCGCTGAAGCGAGCGTCCCACACGAATCCCTTCTGGTTGCCCGCCATCTGTAGCGAGTAGTGGAAGAGTCCGTTGTTGGTTTGGTACTCCGAACTGACGTTTGCTCTCATCTCTCCCTCGGCCAATGTAGGCTGTGCGTGCAAGATGACCACACCCGCCATCGCATCCGATCCGTACATCAGCGAGGCAGGACCCTTTAATATCTCCACCGAGCCGACGCTGCTGCCATCAACCTCCACACCGTGTTCGTCGCCCCACTGCTGACCTTCTTGTCGCACGCCTTCGCTCATCACCACCACGCGGTTGTATCCCAGTCCGCGGATGATGGGTTTCGAGATGCTGCTGCCTGTAGTCAGCTGGTTGACACCCGGCTGATGGGCGATGGCATCGATGATGTTGGTGGATGCCGTAGATCTGAGTACTTGTGGTGTTATGATGCTGATGGGGGCTGTGGCATGTTTCAGTTTCGTATCGCCCGTCACGCCCGTCACTGTTACTTCGTTCAGGTTCAGATGACGGAAGAAGATGTCCGTCGAGTCCTCCTGATGATGATGTTTATGGTTTATGGGGTCACTTTTGTTGCTATTATCTTGTGCAGCCACTGCCGTGCATATACACAACAGCAGCAAAACGATGTATTTTGCTTTCATTCTGTGATTGATTAATGGTATAAATAATGTTTGTAAAAGTCTAGTGTGAATCAGACGGCCGGAGGTCCTCTGGTTACAATAGCGCCATAGCTGTCGGCACGATAGCCGCACAAAGGATTGGCGCGGTATTCCTTACATACATGAACATATACCGTGACAGCCATTGCAGCAGCTGTCAGCAAAGTCAATGTCAGAAACTGGCATAGCACACAGTCGTGCGCCCAATGGGGTGTCACCGTCATGTGGCCGTGACAACTGTGATGCACACAATCGGCGCATTCCGTCTCTATGGTTTCACCAGTCTCATGGATGTGAACTGACGACAACAGAAGCATTGGCACAAACACTGCCAATAGCAACCACGAGGCAATATGTCGTTTTTTCGTCAGATTCACGGCTGCAAAGGTACGAATAAAATCCAAAGCAAGTTAATTCAGCCTTGGAATTTATGATTTATTGGGAAATATAGATAGTTTAGTTAGTGTTTGAGGGCTATTATCTTCGTGGGGCAGGCCAGAGTACACTTGCCACACTTCAGACAGTCTGGATGCAAATAACCGATTTCCTCGCCACGAGAGTCGTAGGGTGTGAGCTGCATCGGGCAGACGCGGGCGCACTGCTTGCACTTCATCTGACAGGCACTCGATACGTGGATGTTCGTGAAGGCCTTGGGCAGTGGAGCCTTCTTAGGTGCTACCCAATTGGAGATAGTTCCCATCGGGCAGAACGAACACCATGTGCGTGGGGCATAGATGAAAGAAAGCGTGACACCAACGATGGTAGTCATGACGATAATCGTCCAGAAGACCTTGCCTATACCAGCCCACATGGGAAGTCCACCCTCGCTCCAAGGCACAAAGCTTAGTTGTATGCCAAACATAGTGAAGATGAAGAACACCATGAACAGACGAAAGCCGAAGGTACGCACAAATTTGGGAATCGGACGGTGGGGCGAGTACTTTGACAGCAATCGGTCGTACATATTGCCACGAGGACACACATGTCCGCACCACCAGCGGCCCTTAAAGATGCTCGTCACCACAGGGCCGATCATACAGATGAGTGCCAATAGGCCAATCACTGGGAAGAACCAGCCGAGGATGATGTAAGCGATGATAATCCAGTAGAGTGGATGTCCTGGTGTCTCGAAGTGACGGTGGAATCGTTTCTGTGCCATAAATCTATTTCTCCTTAATTCTTAGTGTTATCGTTTAGAACTATACGACTTCCATACCGAATGGTGACAGGGCCAGTTTTGCCAAACGGAAGTGCATCTTCCCCCAAGGGATGCCGATGATGGTGATCATCAGTATCAGTCCTGCGATGAAATACTCAATGGCAGTATGCAGTCCGCCAAAGATCAACCAAATGATGTTTCCTAGTATGACCAAGGTCGTCCTGATACCAACCACATCAAAGCGGGAATGCCAATCACAAAGATAAGCAGTCCCAGCAGATAGCCGAATATGTGTGACTTGTTATTCATTTCACAATTCTTATTAAATCGGAGGGCAAAGGTACTCATTTTTACTTTATTATTCGTATCTTTGTGCTCAAGTTTAACAATAGTTGAAAATTTCTGTCCAGGCAGGAAAGGTTATTTTACCAGTCTGAGTGAATCCTTTGAGAACCAACTTCATCAGATAAAACATAGATGCCAAAGCAGCGCACATATATAGCCATCGATCTGAAGTCGTTTTATGCTTCAGTAGAGTGTGTGGACAGAGGGCTTAACCCGCTGACCACGAATCTCGTGGTGGCAGATGTGAGCCGCACGGAGAAAACGATATGTCTGGCTGTGTCGCCCTCGCTGAAAGCATACGGCATCGGTGGACGGGCACGACTCTTCGAGGTGGTACAGCGGATGCGGGAAGTGAACTTCGAGCGGCAGAGTAAGGTGCCAGGTCATCGTCTGACAGGCAAATCTACATCCGATATAGAATTGAAACAGCATCCGGACTGGGCTGTTGACTATATCGCCGCACCGCCACAGATGGCACACTACATTGAGGTCAGTTCGAAGATATACAAGACTTATCTGAAGTATGTAGCGCCAGAGGACATCCATGTCTATTCCATCGACGAGGTAATCATGGATGTGACGGCTTATTTGGGTTCGTATAAGATGACCGCTCACGAGTTGGCGATGAAGATGATTCGCGACGTTCTGAGCCAGACGGGCATCACTGCAACGGCTGGCATCGGTACGAACATGTATCTATGTAAGGTGGCAATGGATATCATGGCCAAAAAAATGCCTGCCGACAAGGACGGAGTACGTATAGCAGAACTGGATGAAATGTCGTATCGCCGTGAACTCTGGGACTATCGCCCGATAACGAAGTTCTGGAGAGTAGGACGTGGTATTGCAGATAAACTGGCACTATATGGCGTTGACACGATGGGAAAACTGGCTCGAATGTCCGTACAGAACGAGGAAACCCTCTATCGGCTATTCGGTGTGAATGCAGAACTGCTGATAGACCATGCATGGGGCTGGGAACCGTGTACGATGGAGGCAGTAAAGGCTTATCGGCCAGAGACGAACTCCTTCAGCAGCGGACAGGTGTTGCAGGAGCCTTACGATTTCAAAAAGGCCCGTGTGGTGATACAGGAAATGGCAGAAGGAATGGCACTCGATCTTGTATCGAAGCGACTGGTGACTGACCAATTGGTATTGACAGTCGGCTATGATGCAGAGAACCTGACACGTCCTGAGATTCGCGAGAAGTATCATGGTGAGATTACCAACAACTACTACGGCAAGGCTGTGCCGAAACACGCCCATGGCACGTTCAACTTCGACAAGCCCACATCGTCATCGAGGCAAATCATGGATGGTGCTGCGGTGCTCTTCGACCGTTGCGTCAATCCGGACTTGCTGATTCGCAGGTTGAACCTGACCACGAATCATGTGGTATCGGAGGCATCCGTCGCAGCAAAGGAAAATGCGCCTCAGCAGCTCGACCTCTTTACGGATTACGAGGCGTTGGAAAAGCAGAAGCAGGAGGAAAAAGCAAAACTCGACAAGGAGCGTCGGATGCAGGAAGCGCAGTTGAAAATCAAACAGCGTTTTGGCAAGAATGCCATTCTCAGAGGACTGAACTTCGAGGAGGGTGCCACCGCCAAAGAGCGCAATAAACAGATAGGAGGACATAAGGCGTAACTAATTGATAATTGACAATTGACAATGGATAATTACGACGATATCATCAATCTTCCGCACCACGTATCGAAGCGTCATCCTCAGATGTCGATGTGGAACCGTGCAGCCCAGTTTGCGCCTTTCGCCGCATTGACAGGCTACGAAGATGCCATTCATGATACGGCACAGGAGAATGAAAGCAGTTACGAAACGTAGTTTTACTCGTCATCCCTTACCAGAACCTTTCCAATCTTATTTTTATTATCCTTGGCTTTTTTGGCAAACTCGAATAGCGACAGAGGCAGATGGCAATAGCCGTCGGGATTCTTGTCGAGGTAGTCCTGGTGATACTCTTCTGCCGTATAGAAGTTCTGCAGCGGCAACTTCTCTACCGCCAAGGGCTGCTGATAGTTCTTCTGCTCCTCGGCAAAAACCTTCTCGATGACGGGCAAATCCGCTGGGTCAGTATAGTAGACCCCAGTGCGATAGCGAGTGCCCTCATCGTGTCCCTGCTTGTTGAGACTCGTAGGGTCGATGGCCTTGAAGAACATTTGCAACAGGAATTCAAGGCTGACCACATCGGGATAGAACCGCACAAAGACAGTTTCAGCAAAGCCCGTCTGGTCGGTATAGACCTCCTTATATGTCGGGTTCTCCGTATGTCCGTTGGCGAATCCCACTTCCGTCAGGGCCACGCCCTCAATCTGCTTGAAGTAATGCTCCGTACCCCAGAAACAGCCCCCGGCAAAGTAAATATCCTTTGTGGGCTTCGTTTCTAGAATACCATCTACCTCATGTTCTACGAAGGGACCGGCCTTACACTCCAGCAGGACGCTCGGCTCCAGGCACTCCAATCCATGCCAGACGTTCTTGGGTATATCCACACCGTAGCGGCCACTCTCCTGACTGATGATACAGGTTTCTGCGATTTCCCCCTCGTCATTATAGGTCGTTACGCGAACCTTTCCTTTCAGTATCACAAACGTCTCGTCCTTATCGGGATGGTGATGCACGGGTATAAAAGTGCCAGGTTCCAAAGCATTGAGGAATCGGTGGCACTTGTCCTGCAAACTCTGATGGAAGTTGTAGTTCTTCCTCAGTCTCGGTGACTTCTTGGCTTCTTCGGCCAATCCGTTCATTAAGTTATCATCAATTATCTTCATGGTCAATCAAACTATGATGGAACGTATCAGGAACCAAACGACGGGCACCAAGAGGGCGGGCAGGAGATTGAGCGTCTTGCAGTCCTTCAGGTTCAACAGCGAGAGTCCGCTGCCTGTGATGAGCAGTCCACCGACAATCAACAACTCGGCCATAAGAGCGTCGCTGATGGCGGTGCTGCTGATATGTGCCACGAGCCAAAACATGCCCTGCCAGCAAAACAGCACAGGAGCCGCCAAGACCATGCCGATGCCGTAAGTAGAGGCAAATACCATCGACGACACGAAGTCGAGCGTGGCATTGGTGAAGAGGAAGGTGTGGTCGCCCTTCAAAGCAGAGATGACAGGTCCGAGCATCGACAGCGGACCGATGCAATAGAGCAGAATGGCTGTTGACAGGCCCTCTGCCAGGCGGTTACCATCTTTCTTCTTTTCGCGCTGCAACTTATCAACGAGCCGTTTGAACCGACCGTCGATATCGAGCGCCGTACCGATGACGCCACCTATGGCCAGCGATATGATGAAGAGCACGGGGTACTGCGACTGGGGGAAGTGACTGATGGTGGCATTCAGACCGATAGCCAACGATGCCAGTCCCAATCCCGTATAGAGAACCTCTTTATATTTCTCCTTCACACCACGATGCAAAAGGCTGCCGATGATACTGCCTAAGACGATGGTGGTTGCATTGACAATTGTTCCTATCATTTCACAGAATATACAAATCTGCGTGTAAAGGTACACAAAAAAGAATAATTATTGCTACTTTTGCCCCAAGTTTTAAGAAAACATTAGCAACTTCACCTGCCATCAGGTCGAAATGCTGGTTGACAGGTTAAAAAGTTGCAAATGAAATAAATGAGTGCTATCTGCGCCAACAGAATCAGCGGAAGGCCATACTTGAACTGGTACCCTCCACGATGTTATCAACATCGCGGACTCCTCCCTTATGCTGAGTCTTATGCCGCCAAATCTTCATACCAAGCAAAGCCCCGATGCTGCCACCAATGACTGCAAGTATCAGCAAAGTTGCCTCTGATATGCGCCAGCTGCCATGCTTGGCTTTGAGCTTATCTATGCCATAGACGAGAAAGGTCACGACGTTGATGACTATCAGATAATATAGCAGAGCTTCAGTCATATATAAAATACAATTAAATCCATGTCAGTTTTCTCCAAAGACCTTCTAATGGTCCGCGAGGATGGCTGCTGAACCAATAACGGGCGAAGAGATACTGGCAGATGACCATGCCACATCCCACCATCACGGCGTAGGTGATGCCTAAAAGGTGGTAGCAGGCCAGACCATAGCCGCAGAAGATAAAGCAGCCGATGATGGACTGGAGCAGATAGTTAGTAAGACTCATGCGGCCGAAGATGCAGAGATGATGGAGCACCCGGCGCACGCCCTCGAAAGCATACCAGGCAGAAACCACAGCTGAGACAATCATCAGCAGGATGATGAGGTTGTAGATGGGCTTGAGCCAGGATTCTAATGCACCGAAGTTCACAAAACTCTGTGTGATGACGATGATGGCTGAGCAAATCAGGATGCTATGCCATACCTTCAGATTGCGCCCTTCGTTATAGAACAATCTCTGCCGTCCTAACTGCATGCCGAGGATAAACAGGCAGAGCAGTTGCGTCAGTCGGCCGCTGAAGATGTTGAACCGGAAGTTAACCTCAAACCCATATTGCAGATTGATGAGGGCGTTCTCCAAGAACGTAGCATGCTCGTGTGCGCTGTTGATTTTTCCATACAGTTCCCACATGGTGCTGTGATCGATGGTGGTGCCCGTCAATAGACAGTAAAGTTCCACGGGTTGTATAGCCAGCAGAGCGATGATAGCCCACACCCACTTCGACGGCAGATAACTGATGGGGATGAGCAACAGACCGTAACAGGCATAGAGCATTAGGATGTCGCCATCGTAGAAAGCCACGTTGACGATGCCGAACATGAACAACAGACACATGCGCCAGGCAAAGCGACCCGAGAAGCATTTGCCCTTCTGTTGCTGGTTGTCGTTCATGATGAAGAAACTCAGGCCGAAGAGCATGGCGAAGATGCCGTACATCTTGCCTGAAAGCAACCATGCCAGCACGTCGGCCACGGTCTGGTCGCTCGCTAGCGGATGGACTATTGGCTCTTGGGTAAAGATGTTGAAATGCTCTACGGAGTGATACAGGATGATGCCAGCCACAGCGATACCTCTCAAGGCATCGGCCACATCGATTCGGGTGTTGGGTAAATTACGGGTTTTATAAATATCCTTCAAACCTATTTTAATTGCAACGTATTTTTTCAAATCCACCAGAGGCAGAACGTCGGATATACAAGCCTTTCGCTGCCGGTCTGGACGGAAGGCGGCGCCCGTCAATCGTATACCATACATCAGACATCAAACATCTTACATCAGACATCGTTTCGATGCCCGTATCTTCACCTTTCATGAAGTCGAAGGAGATGGTACCGTCGGCAGCCTGCAGGATGTTGGTGATGGCTTTACCCATGAACTTGCGGCCGTCGGCAGCAGGTGTGAAGAGCGTGGCTGCGGGCGACGACTCGTCCGTCAGACTGTTGTTGACGGCGAGCGTCGTGGGGTCGGTATAAGGATAGGGCGAGGTGCTGAGGTAGCGACTGCGCAACCAATTGTCCTCGGTCCATCGGGTAAGATCCTTCCCATTATTCTGCGGACACCAGGTGCGGAAGTCCTTGCCCGAGGCGTGGAACAGACCGTAGCGATAATGCTCGTCGGAGGTATTCACCAGATTGCCCCTCCAGGCATCCTTGTCAAAATCAACGTGGAAGATGAGGAGCCCGTTGCCTGGACATCCGTAGTCCCAGCCCTCCTGTCGGCGATTCTCCAAGAGATAGTACTCGTCTCTGTTGGATGTGCTGCGCACGAGGTAGGTTTTGCCGCCCTCGCCCAGAGGCTTCATGTCATCGATGGTGGTAGGTGCTGTCAGTTCCTCGGGATCAGCCCAGCCTAAAAACATCCGCTCCATCGCACTGAGGTTAGGCGGGCACCAGCCACAGTTGGTTAAGTTGCCGCCATCCATCAAGTCCCACTCGTCGACGGTAGAGAAGGCGGTGCCTGAGCCGAAGGGATAGAGGTCGGGCAGTCCGAGGCAATGGCAGAACTCGTGGACGATGGTGCCGATGCCGCTGAGCATGCCGCTCTGCAAGCATTCGCAGTTGAGACTGTAGAAGTAGTAATCTATGCCGCCTGGCAGTTTCGTGTCCGGAACTTGGTAGGATGAGGATGGTGCCAAGTAAGAAAATCCGTTCGTCGAATTACCCATAAGGCCGGCGGCAATGAATATTACCTCATTGGCCTGCCCGTCGCCGTTCCAGTCGTAGACGGTAAAGTCGGCATCAATAGTTTCCGACAACAGGCTGAGAGCCTTTCCCATGTCTTTATTGCCGTGGTCATTGTAGTAATGGCTGCGAACTTCTTTATCAATTTTCACAGGGCCGTAGATATCGAACTGCAGGTTCAGACGGCCTGCCGACTGGTCGCGGAAGTAGTCGGCCACACAGCCCTTCCCCTTGCCCTCGTTGAACCCCGACTCATTAAAGATGCGATTGTAGTACGTCGCAGGATCGTCCATCGAGAAGTCCAGGTCGCTGAACGAGAAGAGCACCACAGGCACCCGGTAGGTCTTCTGTGAATCAAATTCGTATGGTTCAGGCAGCAATTCTGAATTATCACTCCGTGTCATGGCAATACTATGAAGACAGCCTCTGCGCTGTGCCTGAACACTTGTGACAGCCATTAGAACGGCAAGTAATAATATCTTTCTCATATACATCGTTCTTAATTGTTTTACTCTATCACTTCAATATAGAAGCTGAATGGCTGTGATTCTTACTTTGTTCATATCGACCACAAAATTACACATAATTTCCGAGACTACCAAATTTCTGGGATATTCTTTGCAAGCAAAGCGACCAAAGGTCGAGCGCTGCAAAAAAATGTGACGAATAATATCAGTTGCTGTTGCTCATTCGCTGACGCTCAGCCTGTCCGGAACCAGTGCCCTTATACTTGCTCTTCTGGGCGTTGAAGGTGTAACGGATAGAGATGTCCAGGCGGTGGCTACGGCTTCGTGTTTTCTGCACAGTGTAGAAGAAACCACAATCATGAGCCATATCCTGTACGCTACGCTGGAACACATCACTGATGCTGGCACGCAGGCACAGGGCATCATTCTTCAACCAGCACTTCTGTACCACAAAACTGACATTATACGAAGGTGAGAGAATACGGAAGTTCAGTACATCACCCTTTGTCTGGATGTTGGCATTGGCCTCCAACTGCCAGCTGTGCTTAAAGCGGAAGGTG
>JAEEXI010000022.1 GCA_016291495.1 Prevotella sp.
AATAGCTGTTCAGTCGGTGTCCGTTCAACATGATGAGAATCTTCTCCTGTCCGTTGCTGTAGATTCCTCGCATGGCGATGTTGATGTCATCGTTACAGTCTATGATGTTCATGCCTGGAACATAGGCGGCCAGCAGCTCCTGCAGGTTTCTGGCTCCCGAGGATTGAATCATCTCCTCTGTTATCAGCGTGATAGGCACAGGCACCTCACTCAGGTTCTCCGCCTGACTGGATGCTGTAGTGATGGTAGCAGTCAGTCCTGACTTGATGTTCTCTACCATATCGATAAAGCGCTGCGGGTCGTTGGCACTTGGACTGAAATAGGGATTCTCCTGTAGCAAAAGCCTTACCCGTTCCTCTGCCTCTTTATCCTCATCGTTACCAAGACTGCATAATGCCAGCAGTCTATAGGCACTCTGACGGAGATTGCTGGGGAATTTCTTAATATTATCCAGCAAATCCTTTTCTGCTTCATCAAGTCTACCTATATTATAATTTTCCTCCGCATTGTCATAGATGCTGCGGTATTGGTCATTGGCTTCCTGAGCGTAAGCGCCACAGACGCACCCCAATAATAGGATGAAGATGATTTTTCTCATGCTTTATGGATAGGGATAGTAATATAGAATGTGGTACCTTGACCTTCTTGCGACTCAAAGGTCAGTGTGCCATTGTGTTTGTTCTCCACGATGTCTTTGACCATTGACATACCAAGTCCAGTACCTTGTCCGGCAGGTTTGGTAGTGAAGAAATTCTCATAGAGCCGTTGTTTGACCTCCTCTGTCATTCCTTCTCCGTTATCGGCAATAGAGACTGTCAGTTGTCCATCGGCAGCAGTCACCTTAACGCTGATGGCTGGAGTATAACTTTCTCCCGCTTCCTGTGATTTTTTCCATACCGTATAGCAGGCATTGTTCATCAGATTCAACACAGCACGACTGATGTCCTGAGGAACAACCATCATTTTGGGCAGTCCTTCCTGATACTCCTCGTGGATGGTGATATTGAAGTTTTTATAGTTGGCGCGCATAGCATGATAAGACAGCCATACATATTCCTTGACGATATGGGCAATGTCGGAGGGGATAAATTCATTCTCCTTACCTCTTGATACCAGGAGGATGCCCTGAATGATACTGATGGCGCGCTCCCCGTGGCCTATGATTTTTTCCATATTCTCCTTCAGGTCTGCCACAATATCCTCCACCTCCTTACGGTCGTCCGCAGGGAGACTCTCCTCATTGTCCTCAATGATTTCCGTCAGGTCTTTCAACAACTTGTCAGACATCTTGCTGAAATTGATGACAAAGTTCAGCGGGTTCTGTATCTCATGGGCGATGCCAGCGCTCAACAACCCCAGGGAAGCCAGTTTCTCCTGTTGCTTTAGCTGTTGCTGTAAAGTATCAATTTGTTTCTCCATAGCTATTGTCTATTGGTAATATAATGGAAAATTCTGTATATTCATTCTTTTTTGACTTTGCAGAGATATCACCTCCGTAGTTCTGTATGATTTCACGTGCCAGATAAAGTCCCACGCCAGAGGCTTCTCCCGTTGTCTTGGTGGTGAAGAAGGGGTCGAAAATCTTAGGCATAATCGTCTCTTCAATGCCTATGCCATTATCCCGGATAAGAATCTCTATCTGGTCGTCTTTGGGGGTGATGGTGAGGTCGACTTCCGGAGTATAAGGCACTTTCGTACGTTGGGTCATCTTGGCGACAGCATAGATGGCATTGCCTAACAGACTCATGAAGGTCTTGCTCAGTTGTTCTGGATTGCCGTTTATATGAATTGGTGTGTCGGGGTAATTGAATACGGTTTTGATATGGCATTCCGTAATCTCTTTTTCGTAATATCTTCCCAACATCTCCTCGTCCTGTTTAACTAACGTGATAAGATCCATGCTCACGATACCGCCAGAACGGTCTTTCAGCATCTCCTCCATCGCTTTCAGCGTACGAGTTGTATTGGCACCATGCTCGCCGACTTTCTTCAAGTTACCTTTCAGCATGCCGAGTACATCAACAGTATCCTCGTAATTTTCCGGATTCATGTGCTCTTTCTCTTCTTCGACATTGGCAGCGACATCGTCTACCAATCCTTCAGATAGCTTGGAGAAGTTGTTGATATAGTTGAGCGGGTTCAGGATACGGTCGATGAGTCCCTGTGTCAGTTTACCCACTGTTGCCATCTTCTCCTGTCTGACCAGCTCGTTCTGAGCCTCACCCAGTTCTGTCAAGGCCTTCTCCAGACTCTTAGACTTCTCTTCAATCTCGTCTCTCTGTTTAACGACTTCTGCCGTACGTTCCTGTACGATGTTCTCCAGTAGTATTTTCTCCAATCGGAGTCGACGGATACGCCAGAGTACGGTAGCATAGATGAGTAAGGCAAACAATAGGAGATAGAGCACCTGCATGTACCATGTCAGATAGAAGGGTACTTCAATCTCGAAATTCATTTTGATGATATCCGAGATAATGCCATAGGCATCACGTGCCTGTACCTCGAAGACGTATTTGCCATAAGGCTGGTTGTTATATTCCGTAAAGGTGTCAGAATCCCATGCGCTCCATCTTCCGCCATTGATACGATAACGGTATTGGGTAGGCAGCAACAAGGAAGTATAGTCTGTAGAATAGGTAATCCTAATCTGTCGCTCATCACTCTTAAACGATAGATTAGGCAACTCACTGAATCCGCCCCATACAAGACTGTCGTCATTGATGATGACAGAGCGGAAGAATACTTTCTGTTTGACATTTCTTGTCGGGTCTTTTACAGAGGCATCCACTACACAGATTCCGTCAGAACCGCCCATCCATGTCTTATTTCGGTCACGCAGTATGGTACGGACCGTATAATCCATCAGCGGATATACCAGTTTGTTCCATTGGTCGTTATTGGAACCGTTTTGAAGAACAGAAAGACTTTTCCCCTGATTATTCGTCAACCAGAGAAGCCCTTCCTGATCGGCATAGGAGAACAAGGGATAGGGGAACGGCTTGGTCGTACTGGCGCTAATAATGGTAGGCTGACCGTTGTACATGACGAGGGTAGCCATCTCATTCCTTTCTCCGTTTTTCGTCTGGATATCAAAAGAGCCCTTCTCGTTATTCCAAATGTTTCCATAGAGGTTCTGAAGCCAGATGATGCCATTCTTGTCTTTGATAATCTTGGTGACTTTCTCTGCATCACATAGTTTCGTGGGATTCTTACCTGGAGCATAGAAATAAACGCCATCCATCTCACCGCTGTAGAAACCGTTGTCTTCTGGCAAGACTGCCATGGTGTTGGCTGTTGACAACGAGGTAATCATACCATTGGGATCGATTCGATAGACGCCATTTGAGGTGGCGGCAAGCAGACTGTTTCCCTGATTGGCGAGTTGCCAACAGGCATGTGTCATCTTGTTGACCTGTTCGAAATGATGTGCTGACTGCCGATAGACACCGCCCAGCGTTCCTGCATAGACGACTCCGTTTTGCTTGGCAAGAGAGAGAACTTCGTTGGGCAATCCGTTTTCTTGGGAATAGCGGGTATAGGCTGTCGGTACTGCCGTCACAAAGATGCCGTTGTCAGTTGCTCCCCATAAAAGACCGTGTCCATTATGAGCGATTTTGTAGATATTGTCTGAGCATAGGCCATTATCCTCCGACAAACGATAAATAAGGTTTCCACTTTGGTCGACGATGAAAACACCGTCTCCATTGGTGGCAATAGCTGTCAGTCCATTGCCGATATCCAATTTCTGTCTGACAGATAATCCTGATATGGGAACGGACAGGTCTTCCTTTGGCTCATCGACATCTGTCACCTGGCAGATGGCGTTTTGCTTGGCAAGATAGATATTGCCGTTGCTTAAAGAGAAATAAATTTCCCCCTTTGACTCCCATATATGCTGCACTTCTCCTTTGAACGCATGGTGCTCATCCTGCTCCTTCAGTATTAGTCCTCCATTGTCGTTGGCTTTAACATATCCGAAATAGTTATAACCGCCAGTCCAGATAATTCCCTTGGAGTCCTGATAGACAGACGTAATACGGGAGATTCCTTTCGTATGGATAATGCGCCATTCTGCATTGTCGTAATAAAGTAATCCTTCAAAATTGGCAACATAGACGACTCCACTTTTGTCGATAGTGACGTCAAAATTGTATTTGTGTCCTCCATATTGCTTCATGCTGAAGTTCTGGAAGAACGGCATTCCTTGTGCTATCACACTCGTTAGGGCGGTAATAGTCAGGAAGGAAATCAGTAGCAGACGTCTCATGGTTTGGCCTCCTTTCTGATGAAGGTTTCATAAGGGACGTTTCTGCCGATATAATAGTTCCATTCCTCACGAGTCAGGTCGCGCTTCAACTTCGCTTTCAGTTGTTGCTGCATCGTTTGGACAGAGATAAGTGCTCTGGTCAGATTACCTCCTTGGTCACCCGCCCATATATAGTTCTTTTTCAGGTCAAACGTGAAATTGATAACCCATCCCTTGGTCGTAAACAAAGTCATGGGTTCTATCTTCGGCAGGTTGGTCATCCACATATTAATAGTACCGTCATAACTGGAGGATGCCAGACGATGGCCATTAATCTTGACTCTGGAAATCCTTGAACGATGTCCTACTAGTTTGACGACTTTTCCTTTACTGTTGATGAAGTAGATAGCACCATCGCTCATACCATAGAAACGTGTCTTCTGGTTCTTCGATTCAGCAAAAGCCGTTACCTGTCCTTTAACAGGGACATTGGTTGTTTCCAGCTTGCTGAAACTCTTTACCATGTGCATCCTTCCTTGTCGGTCGAAGATGACAGGGTAGTTTTGATAACGGGAATAGAATTCAACAACAAAGGGTAGTCGCTTTTCCGCCAAGATGATTTCTTTCTCCGTATCAAAAAGTGCCATACCTTGTTCGCCAAAGAGGACAAACTGGTCATTGGCCGTATCCATACCTTTCAATTTCTCAATATTGACCTTGACATTCTTGATGGCCTTTCCTTTGAAAACCAGTAACTCGCCCGTACGGCTTAATGCATAGATAGCATTTGTATTGCGATTGATAAAGACATCACGGAAGTCGTATCTAGGGTCACTGATGAGTGTGGTAGAGGATAGCTTGTTTCCGGAAATGGTATGCTTTATCACCTCTCCATATGTACTGCAGCTCACGAAAAATCCCTGTTTCTCATCCGCAAAGGCAATATCCGTCACACTTCCCTTGTGCTTGTTCCATACGGTTTTGTTCTGACTGGTCAGCGCCAGTGCCTGATAGACTCTGGGGTGATAAATGTCCCCATGATAACGGTTTGTGTATTCACAGACGACATTGGCTAACAGGTCGGCTATCTCGTGGTTTCCTGCCTGATATTGGGTAATGGCTGTATTGGCAAGGGATTGCGAAAGTGATATGTAACTTAAGGTATCGGCAACCCGTTTGGAGTATTCCGCCTGTGAGCGCTCTCTCTCGGCAATGGCCTGCTGGCTTTTGGCAACCTGTGAAGCCTCTAAGGCACGTTTCTCTGCCACGAGGGCGTTCTGTCGTTCCTTTTCTGCATGTAGGCGCATCTCATTGGCGATACGACTCTGTTTCTCAGCCTGTTCTCGTTGCTCATCACTGATGATACGCTGCTCGTTGGCCAACTCCTCCATCTGGGCATTGACACTCTGCATAACGGCTGCTTGTTTTTCTTTCTTTGAGAGATGGGTGAGCTGTTCTTCCAATTCTCTTACCCTGTTTTGCTCTTCCGCATATTTCTCATGCATCTTCCAAGCAGTACCTCCTGTAAAGGCTAGGGCAGCACAACCAATGGCAGCAATTATTATTTTGTTGATATTTCTCATGCTTTACGCTTCAGTGCCATAATGGTGATGTCGTCACTCTGTTCGGCCTCCATTGCAAATTCCCTGACGGATTCCAACTGTCCGTCAATGATTTCCTTGCAGCTTTTCCCGTTTAGGCGACGGAGGACTTGTTCCATACGGTCATCTCCATATTCCTCCAAGGCAGCATTGGTCGCTTCGTTGACACCGTCTGTATACATCATAAGGGTGTCGCCGATTTCCAGTTTAGTCTGATCTCCCTGGAAGGTGATATCCTCAACAGCCCCCACCATGGGATTATTGCTGAGGGGTAGCATCTCGATATCGCCATTAGCATGGAGGATATAAGGGGAGTTATGTCCGCCGTTGCAGTATTCCAACACGCCAGTATCGATATGGTAGATGCCGTAGAATACGGTGACAAACATACAGTCTACTGACTCGGCACATAATAGTTCGTTCGATTTCGTAAGACATTTCGCAGGCGTATTGTCTTGTAGTCCCACTGTACGGATCAATGTTCTGCTGACAGCCATGAAGATAGCGGCAGGAATGCCTTTTCCGCTGACATCCGCCATGACGATACCGATACGGTTCTCGTCAATGCGGAAGAAATCGTAGAAGTCGCCTCCCACATCTTTCGCTGGTACCATCAAGGCCGCCAGGTCAATCTCTTCTTCATTTTCAGGGAATGGGGGAAAGATGCGAGGCAGGATGGCTTGTTGGATTTCCTTGGCAACGGCGAGGTCGGTTTTCAAGGACTCTAGTTGCGTGTGTTCTGTCTGTGCCTTTTTGATATAGTTGATTTGTTCGACGGCCTTCTCAATCGTGATGCTCAGATCATCTAGGTCTATGGGCTTCGTGGCAAAGTCGAAAGCACCATTATTCATTGCAGAACGAATGTTCCCCATGTCACCATAGGCTGACACCATTATGCATTTCAAGGCAGGATTCTGCATCTCGTTGATTTTCGTCAACAGGGTTAGTCCGTCCATTTCAGGCATGTTGATATCGGAAAGGATAATATCAATGTTCTTCTCTTTCAATAGGACTGTCAATGCCTCCAGTCCGTTATGGGCAAAGAAGAATTCGTATTCGCCTTTGCGTATCTTTCTTCTGAAATATTGTGTTAGCAACAACTCGAGGTCCGCCTCGTCATCGACACTGAGAATCTTAATGGGATTCATCTTTTTATTTAATTTAGGTGTTATTAATCTGCAAATTTACAGAGTTTTTTTGTAATATGCAAATTTTTTCGTATTTTTGCAAGTTGAAATGAATATACACGTTTTTAATCCAGAACACGATATTGCCCTAGCAAGTAACCTGGCTAATTTCACGGCACCCCATGCTGGCAGACAGTTACGTGCCGATTTGGGATTCCTACCTGCTCTATGGGCGAAAGAAGGGGATGTGATATTGGTAGAAAACGTGGAATATGCCCAAAAAGCATGGGAAAGACTAAGAAAACGGTTAGTTTCAAGGTATGGTATGGGTTCCACCAAGTGGAATAACTCGTTTCTTTGGGTGGAAGCTCCTGTTTCATGGGATGGAATAACATGTATTTCCCCATGGGGTTGGGACAAAGCCATAAAACGTGAACTTGAAAGAAAAGGTTCCCCCCTTGCTATCATGCCATCCGACGAACAGTTGGGCACTATTAGGAGATTATCACACCGACAGACGGCAGCACATCTATTGTCACTCCTTCAGATGGAGGGAACGATGGGCGAGGCTGTGTTTTGTGAAACTTTAGAGGCTGTTGAGCACCAACAGAGGCTGTATCGCCGTATAGTACTGAAGGCTCCCTGGAGTTCAAGTGGTCGAGGTATCCGTTTTGTTGAGGGAGATCTCAATGACCATCAACGTGGATGGCTCCTTAATCTGTTGAAAAGCCAAGGTGGTGTAATGGTGGAACCGTACTATGAAAAAGTAAAAGATTTTGGTATGGAATTTGAGTCGACAGACGAGGGTATCCGTTATTTGGGACTGTCTCTCTTCCATACTGCCAATGGCGCCTATACGGGTAATATCTTGGCTACCGAGAAAGTTAAGCTAGAAAAGTTAAGTCATTATATTTCAGTTGATTTATTAGATTGCGTTAAAGAATCAATTTGTCATTCTTTGCAACTTGAAGACTATCGTGGACCCTTTGGCGTAGATATGATGGTAACGAAAGAGGGGTTGCATCCATGTGTCGAAATTAATTTAAGGCGAACAATGGGGCATCTCGCTCTCGCTTTGTCGCCAACGGATGATGATATCCGAAACGTTATGCGAATAGAATATACTAGCAACTACAAACTAAAAATAAACAAACTATGAGAAAAATTATTCTTTTGATGGCATCGTTGGTCGCTACAATGACTCATGCCCAGTATAAATCGCAAGTGTGGTCACCAGACAATGGTGACGGAACCTACACGAATCCAGTCATCAATGCGGATTACAGTGACCCTGATGTCTGTGTGGGAGCGAGTGGCGAGGACTACTACATGACGGCATCGTCGTTTCAGTGTTCACCAGGTCTTCCCATCCTGCATTCGAAGGATTTGGTCAATTGGGAGATTATTAACTATGCCGTCGGCAACCTATATGAAGGGGATGCCCAGTTGCTGAATCATTTCAGTCAACCCCAACATGGTGCTGGTATTTGGGCACCAAGTATCCGCTATCATCAAGGTTGGTATTATATTTATTGGGGCGATCCGGACTATGGCGTGTATATGGTAAAGACGCAGGATCCTGCAGGCAAGTGGGAAAATCCGGTATGCGTCATCAAGGGACAAGGCTATATTGACACCACGCCTCTATGGGATGAGGATGGTCGCTGCTATTTGGTGAATGGTTGGGCAAACTCACGTTCTAAGTTTGCTTCTGTACTTACTGTTCGTGAGATGTCACCAGATGGAATGAAACCCATCGGACAGCCTGTCATTGTTTTCGACGGCAATGGTACAGAGAATCGCACATGTGAAGGACCTAAGTTCTACAAGCGTGATGGCTGGTACTGGATTATGTGCCCTGCTGGTGGTGTTCCTGAAGGTTTCCAACTTGCCATGCGCTCTAAGTCGCCCTTCGGTCCTTATGAGCACAAGATAGTTCTTGCCCAGGGAAAGACTATTATTAATGGTCCTCATCAGGGAGGATGGGTGCATACGAAATACGGTGAGGACTGGTTCTTACACTTTCAGGACAAGGAAGCATATGGTCGTGTGGTGCACTTGAATCCTGTCGACTGGTCTTCGGGATGGCCCATCATGGGTAAGAACGGTGCCCCAGTGACTACCTATAAGAAGCCGAAGTCATCGTCTTCTGTTATCGTCAATCCTGTAGAGAGCGACGAATTCAATACTCCGACAATTGGCAAGCAATGGGAGTGGCACGCCAATTACGACGAGAAGTTCGGTGTGCCAACGGCTTTCGGCACCATGCGTATCTATACTTACAAATTGTCAACGAATTGGAAGAACCTGTGGGAAGTGCCTAATATGCTGTTACAGAAAACTCCTGCAGACGAGTTTACGGTGACAACCAAATTGCGCATGACCTCCAAGGCTGACGGACAGTTTGGCGGACTCATCATGATGGGTCACAACTATCAGGCATTAGTTGTTCGTAGAGAGGGTAAGGAGTTCAAACTGCTCATCCTTACTTGTGAGGATGCTGATCGTGGTAAGCCGCAGCAAGAAGAACTCGTCGCCACGCTGAAGCCCACAGCAGAGGACAAGATAGACTACAAACCAGGTATCCACGAGGATATCTATCTGCGTATGACTGTCAGCAATGCCGAGGCTGGTGCTGCTCATGGTGGTCAGCCTATGGTCTGCTTTGCCTGGAGCCAGAATGGCAAGAAGTTCCAGAATTGTGGTAAGCAGTATGTGATGAAACAGGGTAAATGGATTGGTGCCAAGTTCGGATTCATATCAGCCGAGACCAATCCCAAGGTTGATCGTGGTTGGTTAGATGCCGACTGGATCAGGGTTACCGCATATAAGGATTAAACTGTAGTTCATCGGCAATTGTGGTCTGTGGACCATGTCCAGGATAGATAACTGTATTGGCGGGGAGTTTTGCAAGACGTTGCAGGCTCTCCGCCATTTCTTGCCAACTACCTCTCTCAAAGTCTGTGCGTCCGATACTCATGCGGAAAAGGGTGTCGCCAGTAAAAGCAACCTTCTCGTTCTCGCAGTAGTAGACGCAACCGCCTGGAGTATGTCCTGGGGTATGCAGGATGGTGAAATGGTGATGGCCGAATGTCACCTGTTCACTTTCTGAAAAATAATGTCCTACTGGTGCTTCCGCTTCGTTGAGTTGGAATCCGAAGAAGTCGTTTGCCTGTTTGGCTAAGTCCTCTATCAGGAATGCATCTTCACTTCTTGTCTCTACCTTGAGGCCGAACTTGTCAAAGATTGCATGGTTGCCCCAGTTATGGTCAAGATGTCCATGGGTGGCCAATAGGTGTACAGGTTTCAGTCCCTCCTTACTAATATATTGGCTGATGGCGCTGCATTCCTCTTGATATTGCGCACCACAGTCGATGATGACACACTCTTTTGTCTCGTCACTTATCACGTAGCAGTTTTCCTGCAACATGTTACACATAAACCGTTTGATGTTCAGCATGGCAGATAGATAATGTTTTTCTCTTTAAACCACTCCTCAGTGAAAAACTTACTGATGTCAGTCAACTCTACGATATTGCGATAGGGGCGTATTTCTTCTTGCAAATCACCGCCTTTCAGACAGATAATACCATTAGGCATGGCGTTACGCTGTTCTTTCGAAATATTCTTGTGCACGATTTTATAGAGGTCTGGCAAAGGCATTACGGCACGGCTGACGATGAAGTCGTACTTGCCTTTCTCTTCTTCACCACGCAGATGTTCAGGATGACAGTTCTTTAGTTCGATGGCATTGCAGATTTCTTGTGCCACTCGTATTTTCTTGCCAGTTCCGTCAATGAGTTTGAAGTCGCAGTCAGGGAAAAGTATGGCAAGGGGAATACCAGGAAAACCGCCTCCCGTTCCGAAGTCGAGAATCTTCGTGCCTGGACGGAAATGGATCATCTTCGCTATTGCCATTGAGTGGAGAACGTGATGTTCATAGAGGTTGTCAATATCTTTGCGTGATATCACGTTGATCTTGGCGTTCCAGTCGCGGTAGAGGGCATCCAGAGCCTCTATCTGTTTTCTTTGCTTCTCAGTCAGTTCCGGGAAGTATTTTGTGATGATGTCAGTCATGTTTCAGAAGATGGTCTAGTTTTGAGTATGACAGTGACAGTTCAATATTACCTTTGTCATAGGTAGCAATCTCGTAGGGATTATATATAAAGGTAATCTCATCATCGTCGAGGATGAAGTTGGTGGGAGCGTAGATATCCATAGTCATCAGGTAGTTCTGCTCATGGAGTTCGTCGAGCGACTTACATTTTGTGACTTTTCGCAACTCTTCCATCAACAGGTCGTTCAGCGAAAATTGGTAACCTTGTACGAAAAGGTCGTCAAGCCCAATCTGTTTGCCTGTCTTCGCATCGAAGTTCATGACGAGTTTTTGGCGAATGCCGTGAGCACCGCCCTCATACATATCGAGAGTGATGAGGTATACCAGACAGTCATCCTTGCCCTCTTGTGTATCTGTCTCGATCGTATAGCGGTACTGGTACCAGGCATGTTTTTCCTCATCGGAACGGTCCTCACGATAAAGGGGAGCCATGTTCTTCCGGTATTCACTGGTGTAGAAGTTGGCAAAAGAGTCAACAGCTTGTTGCATCGTCAGGTTTTCCATCATGAACAGTCGTTGCATGATGGCTTGATTAACTGCTTTTGCCGCCTCGTTGTCACCTTTCATGTATTTTACCTGTAGATTGACCTGACATTGTGGGGCGTTGTCTTCGCTGGTGATGGGAACGACCTTAGTCACTTTTACCTCGTCTGTGTTAAAGCCCGACCCTCCGAAGATTCCTCCTCCCTCACTGCCACTACCACATGCCGAGAGCAACAGGGCGGTATATCCGATGATGATGTGTTTCTTTTTCATTGCAGAATTGTATATCGTCTGCGAAGGTACGAAGTTTTTTTGTGATTTCCAAATAATATGAGCCGATTCGTTGAACAAAAATGCCTGTTCGTTGAAATCCAGGAGTAAGCTCTTAAACTTTTTCTATCTTTGCAACGTCATATAAGTGACTTCGGTCGAAAAGAACATAAGTACAAACTCATAAAATTAGTAGAAAATGAAAAAGATTGTATTAACAATGGTTGCCCTCCTGTCAATGACAGTGGCTATGGCACAAGAGAATGACAAAGGTGAACGTAAGGCTCCCAAGCATATTACTCCTGAGATGGTGACAGATCGAATGGCAAAGGAACTCAGTCTGACGGATGCCCAGAAGGCAAAGGTACTTAATCTCAACAAGGAGTACAAGGATGTCATTGGAAAAGGTCCGCGTATGGGCGGCCCACGTCCTCCGAAACCGCAAGTAGATGGGAGACAGGTGCCACAGAACAGCAGAAACGTCCAGAGCGTCCACAACTTACTGATGAGCAGAAAGCCGAGATGAAGGCACAGATGGAGAAGCGTGGTGAGTATAACAAGAAACTCAAGAGCATCCTCAATGACGAGCAGTACGAGAAGTATGAGAAGATGCAGAAACATCACGGTCATCATGGCCACGGAGGTCCTCGTCATGGTGGTCCAAGAGGTCCTCGTCCAGAAAGAGCTCCACAGGAATAGAAAGGTATTAAGGTAAAAAGATGTTCTATGTCGCAGATGTCCCATATATCTGCGACATAGTTTTTTTTGTCGCTATAGCTCGATGTTCTCAATGCGTAGGCGTAGCATACCGGCAGGAACCCGCACTTCAACGATATCCCCCTTTTTCTTGTTGAGTAAAGCTTGACCTATGGGTGACTTGATGGAAATCTTTCCTTCACGGAGGTTTGCCTCATGCGGATTGGCGATCGTATAAGTCATACGACTGTTGTTGCCTAGATTTGTCATTTCGACCTTGCAGAGTAGACCAACGGAGTCAGCGCCCAGTTTCGACAGGTCTATGACCCGTGCATGCTCCAGTATTCTTTGTTTGAAGCGAATCCTTCCTAGTAGTCGGGATTGTTCGCGCTTGGCGGCATGATATTCAAAGTTCTCGCTGAGGTCTCCCTTGTCGCGAGCCTCTGCGATGGCTTCCCTTACCTGAGGCAGTTCAACACTCTCCATATGACGAAGTTCGGCAACGAGCTTGTCGTAGCCCTCCTGTGACATGTATTCCATGATTTTTATCTCAATATTAATTCAAAAGATGGTGCAAAATTACGAAAAATATCTCATAATACAAAAATTGAAAGCATCCTGCGCAACACAATTTGAAAAAAAACGGCGAAAAATTTGGAGTATTTGATTTTTCTCCGTATATTTGCAAAAAAGTAGTACTAACCCTAAACAAATTACAATTATGAAGAAAAAGTTTATTTGCGCCGTTTGTGGATATATCTACGAAGGCGATGCTGCTCCCGAGAAGTGCCCCATCTGTAAGGCTCCTGCCTCTAAGTTCTCTGAACTGAAGGACGAGGGTGAGACCACCTATGCAACCGTTCATCGTATTGGTGACGGAAAGCCCGAGGGTGTTTCACAAGAGATGATTGACGACCTGCGCAACCATTTCAATGGTGAGTGTGGCGAGGTTGGCATGTATCTGGCTATGGCTCGTCAGGCTGATCGCGAGGGCTATCCCGAGATTGCCGAGGCTTTCAAGCGCTATGCTTTCGAGGAGGCTGACCATGCTTCTCGTTTCGCAGAGCTGCTGGGCGAGTGCGTATGGGACACCAAGACCAATCTGGAGAAGCGCGCTGCTGCTGAGGCTGGTGCTTGCGAGGATAAGTTCCGTATTGCCAAGAACGCCAAGGCTGCTGGTTTCGACGCTATCCACGACACCGTTCACGAGATGGCTAAGGACGAGGCCCGTCATGGTGCAGGCTTTGCTGGACTATTGAAGAGATATTTTGGAAAATAAGGCAATAATAACCAGAAGAATCCGTTTTGTAAAGTAAATGAAACGGATTCTTCTTTGTACTATCATTCTCTCCGCATTGTTGGTGAGTTGCTCTGACAACGACAAGTTTTCGTCAGATGCATCTTCTATATTGTCATTCTCAGTGGACAGTCTTGCTATGGATACAGTTTTTGTCAGCACGTCCACTCGTACCTATGACTTCTGGGTCTATAATAGGGGAGATGCAGGACTCCGTATCCGTGAGGTTCGTCTGGACCATCCGTCCAAGGCAGGTTTCCGTGTCAATGTGGATGGCAACTATGTAGACTCTGTCGCTTACGATTTTGAGATACGCAAGGGGGATTCTCTTCGTGTGTTTGTGGAACTGACAGCTCCTGATGTACAAGAGGACATTCCCCAGCGTATTGAGGACCATTTGATTTTCGCTTTGGAAAACGGGCGTGAGCAGCCGATGAAGCTGAGTGCCTATAGTTGGAAGGCTATTATATATAAAGATGAGTTGGTGGTGAGTGAGGATATGCTCATCGACGAGCAACGCCCTCTAGTCTTCATGAAAGGTATCGTTGTCAGGGAAGGAGCCACCTTGTCGATTTCTCAAGCCCAACTCTATTTCCATGACGGGGCAGGCGTAGAGGTCTATGGAACACTTAATGCAGACAACTGCCTTTTCCGTGGTGACCGTCTTGACCGTATGTTCTCCTATTTGCCATACGACCGTGTGAGTGGTCAATGGAAGGGAATCTTCATTCATGACTCTTCAACGGATAATGTTTTTCAGGATTGTGAAGTCAGAAGCAGTTATGCTGGCATCTCCTGTGGACAGCACTCGTCCTTGACTCTTCATGATTGTACCATCCATAATTGCAAGGGTCCAGGCTTGGAGTTGGATGAGTCTTCAGCAACCATAGACAATTGTCGCATTACCAATACATTAGGCGACTGCTTGAATGTGATAGGTTCGTTAGTCTATATTAATCATACCACTTTGGCTCAGTTCTATCCATTCTCTGCCGACAGGGGTGTAGCTTTGCGCTTTGATGAAAAAAGTATCATTGTCTGCGACAATACTTTGGTGACAGGCTATGAGGAGGATGTGATCATGGGTGACGGTACCAATTTCTCCTTTACCAATTGTATCCTACGTACTATTGCTCCATCAGATACCGAGGAATTTGAGAACGTTATCTGGGAAAGTCCTAAGGACGAGATACAGGGTGAAAAGCATTTTGAGATTTTCGATACAGAAAATCTGATTTATAATTTCACGATAAAGGAAATTTCACCAGCTTATCAAAAGAATATCGGCGACCTCAGAAAGCTGTAAAGCTGAGGGGCATCAATGTCTGGATACCTTCTATCACATAGATTTCTTTCGTCCCATACAATATAGTATGTATAGGACAATGGAAACGGGTCTCGACTTCAACCATCACCTGTCGACAGATACCACATGGACTGATGGGCTCTTCTTGTAGGTCCCCCTTTACATTTCTTGCGGCAATGGCAATCATCTTAACGGGAACGTCAGGATATTTCGCTCCTGCCGCATATATGGCTGCCCGTTCTGCACAGATACCGGCAGGGTAGGAGATGTTCTCCTGGTTGCATCCGATGATGGTCTCTCTATTCTTTAACAAGACAGCGGCCCCTACACGAAAATGGGAATAGACAGCGTATGAATGGTCTGTTGCCGCTATGGCGCTTTTAACCAGTTCCTGTTCTGTAGTAGACAATTCTTCCATTTGTACCACACGAATGGTGGATTTCAAGACCCTCTCTTCCATAATCTTTTGATTTTTGTTGCAAATATAATTATTTTTCCTTATTTTTGCAACAGAAAACAAAAATAGTTCATGAAAAAGAACCTTTTCATTGGTCTGCTGATACTCTTCCTCTCTGTTCCTATGAAGGCACAGATGAAATTTAGTCAGCAATATCAGCAGTACTTTGATACTTATAAGGATTATGCCATTGAGCAGATGAAGCGTTACCATATTCCTGCCAGTATCACCCTTGCCCAAGGTGTGTTGGAGTCTGCTGCTGGCAGGAGTGAACTGGCACTCAAGGGCAACAACCATTTCGGCATCAAGTGTCATGGATGGACGGGACGTACCGTCTATCATGATGATGATATGAATAATGAGTGCTTCCGTGCCTATAATTCAGCCTATGACAGCTATGAGGACCATTCCAAGTTTCTTAGTTCCAGTAGCCGATATAGTTCTTTGTTCCTGCTGAAACAGACAGATTATAAAGGGTGGGCACGTGGTTTGAAGGCCTGTGGCTATGCTACCAATCCCCGTTATGCCATTCAGCTGATAGACATTATTCAACTCTATAAGCTCTATGAGTACGACGAGGGCAAGTCGTCTGGAAAGGTTCCTGTCTCTTCTGGTCCTGTTTGGTCTCATCGTGTCTATGAGTTCAATAAGAACTATTATGTGATAGCCAAAGCGGGTGACACTTATCGGACGATAAGCAAGGAAGTTGGTGTTTCCTACAAGAAACTCGCCAAGTATAATGAGAATGATCGTGATGCGCGATTGGAGGAAGGCGAATTCGTCTGGTTGGAGAAGAAACGCCGTAATGCCCCCAAAGAGTATAAGAACCGTCCTCATGTCGTCCGCAACGGTGAGTCGATGTACACGATTGCCCAGAAATATGGAATTCGCCTGAAATATCTCTATAAGATGAACGACCTGACTCCGGATTATCGGATAAAGGTAGGTGATGTACTCCGAATCAGATAAATAACTAAACCGATAAGACTATGAGAAAGTGTGTTTATGTGTTCATGTCGTTGGCCATCCTGACCGTTGTGGGATGTAACCGTTTCCGTGTGAAAACAGATCACAGTACGCAAATGGAACAAGTGCGTCTGCCAGTGGATACTGCACAAAAGAATGACATTAGTGAGACCACAGAGGATGATAGCTGGAAGGACGAGCCCTTGTTGGAAATTCCTGATATCCCAGGAGAGGCAGGAGGACATCCCGATGCTTCTGGTGCAGATCGTATGTTCCGTGAGGGCTATTAGTCAGTAGGTATAATCAGTCTTTCAGCAGGTTTTCAAGGAAACTGTCCAGGTCTTTGTCAAGACCTGCCATGAGTTCTTGGTCGATAATCACCGTATCGTCATCCACCAAGTATAGTTCGGCAAGGTGCTCGTGGTCCTCATCTTCCAGTACGAATGAGAAGGGCTTGAGAATAGCCATCTTTTCAATGATTTCCTTGTGTTTGGTCAGTTCAGAACGAAGCACCGTCGCAGCAGTGTCATAGAAATCATCGTCCTTATTGTCAATCCATTGCTCGACAATACATCTGGTGATTTCTTTGTCATCATCGTCAAACGCCACCATTTCTCCTGTTTCCTGTGTGACTCTCAGGTGAATATCCGTGAGGATCCCTGTCTCGTCGTTCATTGGAAACTTCTCTGCCACTTTACGGATGGCACGCTCGATTTGCTGTAGTGTCTGTTCTGTTGCTTTCATCATCATTTTACTTAAGACGATACAAAAGTAATTAAAAGAAAGGATAACTGCAAACGATTACGATTATTTTTCAAAAAAAAATGTTCAGATGCTGTATTTATTCACTTTTTTATCGTAACTTTGCATTTGCTAAGTCGAGATTACAATTCTATGAACAACAAAATTCGTCATGATGGCATCATTGACAGTATTGAAAAAGAGTGTGTGCATGTGCGCATTCTCCAGACCTCTGCATGTGCTGCCTGTAAGGTGGCTGGCTACTGTAATGCTGCTGAGGCGAAGGAGAAAATCGTGGATGTATATCGAACGGATGTGGCTCATTTGAAAGTGGGCGACCCTGTTGTTGTCTCCACCTCTGGTGATGTGGCAGCCCGTGCCCTGTTATGGGCTTTTGGACTTCCTTTCATCTTGATGGTTCTGGTATTGGTTCTCGTCTTATGGCAGACAGGTGATGAAGGAGTGGCAGCCTTGAGTGGACTGCTTGCCCTGATTCCCTATTACGGTCTTCTGTTCTTGCTGCGTCATAGGATGCGCAGGCAGATGGCTTTTATGCTCGAATAGAAATGCATAACTAAAACAAATACAAAGGATTATGAATTTTATTTTGATTGCGATTGCAGTACTTGGAGCTATTGGATTGATAGCTGCTGTGGTATTGTATGTCTGCTCTAAGAAATTCGCTGTCTTCGAAGACCCTCGTATTGCCCAGGTGACGGAAGTGTTGCCAGGTGCTAATTGTGGCGGTTGTGGTTTTGCTGGCTGTGGTGGTCTTGCTGACGCCCTTGTGAAAGGTGCTGATGCAGGAAGCATCGACGGCTTGGCATGCCCAGTCGGAGGACAGGAAGTGATGGGCAAGGTGGCTGATTTGCTGGGAATGGCAATCGCCAATGGTGAGCCGATGGTGGCTGTGGTACGTTGCAACGGTACCTGTGACCTTCGTCCGAAGATTGCGGAGTACAGTGGTTTGCGCACCTGTGCTGCCATGAATGCCTGTGGTGCTGGTGAGACAGCCTGCGGCTTTGGTTGTCTGGGATGTGGCGACTGTGTCGCTGCCTGCCAGTTTGATGCTATCCACATGAATCCCGAAACGGGACTTCCTGAGGTGGATGAGGAGAAATGTACCTCATGTGGTGCTTGTGTGAAGGCTTGTCCTCGTCACATTATCGAGTTGCGCAAGAAGGGCCTGAAGGGTAGGAGAGTGTTTGTCTCCTGTGTCAACAAGGACAAGGGACCTGTTGCCATGAAGGCTTGTAAGGCTGCTTGTATCGGATGTGGCAAGTGTGAGAAGGAATGCGCCTTTGGTGCCATTACCATCGAGAACAATGTCTCTTACATCGACTTCAACAAGTGTCGTCTCTGTCGTAAGTGTGTAGCCGTTTGTCCTACGAAGGCTATCCACGCTGTGAATTTCCCGGCTCCTAAACCCAAACCTACCGAGCCTAGTGAGACTAGTCAGACTAGTTCTACTAGCACAACTAGTACTACTAGCAATTCAGAAAGAAAGGAGGAACAAGCATGAACGTAAGAACTTTCCGTATCGGAGGAATTCACCCCGAAGAGAACAAGCTGACCCATGAGGTGGCTACCAAGGTGGCAGCATTGCCCAAACAGGCCATCTTCCCGCTCTCCCAGCATATTGGTGCTCCTGCCAAACCTGTTGTTGCCAAGGGTGACAAGGTGAAGGTAGGTACGATGATTGCCGAGGCTGGCGGCTTCGTGTCGGCTCCGATATTCTCCAGCGTCAGCGGTACCGTCTTCAAGATTGACACCGCAATCGATGCTACTGGTTATCGTAAGCCTGTTATTATTATTAATGTGGAAGGCGACGAGTGGGAAGAGAGCATCGACCGCTCTGACAAGTTGGAATTGGTGAAAGACCATCCGGAACTGACTCCTGAGGAGATTGTAGAGCGTATCAAGGCTGCAGGTGTCGTTGGTATGGGTGGTGCCTGTTTCCCCACCTTTATCAAACTCTGTCCTCCACCCACAGCGAAAGCTGAGTGCGTGATTATCAATGCTGTTGAGTGCGAGCCCTATATCACTGCCGACTTCCGTCTGATGATGGAACATGCCGACGAGATTCTTGTGGGTCTGGAACTGCTGATGAAGGGTGCCAAGGTCACCAAAGGCTACATTGGTATTGAGACCAATAAGATGCCTGCTATCGAACTGCTCTCTAAGAAGTGTGCCGAGGCATTTGTCGGAACAGCATACAGCGTAGAGGTCGTTCCTTTGAAGCAGCGTTATCCGCAGGGTGGTGAGAAACAGCTGGTTGATGCCGTTATCCGTCGTCAGGTACCTGCACCTCCCGCTATCCCTGTTAATGTGGGTGCCATCGTGCAGAATGTAGGTACGGCCTTCGCTGTCTATGAGGCTGTCATGAAGCGCAAGCCGCTTTTCGAGCGCTATACCACCGTAACTGGTAAGAAACTGCAGAATCCAGGCAACTTCCTGGTCCGCATGGGTACACCGATGAAAGATTTGATTGATGCCTGTGGCGGTATGCCTGAGTGCGACAACAAGCTGCTCGCTGGTGGTCCGATGATGGGTAAGGCGCTGACAAGTGTTGAGGTACCCATCTGTAAGGGAACCAACTCGGTAACGATTATCTCTGACGAGGAGGCATTCCGTAAGGAACCGCAGCCTTGTATCCGTTGCGCCAAGTGTGTTTCGGCCTGTCCGATGGGCCTGGAGCCTTATTTGTTGGCCAAACTGGCTGCCGTCCAGAACTGGGAGCGCAGCGAACAGGAGGATGTCGTCAGCTGTATTGAGTGTGGCTCGTGCCAGTTTACCTGTCCTGCCCACCGTCCGCTGCTCGACAATATCCGTCTTGGCAAGACAACTGTCATGGGAATCATTCGCAGCCGCGCTGCAAAGAAATAATTATGAATTAAAATTATGGGAAAATTAATTGTATCACTTTCGCCCCATGCACACGGAAAAGACACCGTTGAGCGCAATATGTATGGCGTAATCATCGCCCTGCTGCCTGCACTGCTCGTGTCGTTCTGGTTCTTCGGCATTGGCTCAGCCATTGTCTGTGGAACAAGTGTTGCAGCCTGTGTGCTGTTTGAGTGGGCTATCAATAAGTTTATGCTTAAGAACGAGCGCACGACCATCTGTGACGGCTCTGCCGTACTGACGGGCTTGCTGCTTGGTTTCAACCTTCCTTCAAACCTCCCCATCTGGATTATCATCATTGGTGCCTTGTTTGCCATTGGTGTGGGCAAGATGACGTTCGGAGGTCTGGGTAACAATCTCTTCAATCCTGCGTTGGTAGGTCGTGCAGCCCTGTTGGTGGCTTTCCCTGCACAGATGACGACCTGGCCTAAGGTTGGTCAGCTCACCAGTTATCTCGATGCAGAGACGGGAGCCACCCCGCTTGCCCTGATGAAACAGGCTATCAAGGATGGTGATGCTTCCGTATTGGAACAGCTGCCCGACTCGCTGAGTCTCTTCCTGGGCAACCATCCCGACGGTGCTGGTGCAATGGGTGAGATATGTGCTGTAGCACTGCTCCTGGGCTTGGTGTATATGTTGTGGCAGAAGATTATTACCTGGCACATCCCCGTGTCGATTATCGGCACTGTGTTCGTGTTCTCAGGCTTGTTGCATCTGGCCAGTCCTGTCTATGCTGATCCTGTCAGTGTCATCCTCAGTGGTGGTCTGATGCTGGGTGCTATCTTCATGGCTACCGACTATGTCACCTCGCCGATGACGGCCAAGGGCCAGCTGATCTATGGTGTCGCCATTGGCTTCCTCACCGTTGTCATCCGTAACTGGGGTGCCTATCCGGAGGGTATGTCGTTCGCCATTCTGATTATGAATGCATTCACACCGCTGATTAACAATTATGTGAAACCAAAACGTTTTGGGGAGGTCGCAAAATGAAGAAACTCGAATCATCTTTAGTGAATATGATGGCGGTACTCACAGGAGTTGCTGTCGTCATGGGAGGCATCCTCGCTTACGTCAACCATCTGACGGAGGGACCTATCAGTGAGCAGAAGACCAAGGCCCTTGCTGATGGTATCAAGGCGGTGATGACGTGCGACGACCTGCTTGTTGCCAAGACCGATACTGTGAAGCAGAACGATGCCAAAGGTAAGGAACTCACCTATATCATCTATCAGATTCAGGATGCCCAGAAGAAAGATCTAGGTGCTGCAGTAGAGAGCACCACGATGGGTTTCGGCGGCGACCTGAAGATTCTGGTAGGCTTCGATCCCGAGGGTAAGATTCTCGGCTACACCTTGTTGGAACAGTCGGAGACACCCGGACTGGGTGCCAAGGCCGACAAATGGTTCCAGAAAGGCGAGAAGGGCGACATCATCGGCAAGGACCCGAAGGAACCCCTGACCGTTTCGAAAGACGGCGGACAGGTCGATGCCATCACGGCCTCTACCATTACCAGTCGTGCTTTCCTCTTGGCGGTTAACAATGCGTACAATGCTTACAAGGCTACCCCTGCTGCTGATGCAGATACAGGTGCCACAGAAGAAAATAAGGAGGAATAAGCTATGAATTATATCGATATTATTAAGAACGGTATCGTCAAGGAGAACCCCACGTTCGTCTTGATGTTGGGTATGTGTCCCACACTTGCCACCACCACCTCGGCCATGAATGGTATGTCGATGGGACTGGCTACGATGGCAGTATTGATCTGTACCAACTTCGTGATTTCCTGTCTGAAGAGCATCACCCCCGACAAGGTGCGCATCCCCGTGTTCATCGTGGTGATTGCCGCTTTCGTGACGATTCTCCAATTGGTCATCAAGGCTTTCCTGCCTGACATCGATGCATCCCTCGGTTTGTTTATCCCGTTGATAGTGGTCAACTGTGTCATTCTGGGCCGTGCAGAGGCTTTCGCCGCTAAGAACTCACCCGTTGCCTCCCTCGTCGACGGCATCGGTATCGGACTGGGTTTCACCATCGGTCTGACGCTGCTGGGTATCTGTCGTGAGATTCTGGGCAATGGCAGCATCTTCGGCTTCGTACTGCTGCCAGAGACCTACAATATCCTGCTCTTCGTATTGCCTCCAGGTGCTTTCATCACCCTCGGCTTCCTCATTGCGATAGTAAATAAACTTAGAAAGGCATAAATTATGGAATATATATTGATTTTCATTTCCGCCATCTTCGTGAACAACATCGTGTTGTCACAGTTCCTGGGCATCTGTCCGTTCCTGGGCGTATCGAAGAAGATTGACACCTCGCTGGGTATGTCGGCTGCCGTAGCCTTTGTGCTCACACTGGCCACCATCGTTACCTGGCTGGTACAGAAATACGTGCTTGATGCCTTTGGTTTGCAGTATCTGCAGACCATCGCCTTCATCCTCGTCATTGCCTCGCTGGTGCAGATGGTCGAGATCATCCTGAAGAAGGTGTCGCCTGCACTCTATCAGGCGCTGGGTATCTTCCTGCCGCTCATCACCACCAACTGTGCCGTACTCGGTGTTGCCATCCTGGTGATTCAGAAAGACTACAACCTCCTGCAGTCTGTGGTTTATGCCTTCTCAACGGCCATCGGCTTTGGACTGGCCCTGACCGTCTTTGCAGGTATGCGTGAGCAGCTGGAGCTGGTCAACATTCCCAAGGGCATGCGAGGCATGGCCATCGTCATGCTCTCCGCAGGTCTCCTCAGTCTGGCCTTCATGGGCTTCTCTGGAGTTGACGGCGGACTCGCCACCTTGTTTGGTATTGATTAAATAGAAATACAAAGCTAATGATAAAGAGGTGTGTCAATGCGACGCACCTCTTTTCTTGTTTTTACCTTTTCACTCTTCGCTCTTCACTCTTCCCTTAGTTCGGCTCGCTTCCGCCTCCGGAGTTACCCCTGTCACCTTTGCTTCATTCAGATAGTTTCTATGCCTCATTGAGACTATCCCTACGACTCATTCAAATAATCTCTATACCCCCTAAGGGATTATCTAGTGACACCAGGGATAGGCACCGCTGACATCTGTTAACATCATTTAAGGGGAGGGGTAGACATTCGTTAATGTTTTCTTTGTAACTTTGCAACGCAAAAGCGTTGCGAAACTCTGCTGCACCTCGGCATAGAGTAAATTCTCTGCACTCGGTTTGCAAGAGCTTTGCAAACAATCATAAGCACTTAGCATTAGAAATCATAATAAAGAAAACATGAAACAAAAATTACACTATCTTTTTACGCTTGTGTTGTTGCTTACCGTTTCAACCGCATGGGCAAAAGATTTTACTGGAGGTGAGGTTTACACTAAGCAAGAATTTCAGTACGGCAAATTCGAAGCACGCATGATGATGGCTGCAGCATCCGGCACAGTCAGTTCCATGTTCCTTTACCAGGAAGGTTCTGAAATCCCCGATGGAAGGCCCTGGGTTGAAGTCGATCTCGAAATTTTGGGTAAAAACCCAGGCAGTTTCCAATCTAACATCATCACCGGAAAGGCAGGCGCACAGAAAACCAGCGAAAAGCATCATGCACTGAATCCTGCTTCCGATAAGGCATTCCACACTTACGCCATTGAATGGACTCCGAATTATGTTCGTTGGACAGTTGACGGTGTCGAAGTTCGTAAAACTGAAGGCGGTCAGGTTCTCAACCTCACGGGAACCCAAGGCCTCCGTTTTAACCTATGGTCGTCTGAAAGCGTAGCATGGGTCGGCTCTTTTGACGAATCCAAACTTCCGATTTTCCAGTTCATCAACTGGGTCAAGGTTTATAGGTATACTCCGGGTGCGGGATCTGACGGCAGCGATTTTACGCTCGACTGGACCGACGATTTCGACTCCTTTAATTCTGATCGCTGGGCCAAGGGCGACTGGACATTCGACGGCAACCGAGTCGATTTGACTGACAAAAATGTTTACTGCAAGTATGGCATGATGATTCTTGCCCTTAGTCCTAAGGGGCAGGAAAATTTCAATGGACCAGTGCCCATCGACATTGATGAGAGTACGCAGGCTGGCGGCGTAATTCCCAGCGACGTAAATACGGCTACACTGAACTATGCGCGTACCATCACTGGAGGCACGGATGCCTGGACGGTATGTCTGCCCTACAATCCACCAACTACCAATCTGGCCTATTACACCTTAGAGAGTGTGAGCGGAGCTACACTGAACTTCACACAGGTAACATCACCAGTAGCCAACACTCCGTATCTTGTAGTGGCTTCTGCCAATACAAATGTCGGCACGGCATTGGCAACGGAAGTTGACTTCAGTGCAGCAATTACGAATACTGGTGAAATTGACGGCTATGTATTCAAGGGTACGCTGCGCGGTCTCGCCCATGGTGCTTCAGAAGGCAAGTATATCCTGCAGGGCAACAACAAGTGGGGCGTCGTCCTTGCTGAGAAGACAAGTGTTTATATTCCACCATTCCGTGCCTATATCGAGAAGTCGAATGGTGGCGATGCCCGCTTACTCGATACCGCGTTTAGTGACGGTACAACTCCCATCACCAACATCCGAACTATCAATGCTGACGGTACGGAGCAGTGGTTCGACCTCAACGGCAGGCGCATCGCACAGCCGACGAAGAAGGGCCTTTACATTTACAATAATAAAAAAGTTCTTAGAAAATGATGAAAAAGAAGATATACGAGAAACCAGCGATGCAGGTTGTCGAGATGGAGTACCAGGGCGTATTGGCACAAAGCTTCGGCGATCCTGCTGAAGAGCCCGCTCATGTTCGTGAGTTTGAAGACATGGATTTCCTGAAATCACAACTGGGAATGGACGGATTTCCTTTTCAATAACAGAGGTACTGGAGGCACAGAGGCACAGAGGTTTTAAGCTTTAAACTCTGTCTTTCTCTGTTGTCAAAAAAGAATAAATTCTTTTGTTTTGCGCTCAACTTTTCGTACCTTTGACTTCGTCGAAGGTACTTCCGTTCGGAAAATTGCAAATTTATTTGCATTTTCACTCACTTATTTGTACCTTTGCACCCCGAAAATGAGAATGACAAAGGCTGCATTGTTTGATTTGGATGGTGTCGTATTCGACACAGAGCCGCAGTACACCGTGTTCTGGGGAGCACAGTGCAGGGAGTTTCATCCTGAACATCTTGGGCTTGAGCACGAGATAAAAGGACAGACGCTGGACCAGATTTACGACTTGTGGTTCAGTGGTGAGCTGAAGGAAAAACAAGCACTGATAACGGAACGTCTGAATGCTTACGAGGCATCGATGGACTATTCATATATAGTTGGATTCGAGGCGTTTATCGCAGATTTGCGAAAGCAAGGCGTGAAGACGGCTGTAGTGACCAGTTCCAACCAACAGAAGATGGAGAGCGTGTATCGGAAACATCCGGAATTCAAGTCGTTGTTCGATGCCATCCTGACCTCAGAGGACTTCGAGCACTCCAAGCCTCATCCGGACTGTTACCTGAAAGCTGCCGCCCGTTTTGGTGCAAAGCCAGAGGAATGTGTGGTATATGAGGACAGTTTCAACGGACTGAAGGCGGGTAGGGCAGCAGGTATGCACGTCGTCGGACTCGCTACCACCAATGCGGCAGAAGCCATCGCACCACTGTGCGACGAAGTAATCAACAATTATGAACATTAATCATTGAAAATATGAGCGGATATTTAGTAAGTGACTCACGGAAGGTGACGACACACAGGTTTATTGAGATGAAGCAGAAGGGAGAGAAAATCTCCATGTTGACATCGTATGACTATACGACGGCAGGAATTGTGGACCGTGCAGGTATTGACGGCATCCTGATTGGCGATTCTGCCTCGAACGTGATGGCTGGTAACCAGACGACGCTGCCTATGACGGTAGATCAGATGATTTATCATGCCCGTTCCGTCGTGAAGGCAGTTAACCGTGCCCTGGTAGTCTGCGACATGCCTTTCGGTTCGTATCAGGTGAATGCCGCTGAGGGTGTGAGCAATGCCATCCGTATCATGAAAGAGAGCGGTTGTGACGCCCTGAAACTGGAAGGCGGTGTGGAGATTATCGATACCGTGAAGCGCATCCTGGATGCCGGTATTCCTGTGATGGGACACTTAGGACTGACTCCGCAGAGTATCAATAAATTCGGAACGTATGCCGTCCGTGCCAAAGAGCAGGAGGAGGCTGAAAAACTGATCTCTGATGCCAAGCTGTTGGCAGAAACTGGCTGTTTCTCCGTGGTTCTTGAGAAGGTGCCTGCCCAACTGGCTGCTGAGGTCTCGAAGGAAATCAGCGTGCCTACGATTGGTATCGGAGCGGGTAACGGTACTGACGGACAGATTCTTGTCATAGCCGATATGCTGGGCATGACACAAGGTTTCTCGCCCCGTTTCCTGCGTCGTTATGCCGACCTGAACATGGTGATGACAGATGCCATCGGCAATTACGTCACTGACGTGAAGAACGGTGACTTCCCTAATGAGAGTGAATCGTATTAAGCATTGAATAGTCAAAACACAAAAGTACACATCAAGCTCTGGCATCGGGAGTTCTGGCAGTTGGCTATTGCCAATCTGTTTCTGTCGATGTCTGTCTATATGCTCATTCCTGTGTTGCCCCAATGGCTGATACAGGAAGAGAATTTCTCGATGCTGGAGGCGGGCTTGTCGATGGGTATCTTCGCCCTAGGACTCTTCCTGTTCGGACCGTTCGTGTCGTACATGGTACAGCACTATCGCCGCAACCGAGTCTGTATGCATGCCATCGTCTTGCTGGTGCTTTGTCATGGACTATTATGGTATATTGACAACCTGAAGAGTGAGTTTGTAGAGTTCGGACTGATACTCCTGCAGCGTTTTGTATTAGGATCCTTGTTCGGATTCGCCCAGATGGTGCTGTCGAGTACACTGGTGATAGACACCTGTGAGTCGTTCCAGCGTACAGAAGCCAACCACAGTGCCTCGTGGTTCGGACGTTTCGCTTTGTCGTTAGGTCCTTTGGCAGGTATTGTGATACAACAGATATGGGGCTTCAATATCGTCATCATCGTGGCAGCAGCTCTTGCCTTGGCAGCAGTATTACTCATCAGAACGGTTGACTTTCCTTTCCGAGCTCCAGAAGAACATGTGCACGTGTTCAGTTGTGACCGTTTCCTGCTGGACAAGGGTGGGGTATTGTTCCTGAATCTCCTGATGATAACCATTGCTATTGGCATCGCTATCGGCCAGATGGATAGTCTGCAGGAATTCGGAATGATGATGATAGGGTTCTTCTTGGCATTACTCGCCCAACGGTTTATATTCCGTGACGCAGAACTGAAGAGCGAGGTGGTGACAGGACTGATTCTCCTATCTGCAGCCCTGCTGATTATCCAGACACGTCATACCGTAGCAGCGGGCTATATCTCATCGACGTTCATCGGAATGGCAACAGGTATCATAGGTACGCGTTTCCTGCTGTTCTTCATCAAACTCAGCCGCCATTGTCAGCGAGGTACCTCACAGAGCAGTTTCATGCTAGCCTGGGAGAGCGGCTTGGCCCTGGGAGTAGGTGTTATCTATCTGATGACGGAATGGCTGCCCCAACAGTTGAACATCGTTGCCCTTGCCTTGGCAATCGCTGCATTACTGATGTACAATTGGATGACACATTCGTGGTTTATGACGCACAAGAACCGCTAATTCCTTCCACAAAGTCGGGCATACGGACAGTTCCGACATTTTTTCTGATCCTCTACGGGCATTAAAGGCATATCGGGATTGAAAATCTCGTCAATACATTCTTGTAATTTTTCCCTAAACGGGGCGATGAAAGGCTGGACATCCAGGATTTTCTCTTTTCCAAAGAGGAGAGTGGGGTCATAATCGTCACCTGCCGAGTGCTGGATAAACAACAGGGCAGGGCTGACGGGTAGCTGCTCTTTATTCAAGCGAGGACTTTGTCGGACGATGCTACTATATAATAAGGTCTGGAGATAATAGCCATTGTGTGTGTCGCTGGTCTCAAAGATGCTCTCAACATCCGGCAGGGTTTTCATCGTACCACCTCCCGTCTTATAGTCAATCACACGGATACGTTCCTGTTGGTCAGTGACTACCGCATCCAAGCGGTCGATGGTGCCTCCGATGGTTGTCGTAAAGGAAGTGTCACCCTGATGGATGGTCCAGTCGTCAATCACCTCACGTTCCAACTGATGGATGGTGAAGGGAGCCAGTTGTAGGTCTATCTGCAACAGTTGTCTGACATAATGGATAATGACCTCCCTGTTGATCAGCTGTAGTCCGCTGTACGCTTGCTTGTCAGGAAGCTGTTCGCGGAAAGCGCGGTCGACCGCCATCTCAATGGCCGACTTTGATTGCAGGATTTGTTGCAATTGAACTTTCTCAATGCGATGACTCTGTTGCATCAGTTGTTCGTAGATATACTGTGATGCAGCATGGAAGACGATACCAAACAGGCGGTCATCAATCCGGAGTTCTTCCTCATCAGGCTCTTTGAGCCCACCGACATAGCGGTAGAAGAATTTGAGTGCGCAACGGCGGTAGGTATTGATGGCAGTAGGTGTCAGCAGGGCATGACGGGTGTCAGACTGTTTGGCAAAACGAGCCTTCAGCAGTTCCATCACCTGTGGGGTCTTTTCAGCCGCTTCTGCCTTACGCGATATGATCTGTTGACCAGCCTTCAGCGTAAACTGACGGATGGGATGTCCGCTCTCTACCAACAGCTGGAGCATGAAGCGACTCATCTCACCAGTCTGTCCATCGTCCGTCGCATTATTATAGACGAGGGTGACATCAGAGGCCCTTTGCAGGAGCCGATGGAAATAATAGGCATAGATGGACGTCTTATGGTCGATGGTCGTCAAGTCATAAGCCTTCCGCAGACTATGCGGAATGAATGAGCTGTCGCTGACTCCCTTTGGCATATTCCCCTCATTGCAGGAGAGCATCAGCACATGGTCGAAGTCCAGGTTACGCGACTCGAGGATTCCCATGATCTGGATACCCTCGGCAGGTTCTCCATGAAAAGGAATGGAAGTGGTCTGTATCAACTGGTGAACCAGTCGCTGCAGGGTGGTGAGATTGACAGACAGGTCGCCACTAGCTACCAAGCCAGCTAATCGGTTGATGAGGGTGTAGGTTCGGAAGATGGCTTCATCCCGTAGGGATGCCATCTGTTCTGTGGTAGTATCCTGTTGGGCTTGCTGTGCCACATGACGGAGCAGGCGGGCTATCCACAGAAAGATAGCTTCTGTCTGGAACAGGCTCTCCGTATCGCAACTCCTAAGAAGTTCGTCCGTCAGGTATTTATAATAAGGATGACGTCGAATGGCCCTCATCAGACGGGGACGGAAACCTCCTATCTGTAGGTCTATCAACAGGTTGACGAACGAGGCAGCAGGGGTCTGTACCAAAGGATAGCCTGTGGTGACATTCACCTTGTCAACTTCCTCTGGGATACAATGGATGGCTACGGGCAACAGGTGTTCGTCGCAGAGCAGGATGGCCGTCCGCTTTCCGTCAGCATAGCGCTGATGCTCTTTCAGCCAGGTACTCATATAGCGTGCCTGTATATTCTCCGTCGGAGCAGAGATATAAGTAATCTGCTTGGGTTGTTGGAACTGGCGATAGAGGTCATCGTCGTTATTGTCGAGCTCGTTGGGGAAATCGTCCAAATACTGTGAGAGGTAGAAACCAGCCTCCTGCTGCATGTAATAATGGTCGAAGTCCCAATAGAAGAAAGCCTTCCCTTCCTGTTTCAGCCACTTAAAGAGCCGTTTCTCCACTTGGTGCAGGAGATTGAAGCCTACGAAGAGGTAACGGTCGTATAGAGCGGGAAATGGGGTAGTGGGAGAGGAGAGTGCTTCTACGACATTGCGGTAGAGGGCTCCTTCATAGGCCAGTCCCTGCGATGTAAGACGCTGGTTGAAATCGTGATAGATATCAGCAAAATGGCTCCATAGCTTGAGGAACCGTTCTTTGAGTGCACTGTTATGGTCTTCTGAGAAATTGCTGAAGAACTGCTGTATGATGGCACGTTGCTCGTCGGTGAGGTAGCTGACATCGTCCAGTTCGTGGATGTCACGCAGGTTGGCAAATACACGGTCGGCATCTGCCATATTCTTGTCGATATCATCAAAGTCGGACAGCAGCAGTTGTCCCCATCCGTAGAAATGATCCAGTGTCTCGTCAATCCCTGTACAGGTGACAAACGACTGATGGAGGTCGCAGACTAGTTTGATGGGATCGGCCACCTGTAAGTTGCTCTGCTGACGAAACAGGTCGCTGATGGTGATGTAGGAAGGACTCCAGACTGGATGGTCTGTCAGACGGGCAAGATGCTCGTTCAGGAATAGTGAGGCCCGTTTGTTGGGAAAGACGATGGCTGTACGAGACAGATCGTGTCCGTATTTGTTGATGATATCTTCAGCTACATATTCCAAAAAACTCTTCATAAGTCCTCTATCTCCTTCTATCTTCTTCTAACTTCTTCAATTTTATTCGAATACACATACCACAAATAACCCTCCACTTGTTTGTGTCCCATATCGTGAAGCAGTTGCATGTATTCTCTCACTTGACCCTGATAGTCCGGATGGGGATGTCCAAATTTGAAATCGACGACGATTATACGCTGTCCGTCAGTCATGACTCTGTCAGGGCGACGTTCACAGACACGTCCGTCGGCATCCTTATACAGAATGGTACATTCGTTATATAACGTCCACTTATCAGAGAACCATTCTCGCACACGGGCATCCTCCAGTCGTTTACGAAGGAGGGAAGTGACCTTTGTCACCGTCATTTCCTCATCATAGAGGACACCGTCCTGTTGCAGTTGCTGCAAGGCTTCATCCACATCGGCTATGGTACGGATATGGGAGAAGACGTGATGCAAGATGCTACCTATTTTGATATAACTCTGCTGGGTCGTCTCTTCCTCGTCGGCTTCTATGAATTCACGACTCTTATTGCTCTGGCGGAACTCCGTCTTATGACCAAAGACGTCCATGTTCACAGACAGTTGCTCAGAGGTTTTCAGGAAAACATTGTCAGAGGTTTTCTGCTGTCGTCCCTCGTCCGTACAGAGTGTTCCAAACGAGAAGGTGATATCGGCCTTTTCGTCCTCAATACCATTCAATACCGTTCCGTCTAACTTCAATTCAGGAAGAACCTGTTCTATCAGGAAAGAACGACTCTGTTTCGCCTTCCGCTTACCAATCACGAAGAGGTTCTTACAGGCTCGGGTGAAGGCTACATAGAGAAGGTTCAGGTTGTCGACAGTCACTTGCAGATGCTCGTTGAGATAGTCGCCCTCATAAATGGTACCCTTCATCTTTTTCTCCCCATAGTCGATAACAGCTACAGGCAATTCATTGAAAGGTGCTACCTGAGGTTCACACCAGATCGTCTCGCCACGTTCTAACTGCCAGTCACAGAAAGGCAACAGCACGTGGTCGTACTCCAAACCTTTACTCTTGTGAATCGTCAGGATACGGACACCATGAAGTTCATCACTCTGGATGGTCTTCTTGTGTAAGTCCTGTTCCCAACTCTCAATAAAAGCGTCAATCCCCGTACTGTTATCAACAGTAAACTGGAGGAGGAAATCGTAGAAGGCACAGAGATAGGCACTCTGGTCTTTCAACCGCTGTAACTCGAAAATCTGAAAGAGTTGCTCCACCAGTTCGTATAGCGGCAGCATCAACAGTTCGTCAAAGTGTTTGATATAGGCTTCGGGCAACAAGTCGTCAGCAGAGACGCTCTTCAACAACAGGGTTGCATCAGTGGTTTGCTCGCCTAACACTTCCCGATGGTACGTCTTGACAATATTGGCTTTAGTCAGGATATCTGAAGGGTGGGTGAGCAGACGCAAAGCATCCACTAACAGTCTCACGGAAACGGAAGCATCCAGACGGAAGGCCTCGTCGCTGACAATCGTTATCTCGGGCATCTGTTCTGCGAAATAGTTGGCGATGAGGGTAATGATATCGTTTGCCCTCACCAGAATGGCTATTTTGCTTTGAGAGATGCCACGTGCCAATAGTTCTTTGATGGTATCGCCCAACAGCTCCAGAGTACGTTCTCGGTAATCAGTGGCAGGCAACAGACGGATATCCACATAGCCCTGAGAAGTACGGCGTTCAGGAATCTGTTGACAGACATCCGCATAGGCATTCCCTAACTGTTGGGCGCCTGTTGGATACTGCTCACCTAACGCATCGTGTTCCTGTTTGGCAGCAACGGTAAAGAAAGCATTATTGAAGAGAATGATATTCCGTTCAGAGCGATAGTTGGTCTGCAGAGGCTTTATCTCCATCATCTCGCTAGGAAACTGCTGTTCGATATTGTTCAGCAGTCGCCAGTCACCAGAGCGCCAACGATACACGCTCTGTTTGACATCACCGACTATCAGGTTCTCTGAACCCACATGACTCATACATTCCTGCATCAGGACCTTAAAATTCTTCCACTGGACAGTACTGGTGTCTTGGAACTCGTCAATCATCACGTGATGAAGCTGGGCACCAATCTTTTCAAAGATAAACGGAGCATCACTCTCTTGGATCAGGGCATGCAACAGGTGTTGGGTATTACCCAGTAAGAATACATTCGCCTCATCGTTGATGTCCTTGACTTTTTGTTCTATACTACTCAGAAGACGCAGGTTGTTCAGATGACTCAGCGTCAGCTTGGCAGACTGGTAGAGTCGCCATTGTTTCTCACGCTCTTCTTCCGCATGATTCAACATGGGTATCAATACCTGATCGGCAAGAATATGAATTTCCTCTGCACGAGAATGATCTTTCTTATACCAGTACTCCGGACCAGTCATCGCCTTCGAAGCAGTGTCGTTAAGGATAGAGGAGTCGAACTGTCCGTTCTTGAGTTTCAAGAAATAGCCAGAAACACCCCGAGACCCACTTTTGATGTCGGCAACTGTCAGGTGTTCTTGTTCCAGGGTGTCGAAGAAAGTGGCAGCAATGGTGAGCATCCGTTCCTTGGCGTCGTCACGAATTTGGCGGAGTTTCTTGGTATATTGTTCAAAGAAGCCTTTTTCCGTCATCTTCTCATTCAGTTCACTACGATGTTCTTTGTAGTAGTCTCGGAAAATTGTTTTTCCAAATTGTTTGATCTCACGGATGAAACTTGTATTTTTCTCATCATCATTACTCCAACTCTTATCCTCCATCAGACTGTCCATGATATAATGCAGCAACCATTGCAGGATAAGGTCGGTATGCTTAAGGTTATCGATGAGTTGATCGACAGCCATTTCTTCCACCTGGTCTCCACTTAATCCCACACGGAGGTTTGCCGTCAATTCCAGTTCATGAGCTAGGTTCCGAAGTACACTCTGGAAAAAGGCATCGATGGTCTGTACACGGAAATTGTTATAATGATGTAACAAGAGATGGAGTGCCTCACCGGCTCGTTCCTGAATAATATTCATCGGGAGTCCCGTCTCTTGTTGGACTTTCATAGCATAACCTTCTGAGTCTGGCAGTTGTCGCCAGATACCGTATAACTGACTGAGGATACGCATCTTCATTTCCTCCGTAGCCTTATTGGTAAAGGTAACGGCAAGGATAGTACGATAGTTCTGGGGATTGACAACCAGTAATTTGATATATTGCGTGGCAAGTGTAAAAGTCTTTCCACTACCCGCACTGGCTTTATATACGAATAATGGTTTTCGCATAGCTACCATTTTCTGAACAACTCAAAAGTGAACTTAAAGCCAAAATTCTGAAACTTGGTATTCAGGAAACTGGCAAAGGCTCCAACAGACACAAAACGGGTTGAAAAACTATATCCTAACTCCGAATAGGCACGGGTGTGCTCTATTGAGAGGGTACTAAAATAGACACGTTCTGTCTCCACATATTTACCTATTATGGGCAGGAAGGAGAAACAGAATAGGGGAGACTCATAGGAAGAATTGAACCGCAAATAATACTTCGACATATTATACCATTGACTGTTGAGCAATTGGAAATTACCTGTCCAATCATCTTCCCATCCGCCAGGAAGGTTTTCGTCACGGAAATTGGCATAGTCAAGAAAATAGGTAGTCGTGCTATTGGAATAGAAACCGAAACCGCCTTTGAGACTGAGTACACGTAAGCAGTTTAGTTTAAATTTATGACTCACATCCGTCTCGACACGTGCATATTCAAGATTTGAGCCGAGAATGCCCTTGATACTTCGCTCGTAGTTGATGGTAAAATAGGGTCCTTTCTTCCACGGCGATATATGCAACGTCAGGGTAGGAGCAAAACTTCGGTATATCGTCGGTTTATCAAACTCTATCATACCAGATACGTTCACGGGTTTACGGATATGGTAGACAAGACCTGCCTTGATCTCCAACCAGTCGTAGGCAACAACATTATTGATGGCTTGGAAATAGTTATCAGTGAAGTAATCCAGTTCCATATTCGTATATCCATCCATCTCCCCACCATATTCTTGCTGAATAGATTGTATGACACTGGCATTAGAGATACGGTTGCCGTTGGCTATCACAATCTCAGCATATCCGTTACGCTTCGGATTATAGGTCATCCGGATGGGTGTGTAATGGAAAAACTGCTTGATTTTGAAGTTATAGCCAATTTGAGGCTGGATAGTCAGATAGCGTTTACTGTTCCAACTGTATCGAGCACCGAGCTGTATTTTATAGGACAATCCACGATTATGGCTATAGCTTATATATTGTGGATTCAATATCGGGGAAAGATTGAATGAGATGCCACCAGCATCAGCATGAGAACTGGTTACCAAGTGGTCACCGATATTCCATAAGACATCTCCAAAATTACGTTTATTCTTTTTGGTGCTGTCATTTTCTTCCTTCTCCTGAGCCGCTAAAGCCTCCTGACGCTCTTGATCATATTGCTGGTAGATGGCTTTTTCCTCTTCACGCAATTGTATAGGACGCAAACTGTCCATTTGTGCCCTGTCATGGACACCTTGAAGACTATCTGGGAGCGTGACAGGATTATTGTAGGTAGCCAGGAAATTAGTGGAGATGCGGTTTCCTATAAAATTGAATCTCAGGTCGCTTTTACACCGCTGAGGCAATAGTGAGTTGGTATCTTCTGTACCCATGACCACATCAATATGGAATTTCAACATGTCGAACTCACCTTCATAGGTGGTATAGATGACTCGTCCGGTATTGATGTCTACAACGGCATTTCCCTTGACGAGCTGGGTATTCTTCAATTTCGGACGATAGGTGACTCTGGCCAGATTCGTTCCGTCGTAGTGTACATCATAGCGATAATACATACGATTGCCGCGATAGAAAGGAGATAGAATCCGGTCTTCATATAAGGTCATCTCGTAAAGCGTTGGCGTCATATAGTCTGTAAAGGCTTCACTTACCTGACCATGTGGTATGGTATTGCTGAGAAGCTGTGGTCTTATCGAGAATTCATGACTGTTTGTTTGTTCCATCCGACCATAGATTTCTGAGATGTATTTACGATCGCCACGGGCAAAGTTGTACAACGATGGAACAAGGAAAAGGGTAGGGTTACGCCGTTCCGTATTCAGCGTATAACGCAGATACATATTAATATTCTCGCCCTCCAGATGATGGGCGAAATTCCGCTTGTAACTCCATATCTTCTCTAGCACGGATGTGGAGTCAGATTTTTCCATAGAAAAACTAATGGTGGGCATGAAAATGAACATGCTCACCATCAATTTCCTGATATGTGACTTGATATTCACGACCCCAAAATTACAAAATAATTTTGAGGAAGCAAATTTTTTAGCCTAAATATTTTATTAAAATACGTGCATTTCCTGATTCACGGAGTTTTGCAATGCTTTTTTCGCGAATCTGACGAACACGTTCACGGGTCAGTCCTAAACGATCTCCAATCTCTTCCAGACCTTTTTCATGGCATCCGATACCGAAACACTCACGGATAATAGTAATCTCACGGTCTTTCAGTACTTTTTGGAGTACCGTATTCAATTCTTGGGCCATTGACTCATGGTCAACCTGACGGTCTGTACGTGAATCATCACCACTGGCCATCACATCCAACATACAGTTATCTTCACCATCCTGAAATGGTGCATCAATAGAGACATGATGTCCATCAGCCATCAAACTCTGGCCGATTTTCTCTTCATCCAGATTAGTGGCTTCGCTCAATTCTGATACAGAAGGATGACGCTGATTCTCCTGCTCAAACTTATTAATTTCGTGATTAATCTTATTCAGACTTCCTACTTGGTTCAGTGGAAGACGAACAATACGACTCTGTTCTGCAATAGCCTGAAGAATACTCTGACGAATCCACCATACAGCGTAAGAGATAAACTTAAAACCACGTGTTTCATCAAATTTCTGTGCGGCCTTAATCAGGCCAATGTTACCCTCATCAATCAAATCAGTCAGCGTCAATCCCTGATGCTGATACTGCTTAGCAACAGATACTACGAATCGAAGATTGGCTGTTACAAGCTTGTCTTTGGCACGTTCTCCCTCTGGACCGCCTTTGCGAATCTTCTGAGCCAGCTCAATTTCTTCATCAATACTGATCAGAGGGGCACGACCAATTTCCACCAAATACTTATCCAGTGCCTCACTTGAACGATTCGTAATACTTTTCTGAATCTTTAATTGTCTCATTATAAACTTTTGTCTTTTTCCTTAACTGCTTGAAAATCAAGCCTCTGTATTAATTAATACCGTAAAACGATGCAAAATTACAAAAAAATACAATACGTTGTTCTCCAGGTGCTTAATATTTTTTCTTAAAAATACTTAATGAAACGACTGGTATATTTTACAAGAATTGGCATTATGATAAATAGAGAATATTATACAGCATACTTGGAACTTCCCTTTTGAAGAAAATCTTATTCGTTTTTAAGTGTGGGCAGTGATAGATGATAGCGAACAGCCAAGAAACGGATTAAGCATGTGATGAGAAAAGAAACCACGACTGTCATTTCTATCGTCACACCCAAATAATCCAAGAGCCAATAAGATATTCCACCAGCAACAGCTGCCATGGCATAAATCTCTCGTTGGAAAATAACGGGTTCATTATTAAGCAGCACATCGCGGATAACACCGCCTGCAGAACCTGTTATGCATCCCATGATAATAGCCACCCAGTATGGTTGTCCGAATAACAGAGACTTCTGAATACCCGCAATGGTAAATAATGCCAATCCCAATGTGTCAAACACGAACCACGTATTACGCAGCCCCTCCATATGTTTGGCAAAGACAATGACAAACAATAATGCCATCGCCGTACATATAATATATATAGGATTGGTCATCCAAAAAGGTGTAGTTCCCAACATCACATCACGAATAGTTCCACCGCCTATAGCCACCGCTATACCACAGACATATCCGCCGAACCAGTCAAAATGTTTGGCTGCAGCATGCCGGATTCCGGAAATCGCAAAGGCGAAAGTGCCTAGGAATTCTATGACCTGCATTACAATATTGTCATATTCCCCCATTGTTATCTCAAAACTCTTAACTTATGAACTATGAACTCTAAACTATAAACTCTAAACTCTAAACTCTAAACTCTAAACTATTTATACCTCTCCCCCCAATAATTAACCATCCGTTCATAGAGTTTTTCCTCTACGGGAGAATGCTGTCCTATCCATAACCTTTCATTGACCAATGCGTCAGGCATATACTGTTGTGGTGTGAAATGTCCTGGATAGTCATGCGGATACAGATAACCGTCATGATATCCCAACTCCTTCATCAGTTGCGTCGGAGCATTTCTAATCGGCAGCGGCACAGGCTGATTACCAGTCTGTCTCACCAGTTCCAAAGCACGGTCAATACCCAGATAGGCAGAATTACTCTTCGGCGATGTTGCCAGATATACCGTCGCCTCTGCCAATGGGATGCGTCCCTCTGGCCATCCGATTTTCTGCACGGCATCGAAAGCGGCATTGGCCAGCAACAGGGCATTGGGATTCGCAAGTCCGATATCTTCCGAAGCCGAGATGACCAGTCGTCTGGCAATGAACTTCGGGTCTTCCCCACCCTCTATCATCCTTGCCAGCCAATATAATGCAGCGTCAGGATCAGAGCCGCGGATACTTTTGATGAAAGCAGAGATAATGTCATAGTGCATCTCTCCGTCCTTATCATAGGCAAGTGGATTCTGTTGCAGACGCAGGTTGACAAGTTCGTCAGTAATGACAACATCTCCCGTATCGGCTTCTACCACCAACTCCAAGATATTCAGCAATTTACGGGCATCACCCCCACTATATCTCAACAATGCATCCGTCTCTTTCAGTTCTATGTGCCGTTCCTTGAGTATCACATCGTTCGTGACAGCCCGATGCAGTAGTTGCAGCAAATCATCTTTCTCCAGTGATTTCAGGACGTACAACTGACAACGTGACAAGAGCGGACGGATGACTTCGAAAGAAGGATTTTCCGTCGTTGCCCCTATGAGTGTGACGATCCCCTTTTCTACGGCTCCCAATAGTGAGTCTTGTTGTGACTTGGAGAAACGGTGAATCTCGTCTATAAATAAAATAGGTGAAGCTTCATTGAAGAAACGCCCTTTCTGAGCCCTTTCTATCACATCCCTCACATCCTTCACACCGCTGGTAACCGCTGACAGCGTGTAGAAGGGTGTTTCCAGGCGATGGGCGATAATCTGTGCCAAGGTGGTCTTTCCCACTCCAGGAGGTCCCCACAGGATAAACGACGGGATACGTCCTGCGTCAATCATCTTTCGCAAGACAGCCCCCTCCCCTACCAAATGCTGCTGACCGATATAGTCTTCAAGGGTCTTTGGTCGTAACCTTTCTGCTAATGGTTCTGCCATAATGATTGGCAAATTTACTACTTTTTACGTAATTAACAAAAAATATTCTTGAAATACTTGTTTTTTGATACATTTTGCATTACCTTTGCAAAAAATAAAACAAGAAATCTCATATGAAAGAATCATCAACGAAACAGGCGCTGAGCCTTAAAACCTTGACTAAAAGTTCTGTCTGGGATGTACAGGAGAATGACATTTTCCGAATGTTAGTGAGTGGTAGCAAGGATGCTGAGATCAAGGATAACCTCCGTCATTATATTGATATTATCCGTTCGGCATTCAGTATGGAGGAATTGAAGAACGATACCCCCGCAATCCGTAAGGCGTACGAGAAACAAGGATACAAAGTCGGACAGATTCCTGTCGACGAGAGTACCAAGGTGCTTTGGGCCATCCGTAAGCGCCCTATCATGCGTGTTACCGATCTGACCTACGAAAATATCCGTCATATCACAGCCAGCAAGCTGATTGAGGTTCTTGACCGCAATTTCGGAGGCGGCTGGGATTCTTTGTCACAGTCTATTCAAGACATCATTGAGAGCGGTTTCGACATTTCCACGACGACATTGCCCAAAGACCGCCTGCACAAAAAGGGCGGTATGTATGAGAAAAAGGTCGCCGACGGCTATGAAGTACTGGAGGTCGCCAAAGGTACTTGGGTAGAGGCTATCTTTGCCAAGTTGAAGCCGGAAACGATCAAACCCCGCATGAAATTCGAGGCTACGGATGAGGATGCCGACATGGAGGATGTTGACAACTTCAACAGCCATGAAGACGACGATGTCGATGAGTTCAATGAAGACGAGATGAACGAGGATAATTACCGTACTACCTTTGAGATCGAGGAAGACCCTGATGAAGAGGCAGTGGAATTATCTGAGTATGGTGCTGACGAATAGTCTTCTTCCATCAGACACAATAACTAAGAACTTAAAACTTTATTAATCAGATATGAATATTCCAAGTGTGTTTTGGCTTGTTCCCATAGCCTCTATAGTGGCATTGGGAATGGCATGGTTCTTCTTCAAGAGCATGATGAAGTCCGACGAGGGAACACCTCGTATGCGTGAGATTGCACTCTATGTGCGTAAGGGTGCTATGGCCTATCTGAAACAACAGTATAAGGTCGTTGCCATCGTGTTTGTTGTTCTGTGTGCCTTGTTCTCTTTCATGGCGTATGGACTGCATGTACAGAACCCCTGGGTTCCGTTTGCCTTCCTGACGGGTGGTCTCTTCTCGGGCTTGGCTGGTTTCTTCGGCATGAAGACAGCCACCTATGCTTCTGCACGTACCGCCAACGCAGCCCGTCAGAGTCTGGACGGTGGCCTGAAAGTGGCCTTCCGCTCGGGTGCCGTGATGGGACTCACTGTTGTTGGTCTCGGCCTGTTGGATATCGCTTGTTGGTTTTATGCGCTGTCGTTCGTCTATACCGACGACAAAATGGCGCTCATCACCATCACCACCACGATGCTGACCTTCGGTATGGGTGCTTCTACACAGGCGCTCTTCGCCCGTGTGGGTGGCGGTATCTATACGAAGGCTGCCGACGTAGGTGCTGATATCGTGGGAAAGGTGGAAGCCGACATCCCTGAGGACGACCCGCGCAACCCTGCTACGATTGCGGATAACGTAGGTGATAACGTAGGCGATGTCGCTGGTATGGGTGCCGACCTGTACGAATCGTATTGTGGTTCCATTCTGTCAACTGCAGCTCTAGGTGCTGCTGCCTTTGGTGTGGCAGGACTGGAAATTCAGTTGAAGGCCGTCATCGCCCCCATGCTGATAGCCGCCGTAGGCGTATTCCTCTCTTTGTTAGGTATTTTCCTCGTTCGCACGAAGGAAGGTGCTACTATGAAGGACCTGTTGCGCTCGCTCTCGTTGGGAACCAACGTCAGCGCCCTGCTCATCGCTATCGCCACCTTTGCCATCCTCTATCTTTTGGGTATTGAGAACTGGCTGGGTCTCTCCTTCTCTGTCATCTCTGGTCTAGCCGCTGGTGTCATCATCGGACAGGCAACGGAATACTATACCTCTCACTCGTATAAACCTACTCAGAAGATCTCCGAGGCAGGACAGACAGGTGCCGCTACCGTGATTATCAAAGGCATCGGAACGGGTATGATTTCTACTTGTATCCCTGTCATCACTATTGGTGTCGCCATCATGATGAGCTACCTCTGCGCCAACGGCTTCGACCTCTCTATGTCGTCAACCTCACTGTCGCACGGTCTCTATGGTATCGGTATCGCTGCCGTAGGTATGCTCTCTACACTGGGTATCACACTGGCTACCGATGCTTACGGACCTATTGCCGACAATGCCGGTGGTAATGCCGAGATGTGTCAGTTGGGCGAAGAGGTGCGCCATCGTACCGATGCCCTTGATGCATTAGGAAACACTACCGCTGCTACGGGTAAGGGCTTCGCCATCGGTTCTGCAGCCCTCACAGCCCTCGCCCTCCTCGCCTCTTACATCGAGGAAATCAAGATTGCAATGGAGCGTGCTGGTGAGACGCTGACCAATGTGGCTGGTGAGACCATCAATGCTGCTGACGCCACCATCCCTGACTTCATGAACTACTTCCAGATCAACCTCATGAACCCCCGCGTCATCGTGGGTGCTTTCATTGGTGCGATGGCAGCCTTCCTGTTCTGTGGTATGACGATGGAGGCTGTAGGTCGTGCTGCCGAGAAGATGGTACAGGAGGTCCGTCGCCAGTTCCGTGAGATTGCTGGTATTTTGGAAGGTACAGGAACGCCTGACTATGGTCGTTGCGTGGAGATATCCACCCGTGCTGCCCAGCACGAAATGATAGTCCCCTCCATCCTTGCCATCATCATCCCCATCCTCGTAGGCTGTGTACTGGGTGTGGCTGGTGTCCTCGGACTGCTGGTAGGCGGTCTGGCTGGTGGCTTCACTCTCGCTGTCTTTATGGCTAATGCCGGTGGTGCCTGGGACAATGCGAAGAAGAATATTGAAGAAGGCGCCTTCGGTGGTAAGGGTTCGTTTGCCCATAAGGCATGTATCGTAGGCGACACCGTAGGCGATCCGTTCAAAGATACCTCTGGTCCATCACTCAACATCCTCATCAAACTGATGTCGATGGTATCCATTGTAATGGCAGGACTAACCATTGTGTTCAGTTAATAAAAGATTAAAAATCGCATTATTAGAAGGCTCCGATTACTAATTCGGAGCCTTTTTCTACCTTTTTTTGAAAAAAGTCGAAGAAAAGTTTGCGAGATTCAAAAATACTTCGTACCTTTGCAACCGCAAAACCAAAAGGATGCGCTTGTAGCTCAGTTGGTAGAGCACCTGACTCTTAATCAGGGTGTCCAGGGTTCGACCCCCTGCAGGCGTACAAAAGAAGAGATAAACGCAAGTTTACCTCTTCTTTTTTTTACTTCTCCCCTCTCCCACTATGCACTGTGTAATCGCTTTAGCGCTTTTACCGCTCGACCTTGGTCGCTTGCTACCGAAGGGACGCAAGAAAGCATAACGACTAAAAGAACTATGCAGATTGTTTTATTCAATGAGTTATCTCGTTGAACTCTTTTTTTACGAAGCCCTTAGTGCGCCATTTACCTGAACGCCAGCGTCGCATCAGAATCACACCACGGATATTCTCGTCGAGGGCAAAGCCAACCCACATACCTACCAGACCGTAACCAAGAGGAATACCGATGACGTAGCTCAGTCCGACGGCAACACTCCATTGGAAAATCACACCCACCACAAAGGGATAGACAGCATCGCCCGTAGCCCTCAGCGTGCTGGCAGCAAAGATGTTCGACGTACGGCCGAATTCCAGGAACACATCCACGACAAGCACCCACACACCCATTCTGACAATCTCCTGATTATCGGTAAACGCATGGAAGATGCTGGGACCTGCGATGGCCAGCAACACAGAACCGGTCAGCGTGATAATCAACGACCATCGGAAGAAATAGTTGCCCAGAACGTAGGCTGCCTGGTGTCGCCACTGCCCTACCAGGTGTCCCACCAGAATGTCGCCACCCTGTGTGATGCTGATGCAGAACAGATAGACGAACATAATCATATTGACGCAGTAAGTACGTGCTGCCAGAGCTTCGTTGCTGATCTGGTTGATAAAGTAAGTAATGACCACCTGCGAGAGACTGTAACTGATATTCTCGCTCATAGCCGGAATACCGATCTTCATCAGGTTCCTCAACTCATGCCAGGGCATGGGGCGGAAGTAGCGCAATGGGAAACTGGGAATATGAACACGGAAATGAACGATGGCAAGAATTAGCATCGACACGGCCCGACAGACAGAGGTGGAAATAGCAGCTCCCTCGACACCCAGTTGCGGAAAGCCCCAGTGTCCGAAAATGAGCGCATAGTTGCCTAAGATATTCAGGATATTAACAAGTCCCGTTACTGCCATCGGCCACACCACCTTATCGGCACTACGCAGCGATGCAGAGAAAGTCAGCGACAACGCTTGGAAGAATGATAGCGCTCCCGTCACGCGCAGATAGATCACACCGTCGCCCATCAGTTCTGGGCGCAGTCCCATCATCGTGAGCAACTCCTCGGCAAAGCAATACAGTAATGCGCTGACCGTCAGTCCCAGCAGCAGGTTGACCACCAGTGCAATGCCCACCACCTGTACCAGTTGTTTGCGCAGTCCAGCCCCGATGTATTGCGCGCAGAGGATGGCCGCACCCATCGAGAAGAACTGATAGACCAGGAACACCAGCGATATCAGCTGGTTGTCCAGCCCCACCGCTGCCACGCTATTATCGCTGTAACGGCTCAGCATCACGGTGTCCACCGCACCAAGCAACATCACCAGTGCTATCTCGATAAACACTGGTACGGTAATCACTTTCAGTTGTCGCTTCAACGAACTATCGGCCATTCTATTTCTTTTCCAAAACAATCAAATACTCGCCAATTTTGACGCGAAATTACTCAATTAGTTTAAAACCGACCGATACTTTCTCTATTTTTTTCGAGCTCACACGGGGTCTGTCCCTGTGTGAGCATAAGGATTTCTTATTTCAAGAGTCGCCAATAATTGTATAATCTTTCAGGATCATCATAGAAAGAGTGGCCTGCTTCCCAGCCAGCCACTCTCACCTCTCACCTCTCACCTCGTTCACTGGCGAAGCCAGATTCTCACCTCTTACCTCTTACCTCTCACCTCTTCATCAGTTGCCATCCAACTTCGACGGAAGGTGCCAACTGTTCGCGTCCAAGGGCATTCAGTCCACACTCCACACTCGCCATCGCCAATACGATGTCACACCACACCGCCTTCGTCTCCTCCTTCATCGGGGGCAGCAGTGTATGGGGTCCAATACCCGTCAACTGACTCACCGTCTGGATGTATGCCCTGACGTTGTTCACCGACTCCGGCGCCCAACGGCGGATAATCATACTCAGCGTCACGCAACGGTGCTTGTGGTAGTACGTATTGAGCAGCTTCAGCGCTGCCCGGCAACCATACCCCATCGTTTCAAACTGGGCGAAGTTCCTGTCTGTACTTGGTTTTATCTCACCCTGCCACGAGATTCGTGGACTCTTGATAATGTTCAGCGGATTATTATTCCGCAATCCTCTTGCTTGTTTCATACTCTTTAAACTTTAAAATTTATACTATAACCTATAACCTTTAACCTATAACCTATTTCTTATTCACATTCATCGGTGTACTCTTCGGAAATGCGATGCTATAAGCCTTGTCGAGCGCCTTTAAGTTCACCTTTTTATAATAGCTGATGCTCAATCTTACGGCCACGATAGCCCGGAGCAGTTCCCGATGCTTGCGAGGATAGAGACTGGGCAACGGCAGCTCGTTCAAGCCCTCCTGCTCACACAATCGGCACACCTCCCAGATAAAGTCGTCAGTGGCCTCTGCTGGGAACCACGCCTTCAACACATTGCGGATACAATACCGCTTATACTGTCCTCCGAAGAGGCGCCTCGTGCGCTCCAGCATCCGCCAGAGCTGCACGAAACATACCTTGTTGTTTTCAATCGTCATCATAATTGTCAATTAGAACCAAATCGCCTCTTATACTCCTCCGTCTTCACATAGCAGCCGCTCACCTCGTCATAGACAATATAACCGCGACTCTGCCATTGACGTAGCGTACTGTCACCGTCACTCGTCTTACCCTGTTGTTGGCGCATCTGGTAGTACTGTGGCTTAGTGAACTCATCGGGCAGCAACTCTAGCAGGTTCTGAGGTCCCGACTGACGCTGGATCTCGATTTCCTCACGCATTTCTTTCTCCAGTTGGCGACCGAAATACAGCATTTTGCACCAGAGGTTATACTGCTGCGTCCAACGGACGAAATCAGCGATTTCCTTCGACCATTTGTAGCCATGTGCTACGTAAAGCACCATACCCTTCAGCCAGGCGATCACATTGGCACGATAAGAGAGTATCCTGTAAGCATCACTATCATAGAGACCAGCGATATCCTTGTTCTCCCGCTTCATTTCGCGCGACAGTTTCTTTGCCTGCGAACACTCTATCAGTCCGTTGGCAGCCTCCAGACGGTCGATGTAAGGTTTCAGCTCTTCGGCAAATGTATGGTCGTAGATGCCCTGAATTGGCTCCTCATCATCGTCATCGTCCGAATGAATAATCGTCGAGATGTCCAGTCGGCCCAAGGTTCCGTCGTTTACCATCTTATAGAAAAATTTCCTTGCATTCGGTGGTGTAGTCGACGCGTTAAAGTTCCACCTTAAAGGGGCTATACCCGATACACTGTCGGAACCTACGCGCTCCTGACCGGCATTAGAATTATCGTACGCTTTACGAATCAGCAGACCCACTTCATCCACCGTCCCCCTCGACGTCACTTTCTTCAAGCCCTCTATCTCGTCCACAATCGTGTAGATGAATCGCTCACCGTTGTTATTGGCATCTACGATACGCTGGTTGAAGACAGCATCGGTCAGGTTGTCAATCAGCATCTGAATGCAGATATCGGTTGGCCTCGGGTCTTTCTTCTGCTTCGAGCTAGGATTCTTCTGCTTCCAATCCGCCTCACGCTGACGGTTAGGCAGATCACGCTGCTTAATGTCCTCCATGATGTACTCGATCGGTTTCTTGATGGTGCCTTTACCGATACTCTGCCGACCTATCAAGACGTTCATAAAGGTCGCCTCGTGCTCCACATTGTCCCAATAACGGAACTTCACCCCGTGCATGTGGACACCCAGAGCAGGAAACACCGCATTCGCCACAGCAGGCTTGTAGAACCAAGGGACGTTCTTCGTTAACAGCTTCAGCAGCGGCGGCAGTTTCTTCGGCATCGGAGGCGGTGCGGTCAGCGTACCTCCACAAGCCTTCACACCTTGTTGTGACTTCAACGCCTGCAGTACCTGCTTCAATCGATATGGCATACCCTTGCGAGGTTCCTTCAGCGCATTCTCGATGGTCTTGCGCCACTCAGCCAAATCCTCTTGGGGACACGTACCGTCTGGTTTTGCCCAATAGTTCGGGATGATAGAGAGCATTTTCTCCAGCGAATAGTCGCAGATGCTACGGATAGTCACTGCTAGTTCAAACGTCAACGCATTACGGTCACCCTCCACAGGCTCCTTGCCACTATTGAAAAGCTCCCAGTACTTCGTAATGATGTCCTTAAACAGCACCCCGTTATACCTCGCCTCTGGGTCGTATTCCGAACTGTCACACTGTAACACTGTAACAGATTCAGACTCGGTAGCAGCAGACTCTTCACTCTCAAAGATTTCATCTGAGAGATAGAGCAGTTCGGCTTCCGTCGTAGTGAAAAAGACCCTCGTGATATCCTTAGCCTGGGCATCAAACTCCACACCCAACAGCTCTGAGGCCCACTTCAAGTTCTCCTCCTGACTCAATTCCGGACGGCGCTTAAAGACCAAGTGATAGCCCTTCGTGGCACTCCGCTCCAGCATCAGCAGACCCAACTCGTCCTTTTTCGCCAGCACCATCTCTGGCACCTTTGCCATACGTTCAGCGAGCCATACCTGCTGTTCTTCTTCCGACAACTCCTTGGGTGCCTTGAAGTCGATGTCCATACCCACTGATGTGCTCATTCGCTTCGAACCTTTCAGCGTGCCGTCCTCATTAGGCAGACATGAGTAGTTCATCTGTACCAGGTCGGCTTTCAGTTTCTCTTCGCCCGAACGAACAGCCTTCAATGTCTGCTGCTGCCTCTTGGTATTGCGGCTCTTCAGATACTCCTCTCTACTCGGGACAGGGCGCATATACTTTACGCCACCCTTCCCTTTGTAAACCTCAAATACACTCATGCCGCCTACTGTTTCAAAATAAGTTCCCTTAATACCTTTTGTGCTACTGCACTCGCCTGATGTACCAGTTTCTCCGGCAACTGCTCCAGCTGATCCTCGTCGAGCGAGAAGTAGAAGTACCAGCGCTTGTCCTGTCCGTGCGACAGCGAAGCGTTATCCTCTCTGAAGATAGGTTTGTTCTTGATGCGCTTGGGGTTTTCCGTCATATACACGTTGCCGTCGCGCATACCCTGCACCTTGAAAGTTCCTGAGAACGCCTCCATCTCCACATCCTCGCAGCACTGGAAGTCTGCCGTCTTGAGTCCGTTCTCCAACATGCCTAAGGTCATCAGACCGTCAAGCGTTACCT
>JAEEXI010000028.1 GCA_016291495.1 Prevotella sp.
AGGTGAAGACCGGACTCATCAAGAGTCGCCGCATCATCTTCACGCCCAGCGTGGAACTGAAGGACGAGCTGGCAGCCACTTCCATCATCATCACCTGCTACGACCGCAATGGCGAAGAGGTACGCCGAGTGACCAGCGCCGACGACGGTACGGTGGAGGACAACGAGACCAGTAACCCCTCTCCTAACTCCCCCAATGGGGAGGGTACTAACACCAACACCGGTGGTGACAACAACGGTGGTACGAACCAAGGTGGTGACAACGGAGGTGGTAACACCGGAGGAGGAAGCGATCCTAATTAAGGGAAAAGTGAATAGTGAATAGTGAAAAATTATGCATTAAGAATTAAGAATTAAGCATTAAGCATTGAAAATTCGCATTATGAAAAAGCGTTTCATTGAGGTAGCGGTGAAGGTTGTAGTAGCCGCCCTCACAGCCTTCCTAACCGCCATCACAACGACCAGTTGCATGGGACGGGGACCATTCTGACGAAGTCTGATGTCAGATGTAAGATGGCTGAGGTAAGAATCTGGCTTTGCCAGTGGACGAAGTCTGATGTCAGAGGTAAGAGGGCTGAGGTAAGAATCTGGCTTTGCCAGGAAACGAAAACACAGAGGTTCGGAGATTTCCAGAGCCTCTGTGTTATTTATATTGCGTGTTTGGCGCTTATTCCATTTCTCTTGCTTCGCTAGCCATGATGATGGACACCATTTTCACGATATCCGTCACGTTGATGTTGCCATCGCCGTTCAGGTCGGCAGCCGCCTTATTGAAGTTGGCAGGATTCTTCTCCATGATGTAGTTTACTGTTGCGACAATGTCTGTCACATTCACGAGATTGTCGCTGTTGACATCGCCAAGAGAATAGCCGTCAGTAATAGTCAACTCCAGCGTGGGGATGTTTACGCCCTCCAGCTTGTTGTCTTTCTCATTCACCATTGTGACATCAGTCGTTACGATATGTTTTCCGTTGACAGTAATCTTTGGAATCTCTATCTCGATAGTTTCTGTATCGTTAGGGAGAAGGGTGGTTTCATATGTCTTACTGTGCTTCTCTCCGCCATCAACAGCCCATTCTACGGTATATGATTTCACGACGTCCAGCGAACGGTTTCTGATAACCCCTTTGAGTTCGATTTTATCATCGCTGGCACTGGTGCGCTGCATCGGTCGGGCTCCATAAGTTTCCTCATATACGGCATCAGCCAGGTCTATCTCGCGGATGACCACTCCTTCAGGTATATTATCACCCTCTATCGCGAAACGCAATGGCATTGGGTGAGCATATAACTCTTTCACTCTTGGACACGGGCCTGGAAATGCCCAAACGCCTATTGGCCTGTTACTTTCGTTTGCGCCATTGCCCATAAATCGACCCCATACGGCATCGCGAACGTAAGTCATGTCAGAAAAGCTGACACCTATTGCCCCATGTTTTCCGAAACCTATAAACAGTTCTTCTCCTGTTATGGTGTAGGGCTCATCCAACTTGATGGTGTTCCATGCACCGCGCACCACCTCAAATGGCTGTTTCACGATATAGTCCGTACCACGCTTAGTGATAAATACGTATTCATAGTTTTCATACCCCCAGTCGTTTGTAGCACGTGAGTTTGAGTATATTTGGATATGCGTAATTTTCGAACCCTTATAGGCTTTCAGGTCTTCAGGATCAACACGCATGGCCAGCTCATGGTCAATATCTCCAAAGTTGGAGACAAATCCATATGGTTCTCTTTTATCATCATGGCAATATCCCCATGTGACAAAAGGAGCTTTCATATCATCTACTATATTCCATTCTTTCCATTGAGATGACTTATACTTTTCCAAGCATCCCAAGGGTACGTGAAGAACAGCTTTTGAATGTGCAGCTATGTTATCCTTTCCTCCTTGAGGGTTTTTAGCATTGGGGAAATAGACATCAGTCAAAGCTGGCAAACTATTGTCGTCCCAATCATTTCCGGGAGAATAAATAAGACTATTTTCTATTCTTATTGTTTTCAAGTTATGACAATCCCTAATAGAAGGATAGTCAACTGTTTGTGGAAATACCAGACTTTCAATCATGGGGCAATTTCCAATTCTAGCCGATGTGCCTTGTTTTATATCGATCTTTGTAAGATTAGGACAATTCATGATAACAAGGTTCTCTTCCATAGCAGATGATATGGTTTTTAATTCCTTGCAATTTTCAAAGACTCCTTCGAAGGCACTTCTTACGCGGAATTTCTTTCCGTCATATTCCACTTCATTGGGAATAACGATATCTCCACTATACTTTTCTGTCAATTGGTAGGGCAATACAGTAGCCCAGTTAACAAATTCTTTCTTAAGACCGTATGTTACTCCGTTGATTTCATGAGCACCATAACTTTGGAAATCGCCATCCCACTCCTTTACAGGATTCTTCACATAAAGCTCTTTCTCCTCAACGTGTACTATCATATAATAAAGGTTGGAGTTAACAGCTTTTTTCCACTCTTCTGACTCATTATGCCTATAGATAAGACACAGTGAATAAACCCCGAGCGGAATATCTTTGCTGAAATATGCATAATCTCCATATCCAATCATTTGAGAAAATGCCTTCTTAGAAGCCAAAACCTTCAAGAGTTGATTATCTTTATACAAACCAAAACCTACATAGGTGTTTTCGATTTCAAAGTCCGATAATAGAAAAACGTAGGGATAGATAGGGAATAAGAAGTCGTCAGAGGCGCTATTGCGATAGGTCACCCTGTCTCCACCTGTCATTTCGTTATAGGCTATGACTTCTGCCTGATCTGCACTAGTGGAAGGGGCATCAATACCAATGGTCGGCTGTGTCCAGTAAGAGTTAGGATAAGGCATGAGATCCTCCGTCGTCGCAGTTATTTGGAAATATCCGTCAGCATCGCCGTTCCATCCCCAGTTGATATGAAATAGCCCATCCTTATAGCCATCCACCACAAAGGCATGACCATCAGAACTGTTATGGCCTGTATAATAAACAGGGCGGTTTTCGGAGAGTTCCTGGTAAACGATATCTTCCATAAGGTCAACGAAGACATATCCATTGAAGTCCGTAACCCTTTGTCCATATCCGAAAACTTCCTTAAGAGGTCTGCCAATATAATCATATGCCCCTGAAGCAGTGGGCCCATAATTCATCTTTACGGATTGTCCGCAATAGAGCATCAGACGGGCAACGGCATCGTCTGTCATGTTAGACCAATCAAATGATGTTGGCTCCAACGCTGGCATATTAATACCGTCTTCAGTAGTATAGGACTCTACAGTGGCTGTTTGTGACTTGGGCCATTGCTTGTAGTTGATAATCTGTGCCATAGCCGTTGCCACACAACCAGTAAGACATCTCTGTCCATTTACCTCAGGGCAGTAATTGTTATAAGGTGCACCTTGTCCCCAATGCGTCTTTATAAGTGGTTCTATATTTGTCCTGCTAGCTGTTCTTCTATTAGTGTAAGGGTTTGTCACATGATAGTAATCCAGACTGTCAACCGCCTTGGCATAAGAATTTAAAAGCATCTGGAAATTGCAGGGCAGATGCTGCATATCGATATTCCCTTTATCCGAATAGCCCAGTATCTCAGGCATACGGTCATCACCAGCTACTATGACGAAACCTCCATTATTCTCTGCATTGAACACGTAATAGGCATTATTTGCACTAGATGCCGCACGACGCAAGTTTCCTGGCTTAAACTGCTTACCCTGCATAAACTGCTGGGCTTTCTGCAAAGCCTGTTGCTCTGATACTTCTCCTGCAAAGGTTACCAGGGAAATGAAAAGGCAGATTGATACAAAGTAAATCTTCTTCATAATATGCTTTAGGTTTTAAGTTTTTAATTATTTGCAAAGATAGCGTTTCTTTCCCAATATTGCAAGAAAACAGGGGTGAAAGTTTGGTGGATAGCTGGAATTGTTGTAACTTCGCAGGCGTTATGGAGAGAAAGAGACACGCATTGCGGAAATTGCTGGAAGCCGTGGAGCATGAGCTGCTTCACAGACCGAATAGGAAGACGCTCGACAGGCTGTCGCTGCTAGCGGGATTCCAGGACTGGGACTCGTTCCAGGAGGCCCTGCACGGAGAGGATGACGGAGAGTCGAACTACGAGGTGGGGGAGAAAAAAGAGAAATAAAAAAAGAGGCATCTGATGCCTCTTTTTATGTTGTGCAGGTCGGTGGGATTACTCACCCACGTTGTGGCGCTTCTCCTTGATACGGGCAGCCTTACCAGTGAGCTTGCGCAGATAGTAAAGCTTAGAGCGACGAACCTTACCAACCTTGTTCACCTCGATAGAGTCGATGTTGGGAGACTCGATAGGGAAGATACGCTCTACACCTATGGTACCAGACATCTTGCGAACAGTGAAGCGCTTTTTCTCACCATGACCGCAGATCTTGATGACTACGCCACGATAGAGCTGGATACGCTCCTTGGAACCCTCGATAATTTTGTAAGCGACAGTGATGGTGTCACCAGCCTTGAACTCTGGGAACTTCTTGCCGGTTGCAAATGCTTCTTCAGCAACTTTAATTAGATCCATTTCTTTTCTTATTAAATTGTTGTATCGTTCCTACGCAACATAACAGGCAACTCGTGACTTCCTGACAGCGATTACGCGGAAAGCGGATGCAAAGGTACGAAAATAATGCTTAATGCATAATGCTTAATGCTTAATTGTCATGAAGTTTTAGTAATCTTTAACAATTGTGGTCTGATACGGGGTGTGTTTTTTGCCATTTATTTTGTACTTTTGCCATAGAAAATATCTAAAACTATGAGTAGAAAGCTATGTATCTGGGCAGTGATGACTATGATGTTGGTCTCCTGCAAGACAAACTACGAAGTCGCCTCGACGGCGCGTTCCCGTATCTTGGTGGATGCACGCTATGATGGTCATGACGATGCGGAGGCAGCTGCGTTCCTGGCACGCTATAAGCAGAAGGTGGACAGTATCATGGGACCTGTGGTGGGACGCTCTGCGAAATACATGAAACCGCATCGTCCGGAGAGCGAGTTGTCGAATCTGCTTGCCGACATCATGGTGTGGGCGGCAAAGGACTATGGGGAGCAGGTAGACTTTGGTGTCTATAATATGGGTGGCATCCGTGCTGACTTGCCCCAGGGGGATGTGACCTATGGCGACGTGCTCGACATCGCTCCCTTCGAGAATAAGATTGCGTTTGGCACGCTCTCTGGAGCAGAGGTGCTGGAACTCTTCTCGCAGATGGCGAAGTCGGGTGGCGAGGCGGTGAGCCATGCGGTGCGCCTGGTCATCACCAAAGACAGAAAGCTGGTGAGTGCCACCCTGAACGGAAAGGAGATTGATCCGCAGAAGGACTACCGTTTCGCTACCATCGACTATCTGCTGGGGGGTACGGACAAGATGCCCGTTTTCAAGAAGACGAGGAACATCAATGCCTCGCCGGCAGAGGAGAACAACTCGCGTTTCATCATCATGAACTATTTCCGTGAGATGGCGAAGGAGGGTAAGGTCGTGGATTCGGAGATAGAGGGACGAATTATAATTGAGAATTGAGAATTGACAATTCTTGCTAAGGCAAGCGTACTAAAGAAACGATTAGATAATTAGGAATTATGATGAGAAAAATAATATTCTGTGTAATCTGTGCTTTCTGTGTGACCTTGACGGCTGATGCCCAGAAGGAGAAACAGCTGGTGGTGCTGCACACGGGTGATGTACATAGTACGATCATGCCCATCAACAGTCAGTTGCCTGACACGATGAAGGCGGGTAGGGCAGGCTGTATCCGTCGGATTGAGATGCTGAAAGAGGAACGCAGGAAGCATCCCGACCTGTTGCTCTTCGACACGGGCGACTTCTTCCAAGGCTCCGCATTCTACACGATGTTCAAGGGGGATGTCGAGATAGGGATGATGAACTATATGGGCTATGATGCCGTTACGATTGGCAATCATGAGTTTGACTTCGGACTGGAGGAGATGGCGCGTACCTTCCGGCAGGCTAAATTCCCCATTGTGTGTACCAACTACGACTTCACAGGAACGCCTGTGGAGGGACTGGTCAAACCTTATATCATCATCAAGCGAAATGGCTTGAAGATTGGCGTCTTCGGACTGGGAAAGAAGCTGGAGGGACTGGTCAGTGCCAAGAACTGCGAGGGGGTGAAATACCTCGATCCTGCTCAGGTGGCCCTGGAGACGGCAACGATGCTGAAGAAGGAGAAGAAGTGTGACGTCATCATCTGCCTCTCTCACTTAGGATGGAATATCGGTGGTGACGACGACCAGTATTTTGTCAGCCACTCACGCTATATCGACTTGGTGTTGGGAGGGCACTCTCATACCTATCTCGTGGAGAATAAATATGTGAAAGACCTGGACGGCAAGGAGGTCCTTGTCGATCATGAAGGAAAGCATGCTATCTTCGTTGGAAAGATGGTGATGACGCTTCACTCGAAATAGAAGGTCAGCATAATCATCTTGCTCTGTGCGTTACGGACACTACCGGCAAAAGCCCGCATGTTAGTGTCCTTGAGCTCGTTGATATGGTTGGTGTCGAGTGAGTTGCCCAAGCCATAGCAGAACTTCAGTTCTGGAATCAGTTTGAAGAAAGGCAGGTAGAAGTCACAGCCGATGCCAACCTCCACCATCGAAGTGAAACGCTTCAAGCTGATATAATCTTCATCACCTTTTGTGAGATTGATGAGCCCGCTGATGCCTGCGGTGATGTAGGGGCGGTAGTTGTTCCATCGGGGGGCAGCAAACTTGATGTTGACAGGCAGGGCTACATAGGTGTTCTTCAGGTCCTGGGTCACCTTCATCGGGTTTCCCTCTTCATCCAGATTCTTCAGGTCGAGGAAGGTGAGGTGCTTGGCTCCGAAATACATGGAGGGGGTGAAGCGCAGGGCGAAGTTCTCATGCAGCCGCAGCTCTCCAAGGACACCCACGGAGAAGCCCGGATTCCACTTGTCGGCATCCGTCACTATCAAGTGCTCTGTGACATTACCCTCTTCGTCGACGATTGTCTGTAATCCGACGTTTTCAAATTCGACATCCTGTAAATGGGTACCAACCAGGATTCCAAAATGCATGGGGCGCAAGTCGATATAGGGCTTGTGCTGTACTCTTCGCTGTTGGGCATGCACGGAAAGCATGCTGACAAACAGGATGGCTACGAGAAATAGTCGTTTGTTATTCACATTATTCATAACGCAGTCAATGGCCCTTTTATTATTTCGACTATGTATAAATTACGAAAATATCTACCCAAAAGTAGGTAGATATCAAAAAATATTCCTATCTTTGCATCACGATTAATTAGTATTAACTTTATAAATAAGGAAAAAATTATGGCATACGTAATTGGTGACGACTGCATCGCATGTGGTACATGTATCGATGAGTGCCCCGCAGGAGCTATCTCTGAGGGCGATAAGTATTCAATCAACCCTGATGTTTGCACAGAGTGCGGCACATGTGCTGACGTTTGTCCGTCAGAGGCTATCAGCCTTCCGGCATAAGTCAAGCAGTTGATATGAAAAACGAGGGCTTTCCATCATGGGAAGCCTTTTTTTGTGCGGATATGGAGAGGGTATAAAAAGAAGAGGAGCGTAAGCCGAAACTTACGCTCCTCTGTATAAGGTTCAGGATGATTACAACTCCTTAATCTTCAGGGCTGCATCGTACGCTGGGTCGATGGCCAGGATCTTGTCAGCATAGGCCTTGGCACCAGCCACATCCTTATTGATGTAGGCATTGAACATCAGGTAGTGATAAGCAGTCTTCAGCATGGTGTTCTCACCCTTCGTGCGGTCAGCCTTGGCACCAAGGATATCAACAAGCTTCTGATAGTCAGGCTTGGCAAGGCTCTTCTCCATGTTGTTGTCAAGAGAGTTCCTCAGATTAGCACGCATGTAGGTGGCGTAAGCAACCTGATTGGGATACTTCGTGGCCAGTTCTCCATAGATATTGGCAGCTTTGTTGGTGAGCTCCTCCTTCTTGGAAGCATCTTCTTTTGCATACTTAGAATAGATGGTTGCAAGAGATTCCTCGTCGTCAAAATTCAAGCCGGGCTTGCTGGCGGTGAACTCCTGATAGTACTTGATAGCCTTCTCGAAATCCTTATCCTTCAGGTAGGCATCAGAGAGGGTCTTCAGGATGGTCCAGCGCTTGATCATAGAACCGTCCTGAACGAGTGCCAAAGCCTTGTCGTACTCGGCGTAGGCATTCTGTTTCTCACCCAGTGCATCGTAGATCAAAGCTGAATAGTAGTGGTCATACTCAGAGAACTTGGCACTGTCTGTCTCGTTGAAGTACTTATAGATATAGTCCTTGGCAGCCTCGTAGTTCTTCAACTCGTAGTTGCTGAACATAGCCAGACGGGTGAAGGTGGCATTGCGGGGCTTGTCCTTCAGACCTTCCTGACAAGCAGCCAGAGCGTCCTCATAATGTCCCTGGAAGTAGCTGACGCGGGCGAACTCATTCAGATAGTCCTTGTCTAACTGCCCGATGGGCACTTTCTTGAACTCATTGTAAGCAGCTTTCTCATCACCGCCAACCATGAAGATATGACCCTTGATGGCATCAACGCTGACCTCAGGACAGTTAGCCTTCAGCTCATCCAACTTAGCGGCAGCACCAGCGGGGTCGATCTTACGGTAAACCATTGCGTACTTACGATAAGCCTCTACCAGTTTCTTGTCATAGTAGATGGCCTGATCGTACTGAGAAGCAGCAGCACCACCATCGTCACCAAGGGCTGCGATGTCGCCTAACAGGACGTAGGCAGGGGCAAACTTGTTCTTGGAAGCCTCCAAGGCATAGTTGGCATAGACATGGGCGTTTGCCGTATCCTGTGCCTCGTAGAATGCGCGACCAAAGGCATACAGATTCTCTGCATTCTTTCGGTTAGCCTTGTAGAAAGGCTTCATCTGCTTGTCGAGATCAGCGGGTTTGCTACTAATAATTTTCTTAACGGCATCAACATCGGCCTTCGTTCCCGTAGGCTCCTGTGCCTTCACCTGAGTGCCGAATCCTAACATCAGCGCTCCAATCAATAAATATTTCATTGCTTTCATAATTCTTTATTTATTAAAGGTTATACTTCTTGTTTCCTGTCTCTACTGTTATGACGTTCTAATGTCAGAATAGTTTATTTCTCATGATTGACAATCACCTCTCTTACATTCATATTCGCACTCCTGGGTAGCAGTCCGGACCTCAGAATAATCATCTGACCCTTGGGCAACTGACAGAAATGGGCAAATGCGGTAGGATTACCGTTGCGGGTGTCGTTGAGGAGGGCATAGATGGTGCGGCGTAGTGGATAGTTGCCATTATATAGGTAGTATTGATAAGGCTTCCAACTGTTTGCCTTGGTGGCAGAGTCAAGTTTGGAAACGCCCATCACGGTTATGTTCTTCTTAAAGGTGACATTCGTGGTATCACGCTTGTCATTCAACCAGTTGGAACCGATAATGCCCAGGGAGTTCTTGTGGTTCTCCACATAGTCGACTACGGCGGCACTGGTCTTCACGGCTCCAATATTAGGATTGGTAAACTCCTTTCCTCCGAGGATGGAGTCGACACACCAACGGACGGTGCTGGATAAAGGATTGTCGAAAACGACATCGATGGCTCCCAGCTTGGAACCTGGATAGATTTCGCCCCATTGGGTCACCTCTCCACGAAGTATGCGTGCAAAATCCTTGATGGTGATGCAGCTGTCGGGATTGGTGTTGTTGACGATGATGGAAAGACCGTCATAGGCAATGGGTATTGCACGGGGCAGGTATTTACGGTCTTGCAGGCTCTTCTTCTCCTTTGCTGTGAAATCGCGGGTCGTAAAGGCAAGCCATGTCTCCAGTTTCATCAACTTCTCTACGGCTTCCTGCTCATTCATGTAATTCACACCAATCGTGTCTAAACGTTGGCTGTTGAAATAGAAAAGCTCTTCGTCAAGGATAGGAAAGAAACTCTCGTCAGCCACAAATGCCTCTGCAGCTTTCAAGTATGCCTCTTCCTTTTCAGGATTAGGCTTGCTCCCACATGCGAGGAGCAAGCCTAAAATAAGTGTTAATCCAACAAATTTGCTGAATACGTTCTTTGTCATAGATTACTGAAGTCTGAAGGTTACGGGAACAGTGTACTTTACACGTACAGCTGAACCGTTCTGCTTACCAGGAATCCACTTCGGCATAGCCTTGAGCACACGTACAGCCTCTTTATCCAGAGAGGGGTCAACACCACGGACAACCTTAACGTCCGTAATAGAACCGTCACGCTCAACCACGAAGGTACAAACAACGCGACCCTGTACACCATTCTCCTCAGCTACTACAGGATACTTGATATTGCTGCCAAGCCATGACATCAAAGCGCCTTGTCCTCCAGGGAACGAAGGCATCTGCTCTACCACGTCGAAGACTTTCGTCTCCTCCACCTTTGGTGGCTCGGGCTCGGCAATGACTTCCTTAGCTTTCAGCACTTCACCAGCCGTCTCATCGTCACCTTCTACGTTGAAGGCACCGATAGCGGTATTGGTTTCTTGCAGTTCTTCCTGAGATTTCATCTCCTGATCTTCCTTCACCTCATTATCCTTCTTGATTTCAGGAACGGTAAAGGCCACAGAGCTCTTCACTTTCTCAACTTCAATCTTCTCTGGCTCGGGCTCGTCTTTCTTTTCTACCTTAGCCTCCTTCTTCTCTGCCAGGCTCTGGAGCTCTACATCTGCCTCAATGGCTGCATTCTGTGCTGCGATGTAGTTCTCAATAGAAACCTTGGCAATGACGATAGCTGCTATGATAGCAAAGCCGACGAACATTGTGATGATTGCCTTCAGGTTACGGGAACCTGTGTTCTTACGCAGTTGATAAGCTCCATAAGCTTGGTTCTTCCCTTCGAATACGAGGTCGACCCAACCGTTGTCAATGAGATCTATTTTTGCCATAGTTCTTCTTACTTTTTAGGGGTTAATCACTTGACACCTGCCTTCTGGATGAGCGCCTTGTCTTCGTCACTCATCTTGTCGACATTGTCAATGACGTACTTATCAACATTGCTAATCAGCATCTCATCGAGGGCAGCCACCATGTTTGCATAGGTAGCCGTGTTAAGAGGACGGATGATGACGGTCAGTGTAGGAACTTTCTCACCGTTGGGGAGTTCACCCTTCTTCAGCTTCTTCAACTGCTCCTGATACTGTTCGTCGGTCATCTTTGAGTTATACTCGTTCTTCTTGGCATCGAGCTCCTTCTTAGCCAGCTTGATCTTGGCAATCGGGTTGATGCCTTCCTCGGTAGTGTGCTCATTGAGAACCTTCTCAATACCATCCTTGCCATAGGTGGTCAGCTTGACGCATGACGGATCGTCATAGTTGGGCAGACCGGCAATGTACCAAACCTTGTCATCAGAGCCAAGGTAAAGGGTAATGGTATGAGAAGCCTTTGTCACCTGCTTCTGTTCATCATTCAGATTCTTCGTGTCATCGTTCGACGGCATGGTAAGCTGCATAGCCTGCGGCTTAGCCAGCGTAGTACAAAGCATGAAGAAAGTGATCAGAAGCATCATCATGTCTACCATCGGCGTGAAGTTCACGCGGGTATCCATCTTCTTCTGCTTGGATAGATTCTTTTTTGCCATAATACTACTAGTCGTTTAAACGTTTAACATCGAGATTCGTA